>NZ_AP028155.1:1452500-2652500 GCF_033096445.1 Butyricimonas faecihominis
AACGCGAAAGGCCACGTGATGATAGACAAGAAATACCCAACAAATAAAACGAGTATAATCAAAAACAGAATGTTTTCGACTTCCTTACGATATTTCATAAATTTATAAAACTCCTTAAATCCGACCCACAAGATGTAAAACAAACCGCCATACATCAACAAGTACGGGAACAAAAGCAAGCCCCCGGAACGGGTTCCCAGTGCCAAAGCGATTCCCAGCATGGCCCCGATCATGTGTCGTAGTTTGACCACGGGATAACGATCGAACATCCGCACGAAGTAGAATATGGCAACCAAGTATCCCACGGCAAACGGAATGTCCTTCAGGTTATTCATACTATGCCCGAAGAAACGAGGCGAAAAAAAGAGTAACAACATGGAAATCAGTCCACACAACCCTCCCCCGAAACGCATTCCCAACAGACCGATCGCAATTACCCCCAAAGCTCCCACCAAGGCACACACGACATGGCGCACGGCATAGACATCATCCGCACCGATCACGTTAGCCACAACGGCCGCCACGACCTGCATCGAATTACCGTAAAGATGTAAAGCCGTTTTCGGCTGATTCAACGCGGCCTTATCTCCTTTCGTGAAGAAATCAAGCACATAACCGGAATGCCGGTGATCGACAAACTCGTCCCCGCTAATCCCGTAATCCTTGCTGATATAAGGCATGTAAAAAAAGACGAACAAACCGAATAACAGCATAAGCATTCGGAATGTCATATCCCGACGAGACCGACCGGAAACATCAAACAAGGTGGTAAAGAAACGGCCTGTGGTCAAAAAACGAAAAGGTATCTTCCAAAAATAATTCACGGCAGGGTTCGAAACGTTTTCCGAATCTTTCCAAGTAACAGGCACCTCCAAGGTCCCGAATTTCACGAAAGCTTTCTGTAAACTGTAACTCACAGCCCGCAATAGATTTCCGTCCAAGTCATCCCCGGCGTAAGCCTTCATGAACAAAGACTTGTTACCGATCAACACAGGAGAATCCGTGATACTCCGATCACCTCGCCACAGGACTGCATCCACAAACCCAAGCCACAGCTTACGTTTCCGGTTACTCACGTAATAAACATGATCCTTTCGTTCCGTTTTTCCGTAAGCTTGCCCAAGAGCGTTCAACACGGGCAGGGCCACCCGATCCAGATCGACAAGCATTATATCCTCGGCCTGTACCTCTTGTAACACGTTTAGAAACTCTTCATGCTGACAACCAACCCGCAGCAGGATGATATTCTCCTGCAATAATTCTTTATTGGCATTTAAAACGGGTAATTGAAAATCGGCATTTCTCGTGAAACCAATTACCTGAATAGACTTATTTACGACTTCTTCCACTGTAGAATCTTTTACACAACTAGTTAATATATCTCACCGCCCACTTACGACCTTTAACGGGTATAAAGATATAAAATAAGTTATCAACTCCCAATACTCTTTCTGCCATTTCATTGTCAGATTGAAACGTCTTGACCGGTTCGATTTATGACGTTCTGTCAGTAAACGTGACACCAGTCACATGCCTGTAAGAGATTTTTATGAAAATAAGTCTTATTTGGGAACTGGCACACCGTTTGATAAAAGATAAATGTTCTTGAAACTATTCAGGGACAAAGAACGAAAAAGTAAATAGAAAATAATAACATTATAAATATTAAACAATATGGGAAAGATTATTGGTATAGACTTGGGAACCACGAACTCTTGCGTTGCCGTAATGGAAGGTAACGAGCCGGTGGTGATTCCGAACAGTGAAGGTAGGAGAACAACACCATCTATTGTTGCTTTTGTTGACAATGGCGAAAGAAAAGTAGGTGACCCTGCAAAACGTCAGGCTATCACGAACCCGACGAGAACAATATATTCTATCAAACGTTTCATGGGTGAAACCTATGATCAGGTAGATAAAGAAATCAATCGTGTAGCTTATAAAGTGGTAAGAGGAGAAAACAATACCCCGCGTGTTGAAATCGGAGACCGTAAATATTCCCCGCAGGAAATCTCTGCCATGATTCTTCAGAAAATGAAGAAAACAGCCGAAGATTATTTAGGACAAGAGGTATCTGAGGCGGTAATTACCGTTCCCGCATATTTTAACGACGCTCAACGTCAAGCTACGAAAGAGGCCGGAGAAATTGCCGGGTTGACAGTGAAACGTATTATCAACGAGCCGACGGCCGCAGCATTGGCTTACGGATTGGATAAACAAGATAAAGATATGAAGATCGCTGTCTTCGACTTGGGAGGTGGTACCTTCGATATTTCTATCTTGGAATTAGGTGACGGAGTGTTCGAGGTAAAATCAACCGATGGTGATACCCACCTAGGAGGTGATGACTTCGATGACGTGATCATCAACTGGTTGGCTGACGAGTTCAAGAAAGACGAGAACGTGGACATCCGGAAAGACCCGATGGCTCACCAACGTCTGAAAGAGGCTGCCGAGAAAGCTAAAATCGAGCTTTCCAGTTCAACCTCCACGGAAATCAACTTGCCGTACATATTCCCGGTTGACGGAATTCCAAAGCACTTGGTAAGAACCTTGACCCGGTCACAATTCGAGCAATTGACAGACCATCTGGTGCAAGCTACGATCGAGCCTTGTCGTCGTGCATTGAAGAATGCAAACGTGAGTGCATCAGACATCAGCGAGGTAATTCTGGTAGGTGGTTCTACCCGTATCCCGGCTGTTCAGAAGAAAGTTGAGGAGTTCTTTGGAAAAGCTCCTTCCAAGGGAGTTAACCCGGACGAAGTTGTTGCCGTTGGTGCCGCTATCCAAGGTGGTGTATTAACCGGAGAAGTTAAAGACGTGTTGTTACTTGACGTAACCCCGCTTTCTTTAGGTATCGAAACATTAGGTGGAGTGATGACGAAGTTGATTGAATCCAACACCACGATCCCGACCAAGAAATCAGAAGTATTCTCCACGGCTGCCGATAACCAACCGTCTGTTGAGATTCACGTGTTGCAAGGAGAACGTCCTATGGCAAAAGACAACAAGACAATCGGACGTTTCCACTTGGACGGACTACCACCAGCCCCGCGTGGAGTACCACAGATCGAGGTTAGTTTTGACATTGATGCCAATGGTATTCTGAAAGTATCTGCAAAAGATAAAGCTACTGGAAAAGAGCAATCTATCCGAATCGAAGCTTCATCCGGACTTTCCGACTCCGACATCAAGAGAATGAAGGACGAGGCTGCCGCTAATGCAGAGGCTGACAAGAAGGAAAAAGAGCGGATTGACACGATCAATAAAGCCGACAGCATGATCTTCCAAACAGAAAAACAATTGAAAGAGTTTGGAGACAAATTGCCTGCCGACAAGAAACAACCGATCGAGGCTGCCCTGCAAAAACTGAAAGACGCTCACAAGGCTCAGGACGTTACCGCTATCAATTCGGCTATTGATGAACTGAACAACGTGTTCCAGGCTGCATCTCAAGAAATGTACAATGCCCAACAACAACAAGGCGGTGCACAACAAGGAGCCCCTCACGCTGATCAACAACAACAAGCGAACAATGGTGGAAAAGACCAAGAAGTAACTGACGTTGACTTCGAGGAAGTGAAGTAAGTATCGGTAAACAACGATAACTAACGATAGAGAAGTAGGGTGTAGCTCAATGAGTTACACCCTACTTTATTTTTAACACTTTCTGATGGATTTGCTTGTTTCTCGGATTTTTATTGTATATTTGTACCATATTTGTGCCGCGATAAGAAAGTCGGAAATCTGCGACAAAATATAAACGGATTGAATACAAACAAATAAAAATCAGCATTATGCCAGCAGCAAAGTTCGAGATAAAGCGCAAATGCCAGGTGTGTCGTCAGGAGTTCATCGCCAAGACCATAGAATCGTGGTATTGCTCCAAACGCTGTTCCAACATTGCCTATAAGCGCAGGAAAGACGAAGAGAAGCGGAATCAGCGATTGGATGAAATTGTAAAGAGCATCCCGAAGCACCAAGATTACATCAAGGTGTCGGAAGCTTATGCCATGTTCGGCATCAGCAAAGATACGCTGTATCGTCTGATACATAAAGGGACTATTTCGCACATAAATCTTGGAACTAACCAAATCCGTGTCAGCAAAGAAGAACTGCTGAAACTCTATCCGCTACGAAAGAAAGCTCTGACAAAACCCAAACCCGTTGCAAAACTATATAGCTTGGAGCCTAAAGACTGTTATACTATCGGCGAAATATCCAAGAAGTTTCATTTAGAAGACAGTACGGTCTATCTACATATCCGTAAATACTCTATCCCTACCCGGCAGATAGGTAACTTCGTTTATGTGCCCAAGAAAGAAATTGATAACCTATATAAAGGGATGAAGCAATGAAGAAAGCGTTGGCCAATACACGAGTTTCAGTAAAACTCCGCAAATCGGAATACCGCGAGGAATGGTACCTGTATGTTGAAGCTTATCCGGTTTTCCAAGCAGACAAACCCACTCCCCAAAGAGTGCGTGAATATCTGAGCCGTACTATAACCACTCCCATATGGGATAAGTCGCGGAATGCCCGAACCGACAAAGACGGCAAGACCACTTATAAGCTAAAGCGTGACTTGAACGGCATCATCCAATGCAAATCTCAATTAGACCAAGAATCGTGTATCTATGCCGACAAGGTGAGGAGCCTGCGCCAAAAGGAATACGATAACGCTTCGCTTTATTCTGAAACGGATGCAGAACAGGCAGAGCAGCTAGAGCGTTCACGTTGCAACTTCATAGACTACTTCGACCATGTGCAACGGTTACGCCACGCCCATAGCTCCGATTCCATTATCATCAACTGGAAGCGTGTACATGAATTGTTGAAAATCTTTGCGAAAGGAGATACCATCCTTTTCTCACAGATTGACTTGAAGTTGATAGAATCATTCCGTATGTTCCTATTGAACGCCCCACAGGGAGGAGGCAAGAAAGGTGTCATCTCGCAAAATACGGCATCCACTTATTTCTCCATATTCAAGGCTGCATTGAAGCAGGCTTTCATTGACGGCTATTTGACGGTTGATATTGGGGCAAAGATCAAGGGTATTCAAGGTCAAGAAAGCCGTAGGGAATACTTGACCATTGAAGAACTGAACCGCTTGGCTCAAACTCCATGCGACCCGTTGTTGAAGCGTGCCGCCCTCTTTTCTGCACTTACCGGGCTTCGTCATTGTGACATTCAAAAGTTGAAGTGGTCAGAGATAGAGGTATTCAATGGTGGTTACCGTTTGAACTTTACTCAGCAAAAGACCAAAGGCGTTGAGTATATGCCTATATCCGAACAAGCATTTCAATTATGTGGTGAAAGGAAGGACGGCGAACAATTAGTTTTTGGCGGACTGCCAGACCCGTCATGGATTAACCGTCCGATAAAGAAATGGGTTGCAGAAGCCGGAATAACGAAGCACATCACCTACCATTGTTTTAGGCACTCGTATGCAACCCTGCAACTCGCCGGAGGAACAGACATTTATACTGTTAGCAAAATGCTTGGTCATACGAATGTCCGTACAACTCAAGTGTATGCAAAGGTTGTTGATGCTAAAAAGGAAGAGGCTACCAAGACGATTAAGCTTGATTTACCGTATTATTGACTATAATTTTATATTCTAAATCAAATTATTAGGTAAATATGTAGCTAACACTTGAAAAGGGACCCGGAACAACATTTAAAAAGTGCCCCACCCATGGGTATGTTTAACCGAACAAAATTGGTATATTCATAAAAACCAATGGCGTTCATAATATGTACCACATGGAAGAAAGAGATTCCATAATTCTCGCCTATAGGCGTGACGGATTGAGCATCCGTGAGATCGCCCGTCGTAACGGCATGAGCCGCAAGACTGTACGCAAGTATCTCCGGGCTTTCGAACAAGCGGTCGGTGACAACCCCGATGCGGAAGCAATGGACACGTACCTGCAGCAGCCGGTGCGCTATGACAGCAGCAAACGTGTCCGCAGAGTGATGAACCAGCAGGTGATGGAGGCGATAGACGGCTTCATGGCCCGCAACCGGTCTAATGCCGCGGCCGGATTGCGCAAGCAGCAGATGCGCAAGATTGACATGTGGCGCCGGTTGCGCGATCAAGGCATAGAGATTGCCTATTCGACGGTATGCCAGTATGTCCGTGCATTGGAAGTGGCGGTGTCCGCTCCAGCCAAGTCCCCGGCGGCGTTCATCCGCCAGGAGTATGAACCGGGGTTCCGGTGCGAGTTTGACTGGGGCGTGCTGACACTTTGGATTGCCGGTGTCAAGACGAAGCTGCACATGGCCGTGTTCACGATGAACCATAGCAACCTGCGGCGGGCATACCTGTTCTCCCGCGAGGACACGTTGGCCCTGATGGAAGCACACCGCAACTGCTTCCGTGCTTTGGGGGGCACGCCGCAAGTAATGGCCTACGATAACATGCGGGTGGCCGTCAAGAAGTTCCTTGGACAGGAGCGCGAACATACCGATGCCCTGCGCCGCATGGAACTCCACTATTGTTTCACCCCTCATTTCTGTAATCCGCGTTCGGGATGGGAGAAAGGTAAGGTGGAGCGTTCGGTGGAACATATCCGCCGGCGGGCTTTCGCCTATGATGTCCGTTTCGGTTCGCTGGAGCAGGCGCAGTGTCATCTTGACAAGGTCTGTGACAGGCTCAACGGGGAGGCTTCCAACATGTCTGCGCAAGAGAAGAAGGAGCGCGTACAGGCCGATATTGCGGCTTTGCGGCCGCTTGACCACGGTGACATGGGCTGCTTTGAGCAGCGGCATGCCCGTGTCGGGAAGTATTCCACCATTACCGTCGATGGTGTGCATTACTCTGTGCCTGACCGGCTTGTCGGTCGGGAGGTACCCATAAAGATGTATTCCGAGCGTATTGTCGTGCTTGACGGTCGCGACAAGGTAGCCACGCATGTACGCTCCCGGCGTCTCGGTGACTGGTGTATCGACCTGATGCACTATCTGGGCACGTTCCTTCGCAAGCCTGCGGCGTTGGGACGATCCACGGCCATGCGACAGGTACACCCGGACGTGGCGGCACTGTTTCGCAAACATTTTACGGATTCTCCCAGATCGTTTGTCGAACTGCTCGTGTTTACCCGTGACAACCAGCGCACTTATGCCGACATACTGGCTGCGGCAGACCGTCTGTCCTCCCGGGGACTCAAACGCCTGTCTTCCGAACAATTGAGCGCCGAGATGCTGGCCAGTGACGGCAATGGAACCGCAAACGTCCGTCAAGACGCGGCCACCCTGACCCCGTCCGATCCACAACAGACCGCCATTGAAGAATCGGCCTCACAGACATTGGACACACTTTCGGCGATGATCGGATGTGGCGCCACACAACAACCTGTAAACAAAGTTACCGTCTAACAACATAAAAATTGCATAGCAATGGAACAAAACGAAAATCAAGACTCCATACGCGAACGGATACGTGCGTATGCCTTCGACCTCAAACTCCCTCTGGTACGACGCGACATCGACCTGCTTATACAGCAAGGACTTGATGAACGATGGAACCTGTGGATGTTCACGGCCGAACTCCTGCGTCAGGAAAAAGAAAACCGCTCGGAGAACCAGCGTCGGCATCGCATCAAAAATGCCGCGTTCCCACAGTTGCGATACCTCAACGAAATAGACACGGACGCGCTTCCGCCAGAAGCGCGGAAGGCCTTGCCAAACCTTGAGACACTTGATTTCATCAAGGAAGGGCGCAACCTTATACTATACGGGAATCCCGGTACCGGAAAGACCCATCTGGCTACAGCCTTGGGGATTGCGGCCTGTAACGCGGGATACTCCGTACTGTTCACTTCCGTGCCCAGACTGCTTACGCAGATAAGGGAATGCCGGAACGCAATGACACTAAGGGCACTCGAGAACAAGTTCGAACGATACGACATGGTCATCTGCGACGAGTTCGGATACGTTTCTTGTGACAAGGCGGGAGCGGAGATGTTGTTCAACCATCTGTCACTCAGAACTGACAAGAAAACAACCGTCATTACAACAAATCTCGCATTCAACAGATGGGACGAGATTATTGCAGACAAAGTACTAGTTACAGCAATGGTAGACAGGCTAACGCACAAGGCGATTCTACTGAACATGACGGGAAAATCGTACAGAATGAAAGAAACACAAGATATGATAAATAAACAAATTTAATTAACTTTGCAAAACCTATCGGGTGGTACACGTTTCAAATGCTACCCGGGTCCCTTTTCAAGTGTTAGCTACAAGATAATATAACTGCAATATTTGCTAACCTTGGATTCAACGAATTTACCAAGGACTCCTTCATCACGACTGTCATAGTTGGCGATGCCGATTTCCGAGCAAAAGTAAACGCTGCCATAGAAAACAATTATGCCGCCAACAGTTCTGATTTTGTGGCAACACCTATAGGCAAACAAGATGAAACAGCTGATATGGTTGCCATACTCAGACCTCGTCTGCTTATCTTGTCGGCTATCGAGAACCCAGATCGATTCCAAGAACTCTACGAACGTTATAATACAAAGCTGTCGCAGTATCATTTTGTTGTATGTGAAAAGATAGACCTCGGTTATGACACTATACATAATGATGTGGAGCGTATCTATAACGATGACAACCACCTTTATTATGTAAGCTCATGGAAGCATAATCGTACCTTTACAAAGTTCTGTAGTAGATTGAAGCGACTGGTAGGTTTTGACGTGTATGATAATGTATGTGAAGACGTTCTTGATGATAGCGTTTCTGTAGAAGCGTGCATCGAAAAGTATTGCTCTTCACTTGCATACGATGAAAAGTTCCGCGCTTATCTCAGATCGTTGGATTTGACCATCAACGTTGAGCCAGAGGAAGAAGAACCTATCGAAACAGAAAACGATTACTATAGCAATGCTACGAATGAACCAACAGATTCTGCTACTGAAGCAACTACAGAGACATCAACAGAAAATCAGCATGTTGACGATACGAAAACTATTCGCGAGGATGACAAGCCTGGTGCACCAAATAAAGATGTAACGTCAAGACCTGTTAACGAACTTGAAGTTGGGGAAGAATCAGAGACATCACCAAAAGAACCTATTCAAACCGCATCGCAGCAGTCAACTTCTGACTCTCGTCCACAACAGCAGTCGCAACAAACTGAATCACTAGTTGGTCAAGCAACGTCATCTACAGCAGAGGAAGAGCCAGAAAATGACCTTGGTCAGTATGACACATATGAACAGGTTGATGAAGAGGATATTGAAGACTACGATGACACAGATGAAACAGACGATGTAGAAGCTGACGTTGATGAAGATGTTGACACAACGGATAATGCCAGCACAACGTCTTCTAATACTCATATGTCTAACACGTCTCACGCTTCATCAAACAAGCCTCATAAGGATTATGATCCTGACAGTAATGGGTACATGGGATCTGTTGATAAGGACAAGAATTATCAACCTGTTGGTGACAGACCTTACAAACCTCGTACACGTAAGCATCCGAAGATTTTCACCAAAAAGGAATTAGAACGCCTTCGCTCACATGGAACGCCTCTTGAACTGGAATCATTACCACCAACGAGGGAGGAAATAGACCTCTTAGCTCAATGTAACATCAAGCCAGAGCAGATTGCCGACACCAACTATCTTGCTCAGTTGCGTCTGTACCAGAACCTCAGAAATGAGATGCACGCAGAGCCTGAGGAAACAATGGAAGAGTTCGTGCGTAATGCGAGTGATGTAACTGTACACAAACTTAAAGATGGCAGATACATTCATGCTTGTAGTGCTGCTCGTGGCGTGATGTATATTTCTCCTTCTGTATGGAATAAGATGGTTGATGACAAGTGGAAGATTTGCGTTTATCTTGATGGACAAGGCAAGAACTTCCATTACATTAACAACGCCGAGGAATTCCTGAAACTCGTAGAAAAAGACGATGTTGTTATCAAGATTACCGGCAAGGAGAAGGTTGATGTAGTAAGGGCTCTTTATACAGGCATACTTGAAGATGCCAAAGGTACTGCATACACCTTGATTCGTGTGGCTGCTCGTACAAATATGGATGCCGTATTCGCTCACTATGTTGGTGCTATGGCAGAAGCGGAAGATGGTAACGATGATTACAACGATAACGACTATTGATTATGATTGACAATATCAAACTTGCAAACTATAAGTCATTCTTTGCTGACCAAGTGAAAGAGGCTATCGACGAGCAACAAAAGATCAATCGCTCGCAGATGCGGAACTTATTTAAGACAGGTGAATTATCGCTTGCTTATGTTGATTCCATTCAGCATGAGACAGGCATGATTATCCTCAAATGCCCTCGTCGTATGGCTCCACGCTTGAAAGTTCTGAAGGGCGTGTGCATAATTAAGAAAGGTGCTAAGCAAGCATTAGGTGAACACGTTACGGAGTGGATCTGCCGTTGGGATGAGTTCGTTGACAATAAGGATTTTCATTCTTCTGGTTCTGACATGACTCCAATGTACTATGTTCATACTGGTGATTCCAACTATGACTATGTTGCATGCTCTGGATTCAGTTTTAAGTTGTACGATATCTTGTCAAAGGCGTTGGTTGATGGCAAAAGTCTTTCACTTATCGTCCATAATCCATTTCCTCCTGTAGAGTATTTCCGCAACCTTGCCAGCTATATGGATGCATTCTCTTCAAACGATGAATTGAACCTTGAACCGACTATAGATTATGAGGAATGGACACCCGAGGAACTCGCATTTGATGAACAGAAGCCAACAGGCATTTCTGACACAATCATAGACACGCTCGCTAATGAACATTGTTGTATCGTACAAGGTCCTCCGGGAACTGGTAAGAGTTACACCATCGCTTCTGTGATTTCATCGTATCTTGATGCTGGCAAAACCGTCTGCGTCACCACCATGGCGAACAAGGGTCTTATCGAGTTGATAAAGCAGAAGCCTTTGCAGAAGTATGTGAAGGAAGGTCGTGTCAGCAAGACAAATCTCTCTATTGACGAACGCAAACAGGTGTCTGGTGTAAAAGCTGCCTCTGCCGACTTGCAGGTTCCTGGTGGCGAAATGCTCTGTGCGACAAACTATCAGTTGTCAAGTGTTTTTAGCGAAAAGAAGATGACTCTGTATGGTTTGCCACAATACGATTTGGTAGTCATAGAAGAAGCTTCTCAGGCTTTTCTCACGGCTATAGTTGCGTTTAAGCAGTTGGGGATTGATTGCCTAATTGTAGGTGATCCTATGCAGTTGCCACCTATCGTGAAACTTAACAATCCACAATATAATTCGTGGAATGTGGCAACACAAGTTGAAGGATTGAAGTCTATGGTGCTGGGGACATCGATAAAATCTTATCGTATAGTAACCACTTTCCGTCTCACGAGTCGATCAGCCTCCCTTACAAAATGCTTTTACGGAAATCGTTTTGTGTCTGTGAAGCAAGACTATTTAGATTTTACCAAAGCGAATAGTGTCTTATTTCCACAAGATGGCGGTGTACTTTACCATTGTACACTAGATGTCCGCAATGGAGTTTATTCAGATAAAGCAGATGCTATTATACGAGATGTGATTGAAAAGCTGGAAAAATTTTACCCTGATCGTTCTTTAGCTATCATAACACCTTTTAGAGATTCTGTAAAGGAACTGCAGAAACGTTTCTGTACGTCTGACCTTGAACTGGATATAACTATCGAAACGATAGATAGAATCCAAGGTATGACTGTTGATTATGCTATTCTATACATTCCTGGAAGGAATCCGGGTTTCGCACTAGAAGATCGACGTTTTAATGTAGCAACAAGCCGTTCGCTTAGTACGACTCTCATTATTTCAGATATGCCTCTTAACGAATTTCACACTGTATCACCTACAGTATTACAGTTTATAGATAATTGTGATAAGTTTGATGGTAAAACAAATGTATGGAGAACTAATTTGCAAGAGTCAGAATCATCAGCCCCTATAGTCCAACCTATATCTGAAGAAAAAACAGTATCAACGGTCTCCTCCACAATAGGGTTGAGAGTTGTAGGTAAAATTGACCTTTCTCAATTTGAACGGAAAAAGAAGGAATTAAGTATAACAAAGAAAAACTATTATATCATTGATACTAATGTTTTTGTGGACTATCCCGATATTATTTCTAAGATTGACAGAAAGTATCCTATCATCTTGTCTGCAAAGATGACGGATGAGCTCGATAAGATGAAAATCAAATTAACTGAAGAACGAAGACAAAACGCGGAGAAGGCTTTACGTAATCTTAATAATGAGTCACAGCATGAGATTTTATACGAGTTCGCAGATACTTCTTTATTGCCAGATGACTTTGATAAACGTTCACCTGACAATATGATATTATCAGTCGCATTAAAGTATAAAGAACAGAATCCAATTATGCTTACATCAGACAATGGGCTACAACTTAAGTCTAAGCTATTGGGTATAACTACAATCTCGCTTAAGAAATTTCTAAAAAATAATTTACGCTAAGTATAGAAAGCGACATTGATTTCTTATTCTGTAAGCCATCTGCATCTTTCATGTGGGTGGCTTTCTGTTTCTATACATTTTTATCTTCACAACCTTATGATTCGATGATGATTCCCTTATGTCGAGAGGCATAAACGAAAAAATCTAATAATGGAATTTGTCATTATATGCACTGATAATCAGTGCATATAGTTTATGATTCTTATGACCTGCTGATGTTTCTTTATGTGATATTTGCCATCCATAAATCAGTATTGAAATTTGCCATTACTTTGCAGCAAAATCAACTAATAACGATATGGAAGACATGAACATTACATTTGAAGATTTGCCTAAGGCAATGTCATGGATGATGGACAAACTCAATAAACTTGATTCCAAGATTGACAGTCTGAACAACATCCCACAAGTACGGCCTGTCGACCAGTGGATGAACCTGAAAGAACTGTGCGAATACCTACCCAGCCATCCGGCGGAACAGACCGTTTACGGATGGACGAGTTGCCACCAGATTCCGTTTCATAAGAGAGGGAAGCGTATCATGTTTCTCAAATCGGAGATTGACGCATGGCTTCATGACGGCAAACGGAAATCGCAGAAGGAACTGGCGGATGAAGCCGCCCAATTCATAAAGTCAAAAAGAAATACCAGGTTCTAATGGATTCAACCAATTTATGCAATGCACTCAGAATGGAATTTGAAGGGGTCTTTGAAAGCAAGATTCCTTTGGATGCTTTTCCTGCCAAAATTCAAGATATGATATTGGCTTTAGCACGGCAAGAAAATTATTCCATTGAGTACATGATGGCTTCTCTTTTGGTGGCAGTGTCAACCGCTATTGGCAACGCTGTCAATATCCGTATTCGTGGTGGATGGATTAGTAATCCTGCCCTCTATATGATATTGGTAGGTCGTCCCGGAATGGGCAAAACCCCACCTTTGGATTTCGCATTCCGCCCTATCCGAAAGCATGATGCAAAAATCATCAAGCAATTCAAATTGGATATGGAGCATTATAATAGCTTGATTGAAAACAACAAGGTCAAAAAAGACAAATCCTCTTCACTGCCGGACAAACCTGTTTTACGAAGAATCATCATATCCGATTTTACACCGGAGGCTTTAATGCGTGCGCTGGATGACAATCAGCGAGGTGTCGTGGTATATGTGGATGAAATAATGGGAATGTTTAATGCCGTGAATCAATATAGCAAAGGGCAACTCATTGAACAGTTATTGACTGCATTCAGCGGAAAGCCATTGGATGTTTCAAGGTGCAGCATCCCTGTACCTATTCATATAGAGCATCCTTTTATAAATATTGTCGGCACGATGCAAACGACACGTATGCACGAACTAATAGAGAAAGGATATAAAGACAATGGGCTGATAGACAGAATAATTTTTGTTTATCCATCGTCTCAGGAAATTTCAGATTGGGGCTTGGATGAAGATTCTTCCGTATCAACTTTTGGTAAATACTCATCTATGTGGGATTCTATTATAAATAAGGTGATTAGTTTGCCATTTACAGAGAATGAAGATGACAGAGCCATACATAATGTACTGGAATTTTCTTCGGAAGCCAAAGCCTATTTTACAAACTGGCGCAATAATGCGATTCGGGCTGTTAATCAAATCCAAGATGATGGATTGGTGGATAGCAGAGTGATTAAGGCTCCCATGATTACGGCTCGTTTGGCTTTAGTCTTGCAGATTCTTCGCTGGGCTTGCAATGAAGCACACAAGGATTTTGTGGATATTGACTCAACCAAATCAGCTATTGCATTGAGTGAATACTTTGAGAACTGTTATACCAACATTCAAAGATATATGCTGAGAGAGAGCGTTGAACCACAAAAGAGAGAATTGCTTGATTGCCTTTCCGCAACTTTCACTACTGCCGATGCTATTCAAGCCGGAAAAGAAGTAGGGTTGTCGGAAAGGTCGGTGATGTACTCTTTGGTTAATCTTGCCACGAATAAGATTATCAAGAAGGTAAAGCGAGGTGAATATGAGAAACTGCAATAAACGACACCTTTTGCAGTTTGCAGTTGTTGCAGTTTGCACTTTGCGCTTACATAGGATTTCTGCAAAACTGCAATAAGTGCAAGTTGCATGGACTGCAATAACAAAACAAAGAAGTATGGCTGAATATAGATTTTCTCTTCAAAAATATAAGCGTGGTTCAAAATTTTCATGCCCGAAGTGTGGAAAGAAGCAATGCTTTGTCAAGTACATAGATAGTCAAGGAGAAATAACTTTTCCTGATTATGTAGGCAGATGCGACCATGAACAATCTTGTCAATACCATTACACTCCATCAGATTATTTTCATGATAACCCAATGGTGATGGATTACAAAAAGGATGATTTCGTTGAAGTCGACAAGCCTAAGTCTCATTTGCCATCTCCTACCTCTTTTGTTGACAATGAACTAATGGAACGTACTCTTACCAACTATGGCATGAATCCATTGTACATTTACCTATCCGGAGTATTGGGCAAAGACGAGACTTCCCGGATATTCCAACTGTATCATGTTGGTACATCAAAGAAGTGGGGCGGTTCTACCGTCTATTGGCAAATTGATTGGCAGGGTAATGTACGAACAGGAAAAATAATGTTGTATGATTCAAAAACAGGACATCGGATAAAAGAGCCAAGAAGTTATATAAGTTGGGTACATACGGAACTAAATTTCCAAAATTACCATTTGAAGCAATGTCTGTTTGGCGAACATCTGTTGTCTGATAATCCGATCAAACCAGTAGCTATTGTGGAAAGCGAAAAATCCGCTTTGGTAGCGACCCATTATATGCCGGAGTTTATATGGTTGGCTACCGGTGGAATGCACGGATGTTTCAAGCCTGATGTGATAAGTATTTTGAAAGGAAGGCCAGTTATGCTATGCCCAGACTTGGGAGCAAAAGAAGTTTGGCAAACCAAAATGCCTTTGCTTACTTCCGTATGTTCCAAAGTTGTATTGAGTGATAGTCTGGAACAATGCGCTACAGATGAACAACGAAAAAAAGGATTGGACATTGCAGATTTCCTTCTGATGAAAGATACTCCGCAAATAATACTCTCCAAAATGATACAACGTAATCCGGCTTTGCAGATGCTCATTGATGAATTGAAATTGGAGTTAGTGGATGTAGAACAGATGTAATAAAAAGATGAATAGGACAGCTCGCTGTCTTTGGGAAAGGGTTTGTAAAATCCCGTAGCTTATTAGGGCATTTTCACCGCTTTCACTCTCCTAGTGGCAGTAAAAAAGCCCATAAGCGGAGGGATACCCTCTCGACACCCGGATGCCTGTGGCACAAAAGGCGGGATTTTACAACCAAAGAATCAGTGTATAACAATAAAAGGAAATAAGATATGAGTAATACGCAATACGCAGTCTGCCACCTTCAACGTGGCAGTGGTAATGATTCTGGTATGTCATGCCATATAGAAAGGAAGGATGCCAAGAGGGAAAAATATGTACCCATCAATGCCGATGCAAATAGGACGCACCTCAATCGGGAACTGGTTGTATTTCCTGCCGGGGTGAAGAACCGGACGGATGCTATACAACATCGGATAGACCATGCCAGACTGCATCGCAAGGTTGGCAAGAACCAGACGAAAGCCATCCGCATTATCTTGACCGGAACACATGAACAGATGATGAAGATTGCCAAGGAAGGTAAGTTGGATAATTGGATAGATGCCAATCTAAAATGGCTGAAAAATACTTTCGGAAGCGAGAATCTTGTTTCTTGTGTATTGCACATGGACGAGAAAACTCCGCACTTGCATGCCACAATCGTACCCATTGTAACAACAGAACGACTTCGTAAAAAGCGTGAGGGTGAGAAGAAGTACGCAACAAAGTCCGGGGCACGCCTATCGGCAGATGATGTTATGCGACGTAGCAAACTGCACGAATACCAGAACAGTTATGCAGCAGCCATGAAGCCATTCGGATTGCAGCGTGGCATTGTCGGTTCTACAGCAAAACATCTGGCAAATTCAGAATACTATAAACAGCAAATAAATCGGTATGAGGAAGACATCGCCAAATTGCAGGCAGACATTGAAAAAGCACAAGAGGGGAAAAACACAATCCTTTCGTGGTTCGGCAAGGGGGATTTGGCTAAAGCGAAAAAAGAGCTTGCGAGTAGGGATGAGCAGATTGCCAAACTCAAAAATCAGATTAAAACCCTAATGTCTGAAAAGTCTCAACTGAAAGAAAAACATAGGGAAGAGATTGAACAATTAAGGAACGGCTATCAGAAAGAGATAGACAAGGCTATACGTATGGCAGAAAAAACAGGCCGACAATCCAAAGCAAAGGATTCTGTTATAGAAAAGTTGAATCTACGCATTGACCAGCTCGACCGTAAGGCTAACCCTCAGCGTTACAGTCTGTCATCCGGGGCGGAACTTATCCACCATTTCATTCCCAATTATAATAAGCCCAGTCTGCATATTTGGACACAGGTAGGTAATGAGAAATACGACTCTATAAAACATGTTGATTGGCTCAATCCGATATGGGAAAGTTTCACCAAAGACGAAGCTACCATCTATGAATTGATAAATGATGTGTTTGAGCCTCAGGAACAGGTCAATGAAGCACAAGCCAACCTACTTGGAGTGGCTTTTGAACTTGCCGCAGGTGGTCAGGCGCAAGTCCATGTCGGAACTGGTAGCGGAGGTTCATCCTCTGAACTCCCTTGGGGAGAACAGAAGACGAAAAACTCACAGCAACGCAGATAAATTGCCTTTACCAAGTTATAATCTTATCCACAATTTCCTGTTGCTCGGCACTGCTACGCCTCAAATAAATACGAGTGGTTTCAATGCTTTCATGCCCCATCAGGTCGGCAAGTAAAGAAATATCGTTGAACTTCTCCAAGAAATTCTTGGCAAAGCGATGGCGGAACGAATGAGGATAAACCACTTTCTCGTTCAAACCATATTTTGTGGCATAGTTTTTTAACTGTTGGGCAATACCTCTGGTGGTGATACGCTCGCCAAAGCGATTGAGGAATAGATAACCGCTTGTACGATTGGTGCTATTGAGCCACTCCGTAGCTTCCTTGCGGAGTGATTTAGGAATATAGATACGACGTATCTTGCCACCTTTGGTATAGATGTCAAAATAACCTATCTGCACGTGTTCCACCTTCATTTGTATTAGTTCACTGACTCGTGCACCTGTAGCAGCAAGGAAACGAACTACGAAATACCATTCTTGGTTTTCTTCCTTTTTTAGTTTGTTTTTCAGAAAAGCGTAGTCGGCATTGCTGATTACATTTTCCAGATAACTACGCTGTTGTACCTTGACGGATTTTAATCTCAAACGAGATTTATTCATATAGTCAAGATACTTGTTCATTGCCTGAATACGTAGATTTACGGTTTTAGGCTTGAATTTTTCAATGAGATAAGTCTTATAAACAAGCAGGTTGCGCTTGTTCAGTTCCTTATGTCGGGAATAATACTCTTTTACGGCATATAGATAAGCCGCAATCGTGTTCTCCGCCATATTCCCTTGACGAAGATACGTTCCAAAATTTTCAATGTTCATGTCTGATACATTATTAGTTAAACAATTCACTATCATTAATAATGTATGGTATTTACAAATTCATTGAGTTCCTATTATGAGAAGATGCTTGCTACGGGAGAGGTGAAGTGCATTGATGAGGAGATACCGTTTGAGATACCCCAGGGGTGGGAATGGGAGCGTTTTGGCAATGTAATGATAAATAAGGATAGTGAAAGGGTTCCACTTTCTGTAGCTCAACGTCAACATCTAAAGAAAACTTACGATTATTATGGGGCTTCCGGTGTTATCGACAAAGTTGACAAATATCTTTTTGATAAAGATTTATTGCTAATTGGGGAAGATGGGGCAAATCTTATCAATAGAAGTACCCCCATTGCTTTTATAGCAAAAGGAAAGTATTGGGTGAACAATCATGCCCATGTGCTTGATGTTTGCAGCGAAATGGCACTTTCTTATGTAGCTCTATTTATAAATGCTATATCTCTTGTCGATTATGTAACAGGTACAGCTCAACCGAAAATGAATCAAGAAAAGATGAATTCCATTTTATTGGCAATACCACCTGTAAAAGAACAGCACAGAATATTGGAGAAAATGTCGATGGTTGATGCTTTTATTGATAAGTATGCTACTTTACAGACAAAATTGGATTCTTTAGATAATTCTGTTTACGAACTTCTTAGAAAGTCTATTCTACAAGAGGCTATTCAAGGAAAACTCGTTCCACAAATAGCAGAAGAAGGTTCTGCGCAAGAACTGCTTGAACAAATAAAAGCAGAGAAGCAAAAGTTAGTGAAGGAGGGCAAGCTAAAGAAGTCCGCCTTGGCTACTTCTGTTATCTTCCGTGGTGACGATAACAAGTACTTCGAGAAGAATGGAAATACGGAAATGAATATTACTGACGAGATTCCATTTGAAATACCTGATAGCTGGAGTTGGGTAAGACTTAACGATATATGTTCTTATATCCAAAGAGGGAAGTCACCTAAATACTCTCTGATAAAGAAATACCCTGTTGTAGCGCAAAAGTGTAATCAATGGAGTGGTTTCTCAATAGATAAAGCCCAATTCATAGATCCAGATACTTTATCATCGTATGGTGAAGAACGTATTTTACAGGACGGAGATTTAATGTGGAACTCTACAGGATTGGGAACATTAGGACGAATGGCAATTTATTGTAGTACCTTAAACCCGTATGAATTGGCTGTGACAGATAGTCATGTTACTGTTATAAGAGCAATGAAAAAGTTTGTTCTGCCACAATACCTTTATTACTATTTCACAAGCAATACGGTACAATCTGTAATAGAAGATAAATCGGATGGTAGTACAAAACAAAAGGAGCTTGCAACTGCTACAGTAAAAACTTATCTAGTTCCGATTCCACCTCTGATGGAGCAAAGCCGAATTATCTCAAAGATTGAGCAATTAGCAAGTATTATGAGAGGATAAATGCGCAAACCGTTGAGATTGAGCTTCCTTTTGAATATCCTAACATTTGGTCTGTGCTACGTTTGAAAGACATATGCCAACTGATAGACGGTGAAAAAAGAAACGGAAAGGGCATCTGTCTGGATGCAAAATACCTACGTGGTAAATCATCTGCTACCATTGTAGAGAAAGGAAAATTTGTCTATGCCGGAGATAACATCATTCTTGTAGATGGTGAAAATTCAGGTGAAGTTTTCACTGTTCCGCAAGATGGGTATATGGGGAGTACATTCAAACAGTTATGGCTTTCTTCGGCTATATGGAAACCATATATTTTGGCTTTCATTCTGTTCTATAAAGAGGATTTGAGAAATTCAAAAAGAGGTGCGGCTATTCCGCACCTCAATAAAGAGTTATTCTACAATCTGCCTATTGGTATTCCACCTTATCAAGAACAGCAGCGTATTGCAGAACGGATAAATGAACTATCGCAGTTGCTCAAATAGTTTTTCTATTTGAGCAACAATGCGTTGTTGTTCTTTAATCGGAGGTAATGGTATTAATATTTCTTTTACTTTTGCTATACTTACACCACCTATAATGCCCGTTTTATTTAGGTTAAATAGTTCAAAGAACGATGGTGACTGTAGATAATAGTACATGTATTTCCCGATTCCAACAAATGGTGAGAAACAACATAACTTATTCCCAAAACATACATCTTGATTCAGTATTGCAATTTTTCTTCCGGCACTTCCACCTTCAATACACATCAATATTGAGTTATTGGGAGCAAGTCTAAAATCAGGTTCATATTGTTTCGGAATCGCAATGCCATTATCGTAAATAATCCGATTATTAAAATCAACATCCTTAGTTCCAATATAATAACGTCCTATAACATCTGTAAATTTTGATTTCTTTTCAGTTTCACTAATACTGTTGCCAGTGTAAATGTTTGCAATATGAGAAAGTCTTGTCCATACCCAATTCTTGGGAGTTTCAAAAGGTATCTGTTCTGTTATATCCAAGCACTTTTTACCTACCTGCTCATAATACTTGTTATCGTCACCACGAAAGATAACAGAATCAGTCAAAGTAGACTTCTTCAACTTGCCTTCTTTAATGAGTTGCTGCTTTTCCAATTTTATCTGTTCAAGTAACTCTTCGCCAGTTCCTTCTTCTGCTATTTGTTGTACAAGCCGACCTTGAACAGCTTCTTGTAGGATGGATTTTTTGAGATTTCCTAGAAGCTCTACATTTAATTTATCTAATGTCTCTTGAGATTTTGCATATCGATCGATAACAGGTAATATTTCTTGAAGTTTTTTATCTATTTCATATTGCTCGTTAGTAGGTGGAAGTGGAATTAGAAGATTTAATATATGCTCACGGCTAATTCCAGGGATAACACCTTGTGCATTAGAAATTATCGTTTGCAAATTAGCTTCAACTACAGATTTAACATATGATAGACTTATCGCATTGGAGAAATTTCTAATAATTTGAATTTGTCTAGCAATATGTATTTTATCTACATTACAGATGCACATTTTCCCAACTCCTGAACCTTTACAAACAATAAGTAAATCTCCTAATTTTCCTATTACCGTAGGAGTTTCAGTCCAACGATTTATTACCAAATTCCCATTCACAATATTACTTGCTCCTGTAATATAGGGAATTCCTTGATTACTCGAATTATACTTTTCAGGAATAAAGTCTTGCCCTGATAGCAGTTCTATAACATTTGACAGTTTACTCCATTCCCATCCCTTTGGAATCTCAAACGGAATCTCCTCATCAATACATTTCACTTCCCCCGTAGCGAGAAACTTCTCATAATAGGAATTATCATCACCACGGTAAATGATAGATTCGTTTTTATCTTTCTTGATTTTCTTTTCCTTGACCAGTCTAGCTTTTTCGGCTCTGATACGTTCAAGAAGTACAGATGCCGGTTCGTCATTAGGATCTTGCGGTACAAGTTTGCCCTGTATCGCCCACTGAAGTATGCTGTTTTTTAATTGCTTTCCGTTCATTTTTTAATCCTCTGCTTGTACTCTATATGAGAAATACTTTGAGTCTATTTTTACTCCATTTTTAAGTTTGGAATCCATCTCCTTATTCATTGTTGGGAGGAAAGAAAAATAATTCTGAATAGCAGACATAATACCTGCATTGCAACTCTTGTTTTTTACCCAATTTTGAGGAATGAAACTTCTATTATTCTGCTCGCAATTGTTTTTTTCTGCCGAAATAGCACTGTTTAAACAGTTTGCCGCAATATTAATTATGCTGTCAACAAGATTGTTTTCAGAAGCAACTTTTAAGCACTCACTCGGTGATGGTACATTTGTTTGATTGTTACATTTAGCAAAAACCATTGATATGGCAAAAAGAAGATGGTATGGAGCATAAGCCTTCATTGTTAGTAGTTCCTCTTCCAGTCCTAATGGGTTTTCCTGAGTCCATGCATCCATTATTTTTCTCATCCAAAACGATAGAGCATAAGCATCTTCAGGCAAATAGTCGTTCTTGAACAATGTATTGAAATACTTGTCAAAAATCTTAGTTTCACCATAAGATAAATTAGGTCTTTGCATGTACCAAGCTGTAAGATTCTTTCCTAAATATGATAACTCTATGCAGTACTGTTTGTCCTTGTCGGCTGGAATAATTTCACCTCTTTTGGTTGCAAAGAATCCATTAGAATATTTTGCTTCGTATGCCTTTTTGAGTTTCAATATCTGCTTACTGTTACTGCGTAAATCTCTTGCCTTTACAGCACTTTGCGTGTTTGTGTTAATGCTAATAGAATCAGCCCTGTCTCTTTGTGGAATTTCATAAAATCTGAATAGAACATAAGCATCATCACGCTTTCGTACATTCTCACTACAACTTAAAATAGTATTCAATGATTGACATCCATTTACAACATTCAATCCATAAAGTTTAAACTCACCATTGCCACATTCTTCAATTTTGTTACAAATGGCAGTGATTCCATTATGAAAAAAGAAGAAGTCACCACATTTATTCGGATCGTTTATGGTTTTCTTGATCTTTTTATTTACGGTATTGTTAATGCCTAAACTCTGTCGTACATTTTTCTGGAACAAAGATCCATCTTTAATGCCAGGGAGTTTTATACATTCTTTCAGAGGCATGGCTGCAACTATTACGCTTGTCGCCCCTAATTCTGTCGTCATATATTTACCAGCTTCAAGCTTGATAGTATGGTTTAAAGTTGGATTCGTTTGTTCAATAACACAACTATAAGCATCTTCCAAACCTTGTTTATCAACTACGGAGAATTGTGTACTATAATTCAATTCAGCATCATCTTCCTCTGATAATTTGGTTTGGAATGAATGTATATCATCCATAGCCGCATCCGTAAAGATAGATGTTGTTATTAATTCAAAACATACGCAGTAAGAGTCATCTTCTAATGCTGTTGCTATTTCTGATATTTTAGTCTTTAATTTAGAATTAGCATTTTCCTGTAATTGAGCTAAGTTACTAAACTGGCTCCAAGCAGATATAACTTCTCTCACAGGAGTTGCATCAACAGATTCACCAAGGTAGTATTTCCCTTGTACAATATATATTTTTTGCTCGTCTTCATCAATGTATACGGCATCAATTTGTTTATCATTGGCTCCGTCTGTGATGGCATCTTTAGCTTGTCTTTGATCCAGAAGATGTATATTCCGCATATACCACGCAACGAAACGTTGACCATCATTTGGAAAATTATTTTTATAATAATCTTGCGTAATTTCGTTTTTTATGATTTCAAGTACATTTGCCATAATTATATTCATTTATTCGTAATCTTCGCCTTGTATTCCTAATTCTCCTTTGCTCATGGCATTGGCAATATCTATTTTCAGTTCTTCGTCATAATCTTTACTGGTCAAAAAGCTATTGACGATGCGTAGCAGCAAATCTTGGTCGATGTTCGATGCTGCCACGTGATAAATGATAGATTCCAATGTACGCATACAGATACAAGCGTGCCAATAGTAATTATTTTTGTGTAAGAAGTACGCACTCAAAGTCAGTGCAATACGCTTGTTCCCATCATTGAAGAAGTGCCCGGAACAAAATCTATACATCAAATAGGTCAGTTTGTCGGCAAAGGTAGGATAGTATAAATCGTTTTGCACAAAATCCAATGTAGCACGAATACCGCCTTCATCACGCACTCCTTCAAAGCCACCATCACTGGCATCAATCATTTTGCCATAGATGTTTAGGGCTTCATCGTAATCTATGTAAATAATTCCCTTATTCATCCTCTGCTTGTTTTAAGCGTTTAAGCACATCTTTATTGTCCGCTAAGATACGGTCAAAATCAATAGACTGGTCGCCGATGAATCGTTCAAACTCTTCTGGAGTAACAGCTTGCAGATAATCTGCTATATTACCATGATACGCATCCCGAAAGCTGAAATCTCTTGAAGCCATTTTTGTTCTGGCGTCATTTAGATAAGGTTTCTGCATGGGATGTTCGGCAAGTTCATTCACAATGCGCTCTACCTCGTCAATGGTAAGTTTTCTGCCGCCATTTTCCTTGAATCGTTCACTGATAGCAGCACCCACTCCGTTTTCAAAAGAAGAGATAACCAATAGAACCTCTGAATACAACGTGTGTCGAACATTGTCTTTTGAATCCAACTTTAATACTTCTCGGTATTCTTTAGCATTCTCTTTGAATACAGCTTTGTAGATAAAATCTGTAATCTGAGAATATTTGTATGTAGGATGCCCATCCACATATTGATTGATGGCAGAAGTAAGATTTTTCCGATAGTTTTCTTCTGTGATTGCGGCAGGAAGATAATTCACATCTCTACGATTAATATATTTTGTTCCTCCACCTGTCTTTTCATTGATGGTAGTAATCACAAAATCCAAGATAAGGCTACGGACTTTTTTAGCTTTCTCACTCTCTGTAAGCAGCATACCTATATTCAAGAAAGAGCGGAAATTAAATAATCCGAGCTGCGTTGTTTTGCTCGCCTCATTAATAAGGTGAGCAAATTCTAACTTAAACTCTTTCAATTGTTTACCCTTACATAAAATATATCCATTATGTTTCAGCTCATCAGAATTTGATTGCAGGTAACGATCTATTGTAGATGTGTCAACTTGATAAAAGTCGGCAACCATTTTTTTTGTAAAGCGGTATTCTCCCTCAAAGAGCATTCCTTCTATATCAAGATGCTCTTGTACTTTACTGACCGCAAAACGATTGTTAAGTACATTCTGCCGTTCTATGTTTGAGATGGTCAAATCTTTCATATCACTTCACTATTATCAGTTACACGATTTTATGTCTATGCCGAGAATTTTTTGAATCTCAGAAAGGGTTTTGTCTATTTCATGGTCGAGTGCAGCACGTTTCTCAAAATACTGTTTGAGCAGTTCTGCCGGAGGGAGTATTTCTTCTTCCTCTTTCGGGAACTTGCACTGGTCGAAGTTGCAATCCAAATCAATCAACTGTTGGGCAGTGAACACACGGCTCTTTTCTCCCACTTCATCATTGATAATTTCTTTCCTGTCTTTCCACCATTCCTGAATAGGTAGGGTATGCTCCACCTTCATTGGTTTGGTCTTTGAGAAGTGCTTGTAGCCTTCCGGCATATCCAAGCGATAGAACCATGTCTCTTTGGTCTTGAATCCTTCTTCGCAGCCCTCTGCTTCTTCATTATTAAAGAAAAGAATGTTGGTTGCAATAGAGGTATATGGGGAGAATATCGAACCCGGTAAACGGATGATGGTATGCAGATTGAACTTGCGGAGTAAATTTTCTTTAAGTGCAAATTTTGCTCCATCCGTACCAAACAAGAAACCATCTGGGATAATCACACCGCATCTACCACTAGCTTTGAGGCGGTACATGATAAGGGCTATAAACAAATCCGCTGTTTCACTTGAACGGTACTGCACCGGAAAATTGCTTTTTACACTATCTTCTGTGCTACCACCATACGGAGGATTCATACCGATAACATCCACTTTATCGCTTTCCTTGAAATCAGTGATATTTGTTCCAAGCGAATCACAGTTAGCTATATTGGGAGCTTCAATATCATGGAGTAACAGATTTGTTATACTCAAAAGATAAGGTAGCGGTTTCCATTCTTGTCCCACGACTGCATTTTGCAGTTTTTCTCCATCTTCGGCAGAACTGACGCTCTTACTCATATAATTGAGAGCAGAGGTAAGGAAGCCGCCTGTACCACTGGTGAAGTCACCAAAGGTCTCGCCCAATTTCGGGTCAAGCATCATCACGATAAAGTCTGTCAAAGCACGTGGAGTATAGAACTCACCTGCATTGCCTGCTGATTGCAAGTCTTTCAAGATTCCCTCATAAATATCTCCAAATGTGTGGCGGTCATCAGCATCGTCAAATTCGATTTCATTTACGATGTTGACCACTTGACGCAAAAGCGTTCCATTCTTCATATACTGGTTTAAGTCAGCAAATGTTTCTTGAACAATGCTTTTGGCTCTTGGTGTATTGGCGTCTATCGGAAGATTCTTTAAAGTAGGGAACAGTTTTTCATTGACAAAAGAGAGCAATGCTTCTCCTGTTAATGCTTCACCGTCTTTTTCGTCTACTGCCCATTTACGCCAACGCAAATCTTCGGGGATGATAGACTTGTAGTTTTCATCTTTGTATTCCCAAGTTTCTTCCTGAGTGTCATAGACTTTCAAGAAAAACATCCAAGTCATTTGTTCAATTCTCTGTGCGTCACCATTGATACCAGCGTCTTGGCGCATTATATTTTGGATTCGCTTTATGATGTTGTTTACTGCCATTTTTAAGCTGATTTATAAATTTGATATTCTAGTTCTCTGATGGCTTGCTCAAAAGCAACCTTACCGCCAAATAACTTTATGATTTTTGTTGGTTTCCCTATGCTATTGAATGGCGGTATCTCCAAGATGTTCGCCTTTTCAAAGTCGAGAATACCATTCTCTGCATATTTGTCAAGAAGAGCCTCCAATACTTCACGAGCTTTACCTTCGTACTTCCCGAAGTAATTACGCTTCTTTACATTGTTTGCTCTCTCTTTCCTTGTTAATGGCGGTTGGTCAAACGCAACGTGGCATATCACATCAAAGATGTCGGCATCCTTCAATGCCGGATTAGCTTCACGTACAGCATCTATCAGAATAGCATATTCCTTCAATTCATCCATAATGGCCTGTTTGCGTTCTGCCTCCGTCCACGTTTGGATAAAATCATCCAAAGTTTGGTAATGGCGTAATAATTGCTTTTTAGCAAACGACTGAACACTTTCCGTTCTCATCGTCTTACCATCTTCTCCTAACACTGAAACGATTTCATGGGCAATGCGAATATTCTTACCGCTGATAAGATATTTCTCACGATGCTCAGATACTATTGGAGTTTCTGGAGCATCAATGATTTTGTAAGGCTTTGGCTTTTTCCCTCCTCCTTTGGGTGGTTCCGGGTTGCCATCAAATGCTGGATCTTTGAATTTTGCGGTAGCATTGCGGAAATCAAGGATTTCCAAATGCCATTTGCCCTTGTCTTTTCTAAGTCGTGTACCTCGTCCAATGATTTGCTTAAATTCAGTCATGGAACCAATTTCTTTGTCTATGACGATTAAACCACAAGTTTTGCAGTCCACTCCTGTGGATAAAAGTTCAGATGTGGTAACAATTACAGGATAAGGCTCATCTACACTAATGAAATTGTCCAGTTGTTTCTTACCTTCTTTATCCTCACCAACAATACGTGTAACATAGTAAGGTGACTTTTTACATAAATCGCTATTCATATTGATAAGCAGCGTCCGCATTTCGGCAGCTTCCTCAATATCAGAACAGAATACGATTGTCTTTGTCATACGACCAATGTCATATAACATTTGGGTTATCCTATGCGCTACTACTTTACGCCTTAACTTGATGGCAAGATCACGACCTATATTCTGTCTTTGATATAGTTTCTGTTCAATCTCCTTGCCCAATAAATCTATTTCACCTTCTTCTGGAGTCCATCCTTGTAAATCAACATTGATAAAGTCTGCTGTAACCCTGTATGGAGCTAAGAAACCATCTTGAATGCCTTGAAGAAGTGAATAGGTATATACTGGTTCACCGAAATAATCCAAGTTGTTCGCTCCTTCGTCTGCTTTCGGTGTGGCTGTCATACCAATTTGGGTAGCCGAACTAAAATATTCCAATACCTTGCGCCATGCGGAATCGTCTTTTGCACTTCCTCTATGACACTCATCGACAATAATTAAGTCAAAGAAATTTGGCTGCACCTCCAAGAATGGGTCTGGTTTACCCTCTTTCCCGACCAATTGGTGGTATAAAGCCATATACACTTCGTATGACGAATCAATTTTTTCCTTCCCCTCTCCAACAGAAGTTATCTTGGTCATAAACTTCTTGAAAGGCTTGAAGTCTTGCACCATTGTTTGGTCAATGAGGATATTGCGGTCTGCAAGATAAAGAATCTTTTTCTTAGCCCCACTTTTATGAAGACGATGGATAATCTGGAAAGCAGTAAAAGTCTTACCAGTACCGGTAGCCATTACCACAAGTACACGTTGTTGCCCTCTTGCGATAGCTTCTACTGTGCGATCAACTGCTATGCGTTGGTAATATCGTGGGTCATGGCTATGTGCATCATAATAGAAAGGTGTTTCTATTATGTTAAGTTCAACTGATGTGTAATTCTTAGATGCAAGATAACGACTGTATAGTTCTTCCTCTGTCGGAAAATCCTCTAACTTGATTTCGGTTTCTTTTCCCGTGATAAAGTCATGTTCCAAGAAAGCATTACCATTACTGGAATACGCAAATTTCAGGTCAAGGATTTCGGCATAGCTCATAGCCTGTTGAATACCGCCTCCAACTGCGTGCTTATTGTCTTTAGCTTCAACTACAGCGATGGGCTTACCTTTATGATATAGTAAATAATCGGCTTTTTTACCCTCCGCCACAGAATGTTGGTTGCCAATAACAAGTACTCGACCATCCGTAAAATAATACTCTTCACGCATATTGACGCCTACAGCCCATCCTTTTTGATTGAGTGCAGGAGTAATGAACAGAGTGCGTATCTCTTGTTCTTTAAGTTCTTTCTTGTTTACTTCCATGGCATAAGTTGTTTTATGATTTGCAACTGCTGACAAGCAAGTCTTTCACGTCAATATTAAGAACATTGGCTATATCATTAAGCGTTTTAAGGTCTGGCTGAACCGAATTGCTGCACCATTTACTTACAGTACAGTTGGACTTCCCAATTTGCTCTGCAAGCCATTTTCCTGTTTTCTGTTGCTCTGCAAGTACCACTTTTAATCTGTTTAAATTAGCCATGAGGTAAAATGTTTTAATCCGAGGGCAAATTTATATAAATTGTCTGACAGTATAAACAACTTCCGATAATAATTATTATCAGGAAGCAAAAAAAGGATTAGATAGCGTATTTTGATAAGATATTTTCGTCAATTTCAATCTTATGACGTCCAGTAGTAGTGCGCAGATTTTTTCTAACAGTGTCAAATGTAGAGTTAGCGAACCATTCGGAAAATGTCGCCATCACAAATGATGTAGTCATATCTCTACCTATATTATATTGGAAAGCGATATTCCAAGCGAAGTTCTTCAAAGAGATTTGGGTGATAGAATTGTGCTTCTTGATATGAATTTCAGTCATAGAAAGGACTCGCCTATTGGCCACAAAATAGCGAACACATTCACATATTTGGAAAATCTCAGTTTCATCCAAATCAAAACGTTTAAATGTATCTCGTGTGTATTTCAGAATAGCATTAAGTTTTTCATCATCTTCTTTCTCTTTTTGCTGTTGGTATTGTTGTTGCTCACGCTGGTATTCATAGTGAAATAATTCCATTCGTTTTTTCTGAACTTCTTCGCAGTTTGAGATAGGAAAAGGAACTAAAGCCAATGGCTTTTTATTGCCTCTTTTCTTGACTGATACCCAAAATGATTGAGGGATAGCTTCTATAATATATCTTGCCACCGTAATGCAAAGATGATACATGAATTTTAGTATGACATATCCGGTAGCCATAATAAACGGAAGCAAATTCATTCGTATGCCAAATATATTGCATACTTGAAATGCAATCATCGAAGCCAGCAGCACCGCAATGACCTCTATTACCCAAGAGTGGAGTATATATTGTTTTTGCTTCATGTCTATTGTTATTTATTTCTCAATGCAAAGGTACAACGCATTTTCATAAAAAGCGAAAGGCAAAAATAGAGGAAGTAACTGTAATAAGTTCATTTTATGCTATTTGTGAAAAGAAAAGCATAACAAGTGAAAATATCCAGTAGCAAATGAAAACATCTGCAAATAGGGAATGAAGTGTTAAATAAATATAAATCTTTCCTTCTCTATGAGAAACTCTCTTTATTATCATTTTTAGAGTGTATTGTATAAAAGGATATCATATTTGTACCATATATTTGTAACTTGCTGATTTATATAATATATTATTTTTGAGGAAGTGAAATAAAATTCTAGCATCTACATAAAAAAGCTGTAAACAAATAAGTTTACAGCTTTTTTCATACCCAATAACACCTTCCTTATACACGACATGGAAATCCATAACGAACTTCCATACACGTAAATTAGAAATACAATAATTTTATAATAATATCAATCAAACCAGATACTTGGCAATCGTTTCCTTTAATAAAGGAGCTGACAACGGCTTGGTCAAATAATCATTACAACCAGCCTCTAACGCTTTTACCCGATCGTCATCAAAAGCAAACGCTGTTAAAGCTATAATCGGAATTTCTTGAGAAACTTTACGAATAATTCGAGTTGCCTCTAGCCCGTCCATTTCTGGCATTTTAATATCCATAAGAATAAAATCCGGTTGGAATTGTTCATATATCTCAACAGCTTCCTTTCCATTCCAAGCGTGAAGTAAATTATACATTTTTCCGATAATTGCTTTTAATAGCAGAAAATTACTCTCAACATCTTCTGCCACTAAAACGGTTCTTCCCTCACTAACATTTCCTTTAATTTCATTATTTTCCATATCGTTATACCTTTATGATAGCAATTTCTTGATAAGGAATTGTAAATTTAAATATAGAACTTCTTTTCTTCGGATTCGATCGATATACCCTCTCCCTCTCCTCAACAGATATCCTATCGTTAATCCCAAACCAACACCTAGGGCAAAGGTATGCAATTTTGTGAAATGATCAAATTTTGTCGAGACTTTATCTTTATCGCTTCATTTCCATACACTCTACTTCAAAAACGAAATCCTACAATTCCTTGAAAGAAAAAAGACGCACGATAAACATCAAAAATCTTTGACATTCATATCAATTTTTATACATTTGCAACAGAAATGCTGTGTGGCAAAAAGGAATTCTATTACTATAAATGTTTAACTAAAAAATCAGAACTATGTTAGTATCTATCATTTACTTGCTTATTGTCGTATTATTACTTGTTTCAATGTGGAAAGTGTACGAAAAAGCAGGAAGACAAGGCTGGGAAGGCATTATCCCTATTTACAATCTTTACGTAATGCTCCAAATCATTAACAGACCGTGGTGGTGGCTATTGATTATGATCTTTGTTCCCATTGCGAACATCATCTTCTCGATCATTGCTTTAAAAGAGTTTTTAGAGAAATTTGGAAAAGGCATCGGATTCACCATTGCAACTATTTTCTTCCCCTTTATCACCTTCCCGATGTTAGCATTCGGAGATGACCAATTCAAGAATGAATAATTCGTTCTATATATTTAGAATAAAAACCGGCGTTTTGCCGGTTTTTTTCATTTATCTGCAAACTCTTTCAATAAATCCCTAATGATCTCCTGCACCTTCACGGGATCACCCACGTAATTATTCACAAGAATCGTAAAAGCTAACGTTTCTCCTCGTTGAGTTTTCAAATACCCGGCAAGCGCCCGAACCCCGGACATAGACCCCGTTTTGGCAAGAATATTCCCCCGTAAAATTGGATGATCAGAATAAATTCGTAATCCCCAATCCACATTTCCTTGTGGTAAGGAGGCAACAAAAACATCACTTAAATGTCCCTTTGCCCAAATCAATAAATCCGTGAATACTTCCGCCGGAACGGCATTCGCTGGCGATAAACCACTGGCATCTTTCAACGTAATTCCACATGAATCTATTCCCATACCACTTAATTCTGCCTTCACTGTTCTCGCGTAATCTGTCGGACTGATTAATTCGCCCAAAGCCTCGGCAAAAAGATTGATACTATTCTTATTGGTATAATAAACAATATCTTTTAAAAAAGGAGAGACTAACGTAAACAAAGCGTGACGCTCTCCGTCTTCTATCTTTTGTTTATCCAACGTGATACCTTTCCCCTTCAATCGCTTTTCCAGTTCTGCCCTAAAACAAGCATCCGGGTGATGCATAGCTCCCTTCACCGCAAAAGAAGAACGATTGGCTGGAATAGTCCCCTGAATTAATAACGTCGCAGTCTCTGGCCCCCCGTATATCCACGCATCATTCGCATTCTTGGCAGAAGCCATCACTTCGTTCCGTAATTTTACTCCCGGAACAGAAGGCTCAACAGACACGATCTTGGTTTGAGTGCCCGGTTTTCCGGATTTCAAGTTTATCGTGTACGTATTATCCCGGTAATTAAATGAATGATAAAGAGCCCCGTAATAATTTGCCACGTCTTCCCACGGCCAAGACCCCGGAATACGGGCTGGTTCACCTTCTGTCTCTATAATAATATTTCCATGAATTCGTTTAATCCCCAAGTTCACAACTTTAGAAACAAGACTATCCATAAAGCACGTTTTTGGAAAATATTTTGAATCTAATGTCGGATCACCTCCCGCCTGTATAACAATATTTCCAGAGAGTTTCCCTTCATCAATCTCCCCTGTATAAAAAACCTCTGTTGTGTAAGTTAAAGAATCTCCTTCCCGTTTTAATGCTAATGCAGAAGAAAACAATTTAACCACGGAGGCCGGACGTAATGCCATTCCCGGATTATGCTCGTACACAACCTGTCCCGTTTCCACGTTCTTCACGCAAACCCCTATCGCTGCATGTTTCACTTCATCCCTTCCCCACAAATTTCGTTCTCCTGTTCGAGTCTGCCCTAACGCAGAGGTCACTGAAATCAGCATGCAAAGAAACAGCCAACCGGATTTCATCATTCGGTAATTGATTTCAACACGTTATTTACATCCTCTTCCGTCCGGTGTAATTTACCCTTACAAAACTCAACAAGCACCGCCATACGCTTCACTTTCTCGCTCAGCTCATCCACATCCAACTTATTTTCTTCCAACAACTTCACCAAGCTTTCAATCTCCTCCATAGCGGATTTATATGTCAATTTTTCTTCCATAACCGATTATATATTAGATGTTTGTCTCAATATCTTTTATTTCACTTCGAATAACTCCCTTGAACAATTCTGTTTCAAGCACATCCCCTTTCTTCACACGATCCGTCTCCCGAACCGCCTTTCCGTTGATGCGAGTAATCGAGAATCCTTTTTCCAGTATGTTTTTCGGATCAACATACTTCATTTTCGTTTCTGCCAACTCCAGAAAATAACGATTAGCCGTAAACAATTCTGTTGTTTTACGTACCATTGTCTTTTGTATATCGTCCAAACGATTCCTCTGACGCTCAAACAAGGTTCCAACCTTCCCTTCTACCTTCATCTTCAATTGCTCCAATCCATTGATTCGCTCCTGTACAAAAAGCCTTGAGGCGTGTTCTACTCTCCGGGACGACAAGGTCAAATTATTTGCCTGCCCCTCTAAAAAAAGACGGGTAAATTGCTTGAACTCCGTAATTCGTACTACCTGACGAGTTTTTTCTTCTTGCAAAATTCTTCTGGTTTCTCTCACCAAGGTTTCCTTAGCGTCCTCCAATACACTATCCACCTCGTTAAAGCACTCAATCAGAAAAGCCGCCGCTGCCGTTGGGGTCTTCACACTCCGATAAGCCACCCGGTCCACGATCGTTTCATCCCGTTCATGTCCGATACCTGCAAGAATAGGAATAGGAAACTGCGCCACGTTAGCAGCCAGCTCGTAGGAATCAAAACTACCCAAATCCGTTTGTGAACCACCCCCTCGAATAATCACCACCACATCAAAAAGTGATTCATACTCGTAAATTCTTTCCAAGGCAGCAATAATAGATTCTGTTGTTTTCTCCCCCTGCATAACGGCAGGAAACAACTTGGTATGAAAAGCATACCCGTAAACATTACGATGTAACTGATCCACGAAATCACCATACCCGGCAGCCGTAGGGGAAGATATAATAGCCACCGTCTTCGGTAACATCGGAAACTCCAATTCCCGATTCATATCAATTACCCCCTCTTGCGTCAATCGATCAATAATTTCTTTACGTTTCCGCTCCAGATCTCCAACCGTGAAAGTCGGATCAATATCTTTTATATTTAAAGAATACCCGTACAACTCATGAAAGACAATCTCGGCACGAACCAGTACCTTGATCCCTTTTTGTAAAGATTTTCCCGTGGTTGTTTCAAAATAAGGTCTTAGCATCCGATAGGTAAAAGCCCATATCGTAGCCCGAGCCGTGGCTATCACCGCATCATCTTCCTCCCTCTTCTCCACCAACTCCAGATAACAATGTCCGGACCGATTTTCTTTCACATCAGCAATCTCGGCTATAACCAAAAAACTATCCGGAAAACGATTCTTTAACTCCCGTTTCACCAAACTATTCAATTGGTATAATCCAATAGCCTCCATGTTAATTTATGATTTAAAGATTCTGTGATTGCCGATTCTATGATTTCATGATTATAAAATCATTTCATCACACCATCTTATTCCAGTTCTAATCTATTCAACTCAGAAATATAAGACAACAACTCCACCCGTCCCAATTTTGTTTCAGCAGAAGTAATAAACGCCATGGGCATACTTTCCCATGTATCTTTCATCTTTTCCTGATATTTGGCAATACAATTCATTCGTTCCGTGGTCGTCAACTTATCGGCCTTCGTGAAGACCATAACAAAAGGCACCCCATTCTCTCCCAGCCACTCCATGAAATCGAGATCAATCTTCAACGGATCGTGCCGGCTGTCAATCAACACGAAAAGACATACCATATTCTCCCGTTTTAAAATATAATTCTTTATCATGGAACTGAATTGTCCTCGCTGAGATTTAGATGTTCTGGCATAGCCGTATCCGGGTAAATCCACCAGATACCATTCATCATTAATCAAAAAATGATTGATTAATTGTGTCTTTCCCGGACTGCCGGATGTCTTGGCCAGTTTACTGTGGTTCGTTAACATGTTAATTAACGAAGATTTCCCCACGTTCGATCTCCCGATAAACGCATATTCGTGTCTATCCGGATCCGGACACTTCTTCACATCCGTGTTACTTATCACAAAATTGGCACTCTTAATTTCCATCATTTTTCAATTTGAATATATAAACATTGAACATGTGAAAATGTAAAGTAAACCTTACACTTCCCATGTTCAAATGTACAAATTATTTTCTAGCCGCGAGAAGACGATCTATTGAAATTTCTCGGCTTTTTCGGATCACTTCCCGGTCTTCCTCTTCTCTTTCCACCACTCTTTTCTTCCCGACGTCCGCCACCTCGGCTATCTCGTTTGTCCCGATCTCGACGTTCCCGTCTTCCGGAAAACTCGCCTCGACTCCGGTCATCCCGACGACGTCCATTGTCCCGAGTCGGGATAGCCTTTATCTCCAATGGAATACCATTAAAAAGAACCTTGCTGAAATCTACGGCGAAATCAGATGCACTCTCCTCGTCAATCTCGAATTTAGTATCTGTATCAAAAATACGAATACCTCCGACACCAATCCCCCGACGACGAGAATATTTATTAATCAAGCCCATCAAATCACGAGGTGTCAACCCGTCTTCCCGACCGACATTCAGCATAAACGTGCTGTACACAGTCTCTTCTCCACGTCCCCGACGGTCACGTCGATCTCCCCGATCTCCACGTTCACCTCGCTCTGAACGACCTCCACGGTCATCCTCGCTAATATTCAAATCAGCCGTATTCTTATACTTCTTCAGTAACTTACCGAACTCATAGGAAACCAAATGTTGGATCAACTCTTCTTTCGTCAGCTCTGCGAACTTTTCGTACACATCCGGAGCATACAGATCCATATCCTCTTGATCCTCCGATGCTAAAATCTTATCTGCATAGAATGCCAACTGAGCCCGACAAATCTCTTCCCCTACCGGAACTTGCTTGTACTCGAACTTCTTTTTCAAGATACCTTCAATCCGACGCAATTTCCCTTTCTCTTTCGAGTGAATAATCGCAATAGAGATTCCTTCCTTTCCGGCACGTCCCGTTCTACCGCTACGATGCGTGTAACTCTCCACGTCTTCCGGCAAATTGTAATTGATCACGTGTGTCAGGCAATCCACATCCAACCCACGAGCTGCCACATCGGTTGCCACCAACACTTTCAGCCGTTTCGCCCGGAAAGCGTTCATCACGTTATCCCGCTGCGCTTGGCTCAGATCCCCATGTAATGCATCGCAATCAATTCCATCACGCTGCAAATGTTTCGCTATATCCTGCGCATCATTTTTCGTGCGGGTAAAAATAATAGCGTACATACTGGGAGCGCAATCCACGATTCGACGTAACGTCTCGTAACAATCTTTCGCACGAACCATATAATATTGGTGAGACACCGTGTCTGCACCCTGATTCTTCTTACCCACGGAAATCTCCTTCTGGTTCACCAGATAATTCCGGGCAATCCGCTCTACCTCTTTCGGCATTGTCGCCGAAAACAAATATGTATTTTTATCCTTAGGCGTGTTACTCAAGATAAAGTCCAGATCTTCTTGGAATCCCATGTTCAACATCTCGTCGGCCTCATCCAGCACGACAGCAAACACGGTCTCGATATTCAATGCCTTCCGGTTCAACAAGTCAACCAAACGTCCCGGAGTAGCCACAACCACGTGTACCCCCTTCTGTAATTCTTTCATTTGCCTTCTAATATCCGTCCCCCCGTACACACAGGTCACACGAATATCCGGAAGATACTTTGAATATTTTTTCAAGTCACTCCCGATTTGCATACACAACTCACGCGTGGGACTCAGAACCAATATCTGTACACTATTCCACTCCGGATTAATTTTCTGTAATAACGGCAATCCGAAAGCCGCTGTTTTTCCCGTCCCGGTCTGGGCTAACACAACCAAATCATTTTCTTCGCCCAAAATAACAGGGATGGCCTTCTCTTGTACCGGACTCGGTGTTTCAAACCCTAAATCTGCAATTCCTTTAAGAATTTCCCCGTCTAATCCTAATTCTCTAAATTTTTCCATTAAACTGTTTTAAATTACCCCCTTACAATTTCGGATTTAGTGATTTTTGATTTTAGATTCCTCCTCACAAGGCTAACGCCTCTACTTATAAACCGGAAATCACGTAATCGCTAAATCATTAAATCACTAAATCGCTAGGGTCTGTCTATTTTTAAATGTCTCCGTGTATACGCCGGAGTCGTTGCCAATTCTTCTATTTTTTCGGGTGACAGATCCGGTTGAAGCAAAACCTCCGATTCCTTTAAAATGACCTGTACGTAATCCTTTACCCCGTCCTTGATCTTCTTCGTACGGGCGGCATCCACCGCCTCTTCCGAAACATCATTCACGGACGCAACTCCCTTCAAGGGTTTCGTGAACGTGTTTTCCACGTCCTCCATGGGAAAGCCGGTAGCAATCACCGTCACGGAAATTGCGTCTTCCAGCGCCTCATCAGTTCCCACACCCCAGATTATAGCTGCATTATCACCTACTTCCTTAATCACGTAATTCGTGATTTCACTCATCTCATCCATCGTAATCTCATCCGTCCCGGATGTAATATTCAACAAGATGTCACTAGCTCCCAGTATATCGCTCTTATTCAGCAGAGGACTATTCAAAGCCTCGGCAATCACCCGCTTCGCCCGGTCTTCACCGGAGGCTTTCGCCGCACCCATAATAGCAATTCCACTATCCGTCATCACCGTTCTCACGTCGGCAAAGTCGACGTTTATATATCCCGGTAACGTGATAATCTCCGCGATACCCTTGGCAGCAATATTCAACACGTCGTTAGCCTTGGCAAATGCACTCGACAATGTCTGCGATCCGAATATCCGTTGTATCTTCTCATTATCTATGATAATCAAAGAATCCACGTGTTCTTTTAATCTTTTTACCCCTTCACGAGCCTGATCCAAACGTTTCGGCCCCTCGAAGCGGGAAGGTATCGTAACAATACCCACCGTCAGAATACCCATATCCTTGGCAACCTTGGCAATCACGGGTGCCGCACCGGTCCCGGTACCTCCCCCCATCGCTGCCGTGATAAACACCATCTTCGTATTGGTACTCAACAACGCTTTTATATCATCAATACTCTCGTTAGCGGCAGCCTCTCCGATTTCCGGTCGGTTCCCCGCTCCCCGTCCTTCAGTCAGGGTCTTCCCCAATTGAATAATGGTCGGAATAGGACTATGTTCCAATATTTGCGAATCGGTATTACACAACACGAAATCCACGTCACAGATCCCTTGCCTGTACATGTATTCCACAGCATTACCGCCACCACCTCCGACTCCGATCACCTTAATAATCGGGGTAGTAATCTCAAACTGGTTAAAATTTATCAATCCATCTACCATGATCGTCCATTATTACATTTGTGAATCCCTATTCATATCCTCGTTGAACATATTCCCCAGCTTACGCTTGAACCAACTATCTACATCCGGCACCTCATTTTTTCCCCGTTTGCGCCCGTTCTCCAGTTCAAACTCCCGATCGTACTCTTCGATTCGTTTCCGGTGAGTCTCCTCTTCCCGAACCGGTTCATCGTCATCATCGTCGTCAAACACGATAGCCCGTTGACGTTTCCCGACATCCCGCCGCTGTTCACCTCGCTGTTGGCGCAACCGACGACTTTCCTCCAGTTTTTGCTTGCGCATCCGCTCCTCTTCCTCCAACTTCCGGGCATCCACCGTCTGCATCTCCAAATCTTCCACGGTCTCCACCTTGAAAGAAATATTCGTCTTTTTCCTTTCGATAGGTGAACCGTTAAACCCTGTAGCGATCACAGCCACGTGCAACTCATCACCTAGAGCATCATCCTTACCAGCCCCCCAAATCACGTCCACATCGTTCCCGACCAACTCCTTCACGTAATCGGTAATCAAGGTAATCTCATCCATCGTGATCTCCTTACTACCGTACAACATATTCAACAATATATTAGATGCCCCCCGAATATCATTACTATTCAACAAGGGCGATTCCAATGCCATCTTCGCAGCCTCCAGCGCACGATTCTCTCCAACCGACTCTCCGGCACCCATCAGCGCCACCCCACTATTCCGCATCACCACCTCCACATCGGCAAAGTCCACGTTCACGAATCCCTTCAACGTAATGATCTCCGCAATACTCTTAGCCGCGATCGTCAACACGTTATCCGCCATCTCGAACGCTTTCGACAATTTCAAATCCCCGTACATATCCCGCAACTTCTCGTTACATATAATCAACAGGGCATCCACGTAATTCGACAACTCGTCAACACCCTCCATAGCTTGCTCCACTCGTTTCCGTCCCTCAAAACTGAAAGGGATCGTCACGATTCCGATAGTCAGAATACCTAACTCACGAGCTTGCTTGGCAATAATAGGCGCGGCTCCCGTTCCGGTTCCACCTCCCATACCTGCCGTGATAAACACCATTTTCGTGTTACGCTCCAATATCGTTTTGATATAATCCAGACTTTCAATAGCCGACTGTTTACCGCGTTCCGGCAAACTTCCCGCTCCACGCCCCTCGGTAAGCTCCTTACCGATCTGAATACGATTCTTCACGGGACTAATCCGCAACGCCTGTATATCCGTGTTACACACCACGAACTCTACGCCCCGAATACCCTGACGGCACATATGGTTCACGGCATTACTACCGCCTCCACCCACTCCGATCACCTTGATAATCGATTCTTCCTGTGGTGGAATATTCACAACCAATAAATCATCTTCATTAAGCATAGCTGAAAGGTCTTATATCATTTATTCTTTAAAAAAATTACTAAACCATCCACCGGATTTAGGCTTTTTCACCTCCCGACGTTCACACTGCAACAGTCCCAAAGCCGTAAAATACGCTGGGGACTTCAAACTAGCCTCCCGATCCGCTTTAACACTTGCCACCTTTGCAAATCCGACCGAATGTCCCGACAACTTGGACAACAACACCTCGATCCCCGCCACCTGACAACCGCCTCCGGTCAACAAAATCCCGTCATCCAAATCCTCGTAGCAACCACTTTCCTGCATTTGGAAAATAGCCCCTTCCAACAATTCCTCCAAACGGGATTGCTCCACGTGTACCAAATCATGACTATCAATACAATACTTCGTATCGGGAATCATAATCTTCCGGTTCTTGCACGATGCCCGCAACGCCATACCGAACTCTTCTTTCAGCTTGCGTGCCTTCTCCATGTCATTAATCGAAAATGCTGTATTTATATCCCCATCAATCGTGCTGCATCCCAATGGCAACTCCTCGTCAAAATAAACAAGCCCGTCTTGGAAAACCTGTACTTTGATACTATCTGCGCCTAGATCAAGCAAAGCGAAATTACATATATCCGATCCTGCCGTGATCAAAGCCTTCTGCGCGGCTCCGGCCATCGAATAAAAATCTATCTTATCAACCCCTAGGTTGGCAAACATATCCCTCAAATCCCTCAACTCACTACTCCTTGCCACATACACGTGATAATGGACATCCAACCGTTTCGCCGTAACTCCCACCGGGTTCACCTCACTCTCCTTATCCACGTAATAAGCGAACGGAACGACATCCACCACTTCCTCATCACCGGCCCCCACCACGCTCCGACACTTTTTTTCCATCTCCTGCAAATCCCCTTGGTCTATACTCTTCGGACGAGAAAACTTGATATTCTCCCGGTCTTCAATCTGTTTCACCCACGCCCCGCTCAAAGCAACGTTCAAAGCATCAATATGAACCTCATACTCGCTCTTAAAACGATCCAACAAACGCTGGATACATGCTTTTGCCCGAAGTTTATCAACAATTTTGCCCCGTTTAACTCCTTGTGAGGCAATACTTATGACACCGACCAAACGACAATCACTCCCGGACTTTTCTCCGAGAGCCATCACCATTTTTCCAGACCCCATATCCAAAGAAGCTACAAACCCCATAATATCTAATATTTTATTTTCTAACACAAACAACTTGGTTGTCAAACTTCAAATTGATCTCCTTGTAACGATTCCACCCTTTTTTCGTGATACCGTCCTTCAGAAACAACATCAACTTCTCCAACCTCGCCTCGCAATCATCCACCTTTCCCAACACGATCCGGAAATCCCCCACTTTAGGAATCATCACAACATCCTCGTTCGACCTCACAACCAGTTGTTCGATATACGCGTCCCAAAATGGTTCATTCTTCAATTTCATCGCGAAAGGACCCAGTTTCTCGCAAGCGAATTTCTTATTTATATCACCGGTTGCTACAACAACCCTGGAAGTAAACTTAGAAGACAACGGCATCACTCTCCCGTCACGATCCACGTAATACCCTTCACCCGTTAGTACTCTCAAAACAGGTTCACGTTGCTGGATATTTACATGAATATAACCGTCTAAACTGTAGTAAACCTGAGCCGATTTAATCATCGGATTCTTGACAAGCACCCTTTCCAAACTATCTTTATTCACCGCCAATATACTTTTGTCCATAATGTCTCCGTACCCCTTCTTTATCGCCTTCATAACATCCTCCTCATCGACAAACACGTTAACATCCGTATTTTTGACAGCCACCCGTACCCCTCTACATGTTACCTCCCCCGATTTTGTCGCCACAAAGGTAAGCACAATTATCAGGTATACAAGCAAAATGCAAGATAATATGTAAGGTAAAATGCGTTTCATCTCTATTCCCAGCCTACAAATTTAAAATTTCTAATTCAAATTCTCGTCTCTTATCCATTACATCCAAACCTGTAACCCCGATCAGCAATCCGTCCCTCCAAACATCTCCGTGAAAATCGGAATAAAACGATCTATATCCCCGGCTCCCACGGTCATAAAAACTCCCTCCTTCACGTTCTCCTTCACATACTCCGGAAACTCTTCCTTCGTCACCCGCACGAATGGCACCGTCAGTCGCTCGGCAATCAACCCCGATGTCACCCCCGGAATCGGTTGCTCCCGTGCCGGGTAAATATCCAGCAGGATCACCTGATCCGCAAGATTCAAACTCTTCGCAAACTCCGGGTAAAAATCATTTGTCCGTGAGTACAAATGAGGCTGAAAAGCTACCGTCAACCTCTTATCCGGCCACATCTCCCGAATGGAAGAAAGAGATGCCTCAATCTCCCGCGGATGATGAGCGTAATCGTCAATATAAATCAATCGGTCACTCTTCGCATGTACGTCAAATCTACGGGAAACCCCTTTAAACAAAGGCAAAGCCTCCCGAATCTCTTCCGGTGTCACTCCTGCATACAAAGCCACCGTGATTGCAGCCGTCGCGTTCTCCACGTTCACCCGCCCCGGAAAACACATCCTCAAATCCCTTATCTCCAAATCTTTCCCGATATAATCAAACAAGTAACTCCCGTTATCCACTCGCAACCGATTGGCATAATAATCCGCTTTCTCCCCGGCAGCATAATGCCCCGTAATCGTTCTTTTTTTCAATTCCAACCCCTTACGTAAAAACAACTCACCTCGTGTCTGCAAGGCAAATTCCTCGAAAGCCTCGATCAAATGCTCGTGCGTCCCGTATATATCCAGATGATCCGCATCCATAGCCGTGATTACCGCAATCTCCGGATGTAAATGCAAAAATGAACGATCATACTCGTCCGCCTCGATCACCACGTAATCCGAATCCTTATCAATCAACAAATTCGTGCCGAAATTAGAGGAAATTCCCCCTAGGAAAGCACTACATCCCACGTGCGAACGATTCAACAGAAAAGCCAGCATCGTCGTAGTCGTCGTCTTTCCATGCGTTCCGGCAATGCAAAGTGCTTTTTTACTATGAGACAAAAATCCCAGCACCTCCGCCCGTTTATGCAAAGCGTACCCGTTATCCCGGAAAAAACTAAGAATACGATTTTCCTGCGGTACCGCCGGGGTATATACCACCAACGTATGCTCCTTATCCCGGAAAACCTCCCGAACTCCCTTCTCGTCATCCTCGTAAGTAATCTCAAACCCTTCTTCGTCCGTCATTTTTCGTGTCAACGGTGACGATGTCCGGTCATATCCTGCCACCTCGTAACCCATCATCTTAAAATAACGAGCCAACGCACTCATTCCAATCCCCCCGATACCCACAAAATACACCGCCTTTATATTCTTAATATCCATACCATGAATTTAAAATTTAAAATTTAAAATTTAAAATGGCAGACCATTCAATTCTAAATTTTACATTCTACACTTTAAACTATCTTCAATATTTCCCTCGCAATCACCTCATCCGAATCCTTCATTGCCAGCGTCAAGATATGCTCGGACAAACTTTTCCGTTCCCCATCATCCTGCAACAAGCGTTCCATCACCTCTCCCAAACGCTCCACCACCTCGGCATCCTTCACCATCACGGCAGCTTGTTTATTCACCAGCGCCATAGCATTCTTCGTCTGGTGATCTTCTGCCACGTTAGGCGAGGGCACTAACACCACGGCTTTTCCCAGCAAGCACAACTCTGAAATCGTACCTGCACCCGCTCTTGCCACCACCAAATCAGCACAGGCATACGCCAAATCCATCCGTTTCAAAAACGGCATAAACTTCACGTTTTCCGGCATACGTCCCTTCAATTGTTCTTCCAGCTCCTTGTGGTAATAACTCCCGCACTGCCAAATCACCTGCACGTCCTTCCACCCCGCAATCTTCTCCAACCATCTCACCATAGCCTTGTTAATTGACCCGGCTCCCAGACTACCTCCGGTGACCAGCACCGTTTTCTTATTTGCATCCAGCCCGTAGAAAGCAATCCCCTCCACCCGTTCATTCACGGCATTCAACAAATCCTTCCGCACCGGATTCCCCGTAAATATAATCTTTTCCTTTGGAAAAAAACGTTCCATTCCCTCGTAAGCCACGCAAATCTTGGCAGCCTTCTTTGCCAGCAACTTATTGGTCACCCCGGCGTATGAATTTTGCTCCTGTAACACCAACGGAATACCCGCGTTCGTGGCCACCTTTCCAATCGGTCCACTGGCATACCCTCCAACACCAACTACTACATCCGGCTTAAACTCCCGCACCACACGTTTGGCCTTCTTCAAACTCCGCCACAAATTCCACAGCACCTTCAAATTATTCAACGTCAACTTACGTTGTAACCCTCTCACCGGTAATCCCACGATCTTATACCCGGCCTCCGGTACCTTCTCCATCTCCATCTTCCCCTCTGCCCCCACGAACAGAATCTCTATATCCTTATTCAACCGTTTCAGCGCATTCGCGATAGAAAGGGCAGGAAATATATGTCCTCCCGTTCCGCCTCCACTAATAATTACTTTCTTCATATCTCAAATATCTTCATGTTCAATTTTCCTCGTTCTCTTCTTCCTCGTTTATACCTTGAGCAGCCATCTTTAGTTTCTCCTTCTCTTCCCGTTCTCCCTCTTCCGAGAAAGTATGACTGACACTCAGAATCATCCCGAAAGACGCACTCGTGAACAACAGGGAAGTACCCCCCATACTCACCAGTGGTAACGGCTGCCCGGTCACGGGGAAAAGTCCCACGCAAACCCCCATGTTAATCAATGCCTGAAACACGATACACAGCCCCAATCCGGCCACCAAAATCGCCGGGAACATCCTCGTGCAACGCCGCACAATCACCCCTACCCGGTACAAAATAATCAGGTAAAGCAACATCACGATCCCGGCCCCAACCAGCCCGTATTCCTCCACAATAATAGCAAATATAAAATCCGAATACGGGTGAGGCAAGAAATTCCGCTGCACGCTATTTCCCGGTCCCAGCCCCATCAATCCTCCTTTTGCCACGGCAATCTTCGCTTGATCCGATTGGTACGAATCGTCACTGTCCGTCTCGCTCGGGTTCACGAAATGCTCGATACGGCTTTTCACCGTCAGCAAACGTCCCGCCGACTTCAAATGTTTTTCCGGAACGATAAAAACAACCGCCAGCATCAGAATCATCAACCCCACGATCACCCCGATCAACTTCGCGTACGTCTTCCAGTATAAACGACCGACAAACAACATCACCAAACAAACCCCGCCCAGCAACGCCGATGTCGAGAAATTCTCCATAAAAATCAAGAACAGCACCGGCACCACTAACGTCATTCGCCATAACACATTATTGCTACAACACTCCTCCGTCTGTTCAAAAGCAATCGCACGGGCACAGTACATAATAATCCCCAGTTTCGCCATTTCCGAAGGCTGGAACGTGAACCCGATTCCCGGAATCGTCACCCAACGCCCCGCATCATTTAACGTCGTACCCGCAAACTTCGCCCACAACAGGAATATCAACGACATCCCCAGCACGATCTTGGCAAACGAAAGGAAGTACTTGTAGTGAAACGACTGCAATGTCAGAATCACCACCATACACCCGAACATCAAAAACAACTGTTTAATCAAATAATAACTGGTATTCCCTCCCCGCACACGAAACGCCAGACTCCCCGTCGAAGAATACACCACGATCAACGAGGCCAGCATCAACCCGATGACCACGTACCACAACGTCCGATCCCCCTTAAATACCACCTTATTCTTTAGATTCAACATACTGATTTCTCTATTTTAAATTAAACTCCCTCCCGGCTCCGCCGTACTCCCTCTATAAACAGAGGGAGAGTTAAATTACTCTCCGTCTTCAGGAAGAGTCTCCAACTCCTCCTCTGTTTATAGAGGAGGTGGCCAAAGGCCGGAGGAGTTCTTTTCATTCTAAACTCTAAATTCTAAATTCTACTCTCCTTTAAGCTTTTCACCTTCTCCTTAAACATCTCCCCTCTATTCTCGTAATTCTTAAACAAGTCAAAACTAGCGCAACACGGAGAAAGCAGTACCACATCCCCCTTCTCTGCCCGGCGATAAGCCACCTCCATCGTCTCATCCAGACTATGAGTATCCACCACCTCGCAGATCGGCGAGAACGCCTCGATCAACTTCTTATTATCCACTCCCATACAAATCAACAACTTCACCTTCTCCTTCACCAAATCAAACAACACGCTGTAATCATTTCCTTTATCCGTTCCTCCCGCAATCCACACCACCGGAGCGTGCATACTATCCAAAGCATACCAAGCCGAATCCACGTTTGTTGCCTTTGAATCATTAATATAAGTGACACCATTCACCACGTCCACCGTCTCCAAACGATGCTCCACCTGCGGGAATGTTGTCAACCCCGTCCTCAAATCCTCGTCACTCACCCCGGCCTTCAAAGCGGCCAATATTGCTGCCATCGCGTTATACACGTTATGCCGTCCTTGAATCGTGATCTCCTGTTTGGCAATCCGGAACTCCCGATCTCCCCAACGGGCCACCACCGTGTCCCCATCCATGTAAGCGTTCACCCCGGCGTAATCCGAGTAAGTGAACCCGACTGCCTCCGGCACAATATCCCCCCGTTCCACTCTCTCCCGCACTACCTCGCAGTCATAACCATATATAAACAAATCCTCCTTCCGCATATTATTCAATATCCGGAACTTCGAATTTGCGTAATTCTCAAATTTATAATCATACCGATCCAAATGATCCGGTGTAATATTCGTCAATATCGCCGTGTCACAACGGAATTGGAACATCCCGTCCAACTGAAAACTAGACAACTCCACCACGTACACCCGATGCAAATCGTCAGCCACCTGTGCCGCCAGACTATTCCCCACATTCCCGGCCAGTCCCACGTCATACCCAGCCTTCTCCAATATATGATACAACAACAAAGTAGTAGTAGTCTTCCCGTTACTCCCCGTGATACAATACATCTTCGCATCCGTGTGCCGTCCCGCAAACTCGATCTCGGAAATCACCTCGATTCCCTTCTCCCTCAGCCCCACGATCATCGGCAGCTTATCCGGAATCCCCGGACTCTTCACCACCAAATCCGCAGCGAAAACGCATTCTTCCGTGTGTTGCCCCTCTTCATACTCTACCCCCAATTCCTCCAACACACGCTTATACTTGTCGGCCAACTTCCCCTTGTCCGACAAAAAAACCTCATACCCTAGCTTCTTTCCTAACTTGGCAGCTCCCGCTCCACTTTCTCCTCCGCCTAAAATAACCAAACGTTCCATCATTTTAGATTTTAAATCTTACGAATTAAATGATTTAGTAATTTCCGATTAGGTGATTCCCGCTCACGATCCAATACTCTTTTCAATCTCTGAATCATTAAATCGCCAATCACTGAATCTCTTTATTTTAAATCTCCTCTATCGTATTTTCAACGTCACAATCGTTATCACCGCCAATGCAATTCCCACGATCCAGAACCGGGTCACGATCTTCGGTTCCGGAATCCCTTTCTTCTGGAAATGGTGATGTAACGGGGACATCAGGAATATCCGTCGTCCCTCCCCGAACTTCTTCTTTGTATATTTAAAATAGCTGACCTGCATCATCACCGACAAATTCTCCACGAGGAAAATACCACACAGGATAGGGATCAGCAACTCTTTATGAATCATGATTGCGAACACGGCAATAATTCCCCCCAGCGACAAACTCCCCGTGTCACCCATAAACACTTGAGCCGGAAACGAGTTATACCACAGGAACCCGATCGTCGCCCCGATAAACGCGGCAATAAACACCACCAGCTCCCCCGAATGTGGAATATACATGATATTCAAGTAATCCGCGTACACCATATTACCCGACACGTACGCCAAAATACCCAACGTCGCCCCCACGATAGCCGAAGTCCCCGTTGCCAATCCGTCCAATCCATCCGTCAGATTCGCCCCGTTCGACACCGCCGTAACAATCACGATCGTGATAATAATAAACACGATCCAACCGATCTCCTCGGCATAGTCCCCGAAAAGCGCCCCGAACCAAGCGTAATCAAACTCGTTATTCTTGAAAAAAGGTATCGTCGTCTTGGTCGATTTTATATCTTTCGTCAAAACGGTCTGGCTATTCTCGGACACGAACCCCTCATCTACCGTGCTAGTTACCACCCCGACTTCCGAAATGGAAACCTTCTCCCGGATCAGCACGTCATCGCTCACGTAAAGTGTCACACCCACAATCAACCCCAACCCTACTTGTCCGATCACCTTGAAACGTCCCTTCAACCCCTCCTTGTGCTTCCGGAACACCTTGATATAATCATCCAGAAAACCGATCAGCCCCAACCAAATCGTCGAAACAATCATCAACTGGATATACACGTTATCCAACCGGGCAAACAAAACCACCGGAACCAGAATCGCCAGCAAGATAATCACCCCGCCCATCGTCGGTGTTCCCTTCTTCTGCATCTGACCTTCTAGTCCCAAGTCCCGGATTTCTTCCCCGACCTGTTGCTTCTGCAAAATACGGATAATGCGCTTTCCCACCACCGTGGCAATCAACAATGACAAAATCACCGCGCAAGCCGACCGGAACGTGATATATTGAAACATCCCCGCTCCCGGGAAATCAAACTGTTCTAAATAATCAAAGATATGATAAAACATGACCTACAACTTAAATATTTCCTTAATAACCTCTTTATCATCAAAATGATGTTTCACACCCTTTATCTCTTGGTAATCCTCGTGTCCCTTTCCGGCCACCAGCACGATGTCCCCCTTCTTCGCCAACATCAACGCCGCACGAATCGCCTCCTTCCGATCGGTAATCGCCAGCACCCGGCTCGCCGCCTCGTCCGGCACCCCGGCACGCATATCCTCGATTATCGCGGCAGGTTCCTCACTTCGCGGGTTATCGGACGTCAGAATCACCCGGTCACTCAACCGACAGGCAACCTCCGCCATCTCCGGCCGTTTCGTCCGATCCCGGTCACCCCCGGCACCCACCACCGTGATCACCGTCCCCTCTTTCTTCAGCCCCTCGATCGTCGATAACACGTTCTCCAACGCGTCCGGCGTGTGCGCGTAATCCACGATAGCCATCACCCCCTCGTTCGATAAAATGGTCTCGAAACGCCCCGACACCGGCACCAGCATACTCATCACGGGCAACAACTCCTCCTTCCCGAAATCCAGCAACCGCGCACTCGCGTAAACCGCCAACAAATTATAAGCATTAAAATCCCCCACGAACCTCGTCCACACCTCGCTGCCGTCCAGATGCAATAACGTCCCGTCCAGATGCCGTTCCAACGTCTTGCAGTTAAAATCCGCCATCCGCTTACAGGAATAAGTATATTTACGGGCTGCCGTGTTCTGCAACATCACCATCCCGTTCTTGTCATCTCCGTTCGTCAACGCGAAAGCCTTTTTCGGCAAGCGGTCAAAAAACGCCTTCTTCGCTTCGATATACGCTTTAAAAGTCTTGTGATAATCGAGATGATCGTGCGTGATATTCGAGAAAATCGCCCCATCAAAATCCAACCCGCTAATCCGTCTTTGGTCAATAGCGTGCGAACTCACTTCCATGAAACAATACTCGCACCCGGCATCCACCATCCGCCCCATCAGCTCGTTAATCTCCATCGCATCCGGAGTCGTGTGAGTAGCGTGAACCCTCTCGTCCCCGATATAATTACACACCGTTGACAAAAGCCCCGCTTTCCTTCCCAGCAAACGCACCAGCTCGTACAACAGCGTCGCCGTCGTCGTCTTCCCGTTCGTCCCGGTCACCCCGACCACCTTCATCCGGCGGGACGGGTTCCCGTAAAAATTAGAGGCCATCACCCCCAGCGCCTCCGAAGAATTGCCCGTCTTCACGTAAACTACCCCCTCTTTCAACTCTCCCGGCACCTCCTCGCAGACAACCGCTACAGCTCCTGCCGCCACGGCCTTCCCGATATACCCGTGTCCATCCGCACTCACTCCCCTTTGGGCAACAAACAAATCTCCCTCTCCGACCTTTCTCGAATCGAAGTGTATCATCTTAACCTCTACATCCGGTCTCCCTTGCACGACCTCGCAGGCAACCCCGTCTAACAGCTCTCTTAAATTCATCTCAACTTATTAATTTTAGCTCCTATCTATTCAGTGATTTAATGATTTCCGATTAGTCGATTCTCTCCAATCAACACTCTTTTTAATCACTTAATCATTCAATCGGCAATCACAGAATCTTTTTCATTCTAAACTCTAAATTCTAAATTCTAAATTATCTCAACTCAATATGCACATAACTCCCCCTTCTCACCCTCCCTCCCGGAGTCAACGATTGCTGGCTCACCGTACCGACCCCGCTCACCCCGACTTTCAGCCCGCTATTCTCCAACAAGTACAGCGCATCCCTCAGCCCCATTCCCTTCACGTTCGGCACCAGTGTCATATCCACGCTCCGGGCTTTCAACACGAACTCCGTCCCCTCCTTATCCCGCGAAGTCATCACCCAATCGGCACGCTCCGCCTCATCCTCCGTCACGTTAATCCCCAGCTCGTCATATATCTCCAGAAAATCACTCTTCAACCCGTTCTGACTGATCGGCAACGTTTCGTCTTTCTCCTCCTCGTCCTCGTTATTATCCCCCATCAACGATGCCATCGTGTAAATCTTATCGGCAATCTCCTTGAACACGCTACCCGAAACCACGTTTCCATAATACCCCACCGACCGCGACGGGTTATCCACCACCACGATACACGAGTACATCGGCTTGTCCGCCGGGAAATACCCCACGAAACTGGCCCGGTACTTCGGTTCGGAATTATACCCTTTCGACCCCGCGGCCACCTTTGCCGTCCCCGTCTTCCCCGCGATCTTGCAGGCCGCGTTCTTCAAATTCTTCGCCGAGCCGTTCTCTACCACCCCTTCCATCATCTGTTTCATATAAGCCACCGTCTGCCGACTGCAAATATGGCTACTCACCACCTCCGGTTCGAACCGCTCCACTACCCGGCTCCCGTTACGAATCTCCTTCACGATACGCGGTTTCATCCGTTTCCCGTCATTTGCCAGTGCATTATAAAAAGCCAACACCTGCAAAGGCGTAATCTTCAACTCGTACCCGAAACTCATCCAGCGCAACGTGGTACCGCTCCACGTCTTATCCCCCGGATACTTAATATAAGGATCCGCCTCTCCCGCCAACTCGATCCCTACCTTTTTATTCAACCCCATCGCGTACCACCGGTTCACGAACTTCTCCGGCTGTTGCCTGTAATGCTCATATACTAATTCCGTGATTCCGTTCAGCGAACGCTCGAAAATCCCCTGCACCGTCACCTTACCGATCGGCGACCTCGCCTCCTTCAACGTCACCCCGTTATGCGTGTAAATACCTTTTCCCAAGTCAACCGTGTCCTCCGGGTGAACATACCCGTCCTCCAACAAAGCCACCATCGTTGCCGCCTTGATCACCGAACCCGGTTCCGCGGCATCCCCGATAGCGTTATTCAACACCTCCCGGTACCCTGTCGCCGTCTTCGACACGTTCGCGATGGCCTTTATATCTCCCGTCTTCACGTCCATCAGGATAGCCGTCCCAGCGCTGGCCTTGTAATGCTCCAACTGCCGGGTCAAAGCCCCCTGCACAATATCTTGACACTCCACGTTAATCGTCGTCACCACGTCATTCCCGTCCACCGGATCATCCACCGTCACCGAAACCCACCGTCCCGACATCATCTGCCGGATACTCCGTCCCGGTTCCCCCCGCAACTGTTTCTCGAAAGCCCCTTCAATCCCCACGCGTCCCTCGAAACTACCATCCTTCGCCTCGTTCAAATAACCGATCGTCCGGTAGGCCAAGTCCCTGTGCGGCTGCAAACGCACGTTCTCCCGTTCCAAAATCAGACCGCTCTTCGTACCCCTTTCCCGAAAAATAGGAAATTTCTTAACCTCCAGCAAGTCGGTGTAAGAAATTTTCTTCTTGTTCACAAGCAAATAACGATTCGGCTTTGCCCCGTACTTCCCTTGCCACAACTTCTTCCGGTACTCCACCGTCGGGGCATCCTTGAAAAAGCGGGACAACATCATCGACAAACTATCCACCTTCTTCCGGAACAGCGTGTCCGGAATCGCCTTACAATCCAGCCTCAGCGAATAATAAGGAACCGAACTCGCCAGAATTCGCCCGTCATCCGCGTATATATTCCCCCGGTTCGGTGCCACTTCAAAATCCTTAAACGACACCGAACGTCCCATCTTCCTCCACTTATCCCCCTCCCATATTTGCACGTGCAGGGCTTTTACCACGATAAAGGCAGCAATCACCATCACGATCAGGTACACAAGTCCCAACCGCCCGGCCAATTCATGTTTTATAGATGCTGCCATGTTATAGTTAAAAATTAAAAGTTAAAAACTAAAAGTTCATACCCATCGTAAAACCTGATAGTCCTTAACCTGTTATTATATCTTTTATCTTTCATCTTTTAGTTTTCCCCTTCCTAACTTCCCCTTGCACAAGGGGAGAAACCGCTTGGTAATCAACTCTCCCCCTGTGTAAGGGGGAGCCGGAGGGGGTAGTTTTCTCCATTTTCATCTTTTATCCTAAATTCTCCCCGTCTTCGGGAAGCCTTCCACTCTAAATTCTAAATTCTAAATTCTAAATTCTTTTCATCTTTTGATTTTGGTAGGCGGCTCCTTACTCTGCACCAAATCCAACCCCGCCTCCTGAATCCGTTTCTCCACCTCCGAGGGAACACTGATCCTCATCAACTCCGAGGCCGTCGTGATCGACTCGAAACGCAACTCGCTCAACTCCTTCTCCATGCTCACCTTCTTCATGTACAACTTCTCCGTTGCATACCCGTTAGCGATATAAACGATTCCCAAAAAAGTCAGAAAAAGAATAAACCCGATGTTCTTACGCAACACCGTGTCCGCCAGCAAACGCCCGTCCAGCAACTCCTTCATCGAATCCCCCAGCACCTCCTTCTGTTCCTGCAACGGTGGCACAAAATCCTTTACCTTCTTTTTCTTAAACCACATAGTAATTAATTTAAAATTTAAAGTTTAGAATGAAAAAGATTCCGTGATTGCCGATTCGATGATTGAGTGATTAAAATCACTTAATCACCAATCACCTAATCACTTAATCATCTTTTCGTTTTTCCGCGATCCGCAACTTCGCGCTTCTCGCTCTCGGGTTTCTTTCAATCTCTTCCTCCGACGGCACGATCACCTTCCGGTTCACCAACTCGAAATTCCGTTTCACGTGACCATAAAAATCCTTCTCCACCTTCCCCTCGAAATTACCGCTCTTCAAAAAGTTCTTCACGATCCGGTCTTCCAACGAGTGATACGTGATCACCACCAACCGACCGCCGGGACGCAATGCCCGCTCCGCCTCCTTCAACATATCCTCCAGTGCCTCCAACTCCCCGTTCACCTCGATACGCAAAGCCTGATACACCTGCGCCAAGTACTTCTTCTCCTTCTGTTTCGGCACGCAGGGAGCGATCACCTGCAAAAACTCCTCCGAGCGAGTGATCATCTTCTCCGTCCGGGCCTTCACGATCAGGTCAACCAACCGTCTCACGTTATCCACCTCCCCGTAGTTCCTGAAAATCCGGGTCAAATCCTCCTCGCTATATGTATTCAGAATATCCGTGGCCTTCAGCCGGCTCCGCTGGTTCATCCGCATGTCCAACTCCGCGTCAAACCGGAAGGAGAACCCCCGCCCCGCCTCGTCGAACTCGTGCGACGACACGCCCAAGTCGGCCAGAATCCCGTCCGCCTCGTCGTACCCGCAGTACCGCAGAAAATTCCGCAGATACCTGAAATTATGATTCACGAAAATAAACCGACTATCATCCGGCACGTTAGCCAGCGCGTCGGAATCCTGATCGAAACCGATCAGGCAACCATCTTTCAATCGTTTTAAAATCTCTCTCGAATGACCGCCGCCCCCGAAAGTCAAATCAAGATACACCCCATCCGGATCAATATTCAACCCCGAAACGGACTCTTCCAACAATACCGGCACGTGATACATGGTTACACAAATTTAAAGTTAAAAAATAAAAACATAAACATCTCGTCGATAGGCAATTAATCCATCAGCCCTACAAACCGATTTGCGACGTCAAAAGTACAAATTCATCCGTATTCATCGTACTCTCTTCATACTTTATTTTACCCCAAATCTCGATTTTCGAATCCTGCCCCACCATCACGATCTCATCCCCCTCGATACCGATGCTATCCAGCATCCTACGCGGAATCAACACGCGCCCGTTCCCGTCCAGCTCCACCTCCTGCGCCCCCCGGAAAAACTCCCGGAAAAAACGCACCTGTTCCCGGTTAAACTGGCTCAACTTCTCCCTCAACCCCGCGATCAACTTCAACCACTCATCCTTCGGGTAAACGTCAATACATTCATCGAAAATATTCCGCCGCATCACAAACGACACCTCTCCCGCCGCCTGCATTTCCTTCCGGAAAACAGCCGGAACAACCCCTCGTCCCTTGCTATCTAGCTTGCATGTATAATCTCCAATAAATGACAACATATTACTTCCCTAATTTGTGATGTAAAGTTATAAAATTATTTCCCACTTTAAACCACTTTCCCCCACCTTTTTTCTAACAAAACAACAAAATCCTAACCATCAACACCTTATGAAAGCAATTGAAAATTGAAAATTGAAAATGAGAGGACTACCCCCTCCGCCTCCCCCTCTACACCTACTCTACACCTACTCTTTATACACATCTCTTAGAGCGGGATAGTATTTTAGCTCCTCCTCTGTTCATAGAGGAGGTGGCTGCGAAGCAGACGGAGGAGTTTGTTGCCATGTAAACACTTCATTTACAAGAACTCCCTCCCCCTTCGGGTACTCCCTCTATAAACAGAGGGAGAGCTGAGTTACCCTCCGGCTTCGGGAATAGACTTTTATTATATTATATTTTAACTTTCAATAAAACAATCCGTTACGGAGATGTGTATAAAGAGTAGCCTTACACAGGGGGAGTTAGAGGGGGTAGTTCGGCGCCGCCCCGTGCGCCCGGAATCTAAAATCTAAAATCTCTAAATCTAAAATTAGTAAGATCTAAACTCTCTTCAACTTTTATCTTTTAGTTTTTATCTTTTAGTTTTCCCCTCCTATCTCCAACGTAACCAAGTTTTTCGTAACTTCGCGTAAAAGAAAACAAACACGGCAACCATGAATCAATTACCATCCTTTCCCCGCAAAATGCCCATCGGCATACAAAGCTTCGAGAAACTACGTCGCGAAAACTACGTGTACATCGACAAGACAGAAATCATGTACCGCCTCGTCAGCACCTCGAACCCTTACTTCCTGAGCCGTCCCCGCCGTTTCGGCAAGAGTCTCCTACTCTCCACCATGGAAGCTTACTTCCTCGGCAAGCGCGACCTATTCAAGGGCCTCGCCATCGAGCGGCTCGAAACGGAATGGAACACCCACGCCGTACTACACCTCGACCTCAACGCCGAGAAATACGACTCGCCCGAACGACTGCACGACATGCTCGAACGCCAGCTCCGGGGATGGGAAAAAACCTACGAAACCGGGGGCGAGGGCATCACCCACTCCGGGCGGTTCATGGAAGTCATCAAAAAAGCGAACGAGAAAACCGGGCGCGGCGTGGTCGTCCTCATCGACGAGTATGACAAACCGCTACTCAACAGTTTCCACGACGAGGCATTGCAGAAAGCCTTCCGCGAAACGCTCACCGCCTTCTACACCGTGCTAAAAAGTGCCGACCAGTGGCTGCGATTCGTCTTCATCACCGGTGTCACCAAGTTCGCCCAGATGGGGATTTTCAGCAACCTCAACCAGCTGAAAGACATCAGTCTCGACCCTAGGTACGCCGCGCTCTGCGGCCTTACCGGCGACGAGATTCGTGCCGACTTCGTCCCGGAACTAAAACTACTGGCCAAAGAAAATAACCTCGACGACGAGGCGTGCATGGAACGCCTCACCCGGATGTATGACGGGTACCATTTCAACTATCGCGATATGGTGGGCATCTACAACCCGTTCAGCATACTCAACGTGCTGGATTCAACCATGTTCGAGAACTACTGGTTCGCCAGCGGCACTCCTACCTTCCTCGCCGAGATGCTGAAAAAGACCGACTTCGACCTGCGGGAACTCGACGGCATAGAGGTCTCCGCCGCCTCCCTCTCCGACGACCGGGCCAACATCAACAACCCCGTCCCCATGATCTACCAGAGCGGATACCTCACCATCAAGAAATACGACGAACGTTTCCAGATATACACCCTAGGGTTCCCCAACGACGAGGTGAAATACGGGTTTCTAAACTTCGTCACCCCCTTCTACACCCCCGTGGCCGAATCGGAGACGAGTTTCTACATCGGCAAATTTATTCACGAGCTGGAATCGGGTGATGTCGATGCCTTCCTCACCCGCCTGCGAGCCTTCTTCGCCGGCATCTCCTACGAGCTGAACAACCGCACGGAACGCCACTACCAGACGATCTTCTACCTCGTCTTCAAACTCATGGGACAATTCGCCGAGACCGAAGTCCGGAGCGCCAAGGGACGGGCCGATGCCGTCGTGAAAACTGCCGACTACATCTACGTCTTCGAGTTCAAACTCGACGGCTCCGCCGACCAAGCCCTCGCCCAGATCAACGACCGGGGCTACCTCATTCCCTACACCGTTGACGGCCGGAAACTCGTCAAAATCGGTGTCAACTTCGACCCCGCCCAAAGAAACATCGGCGATTGGAAAAGAGAAGAGGAAAAATAAAAACTAAAAGATAAAAACTACCCCCTCTAACTCCCCCTTACACAGGGGGAGGACTAAAATACTACCTGTCTTCGGGAAGTTTCACCAGCTCCTCCTCTGTTCATAGAGGAGGTGGCTGCGAAGCAGACGGAGGAGTTTTTTGAGGATAAAATACCTTTTGACACACCCTCCCAGAGGGAGTTCAATCTAAAATCTAAAATCATTAAATCTAAAATCAGCAAGGCCTCGTGCGGCTGGAATCTAAAATCTAAAATCACTTAATCACTTAATCACCAAAGGTGTTCACTATCCGAAAACTCCGTCCTCCCCGGGTTCATGAAAAAAGGATACACGTGAACCTCCGTCCCGAAACGAGAATCCAGCACCAGCGTGTACCTCCCCGTAGAGCGCAACGCCCCCGTGTCCTTGATAACCATCGGGCGTTTCGGGAACTTCTCGTACAGCACCCCCACGCACAACTCGTCACGCGGGGAACAATGCGCCGAGTGGCGATTATCGCGCCACGTGATCGTCACCGTCCCCTTCTCGCGCGTGACGGCCAGATTCCACGGCAACCACAACGTGCCGACACTGAAACGGAAAAGCCGGAAACAAGCCACCGCGCCACCTTCCAGCTTGTCGTAATTCACGTGAAACATGAAATTATCCCCCGTCATGCCACCCCCGTACTTCGCCGCGGCAATCCTCCACGCCAGCAAATCCCCCATCGCGTTATTCAGCCGCGCGAAAAACTTCCTCGACGAACCGAAATCCTCGTTCGTGCGCGCCATCTCCGGGTGTTTCTCCCGGGTCACCTTCACGTGATTCTTCGCCAACCGGAACACCCACTTCCCCATCCGCTTGAACCCCGTCACCGTCCGTAAACGAACCCGGCTCACCCCGGTCATATCCAATATAGTCATCTCAATTTTAGATTTACTAATTTTAAATTTTAGATTCCGGGCGCAGGGGAAAATTTAGAATTTAGAGTTTAGAATTTAGAATGGAAAGCTTCCCGAAGGCGGTGTGTATTCTAACTGGGGCTGTCTAAAAAGTCATTTTTCAAACTCCCTCCCCCCTTCGGGGTATTGAGCCCGGAAGCCGGTCTCGAATCGGCTCTCGCTCGACAGACAACGAGTAAACTCTCTGTCTGTCCTCGCTTACTCGCCGATTTCCCTCTATAAACAGAGGGAGAGTTGAAATACTCCCTGTCTTCGGGAAGAGTCACCAGCTCCTCCTCTGTTTATAGAGGAGGTGGCACGAAGTGACGGAGGAGTTTTTGGAAATAAAATGACTTTTGGGACAACCCCCACCCCGAAGGGGGGATGGGGAGGGAGAACAGAGGAGGAGCTAAAATACCATCTTGCTCTCAAAGTGAAATTCTAAACTCTAAATTCTAAATTTCTTCTAGCTTTCCAATTACCAACGTCACCCCCTTCTTCTCCAACTCCCCGGCATTCGTGACATCCGGCTCCACCTTCTTGGCCTTGATCCCGTTAAAGCCCGTCACCGCCCCGTTATCCCCCGGAACGCGAATCACGCAATTCGAAAGCGTGACCAACGGAGCCTCTGCCCCATAACCATTCCCGATAGCCGCGGCCTCTTTCCCCCCGTCCACCGTCCCGGCCTTCACCTCTCCCCCGGAAATCGTGATATTCCCGCAAGTTGAGGAGAAAGCACCACAACCAATTCCCGCCGCCTCCATACCCCCTGTCGCCGTCACCTTCCCCCCGGAGATCAGAATCTCTCCACAACGACTATAATAATACCCGCTACCGATACCTGCACTACCATTCCCGCCTTCCGCCACCACAACGCCCCCGGAGATCGTGATATCCCCGCAAGTTCCCTGATACCCGCTACCGATTCCCGCCCCGAATTCTCCTCCCTTCGCCACCAACGTCCCCGCCCCGCGCAAAGTCACCGTCGTCCCCTCCGCGTTATACAACGCGCTATATCCCGTTGTCTTGGCCACCAACCGATTCTCCCCGAAAAGCTCGAAAGTCACCTTTCCCCCGCCAACCGTTATCGGGGTACCATTATATGCCTCTATATTCACGTTCACCAATGCCACCGTCATATCCCCGTCAAACGTGATCCTGCCACTCGTCACCCCGTTTCCCACGAGGATCACCTCCCCGCTACCGGAAATGCTCATATCTTTATTCCCGGCCAGCACCACCTCTTTCAACTTCACCGTGTAGCTGTTCACCTTTCCCGCCTCCGGCATCTTCCCCGCCGCGGGCGTGTAAATGAAACTCTTTCCCCCCACCTCCACGCGCACCCCGATCTCCCCCGGAACCACCAGCGCCTCGAACAGGCCCGCCCTCGCGTTGGCATGAGCCGCGATGCACCCGGTGCCTCCCCCCGTCGTCATCACCCCCTCCCGGAACTCCACCGCCGTCTTTCCCAGCACGCTCACCTTCACCCCCTTCACGGGCAACAACTTGTCATCACGATCCATCACATCCACCCGCACCCTCGCCAGCGCGTGAGTGAACCCCAAGTCGGCCACCTCCCCGAAATTACACGTCGTGCTGGCCGTCAACACGTCCAGTCCCGCGGCGTCAAAATCCGCGTTCCCGTCCTCCTGCGTGCTAATATCCGTCGCGTCCACGGGGTACCACGCCGTCACCGTCCCCTCGCCCACGCTCCGCCAGTAAGCGGCACTCTCCGCCTCGACATTCCCCGCGTCGTCCGTCACCCGGTAAATCCCCGAACTACTCTCCCCGTTCGCCGACGTCACCTTCACCCCGATCCGGTCACCCGCCTTCCACACCTTCTTCACATCCAGCCCCCTCGACCCGTCCTCCACCCGTGCCGTCACCTCCAACGCGTACCGTCCCTCCGGCAACCGCTCCTCCCCACCATCCGAACACCCCGCCACCCCCATCACCATCCCCGCCAACACCCCAAACATCACCCGCCGGAAAAACGAATTACAAATTACAAATCCACAAATTACAAATCCTTTCATCTCTTTATCTTTTAGTTCTTTAACTTTTATCACAAAATAGTATTCCAACTCCTCCTCTGTTCTCCCTCCCCATCCCCCCTTCGGGGTACTTCCCCTCAGGCAGGGGAAGAAAGAGGTGGCTGCGAAGCAGACGGAGGAGTTCATTGCCATGGAAACACCTTATTTACAAGAACTCCCTCCCCCCTTCGGGGTACTCCCTCTATAAACAGAGGGAGAGCTGAAATACTCACCGTCTTCGGGAAAACTTCCCATTTTCCATTCTAAATTCTAAATTCCTTCCACCCTTACTCCCTTCTCCCTCATCTCCTCCCCATCGCCCAAGTCAGGCACCACGCTCCCCGCGACAATCCCGTTCGCCCCGCTCAATCCCCCCTTCCCGTCACCGGGAACATGAATCTCGCAATTCTCCAGCACGATCGACGAGCAAGGACCATTCTTCCCGGCCCCGATCGCCGCGGCACCGTCACTCCCCCTCGCCGTCACCTTCCCCCCGGTAATCGTGATACTCCCACACCCGGCATTACTACTTCCACCGATACCCGCGTTCCCCTGATCACCCAAGCCTCCCGTCGCCTCGATCGTCCCGCTCTCTATCACCAGATCACCCGCCGAATGATCCATATAGCTACCAATCCCGGTTCCCCCCACACTCTCCGCGATCAGCTTTCCTTCCCCGCGCAGCGTCACCTTGCAACCCGGCTTGTAGTACAATCCACTATAATACCCCCTACCAGTTAACCTGTTCGTCCCCACCAGCACGATCACCGGATTACCACTCGACACCTGAATCGATGATACATACCACCCCTCTATCGTCGCATCCACCAAATACACCGTCGGGCTACCCTTGATGATCAAACTATAGTATTTACTCTCCCCCGAAACACAATAAACCCCGTCATCAGCAATCGTGTAATTACCTCCCGAAGACAAATCCACCTGCCGCATCATCCCCGCCTCGCCCCCGTCGCTCGTCCCGGTCTCCCAAGCGCTGATGCTCGTCGAAACCAGCTCCAGCCTCTCCTTCCCCACGTAAATATTATACCTGTACTTCTTCCCGCTCTCCAACGTCACGTTACTATAATAAAACAACACCTTCCCGTCCTTTAAATCTACACGTATAAATAAGCCAGTTCCGGGCACCGCGATCGCCTCCCCGTACTCCGTGTTCCCGTCAAAATTCCCGGTAACCCTCGTGTCTATCGTTATAAGCCCAATAGAACTCCCATCCGGAGCAATCATCTTCCCCCGCTCCGCGGCATTCTCCATCACGGCCTCCTTGTCCGGCATGAAATACCCTCTATTAACCGTACCTCCAACACTAACAACAGCCCCCGTCAAATCCCCCACCTCATCGCTCGCCTTCAGCGCCACCTCCACCTTCGAGAGCAGGTGATAGAACGTCAACTCCCGTGTCGTCACCCCGTCACTCTCCCTCCCGCGGCTCACCCCCCGCTCGATGGCGAACAACAGGTCCGACTTCGCGCGATTCGCCACGCCTATCTCCCCGGCCTGCATACGCTCCACCTCGCAATATAGCATAGCAGGAAACCCCATCACCCCCTCCTCGATCACGTAATTGAAATTCCCGTGCATCGCGTAAATATTCACGTCGTTCCCGTTCTCCGGGAAATAGCACGTCGTCCCGTCCAGCCCCCCGTTCCCGTCCGCCTCCAGCCGCCACGCCTTCACGTGAGCCACCGCCGGGTTCACCGCCTCGTCCACCCACGCGTGGACCACCTCCCCCGCCGCGATCACTTCCCCCGCCGCCGCGCCGCGGGCAACCACCTCGCCCTTGACCGCCCCCGTCAGGCGCAACTCCTCGGGACCGCCTCCCGGCCCCTCCCCGCCATCATGACACGCGACAGCCATCGCCGCCACCGCCACCACTATCATTAACCTCGTTTTCATAATCCTCCTTTCTCTCGTTCATGTTCATTCTGCAAAACCCGTCTCACCGCCGTCCCCGTTCCCCGCCGTCCAGCCCACCACGGTGGACGTCACCTCCACCGACCGTTTCCCGATCGTCATCGTGTACACGTACTTGTTCCCCGCCACGAACTCCTTCGACAACGGTGAATCCTTGAGATACCACTTGTACTCGGAACCGTTCTTCAACTTGAACCAGAAATACATCGCGTAAGTAGATGCCCTCGGCAACACGATCCCCTCGGCCCGCGTCCCGCCTGCCGCTGTCAGCAATGTAACACCTCCGGTAACGTTCATTATCTCGATCGTCCCGCCTTCCGCCACCTTACACTTCGCAATTGCATGTTGATTCGTGATATACACCTCCATCCCCTCCAAATCCGCCGCCGACAGCGACTTCCCGTCCGGCCGTATCGTCAGGTCCAACTTCACCAGCTTGTGGCGGAACACGAACCCCACCCCCGGTGCCTTCTTCGTCACCCCCGTCACCTTGTCGGCCACCATCAAGTCAATGTCCCGCTGCGGGTCCTGCCACCTCAGGTCTATATAGTACTCCCCGTCCTTCAAATCCTCCCGGTACGGGTAATAAGCCGTGAAATCCCTCGCCGTCCCGTCCGACGGCAAATAAATAGTCTCCCCGTCCGCCGCCTCGAAACTCCCCGCCTTCGCGGTCTCCCCCGTCACGTACTTCCGGTTCACTTCCCCCGTCGTCGCGCCATCCAGCATATAAACCCCGATCGCGTCCCCCTTCTCCCACGTGTCCTCGCTTGCCCGTGCCAACCCCACGATCCCCCCATCCACGCGCAACGCCACCCCCTCGTTCCCTTCCCCCTCGCTCCCCGCGTCACTACACCCCGCCATCGCCAAAACTACCAAAACCACCCCCGCCACCTTCCAGCCCGCCAACCTACAAATCCCAAATTTCTTTACATCCTGTTTCATAACCATCCATTATTAATTTTAAATTCTAAATTCCAGCCACACACAAGGCTCCCCCTTCTAAATTTCCTACTTTAAACTTTTATCTTTTAGTTTTTATCTTTTAATATAGTAACTCAACTCTCCCTCTGTTTATAGAGGGAGTACCCCGAAGGGGGGAGGGAGTTCTTGTAAATAAAGCGTTCCCACTGCAACAAACTCCTCCGTCCGCTTCGCGTCCACCTCCTCTATGAACAGAGGAGGAGCTGAAATACCCCCCATCTTCGGGAAACTTTTCATTTCTAATTCAACTTTTATCTTTTAGTCTTTATCTTTTATCTTCCGAAGGGGGTAGTTGTTTTTCCATTCTAAATTCTAAACTCTAAATTCTAAATTACCTCTATTTCTCCATTCTCCACCACCTTCCACCCCTCGATCACCGCCCCGACCTCTCCCGCCGCGGGCAACTCCAGCGTCGCGTCCAGCACCAGTGGCTCCACCCCGTCACCGAACCTCGCCAACGCCCCCGTCAAATCCGTCACCACCCGCTCCACGCGTCCCCCCGCCATCCGAATCGCCAGCGTCAGCACCTGTTTCTCCCCCGCCACGACACCCAGCAACCGCACCCGCGCCGCGAAACCCTCTCCTCCCGTCACGCTCCCGAACACGGGAGCCACCGTCCCCACCGCCCCGGCAGGCACCTCCCCCGTCCTCACGTCCAGTAACGACGCGATCCCCGTCAACCCCGCCTCGACCGCCTCCACGCGCCCCGCGTCACCGGGTGACAACTTCAACACCAGCTCCAGCGTCCGTGTCCGTTGCCTCATCCGCAGCGTCACCCGCGTCGTGTCGTCCGCCACGGCATCCACCGTTCCCGTCCCCGTGAACAGGAAACCCGGCAACGGCTCCAGCGTCCCGTCAGCCAGCACCTCCACCACCGCGACCGAATCGCGAAAACCGACCCCTTCCGCCCGGTTAAAAGCCACCAAGTCATGCTTCCCCGGATCGTGCAACCCGCACGTCGCCCCCTCCTTCTCCACCACGACCCCCGCGCCGTCCACGCCATCCACGTACAACTCCCACGTCCCCGGCACCGCCGCGTCCGACGAGCGGCCCGACCAGTCCGCCGCCACCATCACCGTCCCCAGATCCGGGTAAGGCGTGTTATGCAACTCGTCCTTCACGCACCCCCAGCAACAGGCCCACAACAACCCGCCGAACGCCAACCGCGTCCATCTTCGTCTATCTCTTTTCATACCGATCCTAAATTTTAAATTCCAAATTAATCCCGAAACGATTCACGCCCCAGTACCCCTTCTTCACCTCCCGTCCCCGCACCCGGGTATCGTGGATCAGCCTGTACTTCTCGTACTTCCCCCGCGTGTACCCCGCGCCGACCTCGACATCCAACGACCACCGCCGCCCGAGCCACCACCGGCGACCACCCGCGACACCGCCACCGAGATAATCCCCCTGTCGCCCCGTCTTTCCCGGCTTGTAATTAAACTCCCCGCCTTGACCGAACACCCCGACGTGCCACCCGCCCGGCAAGTAATAACGCACCCCCGGCGACACGCACCACAAGGCATACCTCCGCCCGCCGCGGCTCCACGATGTCCACGTCCCGTTCACCACCACGCCCCAGCCACCGTTCGACCGCCACTCCACCCCCACGTCCGGCGTCAACGTCACCCACCGGGCCAGATTCGCCCGCAACGTGAACCCTCGCGGCCCCAGCCTCTCTCCCCCGTCCCACACCTCGCCGCCGCGGGACAAAAACTCCGCGATCGTCCAGCTCTCCCGTCCCATCGCCTCCCGCCTCGGTCGATCGCGACGAATCTCCACGTTCTCCGCCCGACGGGCCCGCCCCGTCCAGCTCTCCTTTTCCCGCGTACTATCACGCCACGAAAACAACAATTCCTCTCCCGCCGACACGGGCAACGGCAAAACCGCGAACACCCGTGTCACGAGAAACATACTCATTAATAATGTAAATACTCTTTTCATCAGCATACATATTATTATGATCGTGTTATATCAAAAAACGATCGTTTAAAGCGGATTTAAAAATGAAAAATCGTTTCGTTTTCCGCATCCGTGTAACTTATTGTTGCTCAGAATCGAAAATAGTTTGCATTTAAATTTGCATATTTCGAAAATATAGCTAAATTGCAGAATCTTTAAACGATCGTTTATTCAGATTCCAATCGTCCCGTTTCACCCCCTTTCCACGCGAACCGACACATCCAACATCAGAACACCATATACCCCAATATTACACCACCCCCATTCTCACGAGAAACAATCCCCAACGCCCATCACTTAACTAAATATCACGTGTCACACACCTAATAACACCCCTGCCCGGGCAGGCTTCTAGCAGGTTAATAGCAGGCTTTAAGCAGGCTATATACCTTCTCAGCCCTTTGCCGGCGCGGGCTGCCGGAGGTCAAAAACAATAAAAACGTGTAAAACACTAAAAACCAATACCATAAAATTCCATTATGTTTCATACAATTTTACACTAAAATTATTTAACTACATTAAAAATACTTTAAAAATAATACTCATTTTACTTGTTTTCCCCGAATAATAGTTTCAACTTTGCACTACAACATGGAAACAAAACCACCAACGAAGTGCTTTTCGTGAGGAGAAAAGCACCGGAAGAAAATCGCGGCAAGCGCGTCACCCCGTGACCGCCACCGCGGAAACGCGGGAACATCCCCTCACGATGTCCCCCGCGTCACGAACGGGAAAAGCCCCTCGTTCCCGGGCAAAACACCCCGGCAACGACGCCCCCGCGGGTAACACGACAAAAAACAAAACCGTCCCCCCGGCATAAAACAAAAACACCGGGCGGGCGGCACCACACCTCTAAAAAGAAAAATCATGAGTAAAGGAAAATCAGCGATATTCTGGGAATTACGCAAGAGTATCGGACAGCACAAATTCTCCACCCGTCCCGATGGCGAGATCATCGGCAGCATGAAAGGCAAGAAAGACCCCACCTACAAGGACCCCGCGAAACGCGAGAAACGGGACCTGCGCATTGCCGGGTACGGGGGCAGCGGGAAAGTCACCCGCGTCCTCAAAGTCATCCTCCGCGAGGGATTCCTTGAACGCAAACGCAACCAGAGCCCGGCCAACGCCTTCGTCCAGAAGAACGTGAAAACGCTCTGCACCGCCACCCGCGACAAGGACACCAAGGAAATCGTGCTGGAGTACGACTTCGACAACATGTCCGTCTCCTCCGGCTCCCTCGACGCCCCGAACGTTGACGTCGCCGTCAACCTCGAAGAGGGCATCGTCACCTTCACCCAGACCGCGGAAGTCATCCCCGGTGGCCTCGCCCGCGACGACGACAAGCTCTTCGCCTGCCTCTTCTCCGTGAACAACGCCGACGGCCCCGTCCCCGCCATCGAGTACCTCATGCGCGGTATGCTCGAAACCTTGCGGCAAAGAGGCGAGAACGGCATCACCTCCACCGTCATCCCCGCGGGCTGGAACAAGGTCAACCTCTTCATCTACACCTTCGCCGCCTCCGCCGATGGCACCTACTCCTCGCCCACCGTCCGCTCCTACCCGCCCCCCACGGCCCGGGAAATCGCCCTCGCCAAAGTCGAGCAGGAATGGGAAGACGCCCGCCTACACCTCGCCATCCTCCGCAACACCGCCACCGACGAGCAACTCGAAGCCATCGACCGGGCCAAAAAAGAGGAAAAAACTGTCGCCTCCCGCGCCGAAAAAGACGCCCTCCGCGCCGGCCTCCCCCCCTTCGAAGCCAAACTCACCGGCCTCCGTGCCGGCATCGACAGGCTGAAAGGAATTTAGAATTTAGTTTTTAACTTTAAAGCAAGATAGCATTCCAGCTCCTCCTCTGTTCATAGAGGAGGTGGCTGCGAAGCAGACAGAGGAGTTTTTTGAGGATAAAATACCTTTTGACACACCCTCCCAGAGGGGGTTCAATCTAAAATCTAAAATCCAAAACCTCCACCTCATCCTCCAACCCAATCATCGCGTTCACCAGCAACGCCCGCCGGAAACGACGAATATCCTCCACCCGGATCGGGCACGCCTGAATCCTCCCCTCGTCCAACAAACTCTGCCGCCTAGTCCCCTCAAGCAAACAAGTCTCCGGCGTGTAAAGACCACCCCCCGCATCCTCGAACACCACGTTCGTAAAAGAGGTATCGGTCACCCATCCATCCCGCACGATCAACACGTCATCACACTCCCCCCGCTTTTCCAGCAAACGGGCAAACACCGACCGATCCGTCGATTTGTAGCGGTAGTCCACGCCATCCCCATTCACCAGTCGCAAACTCCTGATCCGCCTCATCACGTAAGGCTGAAAACTCACCTCCCGGACCTCCGAATCATACACCACCCGACACTTCACCAACCCGGAACACATCGCGGCCGGAACAACCATCCGCCCGACCTCCCACGCGAGAGGCTTCCCGAAAAAGGCCTCCGCCGTCGCCCTTGCCCTTCGCTCGTGGGCTTCCAAATTATAAAACTGCCCGTCCAGCACCTTGATCGTCTCGATAAAACGCTCCATAACAAATTTATTTAGAAACTTATATACAAATTCATAGCAAATTAACTCCCTCCCGGCTTCGCCGTACTCCCTCTATAAACAGAGGGAGAGCTAAGTAACTCTCTGTCTTTAGGATGAAGTACCAGCTCCTCCTCTGTTTATAGAGGAGGTGGCACGAAGTGACGGAGGAGTTTGAGCATGATTACTTATCGAACGGAAGATACACCTTTGCCAGCACCTCCTCGTACTCCGCCCGGCACTCACTATTAATCGTGATTCCCCCGCCACTACGAAAATAATACCGCCCGTCACGCACCTCTATATAGCGAATCATCACCGCCGAATCCAGCCTCTTCCCGTCAAAATACCCGAAGACACCCGTGTAAAACCCTCTCCGTTCACCCTCCGCCCGGGCAATAATACGTAACGTCGAAGGTTTCGGCGCACCCGAAATAGACCCGGCAGGCAACATCCCGAAAACCACCTCCCCCAAACGGGAATAATAATCCCCCGTCAACCGTCCCGTCACCTCCGAACTCACTTGGAGAATTTCCCCCCGGCTCACCCGCAAACGATCGATATACCGGAAACGCCGCACGTCCACCCGTTCCGCCACCCGGTTAAGATCATTCCGGATCAAATCCACGATCGTGTTATGCTCCGAACGCTCCTTGTAATCCTCCAGAATCACCCGCCCCGCGTCAGGCACCGAGGCATCAATCGTTCCCTTCATCGGGTAAGAAGAAATCACCCCCTCGTCCACCCGCACGAAAATCTCCGGCGAGAAACAGACAAATCGCCCCGGAACCAACAAACGGTAAGGCGACCGGGCACGGTGGAAAATCTCTTCCAACGTCCAGCCCGTCTCCAACCCCGTTGCCACCGTCAGGTTCAACAAAAAAGAATCGCCGCGAGCCAATCCCTCCCGCACCGCGGCAAACTTCTCCCGGTAAACCTCGTATGCCACCGGATTCGGGGAAAACACCCTTTCCGACACCTCCCCCGGCATCCCTTCCCTCACCGGGGAATTAGTGACACCCCCGGCCTCGAAAAGAATCTCTTGCTGTCCCAACGGGTCGGACACGAAAAAGCCTTCCGACAACTCGAAATCAACACCGAACAAAAACGGTTCCCGCCGGGCTCCCGCCTCGTTCATGCACACCCGGACCTCGTTTGCTGTAATCATACTCATAACCCCAAAGACGGTCAGTGACCCCGTCCCCTCACGTAAAAGAAATGTTTTAAAAACAAAGGTTGCTCCTCACCCGGAGCATTATAAAAACTCTCCAAGAAACGATTGAACGGCTGCCGTCCCTCCGCGGCATAACGCACCGCGTCGTCGGTAATGTCCTCGAAAGTAATCGTCACATCACGCCGAGGCACGAAAAACAGCAAATTCGCCAGCACGTAAAAAACCCCTTTCAGATAAGTCCACGCGAAATTCGGCGAGCGCCCCGTCTTGGCCCTTGACCACATACTCCCCCACAAACCCCGGATGCGCATACCCACGACACGCGTTCCCTCCGGCAACTGGTGGCACACCTGCCAAGCCCCCTGTTTGTTCCCCACACGCTCCAACCCGCTACTCGTCAACTGCCCCGCCGGGTAAAGCAACACGTTATGCCCCGCCGCCAAAGCATCGACCACCACCCGGTTCAACCCCGCCACGATCTCCACCCCCCGGCGGCTCTTCTCCAAATCCGGTACCCGCACCGCGTTCATCAAGTGCAACACCTGAGCCACCACCGGGATTTTAAAATACCCTTCCGTCACCAACGGCGACACATCCACGTAACGTAACAACTGAGAACAAACAATCTGCGGATCGACCGACGCCTGATGATTAGGCAAAAACAACGTTGCCCGCCGCTCGGCCAGCAACCCCGCCCCCTCAAGGCGCACCCGGTAACGGGCGCTCAAAACGCCCCGGTAAAAGGCCGCCAATACCTTCTTATAACCCATATCTAATTCTTTAGTCTAAACTTCTTAAACCTTACCCTCACCTCCTCCACGCACGAGAACAAAACAATCGTGATCGCGAACGTCAGCACGGCAAGAAAAATAAACACGTACTTCGTGTCGAAAAACATCGTCATTCCCCCGAAACACCCCGACGCCATCAACATGAACAGAAAAGTGATCAAGTTCGAGTAAGCCAACATATCCCCCAGCTCCCGCCCCTTCACGTTCGCTTGAATCCAAGCATCCAGCGGTACCTTGAACATCCCGCTGAAAAACGCGGCGAGGAACACAAGTACACCGAACGTCACCCCGTGAGCGTCAAAAACGAATATTGCCAGCAACGTCAATCCCGTCGTGATCCCCCCGTACGGCACCAATCCCAACTCCACGTCCCGACGAGACAACACCCCGGCAAGATAACATCCCGCCCCGATTCCCACGGCAGCCAACGACATCACGATACCCGTCTCCGAATCGTTCATCCCCAAATCCGAACGGCAGTACACGATAAGCACCATTTGAATCATCGAACCGATAAACCAGAACGTGGCCAGTCCCACGACCACCAGATTCAACCCCTTGAACGCCAACGCCCGCACGAACATATCTTTCACAAACTTCACGGGATTCAACGTCTCGTGGCTCTCCTTCATCGGCTCGCTCTCGTTCGCCCGAATCGTCAGACTCGACAACCAACCGAACAACGCCACCCCGAACAGGATCACGCACAGCACCGGGATCGTCACGCTCTCCGACAAAAAGGCCGCCATCAACGTCCCTGTCAGAATACCCACGAAAGCGAACATCTCCATGGCCCCGGAACCGTAAGAAATCCCCTCTTCACCCCCGATGTCACGAATCAACCCGTACTTCGAAGGAGAAAACAGCGCGCTCTGCAACCCCATCAACAAAATGGACGACAACACCAGTCCCGTCGAGTGCGTCAGGAACCCGGCCGTGGCCACGACCATAATCAGCATCTCGGCAAACTTCGCCCAAACCACAATCTTTCGCTTTTTATATATCTTCGCCAATCGTCCCGCCAACGGGGAAAACAGCAAATACGGTATCACCAATGCCGCCGATGCCAGCGTCACCACCATCGACTCGTTCTCCTTCCCCACCCAAGCTATGCAAATAAAACACGCCAGCGTCTTCAGGAAATTATCATTCAAAACTCCCAGATAATTCGTGAAAAACAGGGAAAACCAATTCTTTCTCTTCGCCATAATCACAACTTATATGATAAAACACAACAGCCAAAAGTAGTTTATTTTCCCCCGAATTCCTACTTTCGCGAAAGAAAACAGGTCATCCACCTCACAAAGAAAGCCACGGCATGGAGAATTCAAAAATAAAAAATATACTTGTCATTGATAATCATGACTCGTTCGTCTATAACCTCGTCCAAATCCTCCGGGAAAACGAACACTGCCAATTCGACATCGTTTATAACGACCAAATCGACTTTTCCTCGCTCGACCGCTACGACAAGCTCCTGTTATCCCCCGGACCGGGAATTCCAGCCGAGGCCGGAGAACTTCTCGCACTCATCGAGCATTGTAAAACCACTCACGACATCCTCGGTGTATGCCTCGGTCATCAAGCCATCGCCGAATCCTTCGGTGCCAGCTTGCAACAACTGCCTCTCCCCAAACACGGCCACGAAAGTCCCCTCACCATCGTCGATCCCACCGACATTCTCTACCACGGCCTCACCTATCCCGTGCAAGTAGGACGGTACCACTCATGGATCGTGAACCCTCACACGCTCCCCTCATGCCTCCGCATCAGCGCCCTCGACGAAGAAGGTCACATCATGTCCTTCTACCACACAAGCCTCCCCATCCGAGGCGTTCAATATCACCCCGAATCCATCATCACCCGCCAAGGCCGCCAAATGATTAACAACTGGATAAACGAAGAAAAGAGTTTATAAGGTTTATAAAGTTTATAAGGTTCATAAGGTTTATGGACCCCTGCGGGGCGCTTTGTCAACGGCAGCTTGAACTGCCGTTAAAACATTGTCCGAAGGACACCCGTGACTTTATGAACCTTATAAACTTTATGAACTTTATAAACCTTATGAACCCCAATCATTTGCCCCCGCAACCGGAATCTAAAATCCCCTCAGTTTTTTCCCCACGTACAATGGCCTTGACGCCGATTTTCCCCGATCGAAACCGAACCAGAATTCCTCCTTTTCTCCCGGTAAATGATACACCCGCATCACACTCTCGTATTCCCCCATCACGTTCACCACATCCCCCGGAATCTCTTTACTCCACGGTTTCAGCCGCTTACTCGGTTCCTTAGCAAAAGGAATCCCCGCAACAATCCACGCTACCGAAATATCAGTCAGAAACATCGGGTACCGTTCCTCGCAAAATTCGTACAACAACGCCCCCCGTCGTTCCAAACTAAGCGGTTGCTCCAACAACTCCCGTTCCTCCATCCAGCGTAGAAAATCCGACAGGAAACATTCATCATGCCCGATCAACTTACGGGTCACCCCCTGCCACGCCAAAGCATTATAAAAACCATCAATCAAACGAGACAACAACCGGGCTTGACGCAAATCCTCCACCGACATCGCTTTCGTCTGCAACACCTCGTACGGCACGTCCGGGGAATAGACAATTCCCAAAGCCTCTGCCTCCGCACGCATCGCCGTTCCGGGTAATAATTTCAACAACTCCAACTGGATCTCTCCCGTTCCGAAACCGGCCAGCACCCGCACATCCTCGATCATCTGTTCCAAAGAATACAATGGTAACCCGGCAATCAAATCAGCGTGTACCACCAAATTAGGTAATGACGCCAAATAACACAGCCCGTCCAAAGCCGCCTGCAAATCACCGATTCGCCGACAAGCCTGTAACACATTCTCCCGTAAACTCTGAATCCCCGCCTCCAGATGCAACAACCCGGCAGGCAACTCCCGCAACAACTCCTTCACCTCATCGGAAAGCAACGCCGGATGAATCTCCAAATGAAAACGCATCCCCGGAGCAAACTCCCGGAACAACTCCAGCAAACGAATCGCCCTCCGGGAAGACCCGTTAAAAGTACGATCCAACAACCGAATATCCCGAATACCATGATCCCGAATAACAGTCAGGCGTTCCCGAATACGCTCCACGGACAACACCCGCACGGGTTTCTCCGCCCCACTCACGCAAAAAGCACAAGTATTAAAACACCCCCTCGTCGTTTCCAACTGCACGAATGGCTTTGTCCAATCGAAAAAACGACTGTGTTCCGGAATCATCAATTGATCGAACTCCATCACCCTCGCCAATCCCCCATCATGATACACACCCTCCGCATCCAACCAACACAGCCCCACAACCTCATTCCACCGGGAAGGACAATCGTACACCCCCAGCCACTCGTGAAATCCCAACTCACCCTCTCCCCGAAACACGCAAGCCACGTGCCGATTCCGACGCAAATACTCCTCATTATCCCCCAGCATCTCCGGTCCCCCGAATATAATGGTACATTCCGGTAACAACGCCTTCACCCGAGCCGTGATCTTCAACAACACCTCATGCGTGAACAACCATGCCGTAGCCGCCACCACATCGGGCCGGGCCGCCACGATCTCGGCCACCACACTCCCCACATTTGAATTAATCGTCGCTGAAACTTTCCTCCATTCCACATTCCCCTCCTTTCCTTCCACTTGAGCATGAATAGCCGGAAGAGCCAATGAAGAATGAGCATACGAAGAATTCAAATCCAACCAAAGAAGTAACATAACAATTTCAATTTTAGTGTTCGCCTCCGGCGAGTTACAAGTACCTTTCCCCCTCTCCTTCCCTACCCCGCAAAGCTAACGCTTTTTCCATAAGAAAAAAAGTTCCAGAACAACACAAAAAAGGAACTGTCCCAAAAGTCATTTTTCAAACTCCCTCCCGGCTTCGCCGTACTCCCTCTATAAACAGAGGGAGAGCTGAAATACTCCCTATCTTCAGGAAGAGTCACCAACTCCTCCTCTGTTTATAGAGGAGGTGGCACGAAGTGACGGAGGAGTTTTTTGAAATGAAATGACTTTTTAGACAGCCCCTCTATTTAAATAACTTGTAACCTGTAACCCGTTAACTTGTAACGGCAGAATCCTATTCTGCCTTCCCGTGCAAATGCACATCCAACTGCGGGAACGGGATATTCAGATTCTCCTCGGCGAACGTCTTGTACACCTTCTCGTTCATATCAAAATAAACACCCCAGTAATCCCCGGCGTTCACCCAAGCACGAACCACGATATTCACCGAACTCTCTCCCAAAGAAGTCAAGGCAATAAAATAAGCCGGGTCCTTCAACACACGTCCATCCGCATCCAGCAAACGGGCAATCACGGCCTTCGCCTTCGTGTAATCATCCCCGTAAGCAATTCCGAACTCCCAATCTACCCGGCGAGTAGCCTCCCGTGAATAGTTTTTCATCAACCCCGTTGACAAACCGCCATTCGGGATAATGATAATCTTATTATCGGGAGTCGCTAAAATCGTATTAAATATCTGGATCTCCCTCACCGTACCACTCTGTCCCTGAGCCTCGATCGTATCTCCAACCTTAAACGGCTTGAACAACAAAATCATCACCCCTCCGGCAAAATTCTGTAACGTACCGCTCAATGCCATACCAATGGCAACACCGGCAGATGCAAACAAGGCTATAAACGAGCTGGTCTCGATACCCAACACCCCGATCACCACGATAATCAACAACAACGTTAACGTGATATTCACCAAACTCTTCACGAACGTAGACAAAGAAGCCTCCACGTGACGCTTTTCCAATATCTTCGCCAACAACTTGTTCAATCGCCGAACGATCCAGCGTCCCACAATGAACACAACGATAGCCAACAAAATCTTAGAACCGACCGATATTCCCAAATCGATCATCTTAGTTACGAACACATCTAATGACACATTAGAAGTTTTTGCAAATAATTCTTCCATACACCTAAATTTATATTAATGATTAACAACTTATATCCGCCTCCAACATCAAACGACATTTCTCTTGAACATCCGGCAGGAAACGATCAAACAACTCCTGCAACCGATCCTGATTTCTCTCGAAAAAAACGATGGCCGCCTCCGGGTCAACTCCCAGATTCTTGTACTCCACCATGATTTCCAGCGAACGCTTAATCCCGGAAAGGGACGCGTAACGCACCAACCGATTCGTCAGGATAAAATGCCAAAGGAATCCTTTAAAGCGTTCCGGTAAATAACAATAATTCAAGACTAACGCCCCATAAAAACCACAAGCAAACCACCTCAATGACCGCCCGGAATAACGTCGAAAATCCCTTGCCAATAAATGATCAAAATAAATATCCGTCAAAACGCCGGAATAACGTCCGAAATCACCTCGCAACATATCTATTGCCTCCCGAACCACGAGATGATGATCCGTGTAATCATCAATTTCCCGGTGTAACAGAATACCCTCCCGAAAACCCGACGGATAATTCTCGTAAGTCCGTCCCTTAACAGCATCCCCGACAAAGTTCCCGATCTGAACTCTCCGATCATCTCCCGAGAGGAATATATGTGCTAAATAATTCATTCTTTGGTCTACGTTTTTACCCTATAACAAGTTTCAAGTTTTTCGGACTTTTTTTAACACCAATCCAAAAGCAAAAATAACAAAAAAAGACGAACCCTTCTCCCGAATTCCCTATCTTTGTTGACATTATTGGTAACTAATTGAATATGAATCGAACATTTAAATTTAACACGCTATATATCGGGATTCTTTTACTGGCCCTCGCCTTTTCGTCCTGCACCTCATCCAAACAACTCGCCATCCAGAAAAGTAAAACTGCACAGCTATCCCGCAAACTAGGCTTCACGGTGAATCGAAAAGACGACCTACCCCTACTGGAAGAAGTCAGTCGATGGTTGGGAACCCCCTACCGTTACGGCGGAACCACCCGCACGGGTGCCGATTGTTCAGGTTTCGTGGGAGCCGTGTATAAAAACGTTTACCATAAATCCCTACAACGCACGGTTGTTAATATCTATAATAAAGACTGCCAGCGCATCGGGAAACACCGTTTGAAACCGGGTGATCTTGTCTTTTTCAATTTCTCCAAGCGAAAAAAAAGAACCCTCAACCACATGGGTATCTACCTCAAAAACGGTTACTTCGCTCATGCCAGCACATCAAAAGGTGTCATGGTTAACCACCTAAGCGAAAATTACTATAAAAAAGGGTGGCGTAAATCCGGCAGGGTATGGTAGATTAAGTATAAATAAAGAGGGTATGTCAACATTTTTTTATCCTCAAAAAACTCCTCCGTCACTTCGTGCCACCTCCTCTATAAACAGAGGAGGAGCTGGCGACTCTTCCCGAAGACAGGGAGTATTTCAGCTCTCCCTCTGTTTATAGAGGGAAATCGGCGAGTAAGCGAGGACAGACAGAGAGTTTACTCGTTGTCTGTCGAGCGAGAGCCGATTCGAGACCGGCTTCCGGGCTCAATACCCCGAAGGGGGGAGGGAGTTTGAAAAATGACTTTTGACACCCCCCTTTCATATAATAAAACCTTCCATCAAACAAACAGATTCACGTTTGCATCCTCCGCCCGCTCCAGATAAGTCGCCACACCACCAACATTCACCCCATCAATCAACTCCTCTTTCGTGATCCCCATCACGTCCATGGACATCTGGCAGGCAATGAACTCAACCCCATTGTTCCGGGCCTGTTCAATCAAACTCTCCAACGAATCGATTTGCTTATTACGCATCACCTTCCGCATCATTCGGGTTCCCATCCCCATCATATTCATCTTCGATAAAGACAACTTACGACTTCCGGCAGGCATCATCATCCCGAACATCTTGCTCATCGTGTCTTTCTTCACAACATCGGTACGCTCTTTCCGGATCACGTTCAACCCCCAGAAGGTGAAAAACATCGTTACCTTCCGTCCCGTCGATGCCGCCCCGTTCGCGATAACGAACGACGCCAACGCCTTATCCAGATCATCACTGAACACGATCAGCGTCTTGTTGTTCCCCGCCCCTTCCTTCACCACGGGACAAACTCCTGCCCCTTTCTCCAACACAGCCGTAATTATACCCTTTTCTTCCTTCACATCCACCAACTGGTTTCCCGTCATCTTCGCCCATGATGCCACATCCCGGGAAAACCCTTGATCGGTCACTTTAATCTCCAAACGTTCCCCAACCTTCAATTGCTCCATCCCACCCTTCAACTTCATCACGGGTCCCGGACATTGTAAGCCGCAAGCATCTATCGTGAGGGATTTCTTCTCCACCACTTTCTCCGGAGCTTTCACTTCCATCGGCTTTTTCGGTTCCGGTTCCGAATATTTTATCGGGTTACATTGTTCCGCCATCGCCGTTGAATACGTCTTGTAACCTCCATTCAGGTTCACCACATCATAACCGTGTTGCATCAATACCCGGGCTGCAATATACCCCCGCAACCCGATGGCACAGAACACCACGATTGTCCGATCTTTCGGTAATTTTTGGTATTCTCCCCGTGAACCATCCAAGGAAATATTCACGGCTCCCTCGATACTTCCCATCGCAAACTCCTCGGCCGTACGCACGTCTACCAGCATCACTTTGGATCGGTCCATATCTTTCAATTCCCGCCAACTAATCATCTTCACTTTTCCACTCAACATATTATCCGCCACAAAACCTGCCATATTCACCGGATCCTTTGCAGACGAGTAAGGTGGCGCGTATGCTTGTTCCAACTCCATCAGATCATAAATAGTCCCACCATTCCGAATCACGGCTGACATCATTTCCAACCGTTTATCCACCCCATCAATACCCACAGCTTGGGCGCCCAGCAACTTCCCATCTTCCGGTGAGAAATTAATCTTTATATCCATCATAATCGCCCCCGGATAATACCCGGCATGAGATGCTCCATGCACGATGGCCTCTTTATAAGGAATTTGCAGACGATCCAACATCTTTGCAGACAACCCGGTTGCCCCCACGGTCAAGTCGAAAACTTTGGCAATGGCCGTACTGATAGAACCTTTATATTTTTGATGATTACCATTCACCACGTTATCTGCACAGATACGTCCCTGTTTATTGGCTGGTCCCGCTAAAAACGCCAGCGCTGGACGACCACTCACCGGGTTCGGGAACTCGATGGCATCACCCACGGCATAAATATCCGGCTGGGAAGTCTGTAAAAACTCATTCACCTTAATTCCTCCCATCTCCCCGATCTCTACCCCCGCCTCACGTGCCAATTTCACATCCGGGCGCACCCCAATAGAAAGCACAACCATATCAACCTGCAACACCAACCCGCTTTTCAACACCACGTCAATACCGTCCTCCACGGAGCGGAACGCTGTCACCGCCTCCTGCAAATGCAGCCCGACACCTTTCGACTTAAAATGCTGATGTACTGCAGTAGCAATCTCGTAATCCACCGGAGTCATCACCTGATCAGCCATTTCCACGACCGACACTTGAATCCCATATTCATGTAGGTTCTCCGCCATCTCCAACCCAATAAATCCGGCCCCCACGATCAACGCCCGTTTCACGTCATGCTCCTCGATATACTCCTTCACCCGATCCGTATCATTCACGTTACGTAAGGTAAAAATTCCTTCCGTATCAATCCCCTCTAACGGTGGACGAACCGGAGCCGCTCCCGGCGACAAGATCAATTTATCATACGTCTCTTCATAAAGTCCTCCCGAATCCAAATTATGGACCGTGATTGTTTTCTTTTCCGGATTTACACGCTCCACCTCCGAACGCACCCGAGCCTCAATATTAAATCGTGCGGCAAAACTTTCCGGTGTTTGCACGAAAAGTTTCTCCCGTTCGTAAATCACCTCTCCGATATAATAAGGTAAACCGCAATTGGCATAAGAGATATAATCACCTCTCTCGAACATAATAATTTCAGCACTCTCATCGAGCCTACGCAAACGGGCTGCCGTTGAGGCACCACCCGCCACACCACCAACAATCAGATATTTCATACACGCTTAGATTTTAGGGTTATATATATTTTTCAATTATTTCCTGTAACTGTGATGCTTGAACTACCCCGCTATTATTCCACAACACCTTTCCCTGTTTAAATAACATCAACGTGGGTACCGACTGGATATGATACAAATACACCGGTTGTCGGTTAGCTGGCACATCCACGTCAATCTTCAAGATGATTACCTTATCACCCAGCCTCTTTTTCACCTCCTCCAAAATCGGATGCATCATCTTACACGGCCCGCACCACGTGGCAAAAAAGTCCACCAATACCGGCTTTTCTCCATTAATCAACTCATTGAATTTATCCATAATATCACGTTTTAATTTATATTACTTATAACGTCCGTTCTCCCGTAAAGTTCACGGACTTACTTCGTGCATTTCATCATGCACCGCATGGCCTCCGTGACATGATCACTCGCCATACTATAAAAAGCATTACGTCCCTCCCGCCGAATCAACAGGATTCCCTTTGCTTGCATATCTGTCAGATGATGCGAAATCAACGCCTGACTACATCCCATCCGGTCACATATATCCGACACACTCATCTCACCGTTTTTCGAGAGCAAGCATATAATTTTCAATCGATTCGGGTGTGCCACCGCTTTCAACACGTAAGCTAACTTTTCCAATTCTTCTTGTGTAAAACATTCTGTTTCCATATTCTCCTTTTTTGAATACACAAATATATAAACATACATTTGAATATACAAGATTATAAAGAATATTTAACATATGTATGAGATTACTTTTCCAATTGCATCGATACTAAAAGTTTCTTAACTTCGCAACAGATACCAAGTAATTTTTATACGATGAAAGTATATGTAGTAAGCGCCTTCTGCATGAATGGTTCCGGAGGAAACAAAGCCGGTGTCGTACTCGATGAGTTCATTCCCAACTCTAACGTAAAAATCGCATTAGCGGCACGTCTCGGCTATTCTGAAACGGTATTTCTGTCCGATTCCGGCAAAGCTGACTTCAAATTAGAGTATTTTACCCCTAAAGGCGAAGTTCCTCTTTGCGGTCATGCTACTATCGCTTCTTTTATCGTTCTTCGGGAGCTTGGCAGACTAAAAAAATCAGAGTACACTATTGAAACTGCCGCAGGCCTATTGAAAGTATGGATAGATGGTGATGGCCTTGTCTTCATGGAACAGAACAGCCCCTCCTTTTTTGAGATCATCCCCAACGAACGACTAACCTCGTGCTTTCATCCTCTTTCCTTGGATGAACGTTTTCCGGCACGTATAGTTTCGACGGGATTGAGAGATATAATTATGCCGATTTCAACATCGAATGCATTGGAAATCATGGTTCCAGATTTCAAAGCAATATCTATTTTGAGCAAAGAAATGAAATGTATCGGTATTCACTGTTTCGCCCTCACAGGATCTGATATAGACAATACCCCCACAGCCATTTGCAGGAACTTCGCCCCACTTTATGGTATCAACGAAGAGGCCGCAACAGGAACCTCCAATTGCGCCTTAGCCTGTTACCTTCACGATCTTGGAATAAGACCACAAAGGTACATCTTTGAACAAGGACATAATCTTTCCTGTGTTTCCAGAATCATTGTCGAGTTAAAAACGGATACCAATATTCTTGGTGTCAGAGTCGGAGGGGACGGAGTTGTAGAAGGTATGCTGGACAAAAATACAAGCATTTGGGAGTAAATATTGGACCACAATAAAAATAAACCCGCTATAACTTTTTATGTTTTAGCGGGTTATGACATCAAATTGTGATCCGGTTGGGATTCGAACCCAAGACCTACGGCTTAGAAGGCCGTTGCTCTATCCAGCTGAGCTACCGAACCGAGTGTCATTTAATTTTGACGGTGCAAAGATAGCGCTTTCTCGTATAAATACAAACATTCGCACATATTTTTTTAGATTAAAATGAACTCCTACCGCATCATTCTCCACAATACACTTAACAAAGACAAAATTTCATTCGCTTTCGTAAAACTTTATTTCAAAACTCCCGTAAAACAAGCTATGAATTTTCTTTTTGCGAAACAAGATTAAAATTATATATTTGAAAAACGATAATAAGTCAAACATTAAAATTTAAAACACTATGGCAAAAATAACACTTGCAGGAAATAGCATAAACACGAAAGGTAATCTACCTTCAGTTGGTTCAGTCGCTCCCGATTTCTCATTAGTAAAAACGGATTTATCTGAATTGACCTTGGCAAGCGAAAAGGGTAAACGTGTTGTTCTAAACATTTTCCCCAGTCTTGACACCAGCGTATGCGCAACATCTGTACGCACATTCAACAAACTTGCGGCAGAAATGGACAACACGATCGTGTTAGCTATCTCTAAAGACCTTCCTTTCGCACACGCTCGTTTCTGTACCACAGAAGGAATTGACAAAGTAATTCCTCTTTCTGCATTCAGAGATCATGCGTTCGGTGACAAATATGGAGTAGAAATGATAGACGGACCTTTAGCCGGATTATTAGCTCGTTCTGTTGTTGTTATTGATGAGAACGGAAAGATCATCTACGAAGAACTCGTTCCGGAAATTACCCAAGAACCTAACTATGATGCAGCTTTAGCTAGCTTAAAGAAATAGTTCATAACGTTTATAAACAAAAAGGGGCTTTCGCCCCTTTTCTTTTTATTTAGCACGCTCCAATTGAACGGTAAAGTGACGCATTAACGGTGCTTCCCAAGTAATTTGGAAACCACGAGTAATTTGCTCACGACGATCATATACATTCTTCAAAGCAACGGCAATCACGTCCATATGGTTGTTCGTGTACACTCTTCTCGGGATAGCCAAACGAAGAAGATCCAAACCTCCGAAACGATTTTCACGAGTTACCGGATCACGGTCAGCCAAGATATAACCGATCTCGCAACCGCGAATACCAGCCTCCAAATACAATTCAACGGTCAACGTTTGAGCCGGGAACTCTTCTTTCGGAACATGAGTCAACACTTTCGGGGCATCAATAAACAACGCGTGACCACCTGCAGGACGTTGGTAAGGAATTCCAAATTCATCCAAACGTTTTGCCAAGTACTCTACTTGTTTGATACGAGTTTCCAAGTTATCGAATTCGGTATTTTCATCCAAACCGATAGCCAAAGCGTTCATATCACGACCATTCATACCTCCGTATGTCAGGTAACCTTCGAATTGCACGCAGAAACCTTTAGCACCTTCAAACCAGTCTTGGTGACGAGTTGCGATGAATCCACCCATATTCACGATAGCGTCTTTCTTCGCGCTCATCGTCATACCATCTGCGTTATCGAACATTTCTTTCACGATCTCTTTAATCGTTTTGTCCTGATAACCTTCTTCACGAGTTTTGATGAAATAAGCATTTTCCGCGAAACGAGCCGAGTCGAACAAGACACGTTTGCCATATTTATCAGCGATAGCACGAACTTCCTTGATATTCTTCATGGAAACAGGTTGTCCACCAGCCGTGTTATTGGTTACAGTCACAATGATAAACGGAATCTTATCAGCGTGTTCTGCCAATACTTTTTCCAATTTCTTCGGGTCAAGATTTCCTTTAAAAGGAACTTCCAACTGGGTATCTTTTGCCTCGTCGATTGTCACGTCCCAAGCGATGGCCTTACGTCCTTCGATATGCCCTTTCGTCGTGTCAAAGTGAGAGTTACCCGGTACGATATCACCCTCTTTTACAAGATAAGAGAAAAGTACATTCTCGGCAGCACGTCCTTGGTGAGTCGGAATCACGTAATCGAATCCGGTCAAACGGCTAATCATGTTTTTCAAGTTAAAGAAAGAAGATGCTCCGGCATAACTTTCATCACCCAACATCATTCCTGCCCATTGGCGATCACTCATTGAACCGGTTCCTGAATCGGTCAACAAGTCAATATACACGTGTTCTGCACGTAATTGAAACACATTATAATGTGCCTCTTTAATCCATTGTTCTCTCTCTTCACGAGTACTTTTACGAATGGGTTCTACCATTTTAATCTTCCACGATTCTGCAAAAGGTAATTCCATAATCTTTAAACTTTAAATAGTTAATGATATAAATTAATTGTAATATAATTCTCAAGAAATGACCGGAAGGCCATTAATAACATAAGCATGTAAATGGGGGTACGAAAGACCACCACCTTTAACCAACAAAGGTGTCGCGCTTCTTAATATTCAAGAAAAGTTTACTGACTAGTATGACGCTTTTATCTTTCATCGTAGCAAATTTGGGAAAAATAAAAAAAAAGACCAAGGAATTCTTGATCTTTTTTTATTACTTCTTCTTTTTCTTTGCCATTCGTTTCTTCATCACGTTTCTTCGGTTATCCTCGGCAGTATATGTATTTTTCGCCTTCTTAGCATGGAAAGCCCCGCCTCCTTGCGGTTTCCCCCGTTGATAAACAATATTATTGGTCTGCACCTGTTCCTCTTCCAGCAACAACTGAGAAATCTCCAACTTTTCAGGCAAATCAAGTATTTCAACTTCTTGATTAATCAGACGTTCTATATCCATGAAACGATCCTCCTCGATTTCCGACACGAAGCTGATCGCAGCTCCTTCTTTTCCCGCACGAGCCGTACGCCCGATTCGATGCACGTACTCTTCCGCCAAAGAAGGTATATCAAAATTGATCACGTGACTCACATCCTGCACGTCAATACCGCGGGCTGCCACGTCAGAGGCCACCATGATACGGGTCTCTCCCTCCTTAAATGACCTCAAAGCTTTCAAACGGGTATTCTGAGCCTTATTCGAGTGAATAACACTCAACTCGCCTTTCCAATGATCGGCCAAACGCTCCACAATACGATCTGCGTTCTTCTTCGTCTCGGTAAAGATCATCACTTTCTTGAAATTCTCCTTGTCGGCAAGCAACAACTTCAACAAATTGATCTTCGTCGAAATATTCGGCACGTCATAACGATATTGTTTCACGTTCTCCACGGGAGTTGCCTGACGAGCCACTTCCACCCGCACCGGATTATTCAAAAAATCACGTGACAGACTCTCCACAGCCTCCGAGAAAGTAGCGGAAAACAACATCGTCTGGTGTTTCTCCGGCAGCACCTCGAAAATCCCTTTCAGTTGCGGAAGGAACCCCAAGTCCATCAACCGATCGGCCTCGTCGACCACAACCGTCTTGATCATCTTCGTACGGATAATACCATTATAATATATATCCATGAAACGCCCCGGTGTAGCCACGAGCAAGTCCACCCCTTCAAACACCCGATCCTGTTGTGTCCGGATATTTGTTCCCCCGTACACACCCACGCAACGAATGTCCATGAACTCCGTCAACAATTCAACACTCTCGCACACCTGCACCACCAGTTCCCGCGTGGGAACAACCACCAGCGCCCGCGGAACCAACCCTTGCGCGTAATGCAATTTCATCAACATCGGGATCAGGTAAGCCAGCGTCTTTCCCGTACCGGTCTGGGCGATACCGATCAAATCCCTCCCGGAGCGACTGACCGAAAATACTTCTTCCTGAATAGGAGTCGGGTTCTCGAAACCAGCCTCTTCCAACGCCATCAAAATTTGCTTACTTACATTTAAATCCTGAAATCCCATATATGTTACGTTTTAAAACTATACGGTCACAAAGGTACAAAAAGTAGTGTCTCGCACGAAATAAATTTATTTATAAAATAAATTGCATCTAAATACCCAAAATAAACCACTAGCACACAATATAATACCCGAGAATACTTTTGTAACAAAAACAAGAATGATAAACTTTCCATTTGCTTTTGTCAAAATATATTTCTAAATTTATTGCACATAAAACCTCTAAAATTACTACGTTATGACTTATACTATTACTTTTAACGAGCTGAGAAAAATCAAAGACATGCTACCTCACGGAAGTATGCAGAGAATTGCAGAAGACTTGGGTATCAGTACAGACACCGTACGTAACTACTTCGGAGCCGATAATTATGACAACGGGGGATCGAGCGCCGGAATACATGTTGAACAAGGCCCTGACGGCGGACTTGTCGTTCTGGATGACACGGCCATTCTGGACAAGGCAAAGGAACTTTTGAACGTGTAGCAAAAAGATTTTAACACCGGGAAACAGCAAAATAGCATTCCCGGTATTTTTTTACCGCTTTTTTATCTACTTTTGCCCCGTCAAGTCACAGACAAACCTGTAACTTGTCAACCTGTAACCAGTAACGTCGCATCGCGACACGAATAATTATGAGCAAAATAGTTCTAAAAGCCGGTAAAGAAAGATCTTTATACAGACTGCACCCGTGGGTTTTCTCGGGAGCAATAGCCAAAATCAAAGGGGACGTACAGGAAGGTGACGTCGTTCAAGTGTATAACAGTGACGACGAATATCTCGCCACGGGCCACTACCAGATCGGGAGTATCGCCGTGCGTGTACTCACGTTCAAGGAAGAAGAAATTGACTATAATTTCTGGGTGGAGCGCATCCGACAGGCCTATCTGACACGTGTAGCTATCGGTTTGGCGACCAACCCGAACAACAACGTGTACCGCCTCGTTCACGGGGAAGGTGACGATCTTTCCGGACTTGTTATTGACTATTACGCGGGGGTTGCCGTCGTGCAATTCCATTCCGTGGGAATGTATAAAGCTCGGGAAGAGATCACGAAAGCCCTGTTGGAAGTCATGGGAGATAAACTCATTGCCATATACGACAAGTCGGAAGGAACCCTTCCTTTTAAGGCAGGACTTAACCCCAAGAATGACTACTTGTACGGTCACACCGACAACTTCACGGCCATCGAAAACGGGTTAAAATTCAACGTGGACTGGCTGGAAGGTCAAAAGACCGGATTTTTTGTCGATCAACGGGAGAATCGACGTTTGCTCGAACAATACGCCCACGACAAGAATGTTCTCAATATGTTCTGTTACACGGGTGGGTTTTCATTCTACGCCATGCGAGGTGGGGCCAAACTCGTGCATTCGGTGGATGCCTCGGCCAGAGCCATCGAGTTAACCAACCAAAATGTGGAACTCAACTTTCCCGGCGACACCCGCCACGAGGCATTCGTGGAAGACGCATTTAAATTCCTTGATAAATCACACAACAAATATGACTTGATCATCCTTGACCCTCCCGCGTTTGCCAAACACCAAAACGTGCTGGACAATGCCATTCAAGGATACAAAAAACTGAACCGCAAGGGTATCGAGGTTGTAAAACCCGGTGGGTTAATCTTCACCTTCTCCTGTTCGCAGGTTATGACGAAGGACCTTTTCCGTCAAACGGTCTTCACCGCGGCAGCCAACACGGGTAGGAAAGTCAAAATCCTGCACCAACTCACGCAGCCTGCCGACCACCCGATCAGCATCTATCACCCGGAAGGGGAATATTTAAAAGGATTAGTATTGTACGTGGAATAAAGGGGCTGTCCAAAAAGTCTATTTTATTTCCAAAAACTCCTCCGTCACTTCGTGCCACCTCCTCTATAAACAGAGGAGGAGCTGGTGAATTTTCCCGAAGACAGGGAGTATTTCAGCTCTCCCTCTGTTTATAGAGGGAGTACCCCGAAGGGGGGAGGGAGTTTGAAAAATGACTTTTTGGACAGCCCCTTTCTACTTCCCTAACACACTTTCCAGCGTCTCGATCACCCGATCCATATTATCCGAACCACTAACACTCAACACGATATTTCCCTCCGGATCAACCACCACCATCTGCGGTAATCCTGTCACGGATTCAAATTGAGACGGGTCTTCCAAACTAGCCTCTTTTGCCAAGATATTATTCCATGCCATACCTTCCTCTTCCAAAGCCTTCAACCACTTTCCCCGATCCTCATCCTTGGAAACACCCAAAATATCAAACTTCCCGGCAGCATGATACTTCTCGTACAACTTCTTCATCTTCGGTATCAATCCCCTGCAAGGCCCGCACCATGATGCCCAGAAATCAAGCAACACGTACTTTCCCCGGTAATCCGCCAAACTCACCTTCTTCCCCTCCGGAGTTTTCGAAGAAAAATCCCCCATCACCTTTCCCGACCTCGTCATGTACATTCTTTCCATACGCCCAGAAAATTTATTCAACGCGGTATCCCGCTTCGTTTGCTCGTCCAGCTCCATGTGAACCCCAATACAATAATCAAAATCAGACACGCTCCCCGCGTAATCGACCAACTTCTCCCGAGCCATACCCTCTCCCAACCGATTACATAACGTGTTATAAAACTCCTGTTTCATAATCCGATACACCTCGTTCATCAACCGTTCCCCTTTAGCTTCATCCGAATGTAACGAGTTAATCTGTTCCCGCCACACGTACGGGTAATAATAAAAATAATACACATAATCCGGAGTATACACCTTCGTGTATAAATCCAACTCTTCCACCAGCCTGCCTGTAACCTTCCCCTCTTTTTTCAAATCCTGCACGATCTTTCCTTTCAGAGCCAACGGCATATTCGCCCTCACCAGTACTTCCTCCAAACGTCCCTTTTCCATAGCCCGATCCACCACGTCCATATACGCGGAATCCCGATGCTTCCTTAATCGCTCCAACTGTTGATTTACCCGATACATTAAAGTCGCATCTTTTTCCAGCCATGCTTTCATGTAATCATCCGTCATCTCCAATTTGCCCCTCGTGTATTCCCGACTAACATTCTCCAACTCGTAGAAATATGTACCGGAAACATCGCCTTCTACTTTAATATTCAAAGGATCTGTATTCAACACGGTCACCGTGACACGATCTTTATCCCCGACAAAAAACCATGACGAATATCCTGTCTCCGTGGCCAAACGAAACACTTTCGGAGCATGATGTACCTCGTACACCGCTCTCCCCGCCTCAAAATGTAAAGGAATCACCTTATCCCAAACAAACTGATGCTGTTCCGACAGCCATACCGGATCTTCCCCTCGTGGAGAATTTCAACCTGTTGCCCTCTCACCACCATCGCCCAAATCAGCAATCCCCACAACAGACCATATTTTATTATATTCTTAGTACTCATCATTAATCAATTATTTATTCATACTTTCAATCGCCACCTCGTAAATATCCTTCCCTCGCAACTCTTTAGCCACGATCCGACCTTGTGGATCGAGCAACAGGATAAAAGGAATCGCATCCCGGTTAAATATCTCATGTAAGACTCCTTTCGTGTCTCTCAAATTCACGAAATGCTCCATTTGTTTCTCCTTCATAGCCTTTCGCCAGTCGGATTCCTTCCTATCCGTCGAAATCGAAATAACCTCGAACCCCTTATCATGCAATAAATCATAAGCCTTATGCACGTTGGGCATCTCCCCGATGCAAGGACCACACCATGAAGCCCAAAAATCCAACAACACGTATTTCCCCCGGAAAGAACGAATCGCGACCTCTTCCCCGTTCATCGAAGGCAACGAAAAATCAGGTACCACCTGCCCCACGGACGTCTTCATCACCGCCTCCCGGTAAGCCACCAACTCTTTGTACAAAGGATGTCCGATCAGTTCCGGACTATCAAACAAACTTAATGCCTCCCCCAACCGATCCATCGAAAAACGCTTCCTCTCGTTATTCAAAATCATCAGCATCGCTCTCGAATTCGGGAACTTGACCAGCATATCCATCATCACGCCCTCCTTAAACGCGTCTCCGCTCTTCAACTGATCCGGAAGCAACGTCAACCGTTCCATTCCCTGATAGTAATCCAGTATGGCAGACTCACGTCCTCCCTCCACGATCATATATTTCTTCGTAAGCTTATACCCGGAAGGATTAAAGAAATTAGGTTCCTCATGTAATAAAACATTATAAGCAAATACTTCCGTGGAGTCCAGCATAAAGAACTTCGAAGTAGCCTTTTTCCTTACTCCCCCACACACGAACTCCGGCCCCGTGTATTTCCCGGTAAAACAAACCTGTTGCCGATCATCCAACATGGCCGAATCCCCTTTCTCAAATTGTAACGTCTCCTCGTTAAAACGATACAGGTAAACCGTATCTCCCGGTAAACTTCCGTTCCCATAGATAGAAACAGTCAAACGATAGGAAGGCTCGGAGCATCCCGCAAACAGACATCCCAAACATCCCAATAACAATATAATATGTTTCATGAAAAATCAATTAAAAATACATGTACATCTTATCTTATCGGAACCTCTTTCAGTATCCGGTAAATCAGCCCGTAAGAAACACCGGGCAAACCGTTCCACACCAGTTTTCCCGTGGGATCAATAATAGCAAAATGCGGTATCCCACTGATACACAACGTCTCGTTCAACTCGCTTTTCTTACCCGTCAGTCGCAACTGTACCCCCTTCATCTCTTTTTCCCGCATCATTTTTATCCATTTCTCCCGGTCGGCGGCCTTGTCCACGGACAACGACACGAATTCTATATTCCGTCCCTGCAAACGTTCTTCCATCTTTGCCAGAAACGGAATTTCATTACAACACGGACCGCACCACGTGGCCCACACGTCCAACAAAATCCACGATCCCTTGAAAGAAGACAAATCCACCCTCTCCCCGTTCATGGTCTCCCCCGATAACACGGGATACAAGTTTTCCGGCACCAACTTCCGCGCCTTCCGATCAGCGTCCTGTTTATTCAACTTCCCCCGTAACACGTCAGCATAACGGGGAGCCAATCGTTTCACGCATTTATCAAAATCTCCTCGACGATCCGGCCGCACCCAGTAAAGGATATTATCCAAATTCGTGTAAGCTATTTTATCCCTCACCGCACCTTTCGGGAAATACGTTGCCAACTTCACCTCATTCTCGTATATCCGGTCCCCCCGTCCTTGCAACTTACGGGGATCCTCGATCCGTAAATAATCCACGTACACCTCCACCGCACGCCAGTAAGAAGGAGAATAAACCACCCGATCATCTTCTGCATCCGGGATCACTTCAGATAAGCGAGCCAACATCTCCCCGGAAAATTCCTGAAAAGTTGCCCTTGAAGACTTGATGCCATTCGCTTCCAACAGACGGTAGTACTTAAACTCTGTCCGCATCACCTTCTCGAAATTTTTCCGATCGGCAGGATACTTTTCCAGATAAGTCGCCAACCAAACATTCAAAGAGTCGCACACCCTCTCCAGATTCAACCCCTCGTATTCCTTGGGCAACAATTGCGGCATAACGCGTGCAAACTGCAACCTCTGTTTCAACAAATCTACTTTCCGCAACCAATTATTCCGATCCGCGCATAAACTCCCGTCATCCTTCAACTCCACCCCCCGGTTTTCATGCAAAACGACTTCCAAGAAATCCCCGGCCTCTAAAAACAAAAAACACTCCTCGTTTGCCAACAACCTTTTCCCGTACATATCCTCTCCCTCCAACGTAATCCAACGGGTTTCTCCCTTTTTCAAATCATAACGCTCGTTCCCGAACACGACAAAAGCCTCCCGCTCCGCCACCAGTTTTATTTTCACCGGTTGTCCGAAACACAGCAAGGCCATGTTCAAACATACAATACAAAACAATACTTTCTTCATAAAAAAATCAATTTGGTTTTAAGGTTGATTTATTCAATCATATCGTAAAAACAACTCACCCGGTGCAAGTGTCTAAAACGATCAAAAAATAATAAATGCACCTTCCATCACATTTTTTTAATGACAATCTATACAAGATCGTCCAAAAATCTATAAGTTTGCAGTGGTATGAAATCATCCGAAACAGACATAACATTTTTGAACAGACTAAATTCCCGCGATCACGAGGCATTCAAACAACTGTTCCGAGAATATTTTCAAGATATTGCTTACTATTCCAGCAAAATCCTGAAAGACACGGATGTTGCCGAAGATGTCGCTCAAGACGTGTTCATCCGGCTATGGGAAAAGGAGAATCATTTCGAGAATTATCTTGCGCTGAAATCCTACCTCTACCTCTCGGCCCGTAACAGTTGCCTGAACTACATCAAACACCATAACATCGTTCAGGAACATGCCCAGAACCTCGTCCAAGAAGAAACCGACGAACAGACATGGAACACGATTGTCGAGACGGAAATTATTAGTTTATTATCCGACTACATCCGCCACCTTCCGAGCGAATGTGCCAAAATTATGGAACTCGTGATGCAAGGGTACAACAGTACCGAGATTTCCACCCTGACTGGGGCCTCATCCAGCACGGTCAGATCACAAAAACAGCGGGGTATATCGCTATTGAAAAAAATGGTTTCCCCAGAACTATACGCGCTACTCATGCTTTTCCTGCAACAAAATAATTAACCCCACCTCCACTAACATCCCCATTGCCGGGGTTAAAATCGGGATAAACCGGCACGAGAAATCCCGGTTGCAAAACTATAGAGTCATAATTGCCTAAAATAACGTACCTGCCCCGTCTGTTATATTTACTTAAACTCTCTTAAAATGGCGGCGATAATCGGGCGATAATCGGGCGACAATCGGGCGATGGCGCCTAACAGTCACCTAACAGCCGCTCAACAAGCACCCTACGAGTCAGTATATCCCAATTACATCCCTTCTTTTACCCCTCGTTATCCCCACTCCCCGGAACACATTCGGAGACAACAAAAACACGAAAAAATAAAAAAATATCATTTTTCTTTAGACACTTTCCCGACATGAGTTGTTTTAATAGCAAAACGAACAGAGATGGAAGAAGTCGAAAATAAAATAAACGAAGCCCGAAGGATCGCCCGACAGATAGAACAGGCACTATCGAACGGTGATTGGGAACAAGTGGCGCCCGATTCCCCCCGACTCCGCGAGGAGGTGGGAATCCCCGCACGGCTGCATGAAAATATAAAACGACACGACAGTTTCGACACGGAAAAAGCGTTAAACAAATTCATCGCCGCCACACGTCCCGCACGACGGTTGTCCGTGGTCTACAAATACGCGGCTGCCGTGGCCTGCCTCGTGATGTTGGGAGTAGGGTACTACTTTTACCAAACCACCGGGGGAACAGACCCGCGATCCGGTTTGCTGGCACAAAGTGCCTATCTCGTACTAGATGACGGGAAACAGGTCGAACTGAACCGGCAAATGCAAATGGACTACAACGGGTTAAGGATCATCAACACGAACGAAGGAAAGGTCTCTTTCCAACACGAGAAGGAGTCAGCCCACGTCTCTCCCAACAAACTGGTCGTTCCGGAAGGCACGGAGTACACTCTCCAGTTAAGTGACGGGACAAACGTTCATCTGAACGCGGGTAGCACGCTTGTTTTCCCGTCCGTGTTCGGGAAAGATGCCCGTGTCGTTGAACTTTCCGGGGAAGGCTATTTCGACGTGACACATTCCGGTGTTCCCTTTATCGTGAAAAGCAAGTCAATGGATGTCAGGGTACTCGGAACCACGTTCAACATGACAGCTTATCCCGAGGATCCGGTAGTGACCACCACCCTGTTAACCGGGAAAGTTGCCGTTACCTGCCATTCCCAGACGGACACGACAACACGGACAACCGTGCTAACCCCCGGATTGCAAGCCCGATTCCAACCGCGGGAAGGCGTGTTGCAAGTGGATTCCGTGGACGTGGAAGAGCAAACAGCTTGGCGCAGAGGCGAATTTACATTCGAAGATGTCGATCTGGGTAGCATCATGACCATCATCGGGAGAAGTTTCGCCTTGAACGTCACGTTTGACGACCCGGAACTACAAGATATAAAATGCTTTATCTCCATTCAACGAGACAAAGGATATGAAGACATTTTGAAAATTATTCACATGGCCACGGGCGTCAAGTTCAAAAAGGACGGGAACGAAATCCGGGTATATAAATAAATCGAGGGATGTTGACACCATCCCTCAATTATAACAGATTAAAATATTGACCAATAAATTAACCTTAAAACCATTACAAAGCTATGAAATAATTTAGTGTTTTCCTAATAAACGATGGTGATGGGTGCTAGAAAATTCATTCTCTTGACAATTTTTGTGGTCCTGTTGGGGACTTCAAGGGAAGTATGGGCTCAAAAAATCAGCATTCACATGAATAACGCCACGCTGGAAGAGGTGTTGAAAAAGATTAAGAAAAAGACAAAATATGACATGATGTACCAGATGAAAGATGTAAAAGAAATCGACAGCCGCCGATCCGTTCATTTTGACGAAACGGAGCTACAGGAAGTCCTGACCTTCTGCCTGCAAGGACTCCCGCTGGATTTTCGCATCTATAATCAAACCATCATTATCACGAAAAAGAACACGGTTCCCATCCCCGCAATGCGTACCATAAAGGGAGTCATCCGGGACGAGGACGGGATCACGCTCCCCTCGGCCACCATTTTGGTGAAAGGAAGTAACCGGGGAACTATTTCAGACAAAAACGGACAATTCTCTATCCGGATTCCGGAAGGAGAAAACACGATACTCATCACGAGTTACGTGGGCAAAAAGACCTGTTACACCCCGATCACGCGAGATGATTCATACTCGATTATCTTAGAGACAGATGTTTCGGAAGTGGAAGACGTGATCGTGAACGGCTACCAAGTCATCGCCAAAAACGAAATGACCGGAGCGACCTCCACGGTCAACGCCAAAGAGATACGCACCCCGGGAGCGACCTCCCTAGAGGCCGCCTTCCAAGGCACACTGAACGGGTTGGAAATCATGATTCCTTCCGGAAATATCGGCTCCACGGGACGCATGAAAGTACGAGGAACCTCAACGATTATCGGTAACCCGGAACCACTGATCGTGGTGGACGGAATCATCCGGGAAAACATCTGGCCTTTTGACCGGAATACGCTTTACGACCTGTTGAACGAGAACGATCTCAGCAACTCGGCACGTTCCAGCATCATGGGCAACAACTTGTCGGGAATAAACGTGGACGACATTGCCAGCATCACGCTGTTAAAGGATGTTTCCGCCACGGCCATTTACGGGATCAGGGCCTCCAACGGGGTAATCGTTATCACGACTAAACAAGGGCGTTCCGATCAGCCAAGCGTGAGATTCCGAAGTGACATCACGTTCAGCCCTATACCCACCTATCGCAACGCCAAGGTGATGAACTCAGCACAACGGGTCAAATTATCGAAAGAAATGATTGAAGCGGGAATCCCGTTACCCAGCTTTCCGGATGGAATCGGGTACGAGGCCGCTTACATGAAAATGATCAACAAAGAGATTTCCCACGCTGAATTTAACGAGGAAGTTACCCGGCTGGAGAAAACAAATACCGACTGGTTCAAGGCACTGGGTAGAACCGCCATCAGCCAGAATTACCACGTCAGTTTCAACTCGGGAAAGGACGGGATGGCTTACTATTCCTCTTTCGGGTATAGGAAGGAAAACAGCGCGTACATCGGGAATGACCGGGAGACTTTTACCGGAATGCTGAATTTCAATTACAACTCGTCACCGAAATTCAAAATCGCAGTGAACCTTTCCGGGTATCACATCGCGACTTCCGGTTATTACACGGGAATTAACCCGGAGCAATATGCCCTGACGACCAGTCGCACGGTTACCAGCGATCAGTTTTACACGAAGGGTAAGGCAACTTCACTGTCATACCGAAAAAACGGGATATATCAATTCGTCAGAAACAGTGTCCATTTCAATATGCTGCACGAATTACAACACACGGGTAACGATAACAAAACTTCGGAAGTCAACGTGAACGCACAATTCACTTGGAATCTCCTCCCCTACCTGAATATAACGGTTACACCCGCGTACTCACAAGGAACGAACGACAGCCAGTTGTGGGCAGACGCACAATCATGGAACGTCGCCTTACTCCGGGGATGCGACTATAATGCCACGCTTCCCGAAGAGGTTCAGAATCTCATGGAATACATCAGCCCGCTCCCGACAGGAGGTATCCTTGACTATACACGACACACCCGTCGTTCCCTCACGGTGAAGGGACAAATCAACTTCCGGAAAACGTGGGGAGAAGGGACTTTCCATTCGATAACCGCGACACTCGGTATCGAAACCCGGAAAAATAAATATGACGGGAAACAAGGAATTGAATGGGGATACGTGAGAGGGAAAAGGAGTACACTATTACAAGATTACCGTTCCCCGGCAGACAAGTTTCAACAGGTGAAGGAACAATTCCCCGGAATTGAACTTGTCGAATCATCCGACACGCCCGAAACGGAACATGACATGACACTCGTTGACCGGGTGGAAAACACGTTCTCCGAGTACGGCACAATCGGTTACACGTACGACAGCCGCTACACGGTGTGCATCAACGTCAGAAACGACGCGTCCAACCGTTTCGGCAAACACACGAACAATCGTTTCTACCCCGTCTGGTCCACCGGAGCGCGCTGGGATATGCACCAAGAGAAGTGGTTCCCCACCAAACCGTGGTTGAACGCAAGCACGTTGCGGGTTTCTTACGGGAAACAGGGAAATGTAGTTTCCAACGTGTCACCGAAAGCACTTGTCAGCCACGTGCCGAGTGATCCGATCACGGACGAGAGTTACCTGCAACTGGAACAACTTCCCAATCCCGATTTGAAATGGGAGAAGACATTATCTTGGAATGTCGGGATTGACCTATCGCTATTCCAAAATAGCATGGAAGTTTCATTCGATTATTACAAGAAAGAGACCTCGGACATCGTGGTGGAAAAAGAGATCCCGATTGAAAACGGGTTCCGCAAAATGTACATCAACAGCGGTGCCATTGATAGCGAGGGATATGAATTACAGGTCAAGTTATCGCCACTCTCCACACGTGACTGGAGCTGGACGGTTAATTTCACGGCAGCCTATATGAAAGATATTTTAAAAAGGAGTTACACGGATGAGCCTGCCCTAGAGCGCTTCACGAACGGGAACGCCGCGCTGGACGGGTTTCCGGTATCGGGATTTTGGTCGATTCCCTTCATCGGGCTATCGCCTAAAAACGGGGCCCCGCTATTTGCCGTCATGGATCAAGTCGGGGGAGAAATGCAAAAGGTGTCCGGTTCTTTGCTCGATTACCTCGTGTACAGCGGGGACAGTGAACCCCGTGTTTCGGGAGGGATCAGCACGACCGTACGTTATAAACGTTTCACGCTAAATGCCGTATTCAATTATCAATTGGGACACTACAAGCGTCTTAATCCATTTATCACAAGTTCCAATAATGGCATGTTGTCCATTCCGGGAGCTGACGTAAACGCATCCACAGAATTACTGAATCGTTGGCAACAACCGGGAGACGAGACACGCACCCGTATTCCCGCCCTATCCACACGGGATGAAGACGTGTCCCAGTATTTACCGGATAACTCGCTGAGCTTGGGAAATTATAACACCGTGTACCGCTATTCATTATATAACCGGAGTACGGAGCGGGTAGTATCCGCCAGTCATTTGCGATGTAACCGGATCTCGTTAAATTACCAAACGAAGATCCCCCGCGTCGCAGAAATAAACTTGGGTATAACGGTAACTAACCCGTTTATCATCAAGAATCACCGTCTGGGAGATCAAGATCCTGAAGTGATGAGTATGAATGCCGATTCGTACACCCCGACAATGAAACGACAACAAAATTATTCGATCAGTGCAGAATTTATTTTTTAAACAATAATATAAACTAAAATCAATTTAATGACAGAGAAATTATCAGACCAATCATTAAACCTTAAAACCAATTTTATGAGAACAAGAAACTATTTGTTAATCATTTGCCTCTTCCTGACATTCTGTCAAGGATGCGTCAAAGAACTCCACGAGTTGCCTCCTCGCCCGAGTCTCGTCGTGAAATTAAACGGGGTAGAAAAAGATTCAATCATCGTCTCTCCCGGAGAAGAGGTCAAAATTGATATCGATTTTATCGCGAACAAAGGATTCATCCAAGAGTTGTACGTCAAGGATAATGCCGGAACATACCTGAAAGGTTTCCCGCTGACGATGGATTCGACCGAGCTACACAACAAGAGCCAGTATTCCTACTCGTTCCGGGCAAATGATTATCTGCCGGAAGAAGGATCACATTACCAGACGTATAATTTTCAAGTGGTATGTAAGGATAATAACCAGCCAAAACAGTTGATTAATAAAACGATTACCATTTTGGTCGCTGATGAGTTAAAATCCTATACGGTAACCCTAGGAGCGCAAGGAAACACGGAACATGGCCATTTTCTTAAACTTAGCACGGGAGAAGTTTTCACATTGGCACAAGTTCAACAAATGAGCATGGAAGAACTCATGGAAATCGAATTGTGTTATTTCTATGGCGAAGAGGATGAAGTGGAAACATATTACCGTGAGCAACGCTTATATCCCTTACTCGGAACGCATAATACGTCTGCCAGTTGGGGTTTTATCATGAATCAATATGATATCATGGCTCCTTACAGAATCCCAACTTTAAATGCAGCCATTACAGAAGGAAGTTACGCACAAAATAAACTTGGATTTATTCAAGCTAGTATCTCGGCATCTCAAACTTACATCGATGTATACAAATACACGACAGACATTACATATGGAGTGAGTATAACAGAAAGTACACATCCGACATGGGAAGGTATTTATGTTATTAACTTGCAAAGATTTAGCCAATGGCCTGACAGAAACCTCTACGACACGAACAAAGCCGTATTCCGTGTCAAAGAATTGGTACCCGGTAAAGACGGATACATTACTCTGGAAGTTAAGGCTTCACCTAAATACCTTTATTAATTTAAACGAAAGTTCAAATGAAACTTACATATATAAAACTATCCGTAACCCAGATATTATTTATCTTGTTGCTCGCCTTATCGAACAACGTGTTCGCACAGAATAAAGAAATAAAAGTAACGGGAACAATATATGACGAAACCGGTATCACGCTCCCTTCTGTTACCGTTACCGTGAAAGGGCAAAAAGGCGTGGGAGTACTTTCCGACAATGACGGAAAATTTATGATCACGGTACCGGAAGGTAGCACGCTCATCTTTTCATTCGTGGGAATGAAATCACAGGAAGTAGTCGTAAATGCCAAACAGGTTCCTTACAAAATTACCTTGAAAGAAGATACCAAGGCTTTGGAAGAAGTAGTCGTTACCGGGTACCAGACGCTGAAAAAACATGAAGTTGTCGGTTCGACTTTCACGGTGAAAGGCGATGATATACGTGTTGCCGGAGTGACCAGTATTGATGCTGCCCTTCAAGGAGTTGTCCCCGGAGTAAGTATCACGATTCCCTCGGGAATGATCGGAACATCCCCTCAAGTGAGAGTGCGCGGAACTTCCACGGTGATCGGGAATGCCTCCCCGGTATGGGTTATTGACGGTATCATTCAAGAAGACCCTCTCCCCTTTGCCGGAGCACAGTTAAATGACATTCTTAGTTCCGGAGACCTCAGTAGCTCAATGGCAAGTATTTCCGGGAGTAGTATTTCCGGCCTTAACCCGGACGACATTGAAAGTATCACGTTCTTGAAGGACGCGTCGGCCACAGCTATTTACGGGGTAAAGGCCGCCAACGGGGTTATCGTAATCACCACGAAAAGAGGTTCTAACACGAACGGAAGAATTAATGTTAATTTCAGAACGGATATTTCCCTGACTCCTAGAAGAACGTATGGACAAACGGACCGGATGAATTCTGCCGATCGTATTGCTTTATCCAAAGAAATCGTGGAGTCCGGAGTACCCTTTAGCCAATTCCCTCAAAATGTAGGTTACGAAGGAGCTTATCTCCAACTGATGAATAAGGAGATTTCCATGGACGAGTTCAATGAAAAAGTAACCCGCATGGAAAAACAAAACACGGACTGGTTCAAAATCCTCGCCCGTAACGCTGTCAGTCAGAATTATTCATTAAGCCTAAGCGGTGGAAACGACAAGCTCAATTTTTACGGTTCCGTGGGTTTCAACAAATCATTGAGTAGCTACAAGGGAAATGACCAAAGCAATAAAACGGTCAACTTCAGTGTGGATGCAAAACTACGGGATAATTTACGTACTAAATTTCAATTCTCTGCCAGTCAATCCGAGACGAACGCTTACTACACGGGAGTCAACCCGGAAGATTATGCTCTGAATACCAGCCGGATATTAGCCCCGGACGAATGGTATACCATCAATGAATCAAAAGCCTACTTCGAATTGGATAATGGCACTGCAATTAAAAGAGATATTCGCTACAATTTCTTGAATGAATTAGAACATACCGGAAACGAGAATAAGAATACGAAATTCCAAATTACAGGTAACTTGATCTGGAATATTACACCGGAAATCAAGTATGAATTAACAACTGCATTTACCAGAAACAGTTCAGAGGCTAACGTTTGGGCAGATGACCATTCTTATGCAGTTTCAAAAATCCGGGGAGCCAATTATGGAGAACTTGTAACCGGAGAATCCGACTCATGGTTAACCTTGGCCTCCGTGTTACCTTATGGTGGTATTTTGAATTACAATTCAACAAACCAACAAAGCTACACGGTGCGTAACCAACTGAATTACGGAAAAATACTTGATGAAGAAGGGAACCATGCCCTCAATGTTGCCTTGGGACATGAAGTTCGAGGAAACAGTTACATCGGACAGAGTGGCGTTGAATACGGCTACATGCCTAACAGAGGTAAAAGCGTGGACTACAATTACAGTCAACAAGCCAACAGAGATTACATTTTAAGCATTTATCCTGATTGTCAATATAGAGAAACAGCGAATGTACCTGCATATCAAGACCGCCACTCAATCACTCTCACGGATCAGATTGAAAACTACATGTCTTTCTATGCAACACTGGGATACTCTTATGCTAGCAAGTACACGTTATCTTTCAGTTTCAGACAAGACGCATCCAACAAATTCGGGCAGAACACGAACAATCGCTTTAACCCCGTTCTATCAGCCGGAATCAGATGGAATGTAAGTGAAGAGAACTTCATGCGCCAGTTTGGATGGTTATCCAACTTGACGTTGAAAGCATCCTACGGATCTCAAGGAAAAGCCCCGGATATCAGTCCCTATCTGATCGCCAATTTCAACATTGCACCGGACGTATTGACGGGCGATCAATTCCTGTCGATCAAGAACCTCCCAAACAAAGACCTGAAATGGGAAAAGACCAACAGTTTCAATGGCGGTATCGAACTCTCCATTCTAAACAACCGGATATATGGAAGCATTGACTACTACTACAAAAAAACGGTTGACGCTATCACCTACGTGAATATACCCGTGGAGAACGGAACTTCAAACATGGCAATTAATAACGGTTCCATCATCAATAAAGGTTACGACGTATCGTTGACCGTTATCCCCGTGCAGACAAAAAACATCAGATGGAGTATCAGCGCAACTTCCGGCTTTAACCGTAACGAGGTAAAAGATAACGAGGACAACGCCACGCTTGAAAAAATTACCGATGGTAGTGTCATTATCGAAGGCTTTGCTTTAAACAGTTTCTGGTCATTCCCGTATATCGGTTTATCGGACAAAGGAGTCCCTCAATTTGCAATCATCGACCAAACACCCGGAACTAAAACAAGGGTTGAATCGGGTACCCTACTTGATTACATGGTTTACAGCGGGGTAAAAGATCCTGTGTTCAGCGGTGGATTATCCACGAACTTCCGGTACCAGCAATTCACGTTATCTGCCACGTTTAACTTCCAGCTAGGACATCATAAACGTCTGAATCCTTTCATGAGAAGTCAGGCTACCAGCGGAGGCATCGGACAGCTACGTATCCCCGATCCGGAAAAAAATGCAAGCACAGAACTCAATAAACGTTGGAGACAACCGGGTGATGAGAAATACACGAATATACCGGCCATATTATCTTCGGATGAGAATTTAGCAGACTATCTCCCGGATAACTCACTCAGTTTAAGCGACAAAGGTGAAATTTATCGTTATCAGATGTATAACCTATCTGATTTACGGGTGGTAAAGGCCAATCATCTGAGATGTAATAATATTTCCCTGACGTATGCTTTACCGAAAGATATACTGGATCAATTAAGACTTACAAACTTAACGTTCGCACTAACCGTTACCGATCCGTTTATTATCAAAAGTAAAGGACTGGGTAAACAAGATCCGGAAACTTTAAGTACCAGTGCGACCACGGTTCTTCCGGTTATTGATCGTCAGCGCAAATTCTCGCTAAGTATAAGTTTGGGTTTCTAATCTGAAAAATTCAATTACCATGAAAAATATAATACAAAAAAGCATTCTACTTTTAGCCATTATTGGACTATGGTCTTGTAGTGACTTTCTCGAAGAATCTTCTCAAGACGAAGTCATTCCTTCCACGATCGAAGACTTGGATCAGCTACTGGCATACGAAGGCTATCCCAGACGGGACTTTACGCTAATGCCCTACTTGAATTTACTGGATGACGACGTAACCCAATACATCACATCCAATAACGCCAAACCGGTCGTGACGAAATACAGTCCCCTGTATTTATGGGGCGGACGTTCCGTGGAGAACAATGAAAATATGTTCGACGACTTCAATAACCTACCTAACCCGACTACCGGCATTACAAGTATCGAAGTGGATTCCTACGCGACTCTTTACAAAATGATCGCGGGATGCAATGTTGTTTTAGACATGATCAACGAGGTAAGCGGAGAAAGCGAAACGAAAAAAAGAGTAGAGGGAGAAGCTCGCATATTACGTTCGTTCCATTATTTCAACCTTATCAACCTCTATGCTTATCCTTACAACGCTCCCAATGCCCCACAAGGAAAAGCAGCGGGAATCCCATTGAAATTAAGTAGTTCCATTGACCAGAATTCCGTTCCTCGTAGCACGGTAGCCGAAGTTTATGCAGCAATAATCTCGGACGTGGAAAAAGGAATCAGCCTATTGACCGAAATCAACGCCACGGGTTCTAAATTCCGTATCGGGATGAACGCCGCACATTTATTGGCAAGCCGCTACTATCTTTTCATGGAAAACTGGGAAAAAGCAGCAGAACATGCAACCAGCGTATTCTCTACACCCGGAAGTAACCTTACCTTATATGACATGACTCCCATAGATTATCCGGCAGCTATTAGCCTTGGGGGATTTCCGTACCCATTCACGTTAAATAACTCCGAGATCATATTCTATTATGCAAGCGAGAATGAATATCAAATCGTGAAAGCAGAATACACCACCGAATGCTTTATGGCATCTGATGCGTTACGAAATTGCTTTGCAGATGACGACCAACGTTGGAATGGTTATCTATGCCCATACAATGAAGAAAGAGATCAAAAAAAGCTATCCAAATTTTCTAATCAACTTGAATTTGGAGCATGCTTACGTCTGAGTGAAGTTTACCTGAACCGGGCAGAGGCTTATGCACAGATGGCGAAGGCCGGACAAAATGAATACTTTGCAAAAGCAGTATCCGATTTAAACTCGATAAGAGAGAAACGCATTAAAAATTACAGCTCTCAAGCTTGGACCAGCAGCACGTTCAACAATAATGCCGAGAATTTAATCGAAACGTGTAGAGAAGAACGTCGCCGGGAATTTTGTTTCGAAGGTATGCGCTGGTTTGATTTGCGACGCTACGGGATGAAATCCTTCTCTCATAGTGTTGACGAATCAACCTCTCCCGGAGATGAATATTCCGTTGAAATTGGAACAGCAAGTTCTAAATGGGTGTTACCCATCATGAAATCTCACAAAGAAAGTAATCCGGCATTGAATTAATAAAACGAAAAACTATGAAAATAAACTTACATATATTACTGTTAGGAATATTACTCGTTTCCGCACTATATTCCTGCAACAACGAGGATGACTTGGATATCTCCGAGAAAAAAGACAATCGGTTCGATCTTCCACAAGGAGATCACGATTTCGACGACCAGATCGTGGAATGGAATAACAATTACGGAACTTCCGTCCTCTACAGGTTCTCCAACGCAGACCTCAATTACCATTTCACCTCCAGTAGTAATGATGTTGTCTATGACGTGAAAGTGGAAGCCGAAGAGGAAGGTATTCGTGCAGCCGTACAGTTTTTGAAGGAAGACTTCTTTGACCTATACTCGGACGAAGTAAAGAAGGAACTATTCCCCGCAAAGATTCTTATGGCCGGAATGCTATACCAAAACAACAATTATGTGCCGTTATGGGACACGATCAGTCAAGGCGGTATGGACTTTAAGAGAGGATATATGGTGAGAGGGATCGACCATATTACGTTACCCCACGTGGATAAGGATTTCGCACAACGTATACAAAAACCGGAATACCGGGAAAGATTAAAAGTTGCTTTGAATCGCACGTTTATTCAATTCTTGATGAATCCATACAATGATATTATCGCCAAAATAGAGTATAACAATATTTTAAACACATTTGCCTCCTATTCTCTCATATCCGAAGACGCCAAAAATGGTACAACAAATCCCTACTCTTCCGGAAATCAATGGTATGATGAAGAGGTTATGTATCAATTAGGATTCTTAGAATACGGCACATACTGGAATTTTTGGGAACCTTATTATTGGACAGCGCCAGATAAAGACGACGATTTTTATTCTTTCTTGGAATTCATTTTTACCCAAACAAAAAGTGAATTACAGGCAAATCCCCTTTATACCAATTACCCGCAAATTCAAAAGAAATGCGACTACCTAATAGAGGTATTTGCAGAATACGGCATAGATCTACATTGTGTCGGGGGGAAAGAATAGAACGAAAAAGGAGCCTTTAACCGGGCTCCTTGTTTCATCAATACAAGCTCTTCGCTACTTTTATAACGTCTTCTGCCAATTGATTGGCAGCAGCCTCGTCTTTAGATTCGGAATAAATCCGAATAATCGGTTCGGTGTTGGATTTCCGCAGATGTACCCACCCGTCCTTGAAATCAATTTTCACACCATCAATATCGGTAATTTCTTCCGAGGCATATTTCTTTTTCAATCCCTCCAATATCTTATCAACATCCATATCGGGAGAAAGTGTTAACTTATTCTTTGAGATAAAATATTGCGGATAAGTTGCTTTTAAAGCGGTCATACTCTTTCCTTCTGCCACGAAATGAGAAAGGAACAAACCGACACCTACCAAGGCATCACGCCCGTAATGGCTTTCCGGATAGATGACTCCACCGTTTCCTTCACCGCCAATCACCGTGTTGGTCTCTTTCATCTTAGTCACCACGTTCACCTCTCCCACGGCCGCAGCATTATATTGTTGTCCGTGAGCCAACGTTACGTCCCGCAAAGCACGAGAAGAAGAAAGATTAGAAACGGTATTTCCCGGAGTATGTTTCAACACGTAGTCGGCAACCGCTACCAGCGTGTACTCTTCCACGAACATCTCACCGTTCTCGCAAACTAATGCCAAACGGTCAACATCCGGGTCAACCACGATACCCAAGTCTGCCCCACACTCCTTGATCTTCTCTGAAATCTGGGTCAGGTTCTCCGGAATGGGTTCCGGGTTATGAGCAAAGCGTCCCGTAGGCTCGCAATTCAACTCGACAACCTCTTTTACACCTAAAGCTTTCAACAAAGCGGGAATCACGGTTCCTCCCACGGAGTTCACCGCATCCACGACAACTTTCAAATTCGCCTTGGCAATAGCCTCCCGGTTCACGAGTTTTAGATCCAACACGTGCTGAATATGGTAATCCGTGTAATCCTTGTGGGTAATCGAACCCAATTCGTCCACTTCCGCATATTCAAACGACTCCTGTTCTGCCATCTGAAGGACTTTTGCACCATCCTCGGCAGAGAGGAATTCCCCCCGGTTATTTAATAATTTTAAAGCATTCCACTGTTTCGGGTTATGGCTGGCTGTTAGGATAATTCCCCCGTCAGCCTGTTCTGCGGTAACGGCAATCTCCGTGGTTGGGGTAGTTGCCAAACCGATATTCACCACGTCATGCCCCAGACCGGACAAAGTAGCCTCCACTAATTTAGCATACATCTCCCCGGAAATTCGGGCATCCCGGCCTAGTACGATTTTAGCTCTTGTTTTCCCGGCCCCGGTCTTCAACCAAGTGGCGTAAGCCGAAACAAATTTAACAATATCCAAGGGAGTTAGGTTATCACCCGGACGTCCACCGACAGTTCCCCGGATACCGGATATAGATTTTATTAATGTCATAACAATTGAGAATTGAAAATTGAAAATTGAAAATGACGATCATTCAATTTTGCAACCATGAAATAAAAATAAAGGGACTGTATCCGTTACCCCTTTATCGAGATAACACGTACAGTCCCCTTTATCAATAAAATTAGATAGATGCCTTGTAAGCGTCAGCGCTTAACAATCCGTCTAATTGTGCTTCGTCTTCAACTTTTACCTTGATAATCCAGCCTTTTCCATAAGGATCTTTGTTTACCAAGTCGGGTTGATCTTCCAATTCTGAGTTGAATTCCAATACCTCTCCGGAAATCGGCATATACAAATCAGAAACCGTCTTTACAGCCTCGATACTACCGAAAGTATCTCCAGCCTCTAGGTTATCACCTTCGGTCTCAACCTCAACAAACACGATGTCACCTAATTGACTTTGTGCATAGTCAGTGATACCAACATATGCTTCTTCACCCTCAACACGAATCCATTCGTGTTCTTTAGTGTACTTTAATTCTGCAGGTACGTTCATTATCTTATAAGTTAAATTAAATTTGACAACTATTATGTGGCACAAATATAAGGAAAAATTTAAACTCCAAAACTGTTAATTGAAATTTTAGCCTACACTTTATTACTTTTATTAATAACCCGTTCATCCTCAACATAAATCATCTGTATCCCTTTGTTTTCGGGCGCTCAAGAATATTTTTCTTTGTAAGAAAAACGCAATTTTTTCCATTTTTTCGATCTAGAAATATTGCATAATAAGAAAAACTATCTATCTTTGCACCGCAATTGAGAACAACAGCGGTTGTTCGATGCAAAAAAGGTTCGGTAGTTCAGCTGGTTAGAATACATGCCTGTCACGCATGGGGTCGCGGGTTCGAGTCCCGTCCGAACCGCCTTTTTTGAAAACATTTTGGTCTGGTAGTTCAGCTGGTTAGAATACATGCCTGTCACGCATGGGGTCGCGGGTTCGAGTCCCGTCCAGACCGCCAAGAAAAAGAGTTTCGAGTAAATATTCGGAACTCTTTTTTATTTCCATGCTTTTTAAAGCACATATCGGGCAGATATACTATCCACAATCGACCCCATGAGTATATTGAAGAGACAACACAATAAAAAGAGAGATGCCTGTTAATCGATCGACTAACAGGCATCTCTGCGGTTCGGACGGGACTCGAACCCGCGACCCCATGCGTGACAGGCATGTATTCTAACCAGCTGAACTACCGAACCAGATTTAAAAACAACCTCTGTTGTTTCTGATTGCGGGTGCAAATATAGCCTTTGTTTTTAATTCTACAATGATTTTTATACAAAAAATTCACGATAAACCATTTTTCTCCCGTCACTTTAATATATCAAGGTTAAAAACTATATTTGCAATAAATAACATTCATACTATGCAGCAGCCAAAAGAATACTATCAAGCACAAATATCACGCCTTACGATCCTCTTAAAAAAACACAGACAACGGCGTAACGGTATCACCCTCACAAAAGTCTTCTTATTCCTGTTAGCCATATATTTTATATATACCTTCGCCAACACAGGGTACACGCCTTATCTCATCGCTTTTATTGCTGCCATAGCACTATTCATTATCACGAATATATTCGAAACCAAATTATTAAAAGAGATACAATTCCTGCACAAACTTGAAGAATGTTCCCGTGTGGAACTGGAATATCTTGCCGGAAACTTTAAAAATCTCCCGACAGGCGAAGAGTACAAAGATCCGTCTCACCCTTACGCTCACGATCTCGACGTATTCGGGGAAGATTCCCTTTTCCAATCCGTCAACCGTACGGTCACGCCCCACGGAAGAGAGAAGCTACGGGAATGGTTGCTCCACCCGTTAAAATCCGGGCCACCCATCATCGAGCGCCAACAAGCCATCGAAGAATTTGCCCGCGAGCCGGAATGGTGTCACGTTTTCCGGGCCAAGGGCAACAGCCAGTGTATTACCCACATGGCCATGCAACAAATCGAACAATGGCAGCGGGAACAAGTCGGGCTACCACGCTGGACTCGCCCTTTCCTGTATATTCTTCCGGTACTGACGGTCTCCGCTTGGATATTATACATTGCCTCCGTACTCACGTTAAATATTCCATTACTCCTTTCCTGCGTGTCCCTTTTTTGTAGCTATCTACCGGCTCAAAAAACATTACGAACTCATATGCGTCTGGATGAATTCACCCGCTCGTTCAGTAACCTTCACGAACTGATCGGACACTTTTCTACATTTACCTGTTCTTCCGCCAAATTAAAAACATTGCGTCAACAACTATTCAACGAAACGTACAATGCGGACGAGGCTCTACGTTCCCTGCATAAAATACAGGAAAGTTTCGACCAGCGCTCCAATGCAGTGGTTGCCATGTTCATGAACGGGCTTTTCATGCGGGAATTGCACCTTATCCAGCGCCTTGTTGCTTGGAAACGCCGCTATGCCGCGGCCATCCCGACTTGGGTGGAAATCACGGGAGAACTTGACGTTCTGGTCAGTCTGGCCAACTACAAGTATAACCATCCCGATTTTATCCATCCTACTCCCGGAGACAATCAACTTTTACGGGGTACAGCCATCGGTCACCCCCTCCTACCCGCCAATGAATGTGTAACCAATGATTTCGAAGTAGCCCAATTACACGAATTCTATATCATCACGGGAGCGAACATGGCCGGGAAATCCACCTTCCTACGTGCGATAGGGGTGAATCTTGTACTTGCTTGTTGCGGAGCTGTCGTTCGGGCTGAAAGTTTTGAATTCCAGCCTATGGCCCTCTTTACCAGTATGCGCACCGTTGATAACCTGGCGAAAGGAACCTCTTATTTCCATGCCGAATTACTCCGTTTACAACAACTTGTCAATATGGCACAACACGAAGAACGTTTGTTTATCATTTTGGATGAAATCCTAAAAGGGACTAACTCCCGGGACAAGTTGAACGGCTCCCGTCGTTTCCTTCAAAAATTACTCACGTTACCTGTTGCCGGACTTGTTGCCACGCATGACCTCGAACTCGGAGAACTTGCCAACACGATACCGGACAACTTCTTTAACCGATGTTTCGAGATCACACACACGGATGATGACATTGCCTATGATTATAAACTGAAACCCGGTATCAGTCAAAACATGAATGCATCCATCTTACTTGAAAAAATGAAACTCGTGTAAGAATCATCCAATCCGAACATTCCTCTGTCGTTTCCGTTTAACACGGTAAAAACAGGAGAATATGAAAACAATGATTTTGATCACGCTACTTTTACCCATGGTACTTCTCAATGGATGTAAGGACAAAACTCAAGATAAAGTTTCCAACATACCGGACAGCACGTTTGCCGCAACACCTGCCATTACCAATAACTATTACTTCGTCGGAGAATACCAGTATCAAACAGATAAAGCAACCTTAAAAGATCAAACCACAGGTGCCACGTTCACCATCAATAACGGGGAAATAGCGACCCAATTGGCAGAACAATATTTAGCGCTAAAGCTACCTACCGGAAAGGGCGTCAGCGTTCAATTACTCGGACATCTCTCCCCGGCGAACGACGTTGAACACACTTCCATGAACGGCCTTACCGTTACTCAAATCATCAGCTTACACCCCGGAACAAATCCACGTGGCACACGACTCACGGGAGACTACATAACCTATGTACCCAACAATATCAAGCCAACAGAACGGTTCACGTTCTCATTACATCCCGACTACACCTACACGTTCAGTATTTATAATCTAAGTGCAAACTCCTCCCGTGATGCTACCGGAAAGTGGTTTCTTTTAAACAAGAACGAAATTCAATTCACCAATAATCCCCTCACGAGTTTCACGAACGAGGCCTTCATCCATGATGACGGGAGGCAATTAACCTTCAAGCTCAGTAAAAGGGTTTATTATAAACAAGAATAAGAAATTTCCCTGTAACATATTGCTTGTGCATCACCATGACTCACGCCATAACAATATAATAAGCAATACCTTACCGGGAAATCATCAAAATACAACCAGAAACTCGAATTCTACCGGACAAATAGTCTACAGTTTCACAACAGGTAATACTTCCACCGAGACTAAAGGCAACGTGACAACATCATTCTCCGACAAAACAGATGAATTCTCGTGATCACGAACTTTAGTCTTTTTAGGATCTTGAACCTCGGATAAAGCAACATTCTTTCCTTGCTTTTCTCCTACTTTTACCAGTAAACGTACGGTCACGACCTCACGTGTATTTTCCAACAACGTGGAGTGGGTATGCACCACAAAGCAACGATCTGTTAACCTTCTACGCCAAGCAATAGCTTTTTTCACTTCGTTAGCACGAAGTAACGCTAAATTCAGATTTTCCTCATCAGTTGAAAGAGATGTACTGTAACTATCCAACTGCAACATGATACGCCCCGCCTCAATATCTTCCTGATAGCGTTTTGCCATAGAGAGAATACTATCCAACTCTACATTGTTGGATCCAAAATGCACGTAAAACGTTGCTCTACAAGGAACAAAACGAAATACACGTACACTATCCGATACTTCTTCGACGGGAAAATATCTCGTCACCTCTACTCCTGGGATAGACAGGAGAGAAAAGAATAATAAAAATACCTTTACACTCATTTATTCCTAATTATACACGTTCGTTCCTTTTATCCCCCCACATCCTCTTTAGGAATAGCAAAGAACGATCATTTAATAATATGCAAAAATAAATAATAATAATGATAAACACAAATAATTATTTATTAATAACAAACCTGATTAACAATTAATTATAGTTATAGCACCCAAAACAATTAAACTCATTTGAACGTATATCAATAAATGATCGTTTAATGAATGCCTAAAGGATAATTGCCTTCTTCTTACATTTTACCAGACAAATCGTTATCCTGATACAAAGCATTTAGAAGTCAACTTATTATACAATTGAACATTCGATTTATAAAAAAGAAGGCGAAGAAAGAATTCCTCTATAAAAGATCCCAAAAGGAATGAAAGGATAAAAATATCCCCCTAAGAATAAAAAAACTATCAGATAAAATAAAAATGAGCTACTTGACATCACAAAATCGAATAGCCCATTTTCCATTGCCTTTTTATCCGCAATAGAAATATTTATGCACGAGTTCCATAATTTTTGCCTCGTCGTTTCCTAAATCCTGACGCAACATTTTATCATCAAACTTTTTCAAACCGGCAATCAAACCATCAACCAGACCGGGAGCAAACACCCCGTACTTTTCGAAATCAGCACGTTGTTTTTCCAGACATAATGCGGAATCATAACAGGATGCTGGCAACTGACTTAACCGATCAGCAACACCCTTGTTCGCATCATCAAATATATTAACATCCACGTAACGCTCCTTCGCGTATTGCAGCGCATCCTTCATTTCAAATCCATGACGCACGGCAACCGCCAACCCCGCAATCAACAGGTATACATCGGCTGAACCATCCGGACAACGGAATTCCACGGTTTGTTTACCACTGAAATCCTGATCTTCCACTTTTTCCAACGGGTTAGCATCACGCAACATATCTCCCGCACCACTCGTCCATCCCAAGGGTACACGTACCAGCACCGAACGATTACGATCTCCCCAGCAAATATTTGTCGGAGCCTCTTGGTGGGGTACCAAGCGGAAATATGACATCGGATTTGTGTTACCGAAAGCCGTCAACGAAGGTGCCAGATCCAGATACCCGGCAATAGCTTTCAGCGCGCTATCCGTTAATTTGCCATTCTCTATCACCATGTTCTTATCCCCTTTTTTCAAACGAGTATGAATATGCAGCCCGCTCCCAGCCTTACCAACCGTGATTTTCGGGGCAAATGTCAAATCTACACCAAACTGGTAAGCCAATGTCCTCAGAATCCACTTAGCTATGATCAACTGATCAGCAGCATCTTCCATTTTCGTGGGCAAAAATTCGATCTCGTTCTGTTCGTACATCAAATTTCCCTTCGTGAAATTGCCCACCTCGGAATGCCCGTATTTAATCAATCCCCCGGTTCCGGCGATATACTTCATGGCCAACGCACGCAAATCCCGCCCCTTGTTAAAAGGTGTAGACTCATGATACCCTTTTTGATCAGAGGCCAAGAATAAATCGTCCTTTTCACTCACCACGTAATACTCTAACTCCCCCATCACCTCGTATTCCATTCCCGTCACTTGCTTTAATACCTCGTGTGCCTTTCGCATCGTGTACTCCGGTGACATTTCCAATGGTTTACCGTCCTTCGTGTAAAAACTACAAAGAATATCTACCGCGGGAATCTCGCTGAATGGATTCAGAAAAGCCGTACGATACCGGGGTAACACGTACAAGTCACTTGATCCGGCCTCTATATACGGGAACAGACTGGAACCATCCACTCGCTCACCACATGTCAGTATATTATCTAGATGATCAAGACTATTAATAATAAAATTTAACGTCTTTAATCGTCCATCCGCACCGGGATACCTGAAATTGATCATCTCTATTTCATTTTCCGTCACATAACGAATAATATCATCTTTGGTAAAATCTTTAGCATCTTTTTCTAAAAAACGAACTAAGGCGTGAGGATTTAGTGCATATTTTGAACTCATATTTCTTTATGTATTAGATCTATTAATTTTTAGCTTCTAAAAATAAAAAAAATGAGTTACAATCCCTAGTTAATTTTAGATTCTAGATTTTAAATTTTGAATCTGATTAATTATTTTAGATTTCAACCGCACGGGCCAACACCTTAACTACCCCCTCTAACTCCCCCTGTGTAAGGGAGAGTCGGTGGGGGTAGTTGTTTTTTCATTTTAAATGCCTTACTAATTTTATCTTTTAACTTTTCCTATTTGTCCAGCTCATTCAAGGCAAAAGCGTAAGCTCCGAAAGCGATAGCCCTACTTGTTCCCAGCTTCGTCGTAATTACCCCCATTCTTTTCATGGGATCATACTCGACCGTTTCCGTCGTTCCGGGCACGACAACACGTCTGGACGTGGGGGTCAAGAATGCCGCACAATCTCCCGGATCATCCAAGAAAAAAGCCTTCATCTCCATCCGGTCCGCCGGGGCTCCTTCGTACATTTCCAAGGTCCCGTTCAACTCCCGCATCACGGCTGGCATCAAATATTTGTGGGCAGCAATAATCCCTCCGCCAATCACCACGATACCATCCACCACAGCATTCATCGAGGCAATAGCCTCTCCCAACACTTCTCCCGCATGATCAAAAGCTTCCCGGGCAGCCGCCGGGTTTCCTTCGAGATTTCCCTCGGCAATCTCGAAAATCTCTTTCGGGGTCAACCGCCGTGTATCCCCAGACAATCGGGCATATTCCCTCTTAATCGCCCGGATCGAAATTCCCTCCTCGACCCCGTAAATCGGCTGGCGTTTATCCCGCAACACCCATACTTCAGCAGCCGCACCGTTATCACCCAAAAAAAGCTCCCCATCACGAACTACCCCACCACCGAATCCGGTACCTAGGGTAATCCCGATCAAATTCTTATACACCTTATTTTTCCCCGCATCCCGTAGCATACGATTCACTTCCGGCAACGCTCCAGCCAATGCCTCCCCGTAAGCGAACAGGTCCCCGTCATTATTGATAAATACCGGAATCCCAAACTTATTTCTCAAAAAAGCACCTAATGCCACTCCCCCTTGAAAAGCCGGTAAGTTCTTCAAGTCACCGATAATCCCGTTCACGTAATCAGCCGGCCCGGGAAATGCAAAACTGATCGCCACGGGGTCTTCCGGCAACTTCAATTTGATGGCAGAAAAACCCGTAACCATCGTCTCCAAGCACTTCTCCAAATTATCGCCATTTGAAGGTAAAACAATCGGTTCAACGATCTCTTCATTCGACCGGATAGCCGAGAATACAAAATTCGTTCCCCCGGCATCCAACGTCATCACTATTCTTTTATCAAACTGATACATAATAAGCTAAAAGTTAAAAGATAAAAACTAAAAGTTGAAGGAAATTTAAAATCACTTCTGGGTTTTAATTCCCACCGAGCAATACAACAAGTAACACATACAGCCGAGGATCACGATAAGTGAACCGGCCTGTGTACCGATCAAATCCGTACAATATCCCATCAATGGCGGGATTACCGCACCACCGAAAATACCTGTCACCATCAAACCGGAAATCTCGTTAGCTTTCTCCGGACGGGCTTGAATGGCCATGGAGAAGATCAGGGAGAATATGCTGGAACACGTGAAACCGATCAACGCGATCAACACCAAAATCGAGTATTGCCCAGACATGAAGAACAACACGATCATGGCAGTAATAGCTACCAAAATATTCACCCGGAAATACTTGCTACCGGAAACCCGTGCTAACAGGAAAGTTCCCACGAAAGCCCCGATCGTGCGGAAGGCAAAATAAACACTCGATCCTACACCCGCTCCCGTAACATCAAACCCACAACGCTCGATCAATAACTTCGGAGCCACCGTGTTAATCCCGACATCAACGCCCACGACAAACACGATACCCAAGAAAAGCAACAGGATCGTCCTATCCTTCAACAACCCGAACGTCGCTCTCCACGAAGAGGTCGACTGTTCCGGCGATTCCTCTCGAATATGCACAAGCATTAACCAGCCCATGGAAATCAAGGTCAACAAGGCGAAAATCGGGAAAAGATATTGCCAATTTCCCAGTACGGTCGCCGCGAATGCCGCAATAAACGGACCACAGAAAGACGAAACGGCCTTCAGCACCTGCCCTGCGGTCAACGAACTTGCCAGCACGTTTCCCTTCACCACATTCGTCAATAACGGGTTCAACGACACCTGCAAAATGGTATTACCGATTCCCAGCAAGGCAAAAGCGATCAGGCACGTGTATAGGTTATAATCAATAAAAGGAATAATCATCCCCACAATGGTCACCAACATACTCACCAATACCGTTTTCTTACGACCGATACGGTTCATAAAAATAGCCGCCGGGACCGCCAGTAACAAAAACCATAGAAATACCATCGAAGGCAGGAATCCGGCAATAGTTTCACTTAACCCGAAATCGGCCTTTACGTAACTGGTTGCAATCCCCACCACGTCACAGAATCCCATGATAAAAAAACCGAACAACACAGGCAGTAAAGCCTTAATACTCGTAGAACTTTCTTTCATAATATATAAATTTAACACAAACAAGAACATTAAAAGAGCGACTAATGTAAACAATTTCATTTAATTTTTCTAACAATTAATCACCTTATTTCAGTCTTGAAACGTTAAAATACACGCTCAATAAAATACTCGGAACGGCTACTATACGGACTTTCCGGAATGACATTTTCAATCCCTCCCGATTTGAGGGCGAGATCGATGGGAGAACCATCCGCAGAGACCAGTTACAGACGTTCCCCGTCCGAATTAAAGCCGATCAATGAAACGTGTTTGTAATCAACTATCCACACCTGTGACATCTTTATGTAGCCCGTTCTCTGCCTTACCTGCCACCGAACAGCCACAAAACAATAAAAATACGTATCTTTGCGACCCGAAAAAACAAAACGATAAACGAAACGAATATGAGATTTACACACAAGCAAATATGGGTGATCACTTTCCCAATCCTGGTCAGTTTGTTGATGGAACACTTGATTAACATGACCGATACCGCCTTTCTCGGCAGAGTGGGAGAAGTCGAACTAGGCGCATCAGCCTTAGCCGGCGTGTACTACATGGCAATCTACATGCTCGCTTTCGGTTTCAGCATCGGGGCACAAATCCTCATTGGCCGACGTAATGGAGAAGGCAACTACAAGGATATCGGTCCCATTTTTATACAAGGGGTACTTTTCCTCGTGGGACTTGCCACGCTCATGTTCACGGTTTCCCGCATATACACGCCTTCGGTTCTCCGTTCTGTCATTGACTCGGAACAAGTCTACGTGGCCACGAACGACTACATGAAATGGCGAATATTCGGTTTCTTTTTCTCGTTTGTCGCCGTCATGTTCCGGGCCTTCTTCGTGGGAATCACCACGACACGCATCCTCACGATCAATTCGCTTGTCATGGTCGGCACCAATGTCGTGCTGAATTACCTGTTAATTTTCGGTAAATTCGGGTTCCCGGCCTTAGGCATCAGCGGGGCTGCCATCGGTTCGTCCGTGGCAGAACTCGTTTCCATGATATTCTATATCCTATATACTTGGAAAAAAGTTGATTGGAAGAAATACGCACTTTTCAACCTGTCCAGTTTCAACCCGAAATTATTGTCGGGCATACTCAATATCTCCATTTGGACCATGATCCAGTCCTTTCTGGCCATGGCCACTTGGTTTCTGTTCTTTATTGCCGTGGAACACCTCGGTGAACGCCCGCTGGCAGTGTCCAACATCGTGCGCAGTGCCGCCATGTTCTTCTTCATGCCGGTTTCCGCCTTCGCTGCCACGACCAGCTCGCTTGTGAGTAACCTGATCGGTGCGCAGGCCACCTCCCAAGTCTGGAGTACTTGTCTCAAAACAATCAAGATGTGCTACCTCTTTGTCATCCCGATCGGCATCATCATACTACTGGCTCCCGCCACATTTTTAAGAATATACACCGATGATCCCCAACTCATCCAAGCCACGATCCCTTCCCTTTTCGTGATGATGAGCGCGGTTCTTCTTTCCACCCCCGGCAGTATTCTTTTCAACGCCGTATCGGGAACAGGAAACACCCGTATGGCTCTATTCATGGAGTTCGGCACGCTCACGTTCTACGTTCTCTACATCATCTACATCGTGTTCTATCTCCAAGCGGATGTCGCCATCTGTTGGACCACGGAACACGCCTACTGGAGCATCCTACTCATTCTCGGTTTCATGTACATGAAAAGCGGAAAATGGGCAGGAAAGAAAATATAGCATCACAAACTGAATACCACGTAGAACTCCCGTAAATACACCTGTTGTTCTCCCTCTCCCGTGTTCGTGAAACGGACGAACTTCACGGGAGTATCCTCCCATTTACCGTTCAGACGGCCGCGAGCGTCACGAGTCAATGTCACGGTCTGCCACGTTTCGCCGTCAGCAGATACTTCCATGACACCCCAAGAAAGGTCACCCTTCACGTCAAAATTCAAACGAGTACCGGGAATCCGGTAGGCATCATCAAGTTCCAATTGCAGGTACCCCCCGGCCGGCCATTTCACGACTTCCAGCAAAGGGGTCAAATGAACCCGGCTGGGATATACTTGTAAAGGTAGATGTTCCAGTTGAGGCACGTTCGTGGTTAACTTACAAGGTGAATAATCGGCTAACAAAGGCAAATCCGTCCCGTTCTGACGATTAAACCGTTCCGTGGCCTCCGTGAAAACATCCAGCACCAACGGTTGAAGTACTGTCGTCCCGGTCTTCACGCCCGGCTGGTAAGGATTCTGGTTAAATTGCCTTTCCAGCTCGTAACTCCTCTTGCGCAAGGCTTTAACGTGATTATACTTCCGCAGGAAAAGCTCACGATCACCACGTTCCCCGGCTTTAATCATGGCCAAGGCCTCCTGCCCAGCATCTCCCAATATCTTGAACTGATGCAACCACGGGGTAATTTCTTCAATCAACGCCTCGTTTTCCCGGTCAATCAACAACAAATCGGCAGCCTCCGCCACACGCTCGAACTCGTCCTGCAAAGCAAGAAAATCCCGCTCATCATAATGTCCTTCTCGATACCTCTTCATGAAACGCTCGGCCACGGGTTGAATTTCCACGGATTCTTCCCGACGGAAACGATGCACGTTCTCTCCCAGATCGGAATTATGACGGGCGAAAACGGTAAAGGCCTCCACGTTCTCCGGTATGATGGCCCGAATAGCCCGGTGCCATGACCGAGAACGATCGTACGATTGCATATTCCACGTGTAGTCTGCCACGCAGTATATTGCCAGTTTGGATGCCTCCGCCCATTCCATGGGATTGGCCACGAAACCGGAAATGCTCCCGGCAATATCTTTCCCGTTACCATACACCTCGCCCAGTAACAGGTGATCCCTCACGTAATCCGACACGGGGAAATTCCACCAGATATAAGCGGGGCGTTTGATCTGTTCCCGAATCCACTCCACGCCTTCCCTGGTAATCTCGGAAATCACCCGATCTCCCGTCCACATCACCTCCACGGACGGGTTCAACTTCTCACCTATCGTGGCAAGATACCCACTTTCCGGTCGTGCCCATCCTTTATTGTACTCGGTTGGACACACGATCAAAGGCGTCACGTCGGGCTTTACTTGTACGAAATGGTCATCAATATAATTCAACAACTCCACCTGTCGGTCGGCTTTCGCCCCCTCACCGGAAATATCATCAAAAAAAACGGCAAAAGAACGTACGCCCAAATCGTACATACGCTCGAACTTGGCCATCAATGAATCACGGTCGGAAGTCTCCCAGCGGATGTCTAACCCCGGATGAATCGCCCACACGAAATCCACCTCGTTCTCGTCCGCCACCTTCACCAGCTCGGCAAGACGAGCAGCCTCCTTGGCAGGGTAAGGTTTCCGCCAGTTGGGCGAACTATGGAAAGGATCGTCTTTTGGCCCGTAAATATACGTGTTTAATTTGTTCTCCCCGTAAAAACGCAGTTGCCTCAAACGGGCCTCGTGGCTCCAAGGCGTACCGTAAAATCCCTCGACCACGCCCCGGAAACGTACGTCCGGGTAATCCTGAATCCCAACAAACGGTAAATGCCCCTCGTGGAACAACTGCATGAAGGTACGCGCGGCATAATACGTTCCCCGCTCGTCATTCCCGGCCAGCGTGATGGCCTTATCGGTAATCGACAGGTAGTATCCTTCCGGATGATCGGGTATCAGCCGTTTCGCTCCCCGCACGGCCCGGTCCCCTTTCTCGCCCACGAACAAGGGAAATCCTTCCGTCCCGAGACGATCACCCAAAAATTGTTTCAACAGGGCGATTGCATGAGGATTAGCCTCCTGTTCTCCCACGAGCCGGAAAGCAACCGGAATCGTCATACTCTTCCCTGTAACATTGACCTGACGGGGAGAAGGTTGCACTTGAATATCCTGAGCCATAACTCTCACCTGCGCCAACAACAAGCAAACGAAGAAAACCAACACCTTTTTCATGTGGAAATATTTTATAAGATTACAATAATTTAGTCATAATATAAGCAGGACCGAAAAGCTCGGATTCCTCTTTCTCTTGGGAGCGATACCCCATTTTCTCGTAAAAACCGACTGCCGTGAGGCTGGCCGACAAATGCAACAAATGGACATGACGACTCAAGGCAAAATCCTCAACGCGTTGTAACAAACGTTCCCCAACCCGCCGTCCATGTACATCCGGGTCCACGTACAAGGCGCAGACCTCATCCCCTTCCAGCCCAACCGTCCCGACCACCTTCCCGTTTTCCTCCGCCACGAACATCGTCCGGGTAGCCGATATTCCACACAGATAATCAGGTGTGAACAAACGGCACATATAGTCTATCACCGCAGGTTCATAATCCCGGCTATTCACGAAGGTCAAGTTATTCCTAATCAGACGTGACACGGTTTCCGCATCCCGTTCATCAAATTCTCTTATTATAATGTCTATCACTTTCTACTTATTATATTCATGATCTGCGTACCCAACCCGACACGATACCCTTGGGAAACAAAAACAACCTCTCCCTTCGCGTTCAACAGGACGATCAAAGGCAGGCTCTCCGTATTCGTCAAGCATAATCCTTCTGCCAAACCTTTCAGCAAACGACCGTCCAAGTCCGTTCCCCACTGCATCACGGAAGGAAAAACCCGGAAGTCCGCACGATTAAACTTAGCCTGATGATCCGCATCCTTAAACACGAAATACAAGGGAACACCCAAATTCTCGAAATCATCTTTCATTCCGCTCATATCCCGCAACAAATGATTTGTCGGTTCCTTATTCGCCTCGATCAAGGCTATCGCCATGTACCCCTTCTCCGGCAAACGGATTGCCTCCGGTTTTGTCTTGCCCTCCGGGACAATGGATAGCGCCGTCGGGACCACTCCCAGAATCTCCATTTTCTCCACGCAAGGACGGATAAGCATATCTATATTTGTCAATTTACCAGCCTCCACTTGGAATGATACCAAATCTGCCAAAACAGCCCCATCACTCCGTCTATTTCCCGTTGAAAGAAGATAATCCCCCTCTTCCAACGTGACCGGTTTCGTGAAGATCGTTTTATATGACGCACCAACACCCATATCCACCGCCGCGTTACTTCCCAAGTCAATCGTCCGTACCCGGCCATCCTCCAACTTTCCGATCGTGAAATTTAGGAAATATTTGGGGTCACTCACCGTCTTTTGAGCATAATGCAACATCAACTCCCCTTTCGGTACTACCTTTTCGGTCATGAAATTAACCGTATGCCACGTTCCGTTCTGATAATACTCCGGTTTACCCGAAATCGGGCTTAGCCGAGCCGGAATTCCCATTGTACGACAGGCTGCCACGAAGAAAACATTTCGGGAAAGTGCATCCGTCACCCCTGCCCGGATCACTCCCACCGGCGGAGTTACCACCTTCGCGGGGTACAGGGAATCAACAACCTTGATTTTTCCAGTTTCTTGGATCAAACTGGTAACATCCGTAATATCGTGCCTCTTCAAAAATTCCCGAACGGGTTCCCGATAAGCCGTAAGTAACTCGTTCTGCACTCTCGGATTCAGTATGTATTCCGTGAAATAGGGATTCGACACATCACGGCCATCCCCTTCCACGTGAGACAACAACACGTCAGCCGGGGTGTCTTGCAAATCCTTCTCCGCAATCACGCCCAACAAATTCATGGCTAATGTCCGACGTTCAGGCGACACTTCACGCATAAAACGCAGTAACTCGGAATAATTCCCCCGAGACGCAACCATATACGCAGCAAAACGTGCCGTATCCACTCCCAACTCCATCGCCACATCCCCGCCTTGCGTCCTCGACATGAAAGTTGCCACGTAAACATTCCGTAACGAATCTTCCCGGGCAAAACGACGGTCATTCACGGCCCGTTCCTCATCGGTTGACAAAGCTGTTATATCATGTTGCCTTGGCGGTACCAAATCCCACTCCCCTGAAAACAAATCCCCGACAGTTTTATCCAACACGACGGTCAGTGTATCCTGCCGCTCCACGGACAATTCCCCAAAACCCAACTTCTTTCCCTTACTTGCCCAAACGAAAATATCTCCTTGCCCCAACGTCAGGGAAGTCTCACCCTTCACGTCGGAATACAATGTCACCACGGGGTAAAACTCCCCGTAATTAAATATCTTATATTCCACCTTCGCATTCACAACAGGTTGCCCATTCTCGTCAATAACTTGAACTAATGTCGGAGCGGTCCGTGTATAATGGGACGTCACGTTCACGCCTGAACCGCTTTCATTCACGTAAACAATCTCTTCCTGACCATTGTATTTCCCGAACACCTCCGACTCCACATACATCGCCCTTTGCACGGGCAACGTGAACCACGCAATATTCAACCGAGGTTCTGGTTCACAAGCCCCCAAGTACTTCCACTCGCCATCCACCCAGACCTCAATCCACGCGTGATTATCATCACAATGCGCCCAGCGAGGCGTGTATATCTGACGTGCCGGAATCCCCACGGCCCGCAAAGCTGCCAGCGTGAAAATAGACTCTTCACCACAGCGACCGTAAGCCGTGAGCATCGTGGCTAGCGGTGAACGGGTCCGGGCATTGGTCGGTTTATAGATCACGTGTTCATGACACCAGTGATTCACTTCCAGCGCCGCTTTTTCCATGGACTCACAGGTCGCAACCCGTTCCTTCAGTTCCTTGTAGAAAACGATACGAGCCGTGTCCAGATTCTCTTTCCCACCCCTCACGGGAAGTACAAAATGACGGAATATATCTTCCGGAATATCTTTCCCCCAAGGCATCGCCTCTCTCGCTTGAAATGCCCAACGCACATTCTCCAACAGAAAATCTCCCCCCGAAAAAGATAGATCAATCAACGGAGAATAAGCGTAGAGAAACATCAGCGCCTCTCGCTCTTCCACGCTCATCGGAGAATCGAACACGGCAAACAAATTACCCGGGTTACCTTCCAACACCTTCTTCTTTTTCTGAAAATCCTGTTCCACCATCTTCCGGTAGCCCGGATCTGTCATAAAATGCTTTTCCTCACATGCACATAACAGCACGAAAGCAAGCAGTATCCATAAAACTTGTTTCATGATCATGATATTTTATGTCACAAATATAACAGATTTTTTCACTATTTTTGCCTCATGGACACGAAGGAAGAAATCATTAGGCAATTCGAGGCTCAAACCGCCCCGCTCAGCCCGGAAACTCACGAGAAATTGGCCAACATTCTCGTCCGTTTCGAACTGGCCAAAGGAGACCTTTTTCTCCGGGAAGGTGAGATATGTAAATATTACAGCATGGTCGCCCAAGGAATGATTCGCCTATTCTATGATAAAAACGGGCGGGATCTCACGGAACACTTCTCGTATGAAAAAGGGATATTCGTTTCGCTGGAAAGCTATTTCCGGCAAACCCCGAGTTACTTGATGATCGAGGCTCTCGAACCCACCGTTATCTATTCTTTCCCGCACGATCAACTACAAGACCTTATGCGGGCGAATCACGAGGTGGAACACATGTATTGCAAAATGCTGGAAAACTCCCTAATAGAATCACAGCAAAAAGCCGATGCCTGTCGTTTCGAGACCGCCCGGGAACGTTACCACCGACTCGCCACAGAACACCCGGAAGTAGTCAAACGGGCTCCCCTCATCCACATTGCCTCCCGGCTTGGCATGACCCCCGAAACGTTAAGCCGAGTGAGAGCTGGTTTGCTTTAACAATTTCTCCACCCGGGTAAAAGACTTACCCACCCATTTCCGGCTATTCCAACGGCGCACGAAAATAATCGCCCGGATATTCTCGTCCAACGTGAAAGCCACCCACATCCCGGCAAGCCCCCAACCGAAAGAGATCCCGAACACGTAACTCAACGCTGTCGCCACTCCCCACATGACAATCAACCCGGTGATGAAAGGATAAGTCACATCCCCCACGGCATTCAGCACGTTTACCGACAGGATATTCACCGCACGTCCCACCTCTAGCAAAATGTCAATACAAAGAAGCATCACCCCCATGTACACGATCTCCGGGTTGGAAGTCAACATTCCGAAAATAAACTTACTGCAAGCCGCCGTGACCACCGCCACGCAAAGGGAAACCACGATCGAAAGTCGCAGACAATATTTCTGCAATATAAAAGCCGCATCGGTACGTTCGCCCCCGACCAGATGCCCGATCAGGATCGCGGCCCCTTGCCCGAGGGCCACGGAGAACACGTATGAAAACAGGATAATATTCATCGCATAAGTACGCGCCGTCAGCGCCGCCGTTCCCAACATGACCGTGAAATAAGTAATGACCACTTGCGACAAACTATATGACACCTGTTCCCCTGCCGCTGGAAGACCTATATGCAACAAGTTTTTCAACTTATCCCACGGGAACGGTCTCAGACACGAGAACGAGAAGCGAGGAACCACCTTGCCAAACGTGATATACAATAATAACGCTAACGCCACCGCCCGGCAGGAAGAGGTCGAAATCGCTGCCCCCACGACGCCCATTTGCGGTAACCCGAATTTACCGAAAATCAAGGCATAGTTTCCAATGATATTCAACACGTTCATCAACAAGGTCACCCGCATGGGATAGTACGCCTTGTTGTGACTTCGCAACACAGCCGACATGGTTAGGGCAATAGCTTGCAAGAAGGCAAAACCGCCCACAATCTGCATATAAGCCAATCCCTCATCGATCAGCTCCGGGGCCAAATCCATTATCTTCAACAAAGCCTCTGCCCGAAAATACAGGAAAGCACTCGTGGTCACCCCGATCAGGGTATTAAAAAACAACGACACCCCGATCACCTGCCGCACGTTTGCCTGTTGCGATGCCCCCAAATACTGGGAACAAAGCACGGAAGTCCCGACCGTCGATACCCCGAACACGAGAAATACCAGACTCAATAATTGATTCACTACCCCGACGGCCGCCACCGTATCATCCGAATAATGACTCAGCATAAACGTATCCATTGCCCCCAGCAACATGATCAATAACGTCTCCACGAATATCGGTCCCGTCAGTCTAAATAGCTGTCCGCGTAGTGTTTTAGTCGGTTTCATACATCCCATCTTAAAAAATCGTGCAAAGATAACATCACCACGCATTGGATGGCTTGATCTACATCAATTTTTCTTATTCGGCACAAGACAGCCCATATATATACAAAAAGAGGTCGTTTTTTGGAACGACCTCTTTTCTTATAATAAAATAAATACTTTATTTATCTATATCCAGTACAACTTCATACGTCATATTGGGTTTGAAATCCGGATCATAAATAATCAGGAAGTTCTCGTCCACGGCAGCCTTCCAATCTTGTCCGGCAGCCAATCGAGGATTATTCAAACGTTCAGGGAAGAAGTAACTGAAAGGCAAATCCAACACGTGTTCCTGTTTGAACTTATCCCCTTTCATACGTTCCAAGCTGAAATTCTCTTTCGTCTTGATCGTGATGATGCATTTCTTACCTTTTACCTTGGAAGTCACCGTAAAATCAGTCTCTTCCGGAATCTCCTGCAAACGCACATTCCATTTCGGATCACCGTAATAAGCCAACACATCGCGGTCATGCCAGAAACCGATCTGATCATTCGTGGGTTGTTGAGCATTCATCGCTTTAGCAACTTTCTGAGCAGCAATTAGGAACTCATTCCCATCGAAATTATAGTTTTCCTTGATCAAAGAAGGATACCATTGATATTGCTGGTACAAGAAATCCTGTTGATTCATGTAAACAGCCTCTGCCAAAGAATAACGTCCCGGATTGGTCAACCAGTATTTCAAACCACCCCAACCATTACGCCCGTGCCAAGTGGTCACGACGTAACCGATCATCGTGGCAGCATTACTACCATTCATCCAAGCGATAGCCATACTTTCTTTCGTGTTATTCACGTTACCGATCAAACAATTACCCACGGCAAAAAACACTTTCCGTTTTCCACTTTCCGGCACATCCCAAGTCGCTTTCGTTTTATGATCATTGAAATACAACTTCCCGTCTTTCGCCCGGATGTCTCCCGTGGAATAACGCACCTGCAAATCCTTTTCCGTGGCATGCCATGCCGTTACCACCAAGTCCGGATCACATGCAGCATACATATCCGAGAGTTTCTTCAATCGTCCATCCACGGAGACATTACCCGTTTTCACGGCCTCTCCTTTGCCTGCCTTCTCGCCCCATAATCCCAGTGTCTGATCATCCACCCAAGCGTAACGGTCAAACCATTTGGCACTCTTTAATTCTGTAATCGTAGCCACGGCGTTCTTAATCACCAAAGGTTCCGTGCTGTTGTCCAACATCTTCATCGCCCCATTTGCATCATAACCGGTGATGATACCCCAAAGGAAATCGGCAAAAATGTCCTCATCCACCTCACGACTCACGTGATGCATATCAATCACGTAATCCCGGTTCAAATTCTCCGGTTTCTCCACGATAGCCACGTAACGCGGTTTCACCCGTTGAAGGTCCGCCAGATTCTCACGAGGCGCTTTCTCGTAAAAAAAGACCTCCGCACCATGCTTTTCTTTTAACGCATTAACTACTTGCATCCACGCTGCATCCTGTTGTACAGCCTTGGATGCCAACACTACATACTCGCCTCCGGCACGTCCATTTGCTTTCTTCTTTTGAGCAAATGAAGACATCACCGAGATCATTAAACACAATAAAATTGATAATCGGTAAACTTGTTTCATTTCGCAATAAATAATATATAAAAACACAAACTTAATTAGTTTTCAAATATAAGCATCAATCAATTTTAATACCCGACATTTTAGGTTAAATTTACGTTAAAATATACCATCTCATACAAAACAAAACTCGAATTCATCGTATTGCCTCCATCACACACCGATCCAATTGCTCTCCTCGCAATCTGGTCCCGACAATCCGATTATCTTTATCCAAAACAATCAAGTAAGGGATTCCCTGTATACCCAACATCTTCACCAACGGATTTCCCCACGCCTGTAAATCAGACACGTGAATCCAAGGTAAACCGTCCTGTTCGATAGCCTTCTGCCATTTATCTTTTTTATCATCCAACGACACGCTGATAACTTCTAACCCTTTGTCGTGATACTTCTCGTACAACTCCTTCACGTGAGGATTCTCTGCCCTACACGGGCCACACCACGAAGCCCAAAAATCAACAATCTTTACTTTTGCCTTCACGGAATACAAAGATACGGATTTACCTTGCGGTGTCTGCAAGGTGAAGTCTGGAAATAAAGCCCCTTTCCTCAAATCAACTTCATTCTCGACGTATCGTGCCAGAATTTTCCCGAGAATAGAATTACGGGCAGAATCACCGAATAATTCATATTTTCCCCTCAGCATCTTGTTTTTATTCAAGGCAGACAATCGCACGTAAATCAAACTTGCGGACACGAGGTTATCATTCTCCCGGATAAACTCGTCCTCCTTCTTCTCGTAAAGAGAATCCAATCCTTCGAGCAAAGCCCGCACATGGAATTTTCCGAAAAGATTTTTTTCTTCGGCACACTTTTGATACTCGCCTTCCAACGAATCCCGTTTTTCCCGTATCATATCCTCCACTTCACGTTTAAAGCGTTCACGTACCTGTTGAAGTTCTCCCCCGGTAACTCTCCACGTCGCTGGTTGTTCCTTCATATCCACTAGAACCGAATAGGACGTATTTTCAAGAAACATGGGAATTTTCAACTTCCTGTTCTCCACTTCCAGCCATACGAATCTAGGCTTTTCAACCATTCCCGCCAGTTGAAAATTACCATTCCGAACCTCCACTCTTCCCAACGTATCCAGCTTATCGGCCATATTCGGGGAAAGTAAAAATACTTTCCCCGAATAACCTGCAAAGTTTCCCTGAATTATATATTTCGAAGTTGATTGACATCCACACAAAAGAGCCATCCACATGACCAACCAGCCACTCATAATCTTCACCATATATTATCTTATTTCTTTATAGGCAATATCCACGATCTTTCCTAAACCTTTGTGTTCCTTCTTCAAAATAGGAGCTTTATCCCATTGCGGTTCAAACTCGTAAGTCCGCATGATACCACATCCTTTCTCGTCAGCACCATCAATCGTGGTTCCCACTACCAGATGTTCACTACGCATATCCTCCCAAACTTTATATTGACGGAATGCCGAGAATGGATTAAATTTCAACACTTTTATAGTTTCTCCCGGGAAATGACAAATCTCTTTCACCGGAGTACTTGGGTTTTTCATGTCAAACTCATATATCCTGTCCTTCGTCGCGTAAAATAACGTTCCGTATAACGGATGACAAGCAAAAAGAGTCGCTTGATCCACATCGGTTCCGGATAACTTTCCATAGTATCGCTGTGTGTTTACACCTTCCGTCCCTAAAACAATCCCGTAATAATAATAATCTCCGGCACGATCTTTCAACACGACATAGGTCAGTCCATCATTTACCGTGGATTGCATAAGAACCATTTCCTTTCCCTCTTGCTCCGCCGGGAAAAGGATCTCATCCCCAGAAAATTTCATGACAGAGGGAATTCCTCCGGATTTTGCCTTCACCTCGATGAAACGCCCAGCCTCATCATACAACATGGTTGAAGTACCTCCTAAAGTATAGGAACCGCCACCTCGCCGATAACGGCAAGCATTCGCCACGAAAGGCGCAGCCTTGAATTTCATACCATTAATTTCATTAATCGGAAATTCAAACAATCCTCCGTTTACAGACACGTTATTACAGTACACATCACCATTCTCATCAATAACAATCCAATACAGATAATCAATAAACTCATATTTCCCGTTATATTGATAATAATCGTATAATGAAACCCCGGATGCCTGCACGTGCATGTGATTCGGCTGATCACCAAAATTCCATTTGATATTATTATCTTCCCCAGCGTGCATATCCGTTTGGTCCAAGCGATAAGTTCCATTTTCGCAGGTAAACAAATAGATATTTCCTCCCGCACCGGAAAAATTACTCATAAGCTTTACCGGTTTTCCCGTTACCAAATCACTTTCCGACCAAATATCCCTAGAAATAATATCCGTATTCGCATCCACGTTCACGATCATATCCATACGAGATTGGCCATCCTGTTCACAAAGCACCATCCACCCCTCGCTCGTTAAGCTACTCACCTGCAAATAAAACTTTTGATACCAGCTTACCTTGGTCGCTTTATCTTCAACCCGATAAAAACAAGTATAGGAATCCGCCTTTAACGTGATAGGTAACTCCAAATCCTTTGTTGTAGCCACCACGAAATCAAGCGTATCCGCCCCTTTATCTTTATCCGCATTCTGCGGAATGAACTTCCATTCATAAGTATATTCTCCTTCAGCACCCGTCAGACTTTTCACTTCCGGATAAATCCTCAGGGTATCCACGTGAGAGATTTTTCGATACGCATTTCCCGTTTCAATCCCTGTAATTGATAATTTATTTATATCCTGATAATTGTAATTGCCCTTATCATCCGCACAAGAACAAATAAATCCTATCACGATGAATAATAAACCGAATATTGTATATTTCATAATTCTCATTTTATACTTCATAAAACAATTAAATTAATCTTGGGAATCCGGTCCCATTTCCATCCATTCTCCATCCTCATCCTTCGTCGGATTTTCCTGCAACCAACGATACATGTATTTTCCCACGTAGGACAAATAACCCTGCGTGAAAGTACCTTCTCCCAAAACACCTAACCAAACTTCCCGATCTATATTCATCACATCACAAATTAACCCGGCTTTTGTTTGACTCCAATCTCCGAATCGTTTTTGCCCCTCACGAGTCCACCAACCCGGACGAGGAAAATTTTCATTCATGAAAACCACTCGTTGATAATCCACGTCCAAAGAAGTAAGGGAGTCTATCCGACTACGACGCGTGTACATGAAATGTAATTCCGGTGTTTCATTCAACTTCACCGTAAAACGCCTACTACGCTGTTTCAACGTCTCCCGACGCTTTAGCACGATATTTATATCCGCGTAGGCTCCATTAGCGGGAATCGTATATTCCTTATCAAACGGCTCGAAATCAACACCCTCTTCAGCTGCCAACGTATCTGTTTGATCAGAAATCACATCCACGGTAAACTTCCTGTCATAATCCGCCACCGTACCGACGAGCATAACACGCAATTTCAAATTACGGGTTACCACGTCCCCGGCTTTCATTCCCCAAGACACCACAACCGTGTCGTTCAACTTGCCTTCCGTGTCAAAATAAATACCACTTTCCCCCTCGTAACTATCCACATCTTTTTCACAAGCATAAAAGAAAGCCGTGAAGAATAATATTATATAGCATATCTGTTTCATAATCTCTCCTTTCTTCTTAATTATATTTCGTTTCGCCATCAGGTATCGGCAGAACATAATTACTCAATTTCACGGATGTTTCATTATACGCGTTTGTCGCCGAATGCATCTCTTCCGCCATCGTCCGTTTGTAATAATAGAATAATTGTCCTTCCCCGATAAACTCCCTCCACCATTCATCAAGCAAATAACTCGGGTAAGAGGAAGTCGAAACACCGGAAAGCCCCCGATTTTCCCTTAAAGCATTAAAATAAGGAGCCCCCTTACTTTTCTGTCCCTGTTCATAATATATCTCAGAAACCATCAAATAAAGTTCGCTAACTCGTATAAGGGGCATCATCTGCGAATAAATAGAATCTCCAACCGCAGATTCAAACTTGTTAAACAAACGATAATCCACCCCACTCACGGTTGCCTTATTTTTCATGAAACTTAATACTCTTATATCCGATTCCTCCGCATTATCGAATCTATACTTGGCTACATCATTACGTATTCCCAGCAATGAAGAAATCTTCAAGGATTCTCCATTAAAAAGCGAATTATACAATCCTCCGACATTTCGATTCTGCGAGGCAAACAAAACTTCAGATGAAAATACCCTGTCCGGCTCCGTTCCCGCCACGGCTTCATTTCTAGTTACCCACGGGAAAATACGTTCATGAACATCAATCACATTTTGGGCATATACTAAAGCACTATCCAATTCCCCGATATACATATAAGCCCGGGACAACAATCCTTGGACAGCATAGTAATTCAAACGCAAGTTCCGCTTGGACTTAAATTTGTCCGAAGGATCTCCGGCTACTCCATTCGTGATAATCGGATCTGTTGACAATAAATCTTTCGCCGCCCGTAAATCAACGATCACGTTTTTCATGAATTCAGTACCAATCAGCGTAGGTTGTACATCCAAGGCAAATTCCTTGTAATAAGGAATTGATTCTAACGTGGAATCTACCCCATAAACTGGCCCGAACAAACGAAATAAATCAAAATGTAAAAAACCTCTCAACGCCAAAGCCTCACCTTTTATCATCTGGTAATAATCATCCGGTAGCACTTCCCGCCGCTCGTCACAATTCTTTATGATCAAGTTCGTATTGGCGATCAAGTTATAGGCTCTTTCCCAAATTTTTTCTACCCGATTCAAGGTGTAAGATCCGGCAAAATCATACGTCATGAAAGCTGACCACTCCTTGTTTTCCTGATTTATATTATAACGCTGTGCTAAGATTTCAAGCATTTCACACGTGAGGGTCTGTCCGTACAGCTCGGTAGCATTTAAATCAACATACACGCCATTCAACGCTTGTTTGAATCCCGCAATCGTGGAAAATGCAGATTCCTCTGCCACCCGGTCACTCGGTTGAACATTCAACCAATCCGAACAACCGAACAAACAAGTTACCACTAACAAATAAATATATCTTTTCATACCTCTATCCCATTAAAAATTAATCGATAACGCGAACGAAAAACTCCGGGCAAACGGGTAATCAATACCACGCTCATCCTCGATCGTCGAGAACCGACAAATATCATTCATATAAGCACTTACCGTCATCCCTGAAAAATGAATCTTCTGCATCCATTCCGGGCTAAACTCGTATGCCACCCGGACAGACTCAAGGGTCAAGTAATTATTTTTCTGTACAAATCGGGAAGAAATCGGAGTATTTTCAGTCAACGAAATTCCCTTATACTTTGCTCCATTTCCCGGTTCTTTCCAACGATCATACAAGGCTCGCTTGTCCTGATTTTGCTTCAAACTTTCCTTGGAGATGTTTTCCACTTTGCTGTATACCGTCCGGTTGAACGCATCCGCACCGAAGCTATAACGCCAATAAAAATTACAAGAAAAACCTTTATAGTAAAAAGAATTCCCTAACACTCCTTCCAAGTCCGGTTCGGAATTTCCCACGACAACCTCATCAGCATAGTCATAAGTGAATGTTATTCTACCTTTCTCTGTAAGGAATAATTCTTTCCCCGTTGCAGGATCAATTCCTAACGAACGAACAGACCATAAATCAGAAGGACTTCCTCCATCATAATAACGAGCCAAACTATTGGAACGATTTTCTTTATTATACTGATCCAAGTTTTTACCGATCTTGTCATAATAGGAATGACCATGACGGAAAGTAAAACTCGTTGTCCAGTTGATGCGTTCTTTCGGGCGATAAATAAATGCGTATTTAATCGTCCCGTTATATCCCTTACTTACTTGTTTACCCACGTTAGCCAGTCGTTGAGAAACACCCACGGATAAAGGGATCCCGATTGACGCCATCAACGGATCGGTCACTTTGTAATAATAATCGAAGTTCACGTGAAAACGATTATTAAACATACTCACATCAAAACCGATATTTTTATCGATGGTCTTCTGCCATTCTAAATCCGGATCCCCGAATGCATCAACCAATAGTCCGGTTCCAAAGTCATTCAACAACCAGTTATTAAATTTGTAAGTCGTGATTGTCTTGTAAGAACCAAAATTCTGGTTTCCCGGGTTACCGATTGAAGCCCTCAACTTTAGCATCGAGAAAAAATCCGTGTTATTCTTGATGAAACCCTCATTATGCAAGTTCCAAGCCAACCCGATAGCCCAAGTCGTCGTGAATTGCTTGTTGGAACCAAACACGGACGAACCGTCTGCACGGAAGTTCACGTCCAACAGATAACGGTTATCGTAAGAATATCCCCCGTTAAAATAGAAATTTGCTGTTCTTTTCTTAGAATCGGAATAAGAAGGTTTTCCGTTGGCAGCATAACCACTCGCAAAAGATGGCTTCGTGAAGTTTCCTTCCGGGAAGCCCGCCGCAGAAAATGACTTGTAATCACTATTGGATTCACTACAGGAAGCTCCAAACACGGCATTGATCTGATGTACGTCGGCAAGTAATTGACCATAAGTTATCGTGAAATCACCTTCATACGACAAACTCTCTCTACGCATATCCGTGTAAGATCCCTTTAAAGACTCCACGCTATCATCAAACTTTGTATCCTCGGGGGAACGGAAAGTTTCATCATCCGTAGTAGATTTCGTTATCCCGAAACGAGCCCGAACATACAAGAAATTCCACGGACGATATTCCATCTGGAAATTATCCCGAATACTTATCGTATTTCCCTTGTCATAACTATTCAAAGATGCATTCCACAAAGGATTGGGAACCGAAACTCCAAGTTCTTCGTTATTTTCCAACCACTTGTCAATCCCCCCATCCTCGTTATACTTGGTATAATACGGGTTAGCACGTGAATACTCGCTGAAAGGTACAATGGGGTCGTTCGTCTTCGTGTAATCGACAGTCAATTTATTACTATAACTCAACTTACCTTTCCGATATAACAAATCCAGATTTCCACTCATCACCTGACGACGGGATTCCTGCATTACCCCCTGAATGTTCGTGTAGTTTATCCCTAAACCGTAACGCATCTGCGAGTCACCACCTTCCACGTAAACATTATGACGTTGAGTTAATCCCGTCCGCAACGGCTCTGACATCCAATACGTGTTCACACCCCGATTCACATTATATAACAAGTTATTATAACGTATCTTGTTGGCTTCCTCGAAAGCGATCAAATTCGACTTAAAGTTCCCGGCTAATAATTCAAACTCCAACTTCTCTGCCGCATTCATTAAATTATAATCCGTCAAATCGGCAAAAGATACCTCAAAACTACCATTATAGGACAAGCGCAAACGCCCTTGCACGGGAGCTTTCGTCTCCACGACCACCACTCCATTAGCCGCTTTCGCTCCATAAATAGCCGTAGAAGCCGCATCTTTCAACAATGTCACGGAAGCAACACGATCCAAGCTCAAGTCCATGATCGTTTCCAACGTCGTTTCAAAACCGTCCAAAATAAACAAAGGTTGATTCGGGTCTTCACCAAATTCCTCTTTCATCCCCACGATACTCGTTTTTCCCCGTATCTCAATATCCGGAGTACGGTTAGGGTCAGAACCGTATTGGTTGTTTTCCATGATATTAAATGCCGGGTCTAGCGCTTTTAAACTTTGCAAAATATTCTGATTACCTATCATTTTCAACTCTTCCGCTTTATACGTTTGAGAAGACCCCGTGAAACTCTCTTTTTTACGGGAATAAATACCGGTAACCACAACTTCCTCCATCTCGGTCTGGTCCTCTTCTAATATCACGTTAATCTCTTGTCGATCATTGACCGCCACCTCCTGTTTTTTCATCCCGATAAAAGAGAACACGAGTACCGGATTACCCATCAAAGGGATGGTTATCGAATAATGACCATTCATATCGGTTACCACACCTACACTCGTTCCCTTTAGTACAATAGTTACTCCCGGTAACCCCGTCTCACTTTTATCAACAACCTTTCCTTTTACCGTGATTTTTTGCACATTAGTCGTTTTTGCCGCTACTTTACGTTTGATGACAACCGTATTCTGTTCTATCGTGTATTCAAATCCGGAATTCTTCAAACAAATGTCCAAAGCCTCCCGTACCGTTTTACCCTTGATCTCCACGGAGATCTTGCCAGCCTTACCCAAGTCATCTGCATTATACACGAAAACCATCTTGGATTGCTTCTCAATCTCCCAAAGAGCGTCCTTTATCGCCACATTTTTCAACGATAAATTAAGTAGCGGTTCATCCGCCATTCCATACACGTGTCCTCCGGACAACACCAAAACAATAGCCATCTGGAAAGCTAAAAACAAATTTCTTACATTTGTTACTTTCCAACGAGTACTTCTACGTTTTTTTTTCATACTTTTGATTTGATTAAATTCGATTTTTTAATGCCTCCAGCAAGAGGTGTTATTAACGAGCGAAGAATAGTTGCATATTCTTCGCTATTTTTTTACGATGATTTTCTTTCCAACTACTTCAAAGCGGACAGTCCCCGTACTCTGGAATAGTTCCAGCAAAGGTGTCACCGTCACATGACGATTAAAATTACACCCGAAAAGGTAATTCTTCACGACCTCATCTTCATATACCACATCTACATCATACCAACGAGAAATAAAATCCATGATCTCTTTTAGAGGACGATCCCGGAAACGAAGACGCCCTTCCCGCCAAGCCGTGACATACGACACGTCAACATTTGCCACCGTAACCTCCCCGCTTTCTTTGTTATACACGACTTGTTCCCCCGGATGCAGGGTATAGCCATCCATATTTTCTGAAAGAGTTACTTGTACTTTACCCTTGATCAATGTCGTCTGTACATCTTCATTTTCAGGATAATTCGATACATTAAACTCTGTTCCCAACACCGTGATATTCACCCCGGATGCACTTACAACAAAAGGCATTTCTTCATTACGTGCCACTTGAAAATACCCTTCCCCTTCCAATTCTACTTTCCTCGTGATTCCGCTAAATTGCACAGGGAATCGTAATTTTGATCCGGCATTCAAACATACCAACGTTCCATCCGCAAGCGTCAACACGTATTCTCCCCCACGGGGAATCACAAGCTCGTTATACAAATCTGAACTGACTACCGAATCTACCGCATTTTTATAAGTAATACTCTCGCCATCCAAGCCAATAATCGTTCCATCTAATTCTCGCAACGAATCCCGATCATGATTGGCTAGATCAATAATAGAACCATTCGCCATGTAAAGGATAGCCCGGGAAGTTCCGGGAAGGATCTCGGCACTCTCCACTGGAATAATTTCTTCCCGATCAACACGCTGCATTAAAAAATACATGGAAGAAACAACCAGTAGAATAAAAACACAAGCATATTTCAACGCACGAATCCCCAATCGCCTCCTATTCTCCTTGACTCGTTTACGAGAAAGAGCTTTCCATCCACCCTTTACATCAATGGATCTCAACTCCTGACGTTTCCGGTATATAAATTCTTTTTCGGTAACCTCATGAAACCATTTACGATTATCTTCGGAAAGACTCAACCAGTTATCCAAACTCTCCCGTTCTGTTCCGGTCAATTCTCCTGTCATGTATTTACTAACTAGCTCAACAATATCAAAGAAGTCATCATCCATTTTATGCTACTATTAGATTAAATTCATAGCTAGAACACAAAAAATGGATTTTAGGGAGTGTCTGATATTCGGTATTTAACGTTAATTAATATTTAACGAGATATGAATAAAAGAAAAGGCAATAAATAATAATAATCTTTCAAACTGATTCTCAACTTTTTGTAGGCTTCTTTTTTGTAGGCGTGAACGGTTCCCTCCGAAAGATTCATTTTTTCTGCAATCTCCGAATTCTTCAATCCATCTAAAGAAAGATTAATCACCATTCGCATCTGTAAGGGCAGTTTATCTATCGCATGATTAAAAATACGATGTACCTCCTCTTCCATCACCTGATTTCGAAACTCCTGTTCAGAATCCTCAATCCACTCCTCGGGGATACGGGAACGTAACTCACGATCACGCAATAAATTAAGACAGGCATGACGTACAACTACATAAAGAAAAGACTTTATCTTCCGGTAATCATCAAAATCCGTGTGTTTGTTCCAGTATTTTAAAAACGTCTCTTGCACCACATCCGCAGCCTCTTCTCGATCGCCCAAATAACGGGTTGCAAACAAGCACAATGATGCATAAAACTCCTCAAATAACGTCCGAAAAGCTCGTTCGTCACCTTCTTGCAAGTGCTTCAACAATAAACTGGTATCTTCATTTTTCCTCTCCATACTTTGCGACCCACGGGTGAACAAAAGTACGGCTTTATAATCACAAAACAATATAATTATCCTCCAAAAAATATAATATCAAGCATATGCACCAAAAGAAAAAATGCAAGCAATTGTTTCCACATCGACGTGTACCCGGACAAACAGTGATTTATCCCCGTGAAACGGACATTCAAATAAAATTTCTATCAGATAGGGTTATTATCCTGTTTTCAAATAGCTATAATCGACTTTTCCAAATGTTAATAATTCCTATTGTAATACAATATATTATTATTCTAATAGGAGAGGAATAGGGGAGGAATGGGAGCGGAATGGGAGCGGCTTACAATATGATAACTGTATTATCACATTTTGAATACACTATTTTACATTAATTTGCACTAAATGTTTATTGAATATCCCTAAATCCGCAAATAAAGCATTCCTAATGAGAAAGTACGAGTATCAACCGGAAAAAATAATTGCCGGAAGAAAATCCGGCAATTACTTTTACTTATCAATAATCATTCATTTTGCAAGCAAGGCATCCAAATGTTCGGTAATTTCCGGATCAGAAGGCCTCGGGGCAAAAGATTCAACAATATTAAATTCCTTGTCAATCAAGATAAAACGAGGAATATACTTGACCTGCCAGTTCACTCTCAATCCTTCGTTATCGACAGAATTAAACTGAGTCACTACCGATTCCTTTTGTTTCAAGTAACTCAACCAAGTCTTTCTGGAATTATCTGTTGACAATTGAATAAAGACAATATCTTTATCCTTATATTTCTCACTTAACGCAACAAATGCCGGGGATTCCTGAATACAAGGACCGCACCACGTCGCCCAACAATCCAAATAAATATTTTTGCCTTTAAAACTACTCAACAAGACTTCATTCCCATCAACATCCGTCATGATAATCTCGTGGGCCGGTTGTCCCGTCATCAGACTTTTCACATTACGGATCTTCTCCCGTAATTCAGAAACAATTCCCTCATGCTGAAAAGATTTTGTCTTCTCCTCCATGCTCAGAATCACCTCCGGATCTGTTGATGAATCCAATTTCGCCAAAACTTGTAAAGCTTCCTTGATTTCCCGCATTTCCGGAGTAATCTCCACCCCTTGCATGAATTCCGCTTGGTCCAAGTTATACACGATCACATCCCTGACATCTATAATATCCAAATACTCGTTTTTCGTAATCTCTCGCATCAGTTGATTTACATCCGGGGTAACAGAAGTAATAAAACGCCCGTACCATTGCCTTTGTTCCTCCCGTGACGCTCCTGCATTTTCTTTATTATACAGAGCATAAGTCAAATAACTATTCAACAAATTCGCCTTTACCCGAATACGTTCATTCTCCTTAAAAAGCTCCGTTACCCCCTTTAGAGTATCCAGTTGAGCCAATTTAGAAGCCGCAAGCGCATCCACCACCTCTTTCGTCTTCTCAAAATTCTCCCTTACATTCCGTCCGGACAAAAGAAAAGAGCCTCCCTTGGGATAAAGCCGATCTTTCAAAAACAACTGCGCCTCGCTCCCTTTTCCCTTAAAAGTCGCTTGACGGGTATCCGGTGTCAAGTAAACTTCCAAATCATCACCGGGTGAAAGGTAAAGAATGTTACGACTGATATTGAAATACATCGGTTCTCTCAACGGAAGGATCGTATCAAAATACCCCTCCCCATCCGTCTTTAACATCACATTCCTACCAGTACCGAAATCTCCAGTCACCCCGGTATATTCCATACTGACTTCCTGACTTCCCATATCAGCCAAACGTCCCTTCAAATGAATCTCCGCAACAGGGGTAGTCTTGCAGCCACTCAAGACGGCAAGACTACACAACATTAACCACACTCTCATCTTCATTATTTTATATAAGGTTCACCTTGTAATTTCACCGACAGAGGAATAAAATCACTGAAATTTCCGTGTCCCGCCTCATATTTCATATCCATATAATTTCCGTTTTCCTCTTCTACGCGAACAACGTATCCATTCACATCCAAAGTATACGTTACCTCATGAGATTTTCCAGCCTGAGTTGTCACGACCTTCATTTTTGTATCTGCCAGATAGGTAAACACTTTTTCCATATTCACCTCCCCGTTAGTTCCCACGACTTTCACCCCCGTCTGCCGATCTCCGTCATAACTGTAATCCCAATGAGAAATCACTGTCCATTGATGGTCATAAACCGCATATTCTCCCCGCTCTATCCGGTTTCCTTCATACGTATATACCATTCGGGTTAAAGGAATTTCCCAGTCAGCCTCCCCGAAACAACGCCATTTCATGACTTTCTTATTCATGGACAAGGTATCGTCAAACTCATAAATATAATTTTCCTCATAGTCAAAAGTAAATTGCAAATCCTCTCTTTTATAATGAGTAATCGATTCTTCCCGAGTTGTCCGGTTCACTTGATAAATAATCCTACTTGTCATAGGCACCTCACTCCCCGGCTCCAGCATGTCAATCTCTTCCTGTGAAAGAGCCGGAACCTTCATAATAACCATTCCTTTTGTCAGATTAGCGATAGTATCTTGATCTTTGTTAACCACAACTCCAATATCCAAACGATCATCCGAATAGTTCAAGTTTATTTTAAAATCTCCCCACAAATCGTTGCGACCGACAATTTCTTTTACTCTAAATTCATTCAACCCTTCATTCGAAGGTTTCACATCATCATTATCCTGACAAGCACTGATCCAAATACCTGCCAATAACAACATCAAAATATATTTTATCTTTTTCATTATGCTACAATTTAACGAGTATGGAAACAAGTTGTTTTTAAAACACGCCCGAACCCATCGTATACGCGATAGAATTTAGGATCTTCCACTACTTCTCCGGTACTTAATGACCGAATAGGCACCACGGTGACTTTCCCTTCCTTCGTTACATCATTATAGGTTACAACCGTAATCATATTACGTCCGGAGGCCAATGTTTCCGTTTCTCCTCCTTCCCCGGGGATTTCAACCTTTCCGGGACACTCATCCACAACCCGGATTTCCGTGATTTTCTCATTAGAAACCGTAATTCCGTCGTGAGTGTATGAAGCCGAGAACTTTGGATAAGCTTTCGGATGTTCCGAAGTCATCAAAGCTGTATATACCTTATCCTCGGTTGCGTAATACAAAATACTCTCCATCGCTTGCGAACTAAAAGATATGGCTTTATCAATGTCCGGACATTGATCCAATATATAACGTCTATTCACAACATTATCCGCACTTTCATCATCCGAATCCAAATTGAACTCCCAAACTTCATATACTTTTGAATCCAAATTCTGTATAACTGCATACAAGGTGTTGTTCGGTCCATAACCAATGTATTTACAATCTACATTGCCCGGTTTGTTCGGATCCAATTTGCCATCTGCAGACTTACGTTTAAAAATACGCAAGTTATTTTTGTCTGCACCATATATAGATGGGAAAGCTAGAAAACGCTGATTTTTCTTATCAAAAGCGACACCGTAAATTTCATATCCCCTAGGTCTAGTTGAACGATACTTATATTCTGTGATATAATAATCATCCGAAAGATCACTCAAAACCAAACCGACACCATAAGTAATTACCTCCTCGTATTGAGTCCTTTTATGAAGGAAACCATTAACAACAGCAATGTCATAGGGACCTGAAGAACTTGTCCCCAATTTTCCGACATTCATTTCGCCCTCGAAAGGCTTAATGAACATATCATTATTTCTCCGCATGACCGTAAAATTATCCAACGGGTCCAAATCCTCGATCAAATGATCCGTTGCAATAGATAGTTCCAAAAATCCACGGCCGACAACATTCTTCATGTCTTGAATCAAGCCATTTACGTTTTGACCATTATTCACGCTGTATACATTCCAAAAAACATGTTTATCTTCTTCCCTATTATAGTCTTGTGTAAAATTTTTACTCGACACCAAATGAATATCGGAAGTCATCCCGTCTTTCGTATCAGCCACCAATAAACCGGCCACGTATTGTCCCGTCACATACAAGTTATATTTTTTACTCAAAGTTAATCCATATTCCGTATCGGTAACTTTAAATAAAAGCGAATAGGCATCTCGACTCATAGGCACGTTGATCACCGTATCCAGAATCATAGAATGTCCCAAATCCAAATGTTGCCCGTGACCTTCCAAACGCCATTCATATTCCAGTTTCGCATCATCCGTCCCCTCTTTATAAGCCAGTACTTTTACTCTCAAACGATCTCCCTGTGTCACATATATTTCAGTCGACGACAAAAAATCATTAATCATTAACGGATTAAATAATGTTACATCTTTCGCCGACTCATCTTCAAAACAAGAGCTTGCGAACAAACCCAACAGAAATACTCCCAGAAATATCTTAAATTTCATAATTCATGTTTTAATAATTATTCAACTTATTAATAAGGAGCTGGCATCACGACTTGTTGCCCAGCCAAATCCCCGTCATCATGTGTCAACGGTCCGGTCAAAGAATTCCTATTGTAATTTCTCAACTCCTGCCGAATCATCTCCTGCAAATTGGACATCTCGTAATAAGACATATTATATTTGCTAGGATCAGGATTAGGAATCGGAGACCATAAATCATCCCAAAAAGGCAAAGAAGTACGTTCACACTTTTCCATGATAAACCGCCACCAACGAGTAGAATAAGTACCGAAAAAATATTGCAGTTGAGACCAGTTAAAAGGTTTCATAATCTTAGCCGTGAAATTCAACCGGCAAGAGGGAAAAACAAGATCAAGTTCCTGAAAATCGTCATTCGCCACGGCCTGTATTTTTAGAGTCACGGTTATATCATCCAACGAAGGAACATAATTCAACACGACAGGAATAAAACCTTCCGACTGATTTTCTCCCAAAGTTCCTTCCAGCAACTGGTACATATTTTCCGTAGCTGTTGAAGAATCTTTAACCACCTCGGCTTTTAAAGTCCGGGCATAATTTTCAAGTTTGCCGGTAATAATAACGGGCAACATCACGGTATCTACAGTTTTCCAAGGATTTTCCGCGAAGGAATAAGAAAACTCATTACCATTAAAATAAAACCCGGGACGCCCTATATATCCCATCGGTTCGTCTTTCTCGCATCCTTCAAACAAGACAAGGAGCAAAACCAACCAACATAAACTATATCTATTCATTCTTTTCATATTCATTCCTATTTATTGTTTTCTCGGCCTCCAAATTCCAATTCTGCCTGAGGTAAAGGTAAAACATACGTCTGATCGGTCATCGTAATGTTGCAACGCGGGATACTGGAAATTCCTCTACGTTTATAATAATAGAACATTTGTCCCTCCAACAACATCTCTTTCCGCCATTCTTTCTGAATTTCCTCCCGCAATTCATCCTTTGATATATTAACATCTAAAGCTTGGGGTATATTCCGTTTACTTCTCACCGTATTCAAGTAACCGACTCCCGCCTGCCGTTCGGACTCATTTCCGGACTCATTCAAACATTCGGCCAACGTATAGTAAATTTCAGCTTTCTTCATCAACGGGACCCGGTTACCATAAATACTCTTTTCATACTGCTTGAGTTTTAAAAAAGCAAACCGATCTCCTCCTTGTGCATATAACCATTTATAACGATAATCACCGGAGCCTATATTTTCCTCTACTTCAAAAAGTTGAGCCGCAATTTCGGCTGTATGAAAAAACATTTGCGGATTATCCTGATTTTCAACTAATTTAAATTCCAAATTCGAATCCGTAATATCTTTATACTGCTCGATACTTAATCCAAAAAGATATTCACTTGAAAAAGTCAAATCCCGATTCTCCGGATAACTCGTTTCCAATGCATTTCTGCTTACCCAAGCAAAATCTGTTTCATAATTCAATAAATTTTCCGCATATTTTCGGGCAACAGAATAATCACCTTTCCACATGGCAATACGCATCCTAGTTGCCAACAGAGCATAATAATTAAAGGTAAAACGAGATGTTGCAACATCATGAGAAATCAATTTCTCCGCCTCCGTCAAATCTTTTTCCATATATTCCAATGCCGTTCCAACAGTCACTTGAGGAACGATCTCTTTCGTATATTGGAAAGCATAAGGAATGCAAAGCCGGTTCAACATATCCGGACGTTCTTTCAAATTTCCCCATCCGAATAACCTCAACAAGTCAAAATGAATAAAAGCTCTCAATCCCAGACATTCTGCCTTCAATTGCGCATACACCGGAGGCGTCACGCACCCTCCGTTCGTTTCCAAATTTTCAAGAATATTATTAATATTCGCCACAACTTTATAGGCAGAACTCCATATTCCATCAACCTTAGCCGTTACCTTTTCCACCTCATACCGGAACTGAGTTGCATCATAATAATCATTCGTTGCCTGATCCATTTCATACTGCTGTCCAATTGCTTCCACCAACCCAAAAGTCATTTCCCGACCATACAATTGAGCCTCCGTCATGAGTACATATACCCCTGTCATGGCATCTTTAAATCCTTGTTCCGTCTTGAATAACTCATCTTCTTTAATCTCGGATTTGGGTTTTACATCCAGCCACTCGGAACAAGATGACAGACCGAACGATAAAAGGCAAAAACCGATTATCAAACGACAAGTATTTATCTTTTTATTCATATTTCCAGTATTTAAAATGTCATTTGTAATGAAAAATTATAATTTCGAGCAAAGGGATAAGCCAATCCCCTTTCCGTCTTTATCGTCGACAACTTTGCCACGTCATTCATGTAAAAAGCAAGACTTAACCGTTCCAACCCGATCTGTTTCACAAAAGCATAACGATAAAAATCATAGGAAATGTTGATAGAAGAAATATTCAATTCATTCTTTTTCTGCACAAAACGTGAAGTAGCCTTCGTCTGTACATCTCTGGGATAAGTTTGGGTTTCAGGATCCCAATAAGATTTCAGAGAACGAAAACGCACCACATCTCCCGGATTCTGCCAACGTCCTTCCAACACTCGCCGATCTACATTATAATGCATATCTACATTTTCAACCCGATCTATCAGCGTTTGATTGAACATTTTAGCTCCTAATTCATATATGCAGGTCATATTAAACCCCAGTCCTTTATACCCCAAATTAATACTAAAACTTCCATTCAGTTTGGGGAGATTATCCCCACAGATAACCATGTCATTGACATCGTAGGTAAAAGTCGATCTTCCATCTTTCTTTCGATAAATTTCCCTTCCGGTGGCAGGATCAATCCCTAGAGAAGGCACAGCCCAGATTGCATTCATAGATACCCCGTCATAATATTTGATAACAGGCTTTCCACCTTCCAACATCTCCTTATCCATCCGCTCGTTATAAGCCTTCATAGAATCGGATATCTTGAGTACTTTATTCTTATTATGAGCACCTCGCAAGGCTAATGTCAGATAAGACCGATCTTTCGCGTGTGAAAATACGGTATAACTCATATTCACTTCCACTCCGGCATTTTTTACTTTCCCTATATTTTCCTGCACGGTCGTGAAACCAGAAGAAGGTGGTAAAGTTAAAGCGACCAAAAGATTTTCCGTAATACTCTGATAATAATCGAAAACCAGATTAAAACAATTCTTCACTGTCATATCCACCCCCAAGTTATAATCCATTTTTTTCTGCCACTTCAAATCATCATTCTTCATGCCCAATAAATAAGCACCCAAAGCATCTTCATAATATTTATCGCTATAATTGTAAGTAGCAAGTGACTGGTAAGCATTAGACCCTTGAGAACCGGTACTACCAAGAGAAGCACGGAGTTTCAAACGCGAAAACCATCCCAGCTCTCTCATCCATTTCTCATTGTGAATATTCCATCCACCACCGAAACTCCAGAAATTTCCCCATCTCTGGTTTGCTCCAAATTGACTGGAAGCATTCGTCCGATACGTCACATCCATTAAAAGCCGATCATCAAAAGAATAGTTGAATACCGCATTTACCCCAACGGAACGACTTGTAGATTCAGAACCCGTTGGTTTAGAATTTTCCGTGTACTGACGTGCAAAAAATATACTGTTCATCTTATCACTGGGAAAACCTTCAGCCTTGAAAATATCTTCCTCAAAAGTATTTTCGCTCAGACTATAGCTCAAGAAACCAAACACATAATGTTTGTCGCCCAATTGACGGGAGTAGTTCAAACTGAAATCGTAATCCATGGTCTGCCCCTCTCCTGTATTAATTTGATAGGAGCCCCTCTTCCGAAGTTCTTGCACGGTGTTGAACTTCAAATGATTTGCCGGATAGAAATGATCCGCACGGGTAAATTTCCGAGTAAAACCAATCCTTGCCCTTACTTTCAAGCCTTCAAAAACATCGTATTCACCCTCGAAATTATCGGTGATATCCGTATATTTATCTTTCAGACTTGTATTCAGTGTCGCATTGTACAAAGGATTAGGATAATATGCCTCCTCGTCTCCGGCATTTCTTGTAATTTGGCCGTATTGATCCACCGGAGTCCAGTATGGATTCAGTCTTGTATATTCACTGAATTCACCGTAAGGAGAATCACTACTACGATTTATATTAACAGACAATTCATTCCGGAAACGGAATCGGTTATTTCGGTATGAAGCAAAAACGGAACCTGCTACATTTTCCCGATCCGAACCTTTCATAACTCCCGCAATGCTGTTATATGAAAGATTAGCCACCAACTGGATATTTTTATCCCCCAATTCTATCATCAAAGAATGTTTATGCCCAACACCATTTCTCAAAGGTTTAGCCATCCAATCCGTATTGACACCCGCCTCCACTTTAGCCAAACGCTCCATATACAAACGTTCCAGACGAAGCACCCCATCAATTTCATCCGTCCTACTAGGAGTATACATCCCATATATGCGTTCGGCTTCTAACTTTTCACGAGCATTACACAAATCATAAGAAGACAAATCAGGTGCCTCGACATTTACATTCCCCATATAAGTCACTCTCAAGTTCTTTGAAACCGATCTTTTTGTTTCGACAACCACCACGCCATTGGCCGCTTTAGATCCATAAATAGCTTTTGCGGCAGCATCTTTCAATATGGTGATGGACTCGATCCGGTTAATATCCAAATCAAAAATCTTTACTGCCGCTGCTTCAAAACCGTCTAAAATAAACAAAGGCATATTGGGATTATTCTCAAAATTTCCCCGAAGGTCCGAAGCTCCTTCCACATCCATCGCAATCACTGAAGTTCCCCGCAATTGCATCTCCGGTACTTTATTGGGATCGGAACCGAAGTCTATACTTTCAAAAATCATCAATCCCGGCTCCAAGGCTTTCAAACTCTGGAATACATTCTGATTCCCCACCTTCAACAATTCATCCCCCTTAATCGTCGTTGCCGATCCCGTGAAACTACTGGCCTTGCGGGTAAACATTCCTGTTACCACGACCTCTTCCACCTCCGTCACATCATCTTCCAACACGATATTAATCACGTTATTTCCCGTATACTTCACCTCCCGGGATTTCATTCCCACGAAAGTAAAAATCAACACGGGCTCCTGTACATCCGGGATCGTGATGCTATAACGTCCGTTCTGGTCGGTAACCACACCCATTGTCGTGTGTTTTAATAAAATCGTTACCCCCGGCAACGGCAGACTATCCTTATCTACAACCCGTCCCGTAATCGTGACCTTTTTCACTTCCTGCACCGGAGCATCTGCCCGCTTGATCACGATAACATCTTGTTGCACGACATACGTCAAGCCCGTTCCTTTCAAGCAAATATCCAACGCCTCATAGACATCCTTGTCCTTCACCTCCACGTTCACTTTTCCCGCCTTCAACAAATCATTCGCGTTGTAAGCGAATACAAACCCGGATCGTTTTTCAAGTTCCCAGATGACATCTTTCATCAAAGCATCTTTCATCGAAAAGCTAATCTTAGGTCCCGGCAATAAAACATTATTGCTCGCGTGTCCCCATTGGGGAAGAAATAGGGCCACTTGTAATACAAGCAACACATACCTCATTTTTATTCCCCATTTATAGGGGAATCCATGATTTTTTTTCATAACTTTGAGTGTTTATTTATTTAACTTTATAGTACTTTTACCACAAAGTACTTGTTCAAGCGGGAGATGTACCACCATCTTCCGTTTTATTTTCTCTTTCTAATCCATATTTTTCTACCGTGAATACTCGTTTCAATTGTACCCGTCGCCTCGAATACTTTCAATAAAGGTTCTATCGTTGCATGGCGACTAAAATTACACCCGAAAGGATAATCTTTCACCTCCTCGTCCTCGTACACCACGTCAACATCATACCAACGGGATATAATTTTCATCACCTCTTTCAAAGGTTTCTCCTTAAAACGTAAACGCCCTTCTTTCCAAGCCATCGCATACGACACATCCACCTCGCTCACCAGCATGGAATGATCTCCCCGGTTGAGAGCCGACTGTTCCCCGGGATGAAGAACCACGCTTTCCCCGCTGACTTCCGAAGAAATCTTCACGGAACCCCGAACCAACGTCGTGCGTATAATAGAATCCTCCGCATAAGCGGAAACATTAAACTCCGTTCCCAAAACTTTTATCGCCATCCGGGAAGTCTTCACGATAAAAGGAGCATCCTCGTTATGAACAACCTGAAAATAGGCCTCCCCTTCCAACTCTACCACCCGTTCCCCCTTCCCGAACTTTGTCGGGAAACGCAATTTTGAATCTGCATTCATGTAGACCTCCGTCCCGTCAGACAAAGTCAAAGAAAACTCTCCCCCGCGAGGAATAACCAGCTCATGGTATACCGACTTCTCTTGCTTATCATCAACATCACTCTCGTAACTGATATGTTCTTTCAGAACGTTAATCTTGGTTCCATCCGATTCCTTCAGCGTTTTTTCCTGTTGTTGTTCCAGCACCACGGGTAAACCGTCTGCCAATATAAGAATTGCCTTACTCGTTCCCGAAGTAATTGTCTGTACCATTTCCACCTTATCTTTACGGGAATAATACACTTGGTGTAATAAAACGGCAATAGCCAGAGGTAAGACAAACATCGCCACGTAACGCATCCAATAGATCCGACGGCGACGTCCCCCCAGCCGGGATTCCCGTTTAAGTTCCAAAGCTTTCCACCCCTCCTCCACGTTAATGGAACGAGTTGCTTTCCCTTTTTCAATCTGATAAGACTCCGATGTTACCCGTTCAAACCATGCACGATTCTTTTCTGACGAAGAAAGCCAATCGGACAGATACTTTTGTTCTTCATCCGTCAAATTGTTGGCAAGATACTTCCCCACCAAAATCGCAACATCAAACTTCGCTTTATCCATACTACTTGTATTGAATATTTATCAATTCTTTCAATCTTACAACACAAGAAATGGTAGATCGGGTATGTTGCATTTAACTATTTAACATTTATTAATCAAAGAAACAGATATAAGAAAAATATATCCAACAAGTAATAATAATCTTTCATACTCTCTTTCAATCTCTTGTACGCCTCTTTCTTATAGGCATGCACAGCATTCTCGGACACTCCCATTTTTTGAGCAATATCTGCATTCTTCAATCCTTCCAAGGCGTAATTGATCACGTTCCGCATCTGTGGCGGCAAATGCTCAATCGCCCGGTAAAATACACGATATGCCTCTTCTTCCATGACTTGATTATGAAAAAATTCATCCGAGTCCATGGCAATATCCTCTGTCACCGGCAAATCCTCACGCTTATTCCGAAGTAAATTCAAACAATCATGGCGAACCACCACGTAAAGAAAAGATTTTATCTTATAGTAATTATCAAAATCCATGTGCCTGTCCCAATATTTCAAAAAAGCCTCCTGAACCACGTCCGCCGCCGCTTCCCGCTCTCCAAGGAAACGTTCTGCAAACAGACACAAAGCCGTATAGAACTCATCGAATAATACTCGAAAAGCACCTTCATCACCCTTCTGTAGTTGGTCTATGAATATATCTATATCCTTCTTTATCACTCTCATAAACGGCTCCCTCGGATCTAATAATTATTACAAAAATAATAATTTAATCCGGAATGCCATCAATTATATTCACCTTTAAGCCTATCATCGACAAAACAATAAATCCCGGTTCAACCAAAGTCAAACCGGGAAATAAACATTGAGTACTAAATAAAAATTACTCTCGATTCATATTATCCAACTCTATCTTGAAAAACCAAGGGAATAATTCATGTTTGGCTGCCACGTGCCAAGCATTCACAATCTTCCCTTCCTTATCAATCAAAATATATCGGGGAATTCCCGTAATACAATAATCTTTCGTGAAATTATCTTTCTCTTTATTGATGATCAAATGAGGAATCTTACCGGAATATTTTTTCTCTTTTAAGAATTTTAACCAACGAGATTTAGCCTCTATTCCATCATCAGATATGGTCAATAACACCAAATCCTTCTGATCCTTATATTGATCCCCCAAAGCCATGAAATAAGGCAACCCCTCAACACATCCACCACACCAAGTAGCCCAAACATCAATAAACACCATTTTTCCCCTGAAATCGGAAAGTTTCACCATCTTACCAAATTCATCTTCCATCTCGAAATCGGGAGCCACCTCCCCCACTCGTACCGGATAATATTGTGCTTTTAATTCATGCGCCTTTTGAATTGTTGACTCAGTTTTGGAACAAAGCTCAATATCTTCTATCACTCCTTGAATCGCATCCGTGTATCCATTTTGTTTTAATGTTGACACTAATGCTGTCAGCACATAAGGATTACGAATTTTTTCGCTTTTTATATTATACAAAACATAAGTAGCTCTATCTAACTCTGATAAATCTGGCATAAATAATCGGAAATAACCATTTAACAAATTAGCCACGTCGATATCATCAAGCAATTCCAGACTTGGAGAATCCAGATCCACCCCCTTAATTCTTTTTGACAACTCATCTTTCAATCCTTTATCTCCAGTTTCAAACACGTAACTTCCTAAACTCCATAACAACCCTTTAGCTTGAATCAATCGAGCCTTTTCTTTCGCCTCTTTATTTTCAATAGAATCTATAACCAGTCCAACGTACTTTTCTACCTCATTTATTTTTTGAAGTAATTCATCCGTATTCAAGTCTCTCGGGATTAAACGGTATACCTTATCTACTCGTTCCAGTAAAGCCTTATCATTTACTTCTTGTGCGAAACAAGTAGATCCTACCCCCAAGCAAATGATAATGCTAGCTAAAATTATATTTATAACTTTCATAACTTATTTATTTTTGTAGCAACTCCAAAATTTTCTCTCGTAAACTGTTTCTACGGATATTTTTGGCAACAATATTACCATCTTTATCCAGTAACACGATAAATGGTATCGCCTGAATACCAAATAACTTACGAATTTCGGATTTAGACCAACCGTTATCATCCCGAACACTGATCCATGGGATTTGCTCCTCTTCACAAGCCTTTTTCCATTTTTCTACAGAATCATCCAATGAGATACTCATAAAGCGAACTCCCTGATCTTTAAATTCAGCATATTGCTCCCGCAAATTTTTCATCTCTTGCCGACAAGGACCACACCAAGAAGCCCAAAAATCAAGAACCATGATTCCACCTTTCTGAGAAGCCATTGAAACTTTATTACCAGACTCATCCGTTGCCGTGAAATCCGGACAAGGAACACCTAATGCAGAAACAGCCAACGCCTCTGTCTGTTGTTTCAACAAACGCCCATAGAATGAAGCTTGAATTTTGGGAGTAAGCAAGTCATACAACTCCTTTCCCTTCTCGTAACTTTCTTCTTTCACAATTCCCGAAATATAGGCAGAATACATGTTATCCGGATGTTGTTTAACAAAATTACGGGTCAATTCAAAACGTTTATCATCCATTTTTAGTGCTTGAGTCATTTTTTCATCTGCTGCTTTTTGATCACCCACATCCAGCAACTCTTTATACTCATTCATCAATTGATTAAATTCTTTGTAATATCCCTCTTGGGCAAGTTTGTCATATTCTGCAGCTAAATTATTTGCCGGGGACCCTTTTATATGCTTATCACTTAACGCCGAATAAGGGCAATAAATTTCCATATTCGTACCATCCATAAAGAAATAAGTCTGACGTCGGTTCACTTTCAATATAACTTGTCTAGGTTCATCCAATTCTCCCTTCAACTCAAATTTTCCCCCCTCCAAATCAGTCTTATATAAAACTATTGAACTATCTCCCGGAGTCATCAAGAAAACGGTACCATATTTCACTCCCTCGATGTTTCCTTTCAGACTAAATTGATAACGTGATGATTGAGAACAACCCACGCAACAAATTACTAAAAAAGCAATAAATAATCTCATAACTCATTCATTTTAATTTTACCCAATCCTCAACACTTATTCTTCACCCATCTCTATCATCATCTTTTTCCCCTCAAAATTATCCTTCCATTTGGCAATCATGTCAACAAAGATACTATTATCATTCTTCTCAACAACCAGATTCATGATATCAAGAATTTTGGTACATTGCTCTAAATTACTCTCTTCCAAGATATAATTCACCATACTTCCAAGAATTACCCCATCAAACATCGTTTCCAAATCAAGCACGCCATTACCAGCCTTTTCTTTTGGGGAAGCTTCCGATTCAACAAACATATTTTCAAAAGCACCAATCATACCCGTTATATCCTTAACCTGCCAGTATTGCCACATTTCAATGGTTTGCCGTCTTACATTAGAAACCGGAATACCAGACTTCCTTAAAGCTGTTTGTAGGGAACTACAATCCATAATGGGACCTTTCTCATCTTCACGTTCCTTCATAATCACTTGAAACAAATCCATCTTACAGACATTATCTATTTTCTCCACAATTTTATCAGCCTGTTCTTCCGTGAAAGAAATTTTGTCCCAATTTTCAATAATATCGACAATGGTTTTCGTATTCATGTGAGTTATATATTCCACGAAATCCGATAAATTTCCACCGGAGTAACGCTCATTTAATGGTAACACCATTAAATACTCATCCACCACATCATTCAATATTTCGGTCTGCCCGTCAGCCTTTAACGCCTCGATATATTCTTTTAGGAACTTTTGGTCTCGATTACCTTTATCATACTCGACTTTTTGCTGTTCGGTTACCCTATTCTGAGCCCAAACGGGTTGCCCTACCATGATACAACACAAAAACACAAACCATACAATTTTTTTCATACTAGTTACTATTTTTGTTCGTTATTATTTTTGCAAGGTCATATCAATCAACGCCTCAAAATCCTTACCGGGAGTCGGAGCATAGACGGAAACAATTTTTCCTTCTTTATCAATCAAGAAATAACGAGGTATCCCTGTAATATTATAGTCTTTCTGAAAGGTACACTCTCCTTTGGAAGCCAACAAATTTGTCATACCCATCAGTTTCAAACGAGGCAATGCATATTTCCAGCTATTATAAGCCCCTTTATCATCTATTGAAATGGTAATAAAGACAATATCATCACGATCCTTATATTTTCCAGCCATTTCCATATACTTGGGTAGTTTAGCAATACATCCTCCACACCAGGTTGCCCACACATCAATCACTAAAACTTTACCCTTGTAATCTGATAAAGAATGTTCTTTACCCCTAAAATCTTTCAATGTAAATGCCGGAGCTACATTTCCTTGCTTCAAGTGTTCGTAACTCTTGTACAATCCATTAATCTCATCCTTTAATGCTCCTTCCGGCATATTTTTATCAAATAACGGACGAATCTCATCCAAACCTTTCGTGTATCCGTTATAACGGAAAACTGATCTCAGGCATGACAAATAAGCTAACGACAACTCCGGATTATTCAATTCAAGAATCTGACGGTATCTCTGATAATCATATTTATTACCAATCGTTTCCACTGTAGTATTAAACCACATACTTCCCCAAGCTTGATTCACGGGAGCACCTTCGGCAACAGCCTTCAGTCCGAAATAGTCCTCAATCACATATTCCAAACTAGTACAATTCACAAACTCTTTCGTCGATAAATCCACTCCTTTCAATAGTTTTTTAATCTCGGAAGATTTTAATTGAGCATCTTTTCCTTCATCATACAGATCTGCAGCCCGGCGAATTGCCTGCGCACCATTCTCCTGTTCAGCCTCTACAGCTGCATTATTTACTTTTAGGTAACGTGTAATCTGATCCCGCCGAGCTAAGATTGCTTTGATCGCTCCTTTTTCCGGAAGTTGGAACTCATTCCACGCTTTTATCACGTACTCTTTTGATGATTCGGCCTGTTGTGCCATTCCACTCAAAGACACGAACAACAAAAATATAATTCCTGCTATTTTCATAATCTATTGTTGTTAATTATTTCTTTAGCAACTGCTTCTCTATGATCTCCACGTATTTCTCCGGAGTAGCCCCCATCTCCACAATCGGTTTCCCATTCACGGGTATAAAGAACACAGTCGGTAAAGCAACAATATTAAACATTCCGCACAACTCTTTCTCTTTATCAGCATTTACTTTCAGAAATATCACTTGATCTTTATACTTTTCAGCCATTTTTTCCAATTCCGGGATCAAACGCATACAAGGACCACACCAAGTTGCCCAAAAATCAATCACAACCGGTTTGTCTCCTTTAAACACGAATTCCGAACTTTTCCGATAATCATACACATATTCTAAAAAGTATTCCCTAGTAATCGGATTCAATTTACCGGATTCCACTTTTACCTCGTCAGCACCTATCACTTCATCCTTCACCTCGGCTAAATCAAATGGCTGAAAATACACTTTTCTTTTCCCGTAATCAATAGAAAGTAAACCTTGTTTCAAAATTTCATTCCCGATAACAGAACGAGGTAATGATCCATTTTCAGCAACAGTAATGTCCGAAAAATCACCTTTCACAAAGTGGCATGCTCCTACAACTTTACTTTTTGCTGCTATTTCCGCAGACGCATATCCTTCACTAACCTTTACATTTCCCCCATCCTTACCATTTAACTTGGCAAAATCTGCCGCATTCAAAGTAATCATCCCGTTATTCCATGTATCCAATAACAAAGAATAAGTTACTCCATCTAGCACAACAGGACAAACAATACCTGAAGCCGGGATCAAATCCATATTAGAACGATGATCCAATTTCATATAAGAGGGGCGATAAGGATTACTCATCGTTATTTTCTTCCGCTTGGAATCGATTGTCAACACAACATTATTAAACAGAGAACTACCAACCACCCCAGCAACACCCAGCTTCCGCAAATAAGGTTCATCTTTCAACACAAATGCAGCCACCTCATTCCCAAATACACTATTTCCAAAAGAGATACTTCCAATCTTCACAGACTTTTCTACCGAAACTTTTTTATACTGAAATGTATCATAACGAAAATCTCCGGGAACATTGGGATCTATTTTCAATTTTTCCACATACTCCGGTAATATTGCATTATGCCCGGCCAAATCTAACACAAAATCAGCGATTACCCCATTTACAACCATTTCTAATACAATCTTTCCATCCACCTCTCGGTAATCCTTCACCTCCACGGAGGTGTTCTTTGCTTGAGCCCATGTTCCCATGGTCAGTAAACATAAACTCAATACCATTATTGTTTTTTTCCTAATCATAATCGTAAATCATAAATTGTAAATGTCCTTACTCTCTTCTAATCTCTATCTTCTTTTTTTGCCCATCCTTCAATACAACAATATACCCCACATTCTCTTTTATGGCATTCATAACACTGTCAACTGCCGGTTGACTCATCGGAAATTTTGTTATATCCGTTCCATTAATATCAACGACTTGATCTCCAAAATTCACAACATCTTTCATACTATCCCATACGGTAGTGATCTCAAAACGTTCGTTAGCCGGTAAGATACTTACATTCCAAGTTTTAGGAGCTCCACCCATATCTGCAATTTCCGAATCAAAGGGGAAAAAATAGAATCGATTCCTCATATAGTCAATAACAACTTTTCCGTATTGCAGTAAATCAACCCCAACAAGAGTCGTCGATTTGTCGGAAATAACGCTCCCAGCATTGGTGAACTTTTTACCTAAAACAGTCATCTCTTTCACGTTAACCTTGTTCATATCCACCGGATGACTCAGGCCTTCCAATCCTACACCATTAATCCCAAACCCATGAGCCGTCTTTTCTCCTTTACCCGCAGCTTCTATATCTTTAAAATCATTCGCCGTCAACAAAAGAAATCCATCGGCTCCCGTGTCAAACAATACTTGTTTTTCAACCCCGCCTAAATTTACATTAATGATAGAATGATGTGTATCTCCAGGAAACATCTCTACCCCCTCCGTTATCTTCAGACGATCCGGGCGATAAGGATAATTTATAACCATGATCTGTTTTCTCGCATCAAAAGTAACCACAGACTGGGCAAAAGCATCCCCACCTAAGATCCCAACAGTACCTATTCCCCTAAAACTTCCAATAATAGGGAGAACCATTGTTTTCATTTTACTCAACGTGTAATTCGGACTCAATTGCACATTTTCTACTTCTGCAATCTGATAAAGTTCCTTCATATCATTGTGATCCGATATTGATCTGGATGCACCCGTGGCAACACCCCCCATGGCTTTTACATGCTCCCAGTCCGTTCCAGTCTGTCCTCCGGTATCCACAATATACTTCACCTTCACCCCATTCACAACTACCGGTATAACAATCTTTCCTTGGATAAACTCATAATGAATAGTATCACAAATCCGTTTTGTCGGTTGTTGCTGAGCAAATCCATGTATGAAAGAGAACATGAAAATACCGCACAAAAAAGTTTTGAATTGTATTCTCAACATATCTTATTCTTTTTGGTAAACGATTACTTTCTCACCATCTTTCGTGAGAATTGTCAATTTTGTCTTCTTCTTCGCTTTCAATTCTGGGATACCCGAAATAATACTCTCACAAAAATCATATTTACCAGTGGGCTTTCCATTAATCTTTACTACTTTATCCCCAACTTCAACGACACCCTTCATAGCAGACCACACGGTTGCCACAACTAAATCTCCATCCTTCACTTGTAGATTCACGTTGTAATGTTTGCTAGTCATATCAAATTCCTGCTCGTAAGCCTCAAAATACCAGCGTCTACGAGGGTAATCGATCGTAACTTTACCGTATTCCAATAATTTCACTCCTAGTAAAGTATAAGGTGGAGTTGCTGTTTCAGCTATTACCTGTTTGAATTTCGTCGGACCTACTGACAAAAGCGGGAATTCTATCCGATACGAGGTTTCAGCTTCCGTCATACCCCCTACGCCGATCGATCCTCCACCTACACCTTCACTCATCACCTGAAAAGCCCCGCTAGAACGCAAATTTTCGTAATCTGTATTCTTTAAAGATAAAAAACTAGGACACCCTGTATCAAATAACACAACCAAACTGTTTCCTGCTCCTGCCTGCAAGGTTATAATCGGCATAAAACCTTTTCCCGAAAACGGCAGCATCTTACGCAAAGAAACCGCTGAACTCTTTTCAGCCGAAGTTACAGTTATTGTCTTCGCTTTACCGTCTATCTCTACGATCAAATCCTTAAACAAATCACTTCCGATCAACCCATCTGCATGAAAGCATTCAAAAGGAGAAGGTGTTGATAATTTCATCGCCGGGACTCCTGAAAAGTTAATTCGTTCATCCGGAGTCATCAAGCTGGAAACAACCACTCTAGGTAACCCAACTTCCTTACCATTCACATCCGTTACTTTCACCGAATCCACTACCGAAATATTCAGTTCTTCACAAAGTTCTCCGGTTAAAGCCATCTGACCTCCCGTATCAAATATAAATGAACGAATCTGTCCATTTATAGTCATATCCACGATCATTTTCCCCCCTACCATACGATAAGGGATCACACTTTTGACTTGTTGTGCCGAAAGCGGCACAACAATCAAAAATAATAATAGTCCAAAAATCAATCTCATCCTCATATTCCTTTCCTTATTTAGCAATCTTATCTGCAGCAACTACAGCTTGATAAGCATTAATAATACCACCAGAAAGACATAAATCTCCAAATAAGAATAAATCTTGAGTCGGTTTCCCATCTACAATAATACCCTTTTCAACCTCTGCATCCTTTCTGGAAGTAACTGTCTCCAGTAAAATATTCCGGATTTGCGTTCCTGTCAAATGAGGATAATAAGCCTTAATTAAAGCAGCAACCCCTACTGTCGTTGCAGCCGCCAATCCTAGGCCAGTTCCGCTCTGGTAGGTATCTCCCGTGTAAGTAGAATAAATTTCCATCCCCGGGGCATACAAATCTACTTCTTTAGCTCCATAATTAGAATTCATAGAGGGATTTCCATTTTTATCAGAAGAACAAACTACCATTAAATTTGTTAATTCTTTTTTACCTGTCATCCAACGGTTCGGGTAATAAGTTTCTACTGCTAAATCCTGTGCACCCTCCCAGGCTGGAGTGACGCAAAACACACCTTTACTCTCAGCATATTCCAATGCCTCACTAATCCATTTTTTCTGATCTTCAGGATAAAGTGTATTTTGGACAGGTAACATGATAATATCTGCTTGGTGATCTACCGCATAACGGATAGCCAAAGCGATGTCTTTCAAATAAGGTTCTCCATTAGCCGCAACTCTCAACGTCATGATCTCTGCTTGATCCATGATACCATTACTACCTAAGCCGTTCTCTCTTTTAGCAACAATGATACCGGCTTCCATCGTACCAATAGTAGCGTCAGCCGTTAACAATACATTGTTTCCATATTTATTATCATTAATATCCAAGTAATTATCTCCAATAATATCTTTACGACCGTCAGATCCAAATTGTCCTACTTTTCTCTCATATTCGGCCTTAGCTTGTTCTATTTGTCCTCCACTCCTTATACCTGCATAAACAGTTTCCCATTTATCCGTTTTATAAACACCAAAACCCATTGCACACATCATAAATGCTACTTCTGACAATGAATCACGTGGAGCTTTCGGATCATAACAAATACCAAATTCTGCCTCCGTCAATTCTTTTCCTGGAAAGCGTTCTTTCATCATTTGATCAAACTTATCTGCATAAGCTTTCAACACATAGGTAAGTTGCCAACCACAATAACTTCCTGCCACCGGAGATTCCGGTAATACCTTTTTAAAAAAATAATTATACTCGTCTATATTTTCCGGATCAGCCACTTTAGTCAACTTTCCATCAATAACCTTATTGTAATTTTTACCATCAAAAATATAATCAGCATATTTATCTTTTAGACGTAAAAATTCCCGATCTCCTTCCCGCATTGTTGCCTCCATTACTTGACCATCTTTCCCACCTAAGAAATTCCAACCGTTGATATCATCTACCAAACCATTTTTATCATTATCCTTTCCGTCTGCCTTTTCTTTCGAATTTACCCAAATTGCCTGTTTCAAATCTTCATGTTCTATATCCATGCCCGCTCCGATTAAGGCAACAACCGGTCTTTTCTTTATTTTTTTCCCTTTTAGGAAATCATATGCTTTATTTACCTCAGCTCCATACACTCCATCTTTATCAAAAGAACAATTATACCAATCCAAATCAGCTTGTTTTTTTTCTCCTTGTTCATTCTGTTTTACTAACTGTGCATTTGCAACACTAATGCATGCACTCGCCATCAATAACAAGAAACACTTTTTCATACTTTACAGTTTTATTTTTACAATACATTACCGAACGATCTATCTATACAAATCGTTAATCCCTAATTATAAATCACTTATTAGCCCTAGCCTTTAAAATCTCCTCTTTCACCCGTTCTCCTCGCAGATCCTTAGCTAACAAACGTCCTTCTTTATCAATCAGAACAATGAAAGGAATACTATAAAAACCGTATGCTCGTTGAATTTTGTTAGGCTTATTACCAATCACGAATCCTTCCTTATCCCATAACATCACCCAAGGTAACTTCTCTTCTTCCAGCATTTTTCTCCAGTTTTCTTCTTTCGAATCCAAAGATATACTGATAAACTCCAGATCATCCCCTTTCAATTCGTTATATATTGGTAATAAATTCTTCATCTCATGCCGACACGGTCCACACCATGATGCCCAAAAATCTACCAGCACCAGTTTCCCCCGAAAGTCGCTTAAACTTACCTTTTTCCCCTGAACATCTTGAAATGTAAAATCATATGCCGGAGCTCCTATTGAATAATAATATAAGCTATCCGTCCGATGCTTTAACCACTTGCCGGAAGTCGTTTTCAATGCTTCTTCTGACATACAATCCAATAATAACTTGTTCGGCTTGTACGTCGACATATCCGAGATATAAGCTAACGCACTATACATATTCCCTTTCAACTTTCCCTTTATTTCTGGATCAATCGTCTTGTCTTGTGAAAATTCCTCTTTAGGCAGCCACTTCAACAATTCATAATATATATCAATCCCTGTAAAATTTAAGGAACTACTCTTCACATCCCGACAATTGTAAAAGCCTTTTATTGTTACATGGGTATTGGTTAAATAAATTGGTTGTTTTGTCTCACCCAAACAAATCAAATAGACGTCCGGTTCAATTTTACAAGCTTGTAGAGAAAATGGATTATTATTCTTTACCATCGTTTTTTGCAAAACCTCCCCCTTTATATTCTCTAACCTCAACTCCACAGGCTCCAATACACGAATCTTACCAGATAACTCTAATTTTTCCTGTGCAGATAGTGTAAACGCATTCACGAATAACCATATCCAAAACAACCCAACACCAATATATGTAATTTTCATCTAATTCTGATTTTAAGAGAGTGTGATAAATATTACCACACTCTTTCTATTTCATATTATTCCACGTCGTTTCCTATTGCTTGAATATCAAAATCATATTTCGATTCAAAAAAGTCTATCATAATCGTGTACTTTTCTCGAATTTTCCCATTGACATCCACAGATTCGCTTAATACTCCACCCTCTGCTTCCAAATCATTAATAGAATTTTCGATAGCTAACTTCAGATAGTCAAACCAGTCATTCTCTAAACTTGTTCTATGGTCATGATTTAATATCCCATTAGCATAAATATCATCTGCAGATATATTATCTGAATAATTTGAAACCATGAAAAACTCTTGAGGAGATCCCAAAGACTTTACAATAGACCCGAAATAAGCAATACACACATCTTTTTTAAACTGATTTCGTTCATCAGCCGTCATTGTCAAAATCTTATCACTTCCCCAATTAACAGCAATATGATAAAAACCAGCATATACATTTAAAGGTTGACGTTCATCTGGTTTAGGATTATACCCTAATCCAATTGGAACCAAATCTAAAGTACTGCATAGTAATATTTTTTGAGGCAAGCACGACATCAATGTATCAGACAAATAATTAAATAATTTATCTTGCAATAATTCCAATTGATTACTTACATACAATTCATCTGCCGGCTGAGCATCATATTTAGATCCTGCACCAGGAATAATTATCGTATCCGTAGTTATATCCCAAGCAACATTACCCGTAGGAGACCATCCAAAATCTTTTGTAGTGAATTTATACAATAATAAAGAACCATATTTTTTATAAAATGCTACAATATCATCATCATAGTCATGATCACCTTGAGGTAAAGTATATTTTCCATAAATTAACTCAGGCTCCTCTGATGGTTTGATCTTACCTTCATCATAACAACTGATAAATAAGACACACCCTAAAAATAAACATAATATCTTTTTCATACTCTTCATTCATTTAATTCGTTACCAATAAATACGATCATGGATTTTGTACTAAAGCCGGATTTTTATCCAATACCTTCTTGGGAATTGGTAACACGTAACGATCACTTCCTTTTGCCAAGCGATACTCTTGTACTTGTCCTTTATTAATAGTTACCTCATGAATCATTTCTGGCATTCCACAACGCCGCAAATCAAACCAACGATGATCATCAAAAGCCAACTCCTTACGACGTTCATCCAAACAAAATTCCAATAATGTTTGACCATCTGTTATATTAACATCTTCATAAGGCTGACGGAAACGATGTTCTCGTAAGTAATTCAAATCAGTCAATGCACTTATACGCAAATTTTCATTTCCATTTTCCAAAAATAATCGAATATTTGCCTCTGCCCTGTTCAGGTAAGCCTCAGCAACCCTCATTCCTCTATGAGGATTCGACAAATCATTTAAATTTGACTTAGACCCATATATCGAACCAAATACCATCGGGACAATTGACTTAAAATACCGTTGGTAATAGCAAGCTGGTCTTAAATCATTTACATCATGTTGTGCCAAAAATTTATCAGACACTGAAAATATTGGTGAAGAACCAGGATATGTAAAAATATCAGGTAATTGGAAAAGAATTTCACTAATCCTTTTATCTCCATATCCCCATATAAGTTCAGGACTGTTATAATTTAACACACCACCATTTACATCATAAGTAAGTGTTTCATCACCAAACCACTCATCAACCTCTATTGTTACAAAATCAGACAAGCGACGCAATTGAGGATTTCTTGTAATCACAACAGAAGCATATTCTGCAGCCTTTCCCCAATTTTCCACATAAAGATACATACGTGACAGCAAATTATAAACGAATAAAGGGGTAACTTTGTATTGTATATTATTCTGCCCATATTTATCCATCAAATCCACAGCTTCTAACAAGTCACGTTCAATTTGTTGATATACTTTTGCAATACTTTCTCTTGCTGGGAATTCATCTTTTACTGCAGAACTCACAATCAAAGGAACTCCCAATGCTGTATTTAGATCAACCCCTTCTTTATTATATGGCTGTGCAAACGTATTTATCAACAAAAAATAATAATATCCCCTTAAAGCCAATGCCTGACCTCTCTGATTCAATTTTTCATTCTCATCTCCAGTAACATCATCCAGCATATCAAGTACAACATTGCATCCTTTTATTTTGGAATACAATTTTTCCCAAGTATCTATTCCAGTCGTATACAACTCTTCCATCTTATCAAACATATCAACATCCCATGTAAATACAGGCAATCCTTGCTGCAACACAGTAACATGGCTTTCATTGTCACTATAAGCATTTTGTACATTATCTGTCAAAAGCTCTAAATAAGGATATATACAATCGGTTCTCAGATATCCCTCTCCTAATAATAATTGTTCTAAATCTGAAACTGTACTTGGGCGTACTTCATCTTGACTAGACTCTTCCAAAAAATCACCACATCCCATTATTCCGATGCTAAGAGCCATAAAAATCAAACAATAAAAAAAACTTTTCATATCGTCTATCATTATAAACTAACATTAATACCAAATGAATACGTACGAGATATTGGTTGTGAACCAGTTGCAACTTCCGGGTCCATCCCTTTAAATTCTTTACTAACAATTATAAACGGATTACTTACAGAAGCACTAAACGATAAATTTTTCAAATACATCTTTTTCACCCATTTCTCTGGAAGCGTATAATTTAAAGATAAAGCATTACAACGTAAAAAAGAAGCATTCACAACCCGTACATCCGAGTAGTTATATAAACGAGGAGCATATTCAGAAGCACCATTCGGCAATTTGTAATACGAAGCCTCCGTTGAAGATAATGCTGGAATATCTGTAAACGCCTCATCACCGGGCTTTCTCCATCTTTTGGTCAATTCCTTAGGCAAATTAACGTAAGCACTTGGAGTTGAAGTCACGATTGATTCATCAAACACTTCATACAAAAACTTCTTTCCACCTATTTGCAGATTAAACGATGAAGATAGTGATAAACTCTTATAACGGAATGACATAGAAACACCTCCGGTAAAGTCAGGTTCCAACGTTCCCATATATTTCATAAAAGTAGTAGCATCCGTTTGTCCTGCCGGATTTTCTTCCACAGAAGGAATATTAAACTCTGCCGACCCTGTCTTTGGATTTAAGCCACTAAAATCAAATGCCCAGAAAGAAGATACTGCATATCCGGCTTTGTTTAGACTTCCACTAGCAGCCGCTCTCCAATTTTCATTTTCATTTACAGTTGACTTTACTTCATTAAAATTTTTAGAAGAGTTTATAGACATACTCCATGTAAAATTATTTGTACGAACAGGAGTAAATCCAACAGAAACCTCAATACCTTGATTCGTCATACTTCCACCATTAATTGGCATCGAGGTAACTCCATAAGCATAAGGAACCTCTTTTTCTACGATCATATCTTCGGTTTTCTTATTATAGTATTCTATTGTCCATGTAATTTTATTTTGGAATAATCCAAAGTCTGTACCTAAATTAATTGTTTTCGTTTTTTCCCAGCGCAAATTACCATAAGGCAACGATTTAATAAACATCATGTATTCACCTGTTCGGTTTTGATCTATCGTCTCTGTTCCACTTCCGATCCGAGCAATTAAATCTGGTCCATAATTTTCTGCCACATTTCCTTGCCAGCCGTAACTAACTCTAAAATTTAAATCGCTAATCACTTGCTGATTTTGCATCCAAGGTTCATAATGTACATTCCAACGTCCTCCAATAGACCATACAGGTAAGAAACGATTTCTTGTATCTTGACCAAATCTATTAGAAGCATCTGAACGGAAGCTCGCTGTTAATATATATCTTTCATCAAATCCATAAGTGAAACTAGCAAAATAACCGATATAATTAGATTTACGATCCGTTACTACTGTTGTATATTTATCTAATAAATCATTACGCCGATCTTCTCCATTTTGATCTTTTATTATTGTTGGAGGCAAAGAAACTGATTTTCCTCGTCCTGGGAAATAACCATAAATAGTAGACGCAACTCCATCATATTTATTACTTCGACATTCCTGACCTACCATCAAACTAAAACGATGTTTTTCTGCAAGAACATAGTTATAAGATAATGTATTCCTCCAGGTATAATTGAAATTACGATCCTCCGTAGTATTCAACTCACCCCCATGAGGTAACGGAGAACGTTGATACAAATTATCTGCAGGACGTTGCGTACCAAATTCATACTTTCTGATTTCCGTAATATAATGACTTTGTTCATCAGCATAAGATTCTCCTACAATATTAGAGGTATTCAATCCAAAAGTACTTTCAAATTGCAAACCGGTTAAAATATCCCAACGGAAACTAGCTGAAACACCCATACTACGATTGGTATTTGTATTTCCCGTCATAGATATTTCATGCAATATATTATATAGATAACCGCTCTTATCTTTATAAAAAAACTTTTCACCATTTTCAAAACAAGGAATGACTCTACTTGTTGTTGAAGCATAATTATAAGGATCGACTTGATAATAACCATCTGTTTCCGAAGTTGAACCGTTTATTCTCAACCCCAAATTAACCTTCTCTCCAAACTTTGCATTTATTCCAATAGCAGCACTATATGACGTACTTTCATTTCCTATTGATGTTCCTCTATTGATTGTAGCATTTACTGAACCATAATAACTAATCTTATCTGTTCCTCCAGAGATACTTAAACTATGATTCATACTTACACTATTTCGAAATAATAATTTAAACCAATCTGTATTTGTTGATTCTAACTTTTTTACTTCATCATTAAATTCATCATAAGAAATTTCTTTGGCCAAATAGCGCCCTAAAGCTCCTTCATAACCGATTGATTCCAACGGACGGTTATCAGATGTTAATCCTCTTTCATAAATCTCTCGAGAAACATCCACACGCTCTTTAGAATTCATTAAATTCATTTTTTCATAAGTCAACCGAGGAGTAATGGATATATCTCCACTATAATTTACGGACATTCTACCTGCTTGTCCCTGTTTTGTTTTTATCAAAATTACCCCATTAGCCGCTTTCACACCATACATAACGGTAGCCGAAGCATCTTTCAACACAGTAATATCTTCTATATCATTGGGATTCAACCAAGAAATAGCATTTCCAACGAAATCTTTTACCATATCAAAATTGTCCTGAGAAATATTACCCAAAGCATCTAATTCACGTGTTTTAAAGGGTAATGGATCCTCTTGAATAATTCCATCAACAACCCAAACAGGTTCCTGATTACCTAATAAGGTTGAAGTTCCTCGAACACGAACTTTCTGACGTTTACCAACCAAACCACTCGTATTCATAACTACCATTCCCGGAAGTTTTCCCTGTAACATCTGCTCAATTGAATTCGTTCCATTAAAAAACAAATCCTCACGTTTAACGGAGTTCGTGGATCCTACCATATCAGACTTTCGAATACGTTGATAACCTGTTACAATTACCTCATCCATCGCTTTTACATCTTCTTCCATCAACACCATCATCTCCTTTTGTCCAACATATCTAACTTCACGAGTTTTCATTCCCAAAAAGGAAAAGATCAATACAGGAGATTCTGTATAAGGAATTGTGATTGTAAATTCCCCTGCCATATTTGTAATTACACCTGTCGAAGTTCCTTTTAAAATAACTGTTGCTCCCGGAACTCCCGTACTATCTTTCATGAAAACACGCCCCTTGATAGTAAGCTCTTTTTTAACATCATCTTTGGCCTTACTTGCAGTGATAACAACCACTTGATCATCTATTGTAAAAGACAAGCCTAGTGGATTTAATAACTCCAGCAATAATTGACTGAAATCCTGATCTGTGGCATCAATATTTACTTTACCACATTTATTAACAAGATCCAACTTATAAAGGAAGGTATAGTTCGTCATCTTTTCCAAATTGGAAAATACCTCCTGCACTGTTGCATCTTTCATATTCAACGACACTTTCGTTTGTGAAAACGTATTAGCGGAAAGGTGCATCACCCCCACCAATAATAAAATCATCGAGATTTTCATGCGCAAAAAGAATTTAGATTTCCGATATTGCCAAAAATTCAGCAACAAATCCCAATTTTTTTTCATAGATTTGTAATTCAATTAAATTAAACATTTATTCTGCTCGTCGCCCAACGAGCGGGTATACAAAACGGGATTGCCCAATCCCGTTTTTATTTATCAAAAACAGTTAAAGTTCTACCTTTCAGTTCAAAACGTACATCTCCGGATATCTCGAACTTCCGCAACACATCCTCCACAGAAGAATACATTGGCAATTTACCACTGTATATCACACTCTTCGCTCCCTGATTCATGTAAAATACTTCCAAATCGTACCATCTTGAGACGATTCTCAAAATTTCTTCTAAAGCAATGTCTTTGAAATAAAACAACCCATCCTTCCAAGACGTGAATTCATTGACATCAACTTCAGCAATACTCAAGGTTCCGACACCCTTATTATAATAAGCTTGTTCTCCCGGTTTGATCTTCTTCTCCGGTTGCCCATCCCGAAGAATAGCGACACTACCCTCTACTAATGTCGTGTAAACCCCTGGTTCATCAACATACGATTTCACGTTAAAAGATGTACCCAACACCTTCACTTTCATCTCATCCACCTCCACAACAAACGGTTTACTTACATTTCGAGCTACATCAAAATATGCCTCTCCTTTCAAAATTACACTGCGAACTTTTCCGTCAAACCGAGAAGGAAATTCCAATGTAGTTCCCGAATTCAAGTATACCTTCGTTCCATCACACAATTCCACCGTATACGTTCCTCCATATGGTACATTGATCGTGTTATACCCAATTTCTTTTGTAGCACCATCTGCTAAAGAATCTTGCTCTTTTATTTTCAGTACTCTATCATTATTATCAAAAGCAACATTTACCCGATTATTACGAACAACAGAAGATAATGTATCCAAACGATATTTCAATCCGGATGCCATCTCTAATGTCACAACAGCCTTACCCGGCTCAAATTTTTCTGCTACAGGCAAATTGTGTACATCCGGTTCTTGGCTTAACAATATCCAAGCAGAAACTCCTGCAATTACCACAACAGACGCAGCCGCAATCCAAGGTAATATTCCTCTTCTTTTTACCTGTTTTCTATTTTTCACTTTACCTAAAGCCCTTTCCGTATCAAACCTTGCAATAACATGCATTTCATGCTCGATTCGGTTCTTATCCTTTAGTTCCCCCACCAATGTATTCATTCCCTCCACTTCCGACAACACCTGCTCTATCCCTTTCTCCTCTTCCTTAGAAAGTTCTCCTCGGGTATACCGCAATAACTCTTTTGTAAATTCAAATGGATTCTTCATCTCTCTTGTAAAATTTCCCCTATTACAAATAACTTCCAAAAAAGGATTACGCAAAACTCAACTTTTTTCAAAAAATCTCACCACATTTATTTTGAGTTGATCTATTTTTTCAACATCATCAATTAGCGATTACTACATATCACTAGTACTCATACCAAAAGCTAATTTTAATTGACAAATCGTCGTTCTACACATAAAATCAACACCAATAATTTTATTTCATCATTTCAAATTATACATTTTTATTCATCCTCTCTCTCCTACGTACACCCATTTCACCGCATCCCCGATAATAATATGGTTCGGATCTCCTGTATCATGTAACATGACAACACACTCTCCGGAGGTACTCTCATACTCACCCAAAGAAATCCACCCGTAATCAGAAGTATTGATAGAAATCTCATATCTAGCTTCCAGTAACACAATTGTATACGATTGTGTCCCCCGTTGTGATAACAAATTACTTTTATACATTATATTCATAGCAGAAAACTCGGGAATATGCACGAACAACTCGTACTTTCCCACCCGCTCCAAGTTTGTGCGCCATTCTACCCATGATTTTCCCTCTCCCCCTCCGGTATGCGCAACAATACTTCGATATACCAGACCATAAGCGTTATTTAAAATAAAAATAACAACACTGGATACAACCCTTTTAACTTTTCCCGCAATTGAATTTTCGCCTTATTCTTTTGAGCCTTCACGGTATTTACACTAATTGAAAGTTGGGTGGCAATTTCATCATTACTGAAACCTTCCACATAAGCTAATTTAAAAATCCTTCCACATTCTGTAGGTAAGTCTTGAATTGCTCCCATAATCTCTTGATAGACCTCAGCTCGTACCACATTTACGAAAAAATTATTCTCGTCCTCCGGGGTATTCTTCTGAATAGATTCCAATATATCAGCACGAATCCCCGTCATTTTTATTTGATTCAAACAACTATTACGAACAGCTTTATAAAGATAATGTTTCAAATGTTCCTCGTTATCAAAACTTTCATCCCAGTTCAAAAGTTTTATAAACACCTCTTGTACCACATCTTCCGCCTCATCCTGCACTTTTAGATAGTTAAATGCAAAGTAACAAAGTGTTTGATAATAACGTCGGAAATAGCTATCAAACACCTCCTGTTTTCGCATATTTATCTTCTCAATTTTTTGCATCCTTGATAACAAAAAACGATCGTTTATTGCATTTATTATTTACAAGGATGGATTTTGATGTATGAGTTTGATTTATATCTAGTTGTGCTTTGAGAGATATGAATAAAAATGTTAAAATAGCACTATTTAGAGAGGCGCAATAAACGATCCTTTATTTATATTCAAAGACAAAGATATTACATTTAACGAATAATATGCCACTTCCTCTCAAAAGAATTCCAATCTTTCCTTAAAGCATTTTAATCAAGCCACACCCACTTACACTTCCACGTAACAAGAAAAACTCTCGTACTAACAAATTATTATTATAAGTCAGTACGAGAGCCATTAAAAATCATCAATCAAAATTCCTACTTTAGCAATCTCTCCAATTTCTCAATCATCTTCGCAAAAGCCTCCTTCGTATAACCGACCTCAATCTCCACGATCTTTCCCTTCTTATCAATGATAAAATTTCGAGGAATGGTTGCCGTGGCAAACTTCGAATAAATCTTACGTTCCGGATCAAGTCCCATAGGGAACGTGTATCCATTTCTTTCTCGAAACTTCTTCACCTGCTCCTTACTCTCCTCGCGAGAAATAGCCAAGAACACGAAATCTTTCCCTTTAAAGCGATCAATAATCTCCTTCTGCACCCGTTTCAACTCCTCTTGACAAGGAGGACACCACGTAGCCCAGAAATTAATTAATACTATCTTCCCCTTTAAATCCTTAATATTGATCTTTTGTCCATCAAACATCTCCACGACAAATTCGGGAACATCATCCCCGACTTTTACCAGCGTCACCTTTTCCTGAGCGTTAACTCTTGCTAAAGTTCCCAGTACCAACAAGGAAACCGTAAAAATAAATACCCTTTTCATGACCTTTTCTTTATTTGGTTCTTTACAAAGATAAATAATATTTTCAATAATCATTCTTGAATAAATTAAATACATTTGCATTATAATATTAACCAGCAAACAAAAACAGACCGTGCGCCTTATTTTTTACCTGCTCTTAGTAATATTCCTATATTCCTGCCGGGAAGCAACCTCCCGGCTCGAACAAACCCTGCAACTTGCCGGAGACAACAAGCTGGAACTCCAAAAAGTGCTGGACCACTATGCCAGCGACAGCCTCAAACTAAAAGCGGCTATTTTCCTTATCGAGAACATGCCAGGTCACTATTCCCTCGACGGTCCCTACCTTCGGCAACTCCAACGCATCATCGACAGCACGGGGACCCCTTACTTGATGAAGAAAGTCATCCTCATGCAACCCCTCCGTTATCCCTATTCCCGCCAGCAACTCAGGGCGGAACCGGACCTCGAACAAGTGAAAGCCGACTACCTCATTCACCAAATTGACCAAACCTTCCGGCTATGGACCAACAGTCCTTGGCTCGAAGACCTCACTCTTGAAAGTTTCCTTGAATATTTACTACCTTACCGGATTGGTAACGAACCCCTCGACTATTGGCGGGATTCCATAGATTCTCGGCTAAGGGAACGCCTGCAAGAGGCAGGACGCTACTTTGATAACCAAAAACACTCCCCCTATAACATGGCGCAGATCGTTTACGGTCACGCCCTAGGACTTGATTCCGGAAAGGACAACCTAGCAGGAATCCCCTTCTCGGCTAAAGAATGTGTCTTTTCTAGCCAACTACAACTACTGGCATATCGTATGGTAGGTATTCCCGCAGCCATAGACCACGTCCCCTATTGGGCCGACATGAACGGATTCCACGAATGGACGGTCGTCATGGATACCCAAAACAAGGACATACTCGCCGGACAGATAGAGATGAAAAACGCCCCGAAAGTATATCGCCGCACGTACTCGACCAACCCCATTCCCGTTCCCGAAAAGGACGAATACATTCCCCCGTTTTTCACCAACCCCTTCAACCGAGATGTCACCGACAAATACCTGCACACCTCGGATGTTACGGTTTCCGCAACTGTCCCCGTGCAGGCACGCCACGCCTATCTCGCCATATTCAACGGGCGGGAACTCCGGGTCGTCGACTGGAGCGACGTGCAACAAGACAAAGCCCGCTTTCACGCCATGGGTCCCAACATCGTGTATTTCCCCGTCTATTTCGAGAAGGAATACCAGCGAAACTTCGCCTATCCCTTCATCCTGCGGGCAAACGGGACAACTGTCACATTACGTCCCGACACGACACGACGACAGACTCTCACCCTCACCCGTAAATATCCTTTACATCACCACAAAGTGTACCACGGCAACGCCCTTGTTGGGGCAAGGTTTCAAGCATCGAACGATCCAACATTCCGAAACCCCGTAACCATCCACAGTGTCACCCACAACCCGAACATGCAACCCGAAATCGTTCCGGTCGACACCACGCAAAAATACCGTTACTGGCGATTTAACCATACCAAGATTGTGGAACTCGCCGAGTGGAGATTCAAGGACAAGCGGGGTCTAAACCTAACAGGAAAAAGCATTGACCCCGAAGGTAGAGGAGCCCGCCTCGCCAACATCTTCGACAACGACCCGCTTTCTCACGGGAGAATATCCCACCAGCTCGTCGTGGACTTCGACCACCCCGTCAGCGTGTCGGAAATCATCTACCTGCCCCGCAACGACGCAAACGGCGTGTACCCCGGAAACGAGTACGAGCTATTATACTTTGACCTCGGTGGTTGGCAATCTCTCGGTTGTAAAATCGCCACGGGCTATTCCGTTGAATTTGAAAACGTTCCATCGAATGCGGTTTACTGGCTGCGCAATCACACGGCTGGCAAGGAAGAGCGTGTATTCACGATACAAAACGGGGAACAACGTTTCTGGTAAAATAAAATCATCATTTTTATTCGTGTTTCCCTTCTTCTTTCAGGAAAAATCGCTAATTTAGGCTATTCATTAAAGAAAGAGGTTATGTTGGATACAATAAAACAGTTCCTCAAGGAACACGAGATTGACGAGAAAGCGGGATTTATCATTGCCGTTAGCGGGGGGGCCGATTCAATCACTTTACTCCACGCATTCAAGTACTTGAATCTACGCATACACGCCTTGCATTGCAACTTCAACCTGCGAGGCAAAGAGTCGAACATGGACGAACAATTCGTAAAACGGTTCTGTGAAACCTACGGTATCCCTATGAGCGTAAAACACTTTGACACCCAAGAATACGCCAAGAAAAAAAGTATCAGCATAGAGATGGCCGCACGGGAATTGCGCTACGACTGGTTCGAAGAAATGCGCCAAAAGAAAAAAATGGACTACATTGTCGTGGGACACCATGCCGACGATCTCGCCGAAACTCTCTTTATTAATATATGCCGCGGAACCGGCATCAAGGGTCTCACCGGTATCCGTCCTGTCAAAGAGCGTATTCTGCGTCCGCTCCTGTCCCGTTCCCGGGAAGAGATCCTTACTTACATCGAGCAAAACCAACTGGGGTATCGCACCGACTCCACCAACAACTCGCTCGACTACGTACGGAACAAAATTCGCCACATGATCATCCCCGTGTGCAAGGACATCAATCCCTCGTTCCTCAACACGGTCCGGGAGAACTGTAACACCCTCAAGGAAGTGGAGCAAATTTACCGCTACGGTATAGACCGCTTGAAAGAGGAAGTACTTAGTGAAGAAAACGGGGAAACCCTTATCGACATACAAAAAACACTGGCGGCCCCGGCCCCTTACACACTCCTATTCGAGATCCTACGGCCCTATGGTTTTAACGCCACGCAAATCGAGGATATTCTTGAAAGCAGCGACGCCATCCCCGGCAAACAATTCGAGGCAGAAGAATACTTACTTACGAAAGGTAGGATCTACTGGCGGCTGTTCAATATCTTAGAAAAAGAAGACAAACGCACTCTTTTGGCTGATAGTGGAGAATACCACGTCGATGACAGCATCTTCCGGCTCGAAGAACAAGACATCGATGACTCTTTTATCGTTCCCCGTGACCTTGACACAGGGTGTTTTGACCTCGATAAAATCACGTATCCTCTCGTATTACGCCACTGGTCCATGGGTGACTGGTTCTGTCCCCTCGGTATGAAACGCAGCAAAAAGAAATTAAGTGACTTTTTCACTGACCTCAAATTCAGTGCCAAGCAGAAAAAAGATTGTCTTATTCTACAATCCGGCAAGGACATTATTTGGGTTGTCGGCCACCGCATAGACGACCGATACAAGGTTTCGCCTGCCACCAAAAGAGTTTTAATCATCAAACAAATAAAAGGAATTTAATACGCATTAAATGATCAATGCTCTAAATAAAAAAAGAGGCCCGTCGGCCTCTTTTTAACACACTAACAATAAATTTACTACACTTATAAAAGCAAAAAACATTTCCTTCAATTGCTGGGCAAAGATAAATATTTAAAACGTTTGCGCAAACTTTTTTAAGAAAAAAAACGTTCGCGTATAACTAATCTAAAAGTTCTTTGTTTTTCATTTTTTTATCCATACTTTTGTGTGAGTTTACGACATTAAACGAGAGAGTTAACATCATTATTAACCAAATAATAAAAAAACAAATGTCAAAGATTAAAGTTGGTATCAACGGATTCGGACGTATCGGCCGTCTAGTTTTTAGAGCTGCAATGACAAGAGACGATATTGAAATCGTTGGAATAAATGACCTTATCGATGTCGACTACATGGTTTACATGTTGAAATATGATACCATGCACGGTCGTTTCAACGGAACCGTTGAGGCTAAAGATGGAAAACTCGTTGTAAACGGACACGCTATCCGTGTTACAGCAGAGAGAAACCCGGAAGACTTGAAATGGAACGAGGTGGGTGCAGAATATGTAGTTGAATCAACCGGACTTTTCTTAACGAAAGAAAAAGCAGAAGCTCATTTGAAAGCCGGGGCAAAAAGAGTCGTGATGTCCGCCCCGTCAAAAGATGATACCCCGATGTTCGTGATGGGTGTAAACCACAAAACCTACGCCGGACAAACTATTGTTTCTAACGCATCATGTACCACAAATTGTTTGGCTCCGCTGGCGAAAGTAATGCATGATAAATTCGGTATTGTTGAAGGTTTGATGACCACCGTACACGCTACCACCGCTACCCAAAAAACTGTAGACGGTCCTTCTATGAAAGACTGGAGAGGTGGACGTGCCGCTGCCGGCAACATCATCCCGTCATCTACCGGAGCTGCTAAAGCTGTAGGTAAAGTAATCCCGGAACTAAACGGCAAATTAACCGGTATGTCATTCCGTGTTCCGACATTGGACGTATCTGTTGTTGACCTGACTTGCCGTCTGGAAAAAGCTGCAACTTACGAAGAGATTAAAGCTGCCATGAAAGAGGCTTCTGAAAACGAACTGAAAGGTATCCTCGGTTATACCGAAGAAGACGTTGTTTCTTCTGACTTCTTGGGTGATGCCCGCACTTCTATTTTCGATGCTAAAGCAGGTATTGCGTTAAACTCTAACTTCGTGAAACTCGTTTCTTGGTATGACAACGAGTGGGGATATTCCAACAAAGTTATCGAGTTAATCGCTCACATGGCTACAGTAAAATAAAAAAAGGGGCATGAGCCCCTTTTTTAGTCTATTACACACACTAACCACATGGAAAATAATCAACAAAAACGGCCATACAAGCTAGGTTTGGCATTAAGTGGAGGAGGAGCCAGAGGATTCGCCCATCTAGGCGTTTACAAGGCAATGCAGGAGCTGGGAATTAAACCGGATATCATTTCAGGAACCAGTGCGGGAGCGATAGCCGGGCTTATATTTGCATCCGGTCACTCGGCTGAGGACGGGCTTAAATTCTTTCAAGACAGAAAACTGCTCGACTTCGCACGACCTTTAGTCTCCAAAACCGGAATCATGACCATGACCGGAATGGAAAAAAGGTTATCCGAGTTTATTCATGTTGAAACTTTCGAGGAACTACAAATACCGTTGGTGGTCACCGCCACCAACATGAACTTGGGCATACCTACGCATTTCAGCACGGGCAAAGTAGTCCCCTGCGTGTTAGCATCCTGTTCTATACCGATCGTGTTCGTACCCGTTACCATCAATCACCACCAGTACTCGGACGGCGGGGTATTTATGAACCTACCCGTGCGCCCGATCCGGGAGTTATGCGAGACGGTTATCGGTGTACATATCGACCCGCTGGAGCCCTGTAATCACATCAAAAGTATGGTCCACTTAGCCGAACGCTCCTTCCACATGGGTATTCTGTCAAACATGAACATCGATACCCGCTTGTGTGACATCGTTATCGTGCCGAAACACATCAGCCGATACAGCATGTTCGACCTCAATAACATCGAAAAAATAGTGGACGAAGGTTACCGACAGGCTAAAATCGTATTCTCTCGCCCAAAAATCATGAAAAAACTGAATAGCCTAATAATTCAGTGATCCCATCGATGAAATCTAAAATCACTAAATTACCATGTTTTCTTCCCTTCAAGCCCTTGGAATATCCTCGCTGAACGAGATGCAAGAAACCTCGCTGAAAGCTCATCGGGAAACCGATCACATCATCTTGCTCTCTCCCACCGGATCAGGTAAAACCCTAGCCTTCCTATTACCCTTGCTAGAAAACCTTGCTTCGGATAACACGAAAGCACAAGCTATCATCCTAACCCCATCGAGAGAACTGGCCTTGCAGATAGAACAAGTATTCCGTTCCCTGAAAAGCGGTTTCAAGGTAGTATGCTGTTACGGGGGACATGACATCAACATGGAAAGTCGCAGCCTGACATACACGCCCACACTGATCATCGGGACACCGGGACGCATTCTCGATCACATCACCCGGGGGACAATTGACACGGGCTCGATCTCCACCATCATTCTCGATGAGTTTGATAAGGCACTGGAATTCGGTTTTCAAGAAGACATGGAAACCATCTTCTCGTACTTGCCACACCTGCAAAAGCGTGTCTTAACCTCTGCAACATCGGCCATCGAGATACCAAAATTCACGGGCCTACGAAACCCTCTCATGCTGGATTTTCTTGAAGGTGCCGCACCGATCAAGTTAACACTCAAAAGCGTGTACACCGAAGGTAACAACAAACTCGACACGCTCTACAAACTACTATGTGATCTAGAGGAAGGTCCTACCCTGATTTTTTGTAACTATCGGGAACGGGCGGAAGAAGTGAGTAATTACCTGTGGGATAAAGGAGTCAATAACGAGTATTTCCACGGGGGAATGGAACAGGAAGAACGCGAACGAGTGCTGTGTAAATTCCGCAATGGAAGTACTTACATTTTCATCTCGACGGACCTCGCCTCCCGCGGCCTGGACATCCCGGAGATAAAATACATCATCCACTATCACCTCCCCGAAAAGCCGGAATCCTTCACCCATCGCAACGGTCGAACTGCCCGGATGAATGCCTCCGGTACCGCTTTTCTCCTACTCGACAGGGATGAATCCCGCCCGGATTTCCTAACCGAAATCCCGGAAACCTACCACCCCGTCGGCAAATACCCCGCCCCAGCAGAACCATTCTGGTCTACCCTCTACATCGGCAAAGGAAAAAAAGACAAGGTCAACAAAATGGACATCGTCGGTTTCCTCTGCCAAAAAGGGAACTTGAAAAAAGAAGACATCGGTAAAATCGAAGTCAAAGACCATCACTCTTTCGTCGCCGTCAAACGAGGCAATTTAAGGCAACTACTTTCCCTCATCCGAAGAGAGAAAATCAAAAATATGAGAGCCAAAATAGAACTTTCGAGGTAAAGTAATATAGAATAAATTTTAAAGACTAAAATTAAAGGGACTTTCCAGCCCCTTTAACTTATATACCCTTTCATTTTTTCTACTATCACCGAATTACCTGCCAGTATAGCAATCCCCCGGTCTTCCCGGAAAGGTTCAACATGGCCTCCCGCCTCCTGCACGATAAGCACCCCGGCACACACGTCCCAGAGCTTCAAACCCAGTTCCCAGTACCCGTCCAGAAACCCGGCTGCCACCCCGCAAAGATCGTAAGCGGCTGAACCCATGCGTCTGATACCCCTCAGATGCGGCAAAATACGGCTAATATTATCAATATTATTCACAGGATGTATTCCCTTATCGTAAGGGAAACCCGTGGCCAGCACGGAACGATCGAGTTCCGTCTTGTCGGAAACATGGATCGGGGCATTGTTTAGAAAAGCCCCTTTGCCTCGGATTGCCGTGTACAGCTCGTTCAAGTACGGAGCGTACACAACTCCTAATAACGTCTCTCCCCGGTATTGAAGCCCGATAGACACGCAAAACACGGGTAATCCTTGACTATAATTATTTGTCCCGTCCAAAGGGTCCACCACCCACAGATAGTCACTATGAGCATCATGTTTCCCACTTTCTTCCCCCAACACACTATGACCGGGAAAACACTTGCCGATACGCTCGATCAGCATGGATTCACTTAGCTTATCCACCTTCGTCACGACATCATGTACCGTTGACTTCGTTTCAAGTTCCAAGTGTCCACTTCTGAAATAAGAGCATTGAATTTCCCCTACCTCTTTCGCCCATGCCACCGCAAGCGCCAGCGTGTTTTCCAAATCTATATTCATGATAATTTATTCCTTTTTAGGATTTTCCTTTGTACCAATAATCTTTACTTTAAACAATAAAGTAGAATAAGCCGGGATGACATAAGAACCATCATACTCTCGCAATCCGCTATAGCTATATCCCATACCAGATGAAAAAAGGATAATAGCTTCTTCCCCAACTCTAAGTTCGGGCAAAGTCAAAGAGATTCCCTTTATCATATTCGGTAAAAACCATTTCACCTCATCATCACTCTCCATTTTCATGAATTGTCGTAAAGGAGTATTATATTCATCTAAAATCTTTCCCTCCGCCCACACGGTAACACTATCCGTCGCTTGAATAGACTTTCCACTCAAATTCTTTTTTGTCTTGACAATTAAAGCAATCGTGTCGGTTGCCCCTTCATGTAAATAAACAGTTTCAGAAACTGTTAAATCGTTATCTTTGATATACTGCTTGATCATTTCGTTCTCAAAAGCAAGTAGATTATCCTCCTTCACGATACCCTCCACGGTATATTCCCGATAAACTAAAGCTGTTGAAAGGCTCATAATACTCGAAACGATTGAACTCCCCGTTGTTCCTTCCGGGATATTCATTAAAATATCTGATAACGGATCTGTATATTTATCCTTATCCGTATTCATTTGTACCAAAATCGGTCCACCTAAAGTATAATAGGGAGAAACTCCGGCACCAACGGCAACACTCGGGTCTGAAGAGTCGATAACATTTCCCGTTAGGCTCCTTTGCGTGTAGTTAATCCAAACGAAATCACCATATGTTGCTTTCTTTCCTTCTTTCTGGTAATTAAACAAATAAGCGTAATCCTCGATATTTTCTTTCAAGTAAGTATAATGATACGTGAAGATCTTCGGATCGGAATCCTTACTATACACGAAATCTTTAATCCTAGCCTGCTCATCCTCAAATGTTTTCTTCCAGTTATCGCCATCATCATCGGAACACCCGATGAATCCGCTTGCCAAAAGGCAAAACATCATAAATAAATAATTACTTTTCATTTTCCGTTTTTATTTAGCTGTTATTTTTCAAATTATTCTTCTTCCGTTTTAGGCGGAACCACTTTACGAATCCGTACCCAATACCATAACGTTGAGTATGGAGGAATTAAATATTGTTTAAGTTTAGTACGATCTCGGAAAGTTATTTCCCGGGTTGTACCTACCGCACCGTAAGCCATTCCATAAGGCACGATAATATGTGCAGAATCTCCAGCCTGTAAATGTTGTAATCCTTTTACCAACCCAGTCGGATAATTTTTCTGCCAAGTCTCATTAAACAAGAAATAAATAGAATCACGTCCCATACTTCTCAACACCCGATTTTGTAATCCCACATCATCCAGCAAACCATAATCCATTTCCAACAAAACAGAATCCCCTACTTGAATATCTTGATCGCCCGTTCCTTTCTCCAAAATAGCTGTATAAGTAACTGTATCCCGCTCTCCAATAGATGAAATTTCTCGCGTAGGAAAGTCAACAAAAGCACTCTCCACGCCTATAACGTCTACTAGATAACTTCGAATCAACTTATACTCATTCACTTTCACATCGTTAATGAGCTTATGTGCCTTTAACTTATAATGTAACGGTTTCCCGTAATTATTCTTATCTCCAGCCAAAATAGAGGGTACAATCATTTCTCCACCCATACTTCCAACACTAATATGTCGAAACGCTTCTGCCACATAATCATATTTCTTGATCGTGTCATAACGATAAAGAACCGGTCCTCCAAAAGCATAAGTAAACGTGGAATCACCCTGTTCGGGAGATGTCGTATCCAATTTATCCCCATTTAGATAGAATTTCTCGTAATCCATCAACACCCATCCTGTATCTTTCGCAACCTCGCCACTATTATCGTAATTGAAAATAAAGACGGTATCGATCAACATGCCTTTCACGCTATAATACTCAAGATAAAGAATCGGCGTGGTAATCTGACTCAGGTACTCGTGAATAGCGATCTTCTCATTTTCCAATGTATCAATCAAATCGAGATCTTCTTCATCGTTATTACAACCGAAGAAAGTCAACGCAAACAAACTGCTTAATAGAATCAGAAACTTATTCATTATACTACTTATTATCTATTGGTACTTCCACCCACGCACCTTGATGCAAGCGCATCGTGCTTTTTATTCCGACTTCCCGCAACCACTCGAATGCCAACGCCCGGTTGTCATTAACCAACTGGGGCAAATGAGCGTCAGAATTCACCATCACGGGAATATTCAACTCTTTCAACCACTTGAAATACTTCACATTGGGGAACATCATCCCCTTTTTCGTGTATGCTTTCGTGTTCACCTCCACCATGACGCCCTTCTCCGCTATCAAGGACATATAGTCCCACAACAACCGGTTATACCACTCCTGTTCCGTCAACGTGCTATCCATCAGTGAACCGTTCATGGATATTTTATCCAAATGCGCCACGAAATCAAAACCACCCAACTCCACCATCCGGGAAGACGCCTTGAAATAAGCCTCCACGAGATATCTCAGATCATCATGAAAGACCAAACGCAAGTTCTCCCTAAAATCCTCGAACTTCCCGTCCATATCCATGATCTCACCCGTCTGTTCCTCGGTCACGAGATGCACGGAACCAATGCGGTAATCCAGCGGCATACGCTGAAAATATTCTACTGCCGGTCCCCAATCATCATTCAGATAATCAATTTCCATCCCCACATAAAGCTCAATCTGCCCCGCGTATTTCTCCTGCAAACGCTTTATCTCCGTCAGGTAAGCCTCCACGTTTCCTTTGCTTAAAGACCAACGGGTCTCGAAAGGAAGTGGTGAGTGCGAAGAGATCCCGTAACTATGAAATCCCGCCTCGATGGCAGCCTTCACGAAATCCTCCGCCGGGGCTTTCCCGTCACAAAAATTACAATGACTATGATACGTGCATAAATCCATCAGCTACTCCTTCACCCAAGCATGAACAATTTCGGCCACGTACACTTTGTGGAAATCCTTCTGGCCGTACTGGCTATCCACGATCTTCTTGTCCAGAAAAGCCTCTTCCTTCAAGAAGTCAGTATATAATTTCTTACACTCCAACACCAATGTTGCCTCCTCGAAAGCCGGGTTCCCGGCCTCCGTGAAATAGGGCGTCAACCCGCTTTCCTGCACCTTGTTCACGTTACGCCCGGAAACAGAACCACATACATTCAATGCATGACGGTACTTCTCGTCAAAAAACGACAAGGTAAACTCATCTTTTTTCTCCGTAAACTCGAACGTGTAACGTTGTGGTCGCACAAACACCATCACCACGGGTTTATTCCACAAATACCCCATCGATCCCCAACTAGCCGTCATCATGTTGAACTTCTCCTGATCCCCAGCCGTCACCAGCATCCAATCCTGACCGATCAACTTGATCACGTTCTTGTCTATATTCTTAGCTTCAATCTTTCTCATCTTTATTCAATTTAACACCAACTTGTAACCTGTAAACCTGCAACTCGCCGCAGGCGATCTTCTTACATTCTCTCCGGCATCTCTATTCCCAACATCCCCATGGCATTCTCTATTGCCACGCTACATTGCCGTGCCAGTAGCAAACGTAAATTACGCACTTGCTCGTTTTCTTCCTTCAGTATAGAGTAATCATGATAGAACTGGTTAAATTCCTTCGCCAGCTCGTAAGCATAATTCCCGATCAACGCCGGGCTATAATTATCCCCTGCCTCCTTCACGACCGCGGGCAATTTAGCAATCAGCTTAACCAAATTCTGTTCCTTCTCGGTTAATGCCGTGTGAATATCTCCCGGAACGATCTTTACCCCGGCCTCTTCCGCTTTACGCAAAACAGACTTAATACGCGTATAGGTGTACTGGATAAATGGACCCGTGTTCCCGTTAAAATCAATAGATTCCTTCGGGTTAAACATCATGGTCTTCTTCGGATCAACCTTCAAGATAAAATACTTCAGCGCCCCCAAAGCAACCTTACGATACACGTCCTCGGCCTCTTCTTTCGTGTAACCGTCCAGTTTCCCCAACTCCTCGGAAGTCGTACGAGCCGTGTGAATCATCTCGTCAATCAAATCATCGGCATCCACCACCGTCCCCTCACGGGATTTCATTTTCCCCTCCGGTAATTCAACCATACCGTAAGAAAGATGCTTGATCTTGTCGGCCCAATCGAATCCCAACTTCTTACAAACCAATGACAACACCTGAAAATGGTAATTCTGCTCGTTACCCACCACGTATATCTCCTGATCCATATTAAACTCGTTGAAACGATCGTATGCCGTACCAATGTCCTGCGTCATGTAAACAGAAGTCCCGTCATCCCGCAACAACAACTTGTGATCCAACCCATCACCGGTAAGATCGGCCCACACGCTTCCGGTATCTTTCCGGTAAAGTACGCCATCAGCCAAACCTTTCAACACGAGGTCACGCCCTTTCTTGTATGTCTGTGACTCGAAATATACTTTGTCAAACGAGATACCCATCATTTTATAGGTCTCGTCAAAACCTTTCAATACCCAATCGTTCATGGTCCGCCACAAGGAAACCACCTTCTCGTCCCCGGCTTCCCACTTACGTAACATCTCCTGAGCCTCCAACAATATCGGGGCCTCTTTCTTTGCCTCCTCTTCCGTCTTGCCCTGCTCCATCAACTCCTTGATCTGCGCCTTGTACTCCTTGTCAAAACGCACGTAATAATCTCCCACGAAGTGATCCCCCTTAGTTCCCGTACTCTCCGGAGTAGCACCGTTGGCAAACTTCTCCCACGCGATCATACTTTTACAGATATGGATCCCCCGGTCATTCACCAAGTTCACCATAATCACGTTATGCCCATTTGCCTTCTGAATCTCAGAAACCGACCATCCCAGAAAATTATTCCGGATATGTCCCAAATGCAAGGGTTTATTCGTGTTCGGTGAAGAGTACTCAATCATATAGGTCTTCCCGCTAGGCTCCTTCGCATAACCGTACTTCTCCTCTTTTGCCACGTCATTCAACACCTCGATCCAGTAAGCAGAAGAAATCACCACGTTCAAAAATCCCTTGATCACGTTGTAGGTTTCCACCTCTTCAATATTTTGTTTCAAATACTCTCCCAGCTCTTTAGCCGTTTCCTCGGGCGATTTTCTGGAATATCGGGTAAACGGGAAAACGACCACCGTCAAATCACCGGCAAATTCTTTCCGGGTTTCCTGCAACTGTACGTCTTTCTCGGTTAATTCAACCCCATAACAAGCCTTTACGGCCTCCAGCACCTGCTGAGTAAGCATTTTTTCTATCGTCATATCTCTCAAACTTTTAATACCGTATTATCCATTGATTTGCAAAAATACAATTTCTTGCTATAAATCCCCCCTAAACCCGAAAAAAAACAACATAATTTTTCCCCTGTTCTCATGATCTCCAAAAAATCACAAAAACAAGGGAAAGACCCTTAATTTACAACTGAATTAATTTATGATTTATGAATTACGATTTACAATTAAAAAGTACCAACCATTCGAGACCGAAATCATAAATCATAAGTCCTACCGTCCTCCCAAAATTCTCACATACTCCGCGTACGCCACCTTATACTGGTAATTCGCCGAAACCACGTTCGTGTAGGCTTGTAACCAAGTCGCCTGCGAAGACAATACATCCAGAATCGGTAACTTCCCTTCGTTATAGCTAAAGGTATTCAATTTCAAATTCTCCCGGGCAATTTCTAGCGTAGAATTAGCAATCTCCACCTGTTTCCAGTTCTCGTTCAACTTCACCCAAGCATTTGCCAGTTCCTCTTTCACTTGATCCTCGACTTTACTCATGGCTAACTCCTTACTTGTCTCCATCGCCCGATTCTGTTTCACGTACTGGCGTTTCTCTCCCCAGTTGAAAATAGGCATACTCAACTTCGCAAAAGCCACCGTCGCAAACTTCTCGTCACCGGAAACATTAATCAATGGCGTACCCCACGTCTCCTTCACCCCCACGGCCAGCTGCGGCAGATACTTGGAACGTATAATCTTGGTCTGTTGCTTGGTCAAATTAAAATCCTGCACGGCAATCTGGTAATCGGCTCTCCGTTTCAAAGCCACTTCCAACGATTGTAAACCCGGAACGATCACCGGCTTCTGGATCGAGTCAATAATAACCCACTTTTCCTCTAAAGGAACCCCCATCATGATTTTAAACGACTGCATCGCTGTCTGGTAATTCATATTCCGGGTAGACTCTTGCAACTCCGCCTCCTTCAAGCGGGTCTTCACCATCAGCAAGTCGGTCTTGCTAATCGCCCCCTCGTCAAAACGTTTTTGTACAATCCCGTCCAATTCCTTCACGATCAACACGAACTCTTGGGATATATAAAACAGACTCTCGTTAGCCGCCAACGTCCAATAACTCACGTCTGCCGCGTAAACAATATTATCCGTCGTCAACTCTTCCCCCAAACGGGCAATCGCTTTCTGTAACTTCGCCGCCTCTTGCTGCTTGCGTACCATACTCCCCGCGTACACGTTCTGCGACAATGCCGCCTCCGCCGAATAATTATTGTGTTTCAGATCAACCCCCTGCATAAATTCCACGTCTTCTACCTGATACGAATAATTCCCGCTTAATTGTAATTTCGGAAAGAATCCCGTTTTTACCCCTTTCAACGCGTATATCGCCGCCTTGACAGCCTCTCTCGATTGCTTGATGTCCTGATTATAATCCAGCACCTTCGCCCGGTACTCCTCGACCGTCAAGGTCTGCGCTATCCCGCTCCCCAACGTCATCCATAAAATTCCTATTATAATAACAAAAACCTTCATACAATTAAAAATTGAATATTGAAAATAAACTCCCTCCCCCCTTCGGGGTACTCCCTCTATAAACAGAGGGAGAGTTAAAATACTCCCTGTCTTCGGGAAGAGTCACCAGCTCCTCCTCTGTTTATAGAGGAGGTGGCCGAAGGCCGGAGGAGTTCAATCTAAAATCTAAAATCATTAAATCTAAAATCACTCCGCTTTTATCCTGAATATCAAACAATACGTCACGGGCAACACCACGATAGTCAACAAACTGGCTACCAGCAAACCACCCATGATACAAGCTGCCATCCCGCCAAACATAGCGTCAAACAACAAGGGTAGCATTCCCAATATCGTCGTACCCGAGGCCATTGCCACCGGAACGATTCTTGACTTCGTGGCCTGCAACACGGCATCCAGCGGGGCCAACCCGTTCTCCTGTTCGATACCGATCTGGTCCACCAGTACAATCGCATTCTTGATATTCATCCCTACCAATCCTAACACGCCCAGTAAAGCGAAAAAGTCGAACATTTTCCCCATCATCAGCAAGCCGAAGACCACCCCGATAAAAATCAACGGCACCATCAGCAATATAATGGTCGGTTTCCGGTACGTTCTGAAAAGCAACAACAACACGATAAACATCAAGATAAACGTCAACGGCATATTGGCAGCCAAAGCCTCGTTGGACTCCACCTGACTCTCGTCCTCCCCGAATATTTTCATCCGGTAGCCTTCTGGCATATCCATACTTTTCACCTTGTTCCACACTTCCGAGAAAGCCGCTTTCGTGTTCGCTCCCCGTTTGGGGTCACATTGCGCCATCATCACCCGGTCCCGGTTATACCGTTTGATCACGTTATAATGATAATCGTATGCAAAGCTATCCACCACCTGCGCCAAAGGCACCGTGAATCCCTGCGTGGCAAACACGGGCAGCGTCTTCATATTATCCAGATTCTTACTATCAAACCCATCCTCTTTCAGCAATATTGGCATAAACAAATCCTTCTCCCGGAAATCCCCGATGGCCAACCCGTTCGTGGCAATTTTTAAGGCGTAAGCCACCGACTGGCGGGTTATCCCTAGGCGTTGTCCCCGTTCCTGCGAGTAGGCCGGTTCCCAAACGGGAACCTGATTTCCCCAACTACTTCTAATATCCGTCACCATATCACATTCTCGCATGATATTCATCGCCCGTTCCGTCAAAGCTGCAAGCGTGTCGATATTCTCCCCGATAAAACCGATCTCGATGGCGGCCTCCACCGCCGGGGACAACTTGAACAAAGAGGAACGAATCAACATATCCGGGTAATTCTCCCGCACGTAAGTATTCAAACGCTCCTCCACGATCGGAGACTGTTCCTTTTTCTCCACCTCGATCAACAGATTCCCGAAATTCGCTTTCGGCCCGAAAGATGTACTTGCCAGATAATATCGTAATGGTGATCCCCCGATTGTTACCGACACGTTCACCACCTCATCCTGATCCAGCAAATAAGCCTCAATATCCGACATCATATCCTCCGATTCCCGAATACTGAACCCTTCCGGCAGGAAACAATCTGCCCGGAAATAAGGTTTATCCATACTCGGGAAGAAATTCTGCGGCATAATCCCCATGATATACATGGACACCAAGAACAAACAGACCACCGAAACAATCGTGATCACCTTATACTTGATCAATCCCCGTAACACGGAAACAAACCTGTTGTAGAACTTCGTATCGTAAGGATCTTTACTAGAATCTCCGGAATTCTCCTTCAGTATAAAATTACCGAACACGGTCGTCTGCGTCAACGCCAGAATCCAACTCAATCCCAGCGAAACTGCCAGCACGATAAACAAAGGTTTCACCATTTCTGCCACCGAAGAAGGCGCCAAGTACAAGGGTAAAAAAGAAAATATAGCAATCAGCGTGGCCCCCAGCAATCCCCATTGCGGAACCGTAGCCCCCTTGATCAAAGCATCTCGCCGACGCATACCCTTTTTAATCAATATCTGGGCATTATCCGTCACCACGATGGCATTATCCACCAGCATACCCATTGCTATAATAAAAGCTGCCAGCGACGTCCGGTTCAACCCGACTCCCATAAACTGCATGATCAGCATCGTTCCACCGATCGAGAAAATCAACGAGGAACCGATCAGTAACCCGGCACGGGTCCCCATCACCAGCAAAATAATAAAGATCACGATCACCACGGACTCCACCAAGTTCAACAAGAAGCCGTTATTTGCCTCCCGTGCAATCTCGTTCTCCGGGTAAAGGGTCACGAGTTCGATTCCCACGGGCATCAACTCCTCCAACTGGCTCAATCGCTCCTTCACCTTATCCCCCGTCTTCACCACGTCACGCTCCGGATCGGTCGAGATACCGATGCCGATAGCCCGTTTACCATTCACCCGCATCAAACTGTTTGGCGGGTCCATGTACCCCTTTTCTATCGTGGTAATATCCCCCAGCCGAACCTGTTGTCCCGTCTGGGTCACGATCAATTGATTACGAATATCATCTAGCGTTTTGTACGTCCCATCGGCCAATATCTTCAATTCCAAATTTCCTGCCCGTTTCTCTCCCGTGTTAATCAGAGAATTTTGCGACTTGATCGTCTGTATCAAAGAGTTCAGATCAATCCCCGAATTCGCCAACTTCGACATGGAGATAAACACGTTCACCACCTCCGTCTGCTCCCCGTACAAGGCCACCTTCTGCACCCCGTCCACGGAAACAAGCTGGGTCTTCAATTTTTGTCCCCACTCCCGCAAATCGTGATAAGAAAAACCCTCTCCGGCCGTCAGCCCGTAGTATATCCCGAACACGTCACCGAAATCATCCGACACGCTGATCGTCGAGGCTCCCTGTGGCAGCGACGGTTGTATGTTCAACACCTTACGCCGTAACTCGTCCCACATTTGGGGCATCTCCTCCGGCGGGGTTGCCGGGCTCAACTCGATTTGTATTTTAGACATCCCGTAATAGGAATCCGATTTAATCTTGTGTACCCGGCGCATGGATTGAATTTCCCGCTCGATCGGCTCCGTGATTAACTGCTCAACCTCGCTCGGGGTTGCTCCCGGGTATCTCGTTATAATGACCGCTGTCTTGATCACAAAAGGCGAATCCTCCTTTTTCCCCAGTAGATCGAAAGATAAAACTCCCCCGACTAACAATATGGCCAAAAAGAAATAAACGACCTTCGTGTTTTCCAGCGAATATTTAGCTATATTCATCATATCAAACTATTTAAGCAACTTCACCTTTTGACCTTCCGTTATGTAATTCGCCCCTGCCACGACAATCGTGTCCTCATTCGTGAGTCCCTTCTGCACCATGATCTTATCATTCCCGAACAATTGCCCGATCTCCACGGTCCGGCTAGTCACCGTCTCCGTCTTCGGGTCATACACCCAAACACACGTCTCGTTCGTGGTCGAATTCTTGAACAACGCGCTCATCGGCACGATATAACTATCCTCCACCGGAGTTTCTATCTTCAAATTTACTTTACAGGAAAAACCGGGATATATATTATGCTTATCCCTCGAAAACCGGGAATCATCAATTACCAATTTCACCGGAATACCCGTTCCATCGGGCGAGGCATCAATAAATTCTTTCACTTTCGCCTTGAACCAAATCCCCTTGTAGGTATCAAACTCCACGGTCACCGTCATGGGCGTGCGAGTTAAGTCAACACTCGTCTCCGGCAACGTAAAACCAACCGCCAACTTGTTCGGGTTAACCAACTTGATAATCGACTCGCCCGGGTTCACCTTCTGGTAATTCTCCACAAACTTCTTCTCCACAAAACCGTCAAACGGGGCCCGCAGTTTCGTGTCTTCCAGCGTGTTCGCTGACGTCTCGTAAGCCGATTTACCTTTTATATAATTAGCCTCCGCAATTTCGTACTCTTGTTGCGAGATCGCCTGCATGGAAAGCAACCTTCTGTTCCGTTCCAACTGGGATTTAGCCGTTAAATAAGCCGCCTTGTTCGCCTCGAACTGCAAACGATAATCCAGCGGGTCAACCGCCGCGATCACCTGTCCCTTTTTCACCTTCTGCCCCTCGTCCACGTTCATAGCAATCAACGGTCCGGACAATTTAAACGCCAGATTACTATACTCCTCAGCCTCCACGACACCGGTGTACAACTTGTTAATAGCACCTAATGATTCCACATTTACCACTCTCACAGGACGTACAATATCCTGATACGTGTTATCCTTTTTCCCTTTGCAGCCACTCCACAAAAGAGCCACCGCAATATAAATCATCCATTTAAATCCCATAAAACAAACCTTCTTATTTATTACAAATTATTATCATTCCATCGCTCGGTTAAATAGCAATGAATATGCCATATTTACATTTCAAACAAATAACTTTATAATTAGAGTTCTTCCCCCTCGACCTGATACGCTCCCTAACCATCTATTGATCACTTAATCTGACTCGTATACGGGAATAAAATGATAAAGTTTTCCTCGACGGTTCATGTCGAGGAAAACTTTATCATTTAGAATATATTTTTTCTCTATTTTTCTACTTCCGTCACTGTAACACCTTGTAACGTCGCCACAAGTAAAAGCATAACCATATTGAAACAAGTGTTTCCTTAGCGCAACATACAACGAAGACCGAACCGGAGTGGGAGGAGAAATAGGAGAATACAAATTCCTATTTCCCAAAGACCGGGCAATGCACGAATCTCGTCTTTGAGAAACAGGAATATAATTAATTATCCGGAAATACTCTTTCCCGGGTCACTTCACTAACCCTGCCGTCCGCAAACGGATCTCGGTCAAGATCTTTTTCGTGTATAACGGGAACTCCCCGTTCAACATCCACGCGAAATAACCGGGTTGCTCTTTCAGTACTTTCACCACGGGAACCCCTTTGTTCTTCCCGAAATTAAATACCTCTACCCCTTCTTCATTGTAAATAATAAATCCGGCAAAATCTGCCGTGTTATTCTGTGTTGAGAACTTGCTTAGGAAAGCGATGTCGTTCTCCAGCGTGTCATTATAACGATCCAACTGAGCTTTCAGCACCTCGTAAGTGGCCGTCGTATCGGCAGCCGCCGTGTGGGCATCTTCCAAATTCTTGTTACAATAAAAACGATACGCCGCACTTAACGTACGTTGCTCCATCTTGTGGAAAATTGTCTGCACGTCCACGAACTTCCGTTTCCGCATATCGAAATCCACGTCCACACGCAAAAATTCCTCCGCCAGCAATGGAATATCAAAACGATTCGAATTATATCCCCCCAAATCACACCCCTCGATATAACGTGCCAAATCCTTGGCAATCTCCTTAAACGTCGGACAATCTTTCACGTCATCATCATAAATTCCGTGAATCGCAGACGCCTGTTCTGGTATATGCATTTCCGGATTCACCCGGATCGTTTTTTGTTCCTCTTTCCCGTTCGGCATCACTTTCAAAACAGAAATCTCCACGATCTTGTCCTTCGCGATATTAATACCCGTTGTCTCCAAATCAAAGAACACAATCGGGTTGGTTAATTTTAATTCCAAAACTTACTAATTTTAGATTTAATGATTTTAGATCCTATAGATTAAGTGATTTAATGATTTTAGATGAAGTGATTTTAATCACCCAATCATCGAATCGGCAATCACGGAATCTTTTTCATTCTAAACTCTAAATTTTAAATTCGGTTTAATCAGTAAGGCGAATTTCGCCTTACTGATTAAACCATCATCGGCATCAATAACATCAACAAATCCTCGTTCTCATTATCGCTCTCGAAAGGCAAGAACAATCCCGGACGACTCGGATCGGACAACTCCAATACCAGAGACTCCGTGTTAAGGTTGGATAATATCTCTTGCACGAAAGGAGACTTGAACCCGATGGCCATCTCTTCTCCCTCGTATTGGCAAGTAATCGTTTCGTGTCCTGACATGGCATAATCCACGTCTTGAGCAGAAATCACGATCGTTCCGTTACTCAAATCAAACTTCACCAAGTTACTAGCTTGGTTTGCCATCACGGAAACCCGTCTTAATGAATTATACAACTCCTTTTTCTCGATAATGATCTTTTTCGGGTTATTCTGCGGGATCACGGAATTGTAGTTCGGGAAACGTCCTTCCACCAGCGTACAAACCATCTTGTAATTTCCGAAAGTGAAACAAGCCATTTTCTCGTTGAATTGCAAACGCAACTCGCTATCATCCTTCGGTAATATATTCTTCAACAACAAAGACGGTTTCTTCGGCAGGATCAACGCGAACTGATCCCCGTCCGTCTTGGCGTCAAAACGTTTGTAACGTACCAGCTTGTGAGCATCCGAAGCCACGAACGTGAAATTCTCCGGTCCCATCTCTATCAAGATACAGTTCATCACCGGACGCAAATCATCATTTGCAGTGGCGAAAACCGTACGGGTGATCCCCTCCAACAACATACCGCAATTCGTTGCAATCGTGTTCACACTCTCGTCCATTCCGGATTGTACCGGATAATCCTCGGCACTCTCTCCCGGCACGGAAAACTCTCCCTTATCCGAGATAATCTTCACCTCGTTCGTCCCCGTGTTAATATCAAACGTCAAGGGTTGTTCCGGGAACTCTTTCAGAATATCCAGCAACAACTTCGCCGGGATCGTGATACTTCCCGGAGTATCCAAGTTATCCAACTCGATCTTGGCCTCCATGGTCGTTTCCTTGTCAGATGCCGTGGCGTACAACGTATCATCCTTGGCTACCAACAAAATATTATCCAGAATCGGTTGTGCGGGTTTTCCACTAATCACCTTACTCACGGCCTGCAACCGCATCAAAAAACTACTACTTGATACAACGAATTTCATATCTGTTCTTTATAATTTTTATCCATTTATCGTATTTTCCACCTCTTCCACGGTAATCGGCGCCCGATGATCACCCATACATTTACACCCGTTCTCCGTGATCAAAATATCATCTTCCAGACGGATACCACCGAAGTCCTTGTACGTCTCGATCTTGTCATATACCAAGAATTCCTTGTGCAATCCTTGTTCTCTCCACTGGTCGATCAAAGCGGGGATGAAATAACAACCCGGCTCGTCGGTAACCACGAATCCCGGTTGCAACTTACGCCCCATACGCAAGGAAGAAGTACCGAACTGATCTATCGGACGAGTCTCGTCGTCATAACCCACGTAGATTTGTCCCAAGTCCTCCATGTCATGCACGTCAAGTCCCATCATGTGACCTAACCCGTGAGGCATAAACAACGCATGCGCTCCGGCTGCCACAGCAGCATTCACATCGCCTTTCATCAAGCCAAGGTCTTTCAACCCTTGAGCCAGAATCTTGCATACTTCCAGATGCACGTACTGGTACGTCACTCCCGGACGGGCAATCTCCATCGCTTTGTTGTTACAAGCCAATACAATATTATATACATCTTTCTGACGTTGATCGAAACGTCCACCCACCGGAACCGTACGGGTAAAATCGGAACAATAATTCATGTTATTCTCCGCCCCGGCATCCGTCAGCATCATACGTCCCACGGTCAATGTCTTGCTATGATCGTGATTATGCAACGTCTCGCCATTCTGGGAAAGGATCACAGGGAAAGAAACCATACTTCCGTAAGAAGCGGCAATTCCCTCGATCAACCCGGCAATATATTGCTCTTTCTGTCCCGGTAACGCATGTTTCATAGCAGCCACGTGCATCTCGTTACCAATGTTACAAGCCAAGTTAATTTGCTCGATCTCGCAAGCCTCCTTCACGGAACGCAATGCCACCACGGCCTTGATCAATTCCAAAGAAGAATAATTCTTGATCAGCGAGTGATGAATACCCAACAAATCCTCCAACAATAACATGTTGTGATAACGATAAGGCGGTAAGAAATGAATCTTGCGTCCATGGCTGATGGCCTCTTTCAAAGCCCCGGCCAATTTACCGAAAGGAGCGGAACAAGTCACACCCACGCTGGCAGCCAAATCCTTCACGCTCGGTTGTGGTCCCATCCAAATAATATCGTCCATGTCCACGTCGTTCCCGTACAGACAAACGTCCCCGGAATCCACGTCCATCAACCCGGCAAACCCGGGCATGTTCAAACCAAAGAAATAAAGGAAAGAACTATCCTGACGGAATTTATACGTGTTAGACGGATAATTTGCAGGAGCTTCCTCATTACCCAGTATCAATACCAAGCCGCCACTCATCTTGTCGATAAGTTGCTTTCTTCTATTTACATACACGCTTTTATCAAACATATTTATTATTTATTTAATGATTAATTTTCCTTGTCAAAATGAGTTGACAAGGTATAAATTTTTTTTCAATGTAACAATTCAAAAATCCATTTTAATCCGGAAAACCGATGCCCCGTTCAGACCCACCCACGGTTATACAACCGTTATCCCACAGTTTTATATCCCCAATAATTTCCCACACCCCTTATCGTCACCCCTCCCCACCTTTTCCGGTATATTGGCAAAGGGCAATGAAAGGGCGATAAAAGGGTGATGGAAGGCCCCGAGGAGATTATTACCTTAGTAAAAGGCCGGCTTTACCCCGGCTTTAGACTATGTCAATTTATCATTCTCCTAGCACTTTCTTGATAGTTCATTTAGACCACGAAGCATTCATCCTGCATTCATAGAGCATTCATCTTCGATAAAATAGATCTTTGATAAGATTATACTTGCAAGTAAGGCATATCATGTAGTATATTAGCTAACCGGGAAGATATATTCATATTATTATATAGGGCCTCGCAACCATAGTTCAAGGGTTTACAAAGGCATAAGATGTATCTTTCCGAAAAAAAATTAAAAATCGACTCACCCGGTTTTCACCCTCATCCGTATTCAAAGTAGAAATTGGATATTCCACAAAAAAAATAAACGGAACGAGAAGATGGAAACAGGGACATACCACTATCTTACACAACCGAACGAAGAAATCATCTCCTCTCCTCAACCCGTTTCTGCCGTACAGCTTGTACTGAAAAACGGAAATAAAATCACGCTGGATAACCCTCCATCTTCCAGAGAGACGTTGAATAACAACGCTACTTTACACGCAAAAAAACAAGAAATTAACTATGCAACAACAGGAAAAGAAACGGCTGAAATTGATGAAATTTACCACACAATTATCATTCCCAAATACGGGGAAATAAAAAAGAATGGCAAAAGGCTCTCGAGGAAGAGAAATTACCATGGAATCAATATCTTGCGACCCCAGAGCTAAGTAAAAACACCCGTGACGACTACGATCTAACGAGTATTCCTACTTTTCTCGTTATTGACCCGGAAGGCAAAATCATATTCTCCGGACACAATACTATATTTATTAATCAAGACCTTCGAAGGATACAAAAAACTCTATTGTACAAAATCTTAACACGAAACGTAAAGCCAGATAAAATCATTTCGAATAATAAGTTGATTATTGATTACTATTTCTAGTTTGGATGACCGGGGTACAGGAACTTATCACTGTACTCCGGTTTCTATATACACCTTCCCCGCAGCCACACGAATAATTTTTCTCAATTTCATTCATCATTATCAAAAATTAATAACTTTGTAGATTCTTGAAAGTGTTTATGTGTTTATGTATATTTTAACGAAAAGATGATGGAACAAAAGAAAAATTCTTACAGCATGGGGATTATCATTATCGGAATCCTCTTCTTTATCTTCGGGTTCGTCACGTGGTTGAACGCCACCTTGATCCCTTATCTTAAAATCGCCTGCGAGCTGCAACATGAATGGCAGGGTTACCTCGTGACCTTCGCGTTCTACATTGCCTATTTTGTCATGGCATTACCCTCGTCTTGGGTATTGCGAAAAACAGGATACAAGAACGGGATGATGCTCGGCCTCCTTGTGATGGCCGTCGGCGCATTACTGTTCATCCCGGCTGCCATGACCCGCACTTACGGGTTATTCCTGCTTGGGTTATTCATCATGGGTACAGGACTATCCGTGCTTCAGACAGCCTCCAACCCTTACGTGATCGAGCTTGGCCCCGCCGAGAGTGCCGCCCAGCGCGTGAGCATCATGGGTATCTGTAACAAGGTAGCCGGAGCTATCAGCCCGCTGATCCTCGGATCAATCATGCTAAAAGACATCGACCTACTTGAGGCAAAATTACAAACAATGGATGCCATACAAAAAGCCGCGGAACTCGACTTACTGGCCTCCAAATCCATCGTACCATACGTAGTGATCATGGTATCGCTCGTCGTGCTGGCCCTATTTGTCCGTTTCTCCCCGCTTCCCCAGATCGAGGACCCGGAAGAAGAAGAAGGCAGCCTACAACACGGCGGAAAATCAAGTATATTCAGTTTTCCCCACCTGTGGATCGGGATTGTGACCCTGTTCTTGTACGTGGGAGTTGAAGTAATTGCTATTGACACCATCATCGGTTACGCCCAATCCATGAAAATGGACATGGACACCGCCCGGATATTCCCGACTTACGGTATGATCGCCATGATCGTCGGTTACATCATCGGAATCATCGCCATCCCCAAATACATCAGTCAGGAAAAAGCCCTTGCTTGCTGTGCTGCCCTAGGAGTTATCCTCGGAATCTGTACCGTCATGTTGCCGAGAGAGATCTCCATCTGGTGCCTGACCTTGCTAAGCTTGGCAAACTCACTCATGTGGCCCGCCATCTTCCCGCTTGCAATCTTCGGGTTGGGACGTCACACGAAGACCGGATCGGCCCTACTCATTATGACTATCGCCGGGGGAGCCTTACTTCCAATGTTGTACGGTTCACTAACCGCTTCTATGGGACACCAAGGAGCCTACTGGATGATGTTGCCTTGCTACCTTTTCATCCTGTACTTTGCGGTAGCCGGACACCGGGTTGGAATCAAACACCTTTATAAAAAATAGTTACAAGTTTCAGGTTTGCAGGTTACAAGCTGATCACTAACCTGCAAACTTGTATTTTGTAACCTGCAATTTGCAACTTATTAACCTATAACTCGCCATTGGCGAATCAAACTATGGACAAAATAAAAGCTGCCAAAAATCAAAAATTATTCGGGATTGCCGCCGTTGCATTCCTTTCTATCGGAATTGTACACGTGGGCTATAAAGCTTTAGAAATATCAGCCCATGAAGAGTGGAGTATGCCATGGTATTTCGCTATCTTTTCTCCGGGATTGGTTTACGTTTTCCCTCTAATTGTCTGTATCATTGCTTATTTCTTCTTCTCGAAAGAATTAAAGAAAAAAGACGAAGAATAATAAAGACCATAAAAAATGGCCTTTATTATTTTATTCCAATATCACCGTCACCGCTCTCGCCCCGTGCGCCCCGATGACTAGCGCTTGTTCAATATCGGCCGTCTTCGAAGGACCGGATATGAAACAACCGTACCCAAAATCATCAAAAGCGGGTTGCTTGTATGCTTCATGCATATTATTCACTAGACGATTCCGGTCAAGTAGGATCACCAAGGCCTCGGAAATAAAAAAGAGAGCCTTGTAACGGGTACGCTGGTTAATCCATACCATCCCGTTCTCCAGAATCCCGAAATCCCCCCGGATCACCCCGACATCCGTACCGTTCAATTCCCGCGGATCATCCAACGTGTCGGGATTCACCGTGGCACATGTAACTTCCGGTAAATTCGACGCGATCGACTTGGCATCCGGGAACACGTTCCGGATTACCTCGTTCACGTCCTGCCCTTTTTCCAACACCACGCAATTTCCTCCCACGGCCTTCATGATCTTCTCGAACTGTACCAGCGGATCAGAAAATGTCAACGTCTCGAACGTCATCTCCGGTCGTTCCACTTGATCCACCGCGTGCTTTTTCAGCCTTGCTAAAATATCTTCTTTACTACCCATGTTCTAATTTTTAATTTTAAATTCCAGCCGCACAAAGCCGACACTTTTTCAATCGTAAATCGTCATTCACAAATCGTAAATTAATCGGCTTTCAATCCCTTTTTCCACATCTCGTTAAACGTCTCCTTCGCGAACTCCGGAAGTTCCCGTCCGATACCCCACGCGTCGAGAGAATTATACAACACGAATCGAGGCATACGCTCGGCAACACGTCCGGCAGCAATGGCATGATAGAACAAACCGGGATGATTCATGATAAACTTCATACCCTTCACCATCAACTTCTTCGACGAGTCAGCCAAATGCAAGGGCGCCAGATTCTGCCGCCACTTGTAAATCTGTTCCGCCAGATCGATCTTCACCGGACAAACATTCGAACAGGAATAACAAAGCGAACAGGCTGACACGTTCCCCGAATACTTCTCCGGCGACTTCAACATCCCCAAGTTAATCCCCACGGGTCCCGGTATAAAATAAGAGTAAGAATATCCTCCCGTCCGGCGATACACAGGACAAGTGTTAATACATGACCCGCAACGAATACACTTCAACATATTCACGTGTTCCGTGCAGGCCAGAATATCACTTCGCCCGTTATCCACGATCACGATATGCATCTCCTGCCCTTCCACCGGTTTCTTGTAATGGGACGTATACGTCGTTGAAGGTTGTCCCGTGGCAGAGCGGGCCAACAAGCGCACGTACAGGGCCAGAGCGTCATAATCCGGCACCACTTTCTCAAGCCCCATGATCGCGATATGCACCTTGGGGAAAGAAGTTCCCATATCAGCATTTCCCTCGTTCGTACAGACCACAAAAGCCCCTGACGAGGCCACGGCAAAATTAACACCCGTCATGGCAATATCTGCGTGCAGGAATTTCTCCCGCAAGGCAGCCCGGGCCGCGTGAGTCAGGTAAGTCGGATCGCTATTCCCCGGTTCCGTGTGCAACTCTTTCTCAAACACCTTCCCCACCTCTTCCCGTTTCACGTGAATGGCAGGCAACACGATATGACTTGGCGGTGTACCCATGAACTGCATGATCCGTTCACCCAAATCCGACTCCACGGCATCGATTCCCCTAGCCTCCAGATAAGGACTCAACCCGCACTCTTCCGACAGCATCGACTTACTCTTCACGAGATTCTTTCCCCCATGTTTCTGGATAATCTCGTAAACAATCCGGTTATGTTCCTCGGCATTTTTCGCCCAGTGAACATGAATCCCGTTTGCCGTGGCGTTCTTCTCGAACATTTCGAGATAATAGGGTAAATTGGCAATCGTGTGTCGTTTCATATTACTCGCCATCTCCCGCAACGCCTCCCATTCGGGAACATCATGGGCCATCCGGTCTCGTTTCTCCCGCACGAAAAACAGCGCTTGATCATGCCATGCTGTTCTCTCCCGGTCAGCTATAAATTTCTTGGCAGCTTTAGCGTGTGAACTCATATTTATTTGATTTACGTTATTTTCAAAATTAGTTCATAAAGTTTATAACCCTTGACTTAATATCTCCACCACGTGTATTGTCTTTATCGGCAATTTCTCCCGGCGAATAATCCCTTCCATGTGCATCAGGCAAGAACTATCCGCTCCCGTGATGTATTCCGCCCCGGTTGACATATGATCATGTACCTTATCCTGTCCCATGCACACGGACGTCGCCGGTTCCTCCACCGAGAACATTCCCCCGAAACCGCAACACTCGTCCACCCGCTTAGGCTCGAACACTTCCACGTCCTTCACCAGCGACAACAAATCCCGCAACTTGGAATAACGGGGAATCATCAACTCGCTCGGGGAAGAAAGATGCAATAACCTCTCCCCGTGGCAACTATTGTGAATACTTACCTTGTGCGGGAAAGAGGCATCCAGCTTATCCATCTTCACCACATCATGTAGGAATTCGCAAATCTCGTAAATACGACTACTGATACAAGCATGTTCCTCCCGGTTCAACAACCTCGAGTAATGTTCCTTCACGAAAACCACGCAACTAGCCGATGGCCCCACCACGTAATCATACTTCTCGAACAATCCCTCCATCCGCTTGGCTAGCTCCGTCGAATCCTTCTCGAATCCGGCATTCGCCATTGGTTGCCCGCAGCAAGTCTGATCCAGCGGGTAATCGACATCCAATCCCAGCGAGGTCAGCAACTTGTATGAGGCCACCCCCACACCCGGGTAAATCGCATTAATATAACAGGGAATAAATAATCCTATTTTCATACTATATTAATTAGTTACAGCCTATAAAATTACAAGTTTCTATTCAAAAAATCAATCTGCAACACAGCTCATCAGGCAAAACAATTCCAAGCCCTCCGTTTCACTCAAATTTTAACGAAGAAATAAAACATTTGTTACAAGATAATTACATTTTCATGTACCGAGCCTTCATACCACGTTTAACGGCAACTCGAGCAACCATGGATAAAGCGTCCTGCAGGGGCCACGGACCTTATTACGGACTTTATAGATCTTATAAACTTTGACAAACTTTAAGAACCTTATGAATTAATCTCGATAAAAAACAGTATTTTCGCGTTACTATGAAGAAATTGGACATCAAAGGCATATTCACAAGGCCCCGGAAACTACTACTTCACCCCGAAATGGAATGGCAGGTGATCGGTCGGGAGAACATCGAGGGAATCGAACTTTTCAAGAATTTCCTTGTGCCTCTGTCCGTACTTTCTTCTGTATGTGCAATATTGCTACGTTTGTTATCAACCTCACCTCTCTACGCCATCGGAACCGGCATCATCCTGTTCATGGCCTCCGTCGTGGGAAGCTACATCGCCTACCGGGTGACCCGGGAATATCTCTCTAATAAAGTGGCTGAAGCCAACCGGATGGCCCTTCGCCTTGCCGTGTACAGCTCGGCCGTCTTCATCCCGTTCCACTGCCTTTCCAGTGGATTCTCGGAAGGATTTATATCCCAACTCATGGCAATATGTAGCCTGTTATGCCTGCGAACCCTTCACGTCGGGTTGAACCAATTGACAGCCCTCGACGTACAATACCGCAAAAGCGCCATCGTCATCATCGGTTTGCTCGTGATCGTGTCCCCGATCATCATCCAGCAACTATTGATGATTATGTTCAGAATACCCACTATTTACGCTTAAACATCAAGACCTATGCAAAACGACATTAATATAAAAAATAGAAGAGCATCCTTCGACTACGAGTTCTTGGAAGAATACACCGCCGGTATCATGCTCACCGGTACCGAAATCAAATCCATCCGAGCCGGGAAAGCCGGGTTGGTGGATTCCTACTGTTACTTCCACAACGGCGAACTGTGAATTAAGGGCATGTACGTTGCCGAGTACAAACTAGGTACCTACTACAACCACATCGAACGCCGCGAACGTAAACTTTTACTACAAAAGAAAGAACTTGTCAAGCTCGAACGCAAGACCAAGGAATCGGGACTCACCATTGTCCCCGTCCGTCTCTTTCTTAACGAGAAAGGCTTTGCCAAACTCCGCATCGCCCTCGCCCGGGGAAAGAAAGAGTACGACAAGCGGGAAACCCTCAAACAAAAAGACGCCAAACGGGAAATGGACCGCTACATGAAAAAATAAAACCTACAAACATGCAAAAATACATTCTTATCTACCTTCTTTTTCTACTTGTCACTTCCTGCGAGAAGGACAAGTTCGAGGGAATAGAATTATCAATAGGCAACGAAATACAGGTAAGCAGCGAGCAACAAACCATCCGCATTGCTCTTCGGAGTGGTTCAGATTGGTCATTTGCCAGCCCAACCTCTTGGTGCCGGGCAAGCAAGATCAGTACGCCACAAGGAGATACACTTGTGATCAACACGCAAGTCAACACGACCACAACCGAACGCACGGGGACCGTCACGATCTCCAATTCAGACCAACAAAAAATCCTTACCGTGACCCAAAAGGGAGAAATCTACTTCGAACTTCCGGTCATTTTCCACGTGTACTCGGACGGTTCCGCAAATGATGCAAAAGTCACCGCCGCCTACATTCAAGAATGTATGGATTACGTGAATAACTTCTACCGAGGCAACAACGGGAAAAGCGAGAATCTCAACCTGCAATTCACCCTTGCCACCACCACGCCCGAAGGGACTCCCTTGGTTGAACCCGGAATAAATACCATTCAAAGTTCATCCACCTCGTTCAATGTCGATAATTATTTAAGATACAACACATACAACGGTACACAAATAATATGGGACCCCAACAAGTACATCAACATTATCATCTGCTCCTTTACCGAAGAAAACGTGACGGGAATCGCCATGACCCCGTACACCCCGCAAGGCAAATCCCTACCGGGTTTAAGAAGAAATGATACATATTATACCAGTCTTCCCACCAACTCCGTGCAAGCCGTGATGATAAACAAGACATTTGTAAACAAACTAGAAACAGGAGCTTACGGTCCACAACCGGTATGGCCCACCACACTCGCCCATGAACTAGGGCATTATCTTGGATTATTTCATGTGTTTTCCGGTGGTGACAACGGACAAACAACCGATTATTGTGAAGATACCCCCGACTACGATCGCCCAGCCTACGACACTTGGTTGGCAAGTGTCCCCCGACTAACTTTTGCCCAAGCAGCACAGCGTCAAGACCGTAACGGGAACACGTTCACATCATATAATATAATGGATTATAATTACGGTTATCGTGATCGAATCACACCCAACCAGCGAGCTCGCATCAGACACGTCCTTGATTACAGCCCTCTCATCCCGGGACCAAAAATCGCAGTTGAGAATTCCAGTCGTGCCACTATCATTACCGAGGAACCACTCATACTCAAGTAACCCATCATGAAGCGACTACCTTCTCTAATCCTTCCTTACACAGGAGGGTATACCACTTGGTAATTAGCTCTCCCCCTGTGTAAGGGGGAGCTGGAGGGGGTAGTTGGTTAATACAGATAAGACTTTTAAGTCAGCCTCTTGTTTTCAAACTCACGAGACTATTCCCTACTTTTCCCCCTGTGGCAATAAAAAATACTGTTCACCCTTCCTGTCCAACTTCTTTTGTTCCTCAGTCAACTGCAAAAAGTTATTTTCCAAACACAACCGTTTCAATACAGGCAAACGGAACAAGAAATCCGGGACCTTGCCCGTCAACGCGTTATCCTGCCCCCAAAAATATTCCAGTTTTTTCATTCCTTCCCACGCTTTCGGTATACTCCCACGAAACTTATTACCCGTGAGAGTCAATCTTTTCAAGTTTTTCAACTCACCCCATTCGGCGGGCAAAATTCCCTCCAGCTCATTCCTCGCTACATTCAGTTCCTCTAATTCCGAGAGCCATCCCAAATCAGCGGGAACCTCACCTTGCAATTTATTGTAGGCAAGACTGAGTAAATTCAACTTTCTCATATTCCCGATTTCAGCGGGGATCGTACCACTCAACTTATTACCAGACATGTCCAGCATGGTCAAGTTATCCAAGTAACCAATTTCAGCAGGAATTGCCCCCGTTAATTCATTATGACGCAAATCGAGCTTTTCCAGCATCATCATTTCTCCGATTCCTGCAGGAATCTCTCCTGACAACTTATTATTACACAACAACATCAACTTCAAATTTCGTAAATTTCCGATATTCTCGGGAATCCTTCCACCCGAAAAAGCACTTGAGGCATTTAGTTCTTCTAAAGATTCCAAATCCCCCAACTCTTCCGGAAACGAAGAAAACGTATTATTAGGTATAGCCAAAATCTTCAACCGTTTCAAATTACTGATCGAAGAAGGCAGAGTTCCACTAAAACGATTATTTGTCAAATACAACCACTCCAAATTCTCCAGTTCTCCCAATTCCGAGGGTAACGTCCCACTCATCTTGTTCCAGAACACACTTAAAAATTTCAATCGTTTCATCTTACCGATCGAAGGAGGAAATGTTCCCGTGATCTTGTTACTTCCCAAGAGTAACGACTCCAACGCCTCCCAATTCCCTAATTCGTCTGGTAAGTCTCCCGAAAGATTATTACTATTCAAATTCAAATACTTCAAATTTGAAGCTCGTGTCATTTCATTAGGAATCTGCCCGGTAAAGGCATTATTATTCAAATATGCCGTAACCAAATTCTCCAACTGCCCCAATTCCTTGGGTAGCTCGCCCGACAAACGGTTCTCTCCCAAACTCAGTTCCGTCAAGTTTCTCAACTTACCAATCGACGGGGGAATACTCCCGCTAAACTGATTCTTCCACAAATACAAATGTTTTAGTTCTTCCCAATTCCCGATTTCCGCGGGGATCGTCCCCGAGAAATTATTAAAACTCAAGTTCAAGTATTCCAACTTGACCAACTTCGTTAACACCACCGGGAACGGCCCGGACAAACGATTCGTTTTCACGTAGAAATTTCTCAAGTTTATCAGATTCCCCAGCGTCTCCGGTAACTCCCCGGAAAACTCGTTCTCTGAGAGCAATAACGACCGCAAGTGAATCAATCGCCCTATCTCTTCCGGAAGAGGACCCGAAAACCTGTTCGATGTCAAATCCAGTAAAGTCAATCCCGTCATTTTTCCGATTTCAGCAGGTAAAGGCCCGGAAAACCTGTTATTTTGCAAATTCAAGTAATTCAATCGCACCAACTCACAAAGTTCCGGCGGCAACGGCCCGCTCAAACGATTATTACTCAAATCAAGAGATGTAAACGACACGGCCTCCTTGATTTCAGCGGGTAACGAACCTGAAAGGCCATTATCCGACAATTCCAGACGATACAATTTCGGCAAAGTAAATAACACGCCGGGGATCGCTCCCGTCAGTCGGTTATTCGATAAAACCAACGCCCACAATTCCTTCAGATGCCCTAAAGTAGTGGGGATCGCCCCTCGCAATAAATTATTGTCCAGTGAAATATCTTGCAAAGTTTTTACGCTCCCCAACGAGGCGGGAATCTCTCCGTCTATCCGGTTTTGTCCCAATGATAAAATTCTCAACTTTTTCAGCCGGCTCCAGTCAGCAGGCAACTCACCCCGCAGGCGATTACCGAACATATTTATCTCTTCCAAGTTTTCCAGAAACATAAGCTCGTCCGGAATTTTCCCTGTCAGCAAATTCGAAGGAATATCCACACACTCTAACAACGAGAGGTTCCCAATAGCAGCCGGGATGTCCCCCGTCAATCTATTCGTACCCATTCGAAGGAATTTCAATTGCTTAAGCCCTCCGATTTCCTCCGGGATCTCCCCCGACAACTGGTTACGAGAAAGATCCAGCGTCACCAGATTTTCCAATTTACCGATCCCAACAGGTATTTCTCCCATCAAACGATTGCCGTTCAGTGACAACTGCCTCAACGCTGTACACTCTCCAATATCCGTTGGTATACTCCCCGTGATCTCGTTATTACACAAGTTAAGCACCTCTAATGTCTTCAGCCTGAAAATAGCTCCCGGCAGAACTCCCTTCAAACCGTTTGCTCCCAGATATATACTCAATTTCCCGTTATCATAGTTCCGCTTCACCCCGTACCACTCCTCTACAGGCCGGTCACTTAACCAGTTCTCCTTCGCCCGCCAATCTTCCCCTCCCAGAACCCAGTACAATTCTTTCAAAGCGGCTCGTTCTGCGGCCACTTGCTGCTCTTTCAGCAACAAATCCACCGCTTGTTCCCGAACAATTTTCTTTTCCTTCCCTTTTTGTCTCTCTTTACGCGTTTGTGCAACTAACGGGTCATTCCCGTAACAAATGGAAAATACAAATAACAGAATAAATGACACAACTTGTTTCATAGCCGATCTTTTTAATATCCGCTACTAATTTAAACATTTACAAACAAATTGCAATAACTTTGAACGGGAAAGTGAAAACTTATTAATTTTAGATTCCAGCCGCACAAGGCCGACGCTTCTTAATTTTCTACTTTCAACTTTTAGTTTTTATCTTTTATCTTTTAACTTTCCAACTACCCCCACCAACTCCCCCTTACACAGGGGGAGAGACGAACGCAAGAAGGAGTCACGACGTAACAATGCAACGTGTCCTCCCCCCTTACACAGGGGAGAGACGGACGCAAGAAAGCGCTACAATGTAACAATGCAACGTGTTCTCCCCCTTTCCAAGGGGGAGCTAGAGGGGGTTCAATCTAAAATTTAAAATCTAAAATCTAAAATTAATAAGATCTTTCATTCCTCCCTTCTACCCAGTTGATATAAGCGGTGTTGACCACCTTATTACCACCGGGAGTGGGATAATTTCCGGTAAAATACCAGTCACCCGTGTCATTCGGGCAAGCCACGTGCAAATCTTCGACAGACTGGAAAACCACTTTTACCTCGGCATTCAGATGCTCGTCACGCACCATCTCGGCGATCTTGTCGGAAATCTCTTCCTCGGTAAAAGGAGCGTAAATCTCTTTCACGTGGTTCACCACCTGCTCTTTGGGCAGTCCTTGTTGTGCTTTACACTTCCGGTACACCTCGTCAATCAGTCCCTCCATGCCTCGTTCCTTCAACAACTCGATGGCCGCATTGAACGCTATAAACTCGTTCATCCGGGTCATGTCGATCCCGTAGCAATCGGGGTAACGAATCTGCGGGGCGGAAGACACCACCACGATACGTTTCGGGCCAAGACGATCGAGAATACGCAGAATACTCTTTTTCAAAGTAGTTCCCCGCACGATCGAGTCATCAATCACCACGAGGTTATCCGTGGGTTGCACGACCCCGTAGGTCACGTCGTACACGTGTCCCACCAGCCCGTCACGTCCGGAATCCGAGGTAATAAACGTGCGCAGCTTGGCATCTTTGATCACGATTTTCTCGATACGGGGTTCGCGGCAAATGATCTCGTCGAGCGTTTCCTCGCTCCACGTTGCCTTTCCCTCCCGGATCAACCGTTTTTTCTCCTCTACCATGTATTGCTGGATTCCTTTCACCATTCCGTAGAAGGAAGTTTCCGCCGTGTTAGGGATAAAGGAAAACACCGTGTTGTCGAGATCGCCATCCACGGCCTTTACCAAACGAGGCGTCAATAACTCGCCCAATTTTTTCCGTTCCCGGTATATATTCCTGTCATTCCCGCGGGAGAAGTAGATACGCTCGAACGAACAACTGGCACGTTGTCGCGGTTCACGCACGAGTTCCTCGGTCACGGTTCCATCTTTCTTGATCAACAGGGCGTATCCCGGACGGATCTCGGAAATTTCCATGTTCATGCCTTGAAAAGCCGTCTGGATCACGGAAGCCTCGGAAGCCACCACGACCACCTCGTCATCTTTGTAGTAATAAGCTGGACGTATCCCCCACGGGTCACGCATCACGAAAGCATCGCCATGCCCGACCACTCCTGCCACGGCATATCCCCCGTCCCAATCTTCGCTACTCCGGGAAAGGACCTTGGGTAAATCAACAGTACGTTCAATCAACGGGGTAATCTCCTGTTTCGAAAATCCCTTTTCCTTGTAGAAACGGTACAAATCCTGAATCTCGCTATCCAGAAAATAGCCTACCTTCTCAAGCAGGGTCACCGTGTCGGAATAATTTCGCGGGTACTGTCCCGCCCGGATCAAACTCTCGAACAGCTCGTCCACGTTCGTCAGGTTAAAGTTCGCCGCCAGCGCTAAATTGTGCGCCCGCCAGTTGCTTGCCCGTTTCAGCGGGTGAACGTAATCTATATTATTCTTTCCGAAAGTAGCGTAACGTAAATGCCCCAAGTAAACCTCGGAAACAAATGGAAGGTTTTGCTTTGCCCAAACGGCATCCTTCTCCCGGAGAATCTCCGGTGTAAACGGCTCGTGAATCCGGTCAAACACGTCCTGTATCGGGTTCGCGTCACAGGAACGCACGCGGTCCATGTACTTGTAACCCGGCTCCATGTCGAGCTTCAACCCCACGACTCCCGCGCCGTCTTGGCCGCGGTTACGCTGTTTTTCCATTAATATGTACAACCTGTTTAGCCCGTAAAGGTAAGAACCGTATTTCTTCTGATAATAATCCAATGGTTTCAGCAATCGAATCAACGCGAAACCACACTCGTGATGAATGGTGTCACTCATATTTTTTTCCCTAATTTCATGTATTACCCCCGGGATATTCTCCTTTCCCGGAGAGATTACAAAAGTAAGAAAAAAATATGGTTTATAAACCTTATGGACCCGAATGTTAATCTCACGATTAACATTCTTTACCACACATTTTTCAACCAAAATTCAAAATTAGGTTATCTTTGCGAACCTTAAGTAAAAAGAATGATGTTGAACGTGCTGAAGAATAGTATATTGATCGTGTTATTCGTGCTGATAAGTTCCAGCGGGATATTGGCAAAAGGGCAAAATCTGTCCTTCAATGGCTCCTGCTTAGAATGCAATTTCTGCCGGAACGAGATCTGTGAAGTCTCCACGATTCCCCTGTTACTCTTTCTTCACGAAAGTTGCGAACTCACACTGGGTTACTTCCATGTTGTCCCGGACTCCAAGTCACAATTGGTTCCCTTTTTCCTGCAAAGGAACAGCAAGAACAACACCGCGGTAGCACACTCCAAACGCAACTTGTATTTCCACCCGTATTCGACTCTCGGGAAGACCAAATACTACGTCTTTGCCCTGCGAGAAATCATTGTTTAGCCGGAGATCAAACAAGTTACAGGCCGGGTTGGTGGCCCAGCAAGTTGCAGTTACAAGTTCGCAACTTGTCGTATTTATCCCCTGTAACTAAACTTGTACCTTGAAACTTGAAAACCTGAAACTTTTTATAATTATGAATCTTACTTTATTCGTGGTTGTGTTGATTACAGCCATTTTGCTGGTGGTTATCGCTATGAGCATTGCTCGGGCCATTTCTCCCCGTACCTTCAACAAACAGAAGGGGGAAGCCTATGAATGTGGCGTGCCTACGCGAGGAAAATCATGGATGCAGTTCAAGGTAGGATACTACCTGTTCGCCATCTTGTTTTTGATGTTCGACGTGGAAACCGTGTTTCTCTATCCTTGGGCGGTCACCGTTCAGGATGCCGGAATTAACGGTTTACTGAATGTATTATTTTTCATGCTGATCCTTATTCTCGGATTGGCTTACGCGTGGAAGAAAGGAGCATTGGAATGGAAGTAAAAATTAAATCCATGAAATATGAAGAGTTCAATGATAACGAATATCTTGAACAACTTCGGGCATCCGGCACCAATGTTATCGTGGGATGCCTTGACGATGTTATCAACTGGGGACGCTCGAATTCCCTCTGGCCGCTTACCTTTGCGACAAGCTGTTGTGGTATTGAATTCATGGCAGTGGGAGCGGCACGTTACGATTTCTCCCGATTCGGGTTTGAGGTAACACGAGCCAGCCCGCGCCAAGCCGACTTTATCATGGTGGCGGGAACCATTGTACACAAGATGGCCCCCGTGCTGAAACGCCTCTATGACCAGATGGCCGAACCCAAATACGTGATTGCCGTGGGGGGATGTGCCATTTCCGGTGGACCGTTCAAAAACTCTTATCATGTGGTGAAGGGGGTTGACTCTATCATCCCCGTTGACGTTTACATCCCCGGATGTCCCCCGCGACCGGAGGCCCTCCTCTACGGGATGATCCAATTGCAACGTAAGGTAAAAGTGGAACGTTTCCTCGGTGGCAAAAACCACAAGGAAAAAGAGAACAAAGAATAATGTAGAATTTAGAATGAAAAAGATTCCGTGATTGCCGATTCGATGATTGAGTGATTAAAATCACTTCATCGAAAATCATTAAATCACTTAATCAATAGGATCTAAAATCATTAAATCTAAAATTAGTACATGTTAGTAGATAAAATAAAAAATATTGTCCCCGAGGCAGAGATCGACGAGAGCGGTATCCTTACCGTGACGGTAGAGCCCGCCAAGTACAGGGAACTGGCTCTCCGGCTAAAAGGGGACCGGGATCTCTCTTTCGACTTCATGATCTGCATGACGGGAATGGACTGGGGCGACACGTTAGGCGTGATCAGCCTGTTACAATCCACGGCTCACGAGCATAAATTATTTTTAAAGACGTTCACTGCCAACCGGGAAAACCCGGAACTGCCCACCGTTTCGGACATCTGGGCCACGGCCAACCTGAACGAACGTGAAGTGTACGACTTTCTCGGTATCCGGTTTATCAACCATCCTGATATGCGACGTCTGTTCCTGCGGAACGACTGGGTCGGCTATCCGTTACGTAAAGACTACGATGCAGACCCCGAAATAAACCCGGTACGACTGGAAAGTGAAGAAACGTTGGATGCAACCCCCACGTTCGAGGCTGATTCCCACGACGGGGAAGTCAGCGAGAAAGAGAACATCTTGTTTGAAGAAGACGAGTACGTGGTGAACATTGGGCCACAACACCCCGCCACTCACGGTGTACTCCGTTTCCGGGTATCACTGGAAGGAGAGATCGTGAAAAAGGTGGATGTCAACTGCGGGTACATCCATCGGGGCATCGAGAAATTGTGTGAAAGCCTCACCTACCCGCAAACGCTGGCTTTGACAGACCGTCTGGATTACCTTGCCGCACACCAGAACCGCCACGCACTTTGTATGTGCATCGAGGAAGCCATGGGCTTGGAAATCCCGGAACGGGTGAAATACATCCGCACCATCATGGACGAGCTAAACCGTCTTTCCTCTCACCTCTTGTTCTGGTCATGCCTCTGCATGGATATGGGAGCGCTGACCGCTTTCTTCTACGGTTTCCGTGACCGGGAGAAGGTGTTGGACATCATGGAAGAAACCACGGGAGGACGACTGATTCAGAACTACAACGTGATCGGTGGCGTGATGGCGGACATCCACCCGAACCTGATCAACCGGATCAAAGAGTTCATCAAATACCTCCCCCCGATGATCAAGGAATATCACGACGTGTTCACGGGCAACGTGATCGCCCAACAACGTTTGAAAGGCGTGGGCATTCTCAAGAAAGAGGACGCCATCAGTTACGGGGCATCCGGCCCGACGGGACGCGCCTGCGGGTGGTCATGTGACGTGCGTAAACACACGCCGTATGGGGTATATGACAAGGTGAATTTCAAGGAAATCCTCTACCCGGAAGGGGACTCGTTTGCCCGCTACATGGTGCGCATGGAAGAGATTCTCGAATCATTACATATACTGGAACAACTGGTAGACAACATCCCCGCGGGAGACTACGCCGTGAAGACCAAACCGCTGATCAAATTACCGGAAGGTCACTATTTCAAGAGCGTGGAAGCCAGCCGGGGTGAGTTCGGTGTTTACCTCGAAAGCCGGGGAGACAAATACCCTTACCGGGTAAAATTCCGTTCCCCGTGCCTGCCACTGGTATCCATCGTCGACTTGATCACGAAAGGCGGTAAAATCGCCGACCTGATCGCTATCGGCGGTACGCTGGACTACGTTGTTCCGGACATTGACAGATGAATAAAAATGTAAAATGTAGAATGAAAAAGATTCCGTGATTGCCGATTCGATGATTGGATGATTAAAATCACTTAATCGAAAATCATTAAATCACTTAATCGATAGGATCTAAAATCATTAAATCTAAAATAGAAACATGTTTGATTTCTCAACTATAACACAATGGGTAGATGAACTCTTGAGGAGTTTTCTCCCGCACGCTGCTGCCACGCTGGTTGAGTTTATCCTGATCGGGCTTTGCTTGCTCGTGGGATACGCCGTGATCGCCCTCGTGCTGATCTACGTGGAACGTAAAGTGTGTGCCTTTTTCCAGTGTCGTATCGGACCGAACCGGGTGGGGCCTTACGGGACCATACAGAGTGTGGCCGATATGATCAAAATGTTAACCAAGGAGATCATCGACATCAACCACGTCGACCGATTCCTGTTCAATCTTGCCCCTTTCGTCGTGATTATCGCGTCGGTACTGGCTTTTGGTTGTATTCCCTTCGCGAAAGGACTACACGTGATCGACTTCAACGTGGGAATCTTCTTCCTGATCGCCGTGTCGTCCATCGGTATCGTGGGAATCCTGCTTGCCGGGTGGGCCAGTAATAATAAATACTCGTTGATCGGTGCCATGCGAAGTGGTGCGCAGATGATCAGTTACGAGTTATCCATCGGGTTATCTATCCTTACCGTGGTAGTATTCACCGGAAGTATGCAGCTCTCCACGATCGTGGAAGGACAGGCAGACGGGTGGTTGCTATTCAAAGGACATATTCCGGCCTGTATCGCGTTTATCGTTTACATCATCGCCGGGACAGCCGAGACGAACCGGGGTCCCTTCGACTTGCCGGAGGCCGACTCGGAGTTGACCGCGGGGTACCACACGGAGTATTCCGGTATGCACTTCGGGTTCTTCTACCTCGCCGAATACTTGAACATGTTCGTGGTTGCATCCGTGGCCAGCACCCTATTCTTAGGCGGTTGGATGCCGTTACACGTTCCCGGCTGGGAAAGTTTCAACCAAATCATGGATTACATTCCTTCCATCTTCTGGTTCTTCGGGAAAACAGCCGTGGTTATATTCATCATCATGTGGTTTAAATGGACCTTCCCGCGGTTGCGTATCGACCAGTTACTCCGCTTGGAATGGCGCTACCTGTTGCCGATTAACCTGATCAACCTTTTCCTGATGGTGATCATTGTCGTATTTAAACTACATTTTTAAAGACGAAGTTATGAAGAGTATTATAAAATATATTACCTCGTTTTTCAAGGGTCTTTTCTCTTTGCTGACCGGGATGAAAGTCACGCTACGGGAATTTTTCACCAAGAAAACGACGGAGCAATACCCGGAAAACCGGGCCACGTTGAAAATGTTTGACCGTTTCCGGGGTGAACTGGTGATGCCTCACGACGAGAACAATCACCACAAATGTATCGCTTGCGGCATCTGCGAGATGAACTGCCCGAACGGGACCATCAAGATCACGTCCGAATTTGTCACGGATGAAACCGGCAAGAAGAAAAAGGTGTTGATAAAATACCGGTACGATTTAGGTAGCTGTATGTTCTGCCAGCTCTGCGTGAAAATGTGCCCTCAACAAGCCATCGAGTTCAAACCCACGTTCGAACACGCCGTCTACACGCGCAGCAAGCTGGTGAAGTACCTGCACGACGAGTCAATTGAAAATGGACAATTGAAAATTGAAAATTGAAAAGGACTACCCCCACCGGCTCCCCCTTACACAGGGGGAGTTAGAGGGGGTAGTTGGGAATTTAAAATTTAAAATCTAAAATTTAAAATTAATATAATGAGTACAGCAGAATTACAAGAAACGGTCTTTTTCATCCTGGCAACGGTTATCGTTGTCTGCTCGATCCTGACCGTGACGACCAACCGAATCTTGAGATCGGCGACCTACCTGCTATTCGTGCTTTTTGCCACTGCCGGAATATATTTCCAGTTGGAATACTCATTCCTAGGGGCGGTGCAATTAACGATTTACGCCGGGGGTATCATTATCCTGTACGTGTTCTCGATATTGCTCACCACGGCAGACAAAAGCAAGGTGAGCAGGTTGAAGAACAGCAAGATGTTTGCCGGGCTAATCACGGCTCTCGCCGGGGCGGCAATATGTGTTTACATCACGTTAATGCACTCGTTCGGTCCCTCTCGCTTCGTGGGTGGGGAGATCAACCAGAAAGTCATCGGAACCGCCTTGATGGGCACGGAGAAATACCAGTACCTACTCCCCTTCGAGGTAATCAGTGTCCTGCTATTGACCTGCATCATCGGTGGAATCATGATAGCGAGAAAAAGATAAAGAAAAGTTTAAAATGTAGAGTTTAGAATGAAAAAGATTCCGTGATTGCCGATTCGATGATTGAGTGATTAAAATCACTTAATCGGAAATCACTAAATCACTTAATCGATAAAATCATAAATCTAAAATAAGTATATGGAACTACACATGGAATATTACTTGGTGATCAGCACGATCATGCTTTTCGCGGGAATTTACGGGTTCATCACCCGGAGGAACCTGCTTGCCGTGTTGATCTCAATCGAGTTGATCCTGAATTCAGTGGACATCAACTTTGCCGTGTTCAACCGTTATCTCTTCCCCGAACAGATGGAAGGCTTTTTCTTCACCCTGTTCGCCATCGGGGTTTCCGCTTGCGAAACAGCCGTTGCCATAGCCATCATCATCAATATATACCGGAACATCCGCAATATACAGGTGAAAAACTTGAACGAGCTGAAAGAAGAAGAGCAAAGGAATGGACAATTGAAAATTGAGAATTGAAAATGAAAAACCAACTACCCCCTCCGACTCCCCCTTGCACAGGGGGAGAGACGAACGCGAGAAGGCGCCACGATATAACAGTGCCGCGTGTTCTCCCCCTGTGTAAGGGGGAGTCGGAGGGGGTAGTTGGAAGCGTCCGCACCGTGCGGCTGGAATCTAAAATCTAAAATCTAAAATCAAGAAATCAATACATGGAATACACAGTTTTAATATTGATTCTACCATTGCTGACATTTCTAGCGCTAGGCTTGTTGGGTACGAAATTGAAACCCACCACGGCCGGGAGCATAGGAACGTTATCTTTGGCGATATGTGCCTTGCTAGCCTACATGACGGCATGGCAATATTTCTCGATGCCCCGGGTAGAAGGCGTACGCCTCCCGGTCATCCCGTTCAACTTCGAATGGCTGCGTTTCACGCAATACCTGCATATTGATCTGGGTATCTTGCTAGACCCGATTTCCGTCATGATGCTGGTAGTAATCACGACCGTATCATTGATGGTACACGTTTACAGTTTGGGATACATGCACGGGGAAAAAGGTTTCCAACGTTACTACGCCTTCCTTTCCCTCTTCAGTTTCTCGATGCTGGGTCTCGTGGTAGCCACGAACATCTTCCAGATGTACATTTTCTGGGAGCTGGTGGGTGTTTCTTCCTACCTGTTGATCGGTTTCTACTACACGAAACCGGAGGCTGTCGCCGCATCCAAGAAAGCGTTTATCGTCACCCGGTTCGCCGACCTCGGTTTCTTGATCGGCATCCTGTTGCTCTCGTTCTACACGAAAACATTCTCTTTCGACCTGTTAACTTCAGGCGACTCGTCACTCTTTGCCGGGGCTGCCGGGACGACCTTCATGGGATGTTCCGTGATGAGCTGGGCCATGGCCTTGATTTTCATGGGAGGTGCCGGGAAGTCGGCCATGTTCCCGTTACATATCTGGTTACCGGACGCAATGGAAGGTCCCACCCCCGTGTCGGCACTGATCCACGCGGCCACGATGGTGGTTGCCGGGGTTTACCTCGTGGCTCGCTTGTTCCCCGTGTATTACTTCGAGGCCCCCGAGGTACTCGTGCTGATCGCGGTCGTAGGAGCGGTCACTTCCCTCTACGCGGCGGTAGTTGCCTGCGTGCAGACGGACATCAAGCGAGTGCTGGCCTTTTCCACGATCTCGCAGATCGGTTTCATGATGGTGGCGCTCGGTGTCTCCGGGATGGAAGGCCACGAAGGCTTGGGCTACATGGCATCCATGTTCCACCTGTTCACGCACGCCATGTTTAAAGCCTTGTTATTCCTCGGCGCAGGAGCCATTATCCATGCCGTTCACAGCAACGAGATGAGCCACATGGGTGGTCTTCGTAAATACCTGCCCGTGACGCACATCACGTTCCTCGTGGCTTGTCTCGCTATTTCAGGTATCCCCCCGTTCTCCGGGTTCTTCAGTAAAGACGAAATACTGGCCGCCACGTTCATGTTCAGCCCGGTACTCGGTGTCGTGATGAGCTTCATCGCGGCCCTGACGGCATTCTACATGTTCCGCCTCTATTATAACATCTTCTGGGGTAAAGAAAGCGCGCATGAACACACCCCGCACGAGGCCCCGAAGAGCATGACTCTTCCCCTCGTATTCCTTGCCGTGGTAACACTTTTCGCCGGGTTCATTCCTTTCGGGAAGTTTGTCAGTAGCAACGGGATGGAATATATCATCCACCTAGACTGGACAGTAGCCGGCACCAGCATCGTTGTTGCCGTGGCTTCCATCGCTCTTGCCACGTGGTTCTACAAAGGATCGAACCCCGTACCGGATCGTCTGGCCACCACGTTCAGCGGGTTGCATCGTGCCGCTTACCGACGGTTCTACATGGACGAGTTGTACCTCTTCATCACGAAACGTATCATCTTCAACTGCGTATCCCGCCCCATCGCTTGGTTCGACCGCCACGTGATCGACGGATCGCTGAACAGTCTGGCAAACGTCACGCAACGATTGTCTTACTCTATCCGGGGATTACAATCCGGACAAATACAGCAATACGCTTACGTGATCCTGTTCGGCTCGCTATTAATACTGGTCTTGGTTTTATTAATAATGTAAAAATGGAAGAGTTTATAACGTTCATAAAGTTTATAAGGTCCATAAGGTCACGGGTGTCCTTCGGACAGTGTTTATCGGCAGCTCCTGCTGCCGTGGACAAAGCGCCCCGCAGGGGTCCACGAACCTTATGAACTTTATGAACCTTATGAACTTTATAGACTAATAAATTAAAATAGATATGAACTTTTTATCATTATTCGTTCTGATACCAATACTCACGATGGGCGGGTTATTTCTTTCAAAGAACCTGCAACAAATTCGTGTAGCGGTGGCCACGGGAGCTTCCCTGTTGCTGGCCCTAGCCGTCGGGTTGGTATTTGCATATTTAGGAGAACGGGGAGCCGGTAACACGGCTGAAATGCTGTTTACCGCCGACACGGTTTGGTACGCTCCCTTGAACATACATTATTCCGTGGGAGTTGACGGGATCTCGGTAGCCATGTTGCTGCTTTCTGCCGTCATCGTCTTCACGGGTACATTCGCGTCATGGAAAATGGACTTCCTGCAAAAAGAGTATTTCTTGTGGTTTAACCTGCTGGCCATCGGGGTATTCGGGTTCTTTATCTCCGTGGACCTCTTCACCATGTTCATGTTTTACGAGGTGGCCCTCATCCCCATGTACCTGCTGATCGGCGTCTGGGGTAGCGGGAAAAAGGAATACGCTGCCATGAAACTGACGTTGATGCTGATGGGAGGCTCTGCCCTGCTGCTCGTGGGGATTCTTGGCATCTACTTCCACTCCTCGACGACGGGAGCATTCACGATGAACTTGCAGGAAATAGCGCAGGCCCACGCCATGCCCGAAAGCCTGCAGCGCTGGTTCTTCCCGTTGGTATTCATCGGGTTCGGGGTCCTTGGAGCATTATTCCCGTTCCATACATGGTCACCCGACGGTCACGCCTCTGCCCCCACGGCAGTCTCCATGCTCCATGCCGGGGTATTGATGAAACTGGGTGGTTACGGGTGTTTCCGGGTAGCCATCTACCTGATGCCGGAGGCCGCTAAAGAGCTTTCATGGATATTCATCATCCTCACGGGTATCAGCGTCGTCTACGGGGCTTACTCGGCCATCGTGCAAACGGACTTGAAATACATCAACGCTTACTCGTCCGTGAGTCACTGCGGGCTGGTATTGTTTGCCATCCTGATGTTGAACCAGACGGCCATGACGGGAGCCGTGATGCAGATGCTTTCCCACGGTCTGATGACAGCCTTGTTCTTCGCCCTGATCGGAATGATCTACGGTCGCACGCATACTCGTGACATCCGGGAAATGGGTGGTTTAATGAAGATCATGCCTTACCTCGGCGTGTGTTACGTGATTGCCGGTCTCGCCTCCCTCGGTCTTCCGGGATTAAGCGGGTTCGTGGCAGAAATGACCGTGTTCGTGGGAGCGTTCCAAGAAACGGACACTTTCCACCGGGTATTCACGATCATCGCTTGCACGTCCATCGTGATCACGGCCGTGTACATCCTGCGAGTGGTCGGGAAACTACTCTACGGGAGCGTGGTCAACGAGCATCACTATGCCCTCACCGATGCCAACTGGTATGAACGTTTTTCCACGATCATACTGATTGTTGCCATCGCCGGAATCGGTCTGGCACCTCTATGGCTCTCCGACATGATCCGGGCATCGCTCGGCTCCGTGCTTGCTGCCCTACAATGAACACGGGAAGATAAAAGTTAAAAGATAAAAACTAAAAGTAGAAAGATAAAAATGAAAGGTTTCCCGAAGACGGTGAGTATTCCAACTCTCCCTCTGTTTATAGAGGGAGTACCCCGGAGGGGGGAGGGAGTTCTTGTAAATAAAGCGTTTACATGGCAACGAACTCCTCCGTCTGCTTCGCAGCCACCTCCTCTATGAACAGAGGAGGAGCTGGAATACGATCTTGCGATTAAAGCTAAAACTAGGAAATCAAAAAGCGTCAGCCTCGTGCGGCTGGAATTTAAAATTTAAAATCTAAAATCTAAAATAAAAATGGGTTACGCTAATTTCTTATTAATGAAGGAGGAAATATCACTGGTAGCGGTGATCGTTATACTCTTAATTTACGACATATTCGGCACCCCGAAAAGCCTGAGGTATTTTCAACCGATAGCTTGTATTCTCGTGGGTATTCATATCCTGCTGAATATCTGGCCCGCCCCGGACGTGACGGCTTTCGGGGGGATGTATCACAGCACGGCAATGGGTGGGGTCATGAAATCCATCCTGAGCATCGGGACGCTGCTCGTGTTCATGCAAGCCAATAACTGGCTTTCCAGCGAGCGCACGATTATCCGCCGGGGAGAATTCTACATGATCACGCTGGCCACGCTGCTAGGTATGTACTTCATGATTTCGGCCGGGAACTTCCTGATGTTCTTTATCGGGCTAGAAACGGCATCCATACCGATGGCAACACTTGCCGCTTTTGACAAATACAAGCAACAATCGGCCGAGGCGGGTGCCAAATACATCCTTACCGCCGTGTTCGCGTCCGGCTTATCGTTGTACGGGATCTCGTTAATTTACGGGACCACGGGAACGCTGTATTTCGAGGACATCCCCGCCGGGTTAAACAGTAGCCCGCTCCAGATGATGGCTTTCGTGTTCTTTTTCGTGGGACTGGGATTCAAGTTATCACTCGTTCCTTTCCACCAGTGGACCCCGGACGTGTACGAGGGTGCGCCGACCAGCGTCACCGCCTACTTGTCGGTGATCTCGAAAGGCTCCGCGGCATTCGTGCTGATGGTCATTCTCTATAAAGTGTTTGCCCCGCTCGTTCAGGAATGGCAGGCCATCCTTTACTGGGTAATTATAGCCTCTATCACGCTGGCCAACATCTTCGCCATACGGCAACAGAACCTGAAACGATTCTTCGCCTATTCCTCCATCTCTCAAGCCGGGTACATCATGCTGGGAGTGATCAGCGGGACGGCCATGGGTATGACCGGACTGGTGTATTACGTGCTGGTGTACATGCTATCCAACCTAGCCGCCTTCGGGGTTATCGCTGTCGTGGAACATCGCTCCGGCAAGATCACGATTGATGATTACAACGGGTTGTACTCCACGAATCCACGCTTGAGCTTCGTGATGATGATCGCCTTGTTCTCGCTGGCAGGAATCCCGCCATTTGCCGGGTTCTTCAGCAAGTTCTTCATATTTGCCGCCGCGGCACAACAAGGATATTACGTGCTGGTTTTCATCGCCCTGTTGAACACCATTATCTCTCTCTACTATTACCTGAGAGTGGTAAAGGCCATGTTTATCAACAAGAACGAGCAACCGATCGCCAGATTCAACTCTGACAATTATTCACGTATAAGTCTCGTTGTATGCAGCGCCGGAATCCTGCTCGCGGGAATCCTTAGCGTCGTGTACGAGAACATCGGGATGTACAGTTTCGGAATGTAGAATTTAGAGTTTAGAATTTAGAGTTTAACTTTTAGTTTTTAGCTTTTAACTTTTAACTTTCCAACTACCCCCACCGACTCCCCCTTGCACAGGGGGAGAGACGGACGCGAGAAAGCGCCACAATGTAACAATGTAGCACATTCTCCCCCTGTGTACCTTAGATTTGTACACGAAATAAATAGACGAACACTTGGCTACCTTAGATTTGTACACGAAATAAATAGACGAACACTTGGCTAACAATAATAATAAATGCTTAAACTTGGAGGATAAACCAAAGTATTGAAAGAAAGGCGGGAATGGAGTGAACCAACCCCTGTGGTGAGCTTTCATGCTCGTCCCCTTATTTGGACTCCTTTCCCTTTCTTGAACCCAGGCCCGTATAAGAAATTAACTTGAATTGTTAAGGTACTTGGGACAGGTTCAAAATCCTTTCTCTCTAGACTTGTTAAACACAAAAGTATGGAAAATAATTGTTTTATAGGCATCGACGTGAGTAAAAATAAACTTGACATTTGCGTTCTTCAAGGTAAAGAAGTTTTGCAAGAGGACGTTATAGATAATAACCCGTCCGCGATCCACCGTTTCCTTGTCGACATGGCGGAAAAGCGGGGCTTGGATCTTTGCAGTTGCCTTGTTTGTGCCGAGCACACGGGAAATTACACTTACCCCTTGACGTTGGCTTGCCGGGATCTAGGTTGTCGTTTGTGGCTGGAAAATCCCGCCCAGTTGAAGTACTCGTCGGGAGTTCATCGTGGCAAGAACGACCGTGTAGACGCCCGGCGGATAGCGTTGTACGCTTCTCGATTCAATGACAAGGCCATGTTGTATCACGAGCTTACCCCGGAACTGGAACGGGTCAAGCAACTGAGACAGGAACGCTCTCTTTACCGTTCGGACTTGAGCAAGTACAAGGGGCAACTTTCGGACCAGAAAAATTTCATGGAGAGTACCGTTTACAAGGCGAAGGCAAACCGGTTGAAACACGTGATCAAGGAACTAGAGAAGATGATCGATGTCGTGGAGCGAGAAATAACGGGAATCATCGATTCTTGTGATGTTTTAAAACGTCAAATGAAAATAATAACCTCGGTGGAGGGCATTGGAAGGGAAACCGCCTTGTGTTTTATCGTCGAGACCGCGGCGTTCACAAGGTTCACCGACTCGAGAAAGTTTGCCTGTCACGCGGGAATCGCCCCTTTCCAGTACACCTCCGGCAGTAGCGTGCGCTCCCGTAACAGGGTCTCGCGCAGGGCAAACAAGCAGGTAAAAACGTTACTACACATGGCTGCCTTGTCTATAACAAGGAAAAAGAAGAGTGAATTGAAAGTGTATTACAAGAGAAAGGTGGAAGAAGGCAAAAACAAGATGACCGTCATCAATGCCATCAGGGCCAAGCTGGTCGCTCGTGTTTTTGCCGTCATTAGAAAAAATGATATTTATTCCATAAATTTTACTTGATTTACTTGTTTAAACCATAAGAATAAGGGGGAGCTAGAGGGGGTAGTTGGAAAGTTAAAAGTTAAAAGTTAGAAAAAAGCGTTGGCCTTGTGGGTGGAAATCTAAAATTAGTAGGCTCTAAATTTTAAACTTTTCCCGTTCTGAATTATTAAAAGCGTTTACGAATGTGTTTGTGTGGTTGCATCCATCTTTGACATTTCGCGCACCACTCGTCAGCGTAAGGTTTTCCAGTGCAATTGGGCGTCCAGCTGATCTCGTCGCGATACCGGGGATTGCTGTTTCGATCTTGATTGTTTCCGGTATTGTCGTCTTTTTCAGCCCTTTTAGCCTCTAGGTATGCCTCGGCTTCTCCCGGGGCGAAGTATTTACACGTGGTTTGTTGCCCTTTCCCTTGACAGTATTTACATTTTTTGGAACCCATGCAGCTTGGACAGGGGTTCCACGTTTTCAAATAAGCATGCCAGTATTGCCCGGAGCCGTTGCAAACGGGGCATCGCCCGCTATGATTACACAGGTGACATGGCATTTCGGTTACCGCACTTCCGGATCCGTCGGGGTAAACACGTATTTTCATGGTTCCCCCCATGTACGGGATTTCATGTTCCGTGTATTTCCCGTTGTTTTTCAGGTTATTGTTACTAGCTAGTTGCTGGTTGGAACCCGTGTTTCGCGTAGAAGAGTTAAACCCACCCCCGATGTAGGCGATATTTCTTTCTTTGTCCCTTTCTTCCAAAATACAAGCCCCGGGATTGTTTGGTGAAATATGATAGGTTTGCATGGGTTTTTTCCCGTTCTTGTAAGTACAACTTATTATAAAGTATTGTCCATCAGCAAATTCTATTATTTGAAGATAATACCCTTCTGCCCGTAGCTTTTCTACTTTACTTTTCAATTCCGGTTCCGTGACGAAACAATACGTCTGCCCGTCTATACCGGAATTCTTGCTCATGATGACGTACCAGCCAGAACGATACCGGGTAACGTTCGTGACGCGAAAATCTTCCTTCCAGGATTTTTGTATCCATTGATTCACGCAATCCCAGTCCCCGCAATTAGTTATCTGGTCCGTGTACCCGGTACCTCCTGATACAACGATAAACCATTTACCGGCACTCCCGCTGATAGACGTGATATAACGGTTGTTCTTGCGATGTTCGGCGAGCCATTCGATAGGCCAGTCGCTATTATAATGATAAGATTGCCATGTTAATCCCGAGTTTTTGGCCATTGTGACGAACCACCCGTAGGTGGTATAAGCCGCGGACGTGATACGTCGTCCTTCGTTCCAGTGTTTTTCAATTAATTTCGTGTCGAGTTCCTTCCCGAAACCGCAATAAAACCATGTTTGTGACGATAACCCGGTTTGCTTTTCCATTAGTAATATCAGGTTGTCTTGGGATCGCGCGGTACCGCAGTACATTAGTAGCATGATTGATAGAAGAAACTTCACTTCGCGAATGTTTCGTTTCTGGAACGAAATCCGCTTGCTTTTGGTAATATTCATGACAATGACGTTTAATAGTATTTCACGTGGATTCTATGATGTAAAGTTATGAAAAATTATTCCATAGTGTTGAAATTCGTGAATTTTATTTTTATCATTCGGGCTGTAGAAGGGTATCTTGGAGCGAAAAATAAAAGATAAAAACTAAAAGTTGAACTCTAAATTCTAAACTTTTCCCCCGCGGCTAAACTCTAAATTCTAAATTCTACATTCTACCTCAGGGTGTCATCAGCACCGGGCGGAACGCGCAGGTAGACGGAACGGGTGTACTCGTCCGTATCCGGGCTGGCGAGATAAGGATAAATATGCACGACCGTATCCGGGGAGAGAGGTTCCCTGCCGGGGCCCTCGGGATCGGGTAGCGTGAAAGTGGCCGTCCCGGCGGCACGGGTCACCGCGGGAAGGTGAAGCACGCGTGGTGCGTCGGGCAGGCAGTCGTAGAAGTAGCCCACGGCGAGCGTGTCATCGTCCCTCGTCTCGTCGAGGATGCCGTGGGGGCGCCATTCAAGGGTGAAGGTCCACGCATTGCGGCGGAGGCGGGTGTAGAGCGGCACGGCGAGCCAGCCAACGCTGAAAACGAAAGACCGGAAGTTCACCACGCCATGCTCGTCGCAGGCCATGGCGTTCACCTTGTGGCACAGGTTGGGGGCGGACATGCGGGTATCCTTGACGAAGGGGATCCACGAGTTGACGCCCGCAAGTTTCCGCGAGAGGGTTCTCACGAGCCGGTCAACGAATGCGAAAACGCTCGTCAACAGTCGTTGTCTCTCCGATCGCTTGGCGCGGCGACGATCGCGTTCCTCTGTCGATCCGGCGGGGCGCTTGCTGGCACAATGACATTCTCGGCCTTTACGGTAATACGTGGTGGTGCCGCCGGAACGGGTAGTCGCCAGTTGTTTGACCGGCGACGCAGTTTTCTTTTTCCCCTTCTTTTTCTTGCTCATGATGCCTCCTCTTAAATGATTCGATAAATCTCCAATAATGCTTAAACACACCTTAACGTCAAGTTTACACTTTTTTTGGGAAATTACCAAATCGTGAATGTCAAGTCACCGGGACCACTCCGGTAACTTAGCGGTGACTTACCGGTAACTTACCGGTAACTTGCAGAAGGTACAGTTAACTTATCACGAAGATAGCTAACGTTTTGCACGCTTGTCGCCAGTTACCAAACGGGAATGAGACATGAAACATATAAAGTAAGTTAATTTTTCTTAAAAATAAATTTGTTTTTTCTTGTTCAAGTCGAAAAAGGGTCATACCTTTACCATGTGCTTTCCTCGAAGCGTGGGGAAAGGCGTTTTGAAATACTTATCTAATACTCGAAAGTATGGCACGAATAAAATCAACCAACTTTTACCAGAAGAGCGGGAAAGTCGCTAACGAGGTATTCTCCAATCTAGGCAACGGCGAGGTCGGCTGCCGCGCCAAGAACAGCAAGCAAGCGCCCCTGAACGAGGAGCAAAAAATCAACGCGTCGGGCTTCTCGGCCCTTAATGCCGAGGTTCGGTACCTGAACCCGGTACTCCATGTGACCTTTCCCCGTGACACGAACGGTGTCAAGTGGGCCAACCGTTTCACGAGCGTTAACAAGAAACGCGAAGGCGTGCTGACCACCACGAAGATTCACCCGGACTCTCCCGTCGACCCGAAGAAAAAAGCCAACGAGGAGTATACCAGCGAGATCGACTGGACGAAAGTCCTTTTCGCCGCCGGCCCGTTGCTCATTCCTTCCGTGACCGTCAGCAAGGCCAACTTGAGCCGCGAGCAGATCATCGCCGAGAAAACGAGGCTCCGTTCCCTCTTCGCGTCCCTCGCCAACGCGGAGACTCCCGCCGTGGCCGCCGAGGAGGGCGAGATGTATAGCATCACCTTCACGCAGGAATCCGCCGTTTACGAGGGCGCCTACTGCTGGGCGGACGACCGCATTTACGGTGTCATCTACAGTCCCGAAGACCATTTCGCTCTTGTCCAGCAACTACGCGACAGGGGTGAAAACGGCGTGACCACCATCGTCGTCCCCTCTTTCGTCAAGCCCGAGAACATCCACGTCTACAGTCTCGCCATAACCGCTGACGGGAAAATTACCTCTAACTCGGTTCACATGACCTTAGGAGCGTGAGGTTTATAACGGCAGCTCACGCTGCCGTTAATTTTAGATTTTAAATTTTAAATTCCAGCCACACGGGGCGACGCTTCTTGATTTTCAACTTTTAGTTTTTATCTTTTAGCTTTTAACTTTCCAACTACCCCCTCAAAAATAAAATCCCAGATTAAAGTAACACCCTAACTTTTCCGACCAGTCGGAGAAAGTAAAGACCAGATCAATCGGTCCCAGCATAGAGTCCCGGGAATAACCGATTCCCCCGCCCCATATACCCTTACGACCGAAGAGGTCAAAGAAGTTATCATCTTGCAGGGCATAGTTCCCGATAACGGAAAGATAGTGCTTTCGCCCCATGCGTTGGCGGAACTCCAATTTCCCCACGATCACGGCATTCTCGAATACCTCCACGTGGTTAATTCCCACGAAAGGCATCTGTTGCGTGTTGTAACGTCCGAACTCCGTTCCCCCGAGATTATTAAAGTAAGAATAGGCAGGATCATGCCCGATTAACACCCGCCCGAACGCGGAAGGTAGTAATTTCAAACGGTCGGAAAGGGAAACAACCGGGCAGAAACGAACCGACAGGGCGGAAAACGGCGATCCCCCGTCATACGTCGCCAAGTTATCCGTGTACAACGAGTAAGCGGCCTCCAAGGAAACGCCCCGGGAGGGGTAGAACCGACGATCGTACGTGTCCAGTTCCGCCACCCCGTAATAACTGAAAAAGCCCTCGGGACGAACGCTCATCACCTCGTCCTCGTTGGAGAAAAGCAAGGAATTGTAATCAAAATACTCGTAGCGTAACCCCACCTTGAACTTAAAATTACGCAGGTACAGGCTGGACAGCCCCAGTTCCCCCGCGTGGTAACGATAAGTCACGTTATTCGTTTTCTTCCCTTTCCGGTAATAATCCACGTTATTGTAGCGGAACATGTAGGCGAGGTTAAACCCTCGCAAGAAGGTATTTTCCAGTGAATATTCCAGCTTCACGTAAGGATTCTTGCTCAAACGCCCAGTTAATGCCAGTTGTGACCCCCGCAGGCTCCTGTTGTTTAAAGTCGTGTTCAACAAGATGGCCGCCATATCCTCCGAATCGAACCGGAAACCGATATTCAACGTACTCATGGGATTGGATTTCAGGCTTAACTCCAAATCGTAGGGAGCTGTCCCCAGCAACCGGTAATTCACCGCCACGAATGCTTTCGTGCCGTATAAAATCGCTATTTCACGATGAATATCATTCAAGGTGATCTCGCTATTCGCCTCTATCCGCATCTTCCGACGAACCCATCCTTCCTCCCGCGGGGACAGTCCCCGGATAATAACATTCCGGATGGCTATTTTCTCCGGTTGACGGGCTTTCGGGATCTCGTTGTCCACGTTCCCGGACTCCCCGATCAATTCTTTTACCCGCGTGATCTCGGACCATTGTTGCAGTGCCGCCACCTTTCCCCGGGCCAGTAGCGAGTCGATCGAGCGGGCGCTGAAACTGGCGGCCGTGTATCCTTTCATATCGGGACGAATCACCAGATCGGCAAGCTTCACGTTCGCCTCGTGCTTGTTCATGCAAAGAAGGTTGATGATCTGCGGGATCACGCCGGAAACAGACTCCAGCTTGTCCTCCTTCATCAAATCGGCCTGCACGTCAACCCCGATCACGATCTCCGCACCCAACTCACGGGCCACGTCTGTCGGGAAATTATTTAATATACCCCCGTCAACCAGTACCCGGTCACCCGTCCTCACCGGGGTAAACACGCCGGGGATAGCCATGCTCGCCCGCATCGCCTGCACGAGATTCCCTCCCTTCATCACGATCTCTTCCCGGTGGAACATATCCGCCGCCACGCAGGCAAACGGGATCGGTAATTGCAGGAAATCAAGGGAATCATGATAACCGATCGTGAGATCGGAAAAGAGATTATACACGTTCTGCCCGCTGATAAAACCTGACGGACGCTTTTTCCCCCGGTCAAAAGGGACGGAAAGCAAGTACTTGCCATCCTGTTCCTTCTCCCCGAAAGGCAGGTCATAGCGGTTCACTTTATCACTTAGAAGGAACATCCAATCCTGCACCCGCACGAGGCTATCCAGTTGATCAGCCGAATAACCGATGGCATACAGACCACCCACGATGGAGCCCATGCTGGTTCCCACGATGACATCCACGGGGATTCCCGCTTTTTCCAGCACTTGCAACACGCCGATGTGTGCCACGCCCTTCGCTCCCCCTCCACTTAACACGACGCCTACCTTTTTCCGTTGTGCCTCCACACTCGGGAGCATCAACAGCAACAACAAGCCGATCACAAACAGGCGTCGGGCCACCGGGGCATGGAATTTCGGGTATCGGGAAAGTCGCGGGTATTGCATGGTATATATTTTTAATTTAGAATTTAGAGTTTAGAATTTAGAATGCCCCCTCTAAGGGGTGTTCAAAAGTCATTTTCAAACTCCCTCCCCCCTTCGGGGTACTCCCTCTATAAACAGAGGGAGAGTTGAAATACCCTCTGTCTTCGAGAAGAGTCACCAGCTCCTCCTCTGTTTATAGAGGAGGTGGCACGAAGTGACGGAGGAGTTTTTTGAAATTAAATGACTTTTAGGGAAAGCCCCGACAGGCTGCATTGTTACATTGTTGTGCCTTCTCGCGTCCGTCTCTCCCACTGTGTAAGGGGGAGCCGGAGGGGGTAGTTAAAGCGCCGGCCCCGTGCGGCTGGAATCTAAAATCTAAAATCATTAAATCACTTAATCTAAAATCATTAAATCACTAAATCGGAAATCACTAAATCACTGAATCGATAGGATCTAAAATCCTTTCCCCTTGATCCAATCCCCGATCTCTTTCAAAGCCACGGGCGAAAAAGTTTCCTCTATCGTGCCGTATAAAGCGGGTGAACCTGATTCGCAAGTCTGGAAAAGATGATTTAACCCGGGTAATTCCTTCACGGTCACGCTCCGGTTTCTCCCAGCCTCCAAACCTTTCTTGATGATCCCCAAGTTTTCTGGCAAAACTTGCAGGTCACGACTCCCGTTCAAAGCCAGCACCGGACATTTCACGTCCCTCAAAACGGGAACAGGGTCGTATTTCACGAAGAAATACATCCACGGGGACAGCACTTGTCGACGCCAAAGTTCGGCACCTCGCTCGTCCTTCATGTTTACCGGCAATTTCCCCGTTTGGGCTAAACTATCCATGTACGCTTTCAAAAGCGGTTCGGCCTCCCGGCTCGACGCGCTCGACAGCACGATGTCAAAACATCGGCGATTCACGGCAGCCAAGTAATCCAACTCCCCGGCAGTCGCTCCCGTCACCCGTCCCATCTCTTTTTGCTGTTCCAGTAATATATGGTCACCCCGTAGCCCGGGACCCGCCAACAGAACGATGAAAGACACGTCCCCGGAACGACTGGCCACGAGGGGAGCGACCATCCCACCCTCGCTATGCCCGATAAGCCCGATATTTCGCACGTTCCGGTCATTCTTTAAAAAGCGGACGGCTGCCTCCACGTCATCGGCGAAATCAAGCGTGGTTGCCGTCTCGAAATTCCCGGTTGACTGTCCCACTCCCCGGTCATCAAAGCGCAACACCCCGATCCCTTGCCGGGTGAGATAATCGGCAAGCACGAGAAAAGGTTTATGCCCTAACATCTCTTCATCCCTATTTTGCGGCCCGCTACCGGAAATCAACACGACAACCGGGTAATGATCGCCCTTTTCCGGTAAAGTCAGCGTACCCGCCAAGGTCAGGCCCGCTTTCGTGTTTTCAAAGGTCACTTCCTCTACCCGGTATGGATAAGGAGGTTTTGGTTCTTGTGGACGTGAAAGAGCCACCTCTCCATCCACTCGCGTTAATTCCAACGGTAATGTCAACCCGCTTTGCATGAAAGTTCCTTGTATCCTATCGGCCCCCTGCCATTTCCCGGAGAATTTCATCCCAAGGGCCGGTGCCGTGATGGTCAACACGCTATCCGCGTACTCCGTTTTCCCCGTGGGAATCCCCTTTGCCCCCTGATCAGGGCTATCCATCTTCGTCGTCCATGAATCCCCGGAGCGGGAAACATGAAAAACAAGCCTTAATTTCACGCCCTGAATATTCAAAGTTCCACCCCAATGTCCGGCAATATCCTGCGCATTCATGATCATCGCCACGAGGACAAAAAATACGGATACAAATACTCTTTTCATGCTATTTCTTGTTTACATTATTCAACAAATATACGAGAAATAATTACAAGATATGCAATTTCACGCCAAACGAGAGACTCAGGATGTCCCATGTTCTCACGTATTTATTCGTGGCGCTACTGATGACGTAAAGATCACAGGTACTCAACTCGTAAAACGCCGTGATTCGACGAAAGGGGGAATGAGGCCCCAGATCGAAAGCAATTCGCTGTCCGGTAAAGATATGAAAGCGTACACGGGTCGAGAATTTATAATAGTTATTCGGGTATTTCTCCGGTTCCTTCACCCAGAAATCATCGGATAACACCGTGTTCATGTACAGTCCCGTCACCAGTGGTTCCAACCACCACTTGCCGCCGAGACTAACCTCCCACGGCGCGTAATTTTGTTTCAACGTGAACGTCACTTTCGCCTTGTTGGAAGAAAAACGAGGAATCAAGCCGAACATGATCTCCGTTTCCCACTGTTTCTTTCGCCCGTAATCCCAACCCACGCCAAGGGAAAGCAATCCCATCGAACCGGCATATTGCACGTTCTGGTACTTCGGGATCATACGGTTCCACCCGGACTTGTATTGTTGTAATTTACGCTGATGCCGTTCCGCCCGTCGTTGCTGCCGATCATCTTCCGTCATTCCCAACACGCTCGTCACCAGTCCCATGAACAGGGTCACGATGCCGACTCTAATAATAGACCACTTCATACTCGTACCCTCCCGGCGTTAAGGTGAATAACAAATAATTCTTATCTTTCATCGCGGCACAACCGATATATGGAATCCCGTCCTCGAACAACTCTTCATGAAGTAGCGTGTGACTGTGTGCGTGCAAACAGAACTCCACCCCCGGAAATTCCAGCAACAAGGCATGAAAACCACGGGCCACGTTATTGTTGAACTCCACGTTGAAAGGTTGCACGTGCATCACCGGAACCGTCCGGGGACATCCCACCGTGTCCTGCAATTCATTGTACATGAAGGTGAAGTCTGGCACCGGGTGCGAGTAGTCGAATTCCAAGGCATTCGTGTTCATGCAAACAAATTTAGTATTCCCCGCCTTGAAAGAGAAATTCTCTTTCCCGTACACCTTCAGGAAAACATCCATCCCGTTCCCGAGAATATCGTGATTCCCCAGCAAGGCCACGTAAGGGACTTTCAGCTTCCCCATAATATCCCGCACCCACAGGAACTCCTTCGTCAAGCCGAAATCGGATATATCCCCGCCGTGGATCACGAAGTCCACGTCATCCCGCTTGTTGAGCGCCTTCACGAAATCTTCCGTCTCGTCATACCAACGCTGGCTATCTCCCATTAACACGAACCGCAAGGTGTCCTTCCCCTCGCAAATCTCCTCTATACGAGCTATATTCTTCGCGTTTATACCCGTTTCCCCGTGCAAACGCACATCGTACGGATGATACTCGATTAAATCACACCCGCATAGTAGTAGTACTATTCCATATAAAATCACTCTTTTCATTGCAATACCAGTTTATGCTTTCGATAATGCAAAAAACAGACCAAAGATTATTTACACGAAATCGACACGGTTACCATTTTGGAAAAATACCCTACCAAAATGAAAAGGTTTTATCATTCATCGAATCACCCATCATTTCGATAAACACTGATTAACAGGCAAATAAAGCAAACCATATTCATCTCGCATATTTTTTGCTATTTTGTTGGTCGTTATGGACAAGGAACAGAACGTTGAACACTTCCTCAGTCTTATCAGAAAGGCTAAGAGAGGTCATTTAAAGATATATATCGGCATGATTGCCGGGGTCGGAAAAACTTATCGGATGTTACGGGAAGCACATGATTTGCTTACCGCGGGAGTTGATGTACAAGTAGGTTACGTGGAAACACACGGTCGTGTTGACACGGCAGCCAAACTGGAAGGCCTTCCCGTCATTCCCCGCAAAAAACTATTTTACAAGGGCAAGGAAGTCGAAGAGATGGATTTACAGGCAATTTTACAAATACACCCGGAAGTGGTGATTGTCGATGAACTGGCCCACACGAATATCGAGGGGTGCGTGAACGAGAAACGCTGGCAGGACGTGCTTGACTTGCTGGACGCGGGGATTAATGTTATCACGGCCGTGAATATCCAGCACATCGAAAGCCTGAACGGGGAGGTACAGGACATTTCCGGGATCGAGGTAAAGGAACGAGTCCCCGATAGCGTGTTAGGACAGGCCGACGAGGTGGTGAACATCGACTTGACCGCTGAAGAATTGATCTCCCGGTTAAAAGCCGGAAAGATTTACAAACCGGATAAAATTGAACTGGCCCTGCGTAACTTCTTCAAATCGGAAAACATCCTTCAACTCCGGGAACTAGCCTTGAAAGAGGTCGCCCTACGGGTGGAGAAAAAGGTGGAAAACGAGGTGGTGGAAAATATCGGCCTACGCCATGAACGCTTCTTAGCCTGTATCAGTAGTCAGGAAAAAACACCGCGCAAACTCATCCGGAAAGTGGCACGCCTAGCCACCCATTACAATAGCAAATTCGTGGTTCTCCACGTGCAAACCCGCCACGAAAGCGCTGACCGCATCCCACTGGCCAAGCAACGTTACCTGATCAATCATTTCAAGCTGGCATCGGAACTGGGCGGAGAGGTACTTCAAATACAATCGGACGACATTATCGGAACCATCATCAATGTTTGTAGGGAAAGGCAGATCAGCACGGTTTGCGTGGGAAAACCTAATATCCAGTTGCTCTCGTACGTGCGTTCTGCCCTTCGATACAAGAGGTTATTGAATAATCTGGCTATATTAAATGTAGATTTAATCATTCTCGGTTCATAAACACGGAAGAATTCTTGAAAATATCATTAAATCGAATTAAGTTTAGGGGTATGAAAATAAAAACGAAATTAACATCGGGAATCGGTCTCCTTTTCATGATCATCGTGCTACTCGGAGTTCTGGCGATCAGTTACATTGATAAACTGGCCGACGACACGAAAAATATCCTGTCCGATAACTATAATTCGCTTGATTACGCGAAAGGTATGCTTTATGCCCTCGATAATCTTGAAACGGACCGGGAAGCGTTGAATATATTCATGGAGAACCTCGAAAAACAGAGACTGAATATCACGGAAATCAACGAGTCGGAAGCCACCGACCGCTTGGCCCGCCATTTCAAATTGCTGGACGAGAATCCTAGCGAACAGAACATCCGGCAACTCCGGCTGGATCTGAACCAGATCATGAGCCTGAACATGGCCTCGATTCAACGCAATAGCGTGATTGCCGAGGACACGGCCCGGCAGGCCACGTTATGGATTTCTATTATCGGGATATGCAGTGTCGGGATTGCCCTCGCCTTGCTCCTGTTGTTCCCCTCGCAAATTACCCGCCCGATCAGCGAGTTGACACGCGGGATCGTGGAGATTGCCCACCGCAATTACAGTAAACGCCTGCATTTCTACTCTACACGGGAATTTAATGAAGTGGCAACTTCTTTCAACGATATGGCCGAACGTCTAGAAGAGTACCAGCAAAGTTCACTGGCGACCCTGTTATCCAGCAAAAAATACTTGGAGGCTATCGTCAACAGTATTCATGAACCGATTATCGGTTTGAATCATGACCGACAAATTCTTTTCGTGAACAACGAGGCTTTGACCGTGTTAAACCTCAAACGGGAACAGATGATTCACCAATCTGCCGACGAGTTATCGTTGAAGAACGACTTGTTACGCCGCCTTATTCGCGAACTGGTACATCCAAACGAAAAGCACGAGCCGCTAAAGATATACGCCGACGACAAGGAGAGTTTTTTCCAAGCCGTTTACGTACCGATTAAATTAACGGAGACCGAAACCGAGGGAGAAAAACAGGTTGGCAACGTGATCTTGTTAAAGAATATCACGGAATTCAAAGAACTAGATTCGGCCAAAACAACTTTTATCTCCACGATCTCGCACGAGCTTAAAACCCCGATTTCAGCTATCATGATGAGCTTGAAATTACTGGAAGATCAACGGATTGGCAGCTTGAACGACGAGCAACAATCTCTCGCGAGTAGCATAAAAGAAAATAGCGACCGGTTGTTGAACATCACGGGGGAACTACTCAAATTGACCCAAGTGGAAACCGGAAAGCTGATTTTAAGCCCGAAGATCTCGAAACCGATCGAATTGATCAACTATGCCGTATCGGCCACCCGGGTACTTGCCGAACGTTTCGGGTGTAATATCGAAGTGGAATACCCCGAAAAGATTCATAAACTATTTGTAGATAGTGAAAAAATAGCTTGGGTGATCACGAATCTCCTCTCCAATGCCATCCATTATTCGAAAGAGAACTCCCGGATCATCGTGGGAGCCAAGGAAGTGGACCAGACCATACAAATATTCGTGCAGGATTTCGGAAAAGGAATCGACCCCAGATACCACCAAAGTATATTCGACCGCTATTTCCGGGTTCCGGGGACCAAAGTACAAGGTAGCGGGCTAGGACTAGCCATTTCTAAAGATTTCGTGGAAGCTCATGATGGAAAAATCTGGGTTGAAAGCGAGATCGGAAAAGGAAGTAAATTCACCATCGCATTTCCAGTCCGATAAAAGAACTAAAAAGTAAAAGCTAAAAGTTGGCTCTCCTTCAACTTTTAGCTTTTACTTTTTAACTTTTAACTTATCAACGTCGCCCGGGTATAAGTGATTAAATCTTTCGGGTTTAGCCGGATTTGTAATCCCCGAACACCCGCACTGATATAAATGTATTCGAACTTTAAACAACTTTCGTGAATAAACGTGGGGAACTCTTTTTTCATCCCGATAGGCGAGCAACCTCCCCGGATGTACCCGGTAATAGGCAATAATTCCTTCATCGGGATCAAATCCGCTTTCTTGTTCCCGGACGCTTTAGCCGCCACTTTCAAATCCAGTTCATGATCACCCGGAATAACACAAACAAAGTAACCACCCCGATCCCCATGCAGTACTAACGTTTTGAACACCTGTTCGATATTCTCCCCCAACTGTGCCGCCACGTGAGCCGCGGCCAGATCATTTTCATCCACCTCGTAAGGAATTAACTCGTAGTCAATCTTCGCTTTATCCAGCAAACGAACAGCATTCGTCTTATTTATCTTGGCCTTCATATCTACACGATTTTACTTCCATACAAAAATAATAATTCCCCTCGTTTTCTACCTAAATTTTGCCATTCAAACGAGGGGAATTTTCGATAAAAGATTTTCGTCTATTACAACTCTAACCCAAATTTCTGTCGAAAGTATTTCTCACTACTTATTTTCCAAACTATTCTCTATACGAAGTAATATAAGTTCATAATGAGCTTTATCATCGCTATGAGCTATTCCCATCTTACTTTTCACTAAAGCACGAACTTTTTTTAACACAATTGTTTGATAAGCAGGAATCTCACTAATCAGATCCACCTTAATTTCACTCTGGAAAAGAGAGGCCGATTCTCCAAAACCTGTAGGCAAACACGCCGCAGCAACCGATCCTTTACCATAATGATTTTCAATTTTTTGCAATTTCTCATAAACCAGAGGGATATTCATTGCAGGAACTAACCCATAAGTTTTTATCTCCTCAAATGAAGGGAATATTTGATAACTTTCACGATCAGTAAAGAATGAACTACCTTTTTTACCTCGTTCAAAATCTTTTAACGCCATATCAATAATGGATCGTTGCAAAATTTTATCTTCAACTGTCAACTTACGTCCTTGGATCGTTGGAGCGAAAACCCCTACATACAAGTCATTGAAATATTCCCTAATAGAGTAAACATCTTTTCCTTTAGTTACATGATTCGCTAAAGTAATATGCTGAGGTACCGTATTCAATAATATTTTTGCTGCAGCTAGGGCTATTTCGGCAGAAGAATTAATACCTAATTCAAAATTTTCGGTTAATTCTGAAGCATTGATCCAAGAACAATTTTGAAGTTCACGCAATACCCAAGCCAGAGAATTCTTTTGTACAGAACGTGATAAAGTCTGCACAGATTTTATATCAGATGTACCCTCTTTCACCTGAGACAATCGTATCCCCCCTATCTGATACATAACATTATTAAGATAACGGAAATACTGATTAACAATTTCCCCGTAAAGTTCTGAACGATGGTTTATATTTTTCTCTCCATCAATCCAATCGTTAATGTTGGAAAGTATATATTTCAAATTTTTTACGCCATAAGTACCAGCTTTTACTGGGTCATCTCCCAAGTCTTCTTCAAGACTAGTCGGATCATAACGTCCATCCACTTGTTGTCTTCCGTAACGATACCAAGGGTCATTAGCCTTTTCATCAATCCAACGTCCGGCAATTTCAGCCTCTTCCCACATATTTTTAGCCTCGGGGATGGGGGTATACAACCATTTAATCACATATTCATCATAAACACCTAAATTCGGAGGTGTCAATTTTACACCTTTATCTTCTGGTTGCGCAATATAATTATAGCGGGCATAATCCATAATAGAAGGAGTCGTTCCATATTTTTGCGTGAAAGAAACCGAACGCAAAGAATCCACAGGATAAGCATTTGAAGCAGCCATATTATGCATTAATCCCAGCGTGTGACCAATTTCATGAGCAATCACATACTCAATGGATTCATCCCTTACGTCATCAGGCATTTTGCTCGTTCTCATACGAGTATCAACTTGCGCTGTTTGGATAAATCTCCAGAAATTATTCAATTTGATTATATCATTGTACACAATAACGGAAGCATTCAGAATTTCTCCCGTGGTAGGATCAACCCAGCTAGGTCCCATTGCATTAGGTGTTGGATTAGGAGAATAGCGAATGCAAGAATATTTCAAATTGTCAGGATCAAATTCAGGATCATCTTTTGGGAAATCATATACTTGCATAACATTTTTGAATCCTATTTTTTCAAAAGCTTGATTCCATCGCAAAACAGCTTTACGAATAGCAGGTTTCCACTCCTCCGGGAAAGCATCATCCACATACCAGACTATAGGTTTCACCGGTTCCACCAATTCTCCTTTTTCCCAAGCTTCCATGTCGGATGGTTCTACTCGCCAACGATTTACCAATGCGAATACCCGCATACCATCCTCTTCTTGTGCCAAATCCACTTTCAACAATCCTAGCGTGGGATGTCCGTATGTCGGGAAAACACCAATCCGAGAATCTTGAACTCTTGGTTTCATTTTCTCTTCCGGCAGCAATATCATAGAAATAGTTGAACTACTTGCCACATCTCCAAGAGAAAAACTCATCATCATTACGTTTATTGAAACATTAAGATTTTGCTTCAATTCAATTGAAGCGTTGTCACCAAAAACTTTCATCTTGCCAAAATAAGGTTTTCCAGTTTTTCCTTTGGATATATTGATTCCTTCTCCTCTTGAAAACGGAGATACATCGTCATTCTTAAACAAATCCGTTGCGTCAAAAATAACGGCTGTACTATCCTCATTGTAAGTTTCCATCGGAAAACGTTTATACTCCATATCTATGTAGTTTTGTCGCATAGCCTTATGCATATTTACATCATCTGATGTACAAACAGCCAACATATTAGGTTGCTTAACTACAATTGTTGAATCCTGTAAATCAACTTGTAAATGCAATGGAGCATTAGGTTTATACCCGACATTTACAAATTGAGGATTACTGACTCTTGAAAGCGTACTCCCCAATAGAATTTCTCTCCCCATATGTTTTAAAGGATACTCCACATATATCTTTTCCCCGTTCCGATGAAATGCCAAAAATTCACCTCTCACAGTTTCCAATCCCGGTCTTTCCATGAACTTTTTATACTTACTTTTTGGTTTCTCTTTCTTGGATTCAGACTGTTCCGTTTTTTCCGTTTTTTTCTTCTTCTTCCAGTCTGCTCCATTTACAACAAGGCAAGGAATAGCCAAAGCTACAACTAGTAGCAACACATACATTTTTTTCATTTTCAAAGATTTAATTAATACACAATGTATAAAAGGGTATTCTATACACTAACATGAACTTCCCTTTTTCTTGGCAGGTATTGTTTGAACAAGTTCAAACAATACCCACTCAAACACTTATACAAACTTGTTATTTTGTATATCTCAATTTTTTATAATCAATACCAACCCGTTCAAGAGCTTTCACCAAAATTTCGTATTTTGTTCTCATGGCTTCGTAGGTATTTATAATCTCCAAAATCTCATCATCCGGTGTTTCAATAAGGAATCGAATCCAAGTCCCGACATCTTCACCTTTCGTAGGAAGCCATGTGGCTTCCCATTGTTCCAATTTATTTCTCGCAATACCAATTTTATAATGCTGTTCTCTAGGCCACAATGCAAAGAGATTATTATAATTATAGTACTCAAAACTAATTGTAAAGAATCCATCAGGTAAATCAAGAAAATTTTCTTCATACAACCCTATCTGGAACCAAATTGCCTCATGCAGTTCGGCTGAATAAAACGCTTTTTCTTCCGGACTCATATTATCCATATCTTGGATTGTAACACAACAAAAATATCGTCCGGTGTAACAATTTGCAGGCAAACCAAAAACAGGATCGGCCATCTCATCCACCAAAATAATACTATATGGGAAATGACTCTTGATAAAATCAGTAGAATAAAAATCCAACAATAACTCTTTCAAAAATTCTATTCCTTTCCACAAATGTTCTTCATCTTGCTCGGGAGGAGTTATTTCTAAAAGTTCATTTTTTGAACTGAAATTATATAAATAATCTGACGAATCCGGATCTGTGATTAAAAAATGATCATATGTATAATAATATTGGGAAATAAATTTTATCACTTTATTACTTGAATTGGTATCATACATGTGAACCCTTTTATAAGGAACTTCATCAACAATTATATCATCTTCTTTATCGCAATTATAAAGACTAAGTCCCAGCAAAATAATCAGTATGAATTGATATGATTTCATCGTATTTTGTTTTAGGTTATTCATTAACAATTGTTTCAACCCGTTCGAAATTCTCTATTTCAAAATTTATCTTTTGTACTTCTAACGGAAGACTTAAAATATAATTCGGACTTCCAGGAGCAAGTACATAAGTATTTCCCGCAAGAGGTTCGTTAAGTTCATGAAATTTATGCCGAATCTCTATTCCCCATCGACGGATATCGAACCACCGACAATCTTCAAAACAAAACTCCATCCTTTTCTCATCTCGAAGTATTTTTCGAGCTTCATCTGCATCCATAGCTGTTTCTTGATAATCTCCCTCAATCCTGTTACGCCGGATAATGTTTATATCTTGCATCGCTTGCTCAAGGTTGTCAGCTCCTCCCAATTCGATACACGCTTCTGCCCGATTGAGATAAGCTTCTTCTATACGATAACACCAATCGTAACAAACTTTTTTATTGGAATCAAATTTTTTAGGATAAAAAGGTTTGTATTCATCAAAAAATGCAGTTCCACGAACATCCTTTTTTGTCTCTTCATTCACATACATTTCCCTTAACGATTGACTAACTTCCCAATGTCCTGCCTCTGAATATGACAACGACAATGGCGTTCTGTTACGTTTTCCCCAAGAAAACAAAATACTTTTATTAGAGATGTTATATAAATTTATCTTATTAGCAATGTAATTTGACATATTCTCTAAATTCTCAATACTTGCCCCGCTTTCCGAAATAACCACCGAAGCAATATCCTTGGCTTCCTGCCATCTTTTTTGTTGAAGATAGATGCGTGACAAAAATAATTGAGCGACATTCACATTAGGCCGGAAAATAGAATTTGCTTGATCTCCGACTTTTAACAAATCAATGGAATTTAACAAATTTTCCTCTATCAGATCATATATTTCCTGTAGTTTTGCCCTTTTATAAGTATTCTTTTCCACGCTGATCGCTTTATTTATAGGAACCCCCAAAGCTATTTTCGCTTGTTCTTTATCCTTGTATGGCTCGCCATACATATTTACCAAATAATAGTAAGAAAGAGCCCGCATAAAAGCAATTTCTCCCAAAAGCCGAGTTCTTACCCGATCGTGATCTTCTTCAAATTCACTTACATCATGTTCCAAAATATTACACATGAGTATTTTATTATAAAAAGAGGCCCAATTCCCATCATTATTCTCTCTCTGCTGCATATCCAATTGGTTATTTTTAGCCCACGTGTAATAACTAAAATATTCTCCCCGAACATCTCTTCTACTCGTACTGCCGTCTAACGGATTTACAACACTCTCGATGTCATCTGTCATAAAATCGAGAGCCATCATCTCGCTTCCAGTCGTTTTCTTTATTAATTCACCCAATACCAATTCATCAAAATGTTTTAATTCACGAGGTATAATCTTGTCATTATCCTTATATTCCAAAAAATCACTGCACCCTATTCCAAGTAAACATAATAATATATAGAGAATTCTTTTCATAATTATCTTTTTAGAAGGTTACATTCAAACTAAAACTAAAATTTTTCTGAGGAGGAATACTACCACTACCTAAAGTTACTTGTTCCGGATCACGCCCTTTCAACCCTTTCGCCTTTATAACAAACGGATTTGAAACGGAGAAACTCAAAGAAGCTCCTTTTAAATAGATATGCTTCAATATTGAATTAGGTACATAATAAGCTAACGAAATTGAACGACAACGAACAAAATTTCCTGAAACAACCCGTAGATCACTATTATTATAAAATTCAAAAATATCATCCCCTATAGTAGCTGCACCTCCATTATGATAGTATAAACCTTGCGGTGTATGACGTTCATCTGTTAATCTAGGTATATCTGTATGCTTTTCATCCCCAATTTTTCGCCAACGATCCACAAATTCATCAGACATATTAGCATTAGGAGCAGGCAAACGATCTCCATCCACATATAAATCATTCAAACGCATTTTTGAGCCAAACTGCATAGAAAATGAAGCATTCAACGAAAAATCAAAAATTCTAAAACTAGTACTCAAACCTCCGGAAAACAAAGGTTCCCTCCTACCACTATAGACAAGCGCACTCGCCAAGGCTTCTTCTTGAGATGAGATGATGACATTTCCTTCTTCATCCTTGGCATATATCCCCAAAAACGTGGGTTCTCCCTTTTCATTTAATCCCCCAAAACGATAAGAATAAAAGCTATTTAACGACCTACCATTTCTAACCAAAGAACCATTCAAGTATTGAGATACGATATATTTATCCATCTCCCCCGAATTAGTTACTTTATTGTAACTTTTACTCGTATTAAAACTCAAATTCCAACTAAACTTTTCCAATTGAATGGGAGTAGCCGAAATGGACAAATCCCAACCGGAATTTATTAAATTCCCGTCATTAATAGTTACAGCCGTACCTCCATTTGTTGATTCGATAGTGGTTGATACCAACTGATCCTTTCCTTTTTTATTATAATATTCAAAAGTAGCACCCAGCCTTCTATTAAAAAAAGAGAAATCAGTACCGATATTAACAGATCTGGTTTTCTCCCAACGAAGTCCCCGGTTAGGAAGAGAATGAACAGTACTTTCATAATAATGTGAAATAGCATCTAAAGCTCCGACATTCGCAACCATATTCGGATTGTGAGCTTCTGTCACATTTCCTTGCAATCCGTAAGAACCATGAATATTAAGGCCTTGAATCCAAGTAACATTTTCCATGAAACTTTCATCAGCAATATTCCAGCGACCGGATATAGACCAGATTGGCAAAAAACGAGCCGACTTATCTTGTCCCAATTTATTACTAGCATCTCCACGAACATTTGCATTAAAAATATAACGATTATCATAACTATAAGAAAAAGAAGCAAAATAAGACACTTCATTTTTCTTGCTATCGGTAATTGTCGGGCGAGAACTTTTCAATAAATCTCCATAAGATGTCCACACGCCAGGATTAATATCAACACTTTTTTTCCCTCTCTCTGGAAGATATCCCAGTAAAGAGGAAGTGTGTCCTTCTTGATGGGTGCTACGCATATCCAATCCTCCCATGAGACTAAAATCATGCCGCTCATGCAACGTCTTCTGAAAAGAGGCAGTGACACGCGCTGAATAACCAGTATTTCGATTATCGCTATTGTCCAATTTACCTCCGAACGGCAGGGCACATCTCCTAGCAAAATTCGGCTCTTTCACAGGATCAATAATCGGATACCCATAAACCAGGCCTCTTAATTCCGACACTTGATAACTATCCTCGGCTGCCATGTTTTCATTTGAATGTGAACTGATATTATAAGCGAGCAGAGCATTCAAACTCAAACACGAAGCCACTTTGTAACTAAAGCTAAATCTGGTATTTAATGTTAATAATTGACTTTTTTCACCTGTGGTGTTCAATTCATTGAAAACATTATAGACCAAATTAGGCGTACTATATGGATCATTTTGATAACCAGCCCCCACTTCATAAAAATTATAATATCCATCTTCATCATAAGGGACTATTGCCCTAGAAGTTGTATAAGCATATTGAAACAAATCAACTCCCGGACGATGAGTTGTACCATTTGAAGCACTTAGACCGAAACTAGCATTCATCTTGTCGCTTATCTTAATATCCAAATTAGTATTAAAATTAAAGCGTTCAGCATCTTCCTTCAAGGAAGAACCTCGTTCACTTGAATATCCAACCGAAAAATAATAATTAATGGTTTCATTCGCACCAGAAACAGATAATGTATGATTGTGACTCAAAGCATTCCGAAACAAATATTTAAACCAATCCGTATTTTGCTCTTTCATTTTTTTCACCTCTTTTTGGAATTGTGTATAACTGATTTTATTGCCATATAATTGGAATAAAAGCCCTTCATATCCAACCGAACCGGTTATTCCCGAATCAACGAATTGCAATCCCTTTTCCACCATCTCCTCGGACACCTCTACCCGATCTTTTGAATTCATTACATGCATTTGACTTGTCATCGGACGATGGGTAAATCCCAAAGACATACTATAGCGAATCGCCGGTTTTCCGATCTTTCCTTTCTTCGTAGTAATCATGATAACTCCGTTAGCAGCTTTAGAACCATAAAGTGCAGTTGCCGACGCATCCTTCAATACATCAATCTGTTCAATATCCTCCGGATTAATTCCAGAAATAGCGTTACCAATTAAATTTACTTGATCCATACTATTCAATTCTTCCGGGCTAAGAGGCACAGGATCTTCTAGCACGATACCATCCAATACCCAAAGTGGTTCCCGACTCCCCACAATCGTTGAGGATCCCCGGATTCGAATTTTTGGAGCTGCTCCTACCGTAGAAGATTGTTGTAACACAGCCATTCCAGGTATTTTCCCTTGCAACATTTTATCCAATGTCGTAGTTATAGGCTCCATAATATCATCCATCTTTACTGTAACAACAGAAGATGTTAATTTACGTTTATCAATATTCTCAAATCCCGTACGTACTATCACTTCATCCATTTGATTCATGCTCATTTTCATCGTAATAGAGAGGAAATCACTTTTAACCTCAACTTCTTGCGTTTCCATTCCCACGAAAGAAAATAATAATCTCAAATCTTTAACATTGGATGGTGCCGGAAAATGAAATTCTCCTTTAGCATTCGTGGATAATCCAATAGTTGTACCTTTCACTAAAATCGTAACCCCAGGTAAAGGAAGTTGATCCTCATCTTTCACTATTCCCCGGATCTCTCTTTGTTCCGAGTTTTCCTTACGCTTTGGACTTATTATAATTGTCCTATTTTTAATCTCGTAAGTAAACTCTGTTTTTAAAATAAAATTCAATAACTCAGCTAAACCCATTTTTAACCGGGGAACTTGAATCATTTGATGCACATCCAATTCACTTTCACTATAAAACACATCATACTTCAATTGTTTCGTGATAACATCAAACGCAGCTTCCACCGTCATTTGATTATCTTTAAATACAACACTATCTCGGTCCATTTTTATCTCTCCAAAAACATTGGAAATACCCATCGTAAACCAAAATAATGTACATATGAAAAGAATAAATTTCTTTTTTAACCTTTCTTGCAGGTTAAATGCACGATCATACGCTTTTTTTTTCATAAATTTGTTCATTAAAATGTTGATAAATATCTGCATTCTATTTGCCGTAGAGTTCGCAGATTGTTCAAGAAAGAGTCGTTTTAGCAGAACGGCTCTTTTTCAATTTATTTTACTCACAATTATTACTTTATCATTTATTTCAAATTTAATATCGGTTGTTTTCTCCAAATACATTAATGTCTGTTTCAATGGAACATGTTTATCTATCACCCCTCGAAATTTCATATCTTTAATTTCCTCATTTTGATAAACAACAACAACATCATACCAACGCTCCATTTTCTTTGCAATATCTTCAAAACGATATCCTTTAAAATAAAATTTTCCATCCACCCATGAAGTGTAAAGCTCCGTTTCGACCTCCTTTACTGTAGTCTCCCCAGTTTCCTTATTGATGCACAACTGCTGGGATGGCAGCAATACCTGCTGGAAATCTCGGGCAGTGACAGATATTTTACCCTGTACAAGAGTAGCCATCCATTCTTGATCATCACGATATGCACTGACATTAAACTTCGTTCCCAGCACGGTAATAGTTTTATCCCCCGTATGCACTTTAAATGGAAACTTATCCTCCCGAACAACATCAAAAAAAGCTTCTCCTTCCAAATACACCTCCCTATTTTCTGACGAGAATTCCACAGGGAAATGTAAAGTTGACTCCGAATTTATATTCACAACAGATCCATCGGACAGTTTCAGATAAAAATCCGCTCCTTTCGGAACATATAATTTATTATATTGTAACGAGTCTTGTTCTTTCCCCTCGAACTGTTTCCCTAATTGTTTGATTGTCGAATCAGGAGAAATACGTCTGTTTAATTCTTCCGTACTTATTTTTTGATTACTTTCAAATAAAAGTTGTTCCCCATTAGCCAGTAACAATTTTATCTTCCGGGTAGAATCCAAACATTGAACCTGAAGATGAGAAGATGTATTCCTAAAAGGAATATATTTCCATGTCATATATATCGAACCAATTATAAACACGAAACAAGCCACATATTTGAAAAAAGAATAAAATAGCTTTTTTTCTTTATTCCGTACATGTTGCCTCTTTACCCGTTTCCAAGCCATATCAACGTCATACGGCTCTTCTTTCATGGAATTGAAAGCCCGACGAACCAAATATCGAATTTTTTCACTCATAATTATCTTCATTTTACTATTATGGTACACGAATATTAAAAATGGGTGATAAAAAAATTATTTTTTTTGAAAATATTTTCCCACTAATAATAAATTACACACGAGTAGAATTAAAGAAGACCCTCTTTGGGTTTTCTCCTTGATAATTCGATATGCATTGCTGATATGAGTTTTAACCGTATTAACAGAGATATTCAATTCGGCCGCAATTTGCTTATAGGTTTTCTCCTCCACGCAACTCATCAGAAAAATTGATCGACTCCTAGGAGAGAGTTTATTCAAAATTAATTTCACATGCTCTATTTCCTCAATCTCTTCCTCCGAATATTCCGTTTGTTGCAAATATTCAATAAATTCAGTCAAACGAGCCGAATGTTTTTCCACGGAATTCAATCTTCTCAGTTCCCTCTGCGCCCCGTGTCGAACAGATGTATACAAATAATTTTTAAGTGAAGCATTAATATGAATCGTTTTATGATTGTTCCACAAATAAACAAAAACATCTTGAACAATATCTTCAACTTTTTCCGGTTCAGGAATAATTCCTTGACAATATTTACATAGAAGGTGATAATATTTGCGAAATACATTTTCAAAAACGATGGCATCCCCTTCTATTAGTGCTTTTAATTCGGAAACAGTCTCTTCTTGCATAAAAATAAACAATCATTTCATACTCATTAAATTTATGAAATACAAATCTAATAAAAGTTTTATCACATAAAACTATTTGCCCAAAAAATACACTTCAAATAAAATTCTACTCATTAACCGGTATCCATTTCACTGCATTGGCAAAAATCAACTGCACGGCGTCACGTTCCCACGCGTAAGTGCCATCATTCTCCCACGTCAAAGAATCACCACCCCGGTCACTCAAAAACACGCTATACTCACCACGCTCAAAATAATATTTCCCCAAAGAGATCCATCCCGGTTCCTCGTTATCCAACAACACTTCCACGTCCGTGACGTCCCCCGCGGAAGTCACCTGATAAAAAAGTCTCGCTCCCCCGATAAAAACCTTACGGGCTGAAGTCGCCTCCACGTCCGGAACATAAACCAAAACCTCGTACTTCCCGGGATTTTCCACGTTCACTTTCCACTCCACCTTAGATTTCCCTGTTCCGGCAATTTTATAATAAGCACTCTTCACGATATCCCCGTAACAATGGCTATCCGTGGTCAAAGTCCAATGCTCGTGGTCATACACGTAACTATACTTTTTCCCGTTCTCACCTGTTGAGAAATAAGCGGCCAATTTCCCTTTCCGCTTTTTCTCATGAATCACAAAACCGGGGTCCTCGGCATTCACGATCATTCCCGGAACCTTCCGGGTAAAAATGGTGCTATCCACATCCCAAATACCCGTTTTCCCATCTTTCGTTCGTGTCAAGTCTTTTGATGAAGTCCATTCCAATAAACGCTCACCGGGAAGATTCTGGCTTAGGCTCATTTCCAATGAAAAAGCCTCAAGCGTACCGAGATCGGCCCGAATCTCCTTACAACTATGTCCCGGGATTAAATAGCTACGTCGCCCGGATCCCATCTCGTTATCTCCCATGGAATACGTCGCCACGCTCAACGTCACGACTGCCGGCGCGGAAGTAGGATTATATATTTTACAGCTACCGATATGCCTAGCTTCCTCGTCCTTTTCATACAACTCCACTTTCAAATCTTGAACAAACAATGCCGGCAACTCTTTCCCCTCGTAATAATAATCCAGTATCTCCCGAAGATTCACGTGAAAACGAGCGTTAAACTCCCGCTCAAGCACCTCGAAATCAGGAGCCATAAACAAATAACGTTGCTTGAATTGTTTCATAAATTGGAATAATTCCCTTTCCCCGACCAGTGCCTGCAAATGTTTCTCTATCAAGGTATATTTTCTCTTTAGTAACTCCTGCAACTGATTGCCTTTCGTCTCCTTGTCCACGAAAGCTTCTCGCATGGATTTTCCATTCCAATAAGTAACGATTTCGGAATAGCCCAGCTCATCCCCCAAGTAAATCATCGGCCCGTTAGAAAAGTCAACCTTGGCCAAATCATTCACGATACCACCAAAACCCGGGTATTCTTCCGATTGCAGAACCCCACCGAAATCACCGAACAGGGCCGAACAATCAAAAATACCCGTGAGCAGGTTTACCTCCAACATATTACGAAATGCATCCACCTCTAACTCAAAACGTGTCCTTTCATCGTCATCTCCCGGCCAGAATCCCACGTGCGCATAATACCCCAAATACATCCGCTCCGGATAAAACAAGAGTTCCGGCTGTACAAATTGACTTCCCGCAAATCCTTTATATAGACGAGGAACGAAATTCACCGGAGCCTCTACCACGGTCAATTTGTCAAACGGATAATCACCCCCTTTTATCGCTAGTATTGTACTTATCGGCTCTTCCACAAGGAAGTCGGCAGAATCTTTCAGACTCGTGTAATCCCGCATGAAAAAGTCATGTCCGGAAAAATGATACAACTCGAACGTCAAGGAATCCAACACGATACTCCTCCGTTCGTACTCCCCGATAGTCAGACTTAGAGAAGGCAATGGCTCCCGATTTCTAAAGACCGTAGTATCCCCGCTCATCTCCATCTCTCCTTGCGAGATAGCCACTCGTTTCCCGACATCCCCGACTTTTAATCGATAACGGGTAAAATCATACTGACGAGCCAACGGGGCGTTCACGTTTACCGGGGGAACGGCAACCGGATACCACAAACATTCCGGGAAAAGCAACGTGTAATCATCCCCGACACGAGCAAAACACCTCCCATGACGGAACATCGAATGATACGTCCGGAAAAAGCTCATCAAGCGGGTATCATGAAACTCCTCGTCCGTGAAATCCGGGAAACAAATCGCCTCATCAATCTTTCCCTCGTAAACCACGTGTAAAAGGATTTCTTCACCGGGTTGTAACGCTCTCTCCAAAAGGATGGCTTGGGATTCCCGGGTATAAGGCAAGTTCTCCCCTTGCCCGCCTGTCAAGGCCGTTACCTCTAATCCCGGATTCAAGTAAAGCACCGGGCGAACTAAGGGTCGTCCTCCCACGTTTGCCACCACCAGATCACTTTCCCCCGTTATTTTATCCCCTTCTTGACGAAAATAGATATTATGCACCTTAACGTGTCCCCCTTTCACTTCGGCGTACTTTTCGAATACCTCCCGGTACAAGTCTCTTCGATTATTTAGCTCGTGAAATATACTGTAATAAGCCCCTCCGAACAAGATGCCGATCAGCAAGAACGTCCATCCCCCGGCCCTAACTTTCCATGTAACACCTGCCCGTTCCGATAAACGCGGCATCATTCCCATAGCCAGCACAACAAGTCCCAACCCCAGAAGAACAAACATTCCCCGTTGTAAAACAACCCACTCCGGACGGGTCATTCCCGTCACATCCGAGAACAAAAGCGGCAATGCACGCCCCCATGGGTCAACGGTACCCCACAATAAATCCGTGGTCCCGAAATAAAAGGCAGCAAATACAGCCAACAATACCAATACTGCCAAAGCATGATTCTTTACCCGATTAGCCACGATTAAAGCTACTCCCAACACGAAAAACAGCGTGGGCAAGGTCATCACGAACAGGTAAACAAAATAAATCTTCAACTGAAAAGTTTCCGGTTCCCCGAACAAGATATGGAAAATCATCCCTAATCCCATCGTTATCAAGTTCAGCACGAGGCAAACCTCCACGATCCCCAACACCTTTCCCGTTTGATAAGCCAAATTAGTCACCGGACGGGCAGAGAACACGGCATTTGTCTCCAAACGTCGATCCCGCCACACGAAATCGATACCGATAAAAATCACGATAATCCCTTGCACCAAATTATAAAACCAAGCATTCCAAAAAGGAATAAACGAAGGCAAAGCCCTGTTTAACCACCTAAGCCCACCTAATGAATCGCCTTGCCATAGCCAGTGCGAAAGAGAAATTCCCACAACTACACAACAAGCGAATATCCAAAACAACTTATTTCTTATGATCAGGTTTCGCTCGTAACGGGCCACCAGACGTATATTTTCAAATGTCATACCTATTATCTTAAAAAAGTAACAACCAACCTACTGAACAAAGGTATTCATTCCCAGTGAACATTACAATAAAAAGGGGTATGTCTTTCTCGACATACCCCTAGTTTGTAAAGTTTATAAAATTAGCCACTCGGCTACATTATCTCTGCAACGGGAATTTCAACACCGGTTCTTTCTCTTTCTTCGGTTCAGACTTGTTGATTTCCACGTCCTCGATCAAAACCGAGGCCGGATAAATCAAAGAAGAAAGCACTTGACGATTCAGGATGTAGTTAGACACGTTTTCTTTACTTGAAATGTCCAGTACCCGTTTGATCTTCGCCAGATTAATGGCAGAAACATCACCGAAACGAACCTGCGTTTCACTACCATCTTTCACGTCAACCTTGTAAATACGGGATGCCGGTCCGGCAATACTGCGCACGATGTAAGCATAATCCAATCCTTCATCCTTGGCAGCCTTGATTAATGCTTTTTTCATCTTGTCCTGTTTCGTTCCCTTATCTACTTGGATATGAATAGTTCCCGGGGCCGTGGCATAAACTATATCACTTCCGGTCATCACGAAACGAGAGCTACCCGTGGAGTGCTGAGTTTTCAAAGAAGGTACCCGACCATTCAACATTTGACGCAAGATCCCCTTGTCAACCAGCGTCATCTCCTTTTCTGGAATAACACCTTCCGCGTCAATCTCGTAAGCACCTAACAACGGGGTCCCATCGTATTTCTCCAAGCTAGTGTAATTTTTCACGGTCAAACGGTTGTCAATAATCTTTCTCCCGATACGACCTTCCAACGTTCTGCCTCCCGCCTGACCAATCGGCTTACGATAAGCAAATAATCCCCCTTGATTCAACAGGTTGTTCACGAAGATACTGGAAGAAGCCCCGTCTTCAAAAAGAACCGGCCCGGAATAGAATTCTTCAACCACCGGGGCATTTCTCAACTTCATCAGATTTTCAGCAAAAGCTGTTACTTTCTTTTTCAAATCTTCCAAAGAAGGCATATCCTGCGGGCGAGCAACCAAAATAGAAAGCGCATCCCCGATCCGTACCCCGTCTTCCGTGGTTACATATCCCTGTGCAAACAGATTCGCATAGGTAACCGGTTGTTTCATGGTCACGTCCTCGCTCGTCTGTTTGTAAACTTCCATATCCAAACCGCTAATACCCACGGATGAGTTGTAAATTTCCTTGTAATTCTTGAATATCGCGGAAAGTTCACGAATCGTGTTTTCCCATTTCTTTATATCAATTTCATAGGGAACCTTGCTTTCCACGATCTTCGTGATCGGTTCTGCCTTCACCAAGTCCGGCAATTGAGCCTCCTCCTGAGTTTGCGGGTTTGACTTCAAGGCCGCTTCTTTGGCAGCAGCTTCACGCAACGCCATCTTGTAAGCAGCATCAGATACTAGCCAAAAATTACGACGAATCATATCATAATCCGCCTCGGCCGGCATCCCTACCTTCATGAATTGTCCCACGAAACGAGTATCGTTCGTGTTATTATAATCACCCAACAACAACTGAGACGAGCCTACCCCTCTCCACGGCAATTCCAGTGAATTCGTGATCGCTCCTAGCTCCCCGACAACTTCAAACTGACGGAACCGACCTAAAGAATACGACAAATAAAACGGTTTATCCATTCCCGGCAATGCCAATTCAGCTTTATTTCTTTGTAATTCATCCTGCATCGCCTTGAAGATCACTTGATCTTGCTCATTCTGTGCCACCACTGGCCCTACCAGCAGGAAAAATATTAATAGTGATAATATATATCTCATCTTTCTAATTTTATAATTTCCACATCTTTATTTCGTTCCCGGAGCCGGTAAAATCGGTAAAATATCTTGAGATTTCGCTTTTCTTTGCGTCTCTACCTTATTCACCAAGATAGTCGGGGAAATAGCCGTTACAGGAATTGAACCCGATTCAGCACCACACATTCCCGTGAACACGCGGGCATCATTTCCGGCATATATAATATTAGAGAACATGGAAAGCGGGGTTCCAATCAAATCCACGCCACGAACCAACTGGTCCGGACGACCGTCAGCAAATACTTTGTACACCTCCAGCGGGGTCACGTTGAAGGAATTGGTACCACCTTTACCGGTGAAGGTAAATCCACTCGTCACCTCCTTGAAGAAATAACCGTATTCTTTACCTTGTTTCTTTACCTCTTCAATCAATAACTGGCGTAATTCTTCGGGAGTTTTCGGGTTAGAAGTCTCGATCACCAAGTTAGACTGGCGCGAAACAGGGTCAAACCCATCGCTGGCACGGGCGTGTCCGTTCGTGCGAGGATGGCCGTCGATCGGGGTACGAGTCATCAGGAAGTCATTCAACTTACCGTTCACCACGACATCCACCCGTTCGGCTTTCACACCCTGATCATCATATTTATAAAATCCGTTCAAATCCTCTCCCGCATATTGCCGAAGTGTCGGATCATCATACACGTGCATCCCCTCCGGCAACACGAATTGGCCGATCATTTTCTTGAACGTCTGCCCGTCATTCTCACTCTTCATACGTTGTCCCTCGATCCGGTGACCGAAAATCTCGTGAAAGAAGACACCACTGGCAGGACCGGATAACAAGGCCGGTCCCGTGTAGGGATCAACCACCGGAGCCACACGCAAAGCCTCCAATGTTTTCACCATTTCCTTGGCATCAGCAATAATCTTATCATTGGCGGGAAGATCTGCCGGATCATAAGCAAAATAAGACAAGTTCAACGGCAATTCCATCCCATCATCGGCTTTTGTTTCCCCGAACACCATGATGCGGGCGTACGGTAGATTCTGCACGACTTCCGTCCCCTCGTTATTCACGAAATAACGTCTCTCCACCGTGTAGATCATGATCGCATCCCCTTTCATAATTCCCGGTTGATTTTTGAACACGGCTGAAATCTCTTTCATCCGGGCTGCCCATTGGTCCATATCAATCGTCATCTTTTCAGCCGGGAGCGGAGCCTCGTAATATTTTTCCACCTTCGCTTCCGAAAAATAAGGAGCCTTATCTTCCTCTTCCACGTTTACAGAGCTTTCAGCCTTCGTTTTCTGGTACATATCCACGGCAAACTTGTAACGATTGTTTACCTCGTCCCAGATAGCCTGACGAACGGCATCTTCATTATTTTCTTCATCCAATGGTAAACGAGCCACGGAAGGTCCTTGGAAACGGGACATGGCCGATCCCATTTGATTAAATCTAAAATTATCGAGTTTCTCATCCCCTAACCGAATCTGCGGAACTAACGTCCGGGAACGATATTGCTGACTGTTCATCAGCGCCCCGAAAGAAGCCGATACCACGGAAGAGGTCACATCAATCACCCTGTAATTCATGTGATACGGGGGAAATTCTTCACCCTTTAGTTCTTTCATCTGTTGTGCCAACTCTTCTTTCAGAAGTCCCAGCAACTTATCCTGTCCTTGCCCGTAAGTCTTCGGAACAAACAACAGGGAGAGAAAGCAACTAAAAATAACCAATACTGTTTTTCTCATGTGTAATTGTTTTAATCATGTGAATAATAAAAGATCATTGAAAGATCACGCACTATTTTTCGTTAACAAATATAAGACGAATCTTCATGGTTGCAAAACTCAAACGTTTTAAATTTTTCTTAAAGTGAAGAAATACAAAAAAAGGATGATTTCCCATCACGGTACTTTCACCCTCGTCGACAAATTAGAATTCAAAATATTACATTTACATGTAACTATATCTTTCAAAAAACGTTTTCCAAAAAAGCCTCCGGATCATTAAATGGAATGTCAACTCGAATTTAATAAAAAAAAGTGTATACACACTTCCGGAGGCTTATTCCTTCATGTGCTATACACTTTCTTTATTATTTTTCGAATTGACAAGACAAAGGTAGAGATTTCTTTAATATAAACCACAAAAGAACAAAATTATTTATCCCATCCCCCGGCATTTAACATTCCAACCTCCGCCTCTTTACGAAATTCTTCAACCGAATTTCGTTGAAATTATATCATAACACTTTTAATCATAACGCAGTAATTATATTTACATACATCATTTATTCCCTTTTCATCTCCCGCAAAATTCCCCATCATCAAAAATATTTTATCCTTTCATCCTAATTTCATCCAATCGGAACAAAGAATTAAGATTAAGTTGACAAGCTCCTCCTTGAACACAAACAATATCTCAAAGATTCCCCAAAGAAAGATAAAAAATCTTGTACACGACAACCACGTGAAAAGAAATGATAACTTTGTTAAATAAAGAAACAAACGACACGACAACATCACTTATATAAAAATAGAAAATATGCTTGGAAAACTATCCATCTATCTCTTTTTGTTACTCATCATTCCGGATATCTATATCTACAAATTGTATATCACCAGATCAACAGGCGGTAGCCCGTTCGGTTGGCTGTGGTTTCTCCCTTCCGTGTTCCTAGTGTTCACGCTCGTCTGGATTTTACTATCCTCTAGGGATGCGCTAGCCATACAAAGCCTCATCGGTACGTTCACAATCGCCTACATGACCATAGTCCTGCCGAAAACGATCTTCATGGTTTGCTCGCTGCTTGATTTACCGTTAAAATACTTACTCAAATGGCAAATCCAGCCTTTTAGCTGGCTGGGAGTCGTACTGGGAGCTTGCATGATGATCATGGTTCTCTACGGGGCGATATGGGGTAAAACACGATTTGACGTGAAACAGGTCACTTTCACCTCCCCGAACCTCCCTGCGGCTTTCGATGGGTATCGTATCGCCCAGATTTCCGACATACACACGGGTAGTTGGAACGGAGACCGAGCAGCCCTGCAAAAAGCCGTGGACCGGATCAACGCCCAGCAAACCGATTTAATTGTTTTCACGGGTGACATCGTCAACACGAAAGCCACGGAACTGGAACCATTCGAAAACATTCTGGCACAACTGAAAGCCCCGGATGGCGTGTTCTCCATTCTCGGAAATCACGACTACGGTCCTTACCACAACTGGCCTACCACCGAGACCCGGGATCAGAATATCCGGGATATACAAGACAAGCAGGCTGCCATGGGTTGGCAATTATTAAACAATGATCACGTGATTTTGAAACGTGCCGCGGACAGCATCGCCTTAATCGGCGTGGAAAATAACGGGGAACCTCCATTCTCTCAATACAGTGACCTCCCAAAAGCCATGAAAGGCTCGGAACAATGCACGTTCAAACTATTGTTAAGCCACAATCCCACGCACTGGCGCCGGGAAGTACTCGACACGGACATCGACCTCATGCTGGCAGGCCACACACACGCCATGCAATTTGCCGTCGGACGACTTTCCCCGTCCCGGTTCATGTATCCGGAATGGAGTGGGCTCTACATGGAAGGCAAACAAGGTTTGTACGTCAACGTCGGGTTGGGATATATCGGACTGATGCCCCTGCGTTTCGGTGCATGGCCGGAGATCACGGTCATCACGCTGAAACAATTGAAAATGGAGGATTGAAAATGAAGATCCAGTAAGAAATTCGAAAATAAGTGACACTTTTCAGGCGGTTGGATGTTTTGAGGGAAAACTAAAATTAAAACTGTATGTTACACCTTAAAACAATCGCACTGTTATCTTCCGTCACGCTAATCGGATGCACCTCTTCGCCTCATGCTTGGCAAGGACAATCCGGTAGTAAACGAGTTTTCATCGAGTTAGAGACCACACCAGAAGGAACATCTCAAGCCTTCCTGTCACTTCCTGAACAATGGATTGACAAAGCAAAAGCCGACACGCTCGTACTTTCAGACGAAAGTATCCTTGCCATCTTCAACCGGGAGAACATCCGCTTTGAAGGTTCCTTCCATTCCGGCAAAGACTCCATTCAAGCCGAAGTAACCACCTACGGGAAGACTCGGGAATTCGCTCTCGGTAAAGTCGATAGCCTCCAACCGGTCTATTTTGCACAAAACCCACGCCCACCTTATCCTTATCGTTCCGAAGAAGTCACCTACGTGTCATGTGATTCGATACAAGTTGCAGGCACGCTAACGATCCCACAAGGTAAAGGCCCTTTTCCGGCTGCCATTATTATATCCGGAACCGGGAAACAAGACCGGGACGGAACCTTTTCCGGTCACAAGCCCTTTTTCAAAATAGCGGACTACCTCACCCGACAAGGCTTTATCGTACTACGAGCCGATGACCGGGGAACCGGAAAAACCAACGGGATATACGAGGAGGCCACGACGAGCGATTTTGCACGGGATGCCCAAGCCGGAATCAATTACTTGAAACAACGCCCGGAAACTGACACCAAGCACATCGGAGTCATCGGACATAGCGAAGGCGGACAAGTGGCACTCATGCTGGGAGCTGACTCCCCGGACGTGTCATTTGTTATTTCTCTGGCAGGTGTGGGTGTTGATGGCTTACAAATATTGAAATTACAAAATGACGCAATCTTGCGTACGACCCCCGGAATGACCCCGGAACGGGTGGATCAGTTTATGAGCCTTTTCAACACGCTATTCGACAAAGTACACTCCGTCCCCTTGGAACAACCCTTAGACATACCCTTACGACAAGCCTTCGACCAATGGGTAGCCCAACAAGATGAGGCCACACTGAAAGCTGTCAATTTTAATGACGGGAGAGACGAAATGTTTTTCAGTCGTTACCTGCATCAGGCACAAGGACGTTGGTACAGGGAGATGATCAATTATGATCCGGAAAATTATATCCCCCGCATCCGTAAACCCGTGCTGGCATTAAACGGGGACAAAGACATCATGGTTCCCGCCAAAGAAAACTTGGAATCCATCAAGCAATTACTGGATAAAGGCGGAAACACACAATACAAGATCGTGGAACTCCCCGGCCTGAACCACATGTTCCAGCGCTGTAAAGAGTGTACCCGGGAAGAAATTCCCGATCTGGAAGACGTGTTTTCAGAAGAAGCCCTGCAAATCATGGGGGATTGGTTACAAGAAAATGTACAAAAAGACCGAAAATAAAATAATCAGACCATAGACAGAATAAAATGGGCTGTCCAAAAAGTCATTTTTCAAACTCCCTCCCGGCTTCGCCGTACTCCCTCTATAAACAGAGGGAGAGCTGAAATACTTACAGTCGACAGCTTATTCTCTGTTTATAGAGGAGAAGGCACGTGACGGAGGAGTTTTTTGAAATAAAATGACTTTTTGGACAGCTCCTTTTCAATTACAAGGGTTTAAATCCCCAGAAGATCTGAATATCAGTAAAAACAAAAGAAACAAAAAACATACCTCCCAAAAACAAAGAGGACATGAACTCGGCTTTATCTCAGCTTTAACTCGGCTATATCTCGTCTGTAAGCCATTAACAGGGTATTATCAGAGTTTGAAAACGGTTAGATTAAGGACATAAAATTAGGATTTAGACAGGGATTCATTCACCCTGTTCTAAATCCTAACCCATCGAATGAATCTTGCCGATTATTCCGCTTTCAACATCTCTATCATAAGGTTCATTTCCTCTGCCAAAGCCGAAGGACTTCCCATATAACCGTTAATGCTCCAACGCAATTTTCCGTTCCCGTCAATAATCATTTTATGAGGGATACCAGAGAACTTAAATGCCTTTGAATAAGTATCATAAACAGCCGATTGCTTTTTCGTTTTCGGGTTCACGTTATCACAAAGTACCTTCAACGTGTAGTTATGCTCCTTCATGAATTTCCGAATCTGTTCTTTAAAATCAGCCGCCGTCTCCATCGTGGAAATAAAGAAAAACACCACGTTCGGATCATTCTTGTATTTATTTACAGCCATCTGCATTCCCGGCAAAGAGGCTTTACAAGGAGAGCACCAAGTAGCCCAGAAATCCAACACGATAATTTTCCCCTTCATCTTTGAAAGATCAACCTTTTTACCATCCAGATCTTCCATGGCAAAAAGCTCAATATCCTTGTTAATCATCGTCTCCTGCAAATGTTTTTGCAATTCTTGTTGTTTCTCTTGTGATTTCAACGAACTGACATAAGCCTCAAAATCTTTATCGTTTTTATGTTGTTTCACGTAATCTTTCCGCAAGATTTCCAACATTTCGGGAGTAACCGCATCTTCCCGTACACTAGCCACGATCGTGGGAATTACCATCGATTGATAGCCATTCTTCTCCAATAAATGAACATATTGATTGTTATATTCTGCCGATTTAAAATTATATTTCCCTTTAATTTCTTCCATCAACTCCAGTGCCTCGGCAGAAGAACCGGTAGCATCCAACACGAACGCATGTTTCAGAATCATATCTTTCCCCCTCGTGATCAGATAATCTTTCCACTCCCGTTCAGAATATACTCGATCTGCACCTACTTGAGGACGAGTCATCACCTCGTTATAAATAGCTTTGGCAAAAGGTAACACCTGTTCCGGTGTTCTCTGATTCGTGTTTAACGGTACTTGTACCATGTGCCAGTAGAAAGTCAGTAAATAAAGATGAGGAACATCGTGAATATATTTATACAACAAACTATAATCATTCTTCTTGATAATTGGTTGATAAACTACCGCTTGAAAGATCTTACCCAGATACATTGATGACGTTTCCGTTTCTATATCTTGAAACTTTTCCGTCGGGAAACGTTTCAGAAAAGCATCTAATTCAGGAGCTTTCGCATCAGCATCCATAATTCTGAAGATTCGCCAGATCTCTTGATCCCTAGCCAAAATCCCATTCGGGTAATCTTTCAAAATCCGAGCTTCCACTGCCGCCGCTTTCGTACTGTCTTTCACGATATTCTTAGCGACTTCAAGTGCCTTCAACAACGTCTCTTCATCCGCATCCGGTAAGTTCAGTATAAAATCCACGTCACCCAACATCTGTTCGTGTTTCTCTCCCGGTATCATTTTATTCAACAATTTTGCCGCATAGTAGAACACATATTTCCTAGCTCCGGGATCTTTCAAAAGCTGTTGGTTCAGCCAAAAACGCATAACTTCATCATCAATATACGCATCCTCTTCACAATACCCCGGTAAAGACTCCAACGTCTTGTTCCGCAACATTCCCCACGCCATGTAAGCCGTCGGTAAATTCTGCCTGTTCTTGTTAAAGGTCATTGTCGTGTAAGTAGAACGTCCCCCTGTATCCTTTTTGTCCCCCGCATAAAATTTACATGATACCAACGCACAATTTTCAGGCACTCGACAGGTTGCTTCCCATGCCGTATCATTCTTCACCAATTTCAAATCCTCTGCCCTCCAACGCAAATTCTCCCAGTAATAAACCGTTCCGTAGACCGTTTCTTCGTCAGCCAGAGTCGTCAACGAATTGTCATACGTGAACTTCACATCCTGACCGACAACCGGCACCAATGGAATGATGTGAAAAGGTCTGCGATCCTGCGCATTAGCCACACAAGAAAATAACAGAAGTACAATGATACTTCCTAACAACGTGATTTTTTTCATACAATACGATTTATTAATTTATAAAGCTTGTAAGGTTCACAAAGTTTATAAAGTACCTTATAACTTTATGAACCTTACGAACTCTTTTATTTTATTTGTCCGATCTCCGGATTTTCTTCCAAATATTTTTCTCCCATCGGGAAAGTATATCGCACGGCTCCGGGTTCTAATGTATAAGTCGTTCCCTTGAATACCCGAGTTACCGTCTGTGTCGGAAAATCCGGATCATTTGCCAAACGACGTTGATCCATCCAACGTAAACCATGACACGTTAATTCTCTACGACGCTCCTGTAATACATTTCCTAAAGCCTCTTTAGCTGTCGCTGCACTCAACGAATAGTCCTCGCCTGCAACGTAACGATACTCTCTCAATTTATTCACGATATTCATGGATTCCGTCGTGTTTCCCTCGCGAGCCCAACATTCTGCCTCAATTAGCATCATTTCTGGAACACAAGGTCCCATGTTACGTCCCTCGTTCTTTTTCCAGTCATAAGGATAATAATTGTCCTTAAAATACACCCGACCGGAATAAGTCATTCCTAAATCATCTATCATGGAACGAGTAAAATAAAAATAACGCAAATCTTTTTCCTGATCAAAAGTATTCAATAGATTATCACTTAACACAAGGCCAGCCGTGGAATATGACTCCATGGAGAATGTAGTTACGGGCATTTTAGCAAAAATAACTTCCTTATCTTTCAATGTTTCCACGTAATTTTTCCTTCTCTCACTTTCCTCTGTACTCGCCAGATCAACATAGTCATTCAGGTTTTCCAACGTATTCTTCAATTTAAGCGCCTCTTGAGCGTTCTTTTTCGCCTCCGTGTAATTACCCATCAACAGGTAGGCTCTTGCTCGCAACGCATAAATAGCACATTTACCCGGATAGAAATTAAATTCTGCCACATCGGGCAAATATTCGAAAGCATCATCCAAATCTTTAAAAATCTGCTCGTACACTTTTTCGACAGATGCACGTGGCAGAGATCCTTCTACACGAGGGGTAGTTAACAAGGGGACTCCTTGATCCGTGGATGCCGTTGCAGCATTATACGGAACACCATACACGTTCACTAACGTCAAATACGCCTCGGCTCTATGTACAAGTGCCTCAGCCCGAATTTCCAATTTTTCCTCGTTTGTCCCGTTCTTACTATCCATCACCTCATCAATCACCACGTTACAATTATAGATAACCTGGTACACTTTATTCATCTCATCATCATTTTCAGACTGGCTATAAATTTCGTCAGCCCAAGTATATACCGGGATAAATTTATTCGTTTCATAGATCGCCTCTTGTTGAGCCGGATCAGAAATATCAATATCATCCGATGCCACATCATGGTAAGAAAGCGTCCAACGGAAATTTTCCGTGTTATTCATCAGGTAACGGTAATTTTCCGTCTCCTCCGGAACCAATGATCCTTTAGTCTTGACATCCACCCAATCGGAACAAGCGGAGAAACAACAGGAAAGTCCTATAATTATACTAAATATTTTCTTGTTCATATCTATCACGTTTTAGAAATTAAGATTTAACGAGAAGTTATAAGAGGGTGTCGGCGCCATCCGCAAATCTCTAGTGTTCGGAATAAAATCAGGATCTATACCGACATTATTCTTTTTCCAGATCAAACCCAAGTTTGTTGCAGTAAACCCGATATTAGCACTACCAAGCATGATTTTATTTATCCATTTAGACGGGAGTTCATAAGTCAATGATATTTCTTTCAAACGGATATGATCTCCTTTTTGGACATGAATATCAGCACCTCTATACCGTTGAAAACTATTGTTATCCGTTCCCAAACGGGGTACATCGGTTTTAGCCTCATCACCTGCCTCTCTCCAACGTTTTGCCATATCTTCATTAATTTCATAATTAGCTCCACCGTATCTACTTGCAGGCTGTTGTGAAATCGTCGGTTTCTGGAAAATATACCCTAACTTATAGGTGATCCCCACGTAAAGAGACAATCCTTTATAAGTGAACGTATTAAAAAATCCACCAAAGTACTTCGGTGTCAATGTTCCCATATACACCAAATCATCATTCGTAATATTTTCCGTAGATTTTATGATTTCTCCATCTGCATTATACACCAAAGCATCTCCTTTTTCATCCAAACCGGCCCAGCGAGTAGCCCAGAAGTTATTCATATTATATCCCTCTAACATACGGCCACTTCCCGCACCATTAGCTGCAAAACTGGAATACAATTCATAAGGAGAAGATTTTACTTCATTCGTGTTATAAGAGAAGGTTAAGCTAGCCCTATAATTAAAATCGCTTTTCTGCACAATCGTTCCGTTCAAAGCTATATCCACACCTTTTCCATCCACTTTAGCCGCATTCCGAGTAAGTGTGAACAGCTTGGAAGCGTTCGCTCCAAATATCGGGTTTATCGTGTACTCTGCGAACAAATCTCTCGAATACTTGCGATATATCTCGATAGAACCGGAAAGACGGTGATTCAATACTGCAAAATCCAACCCGAAATTCAACACGCCTGTTTTTTCCCAGCGAATAGATGGGTTCGCTGCAGAAGTGATACTGGATGAAGGCAATTGGGTAAATCCATCATTACTCGTGGATAACGATATGTTCGTGAAAGGATACTGACTTTGATCTATATTCCCGTTATACCCATAAGTCATTCTAAATGTCAATTGATTCAACCATCCGACATTATTCGTGATAAAATCCTCTCGACCAATATGCCATGAAAATCCGGTTGACCACATCGGAGTTGCCCGGTATTTTCGATCGACACCGAAATTATTGTAATCATCATAACGCACACTTCCCGACAACACGTATTTATTCATCAAGGTATAGGACAGGTTTCCATAATAAGACAGGAATCGCCGTTGATAATCAGTTTCCGGACTAGCATCTGTCAAGTAACTATTATATCCCCAAATATTTATATAAGGATTCGGCAACTGGCTACCGGCAATTAATGTCTTCTCGTTATAACCATAATACCTAGCCCCATTCGCCCAATCTCTTGTTTCACGAATCTCCATACCTGCTAATGCCGTAATCTGATGGATTTCATCAATAATTCCATCATAATTAATCTGCCCACGAATACTGTAATTCTGGGAATTACCATTGTTCACATTCAAGATACCTCCCCATGGAAGATTATTCGTTAACGTACCCGTGTTTGCATCATAAGTCGTGGCTAAGTTATAAAGATCTCTGGCCTCGAACGTATTCTCGTTAGCAAAAGTACGATTCTTGGTATTCTTCCTTTCAAACATGAATTGCCCGTCTAATGACAACCCTTTTACTCCCGGAATTGGAATATTCAATCCCACAGTCATCGCGAAAGTCTGCTCTTTACGGGTCTCATCTTTGTTATCCAGTTCATCCAAATAATTATACTTCCAATTTTTATATCCCAATGCTTCTTTTTCCGTTACAAAGTCTTCATTGTACGTCTTATAGTAATCTACTCGATTACCATTCTCATCTACAAATTGGTTATATGGTAATAATATTAGACCTCCGGATGCCTGCATCATGGAAAGTCCTAAAGCATTATTTTTAATATTAAAGAATGAGGCCCTCAATCCTGTGGTCAAGGTAGCCCAATTCAATATTTTAAAATTCATATTGGAAGTCAACGTGAAACGATCACCTTCTTCCCCTTTCATGTTAGATCTCTCGTTTGCATAAGATGCAGAAAGGAAGTAAGACATCTGGTCAGATGCTCCACTAAAAGATAAATTGTACTGCTGTGAAAAAGAGGGTTGTAATAAATACTTTTTCACGTCACGATAGGCCTCCCGACTGGCCAGTTCATTCAATACGGCATCCGCATCAGCTTGATTAATAATCCCTTCCTTCGCGTCCAAAATCAATTTGGCTGCTTGTGAAATCGGAGCTCCTGCCGAATACGCTGAATTCACGGGTCTCGTGATATACCCCTTCTCCACCATTTCCTTCTCGTAATCAATCATTTCCGCAGAATTCATAATTGGTAATGTATTAAAGCGAGGAGAACCGGAAGTCGCTACATTCATTCCGAAATTTACGGTTGTTCCTCCTTTACCTTTTTTCCCTTTCTTTGTCTCAATAACAATCACGCCATTCGCTGCACGTACGCCCCAAATAGAGGCAGCTGCGGCATCTTTCAAGAAAGTAATTGATTCAACGTCGTTGGGATTTATATTCTTCATTTCCATATCCGTTGGGAAGCCATCTACAACAAGTAGTGGTCTTGTTGTGTTCAAAAGAGAACTTTTCCCTCGAATATTCATGGAAATATTAGTTTGTTCATCCACGTAACCATCGGAACGATCAGAACCATATAAAAAAGTCATATCCGAATTCTTGACATCCACGTAAACCCCCGGAACAACACCTTCCAAACGATTCATGATATTCGGGCTGGGACGTTTTGCTAATTCCTTAGCTGTTACCACGCTAAATGAACCGGTGGCACGCTCTTTCGGCAGACGAGTGTAACCCGTTGAAACAACGACAACCTCATCCAATGCCTCCGTGGCCTCCTTCATTTTGATGTTTAAAGGGGAATCGCTAGTAATTGCCACGGTTTGCATCTCGAAACCGACCATTGAGAAAAGCAAAGAATCACCCCGTGAACAAATCGCCGTGAACTTTCCTTCCACGTCTGACACGAATCCTAGCGTGGTTCCTTTGATAATAATATTCACTCCCGGAAGAGGCAGACCTTGTTGATCCGTGATCTTACCTGCCACCGTAAGTTTATTCTCTTGCTGTTGGTTAGTTGATTTCACTGGACTAACGACCACCGTGTTATCCACGATCGAGAAAGTAAGTCCTGAATTTTTTAAACAATACTCCAGCACGGCCTTTACATCCGCATTCGTGAAATCAGGATTCAATCCCGTAATATTACCTACTTTTGCATCATTATACAAAAAAGTCAACTCCGTTTGCTTTTGAATTTCTTTAGCAACTTGGATAAATGAACTATTCTTCATCTTCACAGTGACATTCTGAGCCACAGCCGTGAATGACGAAAACAATAATAAAACGATCGTCATTCTCATCATTAATCGGTTCTTTATTAACCATAAACCTCCCGGAAGAGACTTATTGCGGTTCTTCTTCATAATGTAATTAATTAATTTAGTTTGTTTTACACACTTGCCTTCCCTCGTGGCCATCGAGGGTTTCACTCTGTAGTTATATATACATCATTTCCATGTAATTCAAATCGCACATCTCCCGTCATCTGTAACATTTTCATTACTTGGGAGAAATCACCATATCGCTTCATATTTCCCGACAGAGAAATTCGTTTCGCCCCCTCATCCTTAAATATCACTCGAATATCGTACCATCGTTCCAATGTTCTCATTATATCTTCCAACGGTTGTTGTTCAAACACGAAACGCCCGTCTTTCCAACTCGTAAAACTCTTTACTTCAACCTCCCTCTTTACCATCTCTCCCGACAAAGCGTTCACTTCCGCCTGTTCTCCCGGTTTCAACAGCATTGAACTACCGGGGCTGTATATTCTCACGGAACCTTCTGCAAGAGTAGCTTGCGACTGTTTCTCTTCCGGATAGGCCCGGATATTAAAGGAAGTTCCCAACACCGTTACCGACGAACTCATAAACTGTACAGTAAAAGGTTTCTTCGCATCCTTCGCAACTTCAAAATAAGCCTCTCCTTGCACGAAAACCCGCCGTTCCTTTGCCCCGAAGGCTACCGGATACTGGATAGAAGTTTCCGAGTTCAACCACACCCTTGTTCCATCTGAAAGTGTCAAACAAAACTCTCCCCCGCGAGGGATTTCCAATTTATTATAAACGATCGATTCACTTTCTCCACCACTAGCGTATGTTACCCCAGACCCCGAAGCATTAATTTGTGTCCCATCCGTTATAATCGTACTATCCGCAGCCTCCTTGCCTAAAGGAATCATTTGTCCGTTCGCCAGTGTCAACACGGCTTTACTCGTCCCCGGAAGGATATTTGTTGCCAAAGAAGGACGTAACGTTTGTTCTTCATCTCGATTCAACCCGACATAAAGAACAAGTGCAATTATAAACGGTAACGCAACAGCAGCTACCCGAACCACGTTTATCAGAAATTTTCTTTTACGACGTTGTTGGTATTTCCTTTGCAAGAAACGCCCGTAGGCCACCCGGTAATCATACGTTTCCAACTTCTCCATCCCAACCGTGTAAAAATCTTCTGAAATCATTCGTTGAAAAGCACGTTCATTCTCTCCAGAAACCTTTCGCCAATCAGATAATTGTCTTTCCTCTGATTCTGAAAGTTGCCCTTTCAAACTCTTCTGAATAATTCGTGCTATTTCAAATGCTTCTTTCATCTTGATTTCTTTTACGACTTAAAAACAATCAAGTATAAAAAAAGTGTCACTTGAATGACACTTTCTTGTAAATTTAACAATTCGACAGGAATAAAAGGATAACCGTTATATCTCCTAACCGACTCTTCAACAATTGTTTTCCACGCTTTTTATGTGACTTTACCGAATCTATGGAGAGATTCAGTTTCTCCGCAATTTCCGCATTATCGAAACCTTCCATCACCAGTTGGAACACTTGTCCCGTCTGTTCCGGTAAATCCTGAATAGCCTCTGACAACAAGGCCAGTAACTCCTGCTCCACGATCTGGTTAAAAAAGAATGTCGTTGTTTCCCGTTCCTTCAAGAAAGACATATACTCCTGCTCGATCCGAGCATGTTTTAAATAATTCAGACATTGATTCTTGGTGACCAGGTACAAATAAGATTTCAAGGCCACCACGACATCAAAAGTCGGTTTATCCGTGTATAATTTGAAAAATATCTCCTGTACAATATCTTCCGCCACGTCCGGGTCATTCACGAAATTAGTGGCAAATGCACAGAGTGAGGCATAATACTTTTCAAACAGGACTTTAAAAGCCCGGTCATCCCCAACTCTTAATCCCTGTAACCATTTTACCTCATCCTGTTCCGACATATTACAATCACGTGTTAACCCATCATTTAGAACTATACAAATATACGAAAAATCAACATAAAACTACTCTTTCACAGAATCATGACGATATACCCGCATGACACCCTGTATACGTTTCAACCGGGAAATCAGTTGTGACAAATGTTCCGTATCACTAACCAACACGGTGATTTGCCCGTCAAATAATCCCTCACTCGAATTAATGGACAATCCCCGTAACGTGATCTTCGGGTCCTTCGCTATCACCTCGGTAATCTTGGTCACCATTCCTGCATCTTCACGTCCCACGATACTCAACACCGTCTGGTAAGAAGTTGCCCCGGCATTCGTCCAAGCCGCCTGCACGATTCGGTACGGGTAGCGACGCTGCAAATCAAGAGCATTCTTACACTGGGTTCGGTGAATCTTGATCCCCTCACCAATAGAAACGAATCCCAGAATATCATCCCCGAATACCGGGTTACAGCAACGGGCGAACTTGTACACCACGTTATCCACGTTCCGGTCGATCAACAACACGTCTTCACTAATCGGGCGGGACGGAGTAACCTGCACCTCTTCTCTTGGGGTAGTAACCGTACGTTCCTCCTCTTTCGGGCGAGTAATGAACTCCTTGATCTCCGCCATATCCAACTTTTCCTCGGCAATCGCCTGGTAAAGATCAATAGCAAACTTGTATTTATAATGTTGTTGCAAACGATGAATCACCTCGTCCGTCAACTCTAACTTCCAATTCTTAAACCGTCGAGCCAACATTTCCTTACCCAGCGTGGCCTGAGCCCGAGAATCTTCGGTGAGAAACTGACGAATCTTGTTACGAGCTTTCGAAGTCGTGGCAATATTCAGCCAGTCGGCATTCGGCTGTTGATTATTCGAAGTTAGGATGGATACCTGATCCCCGTTCTTCAACACATAGCGCAAGGTCTCGTTACGTTGGTTTACCTTTCCTCCTACACAACGGGATCCCACGGCCGTGTGGATAGCATAAGCAAAGTCAAGTAACGTCGCACCCGCCGGTAAAGTCTTCAAATCACCCGCCGGGGTAAACACGTGTACCTCCTTATCTTGCAGGTTAATTTTAATATCGTCCAGCATATCCACGGCTCCGACTTCCGAACTCTCCAATATCTCGCGTAACTCAGTCAGCCACTCCTCTATAGCCTTATCCGCCGTTCCCCCCTTGTACTTCCAGTGAGCCGCAAATCCTTTTTCTGCAATCTCATCCATCCGTTCCGTACGAATCTGCACTTCCACCCATCGGTTATTAGGTCCAAGAACGGTGGTCTGCAATGATTCATAACCATTGGATTTAGGCACTGAAATCCAATCCCGCAATCGCTGCGGGTTAGGCGTGTACTTGTCGGCAACGATCGAATATGCCCTCCAGCAATCGGCCTTCTCTTCCGGCCCCCTGCTATCCAGTATAAAACGAACCGCGAATATGTCATAGATTTCCTCGAACTCCACCTGTTTCTTCCGCATCTTGTTCAAGATCGAAGCGATCGTCTTGGTACGCCATTTCACCTTGAATTTAATTCCCCGGTTATTGAATTCTTCCACGATAGGGGCAATAAACTCGTTGATATATTTTTCACGGGCCTCCCGTGTTCCTTCCAGCTTTAAAGAAATCTCCTTGTACACCTCAGGCTCCCCGTAACGCAAAGCGAGGTCCTCCATCTCCGATTTGATATTATACAAACCTAAACGATGGGCAAAAGGAATGTAGATATAACTGGTTTCCCGGGCTAACTCCCGTTGTTGTTCCGGAAGTAAAGTCTCGGCGTGTCGTAAATCATACAATTTTTCCGCCAGAAAAATCAACTGCACCCGTACATCTTCAGCAAAACTCAGTAGTAATTTCCGGAAATTTTCGGAATCCACCACCCGGTGAGTAGCGTAGATATGGCTTATATCCCGTAAACCGGCTAATATCTGAGCCACCTTTTCTCCAAATGCCGTTTTTATCTGTTCCAATTTCAACGTTCCGGACTCTATTGCCCGGTGCAACATCAAACAAATAATAGAAGTCCTCCCTAACCCGATCTCGGAAGTGATAATTAATCCGGTATCCAGCAAACGATGAATATCTTTCTCGGTAACCGCTCGTAAATTTGCCTCGCTGCTCATTGCCGTGTCGAAAGCTTTTCGCACGAGACGAATATCCTCGGTTGAAATCAAGTTCTTACATGACTTTAATAAAGATCTATATTTTTGTTGTACAGTAATGTATGTCGTAGTTTCTGCCATAACAGGTTAATTTAGTAAATTTCAATTCCTATTAATCATATCAAAAAAAATGCCGTACTCCCCGATTTTCATTCTATTCAAGATGTAATAACAACTAATTATGCAGGACAACGACAATATCCAACCAAAGGTTACCCGCAAACCCCTAAAATTGATTTATTTCAAACTACACAGGATAAAACCGTATCATTACAGTCGTTTTTTTATGCTATCACCGTGAAAGAATCTGAATTATTTGACTATCGGTTTCACGATAATTTCGAAATTCCGACCATAGTTAATCAAGTATAATCCCCGATTCTCCAAGCCTCCCAATCCACTCACGGGATGGAACCGGAAACGGGTAAATGCCCCGCTTATATCCTTTTCCCGCAACACGTTCAAGGTGTTTCCACGTTCCATGTCGACCAAGGGGATAAAGCACATAACAATGTCAAACGCCCGGTTCACCACATTATTTGGCTCCGAATAAAAATAATCCCGGTGTTTCGCGGAAAACTCTTTAGCCACATCACCTTGATAATCCACGTAACTATTCGCCATCATCTTCACGTTCAATTTAAACAACACTTCCTCGTCGATAGAAGTAAATTTCAACCAATCGGGGAAACCAATTACCGTGATCCGGAATTGATCTGCCAGTGCAGACAACACGGGCAACGTCCGACTGGCTGCCGCCTCATTTATAGTTGGAAACAAGATCATATTTTCCACTCCCGGCCTCATGATCTTGCGTAATGAATCCAAATGCATTTGAGGACGCCATTGACAAATCGTCATACCTTCCATCCCGTTCGCCTGTAAGCGAGTCCGTACCAGATCAGTCAAACGACTCTCTTCCCCGGTACGCCCCCCTCCATCCGGAATGATATTTATTAGATGAGCCTGCGTATCGTTCGCAACAATCCAGTCCGCCATCTCTTCTACCAGAGAAACCGTAGAGGTATTCAACTGCACGAAATTCGGGAAACGGACTAAATCTCCTCCCCGTGAAGAAAGTGGGAAAATCATCGGAATTGTCCGGTTTCCTAGCTGTTCGGCAACCGCCTTATACGTGTTCGCATACACGGGACCAATAATCAAATCCGGAGATAACAAATTCAATTCCCCTACTAAACGTTGCACGGTATTGGGATCACGTTCCGTGTCATAAATATGCAAATCGATCGTGTATCCCAGCCGTTTCAAACTATCCACGGCCATCAATACCCCCTGATAAAATTGCAGGAAAGGTTCCGTGCGAGAAGATAAACGCCAACGCTCGTTCCGTATATTCACACCCAGCGTGTCCACCGGAATTTCCTCCTCAGATAAGGGCAACTTGTTTTCCTTCACGTACAAAGGCAACATAAGAGCAACTTTCACGTGGCGTTGTTCATGAGCAACTTCGGGAATAATAAACACGGTATCACCCACAACCTGCTGCACCATTCCTTCCAATGAATCGCGGGCAGGCGGGAAAGTATTCGGATGACTTTCCTCGTGTTTTTCCATCTCTTCACGCCGAGCTTGTTGAACCTCTTTCGCCTGACGTTTTTCCCAGCGTAATTCAGCCTCCAACACGGTCCGATCAATCTGCCTTAATGCCAATTTCACGACAGCGCCTTCCGCGATCGGTCGGCTCACGTCGTACTCCGGATTATCTTTCAGAATTCGTTTCATCTTGATATTAAACTTCCGGGAAAGAGAATATAGCGTCTCTTTCGGTTTCATCCGGTGATAATAAAACTTATCATCAATAGATTTAAAAGGTTCGATCACAGGTATTCTCAACACGTCCCCGATCGAAAGAGTATTATCTTTCTTATCATTCAAAGCCTTCACTTCATCCACGGAGGCACCGTAAGCCTTACATATGGAAAAAAGCGTTTCCTTGGCTTTCACCGTATGGAGATAATAGGACTTTCCCTGATACACGATTTTCTCTGTCGATTTCTCTATCTTGATTTCCTGCGCCCCGACATAACCCGTCAAACCCAGCAACAGGAATACTAAAATGAATCTTACCATCTTTATCACTTCTTATTTTCAAAGCAAAAATAGTAAAATAGTAGTGATAATTGAAAAATCTCTGCTATTTTTGCAAAGTTAAGGTATTTCAATACCAACACTGCCCGTGTTCAGTAGTGATGAACACGGCAAGTTTTATAAATTTACAAACGTTACACACTCTATGGGTTTCTTTAAAAAAGGACATATCATCGTGTTATTGATCAACATAGCCGTAGCCTGCATCCTGTTGTTCCTGATCGGGTATATCGTGTTGAATCGATTGGAGAAATACACGAATCATGGTTATTATATTACTGTTCCCGAACTCCGGGGACTCACTCCCGACGAGGCGGAACCTTTCGCCAAAGAGAAGAATTTGCAAATCCTTGTCATCGATTCTATCTATGACAACAATGCCAAACCGGGAACTATCGTAGAACAATTCCCGTCACCGAATGCTCACGTGAAGAACAACCGGGCCATTCAACTGACCATCAACGCCAATGCCCCGGAAAAAATCATTTTCCCGAACCTTCGCAACGTGGCCTTCCGTCAATCCTTGCAACGATTGAAGAACTTGGGACTCAACGTTGGAAGAATCGAATACGTTCCTTCCAACTTCAAAAACCTAGTACTTGATTTCAAATACGAGGGAAACATCATCGAACCCAATAGTTTGATACAAAAAGGGGATACGGTGGATATTGTACTCGGGAACGGGAACACGTCCAATGACCAAGTAGCCATCCCATCGTTAGTAGGGAAAACACTGGCAGAGGCAAAAGCCATGCTATTGCGGGCATTCTTAAACGTGGGTGAAATCCTACCTGACAACACGGTCAAAACCGAGGCGGACCAATCCACGGCAATTATATACCAGCAAGAGCCTGAATTCGAAGAGAACATGACGATGAAGATGGGGGGAGACATCACGCTCTACCTCACGAAAGATAAAGAAAAAATAATGGCATTGGACTCCCTGTCCATTGAGGAGCTACAACCATGATAGAAGAAGAAGTAGAAGATTTAGAAGAATTGGGCGAGGACGAACCGGAACAAGAGCAAGAAATGTATGAACATTTCCGTCTGGAAGTTGATCCCGGCCAAAATTTACTGCGCATCGATCGGTTTCTGGTCGATCGGTTACCCAACGTATCCCGTACAAAAATACAGGAAGCTGCAGAGGCCCAATGTGTACAGGTCAATAATAAACCGGTAAAATCCAATTACCGGGTAAAACCCAAAGACATCGTCACCTTAATGCTCCCCCACCCGAAACGGGAAATACGGGTCATACCGGAAGATATACCTCTAAACATCGTGTACGAGGACGACTACCTGCTGGTTATTAACAAAGAACCGGGCATGGTGGTACATCCCTCCTACGGGCATTACACGGGGACTCTCGTGAACGCTTTGGCATGGCACTTGAAAGGAAATCCGTTATTCAAAGAAAACGATCCCCGTCCCGGGTTGGTTCACCGGATAGACAAGGACACTTCCGGCCTGCTAGTCATTGCCAAAACGGAAGAAGCTAAAACCAAATTATCTTCCCAATTTTTTCATAAAACCTCTAGTCGGAAATACGTGGCCGTATGCTGGGGAAACTTGGAAAATGACAACGGAACGATTATTGGTAACATCGGAAGGAGTATCTCTAACCGGAAAATCATGGGTGTATTCCCGGAAGGTAGCGACTACGGCAAACACGCCGTGACTCACTATCACGTGCTGGAACGCTTGGGCTACGTGAATGTCGTGGAATGCGTGCTGGAAACCGGACGTACCCACCAAATCCGGGCTCATTTCAAATCAATCAGACATCCGTTATTCAATGATCCGGAATATGGTGGTAATGAAATACTGAAAGGCACCACTTTCACGAAGTATAAACAATTCGTGCAAAATTGTTTCGCCCTCTGTCCCCGACAAGCATTACATGCCAAAACCCTTGGTTTTGAACACCCGGGAACAGGCGAATGGATGGATTTCAATTCCGAAATACCACAGGACATTCAACAGCTCATTGAAAAATGGCGAGGCTACGTGGCAAACCGGGAACTGGAAGATATTGAATAACCTAGACAAACACGTATTTCAAAATACACAATATCGAGAGTATATACATCGTGAGATTTAACTCTCGATATTTACCCGCAAACAATTTAAGCGACACGTAAGTCAACAGCCCCAACACGATACCCTCGGCAATCGAGTAAGTCAACGGCATCATAATAATAGTCACGAAAGCAGGAAAAGCCTCGGTCATATCATCAAAACGTATTTTCTTCACCGCATCAAACATAAAACTCCCCACGATCACCAATACCCCTGCCGTAGCGATACCCGGAACCAACAAAAAGAACGGGGCAAAGAACAGAGCGACAATGAACAATCCGCTAACAACAGCAGCTGTCAAACCGGAACGCCCACCCTCGGCAATACCGGCAGTACTCTCAGCGTAAGTCGTGGTGGTTGACGTTCCGAGCAAAGCCCCGACCGTTGTTCCCACGGCATCCGCCATCATCGCAGGTTTCAACTTCGGGATACTCCCGTCAGGTTTCACCATTCCCACTTTATTTGCCGTACCGACCAATGTTCCTAAAGTATCAAAAATATCCATGAACACGAGCGAGAAAATCGCAATCAACATATTCGGGGACAACAAAGAATGAAAATCCAGCTTGAAAAAGACCGGCTCCAGAGAATGAGGCATCGATACTAAAGAAAAACCTTCCGGTATCCGGGTAATCCCCAAAGGAATACTTAATAACGTGACCGCCACGATCGCATAGAAAAGAGCCCCCTTCACTTTCCGTGCAACCAACACTCCCCCGATAATAATTCCTCCCACCGCTAACAACGTCGATGGAGTAAACTCGCCTAAAGAAACAAATGTTGCAGGATTAGCCACGATCAACCCGGCCTTTTGTAATCCTAAAAAAGCAATAAACAAACCAATTCCAACGGATATGGCATGTCTCAACGTTTCGGGAATAGCATTCACGATCAACTCCCGTATATTAAACACCGTCAACAGGATAAACACTAGCCCCTCAATAAAAACGGCAGCCAAGGCACTCTCCCAGGAATATCCCATGCCCTGCACTAACGTAAAGGCAAAAAAAGCGTTCAACCCCATACCCGGAGCCAGGGCAAAAGGTAATTTCGCCAAAATAGCCATTACCAACGTGGCAAAAGATGCTGCCAAAGCTGTAGCCGTGAACACGGCTCCCCGGTCCATCGATGCCGCTGAAAGAATATCCGGATTCACGGCAAGAATATACGACATCGTTAAAAAAGTAGTGACCCCAGCCATGATCTCTGTCTTTACCTTCATCACGCTGGGATCAAATCCAAAAAGTTTTTTTAATATCATCTTTATCCAGGATAAAACTATGCCCTCATTACACGTTAAAACGGAAGTTCATCATATCCCCATCCTGCACCACGTACTCTTTTCCTTCCACCGACATCTTCCCGGCTTCCTTGCATTTTGCCTCGGATCCCAAGGCTATAAAATCCTCGTATTTAATCACTTCCGCACGAATAAACCCTTTTTCGAAATCCGTGTGAATAATCCCAGCCGTCTGCGGGGCTTTCATCCCGTTCTTAAAAGTCCACGCCCTCACCTCCTTCGGACCTGCCGTAAAATAAGTACGCAAATTCAACAACTTGTAAGCCGTACGAATTAATTTATTCACCCCGGCTTCCTCCAGTCCCAAATCCTGCAAAAACAATTGTTTCTCCTCGTACGTGTCCAACTCGGCAATATCCGCCTCAATAGCGGCACCGATCACCAATACTTCTGCTCCCTCGTCCTTCACGGCTTCCCGCACGGCATCCACGTATTTATTTCCCGTCACAACAGAAGCCTCATCCACGTTACAAACGTACAAAATAGGTTTATTCGTCAGCAACATCAACTCTTTCGCGGCCTCCTGCTGTAAATCGTTTAATTGCACGGAACGAGCGGATTTTCCCTGCACCAACGCATCTTTATATAAATGCAACACCTCGACCAGACGTTTCGCCTTCGCATCACCCCCGGTCTGTGCCTTCTTCTCCTCTTTTGCCAAACGGCTTTCCACCGTTTCCAAGTCTTTCAACTGCAACTCTGTATCAATCGTCTCTTTGTCACGGATCGGATCAACATTACCATCCACGTGTACGATATTATTATCATCAAAACAACGTAACACGTGAATAATAGCATCCGTTTCCCGGATATTAGACAAAAATTTATTTCCTAAACCTTCACCTTTACTCGCACCTTTCACTAACCCAGCAATATCCACGATCTCCACCACGGCAGGTACCACATTTTGAGGTTGCACCAACTCGACCAATTTATTCAGTCGTTCGTCCGGCACGGTAATCACTCCCACGTTCGGTTCGATCGTGCAAAAAGGGAAATTTGCCGATTGCGCCTTCGCATTACTCAAACAATTAAATAACGTCGATTTCCCCACGTTTGGTAAACCGACTATTCCACATTGTAAACCCATTATATTTTTGTCATTTTAATTATTACCTAACCTGCCAGCACGCCACTCTCGTGGAATGCATTTTTTTCGGCCGACAAAGATAATGATTCTTTTTAATAATACATACTCCGCTGTCTCTTATGTGTTTCACCTGTATCTCACCCGTAACTCTTCGATAAGTATTCGATAAGTTACCGATGCGGGAGGTTAACTTTTCCCAAACTTTACCTTCAGATACAATCCGGACATCAACGAGACACCAGAGAGATGGTGGAACAAGCCAGATTGATTCTATTACCGGACTATATCAGATCAAATCGTACGACGTTCATATTTTCGGAAAAAAGTTACCAACAAAAGACACCCGACAAATGCAAAAGGCGCACCTACTAGTGCTGGGTAAGAGTAACTCATTCCAGCTTGCAAAGGTAATCCCCCAACATAAGCACCGATCGCATTTCCCAAATTAAATGCCACCTGTACACTAGCCGCACCCAACATCTCCCCTCCTTTTGAATAACGAATCAGCAACACCTGCTGTGGACTCGAAACTGCAAACAGGCCGGCTGTACACAAACACATCAACCCCACTGCCAACCAAGATATATGAGCGAAGAAAAAAATAAAAAGCAATGCAACACAGATCATTCCTTGTGCAAAAGCAGCCACTCGTCCCGGGGAAAACCGATCGGACAAACGTCCCCCGGCCAGATTTCCCACCACCATTCCAAAACCGGCAAGCACCATAAGGAACGTGGTCATACGAGCCGGGAATCCGGCAATATTCGTTAGTAAGGGAGTCACGTAGCTATACCAAGCAAAGGTTCCCCCATTACCCAACAACGTTGCCCCCAGAATCAACCAAGGTGCCGGAGATTTCAAAAAACAGAACTGCCCCCTCAAACCGGTATCCGGCAAATTTTCTACCCGTGGCACCCAACGCCACATATAATAAAGAATGATAACGCCCCAACACCCAACGAGCAAGAAAGTCAAACGCCATGAAATCGAGGCACTTAAAGCCGTCCCCAGCGGTACACCGAACAAATTAGCGATCGTCATTCCCGCAATCATGATAGATACCGCCTCTGACCCTCTCCCCTTATCCGCTAACTTCTCGGCGACAATAGATGCCACCCCGAAATAAGCCCCGTGCGGTAATCCCGAAATGAAACGGGCCACAAGCATCACCCAGTAATTAGGAGCTAAAGCTGCACAAATATTTCCCAGCATCATTACTCCCACCAAAAACATCAAGATATACTTTAACTGATACCTGCGTGCCAAAATCAACATGGGAGCCCCGATACAAACTCCCAAAGCATAGGCCGAAATCAAATGACCGGCTGTAGCGATACTGATTCCTAAGTCACGAGCCACATCAGGCAATATTCCCATCATCACAAACTCGGCTATTCCAAGACCAAGTGTACCAAAAGCTAAAGCAATAAGACTCTTCTTCATACACGTTTTTCTTTATCGCCGCAAAAATAAAAAAATAAAGAATAACGTGATACAGAATAAAGTATAAACAATCTTACGATTATGTTATCTCGCTGTAATATGAAAACAACCTTGCTTAAACTCGTAACGAACGTAACATTTCTTTTGCAAACGCAAATCCTGCAACACGTCGGCTAACACACTTTTCAACTTTTCCTCCGGGGAGTTTTTACGCCCGTCTTTTTTGAAACGCGTATATGCCACGTCAAAAGTAGTCCCGTACACGTGAGCGGAATTGGCACTGGCATTTCCATTACTCTTCCGCAATTTCTTCACGCTGGACCCCGTTCGTAACACACTTGTCACGATAATACTATGGGAAGGCAGGCCTTTCTGATACAGGGAGTCTTTAAAATTCCGGGCAATATCAGCCAATAAATCACAGGCCTCCGGTACAAGATAAGGCTCAGAATGTGTTAATTTATCCACCTGAAACAATTTGCAGGATTTAATCTCTTTTAAATTCCGGTCAGCCTTACCCAAATCCTCCGAGGATTTCAATGGAGTAATTCCCAATCGCTTGGCGGATGACAGATGCCTGTCATTTAAATCATTAAAAGTTCTCTGGTAATTTTTAAAATAAACAAAAGGCTTTTTACTCTTTTCTTTTTCCTTACAAGCCCCGACCAATATCAACAACACGCACGCTATCGTGTAATACCACACCGTTCTTCTCATCTATATCTATTCACTTTTCACAGGTTCCACATGCACGGCCACGTGAGTACGTGATCCGTATTTAGCCCTCAAACGATCCTCAATCCCGGTAGCAACCACATGAGCTTCCCGGACGGTCATCTCTGGCTGCAAACGGATATGTATCTCTATCGCAAAATCATTCCCGATCCGACGGGTTCTCAAATTATGAGGGTCTTTTATTTGCGAGTCTTCATTTATTATCGTGATGATCTCCTTTTCGATCTCTTCCGGCAAAGATCGTTCCAATAAATCATTCAAACAAGGGATCAAAAGTTGAATAGATACTTTCACAATAAAAACACTCACTACAACGGCTGCAATCGGGTCAAGTACCCGCCAGTCTTTCCCCAGAAAAATCGCCCCGGCAATCCCCAAAGCTGTACCGATAGACGAGAATGCATCCGAACGATGATGCCAAGCATTCGCCACGACGGCTTGGCTTTGCACCTTACGCCCAACGATAACCGAATAACGGTACAGGATTTCTTTCACCACGATCGAAACAAGAGCCGCAACCAAAGCTATTAAATCGGGACTACCCAATTCTTCTCCCCGATAAAAAGCAAGTATCTGATTCAACCCGTTCCAGAAAATCCCTGTTCCAACCATTAACAAAACGATACCGATAATTGCCGTTGCCAGCGTTTCATATTTTCCATGCCCGTAATCATGCCCCGCATCCTTCGGTTTAGCAGAAACTTTCACGAAAACCAGCACGATAATATCCGTCACGAAATCTGACAAAGAATGCACGGCATCCGCAATCATGGCACTACTTTGTCCAAATATTCCCGCCACGAACTTAAACACTAACAAAAAGAAATTAGCAATTGAACCAACAATTGTAACCCTATATATTTGCTTTTCCCGACTTTCCTTTTCCATTGACAATAGTTAAACGCTTACAAAGTTACGAGAATTAATGTAATTTTGCCGCAGAAATTTAGAACATTTTAAATGTTTAAACGTTCAAACACTTAAATTATAAAACGAATCAGAACATGAAACTCTTAGATGAATTTAAAGCTTTTGCCCTGAAAGGGAATGTGGTAGATATGGCTGTCGGTATCATTATCGGTGGTGCATTCGGAAAAATCGTATCATCATTGGTTAGTGACATCATCATGCCCCCTATCGGAATGCTTATTGGTGGCATGAATTTTTCCAATTTACACATCGTGTTACAAAAAGCCCACATGAACGAGGCTACGGGAAAAATGGTCGAAGCCGTCACCCTCAACTATGGTAACTTTATTCAAACAACGATCGACTTTTTGATCATTGCATTCTCAATCTTTATCGCCATAAAATTCATGAATAAATTGAGAACGAAAAAAGAAGAAACCCCGGCTCCGGCAGCTCCTCCCGCCCCGTCGAAAGAAGAAGTACTATTGACTGAAATCCGGGACATCTTGAAAGACAAACATTGATAAAGTTTTAGATTTTAAATTTGAGATTGAATTCTCAAATTTAAAATCTAAAATTTAAAATTAACCTAGCGGATTTCCCCAATCTTACATACCTCAATAAACGAGGCTCCTTTACCATGCCCGAAACTTCCCCCGACAACCACCACGTAGTCATCAGCCTTAATGCCATTCTGCATCAACATTTCCGGCAGATCATTCATAAACTCATCCCGGGACATCGGTTTTTCAGTATAATAGGGATACACCCCGAACGAGAGAGCCAATTCTCGCATAACCCGTTCATTATAGCACCGGGCGTAAACAGGCAAGTCACTCCGGAAAGCCGACAGATAACGGGCTGTACGTCCGGAAAGCGTGTCGACCACAATCGCCTTAATCGGTAACATCAATGCAGTTTTCACTGCCGAACGAGCCAACGCTGCCGTAATCTCGTTATTTATACGAACCAGACTTCTCCCCGCATCCGGCGGAACCGTTCCCTCGTTCTCCTCTGCCACCTCACGCATCACGGTTACCGCCTCCTCGGGATATGCCCCGTAAGCCGTTTCCCCGCTTAACATGATCGCATCCGTACCCATGTAAACGGCATTCGCAATATCACTAATTTCCGCACGAGTCGGCCTAGGATGCTCAATCATCGTGTGTAACATCTGCGTGGCAATAATCACGGGCTTCTTACTCTCAATACATTTTTTAACAATATATCGTTGAATCTTAGGGATTTTCTCCGCCTCGATCTCGATCCCTAAATCTCCGCGGGCAACCATCACCCCGTAAGCGTAATCCAGAATCTCGTCAATATTATCCACACCCTCTTGATTCTCGATCTTGGCAATGACCTTGATCTTACTTCCCCGAGCATCCAGAATAGCCTGTATCGCCATAACATCCTCTTTATTACGCACGAAGGAGTGAGCTATAAAATCCAGATTATTATCTATTGCAAAATCAATAAACGCCCGGTCCTTATCACTCAAAGATTTCAATTTCAAGGAAGCTCCCGGCACATTCACGCTCTTACGATTCTTGATAACAGCCTCGTTTGTCACCATCATTTCCAAATAATGATCCTTTTTCTCCACAACGACTAGCTCCACATCCCCATCGTCCACCAGCACCTTGTCACCCACTTTTATATCTTCTGCAAAATAAGGATAGGACACGTGAATTAATTTCCCTTCCATCTTCAGATCCGGGTCACCTGTCAGGTAAATCGTTTCTCCCCGGTCCACGTGCATCGGTTCATCCATAAGCATTGTTCTCACCTCCGGCCCTTTCGTGTCGATCAAGATGGCGATATTATCCGAAACTTTCCGAACATTCTCCACCACCTTCAATGCCTGCTCCATATCCTGATGAGCTGTATTCAACCGTACCACGTTCATCCCGGCACGATATAACTTCTCTAAAAACTCTACCTCACATCTTTTGTCAGATATAGTAGCCACAATCTTAGTCTTCTTCATATCATTAATAATAATAGTTATTCTTCGTGTATTTCCCCAACCTGTAACCTGCAACTTGCAAACCTGTAATGCGGCGAAGCCGCTCACATAAAAGCTTGTAACGCCAGTTCGTAGGATTTCAACCCGAAACCAGTAATTACCCCCCGGCAAACAGGAGTTAGGAAAGAGACATGACGGAAAGTTTCCCGCTTTGCCGTGTTAGAAATATGAACTTCGATCACGGGACAGGGTATTGCCGAAATAGCATCTGCGATAGCAATCGAAGTATGTGTGTAAGCTCCAGCGTTCAAAATAATCCCGTCATAGGAGAATCCCACTTCATGAATCTTATTGATAAGCTCTCCCTCCACGTTCGACTGGTAATAATCGATCTCCACCATAGTGTAGAAATCTCTCAGCCCCGACAGGTACTCCTCGAAAGAGGTTTCCCCGTAAATACTTTTTTCCCTGATTCCCAAAAGATTAAGATTGGGACCATTTAAAATCAATATCTTCATATTCTCCGTTTTTACTGAATACAAAATTAACAAAAAAAACGATGATACCGGACATTTCAAGCCGGATTTAGGCATTAAATTTCGGTTACAAAGGCTAATAATAAAAATTATGAGTGTTAAACTTGACAAAACTGTTACAACTCAAAGAAAAAACTTATACCTTTATCTGGCAAAATCTATCAGAATACTCTTGAGATAGGTTTAAAGTGGTGAATTAGAATTTGTATTATTTATTTTGTAACACAGCTAAAAATGATTTGGAACGAAGCGATAGATAGTTTTCGGACTTATTTGATTTTAGAAAAATCACTATCAACCAACTCGGTGGAAGCTTATTTGAATGACATCAGAAAGCTGGGAGCCTATTGTGAACAACGGACACCTACATTGAATCCGAAAGAAGTGTCCTATGACGTATTAAACGAATATATTTCCGCCTTGAAAGACACCGGGGTTACTCCCCGTACTCAAGCTAGAAGTATATCCAGCATCAAATCTTTCTTCAAGTATTTGTTATACGATGGAGCCATCGGACTCAACCCGGCGAACTCGCTTGATGCACCGAAAATCGGACGTACCCTTCCTAGCGTCCTCAGCGTCGAAGAAATTGAAGCCATGATTAACGCTGTGGATCTGACCAAACAAGAAGGACAACGTAATAAAGCAATCCTCGAAACATTATATTCTTGCGGTTTGCGCGTATCTGAACTTGTCAACTTGAAGTTATCACAAATTAACTTCCGAACAGGATATATCAAAATCGAGGGAAAAGGAAACAAGGAACGGATTGTTCCACTAGGAGCGAAAGCAAAAGACGAGATCCGTTGCTATTTGAAAAAAGATCGCGACAGAATGAAAAAAGCGAGAGGATTCGAGGATATTCTCTTTTTAAACAAGATGGGAAAATCTCTTTCCCGCGTGATGATATTCAATATTATCAAGGAAACAGCACTCCGTGCCGGCTTGAATAAAGTGGTATCCCCCCACACCTTCCGCCACTCATTTGCCTCTCACTTGGTAAACGGCGGCGCGGACATCCGCACGGTTCAAGACATGCTGGGACACGAATCTATTCTGACAACGGAAATTTACACGCACCTGGATAACTCATATCTCCGGGATACAATCACAAATTTCCACCCCAGAGCGAAGAAATCCCGCAAATGATCCTTATATTTGTATCCAATACCCGAAAAAGTATTGGATACAAATATTTAGAAACACATGGAAAACAAACAAGATATATTGAAACAGTTGTCCAGCAATGACATGGACATCGTTAGAGGGGCCATCGAACAAATCAAACAAGAAGGTGATATTTCCATCGTCCCCGAATTACTGGACATCCTGTTACAAAGTCAGGACACGAACATCATTACCAACCTCACGGCCTTACTCTCGGACGTGAAAGAATCCGACTTCAAAACAGTCTTGATGGATAAATTGATCAACGCTCCCGAAGGTAGCGGAAAAGCCAATTTATTACGCATATGCTGGGAATCAGCTATCGATTTTTCGGAATATCTGGATGTATTCGTTGATATGTTATTGCATGAAGACTTCATCACAGCACTAGAAGCCTCCACCGTCATTGAAAACCTACACGGTAACATCCCGGAAGAAAAGATTCACATAGCCATACAACGTTTAAAATCCGAAAGTAATGAAGACAACGCCTTCTTACTGGAAGGCACCATCCCTCATTTAGAAGAAATGCTCCTCAAAGAAGAAGAGGATGAAGAAGAACATCATCACGATCACGGACACGATTGTAGTTGCCATTGTCATGATTAGTTCGCCCGCGACAAGATTATCTATTGCGTGATTTAATGATTTCAGATTAGGTGATTATAGAATCGCTGAATCATTTAATCGGCAATCACTAAATCTTTGAATCATTCAATCTAAAATTTAAAATCTAAAATTAATAAAGCCACTCTTTCACCTGTTCGACCTTCTCATCCAAAGGCATATTTCCATCCAGCCATTTGATCTCGAACCCGTCCCGTTCCATTTTACGGAACCATGTCATTTGTCGCTTAGCAAACTGGTGAATGGCAATGTTCAGTTGTTCCACCATCTCGTCATAAGTCAACTCTCCGGTAAGATACAAGGTAAGGTATTTATACTCTAACCCGTAATATATCAAGTCTTCCGGTTTTATTCCCCGGTCAAGCAACCCCTTCACCTCATCAATCATTCCCGCCTGCAAGCGGGCGTGTAAACGTTCTGTAATCCGTTGTCGCCGAGTCTCACGATCAAATAGGATCCCGACAATCAAAGATCGGATCTCCGGGAACTCCCCTTTCACGGGTTCATGTGTAGTATAATACTCGGCAATCTCAATAGCCCGAATCGCCCGCTTTACCGTGTCCGTATCCGTCGTGTTGTGTAAGGAACGATAGGAGGACAAGATGTCGGATAATTCCGCCAACGACTTACAGGCCAACCGTTCCCGTAATTCGGGATTTTCCGGAACAGGAGTCATCCGGTAAGCTTTCAATATGGACTCCACGTACAAACCACTTCCCCCGCACAACACGGGAAAAATACCCCTACGTTCACAATCCTGCCACACTTTTAAAAACTCCTGCTGATACATGAACAGATTAAAACGAAACCCGGCATCGGCAATATCAATCAAATGATAAGGTACAGGCGTCCCCTCGTAGACATACTCGTCCAGATCCTTCCCCGTACCAAGATCCATTCCTCGATAAATTTGTCTCGAATCGGCTGAAATAATCTCTCCTTTCAATTCCGCGGCCAAACGTACCGCTAAAGAGGTCTTTCCCGTGGCCGTAGCCCCCAAGATGGTCAGTAAATTATACATGAATATTGCTCTATGATGATACCTGTTTATCTTTCCCGACAAAGATAGTTTTAAAAGTGGCAAGATTTATCTCCCGACCTATTTTTTTCTCCGCGTTAACACCAACTAATGCCAAAAAGTGTTATATTTGAAAGCGACAAATAATACTACTTATTCGAAAAAAATTATAAAACAGCAACTATGATAAACGATGACATCATTCGCTTAAGAGCTTTAGAACCTGAAGACTTAGAATGTCTGTATCAATGGGAAAATGATATGGATTTATGGGAAGTCAGTGACACGCTTACCCCCTTCTCCCTGTTCACGTTAAAGAAATACATCGAAACTTGTCATCTGGATATATATACCACCAAGCAACTCCGTCTGATGATTGAAAGAGTGGATACAAATGCCCGGATTGGATTAGTTGATCTCTATGATTTCGATCCATATCATCAGCGTGCCGGTATCGGGATTATGATCCACAATACAGAAAACCAAAAACAGGGATATGCGACAGCCGCTATCCGTCTGATGATCGACTATTGCTTCGAAACACTGGGACTGAACCAGATTTACAGTAGCGTACCCAGTGGAAACATTGGTAGTCGCAAACTTTTCGAGAAACTCGGTTTCGTGCAGACCGGGTACCGGAAAAACTGGCTCCGCCGGGGAAACGGCTGGGAAGACATTGTATATTTCCAACTACTAAATCAATAAACCAAATCGAGGGGCTGTAGTTTACAGCCCCTCAAATTTATAAACTAAAACGGTTATGAAACACTCGTTATTATTGGTATGCCTATTCTCGGGATTCTTGGCGAAAGCTGCAATCCCGGAGAAAACAATTCAAGCCACCATTACCGACATTCAGGCAAAAGGAGTTACTAACACTACCGCTATCGAAACCGGAGTACGCCAAGTCGCCCACCTTTGGCAATCACAAGATGGCACAGACTCCGAATTTCAAGAATTTTGCGTGAAAAACTATATTACAGACCCGGAACAAAAACAACAGGTATTCCAAAAGGTAAGTCATTACTTCGAGGCCTTATGGGGACATTTTAACGAAATCACACTCCAACTTCAATTAAACTTACATCAGGACAACGGTCCTCTTCATGACATCGATCCCATGTTCGGTGCTTACAGTCCCGGCTCTCATTTGATTAATGATTTTTACAACAATAAAATCGGCTTTATCATTGCCCTCAACTTCCCGGAAGTACCTTTACAAGACAAAGAAAAACTAGGTAACGACCGCATGGCTTGGGCCTATGCTCGCCTCGGTGACGTGTTTACCCAACGGGTTCCGGCAGAACTAATTCAAGCTGGTGTAAAAGCGGAAAGTGATGCAGACGTGTATATTTCAAGCTACAACATTTACATGGGTCATGTGCTAAACGCCAAAGGCCAAAAGCTTTTCCCCGAAGATAAAATTCTGCTTACTCATTGGAATTTAAGAGACGAAATCAAGGCCAATTACAACAAAGGGAAAGAAGGTTTGGATAAGCAACGCACCGTTTATGAGGTCATGAAACGAATTATCTCGCAGGAGATCCCCGTGCAAGTCATCAATTCCGGAGCTTACGACTGGAATCCTTACACGAACACACTCACTCAAAACGGACAAACTGCCACGGGAACCCCGGAGGCAACAGAACGTTATCAACGTATGTTGAATAACTTCCACGCTATGAAAGCCATCGACCCTTATGCCGACAAGAATTTCATTGAACGAAAGTTTTCGGGAGAAATGGAAGTATCGGTAGAAGATGTAAAAGCTCTTTTCACCCAATTCCTCACTTCTCCGGAATTGAAAGAAGTCGGCAAGATTATTTCCAAACGTCTAGGCCGCAAACTGGAAGCATACGACATTTGGTACGATGGTTTCAAACCTCGTAGTAATCTGGACGAGGCCAAACTGGATGCCCAGATACAAAAACTTTACCCGAATGCAGAGGCTTTCAAGGCCGGGCTCCCCTCCCTGCTCACACATTTGGGTTTCACCCCCGAAAGAGCAAACGAGATCTGTGATAAAATAGCCGTGGATGCCGCACGAGGATCAGGACACGCGTGGGGTGCCGCCATGAAGGGACAACAGTCCCATCTTCGTACCCGTATTCCCGCGGAAGGAATGAATTATAAGGGGTACAATATCGCCGTTCACGAATTCGGCCACAACGTGGAACAAACTATTTCCATATACAATGTAGACAATTTCATGATGGCCGGAGTTCCCAACACGGCTTTCACGGAAGCACTTGCTTTCGTGTTCCAAAAACGGGATCTGCAATTATTGGGCATTGAAAACAACGATCCGGAAAAGGACAAGATGGACATTCTTGACAAATTTTGGAGCCTGTACGAAATCATGGGAGTCTCCATGCTCGACATCTCCATCTGGGAATGGCTGTATGCGAACCCGAATGCGACGGCTGAACAGCTAAAAGAAGCCTCTATCAGCTTGTCAAAAGAAATATGGAATAAATACTATGCCCCTGTCTTCGGCAAAAAAGACGAAACGGTTTTAGCCGTCTATTCCCACATGATCAGTTACCCGCTATACCTGTCCGCTTACGCCTTCGGTCAGATCATCGAATTCCAGCTGGAAGATTACCTCAACGGTAAGAACTTCGCTCAAGAAGTTGACCGCATCTATCGCTTGGGACGCCTAACTCCAAACGAGTGGATGATTCAAGCCACGGGAAATGACCTCAGCGTGGAACCCATGATACACGCCTTACAGAAAGTAATCAAAAAATAAAGCTTTTAATATCGATAAAGAAAAGGGCTGTCCAAAAAGTTATTTTATTTCAAGAAACTCCTCCGTCACTTCGTGCCACCTCCTCTATAAACAGAGGAGGAGCTGGTGACTCTTCCCGAAGAAAGGGAGTATTTCAACTCTCCCTCTGTTTATAGAGGGAGTACCCCGAAGGGGGGAGGGAGTTTGAGAAATGACTTTTGGGACAGCCCCTTTTCTTTTTAAAACGATTTCACCTTCACTTATTTTCCTTCTCGGTGATAATCAACTTATCGTTTTCTTTATCATAACCGACATCTAGCTCCGTTCCTTCCGCTATACCTTTAATAATCACCTCGGCCAATTCATCTTCCAGATATTTCTGGATAGCTCGTTTCAGCGGACGGGCCCCGTACTGCGGGTCATATCCTTTCTCGATAATAAAGTCTTTCGCCTCTTTCGAGATCGTGATCACCAAACCGAGATCATTTACCCGCTTGAACAGGCTCTTCAACTCGATATCTATAATCTTGTAAATATCCTCTTTAGTCAAAGGATTAAACATGATAATATCGTCAATACGATTCAAGAACTCAGGTGAGAAGGCATTTTTCAACGCTTTCTGAACAACCCCTCTGGCGTACTCGCTATTTCCTTCCATGTTCTGGGAACCGAAACCGATTCCCCGGCCGAAATCTTTCAACTGACGGCTACCGATATTAGAAGTCATGATCACGATCGTGTTCTTGAAATCCACTTTCCGTCCTAGACTATCAGTCAACTGTCCGTCGTCCAACAACTGCAACAGAATATTGAACACATCCGGATGAGCCTTCTCGATTTCATCCAGCAACACGACAGAATACGGTTTACGACGTACTTTCTCGGTCAACTGCCCGCCTTCCTCGTATCCCACGTACCCCGGAGGCGCCCCTACCAATCGGGACACGGCGAATTTTTCCATGTATTCACTCATGTCAATCCGGATCAACGCATCCTCGGTATCAAACAAGTAACGGGCCAGCACCTTGGCTAACTGTGTCTTTCCGACACCCGTCGGCCCCAAGAAAATAAATGAACCGATCGGACGATTCGGATCTTTCAGTCCGGCACGATTCCGATGTATGGCTTTCACGATTTTCTCGATCGCCTCTTTCTGTCCGACAACACTCTCGCTCAATTCATCGTGCATCTGCAACAACTTCATCCCCTCGGTCTTGGCAATACGTTTCACCGGAACCCCGGTCATCATGGCCACCACCTCGGCAATATGCTCTTCGGTCACGGTCACCCGGTTTTCCTGCAAATCCCGCTCCCAATTTACTTTCTCTTCTTCCAATTGTTTCAACAACTGCCGTTCCTTATCCCGGAAAGCGGCTGCCACCTCGAAATTCTGTTGTTTCACGGCCTCCTTCTTCTTCTCCTTCACCTCTTCCACGTCCTTCTCCAACTGTTCGATAATCGGCGGCACATTTATATTGGAAATATGTACTCTCGACCCCGCCTCATCCAAGGCATCAATCGCCTTATCCGGCAAAGCCCGATCGGAGATATAACGGGTTGTCAACTTCACACAGGCCTTGATAGCCTCATCCGTGTAACGCACGTTATGATGATCCTCGTAACGGGATTTAATATTATTCAAAATTTCCACCGTCTCGTCAAACGAGGTCGGTTCCACCAACACCTTTTGGAAACGACGTTCCAAAGCACCGTCCTTCTCTATATTCTGGCGATACTCGTCTAGCGTCGTAGCCCCGATACATTGAATTTCTCCGCGAGCCAATGCCGGTTTCAACATATTAGCCGCATCCAAGTTGCCCCCGGAACCTCCGGCCCCGACAATCGTGTGAATCTCATCAATAAACAAAATGATATTCCGGTTCTTCGCCAGCTCGGCAAGAATCGCTTTCATTCGTTCCTCGAATTGGCCCCGGTACTTCGTACCTGCCACGATAGAGGCTATATCCAGCGAAATCACCCGCTTGTCAAACAGTACCCGTGACACCTTTTTCTGAACAATGCGCAAGGCAAGTCCCTCGGCAATAGCCGATTTACCCACCCCCGGATCACCAATCAACACCGGGTTATTCTTCTTACGACGACTCAGAATCTGTGCCAGACGTTCGATCTCCCGGTCACGTCCCACGATCGGGTCCAAAGCTCCCTCTTCCGCGGCTTTCGTGATGTCATTTCCGAAATTATCCAGCACGGGAGTATCGGATTTGGAAGAAACAGGGCCTCCTTGACGATAAGGATTATACATGGAAGATTCATCGTCTCCGTCCTCCGGATCATCCCCCTCGTCATTAAATTCGGATTGCATCCGCATCTTCTCTTTTAGTACGGCTTCTTTAAAGATGTCGTAATCTATATTCATCGTTTTAAATAGCTTCGTCACGAAACCGGCTTGATTCCTCAATATTGCCAGCATCACGTGTTCCGAGTCCAATTCGTCATCCCCCAGATCCCACGCCTCGTCGGACACACGTTTCAACACGCTATTCGCCGCCAATGTAAAGTCAAGACTTTCCACCTTGTCGGATTTATAGCGTTTCCCCTCCAAGCGTTGCTCTATCTTATCTTTCACCTCGTAGAAATCCAACCCCAAAGACATTAATATATCAATCGCCCTTCCACTTCTCAACTTCAGCAATCCCAAAAACAAATGCTCCGGGTAAATCTTGGAATTCCCCAGTCGTTTTGCTTCTTCTCCTGCCGAAGTCATGATCTGTTTTAGTCGTCTCGTATCTTCTTTTCCCATATTTTCAATGCCGCCCTTCCACGGCTTTACTTGTTACTTTTTATTTATCGTAAAGATAAACTATATACTTTAATATTCAAAATAAGTCCACAAGCATTTACAACGTATAAAATATACCAATCTTTATGAACCCATTAATGTGTTAAACTCTTTTTCGGTCAAAATAGTTACATTTAACTTCTGTGCTTTTTGCAATTTACTCCCGGCATTCTCTCCCGCCAAAAGATAAGTCGTCTTGTTAGATACTGAATCACTGACTTTTCCCCCGGCTTTCAGGATAATTACCTTGAAATGCTCTCTTGGCAGCGAAAGAGTTCCCGTGATCACGAAGGTTGTTCCGGCCAACTGATCGGATTCACCCTCTTCTTCCTGTATTGTCCCGCTAATACCATATTGCAAAAAGCGTTCCATCATCTCCCGGTTCTCCGCCTTTTCGAAATAACGGATCACGCTACCGGCCATCTGATCCCCGATATCCTCGACCTCCGTCAACTGTTCAAACGTCGCGTCCATCAACTTCCGGATGTCCTTAAAATGACGGGCCAGATTCCTCGATGCCGTCTCCCCGATATAGCGAATCCCCAGAGCATTAATGAATTCCGGCAAATTCCGTTGTTTCGATTTCTCTATTCCGGCAATAAGATTATCCACCGATTTTTCTTGTAAACGATACACGCTCAACGTGTTCATTTTCCGGATAAACTTTTCTTTTCCCTGTAAAAAACGATATACACGCTCGGCATTCTCACGTGACATTTCGTCAGTCTCCGCGATCTCATCCAGTGTTGCCGTGTAAAGACGATAAATATAATCGAACTTAACAGACAGTAATTCAGCCTTATGGAAATCAATTTCGGGTATATCCAAGGCGTAAATCACCGCATCCAACGGCAGCATATCCACCTCTCCGGCCTGCCTCAAACGCTCCAACGGCTCATTGAACGGCATCCGAAAATACTCCAGCATTTTATTGATATTCTTCTCCCGATCACCGGGGAATTGTAGATTCCCGACAGCCATCAACTCCTCTTTCGAGGCCCCGACCAATTTCGTCAGACTACCGAAATGTTCTGCCAAAACATCCGCGTTTTTGGCAGATATATTCTTCATCCCGATCTCGAAAGCATAAATCACTTTTCCCAACGGAATACTGGTCATCACGTAACTCTCCGGGTAAAGAATCTTTTCCAACCCGATCAACTCCTCCCGACGGGACGGCAGAGTATAAATATCTGCGACATCCCGAATAAACCCTTTTGTCAGCAATAAATCAATGGTCTCACCCCCCATTCCCTCTATATCCATCGCCTTCCGGCTCACGAAATGTTCCAGTTTCCCGGCAATCTGCGGGGGACAATGATCCTCGTTCGGGCAATAATGATTTGCCTCCCCTTCATTACGAATCAACGGGGTACCACATTCCGGACAATGCGTGATAAACTCGATTACCGGGGCATCAGCCACTCTCTTTTCCACGTCCACCCCCACGATCTTCGGGATAATCTCTCCCCCTTTCTCCACGTACACCATATCGTGCAGGTGCAAATCCAACTCCCGAATAATATCTTCATTATGCAGTGAGGCCCGTTTCACGGTAGTCCCCGCGATATGAACGGGTTCCAAGTTAGCCACCGGGGTAATCGAACCGGTACGTCCCACTTGGTAATCCACGCTAAGCAATCGGGTCTCCACCCGCTCCGCCTTGAACTTATAGGCCACGGCCCAACGAGGCGATTTCGCCGTGTACCCCAGCTGCAACTGCTGCTTGATACTATTCACCTTGATCACGATCCCGTCAATAGGCACCGGAAGATTCTTCCGTTCCACATCCCATTTGTGAATAAAATCAAGAATCTCGTCTATATTGTGACATAACCCGATATACGGGGGAACATTAAAACCCCATTCCCTCGCTTTCATCAAATTCCCGTAATGTGTCGGGGTCAACGTGATTTCTCCCGGCACGTAATATAAATAACAATCCAACTGCCGCTTGGCAACAATGGAAGAATTCTGCAACTTCAACGTACCTGCTGCCGCATTCCGCGGGTTGGCAAATAAAGCCTCTCCCGCCTCCAGCCGTTCCTCGTTCAATCGATTAAACACGGCAAAAGGCATCAGAATTTCCCCCCGAATCTCGAATTCCGCGGGATAATCCTCCCCCTGCATATGCAATGGAACCGTTCGAATAGTCCGAACATTAGTTGTCACGTCATCCCCCTTCACGCCATCACCCCTCGTCACCGCCACCTGCAAATTCCCATCTTCATAGCGCAGGCTGATAGAAGTCCCGTCATACTTTAACTCGCAGACATACTCCACGTCATCTCCCCCGATACCTTTTCGCACCCGCTCATCAAAATCCCGGATCTCCTGCTCGCTATACGTGTTCGCCAATGACATCATGCCATATTTATGCGCCACCTGCACAAACTCATTCGTCGTGTCGTTCCCCACCCGCTGCGTCGGTGAATTCGGATCAAACATTTCCGGATGCTCTGCCTCCAACCGTTCCAGCTCATGCATTAACTCGTCAAACTTCTGATCGGTAATCACCGGCTCATTCTTCACATAGTACAGGTAGTTGTAATGCTCCAACAACTTTCTCAACTCAACAATTCTATCCATAACAGTTTCAAGTTACAAGTTACAGGTTACAAGTTACAGGTTACAAGTTAAAATTTCAGACGTATTCAGGTCATTACCTGCAATTTACAACCTGTAACTTGTAACCACGATGAAAAAGAGATTCGATCTCTTTTTCATCGTGTACAAAGATAATTGTTCTTGATGGAGATTGTGGGAAAAAATAATTATTTTAGCGGAATAATTTTATAAAAAAATAAACTACAAGCTACTACACATGAGACACAAACATACCTCGTTTTTCTTAAATTCCCTGACAATAGGCATATTGCTTATATTCACACTTGTCACTCCCGGTAAAGCCCAATTTGTCGATCTCGGACAAGACCCCTGCAGTACCCGCTGGCGACAAATCAAAACGGATAACTTTCAGATCATCTACCCTGATTTCTTCGAGGATAACGCGCAATACCTTGCAAATATTTACGAGAAACTATACGCCCACGCCAATACCCTCGGTATCAAACCCAAAAGAATGTCCATGATCGTGCGGGCGAATGGTGGCGTGTCAAACGGGAACGCGGGCTGGGCCCCCAAAAAGAGTGAACTCTACACGGCTCCCCCGCAGGATGTCAGCGACGCTTGGCTGGAACACTTGTGTATTCATGAATTCCGCCACATTGTACAGTACGACAAGGTAAACCAAGGTTTCACAAAAGCATTATACTATATCTTCGGAGAACAAATCACGATGGCCGTCATCGGGGTATATGTCCCCATGTGGTTCCTAGAAGGAGATGCCACGGTATTCGAAACCTCCGTCGGAAAAAGCGGGCGGGGACGTTCACCTGAATTTCTCAACGAAATGAAAGCCCAGATCACGGAAAAAGGAATATACACCTATTATAAGGCCGTACTCGGCTCCTATAAAGATTTTGTTCCCAACCACTACGCCCTCGGCTATTACATGGTCGGAAACAGCCGTGTTCACTACGGTCCCGGTATCTGGCAGGATGCCCTCTCCCGGGTTGGAAAACGTCCTTACGGGATCACGCCTTTTGCCCGCAGCCTCAAACTCACGATGAACGAAAAACGAGACTCGATCTGGTCATCCCGTCATTTCCAGTCCCTTTTCGTCAATCCTGACAGCGTGAAACAAGCCAACACCCATTGTGATGCCAAACGCACGCTCTACCGGGATAACTTCAGCGAACTCCAACAAATATGGAAACAAGAGTCCGACCAAATACCCCACCCATTCGATACCATCACGACCGCAAACAAGATATACACGAACTACCATTACCCGACAGCCACCCCAACCGGACAAATCATTGCCTACAAGGAAGGATTGGCACAAGAAGGAGCCTTGGTCATCCTACACCCGGACAAAGACGAGATCATCACCCGAACGGGAATCATGTATGATTATAAATTTGCCTATCAAGACGAAACGCTCGTGTGGTCCGAGTACAAATACCATCCCCGCTGGGAACACGGGGGTAAAATGGTACTCGCCAGCTACGATATACGTCACAAGAAATATCACCGTTACCCCACCCGGCAAAACAGGTATGCCCCTTTTGCCGTGGAGGGAAACTGGGGATTCGTGGAAGTTGACAAAGAAGACAACGCCTCCATCGTGATCCTTGACCACACGTTCCAAAAAGAAATATTCCGGGTAAAAGGCTCCGGAGACGAGCTATTCGTGCATCCCTCATACGACGGGAAAAACAATATCGTCACCGTGGTGGTATCTTCGAAAGGCAAACACCTCGAATCCATCGATATTCACACGGGCAAACGTACCCAGATCACCGCGTTCACCCCTTACGAGATTGACAATCCGGTTACCGTGAACGACCAGATCATATACCGGGGAGCTTTCGATGCCAACAACTCGTTCTACCGGCAAACCCAACCGCAAGAATTCGGGGCGAACATACTCAACTCCAAATTCGGCCTGCGCTACCCGATCGTTTCCCCGAACAAAGATTCACTTTTATTCTCGTTCTATACTTCCGACGGGTATAAACCGGGTAAAATTGCCATAAACCAATTAGAAAACAAAGCCATAGACACCCAAACCTTCCGTATCGCCGACAGCGTGACACAACAGGAAAACTGGCAATTCAAGTTAACCGCCGACTCCACCTACGCCAGTCGGAAATACAATAAAACCTCCCACCTATTCAACTTCCATAGCTGGGGCCCCATCTTCCCGGACGCTGAAGACGTGGACATTGATTTCGGGTTAGCCGTCAGCTCGCAAAACAAGTTAAGCACCCTGTTCCTGACCGCGGGATTCGTGAGAGGAAAAGGTTACGAACACGGCAACTGGCAGGTAAAAGCCACCTACAAAGGATTCTGGCCCACCTTGCAACTGGAATTCAAGAGCGGACGCAATGACGATTTCATGCAAGATTACGCGATAAAAATCGTTCAAACCCAAGAAATCGACACGATTCGTACCATTTATAAATCACAACGCACGAAAGGAACGGCCACGGTACAATTCCCGTTCAACATTTCCCGGAAAAACTATTCCCGTTATATCATCCCTTACGTGAAATATGAAATTCAAGCCATACACTCGATAACACCGAGGCGTTCCTACCTGTTGGACCACAACCGGTGGACCAGCCTGCCTTCCAACAACCCGTATAACTCCGTACTCGCCAATCCGGATGATGTAAAACTCCAGATCATGCGCTACGGGCTTGTCCTCAACAACCAAACCCGGACAAGTCAACGGGACATCTATCCCCGCTGGGGACAACGCTTGGAAGTCGGGTACGCCCACACGCCATTCGACGGATTGGACTACGGCGACACGAAATGGGCAGAAGGGCGTTTGTATCTTCCCGGATTCTGGAAACATCACTCTTGGACACTCTACTTCGGTCATCAACTGAAATCGGATAAAACAACCAACTACTACGGGAACCAGATTTACTCTCCCCGGGGAGCCTCTCTCTACGGGCACAACCTGTCAACGTTGAAAATATCTTACGCCTTGCCGTTCTGGTACCCGGATGCCCACATCGGACCACTTGTCTACATGAAACGGTTCACGGCAGAACCCTTCTTTGATACCGGCTGGGAGAAAAATCGCTATTGGAACAAAACCTACCACTCCTATGGCGTGGAAATTTCGGCCGACACCCATTTCTTCCGTCTCCCGTTCCCCGTAAACATCGGTTTCAGAACCGGATACGAAACAAAAAGCAACTCCATGTTTGTCGATATGCTCTTCTCGGTGGCCTTCACCATTTGATAGATTCAAAATATTCGGATTCCCAAACTTTGAGAATCCGATTTTTTTTGATTACCTTAGGAGCAATCAAAAAACAAACTTATGACTCTAAAGGAAATTGCTGCGTTATCAAATGCCCGGGTGATTCACGAAAACGGCCATCTCGACAAGGTCATCCGTCACGCTTTTGCCGCCGACCTAATGAGCGACGTGCTCCGGTTAGACACCAGTGAGATGATCCTCATCACGGGACTAGCCAACTTACAGGTGATTCGCACGGCAGAAATGTCAGACATCAGTTTCATTCTATTTGTTCGAGGAAAACAAGCCTCCCCCGATATGGTAGAATTAGCCAAAGAGTGTAACATCGCTATCTTACAAAGCAAGCAGAGCATGTTCAAAGTCTGCGGACTTCTGTACGAAGCTGGGCTAGAGCCCATTTATTAAAAACAAGCATTATGGAATTCAACTACAACATCGAAGGAGGAAACTTTTCACGTGCCGGTACTGCCTCAAGCGAGGTAAAAAAGATACTGAAACAACTCAACGTGAACCCCGCCGTACTGAAACGCATCGTGGTTGCCCTCTATGAAGCAGAGGTTAACGTGGTTGCACACGCTTACGAAGGAACCATGCAAGTGTCTATCGATCCCACAGTCATCACCGTCGTCATCAGCGACCGGGGGCCCGGAATACCGGACATAGACCTAGCCATGCAGGAAGGATATTCCACCGCCTCCCCCGAAGTCCGGGAAATGGGATTCGGAGCCGGAATGGGTCTCCCAAATATGCAGAAAAACTGTGACAAACTAACCATCGAATCCAAAGTAAACGAGGGAACAAAAGTCACGATGACTACTTTTTTTTAACTGCACGCGGCAGTTAAAAAAGTTACAGGTTACAAGTTGAGCCTTCGGCTCTACAAGTTAAAAGATAAAAACTGAAAACTGAAAACTGAAAGATAAAAGAAGTTTAGAATGAAAAAAGATTCCGTGATTGCCGATTCGATGATTGGGTGATTAAAATCACTTAATCGAAAATCATTAAATCACTTAATCGATAGGATCTAAAATTTAAAATCTAAAATTAATACATGGAACCGTTTTACCACGCCTTAAAAGTTGCCAGTACTGCCTGCATCGGATGCACGCACTGCATGAGCCTCTGCCCCACGCAGGCCATCCGCATTAAAGGTGGTTTGGCGACGATAAACAAAAATGCTTGCGTCGACTGCGGCAAATGCCTCAAGTCGTGTCCGCAACATGCGATATACGTGGAGCAGGACGATTTCAACCAAATATTCAATTTCAAACACCGGATCATCCTTCTCCCGACAGTCCTTTTCGGACAATTCTCGGAAGAAATCACGGAACAACAAATCTTCGCGGAACTCCACCAGATGGGGTTCACGGAAGTAATCGAGGTGGCACAGGCATCGGGCATCTTGGCAAAAGCCATACAACGTTACATGGAAAAGAACTCTTACGAGCGTCCCTTCATCTCGTCCTTCTGCCCGGCAATCGTCCGCTTGATACAGGTACGTTTTCCCTCGCTGATAGACCATATCGTCCCGTTAAAACAAGCCATGGACCTAGCAGCCATCTTCGCCCGTAAAAAATATCTCGACAAGGGTATTTCGCCGGATGAAGTCGGTATATTCTACGTCACTCCATGCGCCGCAAAAATCGCGGCAGTAAAAAGCCCGGTTGGCGACGATCAATCCAACATCGACGGAGTTATCAACTTGAATTTCATTTATAACAAAATACAACTGGGCCTCACGCAACACCGGGATCAACCCGTGGGAACGGTAACCGAACGCACGTACCTCTCCCCCGAATCCATAGCTTGGGACTTGTCGGAAGGTGAGGCCTCTAAATTTGAAGGTCGCTGCCTAGCCATTGACGAAATCCACAACGTGATCGACATACTCGAAAAAATAGAAAATGATGAACTCACGGACATCGATTTTCTTGAATTACGAGCCTGCGACCACTCCTGCGCTGGCGGGGCGCTTGTCGTGAACAACCGGTTCCTGACCATCGAACGCCTGCGCAAACGGATGCAAGCCAGCAAACACGAACAACAGCAACCCGATCTCGATGACATTCAAGAATACGAATCCTACCTTTTCAAGCAAGGCAAGCTCAGCGGGAAAATCCCACCGCGTTCCATCGAACAACTCGACGAGAATATGCTTGTCGCCATGGAAAAGATGGAAAAATTAAACCGCATCATGCACGTTCTCCCGCAAATCGACTGCGGGGCCTGCGGAGCCCCGGCTTGCCACACGCTAGCAAGGGATGTCGTTCAGGGAAAGGCGAAACTCAATCAATGCGTATTCATGCAAAAACTCTTGTGCAACGAGGCCTTGATGACACCGGAAGAATCCCTTGAACTTTCAGAAAAAACTTGGGGATTAAAAAGATTTGGAGAATAAACAAGATAAAATATATTCACGAAAACCACAAACTACAAATTATGACAGTACAAGAAATTGTTTCCCAGCTAAACCTCACGGTATGTTCCGGACAAGAAGGTTTACAACGAGAAGTTAAAGGCGGCTACACGTCCGACTTGCTAAGTGACGTCATGGGACATGCCCAAGAAGGAGATATATGGGTCACCCTGCAAACACACAAAAACGTCATGGCCATTGCCTCCCTGAAAGAAATCGCGGCCATCATTCTGGTCAAAGGACACCTCCCGGAAGAAGATACGCTGGAAGAAAGCAATAACGAAAACATCCCTATTCTCTCCAGCCCGTTACAGACTTTCGAGATCACGGGACAATTGTACAAACTACTTCACCCGTAATCACGAATTCCATGGAAATCCGGGCCGATCTACACATACACACCGTGCTGTCACCTTGCGGGGATCTCGACATGAGTCCCGCAAACATCATCGGTATGGCATTACAGAAAGGCCTGTCCCTCATCGGGATCTCCGACCATAACTCCACCCGGCAAGCCCCCGTGATCCAGCAACTGGGCGAACAACAAGGGCTACGGGTTCTTTGTGGGACGGAAGTCAACACGGCGGAAGAAGTTCACGCCCTCGCGTACTTCCCCACCTTGGAACGCCTTACCGCATTCCAGCACTTCCTTGATCTCCATCTCCCAGATATAAAAAACAACCCGGACAAATTCGGTTACCAAGTCGTCGTGGATGCCGAAGAACAGATCACATACGAAGAAGAACGCCTCCTGATCACGGCCTTGGATGTCGATATAAACACGATCGAACGTACCGTCCATGCGCTGGACGGCATCTTCATCCCGGCCCATATCGACAAATCTCGTTTCAGCATTCTCTCTCAACTCGGCTTCGTCCCCAAAGACTTGAAATGCGAGGCTCTTGAACTCAGTCCTCACACGACACGGGAACAATTTCTTCAACAGAACGCGTACCTGTCCGGATATAAATTTATCCGCTCTTCCGACGCGCATTACGTTGACGACATCGGTAAAGTTTTCACGAACCTCTCGCTACCGGACTTGTCATTCGATTCCATCCGGGCAGCCATCACCCGTTAATTTAAAATTTGCAGGATTATGTTTTTAGACACCATGTCACCGGAAGCCATCATCAAAGAGGCAAGACGCGATACCACCGCAATTCTGAACAAGAGGGATTTCTTCATCAACACGCATCGCCGGGAAATCTTGTTCGCCAAGAAATTTCCCGTATCATTTCAAATCGAGTGGAAATCCCCCCTCACGCACAACCAATGGCATATCATCATCGCATGTAACAACAAAAAAGAACGGGAAAACCCGGACGTTTACTATTACTCCACTTACGAGACTTACAGAGGCGCCGGCATCATATTCCCCGTTTACAACATGAGAACCGAAGAACTCGTTTTCAGTAGGTACACGGGACATTTTTTCAGTCGTTACCGCACACGCCACCTAGTACCCAATAATCTCTACACGCCCGGTATGGACGTGATCCGGCATTACGTGGATCACAACAGTAACTATTTTTACCCGCAAACCGACGCGGAAAAAAAATTCACATGCTGCCTCACAGACGGCATTGCTCTAGGAATTTGCGAGAAAGGTCTCGACACTTTCCGCACTTTCATCTCACACGATATGCTGTTCAAAATACAAGAGAGAGTCCTCCATTCCAGCATCGAACACCAACGTCTTCTCGATGATTTCATCAACGACAAACTCCCTGCCTCCTATCAAGAATACAACCTCCAAGGAAGAGTGGGAAGAATTGCCGGACCGGAACCCGCCCCCAAACTATCACTCGACGACGTGAAAGATTTATTAAAAAACAAACCCAAAATCCCCCTCTTCTCCCCTCCTTGTGGAAAAATCGAGCTGGAAGACTAAAAAAGGGAAATAACCACCCGGGATTATTATAGCTTATATCCCCGCAAATCAATGTTTTTTCCCCCTTGTAGGGTCACGGTTACTAGGCTGTTGGGCGCCTGTTAGGCGCCATCGCCCGATTGTCGCCCGATTGTCGCCCGATTATAGCCGCCATTTTAAGAGAGTTTAAGCAAATATAACACATTCCGAATTTAAAGCATAACAGCCAACAACAAAACTACTTACACAAAATCATAGCACATCACCTAATTACATCCCCGATAAATCGGTAGGATTAGGGTTTACTTATCGACAAACACGTAAACAAATAAATACCGGATTAGCCTGAAACAAATAGAATTTTCCCCTCTTTTTAAAGAATCAATAAACGAACGTTTTATTATATTGAAATGCTGACCATCAATAAAATGGAGAATGTCAATGTTCGATTTGCTTTCTATCTGATCGATAGAATATTAAAAAATAAGCAATATTGATTTGATTTAGTAAAAAATACCTATATTTGTGATGTTAATAAACGTTCATTTTTTGACACGAAGAACAAACTCCTATGGATAGTCAGAACACATTGCCAATCAATAAATTACTCGTTGCCGAAGACAACGAAAGTAATTTTCTTTTAGTCATGACTATTCTAAAAAGAGACTACCAAATCATTCATGCCCTCGACGGCTTGGAGGCCATTCAAAAATACCGGCAGTACAGCCCGGACGCCATCCTTATGGATCTTAAAATGCCAAACATGGATGGGTTGGAAGCCACCCGTGAAATCCGGAAGTTAAACACTTGTATCCCCATCATCGTCGTGAGCGCTTTCGCCTTCGACAGTGACAAGCAAGAGGCAAGCGCAGCCGGTTGCACAGACTATCTTACGAAACCAATCGACGCTCGTTTATTAAAAGAAACTCTAAAGAAATACCTTTCCTAAAAAGGAAACAAAATTCGCACGAAATAGATCTATTTTTCGATATACGAATCACAAAAATCAACGAATTACAATACAGAATAATTTCTACATTAGAAACAATCTATATAATACCAAGTTGATAATAAATCTCTTGTTTCTATTGATAAATTAATTATATTTGGAACGTTTTTTCATGCGATTGAAATTAAATCATCGGGAAAAGATAAAAACTATAAGAATGTGTGCTTCTCATTCAAGAAAAAATAGAGTAATTAATACAGGTATTGAATGCAAACGTTATCGGACCATATCCTAGATATCGCCCAAAACTCGATACGAGCCCAAGCCTCTCGTGTTGAGATTGATCTGCAAGAGAATGCAACCGAAGATTCTCTTGTCATCACGATCAAAGATAACGGATGTGGCATGGACGAAGCCACCGTCGTCAAAGTGACCGATCCTTTTTTCACGAGTAGAACCGTGCGTAAAGTCGGGCTGGGCATTCCTCTATTCAAACAGAATGCAGAAGCAACAGGGGGAAACTTGAAAATAGAATCAAAAACGGGAGAAGGAACCATTATTGAGGCGAAATTCGGCCTTTCCCACTGGGACAGACCACCCATGGGTGATATTGCCGGAAGTATCGTCATTCTCGTATCGGCAAATCCCGAAATTGACTTTATTTACCGTCATTCGACGGAAAAAGGGGAATACACATTCGATACTAACGAAGTGAAAGAAATACTGGAGGGTGTACCTCTCAATGACCCGGAAATCGTTATGGCATTGAGACAAATGATCCGGGAAAACATAAAAGAGATTACACAAACAAGTTAAAACAAAATAACCTTAATCATTTTATATGGAAAAAATCAAATCACTCGCGGACCTCAAACGCATCAAAGAAAACGTGCAGACGAAGATTGATCTTCGGGAGAAAAGTGAACAGGTTGAAAGCCTGATCCAGATTAAAGTGGCTATGGCAACTTGCGGAATCGCCGCGGGTAGTAAGGACACCATGAACTACTTTATCGAAAATCTTGAGAAAAACGGGATTGCTGCCGTGGTTACACAAACGGGATGCATGGGGTACTGTTACGCGGAACCGACCGTGGAAATCACAAAACCGGGGAAAGACCCGATCGTGTTCGGACATGTAACGACCGAAAGAGCCGAAGAAATCATTCAGAAATACCTGAAGAATGACGAGCTCGTGGCCGACATCATTCCGGTAAATTTTGAAACAATCTAAAACAAAAAAGGACAGCTAGAACAACTAATCAAAACCTTGAATCTATGAGTTATAAAATGCATATCCTCGTTTGTGGTGGAACGGGATGTAGAGCATCTGCCAGTCACCAGATTATTACCAGACTGGAAGAATGTTTAAAAGAGAAAAACCTAGAAGACGAAGTTCAGGTCATCGCAACCGGTTGTTTCGGTTTCTGTGAAAAAGGACCGATCGTGAAAATCATGCCTGACAACACCTTCTACGTACAGGTTAAGCCGGATGACGCCGAGGAAATTGTAAACGAACATGTTATCAAAGGACGGAAAGTCGAAAGATTATTATATAAAGATCCGGAAAAGAAAGAAGCGGTAAGCGACTCTAAACACATGGGTTTCTACAAGAAACAACTGCGGATCGCTTTGCGTAACTGCGGATTCATCGACCCGGAAAATATTGAAGAATACATCGCACGTGAAGGATATTCCGCACTAGCGAAATGTATCACCGAGATGAAACCGGAAGAAGTGATCAACGAGATCAAATTATCCGGACTTCGCGGTCGTGGAGGCGGTGGATTCCCTACCGGCTTAAAATGGGAATTCGCGAGTAAATACCAAGCAGATCAGAAATACGTGGTTTGTAATGCCGACGAGGGAGACCCGGGAGCATTCATGGACCGTTCCATCATGGAAGGCGACCCGCATTCAGTGATTGAGGCCATGGCCATCTGCGGGTACAGTATCGGGGCAACCAAAGGGTTGGTTTACATCCGTGCCGAATACCCGCTTGCCATTCAACGCCTGAAAACAGCCATCCACCAAGCCGAAGAATTCGGTTTACTGGGTGAAAATATCTTCGGAACCGATTTTTCTTTCAATATCGAACTACGCTACGGGGCTGGAGCTTTCGTTTGCGGCGAGGAAACAGCATTGATCCACTCCATGGAAGGACACCGCGGAGAACCCACGATGAAACCCCCCTTTCCGGCAGAATCAGGTTACCTGAATCGCCCGACCAACGTGAACAACGTGGAAACCCTAGCTAATATCCCGGCTATCATCATGAAGGGGGCTAACTGGTTCAACAAAATCGGAACCGAACGCTCCAAGGGAACCAAGGTATTCGCCCTTGCCGGAAAAATCAATAACGTGGGCCTGATCGAGGTTCCCATGGGAACTACCCTTCGTGAAGTAATTTACGAGATCGGTGGCGGTATCAAGAACGGTAAAAAATTCAAAGCGGTGCAAACCGGGGGACCTTCCGGCGGTTGCTTGACCGAGAAACACTTGGATGTACCGATCGATTTCGATAACCTTCTGGCATCCGGTTCCATGATGGGTTCCGGTGGTATGATCGTGATGGACGAGGACGACTGTATGGTATCCGTTGCCAAATTCTATCTCGAATTCACGGTGGAAGAATCCTGCGGTAAATGTACACCTTGTCGTATCGGTAATAAACGCCTGCACGACATTCTGGAAAAAATCACCCAAGGTAAGGGAACCATGGAAGACCTGGATATGTTGAAAAACCTGAGTCGCGTGATCAAAGATACCGCTCTTTGTGGTTTAGGACAAACTTCCCCTAACCCGATATTGTCAACGATAGACAACTTCTACGACGAGTACCTAGCGCATATCAAGGACAAGAAGTGTCCGGCAGGGAAATGTAAAGCATTACTGATGTACCACATTGATCCGGAACTCTGTATCGGATGCGGACTCTGCGCCCGCAACTGCCCGGTAGACGCTATCGTCGGAGAACGTAAAGAACCGCATTTCATCAACACGGCAAAATGTATCAAGTGTGGAGCTTGTATGGAGAAATGTAAGTTCAAAGCAGTAAGCACGAGATAATTTAAAATTTAGAATTTAAAATTTAGAATTGCTTCGGCAGTTGAGGAAGTTTTTATTATGAACGAGAATATTACACTAAAAATAGATAACCGAGAGATCAGCGTTCCCAAGGGAACCACGATTCTTGAAGCAGCCCGGGACATGGGTATCGACATACCTACCCTTTGCTACATGAACCTGAAGGATTTGTGCATCAAAAACGCCCCGGCATCCTGCCGTCTCTGCGTGGTTGAGGTTGAAGGCAGGAAGAACCTGGCTCCCTCATGTGCCACTCGCTGCGAGAACGGTATGAATGTACACACGAACACGATTCGGGTACTGAACGCCCGCAGGACCGTGTTGGAACTCATGTTGTCCGACCACCCGTCAGACTGTCTGGTGTGCGCCAAATCCGGTAATTGCGAATTGCAATCCGTAGCCATCAAACTGGGTATCCGGGAAATTCCTTTCGAGGGAGAGAAAACAGAATTCAGAGTTGACCTGTCCCCTTCTATCCGCCGGGATGCCACGAAATGTATTTATTGCCGTCGTTGCGAAATGATGTGTAATGAAGTGCAGACTGTGGGTGCGTTGAGTGCCATTAACCGGGGATTCAGCTCTGTCGTAATGCCCGCGTTCGACCAGTCATTGCAGGATTCCGAATGTACTTTCTGCGGACAGTGCGTTGCCGTATGTCCCGTGGGAGCCTTGACGGAACTGGATCACACGAACCGCCTGATCAAAGATTTAGCCGATCCAGACAAGACCGTGATCGTGCAAACCGCCCCGGCCGTTCGTGCCGCCTTGGGTGAAGAGTTCGCTCTTCCGGCAGGTACTTCCGTTACCGGGAAAATGGTGGCCGCTTTACGCAAACTGGGTTTTGCCAAGGTATTCGACACCGACTTCGCAGCCGACTTGACCATCATGGAGGAAGGCACCGAATTACTGGGTCGTTTGGGAGCATTCCTGAATGGTGACAAATCGGTGAAATTACCGATCATCACCTCTTGCTGCCCGGGTTGGGTGAATTTCTTCGAGAAACAATTCCCGGACTTACTGGATATGCCGTCAAGCGCCCGTTCTCCACAACAGATGTTCGGGTCAATCGCCAAGACATATTGGGCAGAGAAAATGGGTATCAAACGTGAAAACCTCATCGTGGTATCCGTGATGCCTTGTCTGGCCAAAAAATTCGAGTGCGAAAGAGACGAGTTCAAGACCAACGGGGACCCGGATGTAAATTACTCCATCTCCACCCGTGAGTTGGCCGCGTTGATCAAACAGACCAATATCAATTTCATGCAACTGGAAGACGAAGACTTCGACGCACCGCTGGGAGAATCCACGGGTGCTGCCGTGATCTTTGGGGCAACCGGAGGCGTGATGGAAGCCGCCTTACGTACGGCTTACGAAATCCACACGGGTAAAACCTTGGATAACGTGAACTTTGAAGGTGTCAGAGGTATCGAGAATCTGAAAGAAGCCACGATCGATGTCGACGGATTCGAATTGAAAGTAGCCGTGGCACACGGTTTAGGAAATGCCCGCAAGCTCATGAACGAAATCAGAGCCGGCAAATCCAAATACCATGCTATCGAGATTATGGCCTGCCCCGGTGGATGTATCGGTGGTGGAGGTCAGCCCTTGCACCATGGAGATTCTTCTTTGTTGAAAGCACGTACACGGGCTCTCTACACGGAAGACAGCGAAAAATCGCTCCGGAAATCCCACCAGAACCCGTACATCATCTCGTTGTACGAAGAGTTCTTGGGCAAACCCATGAGCGAAAGAGCCCATCATTTGCTGCATACGTGCTACTTTAACAGAGGAAAAGAGATTATTGAACAATAATATTCGAAGTTATCATTATGACACAAATAACATTAGCGAAGTGCAAAGTTGACCAACTGGTAAAACTGTGTGAAGAATTCGGGAACCAACCGGGAGAGTTAATTAACATCTTGCACAAAGCACAAGGCTTGATCGGCTACCTGCCCAGAGAGGTGCAGGAAGTGATCGCCCGTCAACTAGATATACCCGTATCCAAAGTGTACGGGGTAGTAACCTTCTATTCTTTCTTTTCAATGACCCCGAAAGGGGAACACCCGATCTCCGTGTGCATGGGAACCGCTTGCTACGTTCGGGGTGCAGAGAAAGTTCTGGACGAATTCAAACGTATCCTAAAGGTAAATGTCGGAGAGACCACCCCAGACGGGAAGTTCTCTTTAACCAGCTTACGATGCGTGGGAGCCTGCGGACTTGCCCCAGTTGTACTGATCGGTGAAAAAGTTTACGGACGGGTTACCCCCGGAGAAGTGGAGAAAATTCTAAAGGAATTTGAATAAGAAACATAAAAGGCGGTCGATTGACCGCCTTTTATGTTAGTTACAAGTTACAAGTTAACAGGTTACAAGTTCATACGATACCAACCTGTAACTTGCTAACCTGTAACCTGCAACTGATCTTGTCCCAGACAAAATCACTTTATCGGAATTGTGAAATTAAAGTTTGAACCGACACCTTCTTCAGAGGTAAACCACAAGCGCCCGTGATTTTTGCTCACGAAATCTTTGCATAATAACAGGCCCAAGCCGGAGCCTTCCTCGCTATCCGTACCGAAGGTCGTGAAATGCGTGGCCTCATTTAACAGTTTCCCTTGATCTTCTTTCTTGATCCCACATCCTTTATCTGACACGGTGACAAGTACTTCTTTACCATTCCCCTCCCCTGTCGCGTTCTCGTTGGTTATATCTTGCACCTTCACGTGTACCATAACGACGGTATCTTTATGACTGAATTTAATCGCATTCGAAATCAAGTTACGCACGACAGATTTTATCATCTCGATGTCAATGATGACATTGACGAACTCGATCTCGGAATTCAATTCTAACGAAATCGACTTACTTTGAGCGATCGGCTTAAACACCTCGATAACCCCGTCAACCAACCCGACCATATCTATCGGTTGCGGAACATTGGACAACTTACCCAACTGGCTCTTGGTCCATTTCAACAGATTATCCAGCAAAGAAAATACTTCCTCTGCCGTTTTATTGGTCATTTCCAACATCTCGAACACGTCCCCCGGAACGGTTTGCTGATCGATGCTCATCATAATCGTGTTACACAACATCTTGATGGAGGCCATCGGGGATCGCAAATCATGAGCAATCACGGAATAAAGTTTATCCCTACCGGCTATTGTCTTTCTCAATTCCTCGGTCTGACGTAAAATAATCCGTCTGGCATCCACCAAAGAAAGTTGATGCTCCACCCGGATCAACAACTCTTCCCGACGAAAAGGTTTCGATATAAAATCATTCGCACCGAGTTGAAAACCTTTCACGACACTTGCCGAATCGTTCAAAGCAGTCAAAAATATAATTGGAATTTCAGCCTGTTCCGGCTCCACCTTCAAGCGTCCTGCCACCTCAAACCCGTCCATATCGGGCATCATAACATCCAACAAAATCAAATCCGGATGTTCACTTTTCACTTTTTCCAAAGCTTCCGTCCCGTTCATTGCGTACACGATACCAAACCCTTCTCGCCCAAGTAAAGCCTTCAACAGCAACACATTCGACTGAACATCATCCACCACTAATATCTTATATTCAGCAGGATTTATTTTCATACACTTTATTTTTTAATTAACGCACGTAAACGCTACCACAAATGTACAAACTATAATTTATTTTCGAGACATCTTTCAATCATTGTTTTCAACTTTTCAGCCTCTAACGGTTTGGACATATATTCGTTACATCCGGCAGCAAGAGCCATTTCACGATCCGTTTCAAAAGCAAAGGCCGTGGTAGCTATAATTGGAATAGTCGGATTCAATTCCCGGATAATTCCAGCCGCGGACAGGCCATCCAATCCCGGCATCCGAACATCCATTAAAATTAAATCCGGTTTATGTGATTCGTATTTTGTCACCACATCAATCCCGTCATTCGCTCTTAGCACGGAATATCTCTCTTCCAGTATAGCCTTGACCAACTCGTAGTTACAATCCATATCTTCCGCTACCAATATCAACGGTTTATTCTGTTCCCCTGCAACCGGTAACGTACCATTATAAGGTATCGAGAAATAAAAACAAGACCCAACACCAAGCTCGGATTCTACCCAGATTTTTCCACCCATTTTGTCCAAAATGGATTTACAGATAGACAATCCTAACCCGAAACCCTGTTTCAACAAATCCAGTTTTTCAAAACGCCCGAATACATTATTCAATTTTTCTACCGGAATTCCGCTTCCGGTATCCCGCACGTACCCTTCCATCATATTCCCCTTCAGCTTGTACCCGAGAGTGATCGAACCTTTCTCGGTATATTTTATAGCATTGGAAATCAAATTTGAGTAGAGTTGTCTCAAACGGTGAGAATCGGAAACAATCGTTAGAGATACCGCGGGTCGCTCGAAAATCACCTTCACGTCATTCTTGATCCGCATCTGATGCATTTGCCGCAACTCTTCGCACAACTCGTCCATCTGTATGTTCTCATCTATGAATTCCATTTTACCGGATTCGATGCGGGATAAATCAAGAATATCATTAATCAGATGCAGTAATAAATTACTGTTCGCCTTGACAATATCCAAATATTCTTCCCGTTCACATTCGCCTTCCGTGTGAGCAATCACCTCGGAAAAACCGACAATGGCGTTCAAAGGTGTCCGAATTTCGTGACTAACATTGGCCAAAAAGGCCGATTTCAAACGATCCGATTCTTCCGCCCGTTGCTTGGCCTCGATTAAAGCCTGTTCATCATCCCTTCTTTTTTGAATATCAGCAATAAAACCCAGAACTTTCGTAACTTTTCCTCGTTCATCAAATTCCTGAGCCACCCCTTTTAAATCCACCCATTTATACTCCCCGGTATTTAACAAATCCAATCGGAGTTCCAAGCCAATCTTGCACGACTCACCCGCCAAAAGATTATTATAAATAGCCTCGAAAATTCCCCGGTCATCCGGATAAATACTGGCAACAAAAGTTGCTATACTAAAAAAGTCATCCTGAAATTCTTTTCGATCAACGCCATACGCCTTGAATAATTCATCCCCGATTTCGATTTTCCCGCTAGCAATATCCGCGTACCAAGGGAAAACGTTACCGGCCTCTAACATTAACGATAACCTAGCCACGTTATCCGTCAAGAATCTTTCTGTTCGTTTCACGGTCACATTTTCACACAAATCACCTTCATTCGCCCTCATGCTCTCCCCGTTCTTTGCTTGTTGGGAAATCTCTTCTTTCAATTTCCCGACTTTTCCTTGCAGCTCATGACACAAATTTTCTTGCGCTAACAACTTTCTAACGAGTTCTTCTCTCGTAAGGCTTTCATATACACCCATTCTATATTTCGATTAAAATCGACGAAATGTACAAAAAAAATGAATATTTTTCACATTTATACCAACAAAAATAATGCTATTTTGTAACAATATTGTATCTTTGTACTGTTAAAAGAAGGTGATATATGAGTAAAAGCATTCTGATTGTGGATGATAAACCTGAAATAGCGAAAGTTATCACGATCCAACTATCTAGGGATTACAACGTGCATTCGGAAGGAAATCCGATTGAAGCTCTTGCATGGATGCATGCAGGAAATATTCCCGATTTGATCATATCGGATGTAAACATGCCGGAAATGGACGGACGAACATTCCTTAAACAGCTAAAAGCAAGTTCCACGTTCAATTTTATTCCCGTTATTATCTTGTCCAGCTTGGAGAGTAGTAACGACCGGATTGAATTGTTGGAAGCCGGAGCTTCGGACTTCGTGCTAAAACCTTTTAACCCGCAGGAACTAAAGATCCGAGTCCGTAATTTATTGCGTTAAAGATATGTACGCGTATTACATCGGGGAAAACACAGACTGGATAAATAGGATATCACATTGTCTGGAGTGTCAAGTTATTACTTTCAATAACCCGATTAAAACGATTTTGTGCATCAATGAACAATCGAAGAAAGATATATCACCCACCTATATCTTTATCGAATCATACAATAAAAAAAGGGATTTACAATGGTTGGAGGCTATCGAGCAAAGTAATCTGAAAAACACGTATTTATTATTGCTTTCGGAAAAAGTATCAAAAGAAGATATTGCAGACTATCTTCGTTCCGGTGCCAGTGAAATCATCAATATCGACACGGCCCCAGAAGATTTACAAACGACTTTGGCTTTCCTGCCCAAAATAAAGCGACACTCGACAGTTCATGTTCAAAATAATCCCCGGAGATTCAAGCTCCCTTGGTGGAAAAGAACATTTGATATTCTCTTTTCCGGGACAGCTATCGTTTGCCTCTCCCCGCTTCTGATTGTAACGGCACTTGCCATCCGGATCGAAAGTAAAGGTCCTATTATATATAAATCCAAACGAGTCGGAAGTAATTACGACATATTTGATTTTCTCAAATTCCGTTCCATGTACGTGGACGCAGACAAACGCCTGAAGGAATTCGAAGCATTGAATCAATACCGGGAAGAAACACAAGACCAACAGGCTCATACTGAAACTTCCCCAACCTCCAATCAATCCAACGAGACACTTCTCGTGGCCGATGATTTCATCACGACAGAAAAACAATTATTAAAAAACAGACGGAAACAACAGAAAAATGCTTTCGTCAAATTCGAAAACGATCCCCGAATTACCAAAGTCGGACGTATCATCCGCAAATATAGCATCGATGAACTTCCACAACTGGTCAATATACTGAAAGGAGATATGTCCATCGTCGGTAACCGCCCCCTCCCCTTATACGAAGCTGAGCTACTGACCACAGACGAATACATCGAGCGTTTCATGGCACCCGCCGGACTTACCGGTTTATGGCAAGTAGAAAAAAGAGGTGACCAAGGAGCCCTTTCCGCAGAAGAAAGAAAACAACTAGATATAAAATATGCCCGCAACTTTTCGTTCGGGAATGATATAAAGATTATTTGCAAAACATTCACGGCGTTTGTGCAAAAAGAGAATGTGTGATTAAAACAATATTTTAAAATATGGGTGCTAAATATATTATTATAGCCTGTTTATTATGTGCTGATTTTGTTTGCTTTGCTCAAGAGAAACAGAAAAGGGATTCTATTCCTCCTTATGAAAGTTTCGTTCCGCAAACATTAACGACCAATGAATATATTAACTATCAATTACCTCCACTGGACTCTCTTTTTGAAGGAGCTAAAACAAATCCCCGGCTGAAAGCAATTGGTGCATCTATCGAGGCTGCCCGTAATGACCTAAAGGCAACCAAACGAGATTGGTTACAATACTTTTCTGTACGGGCTGGGTACACATATGGAATTCTCGGAACATACACTGATCAAGAAACCCAATATACCCCTCTAACGACCGTATATTCCGGAGCAACTCAAAATAGCTGGTCCGTAGGAGCCAATATTATCATTCCTTTCAACAGACTCTTTAGCCATCGGGTAAACGTGAAAAAACAAAAAGAACTTGTCAAGAACGCAGAGTACACGCAACAGATCAAATTCGATGAAATCAAAAACGAAATTATTGAGTTGTATTGCAACATTCAATACCAATTGAAATTACTAAAGCTAGCGACAGAGTCCATCACCTTGTATAACGCAGAATACCAGGTAGCGGAGCTTGACTATATCAATAACAAAAACAACAAGGATAGGTCGCTAAGTGACTTAAAACATTCACAGAAAGTGGCAAAAATTGAATATGAGAAAATCATAAATGAATTAAACATCATGTTCTTAAAGCTTGAACTCATCAGTAATATTCATTTTAGAAACAAATAGTTATGAAATATATTACCTACTTTATCAAGTTCTTCTATCGCATTCGATTCTGGTTGATCATAGCACCGATCATCGTTGCCTCTCTCGTCTACTGGAAAACCAATAATTCCCCCCGCGATTACACGACCACTTGCTCCATATATACCGGAATTATCACAGGAGTTAATATCTTATCCGAAAGCGGGGTTACCACGACATCTTATACCCAAGGTAGTATGATGGATAACCTGTTAAATATCATCACTGCGGATCAAACCTTAAAACAGGTTTCATTACGCCTGTATGCTCGCATTATGGTATACGGTGATCCCCATAAAGACAACATCTATACAAAAGCCAGTAATTATAGAAATCTCTACAATCACGGAATACCTATTCATAATTTGATAGACAAGAAATCTGATAATGATTCGATTAACGAGCAACGTACCTACGAAAAGTTACTTGCTTATGAAACAAACGATCCGACAAACTATGTCTACGGCATATATCAATGGAACCTCCCTTATGTGAATCGGGAAGCCTTGAAAAAAATATATGTCAAACGCCTCGGTAATAGCGATGTGCTTGAAGTTTCATACACGACAAATGATCCCGGTATCGCATATCAAACAGTACTGATTTTGATTGATGAATTTAATAAACAATATCAAGAGCTACGTTTCGGCGAAACTAATAATGTCATCAAACATTTCCGCCACGAACTGGATAGTATTGGGAAAGAACTCAAGATTTCAGAAGATTCCCTTACCAAATACCGAGTAGAAAAACAAGTGATCAATTATGACGAAGAGACAAAGCATGTGGCAGCTTTGAATCGGGATTACGAATTACAATACTGGGAAACACTAAATAATTATAATTCAACTGATAGTTTAAAACGGGAACTCGAAAAAAGGATGCAGTTATACACGGAAATTATTCAAAACAATAATTCGTTTATCCTTTTAAATAGCAAAATCAGCGAGATCAATGAAAAGTTGGCCATGGCAAAATACTACACGAGTGATGCTGTTTCGAAAGTAACCATTGATTCTCTCCAGCAGGAATTAGACAAAAACGAGACGGCTTTAACTGAAGCCGTTCATAAAATAGGGTATCTGAAATATAGTAAAGAGGGCATTTCCAACGAGAACATGATCGAAGAGTGGTTGAAACAAGTTCTCGCCTATAAAAAGGCTCAAGCAGAACTAATCGTTTTAAATAAACGAAAGATTCACATGGCTCAAAAATACATTCATTTTGCCCCAATCGGTTCGACCCTAACACGTAAAGAACGTATGGTAAACATCAATGAAAGAAGATATTTAGCGATTCTTGATGCCTTGAATACAGCTTTATTAAAACAGAAGAGTATTCAAATGAATTCTGCCAGTTTGAAACTAATGAACGCCCCCTACTACCCCTTAGTTCCCTCCGCACTTGGTAAACACAAATTACTAACAATCGGAGCTTATCTGGCAACATTAATATTCACAATATTTTTCTTCTTGATTATTGAGATACTGGATCATACATTACACTCTCTCTTCAAAGCCGAGCAATTGACCGGATGTAAGGTTCTGGGAGCTTTCACCCGGCAATTATCTCTTGCAGCCAGAAGATATAATAAAGTTTACACCACGCTTTCCGCACAAAACTTGTGCAATTCCGCAACGACTTATTTTAAGCCTGATCAAAGTAATATTATAAATTTAATCAGTAACGAACCCGGAGAGGGAAAGAGCTATATCATGGAGCAAATGGCTCAACAATTTATGGAACGAGGATATGACGTAACACAATTGTCCTGGCAAAATGAACCACAGACAGATGCTCAAGCTTTTATTCAATCCTTGAACATGGATGACCCGGATGATTTGGAAAAGAACAGCTTAAAGGAAAAAATCGTTATCGTAGAGTATCCTTCACTAAAAGAAGCCGCATTAACAGCCAATATCTTACAAAATGTCAGCCTAAATTTACAAGTTGTAGATTCTAGACGTACATGGAAAAATACAGATCAACAACGATTTGAACGGACAAAAGAAATGTGTCATAAAGCACCCCTGTTCTTGGTATTAAATTACACGAAACGAGATGCAGCGGAAGACGTGAACGGTTTAATGCCACCTTACTCGTTTTTACGCAAATTATTGTATCAACTTTCACAATTAGGACTAACTGCAAACGACAAGACAACACAAATCTCTAAAGATAAACCGTAAAGTAATGATTAAAAATGGCTCGTCCTATATTACAGCGATCGCATTTTTCATCGGTCTGAGTGCTATATACCTATTAACACTAAAGGGAGGAATTATCCCGGCCCTCCTTTTTGCCTGTTTACCGGCAATAGCCATGGTTACAGCCAAATTTTGCCAGAAACAGTATTACTTTTACGTCTTTTTTGTCATAAACTACGTCATCACTGGAATTGACCGATATATTCCATTGAAATTCGGAATGATTATGCTCGGTTTAACTTTAGGGATCGGATGTCTTCTTCTTTTAAAAAACATCTTCCAAGTTTATGAATGGAAACGTAGCTTTAATGCGCTAACCGCTTTATGGGGTATATGGTTCTTTTATTGTTTATTTGAACTTTTCAACCCGTTAGCGGTAGCTGACGCATGGTTTATCGCCATAAATGGATATGCTCTTTTCCCGTTGATAAGTGCTATAATTATACCCGTCCTCTTTACTCAATTCAAACATTTTCATTGGCTATTAGTCCTGTGGGCTATCTTATCCATATTGGCAGCCTTAAAAGGATATTGGCAAAAAAGTCATGGATTTGACTCTGCCGAATTATACTGGTTGTTTGTAGAAGGCGGGGCAAGAACCCATATTATCCATTACGGGGTCCGTTACTTTTCCTTCCTGTCGGATGCGGCAAACTTTGGAATCACAATGGGACTTTCGCTAGTCGTATTCGGGATTTCAGGCTTTTTCGTTAAAACACGTTGGATAAAATATCTATTTTGGCTTACTGCCCTTGTCTCTACCTACGGATTATTAATCTCCGGAACCCGTAGTGCCATTGCTGTTCCTTTAGTCGGGTTATGTGCATACGCAGTACTATGTCGAAGTTTCAAGAATCTATTCATTGCCGGAGGAATATTGATAGTCATTATCTTATTTCTCACCCAAACCAATATAGGCAATAGTAACTCCATCATCCGCAGGATGCGTTCCGCCTTCAATAAAGAAGATGCCTCTTTTAAGGTCAGAGGGATCAACAAGGAAAAAATGATTCCTCTAATGAGGGATAAGCCTTTCGGGGTCGGATTGGGACTAAGCGGGGGACGCATGGAACGTTTTGCTATAAATAGTAAATTATCCGAATTACCCCCGGACTCCCTACTTACGATGTATTGGCTGGAGACAGGAATCGTGGGATTATCTCTCTATCTTTCTTTACTGGTCCTCATTTTTATACGAGCTTCCTATATTGCCATGTTTATCATCAAAGATAAACAATTGAAGAATATTCTATTTTCCATTATAGCTGGTCTGGCTGGTGTATTTGTTGCGGCCTATGCCAATGACATCACGACTTACCCGAACGGTATCCTCATTTGTATTCTATTTGTATTCCTATTCATTGCACCCTATTACGATAAAGAGTTAACACAGAATGAGCCAACAACCTGATATATCCATTATTACTATTAATTATAACGGTTTAGAAGAAACTTGTCAACTAATAGAATCTCTACAACAATACCCACAAGATTGTTCGTACGAGCTTATTGTTGTCGATAATGGTTCTATTCAGAATGAAGCGTTACTTCTTCAAAAAAAATATCCGGAAGTTCACGTCATTCGCAGTGAACAAAATATAGGTTTTTCGGGAGGAAATAATTTGGGGATTCAGACTGCCAAAGGGAAAGGGATATTCTTGCTAAATAATGATACATTGGTAACGGCCAACGATCTAAAGTATCTATACGAAAGATTGTATAGCTCCCCGGTAATAGGTGCCGTAAGTCCAAAAATCAAGTTTGCTTTTCCACCCCAACACATACAATTCGCTGGATTCACTCCTTTAAGCAAATACACGTTACGTAATCGAACTATCGGATATAACGAAACGGATGAAGGACAATTCGACATACCACAAGAAACGAGTTATTTACATGGAGCCGCTATGATGATAAAACGAGAAGTCATCGAACAGGTCGGGAGGATGCCGGAAATCTATTTTCTCTATTATGAAGAAATGGACTGGTGTACACAAATGTCAAGACAAGGATATCAGTTATGGTACGAACCTCGTTGCACCATATTCCACAAAGAAAGTCGCAGCACCGGTCAAGATTCTCCTTTAAAAACATATTACCTCACCCGGAATCGCCTGTTATACGCTTGGCGCAACCGACAAGGAAGGACACTCTATATATCTATACTATATCAGCTTTTAATGGCCAATCCTAAAAATATAACGATGCATCTATTACATGGCAGGTTATTACAAGTGGAAGCCATTTTCAAAGGATGCAGGGATTTTTTTCTATTAAAACATAAAAGAGAAAACATATGAATATTCAGGAAGCACTATACATATTCGAGTATATCTGTTGGATTCTTGCAAGTGTTGCCGTTGCATACCCACTAATTTATTCTCTTGCCTCCCTAGGAACAAGAAAATCATATTACCCGACAGCCAATAAACAACATAAATTCGCCATCCTGTTCCCCGCTTATAAAGAGGATAGGGTTATCCTTCCGGTCGTGGAGTCTTTCCTACAACAACACTATCCACAAGAGCTGTACAAAGTAATTGTCATCTCGGATCATATGCAAGAAACCACAAACGAACGGTTGGCTCAACTCCCGATCACGCTACTCAAAGCAAACTATGAAAATAGTTCAAAAGCGAAAGCCCTGAATTTCGCCATGGACCACTTCGAACGGGATGAATTTGATGCCGTTGTTATCCTGGATGCCGATAATATTGTTGATACAAATTTTTTATTAGAAATTAATAAAGTCTTTGATGCCGGAGTGCAGGCTATCCAAGCCCACCGAACTGCAAAAAACCGAAACACGGACATTGCGGTTCTTGATGGTCTTAGTGAAGAAGTTAACAACTCCATTTTCCGACGTGGACATGTAAGACTAGGCATATCCTCCGCCCTAATAGGTTCGGGAATGATATTCAACTATCAATGGTTCCATGACAACGTAAAACACCTCGTCACCACAGGGGAAGATAAAGAATTAGAAGTTTTATTACTCAAACAGAGAATATTTATTGAATTTCTGGACGAAGTGTACGTATACGATGAAAAGACACAAGGAGAAAAAGGATTTTATAACCAACGCCGCCGTTGGTTGGCAACACAATTCGCTCAATGGGGACGAGTTTTCAAAGATCTTCCCCAAGCAATCTTGTCCGGGAATATTGATTACAGTGATAAACTGATCCAATGGGTGTTACCACCTCGTCTTATCCTATTCGGAGGTATCATCGTAATGGGAAGTATTATGCAAATCATTGATTGGCCGCTTGCCTTGAAATGGTGGGCTTTATTTCTTATCATGGGAGTCACGTTGTGTCTCGCCATACCGGACAAACTAGTGGATGATCGGTTCAAAAAATCAATCAACAAACTACCCTTGTTATTTATCATGATGGTAGTCAATTTATTCCGGATGAAGGGAATGAATAAAAAGTTCGTGAACACGGAAAAGAATGGTTCCTCAACTTTATAAAAATGAACCCTATGAAAATAGCCATTGAAGCACAACGTATCTTTCGCACGAATAAGCACGGAATGGATTTTGTCGCTCTCGAAACAATCCGGGAATTACAAAAGCTGGATCATATCCATGAATATTATATACTGGTTGCCCCCGGAGAGGATCATTGTCTGGAAGAATCAGCCAACTTCCATATTATAGAAATAAAATGTCCGACTTATCCTCTATGGGAACAGGTTGCCTTACCACTAGCCATTCGCAAGATAAAACCGGATATAGTGCATTGCACAAGCAATACGGCTCCATTATTCTGTCCGGCACCACTAATCCTCACGTTACATGATATTATATTTTTAGAGAAACGAGCACACAATAATAAGTCCATGTACCAAAACATGGGATGGTACTATCGTCGTTTTGTTGTTCCCCGGATACTGAAAAAGTGTAAACAGATTATTACCGTGTCTCAATTTGAATGTAACCGAATTCGGGAAACATTACACCTGCCGGAAGAACAAATTATCGCCACTCACAATGGTTTCAGCCAGCGTTTCCATCCGCTAGAATCGGTTTATGACACCACGAAAAAATATATCCCGTCCAAAGAATATTTATTTTTCTTGGGAAATACCGATCCTAAAAAAAATACAACACGCACATTAAAAGCGTATAGCGTGTATGTACAACAATCTGCCCACCCATTACCCCTGTTGATTGCAGACCTGAAAGAAGAAGTCATCCATCAAATATTAAAACAAGAGGGTATCGAAAACATTAAAAATATGCTCTATTCTCCGGGCTATATCACCCATTCTGATTTGCCCGCCATATATAATGGTGCCCGGACTTTTCTCTACACTTCCCTACGGGAAAGTTTTGGAATTCCTCTTTTGGAAGCCATGGCATGTGGCACTCCGGTCATTACTTCTAACACCTCTGCCATTCCGGAAATCGCAGGAGACGGAGCGATATTGGTTAGTCCGCTAGACGTTAATGCCATCGCCAAGGAATTGCTCAGACTGGAAACAGACGTTCCCTACCGGAATCAACAAATTGCATACGGCTTGGAAAGAAGTAAGCAATTCTCTTGGCAACACACGGCAGAACAATTACTGAAAATATATGAATCTATACACTAAAAAAGAAGATTATGAATGATTATATTTCTATTATCAGCTCGTTGATTATATTTCTATTTCCATACTTGGGACGCAAATGGTTTAATCCTCAACTATTAAGTTCAACGGTGGTCAGTCTCGGATTACTGGGAACTTTTGGAGGTATCATGTACGGCCTGTGGGTTTTTAGTGTCGAGCAAATCGACTCATCTATTCCGCAATTATTGGAAGGATTAAAAACAGCCTTTTTAACTTCTATCGCAGGTATGTTAGCCTCATTAATCCTCAAACTTGTACCCGGCTTTTACGGGATCAGAAAAGAAGAGAAACAGGAAGAAGAAATCACAGACAAACAGTTATTCCAAGTACTTGAAAGTATCGAGAAAAATACACAACCGACGACCTCTCTAGCATTGGTTCAAGAGATTAAATCTTCAAACGAACAACTCAAAAATAATTTTCAATCCCTGAACGACAATCTACAAAACATGGTTGCCAGAGAGTTGCATTTCAACACGGAAGCGCTGGCTAGTTCTCTCCAAACAGTTATATCCAATTTAGACAATAGGATTTCAGAACAAATTAATCAAACCATTTTAAAGATATACGATATACTGGAACAACAATTACAGCATATCATACATTCCCAAGAATTTAACCAAACAATACAGGAACAACTTCAAGACACTCTTTCTAAATTACAAGAAACAATACAGAACATCGAAACCTTCTTGGGAAAATCCAATAATCTAAACATGAAACAAAATCATGTTTTCATGGAGCAAGTGACCTCATTCGGTGAGTTTATCAAAGGCTCGGAACAACAAATGAGTTCTCAATTAAACCGTATGGAAGAAAAGTATGAAAGGGAATTAACCGAACTGGAGAAGTTTACCAAGACGTTAATGACGATTATCAAGAAATTATCACAAGACCACGATACGCTGTACAAAAAAACAAATGACGTGGAATGAACATCTAATTGTGTATTATGAGAATATTTAAATCATCGAAAGAAGAAAACCAATGGATGTCAATCTCAGACTTGATGTCTGTACTTATGATGATCTTTCTTTTCATTTCTATCGTGTATATGAGAAGTGTGAATCTCGAAAAAAATAAAATAACTTCCATTGCCCAAACCTATGAAACCACACAGGTTGAAATCACGAACGATTTAAAAAAGGAATTTACAAAGAATCTGCAAATCTGGAATGCCGTATTGGATTCCTTAACGCTTTCCATCCGTTTTGAAAATCCCGAAATCTTATTTAATGTTGGAAGTGCCGAGTTAAACGATCATTTCAAAAGTATTCTGGATAGTTTTTTTCCCCGATTCATACAGATTCTAACCGATCCCAAATACAAGAACGATATTGAAGAGATTCGTATAGAAGGCCACACGTCCAGCGAATGGGCCGGAGAATCCTCACCCTATCAAGCTTATTTCAACAATATGGAACTTTCACAGGACAGGACTCGCAAAGTGTTAGAGTATATCCTTTCGCAGATAAAAGATGAACAACTACTCCACTGGACTAAAAGTAAACTTACCGCCAACGGTTTATCTTCCAGTCATCTAATCTATAATCCAAATCAAACAGAAAACAAAGAACGTTCCCGACGAGTTGAATTCAAAATAAAAACAAATGCAGAACAACAAATCATTAGAATTTTAGAGCAAAGCAAGTAACAAAATAATTCTATTTTGAAAATCTTTATCAAGAATCAATAACGTAAATTACTTATTACCATGTCATTTACAAAAAGAATATTATATTTTTTCATAAAAAAAAGTTCGGAAAAATCACACCGGATTTATTACAAACAAAAAAACAATTACTATATCAACCAATACATTCAGTGTACCCAAAAGAAAAGTCCATCAAAAATTCGAAAAGAAACACATGAACTATGGAAATATTGGAAAATATACCCAATACAATATTTCCGCTATAATATGTATCGCTCAGATTGCCCTCTAAGCATATCAGAAATGAAAAATTATATTCCAGATTACTTTGCTTATTATCTGCTCTATCCGAAATCTTTCAAAGAAAGGAATATTCTTTGCGAAGACAAATTTCTCTTCTACACAATCTGTCAAGGTTTAAGAATAAATCAACCAAAAACAATTCTCTATACTAGAAATAACTCATTTCTAAATGATCAGCAAAACATTATAACTTTACAAGAAACATTAGAAATTATTCAAAATATACCAGACAAAAAACTTTTTATAAAACCAAGATTCGGAGTTGGAGGCACTGGTATTCACGTATTAAATAAGACAAATCCTAATACTTTTATTGATAAACAAAAAAACGTTATAGTAGATCTTGAATACATAAAAGAAATCGTTAAACAAGATTATATCATTCAGGCCGGGTTAACACAACATACCATTATAAATGAAATATACCCATTTTCAATAAATACATTTAGAATTGTAACTGAATGTATTGATAACTCTAAAATAAAAATTTTATTCGCACTATTAAGAATGGGACATGGAGGAATGGAAATTGATAACGCAACTTCAGGTGGTCTTTACACAAAAGTAAATCCAAACACCGGAGAACTCTATAAATATGCCCTAACAAATAATCAGGAAAAGTTTCTAGCACACCCTTATACTAATTTCAAATTTGAAGGATTCCATATTCCATTCTGGGACAAGATTGTAGAATTCACGTTAAAGCTCGCTTTCAAATTTTGCGATATAAAATATATTGGTTGGGACATCGCCTATACCGAAGACGGTCCAGTTGTCATCGAAGCAAACAATGGGCCTGATATAAGTATTTTACAAGATTTCTATGGAGGTCTTAAAAATCATTTTAAAATAAATTCTCCCACAGACTTTTGGTATTCAGAAAACTATGGAATTAAAGATCTATAAAAACACATCAAATGTTTGATAAATTAAAAACTGTTATAAAAAGAAATACTCAAATTAAGAGGCTTATCATGTGGTCAATCTCCCCTGCGAATAATCCCCGGCCTCGTCTCTGGGTTAAATGGTTCATTAATCCCTTCGTACACAAAAAAGGAAAAGGGGCTATCATCCGCCGAAGAAAATCACGTATCGACGTGTTCCCGTGGAATCAGTTCTCTATTGGTAATAACACGATTATCGAAGATTTTACAACAATAAATAACGGAGCGGGCAATATCATTATCGGTGATAATGCCCGTGTCGGGATCGGCTCTGTCATTATAGGTCCCGTATATCTAGGCAATAAAGTAGGCTTAGGACAACATGTCTTTATTTCCGGTTTCAATCATGGATATGAAGATGGAGAACGGGATTCTAACGAACAGGCTTTAGTAAAAAAAGAAGTTATCATTGATGATGAGTCCCATATCGGGGCCAACTCAGTCATCGTTGCAGGAGTTCATATCGGTAAAAGATGCCAAATTGGAGCAGGAAGCGTTGTTACCAAAAATATTCCCGATTATTCTGTTGCCGTAGGCAATCCTGCGAAAATTATCAAACGATACAATTTTCAAAACAAAACATGGGAACGGACACAAGAATTAGTTCCCCTTGTCAATAATAATAGTAACCATATTTAGAATATAATGAACTCATTTAAAGTCAGCGTGATTATTCCTGTATACAACACAGAGTTATACATAAAACAAACCGTTGAATCAATACAAAAACAGACATTATATGACATTGAAATCATTATCATAAATGATGGTTCCACAGACAATAGTCTTTCTCTACTCTTGGAACTATCAAAACAAGACCATAGAATAAAAATATTCTCTCAAGAAAATCAAGGTTTATCCATATCCCGCAACACCGGACTAGAAAAAGCATCTGGAGAATTTGTTTATTTCATGGACAGTGATGACCTTTTGGAAAAAGATGCACTGGAAATATGTTATCAGAAATGTATTGCCGAAAAATTAGATTTTGTCTTTTTCGATGCAGAAAGTTTCTATGCTGAAAATACATGTCCAAGAAACTACCAATATCAACGCAATTTGCAAATATCCGATAACGTTTGGCAAGGGACAGAATTGTTAAAGATACAGGATCAAACAGGTAATTTCCGGACATCTGCTTGTCTTAGTTTTTCCAGTTCAAGTTTCCTGAAAAAAAATAATATTCGGTTTTATCCCCACATTATTCATGAAGATGAATTATACACGGCTCTGTTATATTTAAATGCTACACGAGTAAAATATATTCAACGAACTTTTTTCAAAAGACGAGTAAGAAAAAACTCTATCACCACCCGTCCATTTTCAATGAAGAATATTCAAGGATACTTTACCGTGGCAAATGAATTAAAAAACTACACGTATTTACAGGCCGAAGTAAGAGAAATCATTCATAATCACTTATCTAAAATGCTCAACGCTGCCATACGAAATGCTTTTAGACTACCCGCAAAACAACGTCTTTACATTGCGAAATGCGCCCTAATAGACTACTCCAAATATGTGAATTGCAAAACAATTTGCGTGTTACTTTTCAAATCTCTACTAAAAAGATAATTTTATGGGTTCGATTAAAAAAGAGCTACTCTCCGGTGTTTTTTATACAGCCATTGCTAAATATTCGGGTATTCTCATATCATTGATTATTACAGGAGTACTTGCCAGATTAATATCCCCGGATAAATTCGGTATCGTGGCCGTAGTAACGGTTATCACCTTTTTTTTCAGCATATTCAGTGACCTCGGAATAGGAGCGGCTATCATACAAAACAAGGAACTTCAACAAAAAGATCTTAACCAATTGTTTTCATTCACGGTATGGAGCGGGTGTATCTTAACACTATTATTTTTCCTTTGCTCATGGCCGATTTCCTTTTTCTACAAAGAACCGAGCATGAAGACGATCACCCAGCTATTAGCTATAAATCTTTTCTTCGCATCAGCAAACATTGTCCCGAATGCCCTATTGTATAAAGCGAAAGCTTTCAAATTTCTCGCATGGAGAAGTCTTGGTGTGCAAGTAAGCGGAGGTATAATCGCTATTCTGGCAGCTCTTGGTGGAGCAGGACTTTATGCTTTAATTATAAATCCCATTCTTTCCAGTATCCTACTATTTATCATATCTTATCAAAAATATCCTCAAACACTGGAAATGACCTGGGGCATCCCTTCTATCCGGAAAATATTCAAATTCTCGGCTTATCAGTTCATATTCAATATCATCAACTATTTTAGTCGAAATCTCGACAAGCTCCTTATCGGGAAATACATGGGAATGTCACCCTTGGGATATTACGAAAAATCATATCGGCTGATGATGCTTCCTTTACAAAATATCACCCATGTCATCACTCCCGTGATGCACCCCATCTTTTCAGACTATCAGCATGATTTAAATCATCTGGCAGGTGCATATGAAAAAATCATCCGTTTACTAGCTTTCATCGGGTTGCCATTATCTGTTTTCCTTTGGTTCTCGGCACGTGAAATCACCTTGATCGTATTCGGTGAACAATGGATGCCCTCTGTATCAATATTTCAAATATTATCTATTTCTGTCGGGATACAAATCATCATGTCTACCTCCGGCTCCATTTTCCAAGCATCCAACGACACAAAGAGCCTATTTTTATGTGGGTTATTCTCATCAATCATCAACGTGGCAGGTATATGCGTCGGATTATTTATTTTCAAAACACTGGATGGCGTAGCCTGGAGTATCACGATCACGTTTTCAATCAGTTTTCTTCAATGCTATTACCAAATGTATTACATCACCTTTCGTCGTTCTATCATTCATTTAGGGAAACAATTTCTCTCCCCTATCTTACTCGGTAGTATCGTATTTCTAACACTATTTTTAATTACCCCTTTCATAACTCCATATTCGTTATTTATCAATTTGATCATAAAATCAGTTGTCTTTATAGGGATAGATCTAACCTATATTCATATCACAAAAGAATACAATTTGGTGAAACTACTTAAATTCAAAGCATGAAAGCATTATTTCTCACGTTCCATGGCTTTCACGCCACCAATGGAATTAGCAAAAAGATCCACTATCAAGTACGAGCACTCGAAGCTAACGGGGTGGAGACCCATCTTTGTTATTTATCGGAAAAACAAGGAATAAAATACCGTATGCTAGATCAAGAGATTCTGGCAGATTACGGAGATGGTATAAAAGGAAAACTATACAAACGTTTTGAATTCAATTCGGTCTTCCGCTACATTATTAAAAACCAGATTGATCTGGTATATATTCGCTCGGACCACAATGCCAATCCATTCACAATTAGACTGGTTAGTAAAATAAAAAAAGCCGGAATCCATGTGGTTATGGAAATTCCCACGTATCCGTACGATCAAGAATACATTCTATCCAAAGGGAAGATACAACTACTTATCGACAAATGTTTTAGGAAACAACTTGCTAAATACTTAGACCGAATTATCACCTTTTCCAATTACAAAACGATATTCGGAATCCCAACACTCCAAATCTCTAATGGGATTGATTTCAAGGACATCCCCGTAAAACAAGAAGCAAACGACACTTCACAAGAAATTCATTTAATCGGGGTCGCCGAGATTCACTATTGGCACGGATTTGACCGCTTGTTGAAGGGTCTTGCTAATTACTACATTCATGCTCCCCAATACAAAGTGTATTTTCATATTATTGGAGATTTTTTTAGCCTAAGAGAGCGTGAAGAATATATGTCTATCATCAAAGAGAATCACCTAGCTCCCTATGTTATCCTGCATGGACGGCAAGCTGGACAAATGCTTGACCTTCTTTTTGAACTATGCGATTTCGGAATCGGCAGTTTGGGACGCCATCGTAGTGGAATCACAAATATTAAAACGCTTAAAAACAGAGAATATGCAGCTAGAGGTATTCCGTTCATCTATTCAGAAATAGACGAAGATTTTGAAAATATGCCTTATATCATGAAAATTCCCGCAAACGAGGAAGCTGTGGATATAAAGCAAATACTCAATTTCTACAATCAATTGCATATCACGCCTTTAGAAATAAGAAATTCGATTCGACATCTTTCATGGAATAACCAAATGAAAAAGGTACTTGATGAGATGCAGAAAAAAGACAAAATAAATCCAAACAATAACAATATTGCTAACTTTGCCACATAATATACAAATAAATTTATCCCTAATAAAGAGAAATGGCCGCACTAAGGTTTTTCTTTTACCTGTTAATGAAACCAGCAACCCTAGGAATGACATTCTTGGGCGTATGTGGAATTTTTGCACCATGTATCAATCCTGATAAATGGTGGATTCCTGCATTATCTGGTCTATTCATGCCGGGAATTATATTAGTCAATTTATATCTCCTAGTATTTTGGGGAATCCATAAAAAATGGTGGATTATATTACCATTTATCACAATCATCAGTAATCATCAATTCTTTTCAGGAATGTTTCAATCACCTTGGAAACAAGATATTCCCTATGCTCCAAAAGATGAAATCACCATCGCTAGCTATAATGTTGAAGGTTTCTACTGGATCGCACGAAATATAAAATATAATATAAAAAAATTAGTAGAAGACAATCACATTGATATTTTATGTATCCAAGAACATTGTGAAGAATCACATCTGGATAGCATCACCATTCAACAAAAATTCGGACTTCCCAATCGATGTGTGTTTTTTAACAGACAAACAGCATGGGCCAATTTTGGGATCAGCATATATAGTCATTATCCCATAATTCGATACGGTGAAATCAATTTTAATTCCGAAAAGAACAATAGTATGTGGGCAGACATCTTAATCGGAAAAGATACCATCCGTGTATTCAATAACCACTTACAAACAACAGATGTCAGCATGAATGGCAAAAAATATGAAGAATACAGAAGCGTTAAAGACTGGAAAGGTCAGGCCCGGACACTTGTGAACATCGTGGAACAACTAAAAGCCAACTTTGTCATTCGTGCCAGCCAAGCTGTACAAGTTCGAAACATCATTGACACGACCCGTTACCCTGTCATTGTATGCGGAGATTTCAACGACACGCCCGTGTCCTTTGCCTATAACCATATTGCAGGAAATAACTTAACAGACGGTTTTCGGGATCGAGGGAAAGGATATGGACATTCATTCAACGGGATTAAAGGATTGTTACGAATAGATTTTATCAGTTACGACAAATCTTTCACAGGATTAGTGTACGATTCACCCCATCTTCCATGGAGTGACCATAACCCGATTATAATGAAAGTAAAATTAAAAACAACATCAAGATAAGACTTCTATGGCAGCTCTCAGATATTTCTTTTCACTCTTAATGGTCCCGATTAGTTTCGTTACGGCTGGATTTAGCCTCATCGCATACATGGCCGGACAGACAGACCCCAATGAATCAATATTTATCACGTTCATCGGGTTAGCTATTCCTGTTGTTCTGATTATAAATTTACTAATTCTCGTTTACTGGATCATTAGAAAAAAATGGTGGGTAATCATACCTATCATCGCCATTTTATTAAATAGCGGTTATATCACGTCAATCTTTCAAATGACACTATCATCTTCCGAATTACCGGATGGAAAACTTCCCCTACGTATAGCCAGCTATAACGTGGGAAAATTCAAATCATGGGAACATTTGGAAACCCAATACTATATTTCGGAATTTCTAAAAAATAACGAGACTAACATTATCTGTTTCCAAGAATACCGGGAAAACACCAAGATCAACGCAGACACTCTTTCCCATTTGTTAAACTGCCCCCATCATGCAATAACTTACTTACCCGGTTCCACAACCTTGGGAACGGGAATTTTTAGTAAATACCCTATTTTGCGATTCGGGAAGATACCTCTTGATTCCCAAACAAATGATGCCATGTGGGTTGATATTCAAACCGGGGAAACAACGACAAGAATAATCAGTTGTCACTTACAAACAACAAATTTCAGCAGGAAACGGAAATTACTAGATGATCCCGCACTACAAAATGCAGACATACAACAAGTAGAAGACGTCGTAACGGATATATCACAAGAATTAGCCCTAAATTTCAAGATCAGAGCCACGCAGGCTCAAATTGTAAGACAAGTTATTGACACGACACGAATTCCCACAATCGTCTGTGGAGATTTTAATGACACCCCTTCATCCTACACTTATCAACATATCAAGGGAAACTTAAAGGACAGTTTCAAAACACGAGGTAACGGATACGCCTATACCTTCCGGGGAATACACCACCTGTTACGCATTGACTTTATCCTTTATTCTAAAGAGTTTAAATGTACAGACTATTACTCGCCGGAAAAAGGATGGAGCGATCATAACCCGGTTATCAGTGAATTCTATCTAAAATAACAATTATGACACAATTTCTTCAATACCTATTCTGGATTTCCATTATTATCGTATTCTACACATACATCGGATACGGAATCCTATTATACATCCTTGTCAAAATCAAAGAAAAACTCCACCCGGAACAGCCATTAACACTTCCGGAACCTCTTCCCGATGTTACGCTACTTATCGCAGCTTACAACGAAGAAAAGATCATCAAAGCAAAAATGGATAACTGTGCGACTCTCGATTACCCGAAAGACAAGTTACACGTGATCTGGGTTACCGACGGTTCCACCGATTCAACAAATATGTTATTGGCCACATACCCGAACGTAACGGTTCTCTTTTCCCCCGAGCGCAGAGGAAAGACGGCAGCCCTGAACCGGGCAATGCCATTTATTAAAACATCATACACGATTTTCACAGATGCCAACACGATGCTCAACGTGGGATCGATAAAAGAAATTATGACTTGTTTCACCAATCCTAAAACGGGGTGCGTGGCCGGGGAGAAACGTATCGAAAACAAGGACAAAGACAACGCTGTTTCAGGTGGAGAAGGTTTTTACTGGCGCTACGAATCAAAATTAAAAGCGTGGGATTCCAAGTTGTACTCGGCAGTAGGAGCTGCAGGGGAATTATTCGCCATCCGTACGGAATTATTCAACCCCATGCCCGAAGACACTTTACTGGATGACTTTATTCTCTCGCTACGAATTGCCATGCAAGGTTATAAAATTGCCTATTGCGACAAGGCCTACGCCATTGAATCCGGCTCCGCGGATATGCACGAAGAACAAAAACGCAAAGTACGCATTGCAGCAGGGGGCTTACAATCTATCGCTCGGCTAAAAGGACTACTCAACCTGTTCAAATATGGCACCCTCTCCTTTCAATATATATCACACCGGGTACTACGCTGGTCGGTTACGCCCGCTCTATTATTCCTACTATTCCCGTTGAATTTGATTCTCGTCATTGCACAGGGAGCATCCCTCTACAAGATCATAATCATCCTACAAATTATCTTTTACGTTCTAGCTTGTCTCGGGGCTATTATGGCCAAAAAACAGATAAAAATAAAGATTCTATTTATCCCTTACTACTTCATGTTCATGAATTTAAACGTGTTGAAAGCACTTTTCTATCTGAAAAAACACAAGGGTAAAGGAACTTGGGAAAAAGCGAAAAGAGGATAACAATTACAATTGAGACTTAAAATAATCTATCGTTTTCACCAACCCATCCCGCAAAGGGATCATCGGCTGCCAGCTTAACTTCATTCTAGCTAACGTTATATCCGGCCTGCGCTTCCTAGGATCATCTTCCGGAAGTGTTCCAAACACGATTCGGGACTTTGACCCTGTCAACTCCAATACCAAATTTGCCAGTTCCAACATCGTGAATTCCCCGGGATTACCAAGATTCACCGGACCAGTAAAATTATCCTCCGTGGCCATCATTCTAATCATACCATCGATTAAATCATCCACGTATTGAAAACTTCGTGTCTGGGTTCCATCACCATAAATCTCAATATCTTTTCCTTGTAAGGCATTCACGATAAAATTCGATACCACGCGCCCATCATTCTGAGCCATACGAGGTCCGTAAGTATTAAATATACGAATAATTTTCACCACAACCCCGGCCTGACGGTGATAATCCATGCACAATGTCTCCGCACATCTCTTTCCTTCATCATAACAAGAACGCAGCCCGATAGGATTCACGTTTCCCCAGTATTCTTCAGTTTGCGGATGTTTCACTGGATCACCATAAACCTCACTCGTAGACCCCTGTAACAACTTTGCCTTAACCCCTTTCGCCAATTCCAACATATTTACCGCACCAAAAACAGAGGTATTTATAGTTTTTATCGGGTCATATTGATAGTGTACCGGAGATGCCGGACAAGCCAGATTATAAATCTCATCCACTCCCTTCATATAAGGCCAGATAATATCCCGTTCCTCCAATTCAAAATTAGGATTACCTACCAAATGTTGAATATTTTCCTTCGAACCGGTAAAAAAATTGTCTAAACAAATCACATAATTACCTGATTCTATTAATCGATCACATAAATGTGACCCTAAAAAACCAGCTCCGCCAGTCACTAATACACACTTCATAATTCACCTCTATTATTTATACAAACATACAAAAAATATTCGAAAATCACACTAATTAGTGTGATTTTCGAATATTTTTATTCACAGAGACAATTAGAATGAATATCAGTACATCTGATTCAATTGTTCTTTAATCTTATCACTCGTGATATAATCATCAAAATCCATTCGCTTGTCTATCATCCCTTTAGGTGTTAATTCTATGATCCGGTTACAAACGGTTTGGATGATCTCATGGTCATGAGAATTCATTAAAACGATTCCTTTAAACGCCACCAATGTATTATTAAAAGCCTGAATGGATTCCAAATCCAAGTGATTGGCCGGAGAATCCAATAACAAGACATTCGCATTTGTCAACATCATCTTGGCTATCATACAACGCATCTTCTCTCCCCCGGATAAAACTTTCACCCGTTTGTAAATATCCTCCCCGGAAAATAACATTTTCCCGAGGAATCCTCTCAAAAACGTTTCACTTGTATCTGCAGAGTACTGTCCCAACCATTCTACCAGAGTCATATCCGTCTGGAAATAAGCTGAATTATCCAACGGAAGATAGGCATTCGTGATCGTTACTCCCCACGTGAAACTACCCGTATCCGGTTTTTCATTCCCAGCAAGGATCTCCAACAAGGCAGTCATCGCTCTCGGATCACGTGACAGGAAGGCAATTTTATCCCCTTTCTCCACGGTAAACTCCACATCACGGAATAAGGTCTGTCCTTCGATAGATTTACTCAAATTACGAACATCCAAAATCCGGTCACCCACTTCCCGTTCCGGGGTAAAGATAATCCCGGGGTATTTCCGGGTAGAAGGTAAAATCTCCTCTACATTCAATTTCTCCAACATTTTCTTACGGCTCGTGGTTTGCTTTGACTTTGCCACGTTAGCACTAAAGCGGGAAATAAACTCCTGTAACTCTTTCTTCTTCTCCTCCGCCTTCTTATTCTTAGCTTGAGCCTGACGCAAAGCTAACTGGCTCGACTCATACCAAAAACTATAGTTACCGGCAAATAACTGAATCTTACCAAAATCAATATCTACCGAATGTGTACACACGGAATCCAGAAAATGCCGGTCATGCGATACCACTAAGACCGTGTTCTCGTAATTGGCCAGATAATTTTCCAACCACATAACCGTCTCCAAGTCCAAATCATTCGTGGGCTCGTCCAATAACAAGTTATCCGGTTTCCCGAATAGGGCCTGAGCTAACAAAACCCGTACTTTCTGCTTTCCACTTATATCTTTCATCAAGGAATAATGCAAATCTTCCTTAATACCTAATCCACTCAACAAGTTCGCCGCATCACTCTCCGCATTCCATCCGTCCATCCCGGCAAACTGCTCTTCCAGTTCGGCAGCCCGAATCCCGTCCTCATCCGAGAAATCCTCCTTCATGTATATCGCATTCTTCTCCTGCATCACCTTCCACAAAGAGGAGTGTCCCTGTAACACGGTATCCAAAACCGTACACTCGTCATAAGCAAAGTGGTCCTGTTTCAATACCGACAACCGTTCTCCCGGTCCGAACATCACGGTTCCCCGCGTTGGCTCCAAATCGCCACTCAATATTCTCAAGAACGTAGATTTCCCGGCACCATTGGCACCTATTACTCCATAACAATTCCCCGGTGTAAACTTCAAATTCACATCCCGGAACAAAGTTCTCTTCCCAAACTGAATCTCTAAATCCGAAACTGTAATCATTATTTATCTTTTTCTAAAAACGCCCGCGAAGATACACGTTAAAAAGTTGCCATGCAACTTTTTAATGCTTCTCTCCAATCCCGGATCTCCAAATTGAAAGTCTCCTTAATTTTTGTCTTATCCAAAATTGAATAAGCAGGTCTTTTTACTTTAGAAGGATATTCCTCGGTTGTCACTGGGTTCACTTTACAATTTGCCCCTGTAATCGCCACGATTTCTTTGGCAAAATCATACCACGTACAAGCACCTTCATTCGTAAAGTGATATACCCCCTCCAATTCCGGGAGATCATCCCGTTCCATAATGCTAATAATAGCCTCGGCCAGATCCCCCGCATAAGTCGGCGTTCCCCACTGATCGTTCACCACGTTCAACTCGTCCCACTCAGAAGCCAAACGGGATATTGTTTTCACGAAATTATGTCCATACCCGGAGTACAGCCAAGCTGTACGGATAATAATATACAGACATCCCGATTTTTTGATAGCCTGTTCTCCTTCCAATTTTGTTCTCCCGTACACGCTCTGCGGATTTGTAGCATCTTTTTCCGTATAAGGATGATCCGATGTCCCGTCAAACACGTAATCTGTCGAGATATGGACCAGCAGACAATCCAGTTTCACGGCAGCATTGGCCAAGTTAGCCACGGCATCACGATTCAATTTCATCGCTTTTTCCTCATCGTCTTCTGCTTGGTCGACAGCCGTGTATGCAGCACAATTAATGATCGTGTCAATATCATGCGTCTCAATAAAGGCACATATCGCCTTAAAATTCGTTATATCCAATTCTTCAACATCCGTGTAAAACACGTCATCCAGCAAAGAAAAGCTACGATTTCTCAACTCTGTACCTAACTGTCCATTCGCACCCGTGATCAATATATTCGCCATATATAATTTTAGATTTATGATTTTAAATTTATGATTTCGCCGCTCAAAACCCACTCACTTTAGCCCCCTTATCAACTCACGGACTCTTTATCATATTTTTCGAATTCAGAATTTCGACTGACAAACTCAGGTACAATATCCTTCATCATCTTCACCATCTCCGGGATATTTACCCTAGCAGCCAATTCATTCAATTTATTCAATTCATTTACTACATCAAAATAATTATACTCCCGTACTTTCGCTACCCGAATTTTGGTATGAGCTGTCGGCAAGGTGTTCTCCTTGTTACTTAACAACTCTTCGTATAACTTCTCTCCCGGTCTCAACCCCGTGTAGATAATGGAAATCTCCTTATCCGGATCAAATCCCGATAATTCAATCATCCGTCTTGCCATATCGGCAATCTTCACGGGACGTCCCATCTCGAAAATATAAATCTCACCTCCCATCCCCATCGTTCCGGCTTCCATCACCAAACGACAAGCTTCCGGGATCGTCATGAAATAACGAATAATATCCGGATGAGTCACCGTAACAGGTCCCCCGTTGCGAATCTGTTCACGGAATCTCGGAATTACCGAACCGTTAGATCCCAACACGTTCCCAAAACGCGTCGTGATAAAACGAGTAGTTCCTACTTGTAACCCATCCCGAATAGCCACACTTAAACTTTGTACATATATCTCGGCCAAACGTTTAGAGGCTCCCATGATATTCGTCGGGTTAACCGCCTTATCCGTGGAAACCATAACAAACCGCTCCACCCCATACTTCACGGCATGATCCGCAACATTCATCGTCCCAAACACGTTTACCCGCACGGCTTCACAGGGATTCGATTCCATCAAGGGCACGTGCTTGTAAGCTGCCGCATGAAATACCACTTGAGGGTGATAATTACGGAACACAAAATCCATACGATCAAGAGATCTCACATCCCCGATCACAGGCACAAAAGAAGTATTCGGAAACTTATCCGTAAATTCCAACTGGATATTATGCATTGGAGTTTCAGCTGAATCCAGAAATATCAATTGCTTGATATTAAAACGTGTCAATTGACGACATAACTCACTCCCGATAGAACCGGCTGCACCTGTAACCATAACGACTTTCCCTTCCAATCCTTCCGCAATCTCCTTCATGTTAATCTTTATCTCGTCACGCCCAAGCAATTCCTCCAAACGGATTTCCTTCATTTGCGGACGCGGCAACTGCCCGTCACTCATCTCCTCCACGGAAGGCAGTACCAACATTTCCAACCCCAATTTCTGACAATAATGCACCAATCGTTTTTGTTCCTCCTGAGCGGTCCGATAATTCGGGAACACGATTCCATCCACCCGTAAACGCTTTACCAAGCGGTTAAATCCTTCTTCTCCCGTGATAAAGTATACTGATTCACCGGATAATCGGTAATGCTTATATCTTTTTCCGATAGTCAAATACCCGGTTACCTTGTAAGATGGCAGGAAACTGTTAGAAACTGCCGTACTGAGCGAGGCAGAACAATCATCCATTCCGAAGATCAACACCCGCTTTTGTTCTCCATGCAAACGAACTTTCAAAAAGTCATACAGGCTCACTAACACCACTCGCACGGAAACCAACACCACGGTAGTCGTCATCATGTCCAACAAAGCCCCTAAAATCAATCTTTCATTAGATACCTGTGGGTAGAATACATGAATCAAAGGGTAAAGAATGATCACTTTCAAAGCCATCGCTATCCCCAAACGCCAAGTTTCCCGTAACGTGGTGAAACGCATCACGACACGATGAGCATGTAATATGGCAAATGCCAAAGCACTAATGACCGCCGCCAATAATGCCAAATATGCAACCCACGACCAAACAATAGGTTCTTCCCTGACAAACCGGATAAGCCAGTAAGCAAAAACCGTTACCAAAGTTGAAAGCACAACGTCAATCCCCATCACGATCCAGCGACTCAGGTATCTCGTGTGTACTATCTTGGTAGCTAATCCATTCGGTCCAAATAAATAATTTTTCATTTAATTCCTTTTTACAACAATACCGCATCCCGCAACCTCGGATGCTTTTTATCCTTCTCCGACAATATAATATCCTCTAACGGTAATCTCCAATCTATTCCTAAATCAGGATCATTGTAACAAATCGCACCTTCATGATCCGGAGCATAATACTCGTCACACTTGTACTGAAATATCGCCTCCTCACTCAAAACCGCAAATCCATGCGCAAACCCCTTAGGTAAGAAAAATTGCAATTTATTCTCTTCACTCAGCTCCACGGCAACATACTTCCCGAAAGTCGGTGAACCTTTACGAATATCCACGGCAACATCCAAAACACGACCTTTCACCACTCTCACCAGTTTTGCCTGCGTATATGGAGGTAATTGATAATGCAAACCCCGTAAAACACCATATTTAGATTTAGATTCATTATCCTGCACAAACACCGTTTTACTTACCTTCTCTTCAAAATGTTTTAAAGAAAAACTTTCGAAGAAATATCCCCGATCATCACCGAACACCCACGGTTCAAGCATAAAAACACCTTCTATTTCAGTCTCAATAACCTTCATTATAATTGAAAATTGAAAATTGAAAATTGAAAATGTACCACTAAGTACAATTTCATACTTCAATTTACAGATTATACATTGATTCGTAATACTTCATGTATTCCCCACTCGTCACGTTATCCAACCAATCCTGATTCTCCAAATACCATTTTACCGTTTTTTCAATCCCCTCCTCGAACTGCAAAGAAGGCTCCCAACCCAACTCTTCATGCAATTTAGTGGAATCAATAGCATAACGCAAATCGTGCCCGGCCCGGTCTGTTACATACGTGATCAGTTTCTCGGAGGTCCCTTCCGGACGGCCTAATAAACGGTCAGTAACCTTGATCATGACCTTGATCAGATCAATATTCTTCCATTCGTTAAACCCACCTATATTGTAAGTGTCCCCCACTTTACCTTTATGGAATATCAAATCAATTGCCCGTGCATGATCCTCCACGAACAACCAATCCCTCACGTTCTCTCCTGTTCCATACACAGGAAGTGGTTTATTATGACGAATATTGTTTATAAACAACGGGATTAACTTCTCCGGGAACTGGTAAGTTCCGTAATTGTTAGAACAATTAGAAATTTTCACGGGTAAACCGTAAGTGTCATGATAAGCTCTCACGAAATGATCTGAAGAGGCTTTCGATGCCGAATAGGGAGAATGAGGATCGTATTTTGTAGTCTCCACAAAGAAACCTCCATTCGGTTGCAAAGAACCATACACTTCATCCGTTGAAACATGATAAAACAGTTTTCCGTCAAAATCACCCTCCCAAGCCAATTTAGCTGCTTGCAACAAGCTTAACGTTCCCATTACGTTTGTCTGGGCAAAAGAAAACGGATCTTTGATAGATCGATCCACGTGACTCTCTGCAGCCAAATGGATTACCCCATCTATTTCATATTCGGCAAAAACCTCACGCATTTTCTCGAAGTCACAAATATCCGCTTTCACGAACTTGTAATTCGACATATTCTCAATATCTTTCAAATTCGCTAAATTACCCGCGTAAGTCAACTTATCTAAATTGACAATACGATATTCCGGATACTTGTTTACCATTAGCCGAACCAGATGCGAACCGATAAATCCGGCCCCGCCAGTGATTAATAAATTTTTCATTCTTCAAAATTTAGTTTCAAGTTTGCAGGTTACAAGTTGCAGGTTGTGTTATCCAGATAAGTAATTAATTTACTGATACCTTTGGATAGAACCATACAATCGGACAATAACCCGTTTACCTTTATTTCATCTATATTTTAGTTACAAGTTTACAGGTTACAAGTTGCTGGTTGTGGCATCCAAATAAGTAATTAATTTACTGATACCTTTAGATAAAACCATACAATCAGACAATAACCCGTTTACCTTTATTTCGTCTATATATTTCAAGTCTTTAGCTAAATACAACATACTCCTGACTTCACCACAACTTCCCCTCGATATTTGCAAAAACTTCTTAAACATCACATTACCACCAGCCTCATACCCCTCCACAATATTATTCATCACCGAAACTGCCGCCCTTCTAACCTAATCATTAAACCCATAATCCTTCACTCCTGCAGTGTACAAGTAAACCTGATTTACCAACAAACGGGCATCCTGCCAAATCTTAAAATCCTCAAAACACCTAACCGTCCCCATAAACAATTTATAACCTGTAAATAACTTGTAACCTGTAACCTGCCAACCTGCAACTTATTGAAATTACTGCAGTAATTTCAATAAATACTGTCCATACTGGTTTTTGATCATCGGTTGAGCCACAGCCCTCAAACGCTCCGCATCTATCCATCCCTTCATATAAGCAATCTCCTCCAAACAAGCAATCTTCAGCCCTTGACGTTTTTCGATAACTTCTACAAAATTAGAAGCTTCAGCCAATGAATCATGAGTTCCTGTATCCAACCAAGCAAATCCACGTCCCAACAACTGAACTTTTAAATCACCAGCCTCCAAAAAGGTCTGATTCACAGAAGTAATTTCCAACTCCCCACGAGCGGACGGTTTTATCTCTTTAGCAACACGAACCACTTCGTTCGGATAAAAATACAACCCGACCACGGCATAATTCGATTTCGGATTCTTCGGTTTTTCTTCAATACTCAGCACATTCCCGTCTTGATCGAATTCGGCCACTCCGTAACGTTCAGGATCATTTACCCAATAACCAAAAACAGTTGCTTTATCCTCCCCTTCCGCGGCTTTCACGGCATCTAACAACATTCCTGTAAAATGCTGTCCATAAAAAATATTATCCCCCAACACCAAGCAAACCGAATCATTTCCAATAAACTCCTCCCCGATAATAAATGCTTGTGCTAACCCATCTGGGCTTGGCTGTTCCGCATACGTGAAATGAACCCCGTAATCGGAGCCATCACCGAGCAAACGCTCGAACCCCGGCAAATCCTGCGGGGTTGAAATAATTAAAATATCCTTGATTCCCGCCAGCATTAATACTGAAATGGGATAATATACCATTGGCTTATCATATATCGGCAATAACTGCTTTGATACGCCTTTCGTAATTGGATATAACCTGGTCCCGGATCCACCGGCTAATACAATTCCTTTCATATCATTAAATTCTGACGCGAAGTTATCATTTTATTTATAGGCTCCAGTATTTCATCAGGTGAATTTTCCCCCTGTAAATTCCTTTTATATCTCCCAATACAGCGTGTTCGTATGTCAATCCACGGAAATACTCCTCGTCCAGCTCCATGTACTCCTTATGCGCTACTGCCACGATGACAGCATCATAATTTGCCCGGGGCTTCTCGATCAACTTAAAACCGTATTCATGCATCACTTCTTCGGAATCTGCATTCGGGTCCGTAACATCTACATCCACACCAAAATCTTTCAACTCGTTCACTATATCCACGACTTTCGAATTCCGAATATCCGATACATCCTCTTTAAACGTAACCCCCATAACCAACACTCGAGCGCCCAAGATATTCTTTCCCATCCCGATCATCTTCTTCACAATCTTCTTGGCTATATATCCTCCCATCGAATCATTTACAAACCGTCCGGCATTAATCATTTGCGGATGATACTTCAGCTCTTTTGCCTTATGCACCAAGTAATAGGGATCCACCCCGATGCAATGTCCTCCCACTAAACCGGGATAAAACTTCAAGAAATTCCATTTCGTCCCCGCGGCCTCCAGCACGTCATACGTGTTGATACCAATACGACTGAAAATAATGGATAACTCGTTCATCAGAGCTATATTCACATCCCGTTGTGTATTTTCAATAATCTTCCCGGCCTCGGCCACCTTAATATTCGGAGCCCGATGTACTCCCGGTTTCACTACTAACTCGTAAACCTTAGCCACCGTTTCCAAAGTCTCTGCATCACATCCTGAAACAATCTTTACCGTGTTAGCCAACGTATGAACCTTGTCGCCCGGATTAATACGTTCCGGAGAATAACCGATCTTAAAATCAATTCCAACTTTCAGTCCGGAAACCTCTTCCAACACCGGGACACAATCTTCTTCCGTACAACCCGGATAGACCGTAGATTCATAAACTACGTAATCTCCCTTCTTTAAGGCCATTCCCACCGTGCGGGATGCCGCCAGCAGGGGTTTCAAATCCGGTTGATTAAACTTATCTATCGGGGTCGGAACCGCCACAATAAAAAACGACGCTTCCCGTAACTCATCCACGGAAGAAGTAAAATAAATATCACTATTCTCAAATGCTTCCGGCCCCAACTCATTACACGGGTCGATTTTCTTTCTCATCTTTGCCAACCGTTCCTCGTTAATATCAAAACCGATCACGGAAATCTTCTTGGCAAACTCTAGTGCTATCGGTAACCCGACATACCCCAACCCGACTAATGCCAACTTTGCCTTTTTATTTAATAACTTATTATACATACACAATAATTTAAAATGTAGAGTTTAGAATTTAGAGGAGAAAGAATCTGTAACTCGTCCAAAGCGAACGCTCGTGCGACTAAAATCTAAAATCATGAATCTAAAATTAATCAAGTCTATCTTCCGGTCCCAACGGACGGTACGGCCCATCTTTCACTTCAAAAATCACGGTTCCTTTCTCCACGACTTCCAACGTGTGCCATTGCCCGGCAGGTATATGAATACCATATTCACCTTTCAACGGATTCAAGGTCACGGACTCGGTCACCCGCTTGTCATCATCATAAAAAAACACGTTAATTTCACCGCGCAGCACGATATAAGTCTCCGCGGTAAAACAATGTCTATGTACAGGTAATTCAGTCCCCGGCTCCAAAGCATTCAACAAGCGTTGAGCATTAGCCTCCAACGTATCGTGAAAATTATAATTCATCCTCAAACGCGGACTCTCTGCGGCCTGCCGAGAAACCTCATCTAACAACCCATTATCAATAATCTTCATTTTCCCTTTATTTTTAGTTTTTACCCTTAGTTTTTATCTTCTAACTTTTATCTTTTAGTTTTTATCACCTTCCCCAACCAAAAGGATGTTTCACCAATGGCAATTTAGCCAAAGGATGATAATCCCCTTTTAAACCGATTGGGGTTGCGTGTCGAATATCATGAACTATCCCGATACAATTACGGGCTTCCTCTATACGAAACCCTTCTCCTGCCAGAATTTTCCGATAACTCTCTGTATGCAGTTCCGTGAATCCCTGACTAAATTCAAATTCCTCCCCCTCAATACGGATAGAACGGTAAGTTCTTTTCTCCCCTTGCACGGCATTTTCCGGTAAATTATCAGCATTTATACTCAAAAAATAACGTACACGAGCCTTTTCCAATCCCAAGAATCCGGCAACCCGGTCGTGACTCATCACATGTACTATATTTTCCTTCACCGGACCAAAGATCCATGACAACATATCATAAAAATGGACCCCAATATTCGTGGCAACACCCCCACTCTTCCGCTCGTCCCCTTTCCAACTCGTATAATACCAATTTCCGCGAGAAGTAATATAAGTCAAATCCACGTCATACACCTTGTCTTTCGGTCCTTCCTCGATCTTCTTTTTCAGAGCTTTTATTGACTCGTGTAAACGCAATTGCAGGATCGTGTACCCTTTATGTCCTGTCTCTTTCTCCACATCCTCCAACGCATCTATATTCCAAGGATTCAATACCAACGGTTTCTCGCAAATCACGTCAGCCCCCAAACGCAAACCATAACGAATATGAGCATCATGCAAATAATTCGGCGTACAGATTGATACCATGTCCACCCGTTCGGCTGTCTTCTTCAATTTTGAACAATGACGATCGAACAACTCCATCTCCGTGAAAAAAGCACAATTCGGGAAATAACTATCCATGATACCCACGCTATCAAACTTGTCATAAGCAGCTACCAACTGATTCCCCGTGTCTTTTATGGCTCGCAAATGCCTTGGAGCGATATATCCCGCCACGCCAATAAGTGCAAAATTTTTCATATTCATTTTATTAGTTCTTTACTCACATCTACCTTTTTGTCAAATTAAAAATTTGAACTTCAAAAATATAACATTAATACTTTACATCAAACGAAAGAAGGACGAAATTCGAAGTTATTTTTCCTTCGTACATTTCAATGCCTCGTACAAAACTTCTATCGGATGCAATGCCTGTTTCCCCGTACCATCTTTTATTTGTCGTCGGCAACTCGTTCCCGGGGCTGAAATACAAACATCCTCCCCAGCATCCCTCACAGCTGGAAACAACACTTGTTCCCCGATTTTCATGGACAGCTCGTAATGTTTTTTCTCGTACCCGAAAGCTCCCGCCATCCCACAACATCCGGAAGGAATAACCTCCACGCTATAATTCACTGGCAAAGATAACATTTCTCTAGAAGGCTCAACGGAGGCCAACGACTTTTGGTGACAATGCCCATGCAACATAATCTTCAACGGTTGATCAGTAAATTGTTCTGCCCGTATTCTTCCGGCACGAATCTCCCGGGTAAAAAACTCGTCATACAACAAGCAATTTTTTCCTAACCTCAGGGCCTCTTCCTTCAAATCATCTCCTACCAAATCCGGATATTCATCCCGGAACGATAATATACACGAAGGCTCAATACCTACCAATGGAATATTTTCTGTAACCCAGCTTTTCAACAACAGTACATTCTTCCGGGCCACCCCTTTCGCCACCTTCAACATACCTTTCGAAATGGCTGTCCGTCCACTTTCCACGTGTTTCGGTATAATAACCTCATACCCTAACCGATCCAGCAATTCGATCATCTTTATCCCGATCTCCACGTCCATGTAATTGGTAAACTCATCGGCAAACAGAAACACTCTTCCCACGATCTCACCCCTATTCTTTCGCCGATAACGACCAAGCCAATGCTTCAACGTGGTCTTATAAAGAGTAGGAATCGCCCGCTCCGGGGCAAAATGCAACATTCGTTTCAACATCCCGCCTGTCATCCGGTTTCGAACGACGGCATTATAAAACCACGGTAAGATCGTACCCAAACGCTGAATTTCTGTCAAACGGGCAATCAAAAAAGCCTTCATCGGAACCCCGCACACATCATAATGCTGTTGCAAGAACTCTGCCTTAAAACGAGCAATATCCACGTTAGAAGGACATTCTGATTTACACGCTTTACATGAAACACAGGTATCTAACACTTCTAAAATCTCCCGCTGATCATATATCTTTTTCGTTTTCGGACGAGTCATCAACTCCCGTAACGTATTCGCCCTAGCCCGTGTCGTATGACTCTCTTCTCTCGTAGCCCGAAAACTCGGACACATCGTACCACCAAAAGCATATGATTTCCGACAATCTCCCGAACCATTACATTGCTCAATAGCACACAACCAACCTTTTTCCTTTGAAAAATCAAAATAAGTGCGACACGTCACGTTCGAATCCCCTACCTCATATCGAAGAGAGGTATCCATGGGCGGCGTATTCACAATCTTCCTCGCGTTAAAAATACCCTCCGGGTCCCAACAAGCTTTAGTCTCCTGCATCAAGCCATACACCTTCTCCCCGAACAACAATGGAATAAACTCCCCTCGTAAACGTCCGTCACCATGCTCTCCACTTAAAGAGCCGCGATGCTTTTTCACCAGCTTAGCCGTCTCTTCCGCCACACGCCGGAATAACACCCGGTCATTCTCCTCCTTCAAATTCAACACGGGACGTAAATGCAACTCACCCGTACTGATATGTGCATGATACACGCACTTCAATCCCAGTCGTTCCAGCATCTCCCCGAAATCCTTCATATAAGCAGGTAACCGTTCCGGAGCCACGGCTGTATCCTCAATCACGGACACGGGCTTCGCATTCCCCGGCATTCCGGACAACAACCCTAGTCCCGCCTTCCGTAAACTCCACACCCGATTAATATCACTCCCGTACACTCGCGGGAAATGATACCCATACCCGTGCATCTTCATATCTGCTTCGATCTGGTCTGCCACCCGATCCACCTCTTCCCTACTTTTCTGTGCCAACTCAACAATCAGTATTGCAGCAGGATCACCTTGAACGAAAAAACGGTTCTTATTTTGTTCTATATTTCCTTTACTTAGTTCTAATATATTCTGATCCATTAACTCGATAGCCACCGGGTGGTGTTTCAATGCGACCAGATTCCCCTCAAACGCCTCCTCTAATGTCCTGCAATGTACACAAATTACCGCCTTTTCTTTGGGTGGTAACGGGACAAGATTCAATTTCAACTCGGTCACAAATGCCAGAGTTCCTTCTGATCCGGCTAATAACTTGCACAAATTAAACTTTTCCTCATAAACAACATCAAAGTAATCCGAGTACAACAATTGATCAATGGCATACCCAGAATTTCTTCTCCGCAAAGCCGGGTCCGGAAAATGTTGAATAATCTCCTCTCTATTATTTTCCAACATCTCCACAGAACACCTGTATATCTTTCCCTCCAACGTGTCTTCCGCCATTTTATTCCTCACCTCATCTTTCTCCATTCCCTTCAACCAAGCCTCCTCCCCGTCACTCAAAATAACTTTTGCCTCCAGAAGATGATCCCGGGTACTCCCATACACTAAAGAATGAGAACCGCACGAATTATTTCCCACCATTCCTCCCAGACAACAACGATTAGAAGTAGAAGTCTCCGGCCCAAAGAACAATCCCAACGACTTTACCTGCATATTCAATTCATCCAGCACTACCCCCGGTTCAACCCGAACCCAATGCTCTTTTTCATTTATCTCTAGCACGTGATTCATATACCGGGACACATCAACGACCACCCCATTCCCTACCACCTGCCCCGCTAAAGAAGTTCCCGCGGCACGGGGAATCAATGTAATCCCATTTTTTCTGGCAAACTTGATACATTCCTTCACGTCCGAGGCATCCCGAGGATATACAACAGCCAACGGTATCTCCCGATAAGCCGATGCGTCTGTCGCATAAATCATTTGATGAAGAGAATCCGTCATCACGTCTCCCTTCATATTTCGTGCTAACTGTTCAAAATCAATCATTTTCAAAAACTATCAAATATTTTATCACACGCTCCAGTCCCCATATACCGCAAAGGTAAAAAACTTCTCACAAAAAGAGGTATGCCAATACATTTGACACACCTCCTGTAATATGAAAACCGGATCCCCGGCTACAAACTTATTCCTTTATAAACCGTTTCAATTTATCATTTCCAAAAACATTAGCCACGAAAGGTAATGCCAAAACCGTACCCACTCCTGCAAAACCTCCCAAGAACGTAAACAACACGCAAATTAATCCCCTTTTAGGCTTAGAACGTTCAATCGGAACTACAACAGGTTCCACGATCGTCAAAATCGGTGTGGTTTCATTCACGGCAATCTTAGCCTGTTCCATCTGTTTTGCCAACTCGGAATACACGCTATAAGCAAGATTATACTCATTCGTTAAAGCCTCCTCCTGAGTCTTTGCCACGGCAGAAGAAAAACTCTTGTTCGCATCTCTGAAACGAGCCAAACTATCCTGCATCTTCTCGTAACGTTTTTTTGCAGCATCATATTGTTGCTCCACGAAAGTCAAATTTGACTTCACCTTCTCGATTTTAAAATCCGTAATATACGTCTGTAACAACTCTTGAGCCCGTTCAGCCAACTGAGCTACAGCCAAAGGTTCTCCCAATGACGCAGACAATTGCACGTAACCGTCTTTATCATTCACGTTCAAAGAAATCATATCATTCAACATCTCCGACATCTTCTTCTCATCCTTTGAAAGAGACTGAATCGCACTCCCTTGACCCGCAGAAATCATAGTTGTATCCTCTCCCCGAATTGCATTTATGATCACTCCCGGTAAACCAATCGTGTATTTCGCAATTGTACCTCCCAAACTAAATTTCTGGTATTCATCCTTTGTATAATAATCCAATAACGTGATCGGTTGATCATACCCTTCAAACTTCAACGGGGTCGCCATCAAATCCTTCTTAAAGGGAATACTTGCCACAATTTTAGGATAAATTGTCGGAGATAAAACCTCACCACCAGAAGCCCCACCTAAATTAATTCCGACCATGGATGCCAGTCCACTCAAATTTCCACCGACTTTCTTATCCCCGGATTGAGGGACCATCGTACATCCGGCAGTATATTCTTTCGGACTAAACAGGGCCACTAATACCCCTAGTACCATAAACACGACTGTAATCTTCAGTATCAGTTTCCGGTTTTTCCACAACTTCCGGACCACCTCGACCAAATCAATTTCTTCCTCCTGTGGCATCTGATTTGCCTGCTTTACTTCCTGTTCCATACTATTTCGTGTTGTTAAGAATTGCAGTAACCATTGCCGCTATCGAAGTCGTTGATGATGCCAAACTCAAAATTTCCGGTAAGCCCATCCGATTTTTGTTCATGGATTTCAACGGAACAATAATCTCGCATCCCGGCTCTATCTTTGTACGATTTCCCTTGCATACGGCAAGCGTCCCGTTTGGATAAAGCACATATGCCCTTCGTTTTTTCGCATCAACACTATACCCTCCGGCATTTTCCACGTAATCCTTATATTTCATTTTCTTGTGATAAGTTACAGCATTAGGATGCATCACCGCACCACTAATCTTAACTGTATTCACGTAATTAGAAACGTGCAACACATCACCTTCACGAAGTACCAAGTCCGCCTCACCTCCCGGATTTTCCAATGCTTTTTTTAAATCGATTCCCACGTAATAAACCTTTTCCAAAGACATACTATCTATCACTAAAGAATCACGACTGGAATGTTTAGCTAACTGCAAAGCAGAACTAACTCTTGCCAATTCATCAGCATTCATCCGACGCAACAAACGAGCCCCATTCACGTAGGCTTTGGAAGTAACCCCGCCAGCCCGTTTTACAATATCAGAAAGACGATCATTGGATGAACGCTTTGCGTATACACCAGGGTAAAGAACCTCGCCATTCACCATCACGTTCTGCTGTTCACGGTATCCCGGGGAACGACGAACATATATCTCATCAAAAGGTTCAAGTGTAAATTCAGGATCTCCCTCCACAACCAAACCATTCTTCAAACCAAATGTAAATAATTCAGCCTCAGCCGGAGCTTCCTCCGTACTATTAGGAGACTTTATTCTTCGGGAAACATCCACCCGTACCATAGAGGCAGACTCCAACAAACCACCGGCTTGTAACACTGCATCCTCCAACGTCATATTATCCACGAAAGGATATTTTCGAGGATTCTTCACCTCTCCCCGAATGTCAATCACGTAATCTCCCCGCAATTCTGTTGCTGAAGGTACATACAAACGGTCATTCTTTTTCAATGGAATATCGTCGATCTCACCCCTTAACAATTTTCCCAGATCAACAGCAAGCATTTCTTGACTTAAATCCTCTTTCTCTCGATATAAAATAGTTCTATTTAAAAAGGCATCTTCCCGCGGTCCTTCCACCACGTTTATCAAATCCTTCACTGTCTTTATGGAATTATTTATCGCGTAATTTCCGGGACGATATACCGCTCCTGTCACGGTTACGCGATTTTCGTATCGACTTATGATCGGATCAATCATAACAGAATCACCGTCAGCCAACGTAAAATCAACAAAATCTTCGTTATCTACAGTATATATTTGAAACTCGGAATCTCCCTTACGGCTCACATTCACATTCTTCTTGTAAGCATCACTAGTAAATCCCCCAGCATACTCCAATAATTTACTCAGACTCTCCTCTCCCTTCATCTCGTAACGCATCGGACGTTTCACTTTACCAGCCACAGTGACAATTTTCTCGTAAGTACCCACGTTAATCAAATCACCATCCTGCAAAGTAATATCAAAACTATTATTACCATTCATGATATAATCATAAACATCCACGTGCTTAAAGGCTTTTCCATTCCGATACAACACGACATCCCGCAAAGTTCCCACGTTATTTACACCTCCTGCCGCGTACAACGCGTGAAACACCGTTGCCAAAGAGGGTAACATATAGGTCCCGGGCATGACAATCTCCCCCATCACGTTCACTTGAATACTTCGAATTTGTCCCAACGACACTTTCAAAAATGTTGATGGATTTTCTGACGCTAAATCTGAATATATACGACTAAACATCGTTTTTAAATAAGAAGATGCCTCTTGAATCCGTTTTCCATTCAAATAAATCGGTCCTATATTCGATACATTTATACTCCCCTCCGGGGATATCACCTGCCGAACAGTCGCTTCCGAATTTCCCCATATATCAATGATAACCTCGTCTCCTGGCCCCAACACATAATTCTCCGGTGTAGGAATATTCAAACTCGGTTCAAAAGTTAAATTTTTATTACTAAACAAATTCCGCCCGAAAATACTATTCTTATCCCCTTCTGTAACCAACACCACATCCCGATTCTCTAACGAGATAGTTTCAATACGCTCTCTATTTTCTTGAGCCAAACCTCCCTGCTTTCCTGCATTTTCTCTCTCGTAATTCTCCTTAATTCTCAACACCTGCTCTTTCGTGACGCCTTTTTGCGATAACATCAAAATAATCTCGTCTTGACTTTTTCCTTGAGCCTGTGCGGACTTCACGGCTTCAATAACTTGCGCATCGGTCATCTGCGCACAAGCAATTCCCGTGACGCCAAGCATAAGTACAATAAAAATTAAAAATCTCATATTACTTTTTTTGAATGTTTTTTATGCAACCATCCCACAGGTTCATCTTTCTTGATTCACAAATCAATCCTGATAAACCTATATGCCGGATCGGCCACAAAGATACAGCATTAATTGAAAATCGAAAATCGAAAATCGAATTTTATTATAGTTTTCAGTCTATAACGTTTCTTCAAATCTCATACTTGCTCTCGTAACGCATAAAATTTACATCTCAAAGGCAAATAAACAGCCACCAGCACCACCATAGAAATAATAAAATAAATCAATGTATACTCGGGAACATATACCAACACCAACAAATACCCCAAATTAACAACAGCCTGTACCCCCATGTAGATCAAAGAAACAGGCAAATGAGCAAACTTTCCCTCGTTAGCTAACAACTGGTATAAATGTTTCCGGTGTGGTTGTCCGATGTTCTCTTTCAACAAGATACGATGGATAATCGTCAGCACCCCATCCACCCCATAAACTGCCAAAAACACTAATGCAGACACGTGTCCGGTATGCATTATAAATCCACCCAACAAAAAAAGTATAATAAAAGCCATTGATATGGCTCCTACATCCCCGGAAAAACATTTGGCACGAGAACGGAAATTATAAAAATTAAATACCAGCAATGATAGTATCACCACGGGAATAAACCCCGCCGGCGCTATCGGGAAAACAAACGCATTGATTCCCCATAACGCCAACATGGCAACCAGACTATATCCTCCGGTAATGCCGTTAATACCATCCATGAAATTATATATATTGAGTATGGCTAACCCAACAAATAAAGCCACAACCACGTATCCCCACGAGACCTCGTGGACTCCTAACTGCAACAGCAGCAATAATAAAGAAAAGGTCTGGATCAAAAGACGAACCTTTGCAGAAAGCGGGTGCATATCATCAATAAAACTCACCAAAGCCACCAACGTCAATCCGCATAAAAACCAAGGTGCAAAAAAATCAAAAATCAATCCATGTACAAGTACCCCTAAATAAAAAATCACCCCACCTCCTCGTAGGGTAATTGTATGATGAGAACTCCTTGCATTAGGAACATCCAAAATATTATACCTCTTGGCAATCTTAAAATAAATGTTCTCCAGCACGAAAAGGAGCAGGAGAACAAATCCATAGATCCAATTTATCATTTCTGTTGCTTAAACGATTCAACCATCTCTCGAATCCCATCCTCCAAAGTATAACGAGGCTCGTAACCGATAGCACTTAATGCTAACTGACGATCAATAACCACATCTCCCCAAAGTTTCTGATAAAGATCAGGACGAACCTTCTCTACCAGTTTCAAGAATATAGAAGGAGAAGGTAAATTTACCGTGTGTACTCCCAATTGACGAGAAATTTCCTCGACCACGTTACGCGTAGAATAAGGAACTTTATCCGTCGGATAGAACACACCCTCAACCTCTTTCTCCACGGCTAAATGAATAAACTCAACCAAATTTTTTACATTAATAAAATCACGACTATTCCGGGCAGAACCGAAAGGCAGCGGAATATGCTTATTTACCAAACGAATCAAACGCAACATATTACCCGGAGCCATTCCACCCCCGTATGCCATCGGCGGACGAATAATCGCAGCCTTAAACTCCCGGTCGCTCATTGCCATTAACTCTTTATCTGCTTTAAGCTTAGAACTTCCGTAATAAGTCTGTGGTCTTTCCGGTGTTGTCTCAGAAATTCGACTGGCACTACCAAACACGGCTATCGTACTCATCTGCACAAACTGGCCTACTCCAGCTTGTTTTGCTTTTTGAGCTAATAAACAAGCCATCCGATAATTCACATCATCATAAAGTTCTTGGTCTTTCACTTCCGGACGATGTACGATAGCTGCAAAATTTATTACCGCATCAAACCCTGAAAATGCGTCAACGGGCATATCTCGAAATGCTTTCACAACAATCTCTTTCTCGTACCCGGTCGGTCTGCGACTGTAACACGTGATTGAATCCGTTGATACATATTTCCTTATAAATTGCCCGGCAATAAAACTATCTCCTCCAATAATCAATATTTTTTTCATTCCTTGATCCATTTAAAACGGCATAAACCTCCAACTTGCCCACATACATGAGCATCATTATCTATCTCATATTAGCGTGTTTATAAACAGGATACGCTCTCTCCTCTTATCTTGCTCCCCTTTTACGTCGTATAGACCTCAGATGTTTTATTCATTCTCATATAATTAATAATAGTGTTGTGTGTGTTGTTTTTAATCAAGATGTAAAAGTACATCAAAGGTTGCGTCACAAAATGATGTTTTTTTGTTTTTAACAACTTCTTAACAAAATCACCATTCTCTCAATTAGATAATTATCAGTACAACTAACTAAAAATAAACACATTCAAACCAATAATTAACATAGGGGGTCGCAAAATATTTTAAACAAGAAGAATGCTTAGCAAAAATCTAATACTCATCTTATCGAATCCTCTTTAGATTTAATTTTCAATCTATAGCTAGGAAACATATCAATCATCTAGTCCAAATATTGAATGTTAAAAAATATAATCTCTTTCATACTTTATTAATCTATTCATCCAAAATAAAAGAACGTAACTTCGAATAAATAACCTCCTCAGATAAATGATTTTCAATATATCTCCTTGCGTTTTTTCCTATTATTTTTCTCTTTTCTGAATCACGCAATAATAATACAATTTGCCTAGCCATTATCACTGGATCATCTGCTACAATAAGCTCATCATGACACACCTCTATCCCCTCTCGACCTATCGTAGTTGTAATAACACATCCTTCTATAGACATTGCCTGCAATATTTTATTTTGAACTCCTGCCCCAGAACGCATTGGTGCAACAAAAATAGCAGACTCCCGCATGTAAATAGCAACATCTTCAACAAACCCCGTAACAACAACTTTATCAACTCTTGCCAACTTTTTTACCGCAACACTAGGAGATATTCCCACAATATAAAAAATAACTTCCGGGATTTCATTCTCGACTAAAGGATAAACATTCTCGACAAAATAATTAACAGCTGTTACATTAGGCTCATAATCCATTCTTCCTACGAAAAGTAACTGATAATTATTTTTTTTGTGTAAATTCACTTTTTCCGAAATATCTACATAATTCCCAATAACCGTAATGTCTTTTTCTCCTTTATACTTTGAAAGAATATAATCACGGTCAACCTCGGAAATAATCATACATTTCGTAAAGGCATTTAGAACCATTTGTTCATAACGGCGACATCTTGTAAAATCGACCTTGTAAAGCCAACGCCACAATCCTGTTTCTTGTTTTTTAGCTTTCTCGTAATTCATTGATATTGCATCAACAAAATCAAGCCATTTAGTAATACCTTTTTTGTTTCGCACATATTCTGCAGTACGAATATTATTACAAAAAACGCCATCATATTTATGAATATTCCGATCTACCCAACTTTGAACTTTATCGAAATAAAAATAATTAACTTGCAAAGGAAGAGTATTAGAGATTAATCCCTTACAAACATTTAAATAATAATCCATTTTCCGAACAGGAAATGGTATCACTTCCCGACAAAAACGCCCCATCTCTGAAACGGTCTCATCCTTCAGATCATCCGTTATATATACCAAATCAACTGTATATATTCTTGAAAGTAGTTTAATTACTTGATAAGTTCTTATTGCTCCTCCACTATGTAAAGGATAAGGAGCCCGAGAGCTCATAACTAAAATTTTTTTCATATGCACAAATCATTAATTGCACTCAAGAAAACTTTTGCACTATTGGTCCAAGATGAAAACCTTTGTAATTGTTTCATTCGCCCTTCACGTGTACCCCATTTAGGTTGATCAAAATGATGAATTGCATCAATAATAATATCTTTTGAAGGATTAATACAATATCCCCCCTCTCCCACAACTTCCGGTATCGCAGAACAATTTGAGGCAAGAATTTTACGGTCATACACCATTGCTTCTAATACCGGAATACCAAAGCCTTCTTCCAAAGATAAAAAAAGAAAAGCCTTAGCATTCTGTAATAAAATTGCTTTTTCCTCCTCTGTAACAAAACCTGTAATCGAAACATTATCAGGAGCATCATCCCAATCTTCTAGTTTTATTCCTGTTATCACAAATCGATATTCTTTCAATATCTCCAAAACTTCCTTTATCAACGGGAAATTCTTACTTGGAGCATTTCCAGTTATTGTATAAAAATATGATCCGGGCTCTATTCCCCATTGTCCCAAAATTTCTCTTACACGTTGAATCGTAGGCTCTATCGGTTTTATATCAATATGATTATATGTAATTAAAGAACTTAGCCCGAAACGCTGTTGAATAGCTTTCGCTGAATAATTAGAAACAGTAAATAATAAATCGACCCTTTTTAGTCCCAATAATAAATTATAACGGCGATAATACTTCCCTAATAATTGATGTAATGATTTCGGAAATAATTTTCCCATAAAAATCAAATCATGAATCGTAACACATCTTTTCACCGTTGAAGCGATATAAAGAGGAAATGTATTATACGGAGACCACAAAATATCAACTCCATTCTTTTTGGCCTGACGAGGCAAATACCATTGTTCAAAACTAAAATAACCTCCTTTCAACTTACAAAAAGTAAAATTAACAGGAAATTTGAATTCCTCACAAGGCTCTGCATTATCAATATATAAGATATATTTATTACAGGAATCTAATTTTGCCAGACATTTTACGATTTCTCGTACGTATGTTCCCATTCCCCTCAAACTCTTATATCCAAATCTAAAATCAATTCCAATAATCATTTTTATATGTTTTTTAAAAGCGCACGAATAGATGCTAAAGTACCCTCAATATTAAAATAGTTTTTAGCCCTTTTTCTCCCAGCCTGCCCCATTCGCTGACGCAAAGATACATCCATTACTAACTTTTCCAATCCTTGTTTCAAAAAACTCACATTCATGGGAGGAACAAGAATTCCGGTTACATTCTCCTCCACAGCCTCAGGAATACCTCCTACTTTCGTTGCCAAAACAGGAAGCCCACACGCCATAGCTTCTAATATTGAAAGAGAAATTGCCTCATAATAACTTGGTAAAATAAAAATATCGCAATCAAAAAGTAGCTCATAAACATTTGTCACATTACCCAACAAATATACATTTTCTAATTTCTCACTCTCAACTTCAGACCTCAATACATCTTCTAAAACTCCCGTTCCTGCCACATAAAAACGAACAGGACAGGACAATTGTCTTACTGCCGCTAAAGCCTCAATTATTCCCTTTTCCCGTTCTAAACGTCCTACATAAACAATTTTAATCTCTTTATCTATAGGTTTTATCAATCTATTTTCATTTAGAATCCTTACTCCATTATAAATAACAAGTTTTTTAGAATTAAATCCTCTTATCTCATCAACAACCATCCGAGAAACTCCAACAATCTTATCACTACACAAAAATCCTAACGTTATCAAGACATGATAAATCCCTTTCTTAATAAACATCGTAGAAGCGGCACTACTATGCTTATAAGCAATTTTACGCACACAATTAGGCAAGAAAGGAGCCATATATATAGCACGATTCCCATTCAAAACAACAATATCTATTTTGTATTGTCGAATCAATTTTCTCGCAAATGCGATTTCTCGCTTAAAGGAAACCTCATGTTCAACAAAAAATTTATATTCAGAAGGTAATATCTCGTACAATTCTTTACTCCTTACTTGATAAAAAAAGTCATAATACTCTTCTAATTGAGGAAAAACTCTACTCACAAAAATCTCTCCCCCACCATAAAACTTTGTACAACTAACTATTAACACTTTTCGTTTTTCCATAACTAGCTTTTGTAATTAATTTAAATACGGCAAAAACAAATAACATATAAAAAGAAAGTCGAAATAACAAATTGGGATCATAAGAATACCAACGAGTAATCATGAAAAAAGAAAGCACGAAAAAAAGCATTACATAATAATTGGGTCTTCGACTCTCATACACGTAATTAATTGTACCTCCCAAATACATTCCTAATAAAAAAGGTCCGATCATCCCTAATATCACGTAAAATGCAAAAACAATGATACCACCTCCTCCAAAATCGACATGAATAGTTCCAAGATAGTGAGGATATTTCATGTTTTCCGGGACCAACGAAGGAGGCAATATACAGGTAATCAAATACCCTCCTAATAATTCAATACGATCCACAACACTAATAAATATTTCCCGCACACTGCCAATAACAGCATTTCCTCCATAAAGTAATTCTGATTGATTATTTATTAATATATCTCCTCGTTCTTCATTACCACCCAACAAAGGCAAATTATTTTTAAAACGATCTATGATCCTCAATAAAAACAGACCAATTGTTGAAAAAATAATTATCCAACTTGATTTAAACTTATTCTCAAAAAAATAAAAAAAGAAGATTAACACCGGTGGCACCATTAACATACGTGTTCCCCTAGATAATGCAAACAAAAGATACCAAGCTAATATAAAACCGATAACAATATTGTAAATAGGAGAAGGACGGTAAATAAACAATAAGAAAAAGAAAATATAAAAATACACGGCAAAGCCGCTTATACTTTCAAGATTTTCCCTATAAAGATCATATAAATCTCCTTCAGCAAATAATAAATTTGTTCCTTGACGCTGTAAATAATACAAAATCAAAATACAAACTGCAACACAAACCCAAAACCATACAAAAGATTTTTCTTTCTCTTTTAAGAAAGAAAAAGTCGTTCGTTCCCGAGTCTTATTACCATTAAGTCTTACAACTAAAATAACTCCTGCGAATACTAGCAAATTTAGCATTGCCGATATGCCATAATATTCCATACTCTGAAATTGTTCATAAGGACTTAACTGAATTCCAGCCCAATTATACAGATAATGAACATTATAAGTAAACATGAAAATAAACATCAACATCGGCACTTGCATGTTCCGGACATAATACATGACAAGGACATTTACAACCAACAATGTATAAACCAATAATTTATCCCAACCCATCAACAAATACCCAGACAAGACGAAAACTATCGCCGAGAGTATTATGATTTTTAATATTATATCATTCTTATTTACCCATATCATGATAGTACCGCTCTCATTTTTTTCAACAACAAATATATTCCTTTAGCCATCCACCGAGGCAAGTGATAATATACCCTATAAACTAATGGATGATTCTGAAAATTCACACTTTTCAAAATTCTATCCGTTTCTTTCCGGTAAAATCCCAAAGCATAATAAGGACGTAACGTACGCAAAATCAATCCATCTAATAAGAAAAGACAATCATTTGAAACGCCTTTTTTCAATGTATCCAAAGAAAATATATAACTTTCTTCGGGTGCGTACAATTTCTTTGAAAGCCGATTCTCTATAATTTGATCATTATTATAATATGCAAGCTCTTCATTTAAATAAGCAATAGGTTCTTTCAACGCTATCCGAACCCATAAATCAATATCTTCTCCCATTTTTAGTGATGTATTAAAACCTCCATTTTTCAAAAATATATCACGGAGAACTATAGTTGCAGAAGTCCACACGGGAGAAATAAAAGTTTTTGCATACAAACTAAAATAAGAAATATATCCATACTCAAATGTCGTTTCCAAATCAATCGAAACAGCTTTTCTATTGCCATTCATCATTTCAACATAACGACAAGCAAATATTCCCGCATCAGGACAAGTAGAAATTAAAAAAGCGATCCTTTCCAAATAATTGGGAGCCCAAAAATCATCAGCATCCATAAAAGCCACATAATTTTCCTTCGCCTCCTTTACCCCCCTATTACGTGCGGTAGCAACGCCACTATTAACTTGAGAAATCACTCGTATTCGAGAATCTGTTATTCCATTCACGATCTGCAAACTAGCATCCGAAGAACCATCATCAACAATTATAACTTCAAAAAAAGGATATGTTTGGGCTAAAACAGAACCTAAAGTTTGCTCTATATACGCCTCCTTGTTATACAGCGGGATAATAACTGAAAATCGGACACGAACCTCTTTCATTATACTTTTCTTCTAATTGAAATAAAACGTTTCACAAAAGTAGAGAAACCTGTGTCAAAGATATATAAAAATATACCTAAAACAACCGCATAAACACTGGTAGACCCCAAAGCCCACACAAACCATTCTCCCAAATTACTCACATTTAACCAATCCTTCAAAGGACTCACAATCCATTGATTAACTCCTAAGTAAATAATTATCGAGAAAAAAAACATTTTACCGACAATAAGAAAGTACGATATGAGAGGGAAAGGAAATACCTTCCGATAAAGATAATATGGTTTCCATAGAAAAAGCAAAAAAATTCCAGCTAACATACCACCAACGACACCAAAAACGCCAAACTTGAATGCAAACAAGATTCCTAAACCAACCGTTAAGCAAGCTTCAACAATAGATATCCAAGCATCATTAAAAAGACGATAAGCGGCCAAAAAACAAGTGTTTGTATTTGTAAATGCACCCAATGTAAGACAAGCAACAAGAAGATACAAAATAGTGGGAGCTAATACATATTCCTCCCCCAGCCATAATGCAATAAAATCTTGAGCTAGAACTAACAAGCCAAATGCAATAATAATTTGTACATAAAAAGACAATGCCAACAATTCTCTGTATACTCGATAAACTTGTTCACGAGTTGAAGTAACAACCAAATCCCCCACTCCAGCCCAAACATTCTGCATTACAGTCCAAATCATCATATTAATATTATTGAATAACATCATATAATTACCAAAATATGTAACCGTAGATAGATTTATAACTGTAGCAATTATAATATTACTACTTTGTTTAGATACATAACTTGAAAAACTTTGAATAGCAATACGCTTGGCATCATAAAATACATCATCATAACTTTGAAGCAATTTCCTAAACGACAAATGTGATTTTTGTTCTAAATTATTATAATGAGCTTTATATTGGCATAACACATAGTAATGTCCAAAAACTCCAAATACAAGCTCAACAAACAACCAATAAATATAATTACTCGTATAATAAACTAAAACAACCTGTATACAAATCTTTACATAAGTAATAATATTAGAGGCAATTACAAGAATATAATTTTTTTGATCTGCACGAAACAACACTCTCGGATAACCAAAAAAGAAATTTGCAACTGCAACAAGAAGAAAAACAACGTAAGCAATATACGAACTCATAATTCCAACTTCAGACTTAGCAGTCAAACTAGGAATTAAAGGGGACAACAATAAACCAATAAGCAAAATAGCTAATGCAACATATCGAAAAAAATATCGCATAAGCCACATTAACTCATTTATACGGGATTGATCATTCTCTGCAAGAGGCTTATATAAAGCTACAGCAACCGATGATGTAACTCCTAATTCCATTAAAAAGAGGAAATCAATCACACTCATTAATGTCGTATTCAATCCCAGGTATTCTGTACCTAGATAAACTAAAAACATCTTACGTGCAACAAAATTCACCAGCACGGTTAAGATAAAAAAAAGCAATGTTATTCCGCTATTTAATGCTGTTTTACGTAACCTAATCATTCCTATTAATTTACACTATACCCATTCTCTCTACATTAATCTCTCGCAAAGACCCTTTTCAGTATTAACCAAATAATCCCACTAAAAATGAAAAGGAAAGTAAAGACAAAAACAATTACTTTTCTATTAGGCTTATCTGCATTTAATGCAACCTTTGCAGGTTCAATTATAGAAAACAATGTACGTTCCTCTGTAACCTTTGCTTGCAACATTTCATACTGTCGAGCAAGCATATTACACAGGTTCAATGACATTTCTAGCTCAATTTGACCACGACTAATAGTTCCCTGCCTATCTTTCGCCACTTCATAATTATATTTAGCTTGATTGTACATTTTTTCTGCATACCCCATATCATTCAACATTTTTGCTTTTTGAATGCTCGAAACATAAGTTTGAAGTTTATTAATGGTACTATCCGCAATCAATGCAGCAACAAGAGGATCTTGCATGTCAACTTCGATATTTACCAAACCACTTTTTTTCTCTACCCAAACCTCTATTTTATCATTCATCACATCAAGATACATTTCCTGCCAATAGGTATAATAAAAAGGATCCCAATTCAAATTACTATTTTCATCTGATTCTAGACGTGTTGAAAAGAATAATTTCCCAAATAATTTTAACATCGAATTCCACCAAGGCTTCTTTTGCTCCTTTGTTATATATTCAAAAAGACTCATTTCAGATAAACCATTAGGAACAACCTTCATTTGTGCTAAATCTACTAAAAAAGGAGTACTTTTTACAACAACAGGATAAAAATCTAAGGCAATATCTTCTAGGGAAGAATTATTAACTGTTAAACCTAACATTGACGCAAAAGAAGCATTCTTGTCTGCACGGTCATTTTTAGAGGCATAAGGAAGTAATTGAACTTTTGTACTGTATTCTTTAGGTATACTTAAAGCAATTATCACCCCTAATATAACTCCAGCAACTGCAACCTTACATACAAAATAGCGCCTCAACCAAATATATCTACATAAAGCTACTAAATCCATTTCTTTTTCCATAACTTATTAAAACCATTTATTATAAATCAATAATATCCTACAGTCACAAATGTCAAATCAATATAACAATTTAATTTCGTAAAAGTATAGAAAATTAATAGGCTCACCAAACTATTCTATTCACAAACATTCTAATTTAAATAATTTGCTTCAAAAAAATTATAACAACGTTATTTTAAACATATTAACAACATCACTCTCCTTTCTTTTTACTAAAAAAATATCGTTAGTGATCACGACACACACCTCTTTTAAAATCATCTCCCGCCCAAGAATACATTGCTCAAGAAATTCCTCTCACCATATATCCCTAATTAAAATCACAAAATCACCCCAGAATACAATCAAACAAATGGATATATTCCCGACTCTCCTTGATCTAACAGGAATCCAATCCTCTTGGAGAGGTGTTGGAAGAAGTTTACTCATGAGTGATTCTATTGCTAACTCTAACCGAGAAAAAGAACGTAGAGAAAACGCTCAAAAAATCTCAGATATAATCATTCATAGTGACTATTTTAAAACATACCAACTACCAAACAAAAACTAAAATCTCATTTCCTTACATTGTGCTACTAAGATTTTACTACCCTTTCCCTTACGTTCAACTACCTCTCAACCGCTACTTCCCACATCCAAAATCGTTATCCCACCGCCACGTGACGGGAACATAACGTAAGAGGAAGCGACCAGTAAGGCCCAAGAGATAGTTAAACCATAGAATTAAAGTATTATTACCCAAGGAACAAGCATAACAAATAAAATTATAGCCGAAAAAATATCATATAACACAAATTCAACCCAAATGAAGAAGTAATCCTACCCAAATACTCTCTCTTATTCAGAGATTACTCGAAATCCTTCGTAGCTCAAATATTACGGCATGAATGAACTTCGAATAAATTTCGAAACATCTCTGAAAAAGGAGGATTATTTCCTTAGGATTTCCCCAGCTTCTCAACAGGTTCTCATTATAAACTTAGTTCTACGCAGAGGAATATATTTCGACCCTATAAAAGAAAAAACAAAAATCACGATCACGCCTCTAAAAAAGTCTCTGACGATATAACTCTCATTCAAATACCTGCAAATATTTACACGATGATTTTAAGCATAGCTATATATCATAGCTCTCCCACAACTTTTGTTCCCGGCTCAAAAAACATAATATCATAAATAGGGAGATAAGTAATACCATTCTCCTGATAAACCTTTTGTTCATTGGATAATACAAAACCTTGATGTATATTGTATTCCTTTATTTTCAAAAGTTTATTAAGCGCACTATAAATAGCATAATCTTTTCCTGATTTTATTTCCAACGGCAAAACAGTAAGTTGATCGGCATCATCTATCAGATAATCCACCTCACCATTATTTTTGTTATCATAGTAATAGAGATTAAAACCATGCGCACGTAACTCTTGCGCTACGACAGTCTCGTACACGGACCCTAAATTGATACTCCGCACATTCTGCATGATGGCTTGAATATTATTTTTAAAAAATAAACTGTCAACAAACCCACGTCATTCAGATAAAGTTTGAGTAAATTCTTTCCACAAATCTCCATCAACGGATAGCTAGGAACGCTGATAGCTCTCACCTCCAAAGCCACTCCCACCGAAATAAGGTAATCAAATTCATCTTCATAATCCGTCATTCGTTTGCCTTTCTTTTTCTCAATACTTTTTGCTATTATTCGTTTTTTTCTATTTTCAAGATTTGACGGAATAAGATTATAGATACGCTGTATTTTCAATCTGGCATGTTCCTTTTCATATTTTGAAGCATCAAGGCCGTATAAAGCATGAATATCTTCCTGAATCTTCCGAATGGCCACCACGTTATGTTGCTCCACAAACGTATTCACCGCATCAGGCAATCCTCCCACGATCAAATACTTTTTGAACAGTACTTTATTAGAACCTGATTGTAAGTACTTTTCAATATAGCTTTCGACTTTCCGGTATAACATAATACACTTCTTCTTGGTTTATGCAGACTCAAGGATACACTTTTCCAACAAAAAAGCCACATCAAAAACACACTTTTCGTATATTTTACAAGCTAAATAAATACACTTTTCCGAAAGAAATAATAAATCTGAATATTTACAACGCCTTTACACAATCTAATGAAACATCCGCACAAACGCCTATCAAACACGGAATATGAACCGCAACCCGATGTCCACCAGCCACCTCGACCAACTCCCCCTGAACTCCAGTTAATTCGCCTTGAATCACACGTACACCAGATCCAACCAGAGCCTTTCCACTCACAACTTCAAGCGATCCGGCATTTTCATTCAAAATCCGCAAACTATCCAACTGTTCGTCCGAAATCACAACCGGGCCCTGTTTCTCTTTTAACAACGCAATCACGCCCCCAATTGATAACACGGAAGGTAAATTCATTTCAGAAACACGGACAAAAATACACCCCGTAATCACAGGAATTTCCAATCTCCTCACCTGCCCGTTTCTCTCGAATTCGACCTTTCGCACAGGTAAATAATTCTCGATTCCTGCTTGTTCCAAACGCTCCTTCACACGTTTTTCCGCCCGAGAAGCAGTGAAAACTGCATACCAATTCGTCTTCTCCATTACTCTCTGACTTCTAAATTTTCGGCTACCTGAATTTTATTTAAAACCTCTTCCATATGATGTTCTACACCTTCCTCTTCCATCTGGAAATCAATAGATTCATAGGTTGAATTTTTCGATTTAAACTCAGGAACAATACATTTCATTTGTTTCACCACGGCAAAATTATCTTTTGTCTGCAAAGCTATATCAAGAGCCTTTATCGCATCCGTAACTTCACTATAATTATATTCACGTACTTTGGCAATCTTTATTCGTTCATGCACGGTCGGCAAAGTCGTCTCCTTCACGTTAAGCACCTCCTCGTACAATTTCTCTCCCGGTCTCAAACCGGTAAAGACGATATGAATATCTTTCCCAACTTCATAACCAGAAAGTTTAATCATCTTACGAGCCAGATCGACAATCTTAACGCTCTTACCCATGTCAAAAACAAATATTTCACCGCCATTTCCCAACGCCCCCGCTTGCAAAACGAGCTGACATGCCTCGGGAATAGTCATGAAAAAACGAGTTATTTCCGGGTGAGTAACCGTTATCGGGCCACCCGCCTCTATCTGTTTCTTGAAACGAGGGATCACCGAACCATTCGATCCCAAAACGTTCCCAAAACGAGTAGTAATAAAACGAGTATTCGCTATGCGATTCAATGATTGCGTGTAAATTTCCGCTATACGCTTACTTGCACCCATAACATTCGTCGGGTTCACCGCTTTATCGGTAGAGATCATCACGAAACGCTGGCAATCATATTTCACAGCACAATCGGCAACATTTTTCGTTCCGAAAATATTCGTTTTCACACCTTCAATCGGGTGTTTTTCCATCATGGGAACGTGCTTATAAGCAGCCGCATGATACACGATATTGGGATGATATGTTTTAAAGATTCCTTCCACCCGGCTCGCATCACGTACATCCCCGATCTCGATTTTATAATCCGTGAAACCACACTCTTCTTTCAGTTCCAGCTCAATATCATAAAGCGGAGATTCGGCCTGATCAAACAAAACGATCAAAGAAGGATTAAAATGCGTCAACTGCCGCACGATTTCACTCCCGATAGAACCAGCCGCCCCGGTCACCAAAACCACTTTATTCAATAATTGTTTCCGAAGATTGGTCTCCTCCATGTGAATCACGTCCCTCTCCAACAAATCTTCGATCTTGATATTCCGGATATGCCGCATACTTAACTCCCCGTTAATCCAACTTTCAAAACGAGGCACTTCGAGTACATTCACATCTGCAGCCAAGCAGATCTCGACAATCTCCCGTTTTTTATCCGGAGAAATCATCTTTTTGGCGATGACCACCTTGTCCACCCGGTTACGTTTCAACAAACCGGGTAAAGACGACATCTTGTAAATCTTGACCCCCTCGATAATCTTTCCCGCTTTCCGATCATTCACATCAACAAAAGCAAGAATATTATACGTGGCATCCTCCACGTTATCCATGGCATGTTTTGCCATGATACCGTATTCATCGCTACCACATATAATTACATTCTTTTTAGTACGCTCCGCACCGATATACTGCGCAAAGACTTTCTTCACGATCACCCGGCTCATAACCATCAAACTGGTCAGAAGAACGTACTCCGTGAGTAAAACGGAAACCGGTATAAAAAGATAATCATACAACAGGAAAAACACGCCACTACCCAAAAGAAGGGCAATCTCCCCTGCCGTCAACACGTAGTAGATGCGCAAAGCATCCTCCGTTCCCGTGAAACGTACTATTCCGGAATAAGTATGCCCCAACAGGAAACTGATCACCCGGACACCCACGATAACGAGAGCCCCGGTCAAGACAAAATCCAATCTCATCCGGTCAATCTGGAAATTGACCCAAATCAGATAAGCAACGCTAACTGCCATAATAGCGAGAGCCACGTCAATCAAAAATACAATCCATCGAGGAGTGTATGAGAATGAACGCAACGTCCTCATTCTATTCAGACCATTTGTGATAAATGCAACCATAATTTTTTAATATAAAAATAAAACCTTCACGGGATAAACCTCCTAAAAGGTGGACACCCGCAAAGGTAATAGTAATAATATTAAAAAAAAAATTTTTTTAGTAGGCCTTCAAAATATTAACCTCATCTTCAGTCAGGAAACGCCAGTGGCCCCGGGGTAAATTTTTCTTCGTGATCCCGGCAAAAAAGACACGGTCCAAACGAAGAATCTGGTAACCCAAATGCTCGAAAATCCTCCGGACGATACGATTTCTACCGGAATGAATTTCAATCCCCACCTGTGTACGATCATCTTCCGCCACTCTCACGTCATCCGCTTGGATAAAACCATCCTCCAAGTCGATCCCCTTACGGATAGCCTCCAAGTCGCCCGTTTGAACCACCTTGTCCAAGAACACGTGGTATATCTTTTTCTGGTTATACTTCGGGTGAGTCAATTTCTTGGCCAAATCGCCATCATTCGTGAAAAGCAACACTCCCGTGGTCTGGCGGTCAAGCCGTCCGATCGGGTACACGCGCTCTTTACAAGCTCCCTCGATCAATGTCATCACGGTTCTACGTTCCAAAGGATCTTCCACGGTCGTCACGTAATCTTTCGGCTTATTCAACACCAAGTATACTTTACGTTCGGGAGTAATCACTTGATCATCAACCTCCACTCGATCCGTACGCTTTACTTTTACCCCGACTTGTTGCACGACCTCCCCGTTTACTTTCACCCGACCGGCTGCAATCAACACATCAGCATCACGACGTGAACACACTCCGCCTTTAGCGATATAACGGTTCAAGCGTAATTCTGTCTCCTGCCCCTCGTTCTTCTTGCGATATTCAATTTGTTTTTTCTTACTATACACACTTTTGGGAGCGCCATCCCCATCTGCCCGACGGGTAAACACTTTTCTCGCCGGACGATCAGAATAACGATCCCGACGATCATCCCCCTCTCTGCGATCCCGACGATCGCCACGATACCCTTCTCCACGTCCTCCTTCCTCACGGGAACCTCTTTCCCGACGTCCTTCCTCTCGTCGATCATTACGATCCCTGTTTTGATAACGATTATCTCTTCTTTCTGCATTTTCATCCCGATCTTGAGGCCGCCTTTCACGACGCTCTCCACGATCGGAAAAACGATTGTTATCCCTGTTACCTCTCTCGTATGATCTTCTATTATCCCGATTCTCGTAACGATTATTCTCCCGATCCCCTCTTTCACGATTTCTGTCTGAATCCCGGTAATAACGATTCCCGTTATCTCGATCTCCCGTACCCTCGTTACGCTCTCTCTCCCGTTCTTTGTTCAAATCACGGATATACCCGTGTCCTTGTTCCCGTCTCGGTCTGTCCGTGTTGAAACGGTTAGGTCTTCTTGTTTCGCTTTCTCCACCTTCACGGTTTTCGAAACGCGGTGTTCTGCTCCGACGATTCTCATCACGATTCTCGATCGGCCTTGTAATTCTAGGTCTTTTAGTCTCCCTATTCATATACTTACGTATAAATTTTTGATTTTAAATTTATGATTCTTGCTTATAGCCCTCATCGGCCTATTCTATTGATTGAAGATATGCACTCATTTTTCATACCTTCTTAATTATTCATTTTTAATTCTACATTTTCAACTTTCAATTATTTCGGTGCCGCCCGGTATACAAATAACGCCACCACAGCAAATAACATATTCGGTATCCATACCGCTAATAACGGACTCATGCCCCCATTGGTTGCAAAAACCGTGGAAAATTGCATAAATAATATGTACGAGAAACTGATTAATAATCCCAATCCCAAATGGAACCCCATTCCTCCTCGAATTTTACGAGAGGCGATACATACCCCAATTAACGTCAATATGAATGTAGCGAAAGCGCCCGAAAACATCTTGTACTTCTCGATCTGGAACTCAACCACGTTACTACTTCCCCGCAATTTTTGCCGGGCGATGTATTCATCCAGTTCCGGTAATGTCAAGCGCTCCTTAATTTTCTTGGGGTCCTCGGAGAATTCCGCCGCACTAAAATTTAATAGCGTATCAATAGTTTGTCCCGTCGTGTAAGTCTCCTTGATCCCGTCAAATTCCCGTAGCGTCCAGTTGTTAATCCGCCACTTCTCAAGTTCCTTATTCCATGAAATAGATTTTGCCGTCAATTTACTAACCAACGTATCCTCCCGAAATACCTCGTAAGTAAAATCATTACCCCGACTGGAATACACGTTAAAACTCGACATATAAATAAAAACACCCGGTGCAATCTGCCGGTGAATATTCTCTTCCTTGTTACTATACTTTTTCCAAATATATTGCTCGGAGAACTCGATCCGCTTCTTGTTGGCATTCGGAATAATAAAAGCACTCAAAAGAAGTGACAAACAGGCAATCACCCCGGCCGAGATCATGTATGGCCGGACCATTCTCCGGAAACTGATACCCGTACTTAAAATAGCGATAATCTCACTATTATAAGCCATCTTTGACGTGAAGAAAATAACAGAAATAAAAGTAAACAAAGAGGAAAACACGTTTGCGAAATAAGGCACGAAATTCAGGTAATAATCAAATATGATCGCCTTCACGGGAGCCTCGTTTTCGATAAATTTCTCCAGTCTCTCCGAAAGGTCAAAAACCACGACAATACTCAAGATCAGTACCATCGAAAAGAAAAAGGTACCTAGGAACTTCCGGATAATATATAAGTCTAATTTCTTCATTTTACGCTAGTTGCTTCTCAGCACTATAATCTTCTTGTAACTTTCTTTATCGTACTCTCCTTCCACGTCACGAAATCTCCTTCCAGTATATGTTTACGAGCTTCACGTACTAACCACAAATAAAACGACAAATTATGGATCGAGCAAATTTGTAGCCCTAAAATTTCATCTGCCTTGATTAAATGGCGCAAATACGCTTTCGAGTAATCATCATCTACAAAACTCAACCCGGCCGGATCAATACGACTGAAATCCTTCTCCCACTTCTTGTTCTTTATATTGATCACGCCCTCCGTGGTAAACAACATACCATTTCTCCCGTTTCGGGTCGGCATCACGCAATCAAACATATCCACACCTAAAGAGATTGCCTCCAAAATATTCTCCGGGGTCCCGACACCCATCAGGTAACGGGGCTTATCCTGCGGCAAAATCCGGTTTACGACTTGAATCATCTCGTACATGACCTCAGCCTCTTCCCCAACAGCCAATCCCCCGATTGCATATCCCTCTCGATCAAGAGAAACAGCGTGTTCCGCTGCCTTTTCCCGCAAATCCCGGAAGGTACATCCTTGCACGATCGGAAAAAGCGACTGGTGATAACCGTACAATGGCTCCGTGGAATCAAATCGTTTCACGCATCGTTCCAACCAACGCTGGGTCAGCTCCAAAGAATTCTTCGCGTAACCGTATTCACTCTGCCCCGGGGGACACTCATCAAATGCCATGATAATATCAGCCCCTATCTTGCGCTGAATATCCATGACATTTTCAGGAGTAAACAGATGTTTCGAACCATCAATATGAGAACGGAAGACGACCCCTTCTTCCGTGATTTTCCGACAATCTCCTAAAGAAAAAACTTGAAAGCCGCCACTATCCGTGAGGATCGGACGATCCCATGAATTAAATTTATGTAGTCCCCCTGCTTCTTCCAACACCTCTGTACCCGGTCGCAAATACAAATGATACGTGTTGCCCAAAATGATCTGGGCCTTAATATCTTCCTTCAACTCTCTCGCATGCACGGCTTTCACGGTTCCCACCGTACCCACAGGCATAAAGATCGGAGTTTCAATATTCCCATGATTTGTGGTTAACACACCACATCGTGCATCACTGTTTTTGTCTTTCGCTAAAAGGGTATATTTCATCTAATCATGATTTTGAGCGCACAAAGATAGGAATAATTAAATCTAAAATCATAAATCTAAAATTATTTATATCTTTGGTCCAAATTAAAAAAACAAAAAATAATTGTCATGAGGATGTTTTACAAGTTAATTGTATGTATGTTTATCGTGGGGTTTGCCCTACCCGGAAACGCTCAAAACAAGGGCAAAAAATTCACTCTGGAAGATTTTAACTTGACCTACACGTTCAGGACACAAGGTGTTTCAGGCCTCCGTTCGCTAAATGACGGGGAACACTATACCGTGTTGGAAGACAAAGGCAAAAAGCTGGTCATGTATAGTTACAAAACCGGGAAAGCCGTAAGCACTTTACTAGACTTGAACGATCCCAAGTACAAAGCTGTTCAGACTATCCAAGATTACGAATTCAGCCCGGAAGAAGACCGGATTCTGATTTGCACGAATATAAATCCGATCTACCGTCGTTCATTCACGGCAGACTACTTCGTATTCGATTTTAAAAATAAGGAATTAAAACCTTTATCGGAAGGTGGTTCTCAACGTTTGGCAACCTTCTCTCCTACCGGAACGAAAGTGGCATTCGTGAGAGACAACAACATCTTTATCGCGGACTTACGTTTCGGTTCCGAAATTCAAATCACCTTTGATGGGAAATTTAACGAAATCATTAACGGAGCACCCGACTGGGTATATGAAGAGGAATTCGGGTTCAACAAAGCCTTCGAGTGGGCCCCCGACGGATCTGCCCTCGCATTCATCAAATTTGACGAATCAGCCGTGAAGACTTACCACATGAATATGTTCAGAGGACAATATCCGGCATACGAACAAAATGCCCTTTATCCCTCGAACTATTCCTATAAATACCCGAAAGCCGGGGAAGCCAATTCGATCGTGAGCGTCCACGTTTACGACATTAAAGATCGTGTCACCACCCCAATGAATATTGGTGAAGAGGCAGATATTTACATACCTCGTATCAAATGGACAAAAGATCCGAAAAGATTAGCTATCATGAAACTGAACCGTTTCCAGAATCAACTGGAAATCCTGTTGGCCAATGCCCGCGTGGGAAGTACAACCGTGCTTTACCGGGAAGAAAATAAATATTATATCGCGGAAAGCAACTTGGACAACTTGATCTTCATGGAAGACGGGCAACATTTCATCATGAGTAGTGAAAAAAGTGGTTATTCTCACCTCTACTTGTATGCCATGAGCGGTAAAGAAATTCAGCCGATCACTTCCGGTAAATACGACGTGGTTGATTTCTACGGGTACGATCCGGTAAAAAAACTTTATTACTACGCCTCTCACGAAGAATCTCCTTTGGAAAAATATATCTACTCTATTGACTTGAAGGGTAAGAAGAAGAAACTCACTCCGACAAAAGGATGGAATGAAGCAGAATTCAGTAAATCATTCAAATACTATATTAATATAGTATCTAACGCGGATATGCCTCACGTGTATACCCTGTACGCGGCAAACGGTAAAGCTGTTCGCACGCTGGAAGACAATGCCGCGTTGAAAACGAAACTGGCAGATTACAATGTTGCCAAAAAAGAATTCATTCAAATCCCGGCAGCAGACGGAACGACCATGTTAAATGCATGGCTCATGAAACCCGTGAATTTTGACGCATCAAAAGCTTACCCGTTATTAATCATCCAATACAGTGGGCCGAACTCTCAGCAAGTAAGCAATAGCTGGGGCATGGATTGGACACAATACCTCGCACAAGAAGGTTATATCGTGGCTTGCATCGATCCTCGCGGAACGGCTGCCAGAGGGGAAGAATTCCGCAAATGTACCTATATGCAACTCGGAAAAATCGAAAGCGACGATATGATCGCTGCCGCAAAATGGCTTGCCGGACAATCTTACATCGATGCACAAAAAGTAGGTATCTGGGGTTGGAGCTTTGGCGGATTCATGTCATCACTTTGCCTTATGAAAGGGAACGACGTGTTCTCCACGGCTATCGCCGTTGCTCCCGTTACTCACTGGGGATTCTACGATTCCATCTATACGGAACGCTTCATGAGACGCCCGCAGGATAATCCTTCCGGATACAATGACAACTCCCCGATCAACTGGGTAAAACACTTAAAAGGAAACTTATTGTTATGCCACGGAACTGCGGATGACAACGTACACGTGCAAAACACTTACGAATTATCCGAGGCTCTCGTACAGGCAAACAAACAATTCGATATGCAGATTTACACCAACCGTAACCATAGCATATACGGTGGTTACACCCGGTTACAGTTATACACTAAATTTGTGAACTACTTGAATCAACATTTGAAATAAAATTTCAAATGTTGATTCAAGCTACAGGTTGGCAGGTTACAAGTTACAGGTTTAACGTCAACGCTTGCACGTCAAGAACCTGTAACTTGTAACTTACCAACCTGAAACAAAAAAAACAGATAAGTTGTGATTCGATCACAACTTATCTGTTTTTTTTATATCTTGCAAACGATAGAAATAAACATGATCTCAGCGTAATTATCTCCGGGATAACTAAGCTGAAATCTTAAATCATAAATTAAAAAATAAAAACGTTATGAGTAAATGTATCTGTACGTTAGAACCCAAAGCTATCTGGGAAAACTTTTATAAACTAACTCAAGTTCCACGTCCGTCAAACCATGAAGAAAAAGCCAGAGAATTCATTATGAATTGGGCAAAAGAAAACGGAATCCATGCTGAAATGGACGAGGCTAACAACATATTATTAAGCAAACCGGCAACCCCGGGAATGGAAAACCGCAAGGGAGTTATCCTGCAAGGTCACTTGGACATGGTTCCTCAAAAAAATGAAGACAAACAACACGACTTCACCAAAGATCCTATTGAAGCATATATCGACGGGGAATGGGTAACAGCAGACGGAACCACTCTTGGAGCAGACAACGGTATCGGTGTTGCCACCGGAATGGCTATTCTATTATCAAAAGATATTCCTCACGGTCCGGTTGAAGTGTTAATCACGGCTACCGAAGAAACCGGAATGGATGGAGCAAACGGCATCCGCCACAACTGGTTAAAAGGAGACATCTTGTTAAATCTTGACTCTGAAACAGAAGGCGAATTGTATGTTGGTTGCGCTGGAGGTATTGATGGAGAGATCGCGTTCGACTACACTCCCGAAGCCGTTCCTGCAGGACATAAAGCATTCCAATTATCATTGAAAGGATTAAAAGGAGGTCACTCCGGAATGGACATCAACTTGGGTAGAGGAAACGCCAACAAATTATATTTCCGTTTCTTGAAAGCAGTCAGCAAAGAATTAGACCTTCGTCTTTCTTCCGTATCCGGAGGAAACATGAGAAACGCAATCCCGCGTGAAGCTTTCGGAATCGTAACTGTTCCGGCTGCTAATGCAGACAAATTCCTTGCTAAAGTAAAAGAATACGAGGGAATATTTAAAGCTGAATTAAGCGCTAAAGAACCGAATCTCACTTTCTTTGCAGAAGAAACAGCTCTTCCACAAAACGTGATGCCGGTAAAAGTACAATACAACCTGATTAACGCCATCAAGGCTTGCCCGAATGGTGCCATGAGAATGATCGATTCCATGCCGGACACGGTTGAAACATCCAACAATTTGGCTATCGTGAAAGGTGGAGAAGGAAAGATCGAAATCTACATGTTAATGCGTTCTTCTGTTGAAACCGCAAAAACATCGTTAGCTCAAGTAGTAGCATCTGTATTTGAACTGGCAGAAGCAAGCAAGATCAACTTTACCGGAGAATACCCGGGATGGAAACCGAATCCGGATTCAGCTATCCGCAAAGAAATGGAAGAAGTTTACATGAAATTATACGGTAAGAAACCGGCAATCATGGCTATCCATGCCGGATTAGAATGTGGTATCCTAGGATCTGCCTACCCACATTGGGACATGATTTCTTTCGGACCGACCATCAGTTCTCCTCACTCTCCGGACGAGAAAGTGAACATCGAATCAGTAAGTAAATTCTGGGAATTCTTGAAAGCTACATTAGCTGCAATTCCTACGAAATAATAATAAAAATAGACTCCGATGGCGTTATCGGAGTCTATTTTTTTCTCATTTTTCCCGAAAAGAATAAAAAGCCGGACCCCTCAAATAAATCAAGTCTTGCCGATACGTAAAACACTAGAAATTGTTTCAATTTTCCCTCACTTTCAAGCCATTTACTCTATTTTTAAATATTTTAACCACATCGTGTTGTTTTCTGTATTATCTTTGTATGGAAAATTCATATTATTAAAACATGACTTTAAAGAAATTGACACTACCGGAACTCTTGAAAAATAGTTGTTCCAAGTTTTCAAAAAATTTATCTTTAAATTTTGTCGCAAGCGGAAAAAAAACTTACCAAGATTTATATAACGAGGTCGTATCTATTGCTAACCACTTACTTCATTTAGGTGTAAAGAAAGGAGACAAGGTTGCCATTTTAAGTGCGAATATGCCGAACTGGGGAATCACCCAATTCGCCATCGCAAACATTGGAGCCATTGCCGTACCGATCTTACCGGGATTCTGTTCTACAGAACTCCAGAATATATTGGAACATGCGGAGGTAAAAGTGATCTTCGTTTCCCGCCTACTGGCAAAATGTTTGGAAGGAGTAAAAACACCATTCCTTGAGCATAAAATCCTGATCAATAACTTTGCCACCATGCCGGAAGGATGCTACCAACCGGAAGACTTGGATAAATTGGTCCCGGATATTAATTTGAATAATACAACCCCTCTTCCCGAAGTTTCAATTGAAGAAGAGGACATTGCATCAATCATTTACACCTCCGGTACAACAGGATTTTCGAAAGGAGTAGTCTTAACACACAAAAACTTGGTATGGGATGCACGTCAGTGTCGTACTATCCAACCTGTAGACGAAACCTACCGTTTCCTAAGTATTCTGCCCATGGCACATACTTACGAAAACACACTGGGACTTTTGTTACCTTTGATGTTCGGAGCACAAGTATATTACCTGGATCGAGTACCGACCCCAAAATTACTTGTTCCGGCAATGCAGAAAATCCGTCCCACGGTAGTTTTATCCGTACCCTTGATTATAGAGAAAATTTACAAGTCGCAAGTGTTGCCTAAATTCACCAGTTCGAAATTGATGAGCAAGCTCTACCGATTCGCTCCGGCTCGTAAATTATTCAACCGATTGGCAGGAAAGAAACTAATGGAAACCTTTGGTGGGGAACTAAAATTCTTCGGAATCGGTGGTTCTAAACTGGATGGTACCGTAGAGCAATTCCTTCGGGAAGCTAAATTTCCCTATGCTATCGGTTACGGACTTACGGAAACAGCTCCTATGGCTGCAGGTTCCAACCCATCACAGACATTCCTTCAAGGAGTAGGTCCCGTCATGGAAGGTGTACAAATTAAAATCAACGATCCCGACAAGAGCGGACAAGGTGAAATCTGGATCAAAGGTCCTAACGTGATGAAAGGATACTACAAACGTCCGGAACTTACCGCAGAAACCTTCACAGAAGACGGTTGGTTTAAAACCGGAGACTTGGGTTCTTTCGACAAGAAAAATAGATTAGCTATCCGCGGAAGAATCAAAACCATGATTCTCGGTGCATCCGGAGAAAACATCTACCCGGAAGAAATCGAATCTATCATTAACAATTTCCGTTTCGTGAACGAATCCCTCGTAGTGGAAAATAGCGGCAAACTGGTTGCCATGGTTCATTTTAACATGGAAGAACTTGAAAAACAGTACCAGAAATTGAAAGACCAAGCCGGAAACTATAAGGAAAAAATCAACGACTACATTGAAGAACAAAAACAAGAACTACGGGATTACGTGAACGCCCGGGTAAACAACTTCTCAAAACTACAACTTGTACTCGTACAACATGAACCTTTTGAAAAGACACCCACTCACAAGATCAAACGTTTCTTGTATTGCAAATAATAAAAAAAATCGGGTTTTTAGGAACCCGATTTTTTATTTCTATCATTTTACCTGAAAGTCCAGCAAACATTCCCCGTCTAAAAGCACCCGAAGGTGATCTCCTATTGATAAATTCCTTTGTCGAAAAACACCCCCACAAAACAAGAAGTCTCCTATTTTCAACATATAATACTCAGACATTGCTGCAAGTGTCTTCTCCGGTTTTTGCGAAATCTCACAAACTTTACGTGTGAGAACGCTCTCACCGTTCAATTCAAATAAAAAGATCATATCTCCCAGCGAGACGTCCACCAATGATTTCATCGGTGAAATTGCCGCCGAAGAATCAAAAGCCATTGCCGCCGTAGGAGACAAAGAAGCCGCCAACAATTCTCTTTCCAGATTATCCGCATAGAAACGGATTCCGACTCCCACCTCCTCGTAATACCGTCCGGCAAAACGTTCGGCCACGTGTTTTCCGATCTTCCCAACCCGTAATACTATTTGCGGTACACAACTCAACTCGGTGGCAAAAGCCGGAATATAGAAATCATCATTGTTTCGCAGGAGGGCATTATCGCCAATGACATTATAGGCAACCTCACCCGCCTCATTATACTCCACACAAAGTAATTTCATTTTTACAATCCCAAATTTAGAATCAAACCTTCAATGATCATAGAATCACCAATTCGTCCAAAGCCCGTTTCGGCACGTGGTGCGATCCGTCCGTTTCCCGCCAGTACTTGTAATCACCGTCTTTCATCTCTTCCAACACCACCGTTTCCTTTGGTCTACCCAAAGCGATAACATACATAATCTTCAAATGCTCCGGCAATTGCAACACCTCTCGCAACGACTCGTTCTTGAAAGCCTTGATAATACAACCGCCATATCCTTTCTCCACGGCTCCCAACAATATAGTCTGTGCTTGAATCCCGTCATCACACAAACAGTTCTCCACGATAGAAGTATCCAACAATTGGATCAAATAAGCTGCCGGGCGTTCTCCCTCTTTCGGACCGTCCCAATCTTTTAGATAGCCAGCCCATGCTAAATTAGGAAACACCTTACCACACAAATCGGCATCCGCCACCACCTTGTATTTCAACGCCTGTGCGTTTCTTCCCGAAGCACAATACCGAGTCAGTCCGACCAATTCCGCCAATTCCTCCCGTGTGATCCGAACGTTCTGAACAAAACGACGGTAACTTCTATTTTTTAATAACAGTTCTTTCAGCATAAATCTATATTGAATCTAATGATTAAATTGTAAATTTGTTCCGAAACAAAAATAGTAATAAAATATGAATTCGTTTCTTCATCTCCTGGCAAAAGATCTGATTCAGAAATATGGCCACAATTTTGACAACCTGAGCATTCTGTTCCCGAACAAACGAGCCGGACTATTCTTAGCTCAAGAACTGGCCCAACTGATTGATCGTCCCGTGTGGATGCCGGAGATTCTGACGTTGAGCGAATTCATAGAACGCCAGACCGGACTGAAAAAAGCCGAAGAACTGACTCTTATCATCAAACTTTACAAGACCTATCAAGAATATGCCGGAACGACCGAACGTTTTGACGATTTCTATTTTTGGGGCAATATGTTACTTGGGGATTTCGATGACATAGACAAATATCTCGTGGACGCCAAAGACCTCTTTTCCAACATCACGGCATTGAGGGAAATTGAATCCGCCTTCCCCTACCTTACCCCGGAACAGGTGGAGTTTATTCAAAGTTTCTGGCGGAGTTTCAACTCGGAAAAATACAGTCGGGAACAACAGGAATTTCTAAACGTATGGGATAAACTCTACCCGACCTACACTCGTTTTAAGGCAAAACTACTCGATGAAAACTTGTGCTACGAAGGTATGGGACAACGTCTATTCTGCGAACAACTCTCCCAACATCACACGGATCGTCAACTGATATTTGCCGGATTCAATGCCTTAAACCAATGCGAGAAACGGATATTTTCCTATTTTCGGGACAACCGACAAGCCCTCTTCTACTGGGATTACGACTTGTACTATTCGGCAAACGACAACCACGAGGCAGGCCTTTATATCCGGGAGAACATGAAACTGTTCCCCAATGCCCTGGGACTGGAACATTTCAACAACTTCAGGTACAACGATAAAGCCATCGAGTACATCTCTGTTCCCTCAACCATCGGACAGGCCAAACTGATCCCGACACTGATTGAACAAATCCATCCGGAACGGCAGGATTCATACACGGACACGGCCATCGTCCTTTGCGACGAAAGCCTACTCACCCCGGTCATTCATTCTATTCCCGACACGATCGACAAAATCAACATCACGATGGGGTATCCGGCACAGAACACGTCTATTGCCGCCTTGATTGCCATGCTGGGAGATTTAAAGCATTATGCCAAGAAAGAGGGAGAAATGACCCATTATTACTACAAACCAGTCATCGCCCTGTTGAACCATAAACTAATAAAAAGTTCCTGTTCGGAAGATATTCCCAAGATCACGAATTACATTAACACGAACAATATCGTGTACGTGGCAGAAAAAAGTCTTCAATTCAGCGAAATCACACGAACCATATTCTCCTCGTCGGAAGAGAACTTACTCGATTACCTGTTGCGCATTTTGAAACAACTGATTGCTTCCATACAGCCCGAAAGCCATGAAGGACTAGCCATCGAAAAGGAATTTCTATTCACGATTTTCACGACGATTCAAGGCATTAAAAATACCTTTATCGAAGAAAATATTATCCCGGACAATAAGTTTTACCTGCAAATTATTCACAAGATATTACAAGGTGTGTCCATCCCATTCTCCGGAGAGCCGCTAGAAGGAATGCAGATCATGGGATTGATGGAAACCCGTATGCTGGATTTCAAAAACCTGATTATCCTGTCCGCCAACGAGGGAATTCTACCGAAAGGCGGACACGCCTCGTCATTTATCCCCTACAACCTGCGACTGGGATTCGGATTACCAACTCCGGAACACATGGATGCCCTTTTCGCCTATTACTTTTACCGCCTCTTGCAACGGGCTAAAAACATCAAACTATTGTACACTGATGTCACGAAAGGCATGAGTAGCGGCGAGATGAGTCGTTTCCTTTACCAGATAAAATACGAATCGGGACTACCCATCCGAGAAGTCCATTTCCAAAACAAAATATCGGTTCAGGACAACCCGACCATTTCCATCCCTAAAAATCCGTCGATTTTAAAGCAACTGAAAAGCTACACGGATGAAAACGAACGGGGCATCTCGCCATCCGCGCTCAACACGTACATGGAGTGTCACCTGAAATTTTATTTCAAATATATCGCCCGGATCAAGGAGAAAGAAGAGATGGCCGAAGAGTTGGATCACCGCCTGTTAGGGACTATTTTCCATCAAAGTACACAATCTCTCTACCAAACTTTCCCCGACGGGGAGATCACGGCAGAAGGTCTCGATGCCTTGACGAAAAACGATTCACTGATAGAACAACACATTCAGACTGCCTACGAAAAGTTATACGACACGACTGTGTCCAAAATGCTGGAAAGCGGGGCCAATGACCTTGTACTATCTGTCGTGAAAAAATACGTGAAGAAGGTTTTCGAATTTGATAAAACGTTATGTCCTTTCCACATCATTTCCATGGAAAGAAAATATCGTATGCCCGTCACGATTTCCGCTTTTGACCAGCCCACCGTGATCTACGTGGAAGGAGACATCGACCGGGTTGACCGGGTCGCCCAAGGAACCCGTGTCATAGACTACAAAACCGGAGCCGACAAAACCGATCTTAAAGACCTGCCGTCCATCTTTGATTCAAACAATAAACAGCGAAATAAAGCGGCTTTCCAAACCTTGCTCTATTGCATGATGTACGAGTACGAAAATCCGGGTACAGACCCGATTCTTCCGGGAATATACAGCACGAAGTTGCTTTTCACACCGAATTACAGCTATCTGTTGAAGTGTAACAAAGAACCGATTCATCGCTTTAAACCATACGAACCGGAATTTCAAGATCTACTCGTGCAATTATTGGAAAAACTCTTTTCACCCGAAGTACCGTTCACGCAAACGGAATTACCGGAAAAGTGCCGTACTTGCTCGTACAACGAAATCTGTAAACGGAAATAAAAGAAAGTTGGGATCATTCCGAAAAGAGTTCGGCGGGAAATAAGTCGGGATGGACGTTTCTCTCTCCATTTTCCTCCGTTTCAAAGCCACTTGAGCTGATCGAATATGATGGGTAGGGTACACGTCTTTAGTTGCCACGTACGGGCTTATTTCCCAATAAACACGCCCCGAACTCTCACGTGACACAGGTTCTATATCTGTTCTTTTGCTTTCAAATAAAAAGGAAGCCGGGATTCCAGATGTTCCCGGACAAAAAACTCCAACTCATTATCGGAATACATCGCCAACAAAGGCCGATTAGAGCGTTGCCGTTTCAAACGATCGACAATAACAAGAGATGACGTGTTCAAGAAAACAGTCGTTCCCTCTTGGTTCATATAGTCCATATTGTCAAAGAAACAAGGTGTTCCCCCTCCCGTGGCCAGCACAAATTCATCCGTCTCGTTACATATCTCATGCAAGATCTCCCGTTCCCTCTTCCGGAAATACTCCTCCCCCTCCTTGGCAAAAATCTCCGAAATCGACCGTCCCTCTCTGCTCTCGACACTCTCGTCCAGATCCAGAAAAGGAAGTCCTTTATCTTTGGCCAATTCCTTCCCGAACGTGGACTTGCCACTCGCCATATATCCCACGATAAAGTACTTCATACTTTTCACTTCCGGCATTTATTCAAAATCCAACTTCATCTGCGTCTCGTCACTCAGCATATCCGGGTTCGTAATCTCGAAATCAATGTCGGTCGAAGCCGTTTCCTCGCTTTCCTCCTCACCGCTATCCAAAGGCTCGATCTCGCTGATCTGTTTTACCTCGTAAGTCGTCACCCGCTTTCCGCGAGCCTTGTACGATTTCTCGGCAATAAACTCATCTGCAACAATCACCTCAGCCGGACGACTTTCGTAACGTCCACCAAACACAACCTCGAACCGAGGCCGCTTTTCACCACTCAAGGCTACAAGATACGAACCTTCCGTTTCCCCGATAAACAGCGTGTGACGTGCCACATTCTCGAAACGGAAACGCTTCAAGTAATAGAATTGCTGTTCCGCATCAAAGAAAACAGCCGACCAGACTTTCTCCGGTTCATATTTCTCAAGCACCGAGAATCCCTCCTCGTAGTGATTACTCAAATCATAATCCGTCGTGTAGTAAGTACCGTTTTTATTCACCACCAGAATCCGGTCCTCTCCCTGGAATTCTCCCAAGTAACGACCACGCCCGTCAGTATTCAACCGCAATACATCCTCGTCAATCCATATTTTCCGACCACCCAACGTAGATGCTCCTTTCTGTACCAGCGAAATTTTGTGAATATCATTCTTACTCAACACGTTTCCCTGCGAGTCGCGTCCCTTAATCGCCAAACCTGCAAAATCATACTCGAACACCAGTTTCTTCATGCCCGGTTTTGGTTTCAAGCATACCTTGATCACCTCGGCCTCCCCGTTCGGGTTTGCACTGAAATACAGCACCCGTGATCCCTGCGTACCTTTCGTCAAGTTATATTGCTTATCGCGGGTCGTTCCCGTCACGAAGAAACGTTTCACGTAAGACGGTCCCACCTTACCATCCCGGTAGGCCACGTTATATATCGTGCGCTTATCATTCTTCTTGAACACATTCACGTACAGCACGTCTTTTCCCACGAACAACTTATCCGCCACCTTGGTCACGTAATACGTACCATCCTTCCGGAACACGATCACGTCGTCAATATCCGAACACTCGCAGATAAACTCATCCTTCTTCAAGGCCGTACCGATAAAACCTTCCTCCCGGTTGATGTACAACTTTTCGTTTGCCACCACAACCTTCGTCGCCTCGATATTCTCGAAATTCCGAATTTCCGTGAGTCGTTCCCGCCCTTTACCGTACTTTTTCTTGATATTTTCGTAATAATTGATCGAGTAAGGAATGATATGCTCGATGTCAAATTTCACCCGCGCAATCTCCTCTTCCAATCCCTTAATATAATTCTCAGCCTGTTCCGAGTTGAACTTCAAGATTCGTTTCATCTTGATCTCCAACAAGAGCTTTATATCGTCATCCGTCACCGGACGAATCAATTCTGGCAAGAACGGTTCCAGGCGTTTCCGCACGTGAACCACCACCTGATCAATCGACTCGCTCTCCTCGAATTCTTTATCCTTGTAAATACGTTCTTCAATAAATATCTTTTCCAGAGATGAATATTGCCAATCCGTCTCCAACTCGCCCAGCTTGATCTTCAACTCCAACAACAACAAGGCCACCGTTTCGTCCACCGATTTCCGTAAAATATCGGTAATCGGCATGAAAATCGGCTTATCATTCTCGATCACGCACGAGTTCGGAGAAACCGACAACTCGCAATCCGTACAGGCATACAAAGCATCTATCGTCTTGTCGGAAGAAACACCCGCAGCCAGATATACCAAAATCTCGGCCGTTGCTGCCGTGTTATCATCAATTTTCTTGATCTTGATCTTTCCCTTCTCGTTCGCCTTCAGAATCGAATCGATCAAAGCCGAAGTCGTCCGCCCGAATGGGATCTCCGTGATTCGCAAGATCTTATTCCCGGCGTCTTTCTCTATCTTGGCCCGAATTTTCACCACTCCCCCGCGCAACCCGTCATTATATTTCGACACGTCGATCATTCCCCCCGTCGGAAAATCCGGATATAAAACAAAATCTTCATTTTTCAAATAAGCGATACAGGCATCCAGCAACTCGTTGAAATTGTGCGGCAAGATCTTCGAGGCCAATCCCACGGCAATACCTTCCACCCCTTGCGCCAACAACAACGGGAACTTCACGGGCAACGTCACCGGCTCTCTTTTCCGACCGTCGTACGACAGCTTCCAGTTCGTTGTCTTCGGGTTAAAAGCCACCTCCAAAGCGAATTTCGAAAGACGTGCCTCGATATAACGTCCGGCAGCCGCATCATCTCCTGTCAGGATATTTCCCCAGTTTCCCTGACAATCCACCAACAGGTTCTTCTGTCCCAACTGCACCAACGCATCCTTGATTGAGGCATCTCCATGCGGGTGATAAGCCATCGTACTCCCCACGATATTGGCCACCTTGTTAAACCGCCCGTCATCCATCTCCTTCATCGCGTGTAATATACGACGCTGCACAGGTTTTAACCCGTCGTTCACGTAAGGCACCGCACGTTCCAGAATCACATAGGAAGCATAATCCAAGAACCACTTCTCGAACATTCCCGACAAATGCTGAATCGACCGCACCCGGCCGTTTTCTTCCTGTTGCTCCGGCTCCACATTCTCTACTTCCCCGTTCTCTATTTCCTCGCTCATATTAATTGAAAATTGAAAATTGCAATCTAAAACCTAAAATTTAAAATCTAAAATCATAAAATGGTTAGATTTCATCCTTCTCCACGTACAAATTATCTATAATAAAATCCTGCCGCTCGTTCGTGTTCTTTCCCATGTAATAGGATAGGATCGTACCAATCGGGTCTTGCTTTGTCATGCGTACCGGTTCTAAACGGATGTCTTTCCCGATAAACCCACCGAACTCGTCCGGGGAAATCTCTCCCAAACCTTTAAATCGCGTGATCTCCGGTTTCGGCCCCAACTGCTTGATCGCTTTTTCCCGTTCTGCATCAGAGTAACAATAGCGTGTCTCCTTCTTATTCCGCACCCGGAACAACGGGGTCTGCAAAATATACAAATGTCCTGACCGTACCACATCCGGGAAAAACTGTAAAAAGAATGTCAACAACAACAATCGTATGTGCATCCCGTCCACATCCGCATCCGTGGCAATAATGATATTATTATAACGTAATTCTTCTATTCCATTCTCGATATTCAACGCTGCCTGCAAAAGATTGAACTCCTCGTTTTCGTACACGATCTTCTTGGTCAACCCGTAGGAATTTAACGGTTTACCCCGCAAACTGAACACGGCCTGCGTGTTCACGTCCCGCGACTTTGTGATAGACCCACTGGCAGAATCCCCCTCGGTAATGAATATCGACGATTCAGTCTTCCGTTCATGGTTGGAATTGAAATGCACCCGACAATCCCGCAACTTCCGGTTGTGCAAGCTTACCTGCTTGGCTCGTTCTCTCGCGATCTTCTGGATACCGGACATCGCTTTCCGCTCCTTTTCCGTCTCGACAATCTTGCGCAATAACAACTCTGCCGTGTCCGGATTCCGGTGCAGGTAATTATCCAGCTCCTTCGTCACGAAATCAAAAATAAAATTACGCACCGAAGGCCCCTCCGGGGCTATATCTTTAGAACCTAACTTTGTCTTCGTCTGCGACTCGAACATCGGTTCCTGTACTTTTATGCTGATCGCTGCGATAATCGAAGTACGAATATCGGCCAAATCAAAATCTTTCTTGTAAAAATCACGGATCGTCTTCACCACGGCCTCCCGGAAAGCAATCAAGTGCGTACCTCCCTGCGTCGTGTGCTGACCGTTCACGAAAGAGTAGTACTCCTCCCCGTACTGCCGTCCGTGTGTCATTGCCATCTCAATATCATTTCCCCTCAAATGAATGATCGGGTACAACCCCTCCCCACTCATATTCTCTGACAACAAGTCATACAACCCTCTCTTGGAATGTAATTTCTGACCGTTGAAATTGATAGTCAACCCGGAATTCAGGAACACGTAATTCTTGAACATGGCCTCCAGGTAATCCATGATGTAATGATAATTACCGAACAGCTCCTTGTCCGCAATGAAAGTCACCAGCGTACCATTCGGTTCCGTGGTCGGGACCACCTCCTGATCTTCCACGATCAGCGCTTTGTTGAATCGCACCCGTTTCGTCTCCCCGTCCCGGAAGGACTGGATGATAAAACTCTCGGAAAGAGCGTTCACGGCTTTTATACCGACACCGTTCAATCCCACGGATTTTTTGAAAGCCTCGGAATCATACTTGGCACCCGTGTTCATCTTCGATGCCACGTCAATCAATTTACCCAACGGAATTCCTCGTCCGAAATCCCGTACCGAAACTGTCCGTTCCTCTACCTTGATAATAATCTCGCTCCCCGCTCCCATCGCGAACTCGTCAATACTATTATCCACCACCTCTTTAACCAGTATGTATATTCCATCGTCCATTGCCGCTCCGTCCCCCAATTTTCCGATATACATACCGGGGCGCAAGCGTATATGTTCCCTCCAGTCCAGCGTCCGAATAGAATCTTCCGAATAGTTCTCTACCATAAGTTATCCATGTTTTGCACAAAAATAATCAAAACTCCGCAATTTAAAATCTAAAATCTAAAATTTAAAATCATAAATCGTAAATCATAAATCTAAAATTTATAGGAGATTTCCTTAAAGCCATATACCCGCTCATTCCCCTCCACGTCCTCCAACACCAGCTGTCCGAACTCGTTTACCCCCCGAATCGATGCCCGGAACATTCCCCGTTCATCTTCCCAATCATACACTCCCTCCCGACGGTACAACACCTTCAAAAAATCACGTTCCATCCCCTCGTAATCCCGTATTGTTTCATATCGCTTTCCAATACAATCCAGCAACTCCTCCAACGCACGCTTCACGGGAATTTCCTCCCCGATCAACTGAAACAAGGAAACCGGATTCGGAGCATCCGACAAGAAACGTTCCTGATTAATATTCACTCCGATACCGCACAAAGAACCTCCCACGTAACGCCCCATGATGGAATGTTCGATCAATATCCCGGAAATCTTCCGATCCCCCACGTAAATATCATTCGGCCACTTCACGGAACACCCGCTCACGTAACGGGAAATAAAATCACAAGCCCCCAAAGCAATCACCATCGACACGGCAAACTGTTGCCCCGCCAGTAACTCCCGCGGCTTAAACACCACCGTCATGGATATATTCTTCCCCGGCTCGCTCTCCCAATGATTCCCCACTTGTCCCCGACCTTGTGTCTGCCTATACGTCAAAATCACCATCTTATCTTCCAACTCGCTCCACCCCACACGTTCTGCTTCCGTGTTCGTGGACTCCAACTCCTCGTATTCCCTCACCCGAAAACCGCTAACTTGATATTCTTGTATCATACTTACCACATTTGTTTTTTCAAGCCAAAAGTAACTTTTTCCACCTAATTGCACAACCTTGTGCAACACACATCCGTGTCATTCCCCCTCAATATTCGAGCAAAAACGAATCACAATTATTCCGATGTATCACTTGGAAGTCGCTATTTTCGTATGAATCTAAAAACAAACGAGGAATTTTCACTTTCTGATCAGGATTCCATTTAAATTCATATCCTGTTATTTTTCCATCTCGTTCCTCAACCAAATCAATTTCTTTTTGTTCTTTTGTTCGCCAAAACCATGAATTGCCCCACAAACGATTATACTCCAAAAACTTTTTCCTTTCTGATATTAAAAAATTCTCCCACAAAGCACCCCGATCAGCTCGTCCCTCAATTTGATTAAAATTGGCAATTAAAGCATTCCTGATACCGTTATCATAGAAGTATATTTTCTTACTGGTTTTCAGCTCATTTCTTAAGTTTCGACTAAAAGAATTCAACCTGAAAATAACATAAGACTGTTCTAATAAAATAACATATTTCTCCACCGTTTTTGAATCCAAGCTACACAATTGAGCCAATTCATTATAAGAAACTTGGCTACCTACCTGAAAGGCAAGAGCCTGTAACAATTTGACCAGACTATCAGGCTTGTTGATTTGATCCGACATCAATACATCTTTATACAAATAACTATCAGACAATAATCTTAAAATCTCCCGTTCTTCTCCCGGACGCATCACGACTTCCGGATAATAACCAAAGATCAGACGATGCGGGATCATTCTTTTCTCATCTAGTAATCCATGCTCATCTACCATCTCGCCAAAAGAGAGCGGGTACATCTTGTACTCCCATTTTCTCCCGGTCAAAGGTTCTCCCGTTTTGGTCGCCAATTCAAATGCAGAACTTCCTGTAGCGATCAATTGTACATCTTTTATTTGGTCTGTCACCAACTTCAAACGTAAACCTATATTAGGAATTCGTTGAGCTTCATCAATAATGATTATTTTTTTACGACCAAACATTGCCTTTAAACGAGTTGCCGAAACCCCTTCAAACAACGCCTGTACATCCAACTCATCGCCATTTAGCCACATAACATCCTCCCGACCTTCAAAAAGCTCTTTCAATAAAGTTGTTTTCCCAACCTGTCTAGGGCCCATTAACAATATCGCCTTACCATCAAAAAGCCTCTTTTCTATAATATCCCGTAACTTCCGTTTGATCATAATTGCTCTATATTTTCTCCAAAAATACAACTTTTTCGGAATCAATTCCAAAAATTCTTCAACTTTTTCGGAATCAATTCCAAAAATTCTTCAACTTTTTCGGAATCACCTCGAATTTCATCGTATTTATAAACAAAAAAGCCCCGGAATTTCCGAGGCTCAATTCTTTATACAAAATTTCAAATCACTTCACGACCAAGTGTAACTTGAAATACTTTCTCATAAACAACACGTACCCTATCCCCAATACGGCAACACTTCCTCCCAAACAGGCATAATGTATCCCCGGCATTGCCAGATAAACCGCTACTATCACGGCTTGCACCCCCATATACACCAAAGAAACCACCACGTGAGGAATCTTCAACTCGTTCGCCATCAACTGGTACATATGCTTCCGATGCGGTAACTCGATATTCTCGTGTAACATCAACCGATGTATGATTGTCAGTACACTATCCACCCCGTAAACCGCCAAAAATATAATATAACTCCAATCTCCCGTTTCCAAAATCAACCGCCCCAATAAAAACAAAATCACGAAAGCAATGCTCACCGCTCCCACATCCCCGGCAAAGCACTTCGCTTTCCGCCTGAAATTAAACCCATCAAACACCAACACCGCCACCATCATCGTGTAAATCATCTTCTCGTCAACAAAAGGAACACCCCATCCATTCACGTACGCCAATCCTCCCAACACCACCAAACTATATCCCCCCGTGATCCCGTTAATTCCATCCATGAAATTATAAGCATTAATGATCCCCGTGCAGACGACCAAAGCCACCACCACGTACCACCAAGGCAATGACACCATTCCCCACTGGTAAAACATCAATAGCATCGCCACAAAATGCACTACCAGCCTCACCCGCTGCGTCACGGACCGCACATCATCTACAAAACTCACCCCGGCTATCAATGTCAACCCCAACATAAACCACGGAAAACTAAACTCACTAGCAATAAAATAAACCAACACCCCCATGTAAAACACAATCCCCCCTCCCCGCAACGTAATCCTCGTGTGAGAACTTCTCTCGTTCGGTTTATCAATAATATTAAAATAGTCCGCCACCCGGAAATAGAGCAACTCTACCCCCAGTAGCACCACAAAAACCACCCAATAATACAACATGGAAACTAAAAGTTAAAAACTAAAAGATAAAAGTATCTCGAGATTGAACGATCCTGCAATTCAACAATCAGCTAATCGAAAATCACCCAATTTAAAATCTAAAATTTACAATTCGTAAACGACCTTATCGTCTTCCTCAACCCCTCCACGGCTGTCACCGGCATCCGCTCAATACCCAATGCCCGCTTGATCTTCTCATTCGAGACAACATAATTCTCCGTCAATTTCTTCAACCGCTCCAAATTCAATGGCAAACGTAACAAAGTCCCCAACCCGGCACACTCCTTCATCAACCCCTTATTCATCCGCCAAATATGCGCCTTCTTCCCCATCACCTCACACATCTCCCGGATCAACTCGTTCGTCGACAACGCCTCATCATCCGCCATGTGATAAATCCCTGACGGTACCTCTTTTTCAATCAACCCATTCACCACGTAACAAAGATTATCCACTGAAGTAAACGACCTCCTATTCTCAAAATCTCCCAACGGCCACGGTAACCCTTTCTTCACCACACTATACAGCAAATTCAAGTTTCCCTTATTCCCCGGCCCATGAATCATGCAAGGCCGCAAAATATACACCTGCTTCTCCTGCAGTTTCAATTCTCCATTCTCAACTTTCAACTGTTCAAGGATGTAATTCTCCGCCGCAATCTTACTCTCCCCGTAAGGCCCCTTCGGTGTCGGGATTACCTCCTCCGTCAACTTATCCCCCACCACAAAATCCGCTGCCGCCTTCACCGAACTAAAGAAAATAAACTTCTTCGCCGAAGACTTCATGAAAAAATCAAATACCTTCTGTGTCAATCCCGTATTTATCGTAAAATACGTCTCCGCCAACGCCTCATTTTTCGTATCATGCGCCTTCCCCGCCAAATGAACAATCGCATCTATTCCCTCTATCCCCTCCAATTCTTCCCACGAATACGTCCTCATTACCCCCTCTTTTTCCGGGGCAACAATATCCAAACCATAAAGAACATGCCGCTCTTTTAAGGACAACACAAGATTAGAACCCACGAAACCGTGGATTCCTGTAATAAGAATATTCATAAATATACACCAATAAAACTAACGACACTCAAGAATAGAACGTGCCATCTCTTTCATTATATTTTTTCGGGCAAACTTGTTAACAAAATCACCCTGTTCTTGATTCCCTCTGTCAAATTTCAATATTTGTTCCACCATACTCTCAATATCAGTTGGTGCAAACAATATATAATTACTCAAATTCTCTCGAATAAACTGACTAGCATACCCACCAACACCCGCTATAATAGGCTTGTCAAATGCTGCATATTCAAACAATTTTGACGGAAGTACTTTTTTAAATGCCTCCAAATCATTCAAATGTAAAAACAGAAAATCAGAATCATTATAATATCCTATCAATTTTTCTCTTGACACCGGATCTAACAACTCCACATTATGAACTCCCAATTCTTTTATTCTATCTTTCAACAATGTCTTAATTCCACCATCCCCGATAATCCTGAAAAAATAGCGATCTCCTAATTTTTTAGCTGCCATTGGGATTACCTTTTCTAATCCTTGTCCACTCCCGATATTTCCGGCATAAGTAATAACTTTCACTTCAGCAGCTTGCCGCTTAGACTTCGGGACATCAAGAAAAATATCATCTATTCCATTCGTAAAATACGAATAAACAGGCTTACTATATTTTTCGAAATACGTTTTAAATCCTTCCGAAACTAAATTAATATGCTTTGCCCCCGAAAATGTATACCGTTCAATCCATTCAAAACAAATCCCGGCCGGAATCCGGATCATCTTCCTCCCCTTGAATATATCCTTGATCGTATCAACGAAAATATCTCGTATATCCAAATACAAAGGGATACCCTGTTTTCCCGCAATTCTTCTACCTAAAAAAGCAGTAAACAATCTTGAAGAAGAAGCATACACCAAATCATAACGCTCTTTTCCCGCCAATCGCAACGCTTCTTTATAAAACACCCGAAAAGAACGAGCTTGATCAACAAAGCCACTCTTATGTTCTGGGATATAAATCCGATCTATCCTATAATTATCATCAATTTCCCTCGCTTGCCCCTCGACATGAAAAGACTGATAACGATTTGGCTGTGTCGTAATCACATGAATCCAATCTTTCTCATTCATCTGGCGTAATAACTCTCGAAATAACGGTGTATTACGAAATGATCCGGCACAAAGATCCGGTTCAAAATAAAAAGTTAAGAATAAAATTTTCATTGTATAATAGTCTCTAGCCTCCTGTCAAAAGAAATACGGAAGCTTCGTCGTTCTTCTCTTTTATTAAATTCCGGAGCGTACATAGACGTGAATGGTTCAATCTCACGTGCTCCTTTGAGCTCTATACAATAATCCGGTCCCATGAGCCTGTCTCCATCTAAAACAATATCCTCTTTCGGCATAAAATGTAAATAAGCCACCCCCTCACAATCAATTTCATCAACAATCCGGAGATGTTCTTTCATCTTTTCCACTTTGCGGGTATGTAAACATCCCAAACGTTTATAGCCATCATGCACGGCAATAACACGTTCTTCTTCATCACAAAGGACTTTAACCCTTGCCCGTCGAGCCACACGATGTCCCGCCCAAACCTGACTGGAATTTTGTCCGGATATAACCACCGTATTATGAGCCGCTGTACTTCTTTCATAAAAACGAGAATTATTTACCTCGTACGTGGAAGTTCCGGTATCGACAATGACAGGCCGTCCATTGATATATAACTCAAAACTAAATGTATCCGCATGTGCATGCCCTGGTTGATAATCCGGTCCAACTTCCCCTACATCAATAAACAACTCGAACTTTCCCCATCGAACCTTCCGATACCCGGACTCTTTCAACCTCACTTTTTTACCACAAAATATCCCTAATCGTTGGCTATATTCAATTAATTCCTTGGCAGTCGGAGCTATTCCCACAGCTGCATCATTCAGTAGTGGAATCCTCCCATTACTATAAACAACTTCTTCCAACCACCCCAACATAACCTCTGCTCTTTCTTTCAGAATATCTTCCAACTCCCTTCCGAACAAAGCATTATTACGCACTAAATTATAGCAATCTAACACCCGATATAACATGATACAATGATACATTGGACTCCTCTCAAAATGCCCTCCATCACCCAACACCTGTTCCTGCAATTCCGGTATCAGTATCGCTTTTGCCTTTTTATAGAAAACCGGATCATTAAAATAATAAGCCCCGAATAATAATGCAAAACCATTTTCCAACAAATGGTTTCCTAACAAATGATATTCAAGTTTATGGATTAACAATTTCAATTGAGCATATAAAACAGCATCAATGTCGACATCATTTATACCATTACACGACAAAAAACGAATCCAATTTATAGACCTTAATGACAAAGGGTAAGGCTCCATCCCCATCCTGGCTTTCGGAAGATGTTGAATGAAATCTTGAATCAATTTTTCCCCTTCCCTCACGTCTATACCTTTTTGATTCAAAAACTCAAAATAGTTCAAATTATATCCCCACAATCTTCCCAACTCAACAAATTCCCAATCAACTTGCTCACCAAAAGATTTCTGCAAATTTAAAAATTGAAAAGTATTGTCACCTAAATACGTGATTTCATTCGGGATCGACGGTACAAAATTCAATATTTGCCTATCAGGAGTCGTATCTAATGATTGCAAATTTTGTGGAAAGAATCGTTGCCACCACAACTTAGCACGATAACGCCACTGAATCGGTTTTAAGTACTTAACCGTATTCCATATTATATCAATCTTACTAAAAGTTGACATTTACTTCAAAGAACAATCCGACAAAATTATCTAATCTCACCCCAAGCCTTCTTCTTTAAACTTTCGATACAAACAAAAGAAGCACGAGTCGTATTTACAATACTTTCAAATGGAATTAACGCCTCTCCTCCCTTCTGCACCACCCATTCAAACTAACCCTCCACATTCTTGCAATTATCTATCTCATAATATTTTTTTACACGATTCGTTTTTATAATCCGCATAGGATTGCCCACCACTGTACAATTATCAGGAATTGATTTATTTACAACAGAATTTGCTCCCACAATGACATTATTACCAATTGTAATATCCCCAAAGATAACACTTCCTGTACCAATATAAACATCATCACCTATTACAGGAACATTTTTATCACCAAAATTCCGACCTATGGTTACATTTTGAGCGATAGTACAGTTATTACCTACAACTGTATTACTATGAATTACAACACCTAATCCCCAATAACCTAACTTAAAATTTTTACCTATATTACAACTTCCAGGTATCCAAACCGAAAAAAGTAAACGGTTTAACCAAGATAGCATCCTAGCAATTCTCTTCATTTTATGAATATGAAGGAAATGAACAAATCTATAATTTAATACAGGCAGATTATTTTGCATATAATACATTTTTTAGATCAGCATTATACCTCTCATTGCTTATCTCATATTTTTTTGATTGACACGCAATTGATAATGAAGCATAAAATTCTGGATCATTTATCATTTTCTTTAATCCGTAGACCAAATCATTCGTATCATTATGATTAACCGATATCCCAACTCCCCAATTTTCTACGACTTGAGACAAATAAGTATTTTTAGCTACAATAATTGGTAAATTACAATAAACCGCTTCATACAACTTATTTGGCAAAGCTATTCTCACATTTGGATTATCTGCATCATATACCGCATATACACAATCCACCATACCATACAATTTTGCAATATCAGTGTTGTAAATATACCTACCAGTAAATGTAACGTACCGTTTGTCTTTACAATAATCAGTTATCTGCTCGTAATCATAATTGGTTCCACCCGCTCCTGCAAACAAAACATTGCATCCAACTATTTCTGCAGCATCCACTAACATTTTCATCTGTTTCAAATATCTAATTCCACCGATAAAACCAACAGTAAACATTCCATTTTTTTTCTTAAAATAATTTTTTAACGGCTCTTCATCAGGAATATTAGGCATTAATATCACATTATCTTTAGAAATCAAACGATTGTAATGAATATCATAAAATTTTTCAGATGTGATTACCAACTTATCCACATACCTAAAAAGATTTATTTCTTTATTTTTTATGAAACGTGTCAATATACGAGCAGTTATTGAACATGGTGTTTCAATGAAACTCTCCCTTAAATCAGCTACTTCATATATAATCTTGCACAATGCCCTTCGTGTGTATCGGACAGCAATTGAAAGAGAATCGAGTCCTTCTGTATAAATAATATCTGGTCTATATTTCTTTAAAAGTCGATTAGCCACATTTCCATATTTCGAAGAAGCAAGAATTCTTTTAAAGATTTGTCTCGCAGATGGGAGATCCACATGAATAATCTCATGAATGATATCTTGATAATATGGTTCCCAAATATCTTGTGAAGCCCGTCGGACACAAATAACTATAACTTTATTAGAACGTTTTGCAATTTCAATACGTTTGTTTATACGCGGGTCTGGTATATGTGTTAGTAAAAATACAATTGTCATCCCAATTAACTATTTATTTATTTATTTTTATTCTTTTTTTAATATATATCACAATATTATAAGTAAATCTTGTAAATTTTATCCCAAATATAATGATAAAAAAATAAACCATTTTCTCATACCTAGTACACCTGATGGAATTTATATTATAATACATAACCGTTTGACATGATTTATTAAGATAATCCAGATGCCCCATAAATATATCGAATATTTTTTCACTTGTCCTATACTCGAATACTCCCATCGCTGGGTGTGTTACACAATAATTTTCAAACAATATACTATCAAGTAAATGATACAAATTGTTTTTCCCCTCCTCGCTACAATTATCATCCAAATACAAATTTTTTGTCGTCGTGTAATTAAAGATACCTATAGCCTCTGCATCCATCGCAGAAGTTGATATTGATGGAATATCGTACATAGCTGTGATGTATACACTTCCTGCCGTTGCAATATTTACAGATAACTTTTTTATTAACTTTTCTGGTATAGGATACATATACCCAGTATTAACAATTGTGAGATTATCTGAATTATACCTTTCTAACACTTTATTATTAACAGTAGGCCCACCTATAAATATCAACAAAAATCGTTTATCTGGATGCATTTTTGTATACTCTGGAATCTTTTCAAGTAAAACTTTAAAAAGGATTTTGTCAGTCCTCCCTACCGTTCCAATCACATAATCCACCCCACAACACTGCTCCATTAATACCTCATTACAATCAATATCTTTTATTGGATCATCCGAGGCCGCTAATAAATATTGCCTACTCTTTCCCTTAATGTGTTCAAAATATTTCAACATCATCCCAACAGAATACTCACTTATTCCCGCCAGCTCATTCCGTATCGATTTAAATTTTACAAAATCATACAAGGAACGTTTCTTTATGCTGAAGTTCTCCTCTAAAGAATAACACAAATGTTTAGCATTTATTCGTTCCGCTATAAATTCTGCCCACTGTCCCATTGTTATTGTCGATGATTCAATAATTGTATCACAATCCACGTGTGTCGACTCAATGATAGATGTAATAATTTTCTCCCGTTTTTTTTTACAATACTCACACGGAGAAAAGTATAGTTCTTCATAATAATAATGAGGACACGAAAAATTCAATATTCTCTCGCCTTTATATGACGTAACAATAACAACTTTAAAACCTTGTTTTTCAAGAAAACAAGCTTTACTATATATATATGTCTGAGCTCCACCAATATCCATAATTGTTGGAGTAATAAAAACATACTTATTTAACATTCTAATCTATCTATATATGTTTTACGATTCAAATATCCTGTAAACATTCCTAACAATAACATTGATGTATAATCCCTAAAAAAAATTGGAGATGCCACACTGTTTATACATATTGTTAGCACATAAATTATCGAAGTATTCAATAAAAACAAGAGAGAATCACTTACATGTTTCCTTGCCTTTATGAATTTTTTTACCCCAATTACAAATGGAGATATCATCAATATTACACCAATCAATCCTGTATCAAGCCACAGCCATAACCATCCATTATGTACCCAATTATCTAAATTACTTCCCGAATGATAGTAACTACGTCCAAAACCTATTCCAAAAATCATATTTTCTTTTATTGCTGCAATAGATTGATTTATCTCTGTTATTCGATAATCCTCTTGTGAAAGAAAGGCATCTTTATCGAATAAAATATACAAATTATATAATGATACTTCACTAATTGTATTCAATATTGATATTTTACCTGCTAATAAAGAAAAAAACAGCCCTCCTCCCAACAATATTATCCCAAAAATCAACAGTTTACGCAAGGTCTTAAAAATATTCTTTGAATATAAAAATGCAGAAATAATAAATGAGATGACCACTGTTATATATGCCTGCTTAGAATATGACATCAGAGCAGCAAGACAAGATAAAAATAATAATATAATAGCATATATTTTTTTCACTGGTATATTATTTTTTAAACAATATAATAATCCCGGTCCCACTCCAACAATGGAAAAAATTAATAAACGATATCCCTCTTGATCTTGCCTTTGAATAACGGAAAATACAGTATTAAAAATATTGAAACAACACACAAGAATCAGTAATACAATTATCATTGAAAGATTTTTAATCATACACCGATCACTGAATCGATCTGATAAAACAATACTATATGATGTAAAAAAATAAAGAATTCCATACATATCCTGTAATGCCACTCTTAATTTAACACCACTAAGTAAACCTTGAAACAAACAAAATACAAAATAATATAAGCATATTAATACGTAGGGTCTCATAAGTATGCGATACCCTTGAAACTTTATATTCAAACAAACAGTTAATAAAATTATTGAAAGATAAAACCAGTTCGAATAAACACTCAAACCAAGAATGTATATAACTATAGAAAAAAATAAAATAAATGGAATAAACCATAAGACATTTCCCCTAATGCGATACGCATTTTGATCGGTAGCCTGAACGATAATATTCTTGTAATTAACCATCACAATATTCTTTTTTTTTCATTGCTGGGTTTCCACAATAAAGAGCATTACTATCAGTATCGTGTGTCACAACACTCCCTGCGCCAATAATAGTTCCATGTTTTATAGTAACACCCGGGAGTATAATTGAATCTGCACCTATCCAACATCCATCTTCAACAATAATGGAGTTAGCATAGTTTTTACCTGCTCTTTTACAACAAGTTCCGACATGATGTGCTTCCGTAATAAAATGTACTCCCATTGCAATATAGACATTATTGCCAATACTAATTCGAGCAGTATTATCAAAAATCACGTTCCGATTTATGTAACACCCATAACCAATGCTTAATTCTTTGGTTGTAATCCTACATTCTGCTCCAAAAGTTTTAGAATAACTATCGATTCCCAAAAATTTGTATATAACACAACGTATTCTTTTGGGCATAAATCTACTTGCAGCTAAAATATTAACAAAGAAAAAGAAAATTTTATTCATACAATGAACAAAAATGTTTATGATAATTCATGGACAAGATTAATTAATGGGTATAATTGATTTTTTATATTCCATTTATTTTTATCCAAATTTATATTATTAATAAAAATACGTCTTACCTTATCATCAAGTAAAGAACAAATTGCTTCGCGTAATCCGTTTACATCAATTGATACAGCAATTCCATATTGATTATCATTAATTATCTTTTTTGCTTCTCCATCTGGTAAAGATGCTAAAATCGGTAAACCAATATTGATATAATCATACAATTTTGCAGGAATACATGCAGAAAAATATTCTTTACTTAATGATAAAAAAGCAACATCTACATTAGTTTGCATATAAATAATATAATCACGATGACTCATTCTGTCAATCAACCGAATGTTAGATTTATCTGTAAATCGCAATATAGGTTTATAATTCTGATATTTTCCGATAAAAACAGCTTCTACACCATCAAGTCCCTCCACAGCTTTCGCAAGAATTTCAGGAGATTGTGGCCATCCAAAATTTCCTCCATATGCAATTCTTAATATATTCTCTGCTTTTCTATTTGATTTCTCGACACTCTCTATCCAACCGAAGTGTGCGTTAACTAGACGGTTACTCAAAAAAGAGTATTTTTTGTGCAATGCTTCTAAATATGTATTACAGCATGTAACGACATAATCCGCATTGATCAGATAGTTACGTTCAGTCTTTTCACGTGAAGCATGAGGTTTCCAATCGTATTTATATCCATTCATTTTTGCATGCTTCACAGGATCATGTAAATGAGCAATATATTTACAATTATAGAGCTTTTTCAATATACTAGCAAGCTTGAGTGTTCCTATTTCACCAACACTAGTCGCAATAAGTAAATCTTCTTGAGTCAAATTCTCCTTTTTAAAAAACTCTAATCCAGAACTTACCCATCGGTCTAGATAGTCCTCAGCCATCCCTATACGAGTCAGCAACGAACCTATACGAATTTTCCATCCCAGTGGTAAATATGTAACCTCATCATTACATTGCAGCATATTTTGATCTGTAGTTGAAATAACTTTAACATCATATCCCTCTTTCCGCAATATTTCGTATGTTGCTTTAGCGATAGTCCCTCCACTAGAATAAAGATGACTATACGTTGCCATTAATACATAAATTCTCATTTTTTCCTTCTCCTTGTATTCCACATTTTTGTTTCAACTCGCATTTTAATTACACTACAAGCCCTCTGCATAAAGAATCGCCATGATCGAAAACCTTTTATGGATATTATAGTTTCGCATGCATCTTCACTCATAATTGATTGATCAAGTAACTCATCCAATGATACAAAAGTCAAACTTGATTCCTCTTTAAATATTGCAAGCATCATATCAAGTTTTTTTATATTTTTCCTATTTACTCTTGGTTTATCTGGAGTTTTCCTCCAATCTAATAAGGAAAAACTATGTACAAACATTACAATTGGATCGACACAATCCTCCATTACCAAACGAGGTACTAAATATCTGAACTCATTCATTGCCATACTTGCATCTAATTTATCATTTCTACAATACGACCCAAACGTAAAACTTTTATATGACGTAACTGGAAACTCTAACAAACCACTACTCAAACGTGTTGCTTTATTATACGCTACTGGTGGTTCAATTTGACACCATCGCTGACCAACAAATTCAGAAAAATCACATAAATATCCATTTTCTACTAAAATATCAAGAGTATCACGATTCGCTCCATACTTCCCCGCACGGAATGCTTTCGGTTTTTCTCCAAGAATTTTGATATAAAAATCTGTACATTTTTTAATTATCTCTCTCTGTTCATTTTTAGTATATTCCCATAAAAACAATCTATTAGTATCAGCCATGTGATCAGGATGAATATGTACACCGCAATCATGCCCTCTTCCCTTTATATATCGAAGTACAGTAGCAATTTCTGCTTCGCCATAATCCCACGCTTCTGCAATATCTACAAAAAAAAGACCTTTAATATGATGATAATCAAAAATATCCATAAGTTTACCTATACCATAACTAGTACCATCCACAGTCTTTCCCATAATAAGATGTGTTACAGGATCACTACCATCATGTCCCTCTACGTCAACAGTCATAATTACTTTTTTCATTCTCAAAAATTCCTAATTAAATTTGATTTCCTCAATTTTTTAATTATATACAAATTATTATTAGTATTCTTTTTCACTAAAGCATAGTAGCTGCCTCCTATCACACAATTTTGTACTTAATATATTGATTATCCTTGCTACAAGGATATAAGTAAAGTATACCTTTCCGTATATACTCCTATTTATTATCTAAAATTTATTTACATTTTAAAAAATACTCATCCATGTAATTATACAAGATTTCCTTTTTCCCTATCTTTTTAATAGATTGTATAATACTCCAATCACCATTATCATTAGCTTCTATCATTAACCACCCTTTATCACTATAAGCTATATCCCAAGAAATTAAAGTTGTACCAGGAAGATGAGTTGCCATATCATGAACAAGTAGCAATGCTTCATTCCAACAAGGTAATTTATACCCAACAATCTGCACTCCAGTATCTGGGTGGATATTAAAATGTTTACCTCTATAATCTACAGCATCCGATTCAACAACTCCTAATTGGTAATCAATACTTGCATATATACCTCCAGCACCAGCATTATCCATAATAGATTCTCCTGTACCAATTCTCCAAGTAACCCCCAAAATATACACTTTGTTATCAATTGTAAATGTAACAACTCTAAAAGAATTCACGGATTGTGGATGTACCACAGCTATTTCATCTCCTTGCGTTATCAATTCTTCTACAACAAAAGCTCCCTGTTTCAATTTTTCGTGAAAAAAACTTGAAATAGAAATTACATCCAAACTATATTTAGCAATACCATGTCCAGAATGTTCATTTAAAGGCTTATAAATAAAATCTCGATGATTTGTTACAAATTTTTCAAAAGCCACAAAATCTTCATCAGAAAAACACCCTAACACGTCCCGTTTAAAGAATCTTTGATATTTCAAATAGCATGTATATTTATTTGTCATCAAAGGCAAAATTTCTCTATCATTCAAAATATCACAATAATAATAACGCATTTTATCCGTAACGAAAGAATTACGACAACGATAATTTTTATTTATTAAATCATATATACAATAATCTTGAAAACTAATCCCCAAACGATGCAAACAGTAAATCATATCACGTACAATATAAGATTCATTAAATTCACCCCATTCTCCTCTACGTAATTCTATTTCTTCTTTTATAAAAGGTAACCCTCCTTTATAATATTTCCTATCAAAGATTTTATAATATATTACGTAAAGTTTTTTCCAAAACTCCGATTTATCTGCTTTATAACCTAACCAATTTTCGAATGGAGTATCTAATTTCCATCGAGCAATACGTGGAGACATCCCAAAATACCGATCTTTTCTATTCATTTCCCTAATTTCAACTTATCTATTAATTCGCATTTTTTTAATTCTTGTTGAACTGCTTATAATATGACTCCTGCTCTTATTTTTACAACCGTCCATTGCTTTTTTTACTTAACGCAAAATCCCAAGAGATCAAGGTTAAGCTTTCGCTCTTATTTCTTGAACAACTCCACTATAAATTTTCAATTCATTTTTTATTTTAATTTTGGATAAATATAATTTTCTATACTATATGCATACTTATTCTGTTCTTCAAGTGTATGAAATTCAAAATCAATCCTAGCGACGGCATCCGTTCCGTCTTCACATATCAAGACCTTTTCCCCTTTGTTAAAATTTTCTTCAATACCACATACAAAATCCTTTATTTCTTCAGCAATATATAACCCATCATATATCCCTTCATCCCTACTAAACACAGAGTGACGCGTCAGATATTTAAACATAGGATACCGACATTCATCCAATACATTACAATAGCTATAATCATTAACACATAATGAAACTAAGAGTTTTGTGTAATCTAAACCAGAATATTGTTCAATAAATTTAGGAACCCCTATTCCCCCTTGCCTTGTATTAATTTCAATAACAAATAATTGGTTATCTTTAGTGAAATACATTTCTATATTGAATTGACCAAATTCAAGTCCAGCCCCCTTCACAATTTTGGCCACGGTATCTTTAATTACATTCTTTTTCTCACTTGACAAATGCAATGGAGAAATATCACTCATAGGTACCATTGGTGCACCAGAACTTCTTTGGTCATTAAAGATACCATCCCACAATATTTTACCATCATAAATGAAAATATCTCCCTCTATCACGGTCAATGAAGGCATTTCAACAAATTCTTCGACTGTAACTTTTTTATTCCAAGAATCTCTAGCACTATTTTCAAACGATTTTCTTATTAGAGATTCATCAAAACTATCTATCTTAGTTATTCCTCTCGATGCAGAATTTCTACATGGCTTTATCAATACTGGCAAACTCATTTCTTTTATTGCTTGGATAGCATTTTCCATTGTATCTACATCCGTCTGCTTTGGTGCAAAAACTCCTATTCTATTTTGTAACTTTCTAAATAAATTCTTTTCTCCTATATTACGAATACTTTCTAAAGTATTACCACGCAGTCCCAACTCTTCACATACATATGCGACATTCTGCATTACAACTTCCGAATTCGATATTATCCCATCAACTTCTTCAACTTTTGCAATTTGTAATACAACCTCCCGATCCATATAATCAACCTGATAATGTTTATCAACATATTTTAGACCAGGATTTGTAGTTGTCCGATCACAAACTATAACATAATAACCAAGTTCCTTTGATTTCGATATCAAAAGTAGTTGATCATTAGCAGCACCTAATATCAGTATTTTTTTCATATATTGTTTTTGTAATAATCTTTTTCCTCTCCCCAAAGCTTCTTAAACCGTTGTACTTTCATTTCCTCTTTAAAATACTCTAAATAATCTTTCCAAGTATATGATGGTTTATAACCTAATTCATTAACTGTTTTTAAATAATCAAGGACAAACTGTGTAGAATTTGTTTTTTCTGGAGCATAAATAATTTTAGCATTGGGATTAGGATTAAAAATTTCCATTATTCCTTTCACTCTTTCTTCGATAGTGCTTCCTCCACTCGCAACATTATAAATTCCTCCTTCATGGTCTACTTCCAAAGATCTTTCGATTATCTGTAAAAAATCATAAACATGTACTGTTTCTAACAAACGTTTAGGATCTCCCCATATCTCCAAATCTTTACCTTCCATTGCACGATAAATTAAATACCTATCAGAAATAAGTACCTTTTCTCCGTCTGTATACGTGTATGGATTAGGATCATAACTATAAATTCTCGATAACCGAAATATGAAACGTTTCAAACCATATAAAGAATGATAGTGTTCAATCATGTCTACTGCTGCATTTTTAGCAATCACATACATTGCATGATCACCTTCATACGGAGCTTTACGTATAGAATTTGCAGGAATCGGAGTTTTTGTTCCAAATAAATAACTAATATCAAACAACGATTGAGGAAATATGATTCTATCCACATTGATTTTTCTTATATACTCAAGAATATTTAATGTTCCACAAATTATTGAAGATATATATAGTTCTGGATCGTAACCTTTCATAGAAGCAGGTAACATTCCTGCGAAATTCAAGACAGCATAAACATCTTTATGAGGAAGTTGATTAAAATCTTGCTTTTTACTAATATCAACCGAATAATAATGCATGTTATAATCTGCAAAAAAGCCATTATCATTTTTCCTATGCCCAACAGGAATAATTTCATATTTATCTTTCAGATGAAGACAAATATTTGCTCCCAAATTTCCAGTCGCACCAAAAACTATTATTTTTTTCATTTTCAATTATTACTAATTTAAATACAATAAATTTACTAACACTATTTTTACTGATTTATAAACAATACATCAATTCACGTTAATTCGTACCCACTGATTCACACTCGTAATTCTTTCATTTAATTGATCTACTGAAAAAAATCGAACAATCATGGTACCTATTGTATCATTAGCACCATTAAAAACAGAGACCCGATCCCCCTTCTGTATCCACAAATCAGTTTCAACAACATAACATGCCACTTCTCGAGATATTTCTAAACCTACAAATATCCCTTCTTTATCGGCATGCAATATCACTTCTACCCAATACTCATTACAAGGTCGTTGCTCCACGTTTACCACTTCATCCCCCATTGCAGCCCTTACAGTATTACTTATCAAATCCACTCCCATGGCATATTGTAACATTTCGGCCAAACGATTTCCCCCTCCTCGCGGAGATACTTCCATAATATATATTTTTCCATTTTTACCGATACGGGTTTCTACATTATAAATAGAAGTCCGCATCCCCAAAAGCTTCAACAATCGTTGTATTTCTGATGTCAACTCCTTTTCTTGTGTTTCAGTAAAAGTTGACGGCCAACTATATGCTGAAGGTGTATAAGGATTAGCTGCTTGATCATCAAAATGTTGTGCCGAAAAAGAAACAAATTTTAATTCTCCATCTACAGAAAAACAATCCGAATCAGAAGAACACCCCTCTTTTTCAATAAATTCCTCAACAATCACCCGTCTGGACATAGAATGTAAAAACGCCTCATGCAATGCATACTCCAATTCTGTTGAAAAATCAACACGTGTAACCCCTTTACTCCCCGCAGAATCTGTTGGCTTAACAATAAGAGGATAAGTAAAAACATCTGATTTCAACAATGCATCTTCTATGGAAGAAAAACCAAATGCCCAAGGCACGCTAAAACTATGCTCAGACAAAAAAGCACGAAACTTATCCTTATTCTGCAAAATACACACGGACTCATACGGTCCACAAGCAGGCAATCCCAATTGTTCCTGTACGTATGCAGCAGTCATAACACCAGGGTCTACCGCAAATGACATAATTCCATCTATCTGTAACTCCTTCGCTAACGTCAACACGGCCTCTTTATCAATAATACTCACATTGTGATACTCATCTGCATATTGATGAGCGATATTACTTGGAAGATAATCACACGTAATCACGTAATATCCTAGATTATGTGCTACTTTAATAACCGGAAGTAAATACCGTAATCCTCCCAACAATAATAATTTTTTCCGTCTACCGATATTATTCATTACAATACAATCAAACTTAGTATTCTATCTATTTCTTCCACCCCTAATTCATGATGTATCGGCAAACAAATAACACTATCTGCAATCTTACATGCTACAGACAAATTCTCTAGTCTGGCAGATTCTAATCCTCGATAAGTGGAAAATTCACTTATCAACGGGTAAAAATAACGTCGCCCTAAAACCCCGTGTTCTTTCATTTTGAAATAAAGTTCATCCCGTGTCATCCCGTATTTTTCTGCATTCACAAAAACAGGAAAATAAGAGTAATTATGCCGAACACCCGGCATATCTTCCATAAAACTGATTCCTGGAACATCCCGCAAAACTTCACGATAGCAAACTGCAACCTTGCGACGAGCTTCTATAGCCTTGTCCACTTGTTTCAAATTCAACAGACCATAAGCGGAACGCACCTCATCCATTTTTCCGTTGATACCAGGAGCCACAATCGTTGTTTCTCCTGCAAAACCAAAATTTTTCAAATAATCAATTCGCTGTTTAGTCTTTTCATCACAACAAACTAAAGCACCACCTTCCACCGTGTTGAATACTTTTGTGGCATGAAAACTTAACGTAGACATATCACCAACTTCTAACACGGACCTACCATCTACCTCCACTCCAAAAGCATGCGCCGCATCATAAATCACCTTCAAACCATATTTGTCTGCAATCTCCTGAATGCGTTTCACATCACAAGGCTTCCCATATACATGTACGGGCATAATCGCTGTCGTCTTTGGTGTAATAGCAGACTCAATCTTATCTACGTCAATATTGCATGTATCCGAATCGATATCGACAAACACAGGTTTGATTCCATTCCACCACAAAGAATGTGTTGTCGCCACGAAACTATATGGTGTCGTAATCACCTCCCCTGTAATACGCAAAGCTTGCAAAGCACATATTAAGGGAAGCGTACCATTCGTAAACAAGCTGATATACGGCACTTTCAGGTACTCACACAAAGCTTTCTCCAACTCCTGATGGTAATACCCGTTATTTGTAATCCATTTACGTTCCCAAATATCCTGCAGATAAGGCAGGAAATCATCCAAAGAAGGCAACAAAGGTGCCGTCACTGTTATTTGCTTTTGAATATCCATAATTAATTACGTCTAATAATGGCCATTAATTCTTTCATCTCTGAGAATCTCAATAACCAAGCAGTCACACTATAGAAAAGAATGCCAAATCCTATACCAGCTAACAACTGGAAAAGAATATTTGTAAAAAAGGTAACTATATAATAAACTCCGCCTCCCATAATAAAAGTCAACAACAAAATAGGCGACAAATCCAATATCTGTCGAACAAACCCAACATTTATCAATTTTCCTGTATAATAAGTATTAATTACCAAAGAAATTAGCGAAGATGCTATTTGCCCTACACACATTGTCATTAATCCCATTGGTAATGTAATAACTAGTATTACAATTCCGATTATTTTTTTTATAACCTCCAAACGTAAAAACAACTCCGATCGCCCTTTTACTTGTAACAAATTCAAATTAATCGCATGTACAGGATAAAACATCATGAATAGACATATAACTTTCAATAAATCTGCAGTAAACAACCATTGTTCCCTTAGCAAAAGAAGAACTAAAGGTGTCGATATTGCAGCAAGACCAATCATAATAGGGAAAATAATAAAAGCAACAATTCGCAATAATTTCCTATAACTTTGAGCTAAACGTTCATTGTCATTCTGTAAATGACACAATACGGGATAAGTCACTCTCTGAAAGACTCCTGTCAAAGCCGAAGCTGGAAAGTCAGCAAATTGTTGAGCCCTTGTATAATAACCCAAATCAGCTTTAGGAAAAGCCTTACCAATTACAATCAAGTAAATATTACTCCATAAAGTACTCAACAAACCTGAAAGCATCAATTTTGAACCAAAACCAAACAATTCTCGAAACGATTTCATAGAAAAACATTTAGATGGACGCCAACGTGACACGAACCACAAAACAATTGCATTAACGCCTATATTACTAAGCTGTTGTACTATAATAGACCACACACCACACCCACTATATGCCATACTTATACCTATAACACCAGATATAATAGATGCAATAACAGTAGCTTTTGCTTGAGTTTTAAAATCAATATTAATAGTTAAAATTGCCCGTTGCACAACTGTGAACGAATTAATAGCCATTCCAATCGCCATTACACGAGTTATATCAACCAATTCCGGTACTTTATAAAAATCAGCAATCAAAGGAGCAGCAACAAACAATACCATATATAAAAAGAAGCCAACCCCAATATTAAAATAAAATACTGTAGAATAATCTGCCTGTGTCCGATCTAATTTTCGAATTAAAGCTTGCGAAAAACCACTATCTATTAAAGATTGAGACACTGCAATAAATATTTGCAACATTGCAACCAAGCCATAATCTTCTGGTGTAAGGACTCTAGCCATAATAATCATAATCACAAATTGTAATCCTGCTACGGCAAAACGTTCCACACTGCTCCAAACAACCCCTTTTACGGTTTTATTCTTTAGAGATTCAACCATCTAAGATAATTATCTTGTATTTTTTAATTGATAAACAATCCTCTCACATGCCTTTCCATCTCCATAAGGATTCACTGCTTCACTCATCACACCATAATAACCTTGATCTTCCAATAAACGAGAAACTTCCTCTACAATCCTATTAAAATCCGTTCCAACCAATTTCACAGTTCCCGCCTCCAATGCCTCCGGACGCTCCGTAGTATTTCGCATAACTAAAACAGGTTTTCCTAATCCCGGAGCTTCTTCCTGAATTCCACCACTATCGGTCAACACAATTGTTGATTTTTCCATTAGAAAAACAAACGACAAATATTCCAATGGCTCAATAAAAAACATATTTTTCAAATTCGATAAACCTTTTCCAAACATTTCATGTATTGGCTTTCTCACATTAGGATTCAAATGCATCGGATAAACAAAATCCACATCTGGAAATTTTTCAACTAATGCTTTTATTGCTTTACAAATATTAATAAAACCCTCGCCAAAATTCTCTCTTCTGTGCCCAGTTATCAATACCAATCTCTTACCTGCATTTAAACGATCTACATTATACCCAGCATTGATCAAAGAACAATTCAACTCTAAATCTAATGTTTTATCATTTTTTATCCGTTCTACTACCATATACAAGGCATCAATAACCGTGTTCCCTGTTACCGTAATTTTTTCATCACAAACACCTTCATCTAACAAATTTTGACGACTTAAAGGCGTCGGTGAAAAATGGTAAGTTGCGATTCGTCCTGTTATCTGACGATTCATCTCCTCCGGCCAAGGGCTATAAATATCATGAGTACGTAAACCTGCCTCTACGTGACCCACCGGTATCTGTTGATAAAATGCAGCCAAAGCCGCAGCCATTGACGTTGTAGTATCTCCATGTACTAAAACAATGTCAGGATTAGCTTCTTTTAAAACATCACGCATTCCTGTTAAAACCCGTGCCGTCACATCATATAAATCCTGTCCTTGTTTCATGATATTCAAATCATTATCAGGTGTAATCTCGAATATATGAAGTACTTGATCTAACATTTCCCGATGCTGTCCCGTCACGCAAACAATTGTTTGAAATTGTTCCGGATATTTTTGGAATTCCTTCACTAGAGGAGCCATTTTAATCGCTTCCGGACGAGTTCCAAAAACTAACATTATTTTTTTCATCAAAACAATCTATTTTTTGTAAATACCACAAAAATCAAGAATCACCTTCTGATCTGTCCATGACAAAGTCTTGAACACGTCATGAGCGACCAACATCACGACAATATCTGCCCGGTCATAAGCTTCCTTGTAATCAGTCAATTTAAACACTTTATGTTCTTGCACGTTAGGTTCAACGACAAGAATATCTGCATTACTACAGGACTGCATCACCTTGGTTGTAATATATTTTGCAGGAGACTCCCGCAAGTCATCAATATTCGGTTTGAAAGCTAAACCCATCATGGCAATGATCGGTTTACGATGATGCTTTAACTCGAATTTCAACATCTCGTTTTGTACTTTTTCCGCACACCAGAATGCCTTGTAATTATTTATTTCCCGGGCATTAGCTATAATTTTAGATTCCATCGGGAAATCCGCTGTAATAAAGTAAGGATCAACAGCTATACAATGTCCCCCTACACCACAACCGGGTTGAAGGATATTTACACGAGGATGCTTGTTTGCCAAGTTAATCAATTCCCACACGTTTATTCCCGCTTTATCACAAATCAAGGATAACTCATTTGCAAAAGCAATCTGCACATCCCGAGAAGAATTTTCTGTCAATTTACACATTTCAGCTGTACGAGCATTTGTTCTATGTAAGGTTCCTTGAACAAATTGTGAATAAAACTCAATAGCCTTATTTGTTGACTCTTCATCAATTCCCCCAATCACCCGGTCATTATGTACTAATTCATAAATCACGTTTCCTGGTAATACTCGTTCCGGGCAATAAGCTATATATATTTTATCTTTTAATTCCGGTCGTTCACCATAAATCAAATCTCTCATTTTTTCTGTTGTTCCAATGGGGGAAGTGGACTCTATCACATACAAGTCACCAGCTTTTAATAAAGGTAATACAGAGCGAGTGGCAGCCTCCACGTAAGAAATATCCGGCTCATGATTTCCTTTAAAAGGAGTGGGAACAACCATAAAATAAGCCTCACAAGCCTCCGGCTTCAGAGAAGCTTTTAAATTCCCTGTTTTTACGACTTCTTGTAAATATGCCTCCAATCCCGGTTCCACGATATGGAGTTTCCCTTGATTTGTTAACTCGACAACACTAGGATTTATATCCACCCCGGTAACCTTAATACCGTGTTTTGCAGCAATAATTGCTGTGGGCAGACCAATATAGCCTAACCCCATGAAACAAGCTTTCATAAATTATTTTAAATTAATATATTCTTTTGTTGCTAATACATCAAAACATGAAGAAACGCACCTCAAATCCTGCTCCTCAATCTTTAACCCAGCCAAAAGGTTATTCCCAATAAGATTCATATCTCCTAGTTGTACACCCTTCCTCTTTTCCTCAATTATATTCTCATAAAACTCCTCTGCCTGAAGCCACTTCCATACATTCAATTGTTCCAGATTCTTAGAAGCTTTTTTCACACAACTTTCCCATTCCATCATTATCTCCTTTGCCAGCCTTGCACATTCCTCCTCCCCCGTAAAATAATAACAACTACACAACAACCGACACATCTCCGGAGTTCGACAAGGTAATACAATCTCATCGCTACCCTCCGGTGATATTATCCCATAAGCTGCATCTAAAGCTATATCCAGAAAATCCATGTCGGAATAGGTCAAATAAGTTTCCATCAAGTCGGCAATATGTCCAACTCGATCTTCCAATGCAATAGATGGATCTTGTATCAGATCGGCTAATTCTCCCGCTATTTCACGAATCCGTTCATGGATATCCCATTGGCTACCATACACGTCTTCCAACCACGGGTTTACTCGCACGATGGAATAGATTGAGATATACCCATGCAATAAACCGGACAACGCAGATGGAGGGAAATCTCCAATTGGGATGACCGATACTTTTTTGTACAAATCATTAAGATTCATCGCCACTATCTCTATTTAATTTTTTCTAGGAATGATCCCGGAATATAAGAGGTTGCCACAGAAACGACCCCTTCCAGGCGCACTATTACGCGTTTATGCCCCTTTATGCGGAGCAATTCTCCTTCAAGCCCTATTAGCGGCCCTTTGATTACTTTTACCCGATCACCTCGCTTCAACTCTTCATTAATCACCTCCACGGTGGAATCTGAAAAGTCAAGCAAGAACATGAAATCACGCATTTGCTTATCGGGAACAATCAACAAATGACGAGTTTCTAAATCTTTCAGGTAAACGACGTTTAAACCATGTTCATTCAGTAACGAGAAAGCTGTTGTTTGATCCGTTCGAATAAAAATCAAATGAGGGATCAAGATTACCCGCACGTTTTTCCTCCCGGAAGAAGTTTCACGAACCTCATCACGCATGGGGAGATAATTTTCTATCTCCAAGTGATCTAACCGCTTTTTAATCGTTAATTCCTGATTGATTTTAGTGTACGCCGCATACCAATGCAATGTTCTCGTACCCTCTGACATATTTATAGTTTGTGAAATCTGGAAATTCTCGTGATTGATTAATAAAAAATTTATATATCACGATTGACGTAGATACGCTTCGCGCACTAACCTTTAGAATCAGGCTTAACTTTTTATGCCCATGTGCCTCACGCACCATCCTTAAACAGGTACAGTACGTAAAAACTGTCTTTTGGAAGAATTATATTCATCCCCACGCAAATAATCTGATTTTACTGATTCTAGACTGTTGATCTAAAAAAACGATCGATTATTGCGTTGCAAATATACTAATTTTTCATGCTTACAAATGGAATGCAGATATTTTTTTTCTTTTTAACCATCAGGAGGTTGACATATTTGCCCAAAATGAAAAATTATTAAATGTGTTAATATCATCAATCGATCGTTTATTAACACAATAAACATTTCAATATCAATCCCTTTTTATCATCCTACTTTTCTTTGGACAAATCTTTTGTTTCCTATTGGTACACAAACTTTAACACACATAAAAAACGGATGAGAGTATCTACGATTATTCCCTCATCCGTCACAATTTCTTAATTAAATATCCAAACTCACGTTAACTGGAAATACCCCGAACCCGAAAAGCGTGTATTATCCACAGAACCAAAGAAATAAAAGAGATGAACTGGATTCTGTTCCTGTAAAGCAAGCTCTACCGTAGCATCCCCATCTCCCCTACATATAGGCAATCGGTCAAACGAAACGTCTCGTCGTTCGTCCTTATATTTCTTATGAAAACGATCCAGATGTAGAACGAGAATACAAACGTCCATTTTCTTTTGATAATCTTCCTGTAGTCACGAAATATAGTCCGATTTGTCCTACAACACCATTATGAGATTGAGCTGGTATTTTGTTTTTAAGCAACAGCGCAGAAGCCATATATACAAACGGCATAATACTTATCCCTTGTCTTAATTATTTATGACAGTCATTATTGTAATTCGAATTATATAAAAAACCTGAAAACGACAAAATTCATTTTCAGGTTCCTGTACTCATGCTACTCATCTCAATAATTCTCTACCAGCAATTCAAAGAATCCTTGCGGATGGAGACAAGCCGGACAAACTTTAGGAGCCGTGGGGCCCTCGTGGACATACCCGCATTTGCGACAATACCATTTTACCGTTTTCGGACGTTCAAAAAGAATACCATCCTGCAAGTTCGACAAGAGTTTCCGATACCTTGTTTCATGATTTCTTTCCGCCTCGATAATCATACGGTACATCACGGAAATGTCCTTAAATCCCTCCTCTTCGGCCACTTTGGCAAATTCCGGATACAAGTGATGCCACTCGTCATACTCACCCTCCGCGGCCTCAACCAGATTACTGGCCGTGTCCAAAATAACCCCGGCAGGATACGCAGCAGTGATCTCCAACATTCCACCTTCCAAACGACTGAAGAAACGTTTCGCGTGCATCTCTTCTTGCAAAGCGGTCTCGTAGAATATGCCCGCTATCTGTTCGTATCCCTCTTTTTTCGCTACTTCAGAGAAAAAAGTATACCGATTTTTTGCCTGTGATTCTCCGGCAAATGATTTTAAAAGATTGGCCTCTGTTAAAGAACCCTTTACACTTTTGTTCATGGTTTTTCCTTTTTCTTACGGGGAAAGGACGTTTTAAGTTACAAGCTATGTAGATCCAAACCTGTAACCGGTCAACCTGCAACTTGTAACTACTACCCATCAAGCAAACTTGATGGTAGTATAAATACCCCACATTTTAAGCATTTCTCTCCTTTAGTTGCAAAATATTAAGATATACTTTTGTATGCAAAAGAATTATGACGAGTAATTTTTCCATATAGAGTTAGTTATGTCAGAGATTTTAAAGAAGTTACAAAAAGATATTCATTTCATCGAAGGGTTGAATAGCTGTATGAATTGCGGGGTATGCACGGCAATTTGTCCGGCAGCCGAATTCTATAACTATGACCCGCGGGTGATCGTGGAAACCGTGCAACGGGGGAATGAAGAAGAGATCGAAGAGTTGTTGAAAAGCGACACGATCTGGTATTGCGGGGAATGTATGTCTTGTAAAACCCGTTGTCCTCGCTGCAACACGCCGGGCCTCGTGATCATGGCATTAAGAAAAATATCGCAGGAACTGGGATATTTTGTCTATTCGGAAAAAGGACGTCAACAATACGCACTTAAGCACGTGATCGGGGAATCCATCCTCAAAAGAGGATATTGCGTTACTCCCGACTTAGTGAAACCGGAAATGCACCCGGAGCAAGGTCCCGTGTGGGAATGGATATACGAGCATCTGGACGACGTGTACGAACGTATGCACTCAAACTATCGTCAACCGGGAGCCGGAGCCTTACGGGAAGTGGATTCGGAAAGTATGGATGAATTGCGGAAAATTTTCGATGTTACCGGGGGAACTGAATTCTTGGAAAAAATTGACAGTTGCTCCCAGCACGTGGCCGACGAAGAGAAAGTCGATCTGGAAGAGGCTTATTTCCTGAAAACATACATGGAAAACAGCGGGAAACACCAGTAAAAAGAATTTAAAATTTAAAGTTTAGAATTTAGAATGGGAATGCGCAGGGAAATCTAAAATCTAAAATTAAAAATCTAAAATTGAAAGATGAATTTAGAGGGTAAACAACAGATATGGAAGGATTATCAGAAAGAGATAGCCGATGATCACTATTTTTACGCGAGAAGTTGTATTCGCCAGACTTTCTTCCCGGGTTCGGAATGGGCTTACTTGGATATTATGAAGAATAAACTGGCGAAAGATGTTATTGATGATCCGCGACACACGACTTGCACCGGGATCGGTTATCATTCGGACATCGTTCCGGCAGAAACAATCATGACAGTAGTCGCCCGTCATTTTGCCCTCATGACCGAGGCCGGGTACGAAAACATGACACCCTCCTGTATCACATCTTTCGGCATTTATACCGAGATATTGGAGACATGGCACCACCACCCGGAAGTTGAAGAAAAAATCAGAGAATTCCTTTGGAAAGCCACCAAACGGGAATTTAAAAAACCTAGAAATCTTGCTCACACATCAGACATAATCTATAAGTTCAGAAACGAGATCGCTGCCCAGGCAAAATACAAGCTGGTGGACGTTCACACGGGAAGACCTCTCCGGGGAGTGGATCACATCGGGTGTCATTACTCGAAAATGTTCCCCACGAAAGGAATTGGTGGAGCCGAATTTCCGGCCGTATTATCCGGTATGATTTATGCCTGGGGCGGCGATGTAATCGATTACCCAGAAAGAAGACATTGTTGCGGTTTCGGTTTTCGCCAGTATCTCGTGATGGCCAACCGGGGATATTCCGTGGCCAACTCGAAAAAGAAATTTGAATCCATGCAACCTTACGAACCCGACTTTATCGTGGCAAACTGTCCGGGGTGCGCCATGTTCATGGATAAATGGCAATACACGATCAGCGAGATGGAAGGAACCACCTACGGGCAGGACGGCTACGGTATCCCCGTGTTGACCTACGAGGAACTCACGGCACTCGTTTTGGGGTATGACCCGTGGGAAATCGGGTTGCAGATGCACCAGGTTTCCGTGGAACCCTTGCTGGACAAAATGGGCATCCCGTACGATCCGGAAGCGAAATTCAAAAACATCCGGGGAGAAGACATCGGGGTTCCCAAATGCCCCACGTACCTAAGAGTGTCAAAATTATAATGTTAAACCACAAAATTGGAAAAAGAACCATGAAGTCATTCATTTTCAACTTTCAATTTTCAATTTTCAATTAATATATGGCAAAAGTCATCATCATCGGAGGAGGTCCGGCAGGCTGCGAAGCCGCACATCAACTGGCAAGTCAAGGAATCGACGTGGAATTAGTCGAGAAAAACAACGAAACCGGCGGTAACTTGAACAATTGGTACCAATTGTTTCCTGACCGGAAATCCGCCAAGGATCTGAACGACATATTAAAACAAAACCTGAATCACCCGAAGATTCGGTTACATCTAGGCATGGAACCCCGGAAAATCGAGAAGAACAAAGAGGGTAGATTTCTTGTACCTCTCAGCGACGGCAGCTTGCTTGAAGGTGACACCCTATTGGTTTCCACTGGCTTCAAACTTTTCGATGCCCGCCGGAAAGAAGAGTACGGCTACGGGATATATGAAAACGTGATCACTTCCGTGGAACTGGAGAATATGTTCTACAACCACTCGATCAGAATGGCAAACGGGAATACCCCCAAACGCATCGGGATCATCCATTGCGTGGGTTCCCGTGACGAAAAGGTATGCAACTACCATTGCTCCAAACTCTGTTGTATCACCGGGGTAAAGCAAGCCATTGAACTTCGGGAACTATTACCCGACACGGAAATCTTCTGTTTCTACATGGATATGCGTATGTTCGGACCGGGTTACGAGGAAATGTACCGGGATGCCCAGGAAAAATACAATATCAAATTCGTGCGGGGCAGATTGTCCGAGGCCGCAGAAAACATGAACAAGCAATTACAGATCAAGGTGGAAGACACGCTTGTCGGGAAACCCTTGCGCATGACGCTTGACATGATGATCCTATTGGTCGGTATGGAATCCTCGGAAGGTAGTCGCCAGATGGCAGACACGCTAGGCTTGAACTTGGCTCCCAATGGTTTCATCAAATCCCAAGACCCGCACTATCGCAACAACAACACGAATGTCGAAGGTGTTTTCGTGGCCGGATGCGGAAGTGCCCCGATGAACCTGACCGACACGCTGGCCGATGCCCGTTCGGCAGCCATGAATATTATGGAATACGTGAAACTTAAAAAGATTTTGTGATTGTCGATTCCAGGATTCAGTGATTAAAAAGAGCGTTGGATAGAGGGGAAAAATCAATGAATCGGAAATCACTAAATCAAGAAATTAATAGGATTTAAAATTAAGAGATGATCAATTTTTGGGGTTATAGCATATCGGAAACACGGAGTATCAATTATGATACGAACGACAAATCCATGACGGAACATATCGCACGTGTCGTTCCCAGCAGCAAATTATGTATTGGCTGTGGCGGATGCACGGCAGGATGCACGGCAGGGAATCTCACGGACTTTAACATCCGGAAGATACAGATGCTCATGAAGCGAGGCGAAAATAAAGAGGCGAAAGAGCAATTACAGAAATGTATGTTGTGCGGAAAATGCATGCTGGTCTGCCCAAGAGGCGTGGAAACCCGAAAGATGATTTTAGAAATGCTCAACTATATAAAAACAAAATTGAAAAGCTGAAACCAATTATTATGCAGCAATACGAATACACGAACAAAATATATTACGATCACTTTGTCCTGCCGTTCACGATCGGACTGGTCGTGCTACTGGGATACTTGTGCGTGAAATACTACAAGTGGATCAAAAGCTTTCCGAAAGAAGAACGTAAAAAAATCCGCAAAGGCTTGTTCAGTTTCAAGACCATTCGTTCCGGTTGGGAAATCTTCCGGGAAAGCTTGTTGCATCATAATATATTCAAAACGAACCCGATGCTGGGATACATGCACATGACCTTTGCTTTCGGATGGTTCTTGTTGATCGTTGTCGGGAAAATCGAATCCATGGTTTACCATACCAGTGCTTTCAACCCACCTTATTTTGCTATCTTTTTCCGTTATTTCCACCCGGCAAAAGAGACATTCCCGTACAGCGAGTTTTTCGCGTTCTTGATGGACTTGATTCTGACATTCCTATTAATCGGTATCTTACTGGCTGTCACCAAACGTTTCTGTTCCCGCATTTTCGGTATGAAGAAAACCACGAAACAACGGGCTTACGATTTGCTTATATTAACCGTACTTTGGCTTATTTTCCCGGTACGTTTCCTAGCAGAAAGTTTCACTAGCGGTCTGAACGGTGGAGGTAGCTTCCTCACGCATAACGCGGGTGACTTTTTCAGCGGATTTCTACCCTTAGAAAGTTTATCTTATCCTGCTTGGTGGCTTTACTCCTCCTTGCTTGGACTATTCTTCCTACTATTACCATTTTCCCGGTACATGCATATCCCGACTGAAATGGTCTATATCTTCCTAAAAAACTGGGGAGTAAAACAAGGTAAAGAATATAACGGATTCAGTGAAATACAGGTCAATTCCTGTTCCCGTTGCGGAATATGTATCAACACTTGTCAATTAAACACGTCCTGTAATATAAATGACACGCAACCCGTCTATTTTCTCCGTCGCCTGCGTAATCGAGAGGAATATGCCCAACAAGCGGAAGACTGCCTGATGTGCGGACGTTGCGAGAATTCATGTCCCGTGGGCATTAACCTGAATGCCATCCGCCAAAGCAAAAGACCGGATATATTAAGAGTTACAAAAGACACGTATGCTTATGTTCCCCAACCGAAAGTGAAACCCGCTAAAGTCGCTTACTTTGCCGGATGTATGAGTCATCTTACCCCGGGCATTATAAAATCCATGCAACAGATTTTCGAAAAGGCAAAAGCGAACTACACGTTCATTGATGAACAAGCCGGAGTTTGTTGCGGGCGTCCGTTAGCTCTTTCCGGGAACTGGAAAGCGGCGCAAGTGGTCATGGATAAAAACCTACAAATGATTGATGCCTCACAGGCCGATATATTGGTTACCTCCTGCCCGATCTGTTACAAAACTTTCAAGGAGGATTACCTGTTGAATATAAAAGTCATGCACCACACGGAATATATCGACATGCTGATTCAGGAAGGGCAATTAAAGGTCAACGCCCTTGATCTGAAGACCGTGTTCCATAACCCGTGTGAACTGGGAAGAGGCTGCGGTGTCGTTGACGCCCCCGAAAGCGTATTGAAACAAGTAAGTCAGAAAATCTCGACAGCCTATGACGGGAAGAAATCACTCTGTTGCGGGGGTAGCTTGGCAAATACGGCCATTGATTCCACGCAAAAAACGAAAATTAGTAGTGATACCGTGAAAGCATATGCGGCATACCAGCCGGATGTTATTGTCACGGCCTGTCCGCTATGTAAAAAAACATTGGGTAAAACCTCACCGGAAATCCCGGTAAAAGATATTGCAGAACTGGTTGCAGAAGCCTAAAATAAAAACGGGATTCACTATTTTTATGTGAATCCCGTTTTTATTTCTCGACTAAAGAAAAACTTAATCTTCAAGTTCCGCTCTTACTCCCTCAATCTGTTCCACGTTCAAATCGCTCTCATTACTATTTGTGGCAATGTCATAATGTGGAAGCGGGTTTTTCTGTAACTCGATATTTTGTTCACGATGCACGCAAACATCCATCGCCAAATAAAGAGCATTACGAAGTCCTTGTTCATCACCCAGATTCTGACCTACAATATCATAATGAGGATCTGTTAAAGACATCGAACAAATCACAGGTAACCCGGCAATATAACAAGCGGCACTTTCTTCGTCCACGGACTTAAATGCCACAACCCCCTGATCGTAATACATGGCGAGAACAGCGTCAAATTTCTCGTACATTCTCTCCGAGAAGAAACGTTCGGCAGAGAATGGGCCAATGGCCATAATTCCCTCTTCTCTAGCTCGCTCAATCGCCGGAATAATAACATTCACTTCTTCATCTCCATTCTGACCGCAATTTACCTGTGGGTTTAGCCCCAGAACAGCAATCTTTGGTTTCAAAATAGTAAAATCCTGACGCAAAGTATCATCCAGCAAGGTTAATTTCTTGAAGATATTCTTTTGTGTAACTTGATGTGGCACATCTCGTAATTTAACCTGTTCGGTCACGAAACCCATCTTTATCTTTTCGCTCACCAAGATGGACATAATATCCGTGGTATTATAACGCTTACCCAAATATTCCACCAAAGACCCGGCCTCTTCCGTGAAGAACGCATTCGGTCCCTGAGGAGCCAGCGTCAACACATCAATCTCGTCCCGATCCAATTGATCCAAGGCATATTTCAAAGCAACCATAGTAGCCTGATCCGATTCGGGAGTCTCTTTTCCAAGATCAACCTTCACGTTATCATCCACGCAATTGATGATATTGGATCGTTTCCCGTTGGCCTCACCCGGCTCACGAATCGTGTTTAAACTGAAGTTCTCAATATTTAATACCTTCCGGTAGTAGGCGGCCACTTTAGGCGACCCGTATAGGATAGGAACACACAACTCACAAATCCGATTCTCTGCCAACAATTTTATGATCAACTCATAAGATATTCCGTTTACATCCCCGTGCGTGATTCCTACATTTAATCTGTTTTCCATGTTTTAAACCATTTCGTTTGCACAAAGATAATGAAAAAGTCGATATTTATCGATAAAAAAAGAGGGCATTGCCCTCTTTTACTCTATTCTTGATTTTCTTTTCTTTCCGGTCTAGGACCTCTGTCCCGATGGGGACGATCTCCCCGATCTTGTCTAGGTCCGCGATCTTGACGTTCGCCTCTATCTTGGCGCTCGCCGCGATTTTGACGATCGTTTTGCTCCATACCTTCCGGTTTAGGCAACAACACCTTACGGGAAAGTTTGAATTTTCCGGTTTTCGGATCAATATCGATCAATTTCACACGTACCCGATCTCCCTCTTTCAATACATCCTCCACTTTCTCTACGCGTTTGTGATCGATCTCGGACACGTGCAACAAACCGTCTTTACCCGGCAAGAACTCCACGAAAGCACCGAAAGCGGTGATTGTCTTTACAACTCCCTCGTAAATCTCTCCGACTTCAGGTTTGCAAGCAATAGCCTTGATGCGGGCAACGGCAATCTCGATAGATTCTGCATTGGTGGCAGCAATATCCACGATACCCTGATTACCCACTTCTTCAATAACGATAACCGCTCCGGATTTCTCCTGAATATCCTGAATAATCTTTCCTCCGGGGCCAATGATCGCTCCGATCTGATCCTTATCCACCGTAAGCGTAACCATACGCGGCGCGTGCGGTTTCAAGTCAGGACGAGGTTCAGGTAAGGTTTCCTTAATAATATTCATGATGTGTAAACGACCTCTCCGGGCTTGATCCAGAGCTTTCTCCAGAATCTCGTAAGGAAGACCGTCTACTTTAATATCCATCTGGGTGGCGGTGATACCGTCTACCGTTCCGGTTACCTTGAAGTCCATATCTCCCAAGTGATCCTCGTCACCCAAGATGTCAGACAACACGGCATATTTCTCGTTATCGGTGATCAATCCCATAGCGATACCCGTTACCGGTTTCTTGATCGGAATACCGGCATCCATCAATGCCAAAGTTCCGGCGCATACCGTTGCCATGGAAGATGAACCGTTAGATTCCAAAATATCAGAAACAACACGTACCGTGTAAGGATAGTTGTCCGGCAACATACGTTTCAACGCACGATGAGCCAAATTACCATGTCCCACTTCACGACGCCCCACACCACGACTAGCTTTCGCCTCTCCCGTTGAGAACGGCGGGAAGTTATAGTGCAACAAGAATTTTTCTTTTCCTTGTTCAGTAGCCTCATCTATAATCTTTTCATCCAGCTTGGTTCCTAAAGTTACCGTGGACAAAGACTGCGTTTCACCGCGGGTAAAGATAGAAGAACCATGAGGTCCCGGAAGAGGTCCGGCCTCACACCAGATCGGGCGAATCTGTTCGGTCGTACGTCCATCCAGACGTAACCCCTCATCCAAAATCATTCTCCGTACAGCCTCTTTCTCCACGTCATGATAATAACGGGAAACCATATTCTTCTTCGCCTCCCTCTCTTCTTCCGGAAGTGATTCCAGATACTCTTCTTTCACCTCGGTAAATAACTTTTCGCGTAAATGCTTGTCGGCATTACATTGACGGGCAACGGCATACGCTTTATCGTAGCATTTAGCCCAGATGTCTTTACGCAACTCTTCATCATTCACTTCATGACAATAAGCCCGTTTTTCTTTATTCACGGCTTTTGCCAATTCCATTTGAACCAAACAATGATCTTTAATAGCTTCATGAGCAAATTTAATAGCGTCGAGCATTTCTTTCTCGGAAACCTCGTTCATCTCACCCTCAACCATCATGATATTCTCGTAGGTTGCAGCAACCATAATATCCAAATCGGCAGTTGCCAACTCGCTCTTCGTCGGGTTAATCATCAACTCCCCGTTTACACGAGCTACACGTACCTCGGAAATAGGACCGTGGAAAGGAATATCACTCACGGCAATAGCTGCAGAGGCAGCCAATCCGGCCAAACAATCCGGCATAGACTCTTCATCAGCCGAGTACAACGTTACCTGCACGAAAGTTTCCGCATGATAATCATCCGGGAACAAAGGTCTCAGAGCCCGGTCAATCAGACGGGATACCAAAATCTCGTAATCGGAAGCTCTTCCCTCTCTACGGGTGAAACCACCGGGGAAACGTCCTACCGCTGAAAATTTTTCTTTATAATCTACCGACAAAGGCATGAAGTCCACGTCCGGACCTGCCTCTTGCGCGGAACAAACCGTAGCCAACAACATCGTGTTGCCCATTTTCAGCATGACAGCACCGTCCGCTTGTTTGGCTAATTTTCCGGTTTCCAATGTTATTACCCGACCATCTTTCAGGGTAATGCTTTTTTCAATAATGTTCATAGAAATAATAAAACTGTTAAAATACTAAACATTTTAACGGAATTCTTTTTAGATAAAAGGAGGAGGAGGGGAGGATTAAAAGTAAAACGACCCGGACGACCCGGGTCGTTTTTATGTAATTATTTACGTAAATTCAATGCTTTAACGATAGCACGATATCTATCGATATCTCTCTTCTTCATGTAATCAAGCAACGCTCTACGTTTTCCAACCAATTTAATCAAAGATCTTTGAGTAGCGAAATCTTTGTGGTTTTTCTTTAAATGCTCAGTTAAATGAGCGATACGGTAGGAAAATAAAGCTACTTGTGACTCAACAGAGCCGGTATCTTTATTAGACTTCCCGTACTGTGAAAAAAGTTCTTCTTTCTTTTCTGATGTCAAATACATGATGTACAGTCTTTTAGATTTAATATTAATTTTAACGCCGCAAAGATACGTTTTATTCCGACATAAACCAATCTTTTCCAACCCTTTTTGTATTTTTGTATTCCAATTTTCCACAAACAAAAAGAAATACAGATGAAGATATTTATATATGTAATATTACTTTTCATCCCCACGCTATCATTCGCTCAACGAGCCAAGATCGCGTTCGAAAAGACCACGTTCAACATGGGACTCGTGCAGGAAAACGGGGGAAAAGTAACTCACGAATTTAAATTTACAAACAAAGGGAAAGCTCCCTTGTTGATAAAATTTATTGAAACCACGTGTGGTTGCACTACTCCCAAATGGAACAGGAAACCCATTCCTCCCGGAGACAGTAGCGTGATCACCGTCACGTTCAACCCGAAAGATCGCCCCGGCGTGTTCTCGAAAAAGATTATCGTGTACACGAACGCCACTCCCCCGAACATCGTATTGCGTTTAGAAGGAGAAGTCATCACGAAATCGGTTGACATCCCGACAACCTACCCCATCGTGGTGGGTAACTTACGTTTCACCACGGACACGATCCACTTAAAACAGGCAGAGACGAAACACCAAATCATAAACATGATCAACACGGGTAAAAAGAACATATCGATCCTGTCGATTTTCAAACCCGACTACTTAGAAGTGGACTGTACCCCTCTCACGTTGGGCAAGGAAATGATGGGTAATCTCATCATCCGGTATCTCCCGAAACACGCGGACAAGATCAAGCCGGATGATTACGTCCTCATCAAAACAGATCAGGGAACGACACACAAGTTCATGATCTCGAACAAGTAATTTTCAATTTTGTACTTTCAATTTTCAATTCAATATGATTTATCCCGAAAATTTTGAATCTAAAATAAAATTCGACAAAATAAGACAACTTATCAGCAATAACTGCCTGAGTGACATGGGCCGGGAACTGGTCAGCGCCATCAAGTTCTCCACCGATGCCGGATGGATCGAAACCTCTTTGGCCGAAACCTCCGAATTCATGCGGATCTGTCAAGAGGAAGAGAACTTCCCGGTTTCCTATTACCATGATGCCCGTCCCTTCTTGTTGCGTATAAAAGTAGAGGGTTTGTTTCTGGAAGTAAACGAGCTGGTTGTCTTAAAAAATTCACTGGAGTCGCTGAACGCCATCATGCGGTTCTTCAACACCAAACAAGAAGTTTACCCTCATCTGGTAGCCCGGGCCGGAGACGTACGGGTATTCCCCTATATCCTGCAACGTCTGGACTCGATCGTTTCAAAATTCGGGACAATCAAGGATACCGCCTCACCCGCTTTAGGCAACATACGTCATAGCATTGCTAAAAAGCAATCCGGAATCTCCCGACGTATGCAATCCCTGTTGCAGAAAGCACAGGAGGAAGGATGGGCCGACAAGGACAGCAACATTGCTATCCGGGACGGTAGAATGGTGATTCCCGTGCCTGCCGCCTTCAAGCGGAAATTAAATGGTATCGTGCATGATGAATCCACCACCGGGAAAACCTCTTATATCGAACCCGCGGAAATCATCGAGACGAACAATGAAATCCGGGAACTACAACTAGAAGAAAAACGGGAAATCACCCGTATTCTCCGGCAATTTGCCGACGATTTGCGTCCTTATATATATGACCTGATTCCGGCCTATGATTTCATGGCATTCGTGGATTTCGTGCGAGCAAAAGCACTCTTTGCCATCCGGGTGAATGCCATCGTCCCCCTTTTTGAAGATACCCCTTCCATGCTATGGTACAGGGCAAAGCATCCCCTACTCTACCTAAGCTTGAAAGCAAACGGGAAAGAGGTTGTTCCCTTGGATATTGAAATAAATGAAGATCAGCGAATCATCCTAATTTCCGGTCCTAACGCGGGTGGTAAATCCGTCTGCCTGCAAACAGCCGGTTTATTACAATATATGTTCCAATGCGGCGTACCCGTACCCGTGGAAGAATCCAGTAAATTCGGGATATTCCACAAAATACTCATTGACATGGGAGACGAACAGTCTCTTGAAAATGATTTGAGTACATACAGCTCGCATCTGGTAAACATGAAGAATTTCATCCGTTACGCCTCGCGGGATACGCTTATCCTGATCGACGAGTTCGGTACGGGAACCGAACCCATGCTGGGCGGAGCGATAGCTGAAGCCATTTTAAATGCTTTAAATAATAACCAAACGAGAGGTGTCATCACGACACACTACACCAATTTAAAACATTTTGCCTCTTCAGCTTCCGGAATTGCAAACGGGGCCATGCTTTATGACAGCCATCGGATGTTGCCGCTTTTCCAACTGGAGATCGGGAAACCGGGTTCGTCTTTTGCATTCGAAATCGCCAAGAAAATCGGGTTACCCAAAGAGATTTTGGACGATGCCGCCAGCAAGATCGGTGAAGACCGGGTAAATTTCGACAAGCACTTGAAAGAAATCCTACGGGATAAACGTTACTGGGAAGAAAAACGGAAACGCATCCATGAAAATGAAAAACGCTTGGAAGAAGTGCTGGAGCGTTATAAAAAAGAACTGGACGATGCCTCCAAACTCCGGAAAACAATCATCCAAGAAGCCCAAGAGAAAGCCAAAGAACTCATCTCCGGGGCGAACAAAACGATAGAAAATACCATCCGGCAAATCAAAGAAAGTCAAGCCGAAAAGGAGCAAACCCGACTGGTTCGCCAAACATTCGAGGAAGAAAAACGACGGTTACTGTTCAGCGAAGAAGAAGAGGAAGAACGACTGAAGAGAAAAATCGAGAAATTGAAAAACCGGGAAAAGAAACAAAAGGAAAAAGGGAAACGCACCCAAACCTCCACGTCGGAAGAGACCGATCAACAGCAACAGGCGCCGACTTTCAGCAAAGGAGATCTCGTGCAACTGGATAATAAAGCCGTGGGTGAAATTATCGAAATTAACGAGAAAAACGCGGTTATCGCTCTCGGCGGTCTCATGACTACCGTGAAAGTGGAACGCCTCTCGAAAATATCGAACAGTGCTGCCAAGAAAATCACGCAAAACAGGATGCCACGCCCCTCTTCCAATTATCTGGAAAACATCAGCCAGAAACGCATGGATTTCAAACCGGAGATCGACGTACGAGGACTACGGGGAGACGAGGCGCTCATGAAAGTATCGGAATTCATTGACAATGCCGTCATGCTAAACATGAAAGACCTCCGTATCTTACATGGAACAGGTACAGGAGCCCTTCGGCAAATCATACGGGATTTTTTAAAGACCAATCCGGTCGTGGGTTCCTGCGGGGATGAACATGTACAAATGGGAGGCTCGGGAATTACCGTGGTGAAACTGGATATATAAACCACACGCGGTTATATTCCGGATAAATCCACATCCTTGATATTCTCGAAAACGAGGGCAACCAACAATACGAGAATTGTTCAAGAATACCCTAAATTCGTGTTTCAACACTCACGGATTTAGGGGTGTTCTACAAAAACTTAATGCAAAATAATGTAAAATAACGTTATCAAAACAGGATTATCTTGTTATCATATTGCGAGCCGCTCCCATTCCGCTCCCATTCCTCCCCTATTCCGCTCCTATCAAAATAACAATATATTAGATTACAATAGTAATTATTAACATTCAAGTAAGTCTATCATAACAATTTGAAAACAGGATAATAACCCTATCAGATAGAAATTTCATTTAAATGCCCACTTTACTGGGACAAATCACTATTTCCCCGACTCCCTATGAGCGTGGAAACAATTGCTTCTATCGAATTCGTGTTAAAATAATCCGGAATTAAGAATAATTGAAGGGCTATATGTTCAATGCTTTTTGGATCATTTTTTGATACTCTTCATCATCCAATTCTATCTCCAGCATAATCTTCCGTTTGGACGATACACTCTCGGCTTTTTGGGAATGACATGCCCCAATAATATTATTTTCTTGTCTCAACTTCTCCGAGAACAGACTAAACAAGTCCACATTCAACACCATGCAAATCTGATACAACAAATCTGTATCAATAGATTGACGCTTGAAAAGATGATATACCAACGTCCTTTCTTTGTTAATCATACGAGCGAACTGGCTGGCACTCAAACCACTTTTCTCGAACTCTTGCCTTATAATCTCTCCTATATCCAATTTCATAGTTCAAAATTACGAGAATTATCACGAGAAAAGTTTTAATAAACGTAATATATAACCACAAAAATGTTGAATATTATTTGCACATGTAAATTTTATACCATACTTTTGTCAATTGAATACAACAAGGCGTTTGTAAATGTATTAAATAAATTATTGAATTATTAAATGTTTAATTAAAAAACAAGGTGTTATGAGAAAAATAAGTTTATTATTTGTGTTGATAACTGTCGCCTTATTATCATCCTGCGTGGATGACAAGGAATCTGCTACAGTTGAACAAATCCGTACCGCAAAAACGGAATGGCTGAAGGCACAAGCCGAAATGCTGCAAGCACAAGGAGAGGCTCAAAAATTACTGGCAGAAATCGAAAAATTGAAAGTAGAGAATGAAGCTAAAAATGAAGCAGCTCGCCTTGAAATTGAACGTTTGATCGCAGAAGCCAACGTAGCCAAAACGGAAGCTGAAGCTGAAAAACTACTTGCAGAAGCTGAAAAGATTCGGAATGAAGCAAAAGCAGCAGAAATAGCAAATGAATATCAACAAAAAATTTATGAACTTGAATACGAAACTCGTAAAGCCGAGGAAGCATACAAACAACAAGATTTTTTGAACAAATTAAATGCCGCCATTATTGCCGGTAAACTCAACCCGGAACTAGAGCAAATGTATGCAGACTATGTCAAAGCCCTGCGGAAACTTCGTAATAATCAAAACGAAATCGCCAATAACGAAGACAGAGTAAATCGGTACAAGAATCTCATTTCTGATAATTTCGAGGTGCACCTCGCTAGTTTCCAAGAAATAATAAAAGAAAATCAAGAAAAAGTAACCACTGCAAAAGAAGCTATTGCTGAGCTTGAAGCCTCAAAAACGCTGACAGACGCCGCTATTGAAAAAAAAATCAATGAACTTAATACAAAGCTTGAAGAACTTACCAAAGAGCTTGATTCCAAAACGGCAGAAATGATCAATACTGCTGACGAAGCAAAAAAATTATTGAAAGCTATTTGTGATGCAAAACAAGCAGTGGAAACGGCCAAACAAGAGGCTATTACCAAAGAAAAGGCTTACGAAAAAGCAAAAGAGGATTACAACAGCAATCCCACGAAAAAATTGATCTCTCCGTTCGATATAACAGTTGTAACAAGCAAAGGAACTGAAAAAACATTCTCTTTCCCGGGATATCCTGAATTCGAACAAAATATCACAACCAAGATTGCTGCCGAGAAAGACAGACAAGCAACTGCTATTAAAGAGGCAACTACAGCAAAAGAAGGAGCTGAAAAAGAACTAGCTGAAACAAAAGCAAATTTAGGAAAACTAGAGAAAGCAGCAACAGATGCAAAAGCTGCTTTGGCACCACTTGAAGAAATAATCAAAGAACAAAAAACGAAACTTGAAAAAGCGACAAAAGACAAAGCTACTTACGAAGGTAAAGTAAACGAATTAAATAATAAAAAGACTGCTGCCCAAACAGATTACGATGCGAAAAAAGGCGTGGTGGTAAAATATACCAACGAGCTGAAAGATCCGGATCTACTCCTGAGAAGAAAGCCGAGTTAGAAGCTTTATTGGGTGTTGCCAAGACAAATGAAGCAAAAGCTTTAGCTGAACTGACTAAAGCAAGCGATGCCGTAACAGCAAACGATGCCGCATTAGCAACAGCTAAAAAAGATATCGCTGATGCCACCAAAGCTCTTGAAGAAAATGAAACAGCATACGAAAAGGCAAAAGAAAATGTCACAATCACACAAAAAGCATACAATGATGCTGTTGCTGCTGTTTCGGAAATCAATCAAGGTGAACTTGTTGTTAAGGTACAAGAAGCAATTGATGAATTAGAAATCGCAACGTTACTAGCCGATGAATTCAACACGATCGTTGACAATGCAGCCAAAACAACCGAAACGTTACTGGCTGAGATGAATCAAGCCAAAGCAGATTGGGATGAAGCGGTAGCCAACATTGAGGCGACTGAACAGAAAAAAGAAGAAGCAGAAGCGGCTTTAGAGAATTCAGCATACACCACATTAATAAGAGAAGCTAATGAATTAAGCTCTCAAATAGAGCGTATTAATCGCCTGTTGGAAATTCTAACTTCTTTAGACATCGAAAGCATCAATGAGCAAATAGAGACCTACAAAAAAGAGATAAAAACAGCAGAAGAAGCCATCGCTAAAGCAGAGCAATCCATCAAAGAATTCAATGCTCTTGCAAGTGACGAAGAAAAGAACGAAGAATTAGAAGCTTGCATCAGAATACAAAATGAAGAATACCAGGCAGAAATTAATGTTCTCAACAACGAGATTTCAAAACTCAAAGAAATCCAACCTGAACTACAAGCACGTGTTGACCGTTTACAAGCAGCTATTGATGCCGCAGAAGCAGCACTTGCCGAATAAGTAAAACCCAATGCCAGTGGGGATTTCCCCACTGACATTCACTAAATTTGTATATATGCTAAAAAGAGTATTGACAATTGCTATCATCATGACAGGATCGGTACTGCTTGCCAACGCACAAACAAAAGATGATTTTACACCAAAGAAAGGGGACAAATCCGTCTCTTTAAATTTAGGTGTAGGCTCGTTTGTCGGTATGGAAGCCCCGGCCCCGGATTTGAGCACCTACAATATCTCCGCCCCACAAACCAGCTGGTTCGATAAACAGTTGTCACTGAATTTCGAATTCAGATGGATGTTTGCGAAAAAATGGGCGCTGAAAGCAATGGGAGGATTTTCATTCAAGCATAATCCCGAGTACAAAGCTTTACCCGGTAACAGCACGGATGGAAAATTCGAAACCGGAGACATTCCAGATTACAATTTCGTAACATCAAAAGATAAGATAAAGTATTCCATTGTCCTCGGAGCGGAAAGATTCGTGAAAACCAAATATGACAAACTATTTTTCCGTTATGGAGGGGAATTTGGATTCTCTTACGGGAAACAAGAAGCAAAAGCGGATGACGAATCCTATCTAGGAAAATCTATTGGAGAAGCTTTCGGATACCGGGTTGCCGGTGTCACCGGATTCGATTATTTCGTCTCCAAAGCACTTTTTATTTCTATCGAAATTCGACCGATTGCCTATGACTACACGGTATATAATATCCGACCACAAGTCGGGTTGAAACTCCTATCATCAGACACTCACGGATTTGATTTTCTATCTAACCCGATGTTGAAAATTGGATTTAGATTCTAAAATTAATACATAAAAAATAACCCATCATTTGCAAAATTCCGTTTGGGTTATCAAAAGCCATCCCGGGTTATCTTGGGGTGGCTTTCAATATTACAAATACAAAACAAAGCATTACACCAATACTCCCTATCAACCGACAATTATGTTGACGTTTATTTGTTATTATCAATTTTATATTATAATTTTGCAAAGAATATTTAGGTGAGATATTCCTCTATTGGAACTAATGTATACAGGCTATTTCAAAAGTGATGGAAAACGTTGAATTGTATACTCAAAATATTTAAGATGCAACCAGCTCGGAGAGGCCGGACAACTCTTCGAGATATTGAAAGGGGTACGTGACGTATCCCTTTCTCCTTTTAAATAGTGCATATTTATTTTTACCTTTTGCATAATTATAGTGGTGATTTATAAGGTTTATCAACCTTTATATCGTAATTTTGCCACGTAATCAAAAAAACACATATATGTCTAAGATTGTAGAGGTAAATGTTCAATCCGAAATCGGAAAACTGAATGGAGTGATACTCCATACACCAGGCGAGGAGGTAGAAAACATGACTCCCGAGAACGCTGAGAGGGCGCTCTATAGCGATATTCTAAATTTATCAATCGCACGAAAAGAATACAAGCAACTCAGTGAGGTTTTAGGTAAAATCACGAAAACCTACCAGGTCAAAGACCTCCTGACAAACATTTTAAAAGACGATGCCATCAAACTGGAAGTGTTGAACCGCATCGAAAAGATAGAGCCTTTTATTGCTGAAACAACCCCCAAAGGATCAATTAAAGATCAATTGTTGGATGAAAATGCCGAAGATTTGGCCCGTTTGCTGATCGAAGGGGTTGAAATGAAACGCGACACGTTGACCAAATTCTTGAATAAAGATTGGTACGACTTGCGCCCGTTACATAATTTCTTCTTCACCCGCGATGCCTCCATGAGTATGTACAACGAAGTACTTATTGGTAGGATGGCTAACGCTGTTCGTGATCGCGAGGCAATCATCATGCAATCTATTTTTGACTTCACGCCCGGATTTAACACCAAGACGTTAAGTTTGAACACAGAATCTGATCCCCTTCGTAAATTAACCATCGAAGGCGGTGACGTACAGATTGCACGGGATGATATATTGGTTATCGGTAACGGTATGCGCACGTCAACCCGCGCTATCGACGCCTTGATGTATAACTTTATCAACCGAAACGAAGACAAGGTACAACATATTCTTGTACAGGAACTACCCCATTCCCCGGAATCCTTCATTCACTTGGATATGGTGTTCACTTTCCTAGATAAGGACAAATGTATGGTTTACGAACCCTTGATCATGAGTCCGGGCAATTACCAGACGGTTCACATCAAGATTCAACACGGGAAACTAATCAGCATCCGCCGGGAAAAGACATTGTTACACGCCCTGAAAAAACTGGGTATGGACTTGGAACCCGTGTATTGCGGTGGAGAAGACGAAACTTGGAATATGGAGAGAGAACAATGGCATAGTGGTGCAAACTTCTTCTGCGTGGCCCCGGGTAAAGTGTTAGGCTACGCACGCAACAATTATACCGTTGAAGCCATGAACAATGCCGGTTTCGAGATTATTCGTGCCAACGACGTGATCAGCAACAAAGTCGATCTGAGTAAATACGAAAAATACATGATCACCATCGAGGGATCAGAACTTCCCCGCGGAGGTGGTGGTGCAAGATGCATGACCATGCCGATCAACCGCGATGCTGTTGAATGGTAAAATAAAAAAGGGCTGATTTTTTTCAGCCCCTTTTTATTTCTCTCCTACATACAAACTGGCAATTCCAAAAGTCAGCCGCTGTTGCGAAACATTCGAGTAACCGGCACTCCGCATAATATCCAGAAAATCCTTCCCCTGCGGAAACGCGAACACGGAGGCTGGCAAATATTCATACGCCTTCCGGTTTCCGGAAATCACTCCTCCCACAAAAGGCAGAATATGTTTAAAATAAAAATTATACAACTGTTTCATCGGGAAATGTTCAGGCGTCGAAAATTCTAGAATAACCACCTTTCCCCCGGGTTTCAGCACCCGACACATTTCTGTCAGTCCTAATTCAAGATGTTCAAAATTACGCACGCCAAAAGCAACTGTCACGGCATCAAAAGTATTCGAGTCGAAGGTGAGGTTCTCGCTATCCCCAAACTGAAAATCAAGCTGATCAGATAACCCCTTTGCTTTCGCTTTCTCCCGTGCCACGGCCAGCATATTTTCCGAAATATCGGCCCCGACCACTCGTTTCACTCCATGTTTCAACGCCTCGATCGAAAAATCTCCCGTCCCGCAAGCAATATCCAACACCAAATCCTTTCGCCCCGCACCGACAACTTTCATTGCCTTCTTACGCCAGCTCTTATCTATACCCATAGACAACAGATGATTCAACAAATCGTACTTCGGTGCGATCCCGTTAAACATCTCCTGTACCTTCTCTTTTTTAGCCATGACTTTATTCTTTTATTTCGGAGGCGAAAATAACGAATTCTACCACGTTTTAAAAGATTACAAACAAAGAATCGCGAAAACTCTCCCAAAAGAGTTCCCGCGACTCGGAAATATAAACTCAAATCAAAACCTCCAAAGGGATATTATTTACTGGAAGTCCCGCTTTCCAGAATACTGACAATCGAGAACAGGGAGAAACAAATACCTCCCAAACCGATCAGTACCCGGGCAGGCACAAAAAATGCATTATCAACCGTCGATTCTTCAAAAAGGAATGCGCCCAGAAAAAGAGCCAACAAGGCAGTCATCACGGGAATCAACGGGATACGATTCGCCAACTTGAACTCTTGACGCCACACTTTGGCTAATAACAGAATCTTACTGGAAATACTAAAACAGACAAGACCTAAACCGATCAGAATAAAACCGGTTGTATTCACGGGGACAGGTGCTGCCAACAGCTCAACAATTCCCCCCACGATGCAGATTGTCCCCATGAAAAACACCAGTCTTGGCCAATACTTCCGATCCTTCTCGCCATAATCATTCCTGATCTGACGAGATATACTTGCAACCAGCCCGATCAAACTCGTACAAATACAAGCCAATCCGGCCATCACGCTCCCGGCAACCAAATGATCACCCCCGGAGCCTGACAATAATACTATCGCCCAAACCCACGCTACCGTGGAAAACAAAACGGTTAACCCGATCAACACTGTTTCCGTCGTAGCCGAGAAACCGTTAGGATTAATTTTATCGCTTGTCCCGTGTGAATTCACCGGAATAAGTGTGAATTTAGTAGATGAAGTTGCTGCCGTTGAAATACAAGCCGCGATCAACGACACGCCACAAATCACGTGTCCCGGGACAAATAAATTCTGCGGTTCAGGAGAACTGAACAGATAAATACCCCAAATCATCGTTCCTAAAGCGAATAAATATCCCATACCGGGTAATAAATATTTCGCAACAGGGTTATACGTGTGGATCAGTTGCCGAATAATCGTGGCTGCCGTGGCAAACAACGCAATACAAAGTACGCCTAATGAAAATACGACCGGCCCCGCTACCCACCGTGCTTCATCATTCCCGAATCCAAAAATATACCCTCCAAAGAAAAAGCAAATCAACGCCATCAACAAGGGAATAAATCGAAACAATACACTAATTCCGTAATTCATAAGTCATTTATTTAAATTCCTATGAATATACGGCGATTAACATATTCGGTTACCCCGTTTACTTGAAAAAAATATAAAATAAGAAAAGGCCGTTCGCTACTCTTCGTTCAAGACCCTCCACAGCATATCTTTCAATTCCATGATTCCACTCCCCGTCACGGAAGAAATGAACACGTAGGGAATATCCGGTAAATCTTTCTCCATTTCAGACATCAGCTCCTTATCAATAAAATCCGATTTACTGATAGCCAGAAGTCGTTTTTTATCCAACAACTCGGGATTATACTGTTTTAGCTCGTTCAACAAAATTTTATACTCCCCGTGAATATCCTCACTATCCGAGGGAACCATAAACAACAATACAGAATTTCGTTCAATATGCCGCAAGAAACGAAGTCCCAAACCTTTTCCCAGATGCGCCCCCTCAATGATTCCGGGAATATCAGCCATCACAAAAGAACGGTTATCCCTGTAATTCACAATTCCCAAATTCGGAACCAACGTGGTAAACGGATAGTTCGCGATCTCCGGTTTTGCCGCGGAAACAACGGATAACAATGTCGACTTACCCGCATTCGGGAAACCCACCAATCCGACATCGGCAAGCACTTTTAACTCTAGAATAACATTCCGTTCCACCCGGGGTTCTCCCGGCTGCGCGTAACGAGGCGTCTGATTTGTAGCTGAACGAAAATTCCAGTTACCCAAACCACCACGCCCCCCTTTGACAGCAACACAAAGCTCTTCGTCTTTCGTGATCTCGCAAATCGTTTCCCCGGTATCCGCATCCCGGGCAACAGTTCCCAGTGGAACATCTATAATGACATCTTTCCCGTCAGCTCCCGTGCATAAATTCCCACTCCCGCTCTCCCCGTCTTCTGCATACACGTGGCGCTGGAATTTCAAGTGAATCAAGGTCCAGTAATTCCGGTTTCCCTTTAATATCACGTGTCCTCCGCGTCCACCATTACCACCATCAGGTCCTCCCTTGGCAGAACGTTTATCCCGATGAAGATGCATAGATCCCGGCCCCCCGGCTCCACTACGACAGAATATTTTCACGTAATCGACAAAGTTCGTTGATGCCATTCTTTTTATTTTAGATTTATAATTTTAAATTAAACTCCTCCGTCAGCTTCGCTGCCACCTCCTCTATAAACAGAGGAGGAGCTGGTAACTCTTCCCAAAGTCGAAAAGTAATTCAACTCTCCCTCTGTTTATAGAGGGAGTACCCCGAAGGGGGGAGGGAGTTTGTTTTTTCATTTTCAATTTTCATTTGTTCCCTCGTCCACCACGTACAAGTCTGGATAATTACGTCCTAACCCGTCATAATCCAACCCATGCCCTACCACGAAATCATTCTCCAACGCAATACACTTGTAATCGATCGTTAGGTCGTACTTCAACGCTTTCGGTTTGTAGAACAAGGCAGCCACCTTTACTTGTTTCGGATGTTTCTCTTCCAACATTTTTTTCATATGCATAATGGACTCTCCCGAATCAATCATATCCTCCAGAATCACTACGGTTCGTCCCGTAATATCTTCCCGTAACCCGATCAGGTCCTGAACCTTTCCTGTCGAGGACAATCCGGCGTAAGAAGCAATCTTCACGAAACTGATTTCCGTCCCCTCAATCGTGATATGTTTCAACAAATCAGCCACGAACATAAACGCCCCGTTCAACACTCCCAGAAACAAAGGACGTTCTCCTGCCAGTTCCCGATTAATTTGAGTCCCCACCCTCTCTATTTCCCGGTCGATCACGTCAGCCTCAATCATCAGTCGGAAACACCGATCATGCAATTTGATTCTTTTCATCCTGTGCATATTTCTCTTTTGAATGATAGACCTATCGTCTCTCTAATCCATTTTTTTATTTAACTTTGCGCAAAAGTACAACTTTGAATTTAAAATCCGGTAAAAATATGGACCCAAAAGTAAGTATTATCATGGGTAGCACGTCAGACCTGCCCGTAATGGAAAAAGCCGCAAAAGTGTTAAACGACTTTTGCATACCTTTCGAGATCAATGCCCTCTCCGCTCACCGCACTCCGGCTGAAGTGGAGTCTTTTGCCAAAAATGCACAGAAACGGGGTATTGAAGTTATCATCGCCGGAGCCGGAATGGCCGCACACCTACCGGGTGTTATCGCTGCCATGACGCCAATTCCCGTGATCGGTGTTCCCATCAACGCCTCTCTCGACGGGATGGACGCTCTTTTAGCCATCGCCCAAATGCCTCCGGGCATCCCGGTTGCCACCACCGCCATCAACGGGGCCATGAATGCCGGTATTCTGGCTGCACAAATTCTGGCTGTTGGCGACAATGCATTAAAAGCTAAAATCGTGGACTTCAAAGAATCTTTGAAAAAGAAAATCGTCGATGCCAACAACGAACTGGCAAAAGTAAAATACGATTACAAAACGAACTGATCTCCCCCGGAAAGAATCAATATAACAAGGGGCTGTCCAAAAAGTCATTTTTCAAACTCCCTCCCGGCTTCGCCGTACTCCCTCTATAAACAGAGGGAGAGTTGAAATACTCCCGGTCTTCGGGAAGAGTCACCAGCTCCTCCTCTGTTTATAGAGGAGGTGGCACGAAGTGACGGAGGAGTTTTTGAAATAAAATAACTTTTTGGACAGCCCCATTCTTTATTTACTACCCCCAAGAAACAGTTTATCTTTCGATCAAAAACTATAAATCATAACTTACAAACAAAACAAATTCCCCATTTTTATAAGTTATAACTTATAAATTTCCTATATTTGCCGTACATATAAATCATACCATATAAAATGAAGATTATTGATCGTCCATTATACAGCAAAAGGATAAAACCTTTTATCGGAAAAGGTATCATAAAAGTACTTACCGGTCAAAGGCGTGTAGGCAAGAGTTACATCATGCTACAACTCATGGAAGAAATCAAAACCGATCACCCGGATGCTAACGTCATATATATAAATATGGAATATGAAGAATTTCGAATGATTCATAACGATCAAGATCTTTCCCAATATTTGAAGACACAAATCAACCCGGCAAAGGCCAACTATTTATTCATTGACGAGATTCAGGATATTGATCATTTCGAACATACCCTTCGTGACCTTCAAGCCAAAGACTCCTGTGATATTTTCTGCACGGGTAGCAATGCCAAAATGTTATCGGGAGAACTAGCCACCTATTTATCCGGCCGATATATAGAATTTCACATCCATAGTCTAAGCTACCCGGAATTTTTACTTTTTCACCAGCTCCCAGACGACCAGCAAAGTTTGACGAAATACCTTACTTACGGAGGATTGCCTTATCTTTCACGCTTGGAACTGAATGATGAAATGGCATTTGAATATTTGCGTAACGTGTATTCAACCATTTTATTAAAAGACGTTGTTAAGCGAGAAGGTATTCGTAATATTGATTTTCTTGAAACACTAGCCATATACACGGCCGACAATATCGGAAATCTCTTTTCCGCGAACAATATTAGTAAATACTTGAAATCGCAACGGGTAGATATTTCAACACTTCAAGTTATCAATTACCTGAAGGCTTTAAGTAACGCCTTCTTAATTCATAAAGTGGGACGAATAGAGATTAATGGCTTGAAAAAGTTTGAAATTGGAGAAAAGTATTTTTTCGAAGACATCGGGTTACGTAACAGTCAAATAGGCTTTGACCTACAACGTGATATTCATAAACTTATCGAAAATGCCATATATTTACATCTCTCAATCCTACAATATGAAATCTACGTGGGTCAACAGGATGGTCTTGAAATTGATTTCGTAGCTTTAAAACAAGGTAAGAAAATCTACGTACAAGCGACTTATCTCATTGTTGACGAGAAAACAAAAGAACGGGAATTTGGCAATCTATTAGCAATCCCCGATAATTATCCCAAATACGTGGTCAGCCTTAATCCCTTAAACACAGGAAGTAACATTGAAGGCATTCAACATCTACACTTGGCAGACTTTCTAAAAAAACAAGATTTTTAGAAAGATTATCCAAAACATTTTATACCTTTGAAACATCGGCTATTTAGGTGTGTTCACTCATATGATTAAATTCCCGTCAACACGAATTTTAATCTGAATATTTATACCATGCGACAAATTACATATGTCGTTATCTTACTTTTCATTATCCCCTACTCCGTGTACTCACAGAGCATTCCGGATATCGAGAAACTCTTGGAAACAAACGACATCGAGTCATCGGAAGATTATTACGAGGACATGATCAACTCCCTAATCCGCCTCTCCGCACAACCGATAAACCTCAATTCAGCCGGATTCGATAGCTTGAAAATGTTATTTTTCCTTTCCGATGCGCAGATAGACAATTTACTGGACTTTCGTAAAAAACACGGGCCGTTTACTCACCCGAACGAACTTCTACTCGTCACCGGAATCAGTCAACAGGATTTATCCAACATCAAACCATTTATACGCATCGGAACATACACCCCCGAAAAGCAATCCCGTTATCACCTATCGCAAGAAATTCTCGCCCGCTTAAAAATGACCCGCCCAAAACAAGCCGGTTACAAAAAGTACAGCCGGAAAGCCTTTTTGTATGAAAAGGACTATCTCGCCAAAAAGCAAAGCCGCTTTCAAGGACCACCCGTAGGTACATTACTAAAATACAAAATATCAAACCAGCAACACTGGCAAGGGGGACTCACGTTAGAAAACGACCCGGGAGAAAATTATTTCTCGAAAAGCCAAAAAACAGGATTTGACTTTCTTTCTGCCCACGCGTGCTACACCCCGGGAAAAATCATCCACCGAATCATTGTCGGGGACTATAAATTACAATGGGGACAGGGACTACTGGCATGGAGCGGTTACTCTTCCGGGAAATCGACATCTACCCTTAGTAACGAGAAATCCGGAAATGGTATTGCTCCCTACACTTCTACCGATGAAAACCGATACTTGCGAGGCATGGCTGTCAGCCTGCACCCGACACGCACGATTACCACCGAAATCTTCGTATCTTACAAAAAAACAGACGGTAATCTCGCTGACCTCGACACCCTCTCCCCAAAAACTGTACAAACGGCCACCCTTTACGAAACAGGTTATCACCGAAACCTTTCAGAATGTGAGAAGAAACACAACCTAAAAGAATTCACAACCGGCCTGTCCACCCACCTCAATCATCGGTATTTCCGCATCGGCGTCCAATTATTACACTACAACTTTTCACCCGCCCTAACCATCGGCAAAGCCGCTTACCAGCAATACAACGAAACGGGCCACCAACGTACACTCGTAAGCGTGGACTACAAAACCGGAGGTTACCATTTCTACCTATTCGGGGAAACAGCACGTAGTGACAACGGAACATGGGCAACCGTCAACGGGCTACGTTACAGTGGGATTCCCCGCTTCGCCTTATGCGCCCTTTACCGCCACTATGACAAAGGCTATCACTCTCACTACAACAGCGGTTTTGCAGAATACTCCAACACAACAAACGAGGAAGGACTATACCTAGGTCTCGAAAGCACCCCTTTTCGCAGTCTGAAAATCAATGCCTATTATGATAGGTTCCGCTTTTTCTCTCCCCGTTATCAGGCAACCATCCCCGGTAATGGCCAAGAAATCGTGGGAGATGTCACGTTCAACCGCTCTCGCTGGGATTGTTCATTTCGTTTCAAACACGAGGAGAAACCGGAAGACGATAAAACCGGAGAAAACCTCCAATCCGTCTCCCGCATAAAACAAGAATACAGGCTCCAATTTACCTACTCCATCTGCGAACAATTAAAATCCCGAACCCGAACCAGTTATACACGTTACATGAAAAAAGAAAAACACGAAGGTGGTTACCTACTCTATCAAGACCTTATGTATTCCTCCCTCCAAACCAACCTAAAAGCCCAATTCCGTTTCGCTTACTTTGACACGGACAGCTACAACACCAGAATATACGCCTACGAAAACAACGTTCTCTACGGTTACTCCTTTCCCGCCCTGTACGACCGGGGTTTTCGTTCCTACCTTAATCTTAACTGGAAACCCTTCACCCTCATCACCCTCTACCTAAAAGCCGGCCTCACCTACTATCCCGACAAATCAACCATCAGCTCCTCCCTAACCCAAGTCAACGACAACAAACTATTCGACCTCTCCTTCCAAATTCGTATAAAACTCTAACAGGACCTAATTAATTTTGTGATTTACGATTGCCGATTAAGTGATTCCTCCCCCACAACCACACTCTCTTCATTAATCACTTAATCATTAAATCAGCAATCACAGCCTCCTTTTATCTTTTAACTTTTATCTTTTAGTTTTTATCTTTCCCATGTCTTCCCTTCAAAACCCTCACCACATCCTCCAACCCGTACCCCTTCGCTATCAACAATACGATATAGTGATACATCAGATCGGCAGCCTCGTTCAGAAATAAACCCTCGTTATCATCCTTCGCCTCGATAACCAACTCCACGGCCTCTTCTCCCACCTTCTGGGCAACCTTGTTAATTCCCTTCCCGATCAGGCGAGCCGTATAGGATATTTCCGGAGATTCATCTTTTCGTTTTTCCAAATACCGTTGCAAGTAAAACAAAAAATCCTGATCCACGTTCTCTTCTCCCCAACACGTATCTTGTCCCGTGTGGCAAGTCGGTCCCACGGGGTTCACCTTCACCAATAATGAATCCCGATCACAATCAGCCAAAATCTCCTTCACCAGTAAAAAGTGTCCGCTTTCCTCTCCTTTTGTCCACAAACGCTGCCGGGAGCGACTAAAAAAACACACCTTACCGGAACGCTCCGTCTCGGCAAGAGACTCCCGGTTCATATACCCTTGCATCAACACCACCCGTGTATCTGCATCCTGCACGATTGCCGGAATTAACCCGGCCGCATCAAATTTTAATTCTGCAATATTTACCATTTCATTAAATATTTTATCGAACAACAATACCTTTTTCTTTCAAAAAACATTTCAACTCCGGAATCCGGATCTGCCCGAAATGAAAAACTCCGGCCGCCAGTACGGCATCCGCTTTTCCCCGAGTCAAAGCCTCATAGAAATCTTCCGGACAGCCCGCCCCCCCGGATGCAATAACCGGGATATTAACCAAATCCGCCACTTGTCCCGTTGCCTCGCAGGCAAATCCTTGATGTGTCCCGTCATGATCCATCGAGGTAAACAAAATCTCCCCGGCTCCCCGTCCTTCCGCCTCCTTTACCCACGAAAAAAGCTCCCGATCGGTAGCCACCCGTCCCCCATGACTGTATACTCTCCACTTCTCACCATCCCGACAAGCATCCACCGCCACAACAATACACTGTTTTCCAAATGCCGCCGCCAACCGATCTATCAAACCCGGGTCTTTCAAAACACTGGAATTTACAGACACCTTATCTGCCCCCTTCTTCAAAAGAGCCTCAACATCCCGCTCCGATGAAATTCCCCCACCCACGGTAAAAGGTATTCGCACTTGTCGGGCCACCCGTTCCACCCACTCCAACCGTGTACCCCGGTGATCGGAGCTTGCCGTGATGTCCAAAAACACCAACTCATCCGCCCCCTCATCTGAATATCGACCGGCCAACTCCACAATATCCCCTGCATCCCTCAAATTCTCAAAATTCACCCCCTTCACCGTCCTCCCCGCCTTTACATCCAAACATGGAATAATTCTTTTTGCTAAAAACATACTTATTAATTTTAGATCCTATCGATTAAGTGATTTTAATGATTTTCGATTAAGTGATTTTAATCATCCAATCATCGAATCGGCAATCACGGAATCTTTTGCATTCTAAACTCTACATTTTAAACTTTTCATAAAAAGCCTTCCCCACGATCACGGCAGAAACACCCACCTCCTCCAGCGCCTGAATATCCACTAACGAACCTACTCCCCCGGATGCGATAAGCGTAATATCCGGATAACGAGCCACCAGCTCCCGATACAGCTCCAAAGAAACTCCTCCCAACATCCCATCCCGGGCAATATCCGTACACATCACATTCTTTAACCCGGGTAAATAAGTTTCTATTAACTCGTGTATCGTCGTCTTCGTCTCCACCTTCCACCCCTGAATACACACATACCCGTCTCTTACATCTGCCCCGACAATAACCCGTTCAGTCCCGTATCTTTCCAACCACTCCCGTGTCTTTTCTCTATTTTGCTGGGCCATACTCCCGATACAGACAAACGAGGCCCCCACATCAAACACCCGACAAATATCCTCGTCACTCTTGACACCCCCACTAAAATCAACCTCCAAACGAGTCGCCTCACAAATTCGTTCCAGAACCCGCCAATTAATTACCCGGGACTCCCTAGCCCCATCCAAATCGACAAGGTGCAAACGCCTCATTCCCATATCCTCGAAATATCGGGCAGCCTCCACCGGATCATTATAATACGTCTTACACTCATCGTAATTGCCCCGGGTAAGTCTCACGCATTTTCCTCCTATAACATCTATTGCCGGAATAACCGTTATCTTCATTTCTCTTACATTTTTAAAAAGTTTTCAATTATCTTTTCCCCAACCCCGGCCGATTTCTCCGGGTGGAACTGACATCCCCAGAAATTCCCTTTCCGAATCGCCGCGGAAAAAGCTATCTGATAATCACACGTGGCAATGGAATACTCTCCAACAGGCACGCAATACGAATGTACGAAATACACCATCTCCCCCTCGACAACCCCGTCAAACAACCCGGATTTCAGCCCCCGAATCTCATTCCATCCCATATGAGGAACCTTACCACATCTCCCGAATTCTTCCACCCGCATCGGGAATATTCCCAAACCCTCCGTCTCTCCCTCTTCCGAATAGGCACACATCAACTGCATCCCCAAACATATCCCCAACACGGGAACCTTCAATTCCGGAATCACCCGATCCATCCCGCTTTCCTTCAATTGTCTCATTGCCGCGGCAGCTTGCCCCACACCCGGAAAAATCACCTTATCAGCCTCCCGTACCACCCGTGGATCAGCACTACAAACCACCTCATACCCCAACCTCTCTATCGCAACCCTCACCGAAAACAAATTTCCCGCCCCGTACTCTATAATTACTATTTTACTCATTTCAATAAAAAATATCATAATCCAATTCTTCCGGGGCTATTCCCAAAGTCATTTTTCAAACTCCCTCCCCCCTTCGGGGTACTCCCTCTATAAACAGAGGGAGAGTTGAAATACTCCCTGTTTTCGGGAAGAGTCACCAGCTCCTCCTCTGTTTATAGAGGAGGTGGCACGAAGTGACGGAGGAGTTTATTTTAATAAAATGACTTTTGGGACACCCCCTTCAATCTAAAATCTCCAAATCTAAAATTAATCCATTCTCCCCTTCGTCGACGGAATCCTTCCTCCGGCCTCTTGTCGGACGGCCATCCTCAAACTACGGGCAAACGCTTTAAAAATAGCTTCTATCACGTGATGCGTGTTCTCACCTTTCGCAGCCACGTGCAAATTACATTTAGCCCCTTCACAAAACGAAGCAAAAAAATGCTTGGTCATCTCCGTGGGAAAATCTCCCACGTACTCCCGGTTAAACACGACATTCCACACCAACCAACTCCGCCCTCCCAAATCCAGCAACACCTCTGCCCTCGCTTCATCCATCGGCAAAGCAAAACCATATCGTCCGATCCCTTTCTTACCCCCTAACGCCTCCGAGAAACATTGTCCCAACACGATAGCCGTGTCTTCGATCGTGTGATGTTCATCCACCTGTAAATCCCCCTCCACGGAAACCACCAAATCTATTTCCCCGTGCCGAATAATCTGTTCCAACATATGATCAAAAAAAGCAATTCCCGTCTTCACCTCGCCCTGCCCCGTTCCATTCAAATCTAACGCAATCCGAACCGCCGTTTCCGCCGTTTTCCTCACTTGCACCGCCTGTCGACTTCCCTGTTTCAGAAAACGCACGACTTTTCTCCAAGAATCCGTGGTTAAAACAATAGGTAAACACTCCATCTCCTCTTTTCCCAGCAATATCCCCCGAATCCCCATATTAACCGCCAACTGCATATCCGTCAACCGATCGCCAATCACGTAAGAGTTCTCCCGATCCAACCATTCATTCAAATACTTTTCGACCATACCGATCCCCGGTTTCCTCCGGGGAGAACCATCCCCCGGCATACTCCCATCAATCAGTATCTCGTCAAAAACAATTCCCTCGCCTGCCAACGTCTTCAACATAAATTCATGTGGTGGCAAAAAAGCATCCATCGGAAACCGTTCCGTCCCCAAACCATCCTGATTACTCACCATAACCAACCGATAATCCGTCTCCCGAACAATCTCCCGCAAGGCTCCAATAACCCCCGGAACAAAGGCCAGTTTCTCCATACTATCCACTTGGTAATCAACCGGCGGTTCCTGTATAATCGTACCGTCACGATCTATAAATAATATCTTCTTCATAAATCACCGAATTTCTTTAATCGCTCGATCAACAAATCATTCTCTTCCCGTGTCCCGATGGTTATCCGTAACCCGCAACTCAACCGGGGCGGGATATGCCGTACCCGAACAATAACACCACCTTCCACCAAATATTCATACAACTCCCGAAAACGCTCACAACGAATCAACACGAAGTTGGCCTCCGAATCACAGACAACCTCCAACCAAGATAAATTCCGCAAGAAACCGATAACCCTTTTTCTTTCCCGCTTGATCGCCTCCACCTTCTCCAAGAAATCAGCCTCATTCCGCAAGACATCCAAAGCCCGCCGTTGAGTCAATGAACCGATATTATAAGGCGGTTTCACTTTGTTTAAATAAATCACCAGTTCCGGGTCCGCCATACAAATTCCTACCCGTAACCCGGCAAGTCCCCAAGCCTTGGATAGAGTTTGCAACACGACAACATTCCGGCAAACCTCCTGCAAAACAACAGCCGATGGCATATCAGTAAAATCAATATACGCCTCGTCCACCACGACAATCCCATCAAAACGAGACGCCACCTCCCGGATACGTTCCAAAGGAATCACGTTCCCCACCGGATTATTCGGCGTGCAAAAGAAAATCATTTTCGTAAACCGATCCACGCTATCAAACAACGTGTTCCACTCCGGCTGGAACTCCCCGTCCAACTCCAAACACCTCACCTCCACGTCATTCACTCGTCCACTTACCTCGTACATCGAATAGCCCGGTGAAAAAACGAGCATATTATCCCGCCGGGGCGTACAAACCGTCCGGATCAACATATCGATCAACTCGTCACTCCCATTTCCCAGTACCAACCGGGAAACCTCCACCCCCTTCAATCTACCGATCTCTCGTTTCAATTCCCGCTGAAACGGATCTGGATAACGATTATATTCCGACGCGAACGGGTTCTCGTTCGCATCCAGCAATGCCACATTCGTCCCCTCGAATTCCGCACGAGCGCAGGAATACGCCTGTAACCTCTTTACATTCTCCCTTACTATATCTCCAAATTCCTTCATCCTAAATTCTAAATTTTAGATTCTACATTCCTAACCCTTACCGCATTCCCGTGTGCCTCCAACTTCTCGTTATCCGCCATTATCTCGATCGTTTTTCCCAAATAGGCCAAACCTTCCGGCATGATCTCTTGGAAAGTTATCTTTTTCATAAAGGCATCCATGTTCACCCCGCTATACGCACGGGCATACCCATTCGTGGGTAAAGTGTGGTTCGTCCCCGATGCATAATCTCCCGCACTTTCCGGGGAATAGTGTCCCAAGAAGACAGAACCCGCATTCCGAATTTCCGGCACCCAATCCAGATAATCCTTCACGCACAACATCAAATGCTCCGGGGCATAGCAATTCACCAGCTCCACACACTCTTCCCGGGAACGCAAAACAATATATTTAGAATTTCTCAGTGCCACCTCTGCAATTGCCTTCCGAGGAATCCGATTCAATTGTTTGTTCAACTCTTCTTCTACACGATCAATCAATGATTCATCGCAAGTCACCAGAAACACCTGACTATCCGGCCCGTGTTCCGCCTGCGACAATAAATCTGCCGCCACGAATGTTGCCCGTGCCGATTCATCTGCCACCACCATCAACTCCGAAGGCCCCGCCGGCATATCTATTGCCACACCATAACGCCCGACCCATTGTTTTGCCGCCATCACGAAACGATTACCCGGTCCAAATATCTTATCCACCCGCCCCACGCTCTTCGTCCCTAATGCCAATGCAGCAATCGCTTGAATCCCTCCCACTTTAAAAACACGGGTTACTCCACATAACCGGGCCGTCCACAAAATAGCCGGATTCACCCGTCCATCCCTTCCCGGCGGCGTACAGATCACCACCTCCCGGCACCCGGCCAACTTCGCCGGAACCGCCAACATCAATACGGTTGAAAACAGGGGAGCGCTCCCGCCCGGGACATACAATCCCACCCGATCTATCGCCCGACCTTCCTGCCAGCATCGGAATCCCCGTTCATTCACGTATTCACACTTCTCTGGAATCTGAATCTTATGAAACTCCTCAATATTCCCTTTTGCAACCCGTATCGCCTCCTTCAACTCCTTTTTCACAGCCTTTTCTGCCTCTTGAAACTCCTCCTCCGTCACCTCAAAACATTCTAGCTTTACCCGATCAAAATACCACGTGTACTTCTTCAATGCCTCGTCCCCATCCCTCTTCACCTCATCAAACACCGCTTTACACACTTTGTCCAAATCTTCTCCACGATTCTCCGGACGCTCCAATATTTTCATCCACTCTTCCTTCCTTGGATATAATATCTTATTCATAATCATAAATTTAATCTATTCATAAAACCTGTAACCCGTCAACCTGTAACTTGCAACTTGCCGCAGGCAATCACTCTATCATCTTTTCAATGGGTACCACCAAAATCCCTTCCGCACCCGCCGCTTTCAACGCCCCGATAGACTCCCAAAACTTATTCTCGTTCACCACCGAATGTAGAGAAAACCATCCTTTCATTTCCAACGGCATAATTGTCGGGCTTTTCACCCCCGGAAGTATATCGCAAATCTCTTGTAATTTCTCTTCGGGAGCATTCAACAGGATATACTTGTTACACTTGGCAGCCAACACCGCCTTCATTCTGAATATCAATTGTTCCACCAACCGCATTTTCTCTTCATCCAACTTCGGGTTAGCCACCAAAACAGCCGTAGACTTAAACAACGTGTAGACCTCCGTCAACCCGTTCTTAAAAAGTGTACTCCCGGAACTCACGATGTCACAGATCGCATCAGCTAATCCGATACCGGGAGCGATCTCCACCGACCCCGTGATCACGTGCGTCTCTGCCTGAATCTTATTTTGTACCAGAAAATCATTCAACGTGTTGGGATAGGAAGTAGCAATCCGTTTTTCCTGCAACCAATCTAACCCGGTAAATTCCTCCGATTTAGGAATAGCAATAGAAACCCGGCAACCTGAAAAACCTAAATCCAACAAATTCAATACATTTGCCCTTTTCTCGATCACCGTGTTCTCCCCGATAATCGCCACATCAACAATTCCATCCTCCACGTAATGAGGTATATCCGAATTTCGTAAATACAACACCTCCAACGGGAAATTAGAGGCTTGTGCCATTAACTGATCTCTCCCGTTATTAATACAAATCCCACACTCTTTCAACAATTCGAGCGTGTCCTCATTCAATCGACCTGATTTTTGAATCGCGACTTTTAACTTCACCATTTCTATCTGATTTTATCGTCGCACTGAATCCGGGAAGGCATCTATGGTATCGAAAAAAACAAAACGAGCCCGCCTGAATTCAGGCGAGCTCGTTTATACTTTTTATTTCAAATTACAGCACAACAGCATCATCTCACCTGAATACAGTGATGGCAATGATGATGCATATGATGTAATGTACTATTCATATTTTGTCTTTTTCGTTCTGCAAATGTATAAAAGGAATTTGATTATCCAAATACTTTGTACAATTTTTACTAATACAAAGTCAACCAGTAAGTACAAAATTTGCACTTACTTAATATTACTGCAACTTAGCTAATTTAACGTGAGTTCGCTATAAAAACAAATTTATATCTCTGAATAATAGAAACATAACATTACACGAAAGAAGAAACCGTTGCGAGGACGCACTCCAATGTTTCAATGTAGCGTGTCCTCCCCCTGTGCACCTTAGATTTGTACACGAAATAAATAGACGAACACTTGGCTAACAATAATAATAAATGCTTAAACTTGGAGGATAAACCAAAGTATTGAAAGAAAGGCGGGAATGGAGTGAACCAACCCCTGTGGTGAGCTTTCATGCTCGTCCCCTTATTTGGACTCCTTTCCCTTTCTTGAACCCAGGCCCGTATAAGAAATTAACTTGAATTGTTAAGGTACTTGGGACAGGTTCAAAATCCTTTCTCTCTAGACTTGTTAAACACAAAAGTATGGAAAATAATTGTTTTATAGGCATCGACGTGAGTAAAAATAAACTTGACATTTGCGTTCTTCAAGGTAAAGAAGTTTTGCAAGAGGACGTTATAGATAATAACCCGTCCGCGATCCACCGTTTCCTTGTCGACATGGCGGAAAAGCGGGGCTTGGATCTTTGCAGTTGCCTTGTTTGTGCCGAGCACACGGGAAATTACACTTACCCCTTGACGTTGGCTTGCCGGGATCTAGGTTGTCGTTTGTGGCTGGAAAATCCCGCCCAGTTGAAGTACTCGTCGGGAGTTCATCGTGGCAAGAACGACCGTGTAGACGCCCGGCGGATAGCGTTGTACGCTTCTCGATTCAATGACAAGGCCATGTTGTATCACGAGCTTACCCCGGAACTGGAACGGGTCAAGCAACTGAGACAGGAACGCTCTCTTTACCGTTCGGACTTGAGCAAGTACAAGGGGCAACTTTCGGACCAGAAAAATTTCATGGAGAGTACCGTTTACAAGGCGAAGGCAAACCGGTTGAAACACGTGATCAAGGAACTAGAGAAGATGATCGATGTCGTGGAGCGAGAAATAACGGGAATCATCGATTCTTGTGATGTTTTAAAACGTCAAATGAAAATAATAACCTCGGTGGAGGGCATTGGAAGGGAAACCGCCTTGTGTTTTATCGTCGAGACCGCGGCGTTCACAAGGTTCACCGACTCGAGAAAGTTTGCCTGTCACGCGGGAATCGCCCCTTTCCAGTACACCTCCGGCAGTAGCGTGCGCTCCCGTAACAGGGTCTCGCGCAGGGCAAACAAGCAGGTAAAAACGTTACTACACATGGCTGCCTTGTCTATAACAAGGAAAAAGAAGAGTGAATTGAAAGTGTATTACAAGAGAAAGGTGGAAGAAGGCAAAAACAAGATGACCGTCATCAATGCCATCAGGGCCAAGCTGGTCGCTCGTGTTTTTGCCGTCATTAGAAAAAATGATATTTATTCCATAAATTTTACTTGATTTACTTGTTTAAACCATAAGAATAAGGGGGAGTTAGAGGGGGTAGTTGGAAAGATAAAAACCCAAAGTTAAAAGATGACACATCACCTATTCCGGCACTTCCGAAACGACGGAATCCATCACTTCGAAATAATCACATCATCTCGTGCAAGAAACTAAAAAACACCGATATATTCCCATTTTTATCCGGTCTTTTTCCTAACGGATGGGGCAAATATGCTTTATTATATCGAACTCACCTTAATTTATCACGTCTTTCCTTTTCATAAGGACAAATTCACGAAAAACTTTCCTTTTTACAAGAGAAGAATGAATAATTTCAAAAAAGCACATCTAAAACAAAACGAGCCCGCCAGAATCTAGGCGAACTCGTTTATAATATTTAATCCAAATATATATTACTTGGCACTAACAAAATTAAGAGATATCTCAAATTCATTCGTATTCTCTTCCCAAATAGTTTTTATATCTGTCAATTTTTCAATCTGTAAAACACCCAAAACTAATTGAATCATTTCTATTGTATTCTCATCTTCTCCAGCCTCTATAATCTTTTCCATGTCTTCTTGCAATTTATCTAATGCAGGCAAAAGCGGAGTTATAAAAGGTGCCGCCATCTCCTTATCTATATAAATTTTTAAAGCATCACCTGTCTTAACATACTTCACTGGAATACCTTCTGTAATCCATTGCATCACTATTGGAAGCAGAGCATCAACATCAATATTATACTCTTTCAATTTCGCAAGAAGAGTTACTATATCTTCAGAATTACTAATATCTACGTCTTCATTATCTCCATTCACTTGTTGCGCAATCGCATTAATGCTAGGAACGATATAAATCATACTGTTCTTAGCATACCAAAATGCCAAATTTTTAGGAGAATCGCTCCAATCATCATGCGAAGCAATAAGTTGACCTTTATCTTGATTAGCAAACATATTTTCCATGGAAAAATTTTCCCAATATTTTGCAGTAATATTACCATCTTCATGGAAAGTAACTTGATTCAACACATTAAATAAAATCATCGAACCAAACAGATTTACTAATGCTGCCGCATTCTCGAAATTAGGTTTTTCCAAATCAATAGCAGACCATACAAAAAACAATGGAGTACTCTCACCACTACTTGTAGCTGACAAATTCCAAGAACCCGTTAATCCCGCTTGAGCGGTCTCGGACAATTTTGTTGTTGCGGTTGCAGAAACTTTACCCTCTACACTGATTTTACCTTCTACTTTTACATTTAAAATAACAGGTTTTGCATCAGACCGAACAATAAGCATTGCTGGTGGTGTAGTCAAACCTTCCTCTCCGGAAAAAACAAAAGAATCATCAGCCTGTTCTTCCAATTTTACATTAACAGGGATTGTTGCATAGCCCGGTATCACATTTTTTAAAGTCAACACGGCTTCTGATCCGTTTTTTACCGCCATCTGCAATGTACCTGTAGTCGCCTGTTCGCCATTAACTTCAAATGTAACTTTTTGGATTTCTATTTCATCCTGAGGAATATTCTTCCATGCTTTATCATCGTCATCACTACAACTCACAAAAAATGTTACACCTAAAATCAACAATAATAAAAATTTGTTTTTCATACTTCATTAAACATTAATTAAACATTGACTTATCCGTCCTCTCTTTAAATATTCATGCAAACAATAAATCTTCATTTATTGCACCATGCAGCCTTATTATTAGCAAAAAACGTGCAAATTTAATCAAATGTTACAAGGAGTATTCAATTTTAACACTTTAACAGTCATATATTCCTAATTACGTGATCATTACAAATCACACTTTATACTATTTAGAGATACTTTCATTTCTAATTAAATATTCCAACTACGTGTCTATTCAAAAGTAATAAATTAATTGGTTAGCATCTTGTGAAAATAACTCATAAGATATCAATTCTATTTTGTATATATGAAATCAAATAACACTAATTCAAACATTCCATTCAATAATATTTTCAAAAAAAAACCGAGAGAATCTCTCGGTTAAATTCTTTAATAATACTTTATTATTAGAAACTATTCAATAGCATTACACTTTAACCCTACTTTCAATTCAGTTGTTACGTCTAAAGCTCCAGGTAAATTATCTATAATAGGTTGCATCGGAACTTTCAAGATTGGAATTTCATAATCCCCTGGGACTAATCCTCCAATAAAGGGAATCAGAGGTTTCAAACTTTTAAGTAATACTTCATTCAAATACATATATATAGCATCAGCTTTCGTTCCTGTTCCTTTTGTTATTTCAAAATAAACGGGAATCCCCCCTGTTAAAAGCTGCTCTAAAAGTGAAAGCATTGGATCTGATCCGGTAGAACGTCCTATTTTATCTGCTTCAACCTGCTGCATAATCATCTCTACATTTGGATACACGTAACAAATATCATCTTTCACGTAATAATGAGCCAAATTCAACTCAGATAATCGCCAATCAGCATCAGGCTCTGGATTCTCATCTGTAGCAACAGCCGCATTATAAGTCGCAACAATATTTCCATCCTCTAAAAAAGCTACATCTTGTAAATACTGCTTTAATAACATTCCTCCCCCTAAAGAAAGTAAAGTTGCAACACCTCCCGTATTCAATTTCCCTTCAACCAAATAATAATCTTTAGGAAGCCATGTCATTTTTACTGTTGAAAGCTTCCATTTTTTCATCAATTCATTCTGAACAAACTTCACATCCACATCCACTGTTAACTTCCCTTTCACGATAGAACCTTCCAACGCCACTGTTCTCACATCATTTTTATTCTCCGCAACAAAAGTATAAACAGAGTTATTTTCCACCAATTGTACATCAGAAAACACCGTTTCACTCTCTCCCGGCACAACACCTTGCAACTTCAACGTTGCACTCTTTCCATCCACCGAATTAAAATCAACAGATTTCCCTATAAATACAACATCACTATATCTTAAATCTAACACACGCTCTGTACTTGTCGTAGAATAGATTCCATTAAAATCCTTTGGAGAATCCTTGTCATCATCATCACTACAACTAGTAATAAATACTATCCCTAAAATCATTAATACTAAAAACTTGTTTTTCATCATACTTTAATTTACCTGTTAAAACTATTCTCATGTTAGATTTTTATCATTTACTCCTAACAAAAATTAAGCCAAGAATGTTCAAATCGCTCATGATCATTTAAAATAGATCTAACTCACATTCCATTATATTCAATAAAAGAGAGTTGCATCATACCATAGTAATACAACTCCCTTAAATCACTTATATCGCAAATTATACTATTCCGTAATATTTCTTTGCGTCAACACCAATCCCAGTTCCGCCGTTTTCCCTTCTTGGATAATCGGTCCCAAATCCGTGATAAATCCAGCGTAACTCTGGAATTCTTCAGGCATAACCTCTCCCAACATAGGAAGCAAAGACATAAATGGTAATAACGTCTCCCGGGTCATATAGACATCCATTGTCTCTTTTTCCGTATCTTTCGTGACTTCAAAAGGAAGGCCCTGTTCCAACACGACCATGATCTCTGTCAATGGGTCAGAAGTACTACGCCCGACATCCTCTATAATACCTGCAATATTTGCCGAGATATAAAGCTTTCCTCCCGTCAAATTATAAAAGGCCATGCCTTTAGGAGACGTTGCATATTGCGGATTATTCATATCACTATTGTAAGAAGCCGTGATATTGCCATCACTCGTGAATGTTATATCCTTTAGAAAAGTGGGTAACATCCATCCAAATATACCATTCACAAACCCTATCACGTTCTCCGGAGCGACCTCGGTCTCACCGTATTTCACCTTTTCCTTATCAGTCGTAAACGTAAAATGTGTGGCCATAATGCCTGCATCCAGATTTCCTACCGCCCAAGTTCCCTCAATATCCGTGGCCTTATTCTTTACCGCAAGAGTCAGGTTCATTTTTCCTTCTTCAATTTTCCCGGAAACCTTCACTTCCCGGAAATCATTACTGCTCGTACCTTCCACTACATTTCCCGTGATCGTCACGGGAATCGCCAATGCCGGTTCTCCCGGAATCACGTTACCCAAGGTTAGCGTGTTACCTGATAAAGCGACACTCTTTCCACTCAATGCCATCCCGTCCCTTGACAACTCCAATCCCGAATCTTTATATGTCCCGTCATAATTCGGGTCCTTGTCATCATCGCTGCAAGCGGAAAAAAACACGACTCCTAAAATCAACAGTAATAATAATTTGTTACTCATAATCGATCATTTGTTGGTTAATAATATTTGGAATAAATTCCTAAATATTAATTTACAGCAAAGTGTAAGCCCAAGTTCCAATAAATCGCCTCTAATTCCGCAACACTCCCCAATAACAAGTGTCTATTTTCGCATAAACCCGCAAATCACGTCCTTACTTTTATTACCTTTGTCCCCAATTAAACAAATAAACCCATGAGACCCCAGAATTCATCCCGTGCCAAAGCCCCGCGTAGCCGTAGTTTCGAAGTACAAGAAGAAAACACGCTAATGCCTTTCCTGTTACAAGCTTTACATGACCAAAGCAGGACAGCCGTGAAATCATTCCTCGCCCACAAACTCGTGCAAGTGAACAACCGCATCACCACACAATTCGACACGCCACTCAAACCCGGGGACACGGTAACCGTCGGGATGAACAAAAATGCGGCACCTTTCCATCACCCCATGCTCAACATCCTACATGAGGACGAACACTTGATTGTCGTGGAAAAGGCAAGCGGGCTACTCTCCATGGGAACAGAGCGGGATAAAACCAAAACAGCCTATTATATACTGAACAACTACGTGAAAAATAAAGATCCCCGGAACCATATCTTTATCCTGCATCGCCTAGACAAAGAAACCTCCGGTATCATGATGTTTGCCAAAAACAAAAAAGTTCAAGAAATCCTACAAAAAAACTGGAACGAAATGATCCGGGAACGGAAATATGTCGCCGTCATCGAGGGATGCCCGCAACCGGAACAAGGACAGGTGAAATCCTACATCAGCGAGAACAAAGCCTTGATCGTCCACTCCACCTCTTCACAAGACGGGAAATTGGCCATCACGAACTACACAACCTTAAAATCGAACCGGCAATTCTCACTCGTGGAACTTGAATTGGAAACCGGACGCAAAAACCAAATTAGGGTACATATGCAGGAAATCGGACACCCCGTTACCGGAGACCCCAAATACGGGGCCACGAAAAACCCCTTGCATCGCTTGGCTCTACACGCTTTCAAGCTCACTTTTATCCATCCCGTCACGGGAAAGGAAATGAAATTCGAGACCCCCGTTCCCACGAAATTCACGACCCTGTTCAAGTAACTTGCACCGTACTCTCACCGGAGTCGTAGGCGTATCTCGTTAATATCTTGATTCCATTTCAAGATAAAATCAAGCACACATTCACGCCCCCGACACGTCAACTTCCCGTTGACTTCCGGTTAACTTCCCGTTAACTTCCCGTTGACTTACTAACGAGACTACGGTACAACTACAGTGCAAGTAACACTCGTTACCCTAGAAGAAGGGGAATAAAAAACGGGGAACACTCCTAAAAGTATTCCCCGCACATCAAAAATATTTTATTTAAAACAATGACTCGATCAACTGGTCATCGGCAAAATTCGGTAATGTCACCTTCAAATTCGGGTTTGCTTCCATGGCACGTTTGATGGCAAAAACAGCCCCCTCGTTACGAGCCCAGCTACGACGGGAGATTCCATTATTCACGTCCCAGAATAACATATTCTTCAAACGTCTGTCGCTATCGGCAGAACCGTCAAGCATCATCCCGAAACCACCGTTAATAACTTCTCCCCAACCTACACCACCACCATTGTGGATAGATACCCAAGTCGCGCCGCGGAAAGAATCCCCGATCACGTTCTGGATAGCCATATCGGCCGTGAAACGAGATCCGTCATATATATTTGAAGTCTCACGATAAGGAGAATCCGTACCGGAAACGTCATGATGATCACGTCCTAAAATCACGGGAGCAGAAATTTCCCCGGTAGCAATAGCCTTGTTAAACGCCTCGGCTATCTTAATACGACCTTCAGCATCGGCATACAAGATCCGGGCTTGCGACCCAACGACCAAGTGATTCTCCATGGCAGCCTTGATCCAACGGATATTATCATCCATCTGTTGTTGGATCTCTTTCGGGGAATGTGTCTTGATTTCCTCTAACACGCGAGCTGCAATCTCATCCGTCTTCGCCAAATCCTTCGGGTCACCACTGGAACATACCCAACGGAACGGACCAAAACCGTAGTCAAAACACATCGGTCCCATAATATCCTGCACGTATGACGGGTATTTGAAATCACCGTTCGGCTTCATGATGTCAGCACCCGCACGGGAAGACTCCAACAAGAACGCATTACCGTAATCAAAGAAATAAGTATTGAAACGTGCCACGCACTTGTTAATAGCAGCCACGTGACGACGCAAAGATTCTTGTACCTTTTGTTTGAATAACTCCGGCTCCTCGGCCATCATCCGCTTGGACTCCTCGAAACTCACGCCCACGGGATAGTAACCACCAGCCCACGGGTTATGCAATGACGTCTGGTCTGATCCCAGTTCAACAGGCACATCACCCTCCGCGAAACGTTCCCACACGTCCACCACGTTCCCCTGGTAAGCAATGGAAACAGTCTCTTTCTTCTCACGAGCCACTTTCACCCGTTCCACCAGTTTATCCAAATCATCAATCACCTCATCCACCCATCCTTGAGAGTGACGGGTATGCGTGGCTTTCGGGTTAATCTCGGCTGTAATACTGATACATCCGGCAATATTCCCGGCTTTCGGCTGCGCACCTGACATACCACCTAATCCCGCGGTGATAAACAATTTTCCGGCTAATCCTTCTCCATGTTTGGAAATCTTACGCCCGGCATTCAACACGGTAATCGTGGTTCCGTGAACAATTCCCTGCGGACCGATATACATGAACGAACCTGCAGTCATCTGCCCGTACTGGGAAACACCCAAAGCGTTAAAACGTTCCCAATCATCCGGCTTGGAATAATTCGGGATCACCATACCGTTCGTAACCACGACACGCGGTGCATCCTTATGCGACGGGAACAATCCCATCGGGTGACCAGAATATAACACCAACGTCTGCTCGTCGGTCATCTCCGACAAATACTTCATTGCCAGACGATACTGTGCCCAGTTCTGGAACACCGCCCCGTTGCCCCCGTAAGTAATCAACTCGTGAGGATGTTGAGCCACGGCATAATCCAAGTTATTATTCATCATCAGCATGATACCCGCCGCTTGCAGGCTCTTGTGAGGATAATCATTGATATTATGAGCATACATCTTGTAATCCGGACGGAAACGATACATGTAAATACGCCCGTATTTCTCCAACTCCTCGGCAAACTCCGGGGCCAACACGGCATGGTGTTTCGGGTCAAAATAACGTAAAGCGTTACGTATCGCCAGTTTCTTTTCTTCTTTCGTCAGGATGTCTTTCCTTTTAGGGGCATGGTTAATCTCCGGCTCGTAAGCCTTCGGAGCCGGCAATTCTGCTGGAATCCCTTCCCTAATTGATTGTTGAAATTCTTGTAATGTCATTATATTATCTTTTACTTCATTTTATTATTGCCATTCCCCACGAATCAACTAATAATCATTAATTTAGTCTCTACTTTCCCACTTTTTAGTTTTTAACTTTTAGTTTTTAACTCACCAATCGGCTGGCTAAATTAATATTTTCAAATGAAAAAAACACTATTTTTGCCTAACAATAAAACAGAAGATGACATGAATATAAGAATAGGCGACATTGTACGATTTATATCAGACAAGCTAGAGGGTAAAGTTACCGGCATCATTGACAACAACACCGTGAACGTGTATTGTGACGAATACGGGTTCGAAATTCCCGCATCCGTGAATAACCTAGTGGTCATTCATTCCGACAGTAACACGACAAAAACGGTTTCCGCCACATCCGCATCCGGACAGAAAAACGTGGTCATGGAATCGGCCGATACCCTTTACATCGCGTTCGTCCCCGAAAATTTCAACAACTTGACAGAAAGTCGGTTCGATATTTATTTCGTGAACGATACCACTCAAACCAGTCTTTATTCCATCTCGTTTCATGACGGGGAAAAGTACACCGGGATTACGGCAGGCAACTGCAACCCGAACACGACATACCTGATCGGCAATTACTCGCTCAAAGAAATCGACACGATTAAAGCGATACACGTGCAATCCGTGTTCTATCAGAAAGGCGTTCACGTTCTGAAAAACGCCATCGACACGCAAATCAAGGTCACCCCGGTAAACTTGTGTAAAGCGGGAGCTTACAAACATACCCGCTGGTTTAATTCCACCTCGCTACTCCGACCGCTGGACAAAGAATCCATCGTCAAAGAAGAAGGCTTGGAAACCATTCCGGAACAATTTTTACAAAAAACGCCTCATAAAACGGAAGACACGTCCCACAAGGAAACTCCCAAACAATCCAATAGCAACATCATCGAGATCGACTTGCACATTGACAAGCTACTCGACGACACGACAGGCATGGAAAACAAGGATATGCTGGACTACCAGATGGACGTGTTCCATAAAACACTGGAACAATACAAACTCCGCCGGGGCCAAAAGATCGTGTTCATACACGGCAAAGGAGACGGGGTATTAAGGCAACGTATCCTCTGGGAACTTCAAACCAAATACAAACGTTTCAACCATCAGGACGCCTCTTTCAAGCAATATGGTTACGGGGCCACGATGGTCACGATAAAATAATCAAAGATTAAAGGAATACCCCACGGAACAGACCCAATTTTTCCCGTAAGGAGAATACTTATCCTGTATCACGTCATAATAAAACATCACGGAGATAGAGCCTGTTCCGGTGGGAATAACTCCACCTCCCCCCACTAGCATCGTGGGGACATAACGGAAGTCAATCTTCTTCTCATACGATTTTCCCCAACTTCCCTTCAGTTCCGGCTGGATTTGGAGGGCAATATACCGCACCGGGTTCACCCGCCCGAACACGTTTACCCCGAGATAATTCATATCATAACGATTGGAAGAATGGTGATAATTGTAACTTACCCCTCCTCCCGCCGAGAAGAACTCGTTCCAACGATACCCGATCTGGGGAGAAACATCGATACTGGTATAATCCCCGAAGGACATCCCGCAAGAACCGCTTAATGTCCATTTTCCCGTTTTCCGGGACACGGACGATTTCAAAGGGACACTCTTTTTCACGGGAGCTTTCACCACTTGGCGTTTTGCCCCGGATTTATAGATCGTGTCCAATCGAAAACCATTACGATTTTCCTGAGCCTCCACCCTCCCGAAAGAGGCTGTTACAAACAGAATCAAAACCAACCAGAATCTCGTCATCATTCATCATTTTAATGGGAAAAAGCTGTTCAAAGACACCTTCAAACAGCTTTTTTATTTCAAAAAGTTCTCTTCGAGAGAAAATCACTTACGCATGTAATTCTCCGATGTAACGTTCCGCATCAATAGCAGCACGGCAACCGGTTCCGGCAGCAGCAATTCCCTGACGATAAGTCGGGTCCATCACGTCTCCTGCGGCAAACACACCCGGTACATTCGTCTTGCAAGACTTACCTTCGGTAATGATATACCCTTGCTCGTCGACTTCGATATATTTTTTGAACACTTCTGTATTCGGAGTATGCCCGATAGCCAGGAAGAACCCGTCAATCTTGATTTCCTTGGTTGCCTCTTCCGGGGTCCCCTTCTTGTACACCAAACGAGCGCCCTCAACTCCCATGTCTGACCCAAACAATTCCAACGTGTTATGCTCGAACAATACTTCAATGTTTTCCGTTCTGAACACACGTTCCTGCATAGCCTTCGATGCTCTCAAATAGTTCTTACGAACAATCAAATATACTTTACGACACAACCCGGCCAAATAAGTAGCCTCCTCGCAAGCGGTATCTCCACCACCTACAACAGCCACGTCTTTTCCGCGATAGAAGAATCCGTCGCAAGTTGCACAAGCACTAACACCAGCCCCGCGGAATGCCTCTTCTGAAGGCAAACCCAAGTACTTGGCAGTTGCACCCGTTGCAATAATCACGGCATCCGCCTCGATCACCTTCTCCCCGTCGATCGTAACCTTATGAGGATGACCGGAAAAGTCAACATCCGTCGCGATCCCGAAACGAATATCCGTTCCGAAACGTTCCGCTTGCTTTCTCATATCTTCCATCATCACCGGACCGGTCACGCCTTCCGGGTATCCCGGGAAGTTTTCCACTTCCGTGGTCGTGGTCAACTGACCACCCATTTGCATTCCCGTGTACAACACCGGATTCAAATTAGCTCTCGATGCGTATATCGCTGCCGTATACCCGGCAGGCCCTGATCCTATAATCAAGCATTTAACTCTTTCTATAGCATTTTCTGTTGACATAGACAATTCCTTTCTTTTAATTTACAATACAATTTCACGTAATGGATTGCAAAGTTACCTAAAAAAATGGTTTATCCAATTTTTTTACCCCATATCCCCGTATTCTCATTCCCCAAACCCATGAAAACCTGCAATCTAAGCCAAAAAGCACAAACAATCATCAGATTTTTCTCTCAACTCCTTGTTTCATTCCAAATTTTTTTACTACATTTGCATCCGCATTTCGGGATGTAGCTCAGCCCGGTAGAGTCCACGTCTGGGGGGCGTGTTGTCGCAGGTTCAAATCCTGTCATCCCGACTACTGAGTATCAAACAATTAGAGAGGTTAAAACAACCTCTCTTTTTTATTGCGATTACATTTTTATTATACTTTTTGGGTTAACGTGAAAAATTAGGGGCTAACGTGAGCCAATACCATCTAACAAATAAAACTCCTATGGTATTTAGTATTAGGTCAAAAATCTTTTTAAAAGCTGCTCCTCTTTTATATGATATTCTTTAGTTCTCTCTAATAATGGATCATACTCAATCGAAAATAACCAATATTTTCCAAATAACTGCCCCCTTTTTCTCATCTTCAATTTTAAGTCCTCGATTTTTCATCAGGACAACATGACCTTCAAGGCATAATATACTTCAGAGATAAAAAACGACCTGCCAATTTAGGCATTGTTTTACAACAACTAGGCCCGGCAGGTTCTACATTACAAGTGTACTACAATTTTACTTACAATCAAAATGCTTAGTAAAAAAAATAATTCAACCACGAAATTCAAGCTCACCTAAAAAATTAGATCAACCTTCTATTCTTCAATATGCCAATTTTTATCCCCTTCTCAAGCATAAATAATGGTATCAAGAGCATCATACAATTAGAAAAATCATTCTGTCCATTCACAAATTCAAAGTTATTTCACCTAATTTCTTGTTTTTATCCAGAAATAATCCTACCTTGTGAATACGTTTGTTATAAATGGGGATTTTCCCTACATGTCTTATTTTTTAATTTTATCACTATGAAAAGACTATTATTTCTTAGTTTATTCGTGTGTGCAATCACGTGTTTCGCATTCACGAATGCAGCAGCTCCAGAAGTTCAACGAACAATCAGCGGAACGGTTTATGACCTATCGTCACATCAACCGTTAGAAGGAATCTACATCCAGCAAATCAACGGAACTTCATCTAGTTCAACAAAAACGGATGTTTCCGGTCATTTCTCCATTACCGTGAAAAATTCAAGTCAAACAGCAACTCTCAAATTCTCAGACCCAGATTATGGGGATTACTCTACCCGAACAGAAGACTTTGACTTAAGTAAAGACAACACGAACGTGTCTGTCTACATGCAATAAACAACTATTGCAAGATACAAAAAACTGGAAAGGATACCCTAGCGTATCCTTTTCATATATGTACAAAAGAGAGTAGCCGGGAAGTACGTTTGTTATATATGCTTACTTATTCAAAATCACTATGATTTTACAAGAAAACATAGCCCGACTACTCTATACACAAAGATAATTCACACTCTTGAAAAGAGCAACTTTATCCAATCACTTTCATGTGCAAAATAAACAAAAGTATCCCAAATTCACAACACAAAAGCATCTATATTGAAGTCACCTCACGATCACGATGAAAATTGAATCAAGGTCACAAAAATGTCCCTCGTTAGAAATTCGCATATCTATCACGTAACGTCCGACAGGAACCGTGTGATTCCAAGGTAATTCTACTCGTCCACGCCCAAACATTCGAAATTGTGCAACAGCTTCGGGGTGTTCACTCCGGACATTCCGAATCGTGTACTTCACCGGGTTTGTTCCCTCCACTCCCTCCATCTCCCCGGATTGCCAAGGTATTTTAAATTTGATCTGATAAGCATCATCATCCGGGTCAAGCCCGGCTTTCACGATCATGGAATCCGGCGCATAAGCAGCATGACGAATATCTAGAAAACCCACCGTTCTATCTTGACATCCCGTCTGTAACATCCCGATTAAAAGCAAACAATTCGCTATCCAATACATTCTTTTCATATCTTCAAATTATTACAATTCAGTAAATTCATACGTGTAACTCAACGAATGTACCACGCCATTCGTCATTTCAATATCCGCAGAGGCAACCATAGCAATATGACCACTCAAGACAGCATGGAAGAACAAGCTTTCCGGACCAATATCCGGTATCCCGTTATACGGGGTTAGTGTCCTATACACCCTTAATTCGACACCCCCGATTGTTGTCACCATCGTACCTCCTGTAAGCGTTCCTTTCACCTCGTAATCAAAATCCTCTTTCATCATCCGCCTATCCAGTACATGTGCCAACAACATCTCCCGACATAACTCCGCAGGCACCTCCTTCACGGAAGAGTAAACCATTTCTCCTGCCTCGTCCGTTGTTTTAAACAAAAATTGATTGATCGACAAATTCGTGGGAGCAAAAAAAGTAATCTGCTGAAACCCTGGATTCGTCCCGTCAAAAACATCCTTCAATCCCGCATGTTCAATCATCACGATCACCGAATCCCAGTTATAATGATCCGTTTGTAGGTATTCCCACACCGTGCAATCATGTTTACCATCAGCTAAACCTGAATCATGATAAAAGTCGTTATCACATCCCGTGAAAACCACCCACAACACCAAAAAAACATAAAATATTTTCATCATTTACATGTTATCAAGTTACTAAAAAGAAAATCCGTTACGTTTCCAATAAGAAGTCTGCCTCATCAGTGTATTATCCTCAAAAGCCTGCCGTGCCACGGGATAATACAATGCCCCGTCTGCCACATCTTGTTCCGTCAATGTTTTGAAGTTTCCCCGCAATTTCTCCCGGAAAGTCCCGTTACGCATGATGTCAAAATAACGCGTGGAAATTCCCTCGCAAAAGAGTTCCCGATCACGTTCATCTGCAATAACATCTTGTAAATCCCCGTCTGCGAGTGAATAATCCCGCACCCCGGCCCGGTTACGAACCCGGTTCAAGTCCCGGATGGCACCATCCGTGTCACCAGTCTTGGCTTTCAGCTCGGCTCTCAACAAGATCATATCCGCCAACCGGATAATAATCTCGTTATCCTCGAAAGATTTCAGTTGTCCAATCTCGCTACCACTCGTGTAAAGCAATATATGCCGTAATTTTCGCACGTAGACAGCCCCCTGCGTGATCGAAGTTGACACGCCAGCCATACTGTCGAGCTTGTAAAAATACTCCTCCCGACGCTGGTCTGACTTGTCCGGATACATCTTATAGACGGTTGTATTATCAAGGCGTAACCCACGTCTTTTCGTGGCCGGAGTTCTATTAGGCATGATCGGCCATGATTGGCAAAACGCTGCTAGATAAGAACCTCCTGACTTTAAATCATCCTCCGTGTTCCGGTAATCAATCTCAAATATCCCTTCCTCGCTATTCCCCAGCATCACCCGCTCGCACACGTCCTTTATGCTTCCCACTAAAGCATAGGAACCGCTATCTATCACTGAATCACAGGCTGCAATCGCCAGCTTATTCAACTCCGGCTCGTTATTCAAAGCCGCCTTCCATGCATACACTTGAGCCATGATTGCAAACGCCGTTCCCCGGGAAGGCACTTGCTTACTATCTATCATTCTCCCCTCGCTATCCCGCAAATCGTTCACACGAGGAAGATACCCAACCGCCAACTTCAAATCATCGATAATCGCATCCGCAATATCCTGCCACGCCATCCGACCTCTCTCCCCGACATCCTCCGCGTGTATAATGTAAGGGGCATCCCCCCAATTACGGATAATGTAAAAATAGCTCCATGCCCTGATTGTCAACACCTGCCCGAGATAAAAATTGTAACGTTCTTGCGGCATATTTGCCCGTCCAATATTATCCGCAATCGTGTTAGCCTCGGCCACTAACTCGTACTCGTAGCCCCAGTAAGTGTTCGGGTCATCCGGCGTGAACCTACTCAAGTCATTATTCGAAATGTTCGCCCAGCTCCCAAGGTTATCAAAAGGTAACCCTCGATCCCGGTAATGTACGTCCACCCGGCCGATCACCCAACGAAACCAACGATGCATCCCGTACACGGCACTTTCCACGTCTTTCTCGTTTTGCCAAAAATTATTATTAGTTACCAACGTCTCCGGTTCCTCCGTCAGGAAATCGTCGAAACAAGAAACAGACAACACAACCATCAAAAAAAGATATATTACTTTTTTCATATTATCACAAGTTAATCGTTAAACCTATCGTCACCCGTCGGGCAAGCGGGTAATTACCCAAATTATCAACCCCCGTCACCACGTCCACGCTTTCAGGGTCAGCCCCTTTATAATTAGTGATAGTGAACAAGTTCTCGGCTGAAACAAACACCCTTGCCCCGAAATGAAGTTTCTTTCTTACCGCCTCTGGCAAAGAATACCCCAACGTGATCGTTTTCAACTTGATAAAACTCACATTCTGCACGTTCGCGTAAATATTCGTGCTAAAATTATATAATCCTGCCTCTAGCCTGTTCTTCGGGTAATCAGTACGATCTCCCGGTTTCTGCCAAAAAGTAACCTTTCCCAAATCCTCGAACACGGGTTTCGTGATATCCTCCACGATCATTCCCGCCACGGTCCCCACCGAGGCACCCCGTCCGGCATTCAGAATATGACGTCCCAACACGTAATTAAACAACATATTCAAGTCAAATCCCATCCATTCCAAAGATGTCGTGATTCCCCCACTAGCCAATGGCAAGGGAGCCCCCACGTACTCACGATCCTCTTCCGTCGAATTTGCCTCTATCCGGCCATTCCCGTCCGCATCCACGATAACCCGATCTCCCGGCCTGTAAAACTGTGTTTTAAGTGTTCTCAATGGGGTGTATTTCCCGTCAATATAATAACAAGGCACTTCATCCATCGAATTATAATATCCCGCTGTCCTGAAAGCGTAAATCCCGTTCAGCGGTTTCCCGATCACGTTCATGTTATTCAAACCCGCGTTAGACGAAAAATCTTTCCCATCCTGACTCTTTTTCAACCTGTTCCAGTTTCGGGCAATATTAAAGGTCATATCCCATTTCACCTCCCGTTCTTGCGTAATATCCCATTTCACCATGACTTCCACGCCTTCATTCAAAATCCCGTAAGCATTCTGCCATTGAGCCGAGTACCCGTTATGCGTGCCCGGTAAACGTACAGGATAAAGCAATTTATCGGTATAACGGCGATAATAATCCACCACCACACCAAGACGATAATTCAACAAGTCCATATCCATCCCAACATCCCACTGGCGGGTTTCTTCCCATGTCAGTTCCCGGTTTATCAACCCGAAACCTAGTTCCGGCTCCACTGTCGGATTACCCAGAAACGGCTTGCTCGCCCCAAGCACCCCGTACGCCACGTACGGTTGGTCAAACTGCCTGCCCGATTTCCCGAAACTCACCCGTATTTTCCCGTAATCCAGTACCCTTTTAGCCCATGCCATGAACGACTCTTCCGAGAAAGCATAACCAATCGCATACGATGGGAAAGTTCCCCAGCGAACTTTTTCCCCGAATTTTGAACTGGCATCCCTTCGCAAAGTTATCGACACGAGATATTTCTGCAAGTAATTGTAATTCACCCGACCGAACACACCGACCATCGTACTCTTCTCCTTGTCGGAAGTAAAATCCTTCAGGGAACGGTTATCTTTCGTGTCGTACACGTTCCCTTCCCAACTCACGTAGTGAATCAAGTTAGAAGGAGCCCCTCGTCCCCAGCCGGAATTCAGATACATCTCGTCCGTTTGGAACGAGAGTCCGGCTAGCACGTCCACGGTATGCGCCTCGGCAAAGGTGTGCTTATAGGTCAACAAATTCTCGTTCAACAACATCAAGTTACGAGAGATTTGACCACTTGAGTAAGTTTCCTTGTATTCATCGACTTCCGAGGGCATGAACAATTGCTGGTTTTGCTGGGAATAATCCGCGGACAACGACGATTTGAAAGTCAAGCCTTTCACGAACTCGTAACTCACGTCGAAAGCCACCCGCAAACGATACGATTCATTCTTCTCTTTAATTGTTTCAAAGCGTTTGACCAGCTCGTCGAAAGCGGCATTTCCCGGTCCCGGCAGCACGGTTGACGTGTTCAGCAACTCCTCCGGCACCTGTTCCAGTTCCGTTCCCGACGTGAACCCGTACCTGTTTATCTCCCGTGATGATCTTTTACGTTCCGCACGGGCAAGATAAAAACGCATATTAGTTTCTAATTTGGGGAATGGCATCATGCAGAAATTTCCCAAAATTTTCACCCTCCCGAATCCCGTGTTTCTCAACACACCCGATTCGTCATAATACCCGATTCCCACGTTATACGTGATCCCGGCATTTCCCCCGCTCAACTGCAAACTGGCATCCGTCACCCTTGCTGTGCGAAAATAATAATCAAACAAGTTCGTTGAATTATTATAGAATTTATTCAAGCTGTCTTGATAAGGAGCAACATTCGCCCCGTCACCCATATTCCAGAAGTAATCATACTGTAAGCGATTCAAGTAAGAATCCTTGTACCCCGCCACGTACTCGTACGTGTTCGTCTCCCCGTTATAGGCCGCTTGCTGGTAATCACGCAAAGCCTCCAGGCGGTGCAGGCGTTCCCGGTGTCCTCCAGTGATGTCAGGTAACGCCGGGTCAAAAATGAAAGTCCTCGATACATTCACGCTCACCTTGGCTCGCTGGTTCAAGCGTCCCTTTTTCGTCGTCACGAGAATCACCCCGTTGGCCGCCCGTGAACCGTAGATAGCGGCAGAGGCAGCGTCTTTCAACACTTGCACGCTTTCAATATCATTCGGGTCAATCTCTGCCAGCGTGTTCGTTCCCGTCACGGGAGAGGTGAACGATAACATGGGCACCCCGTCTATCACCCACAAGGGTTCCGATCCCCGTCGAGATGATTCTATCGACAAGCTGTTAAACCCTCGTATAATCACGGAAACTCCGCCGCCGCCGGGAGCCCCCGTCGTGTTCAGCACGTTCATACCTGCCACCCGTCCTTGTAACAAGTTAGCCAGCGAGGGAGAGGGAATATCCTCAAGGTCCTCCCCCTTTACCGTGGACATGGCCCCCACGACCTCTCGCTTGTTCTGCGTGCCGTAGGCAACCACGGTCACCTCATCCAGAGCCGCAACTTTTTCTTTCAACATCACGAGTAAAGGGGCCGTTTCCCCGTTGTATCTCACCCGTGCCGTTTCGTAACCGATAAACGAAAAAACAAGCACGCCTTCCCTCTCCGGCAACAAGAGAACGAACGTCCCGTCCTGTCCCGTCACGCTCCCCACCGTGGTACTATCCAATCGGATCGTTACCCCGGGCAAAGGTTCACCTTTCCGATCGACCACTTTTCCTTTTACCCGGTAACCTCCGTCCCGGAGTGCGTTTCCCCCTCCCGCACTTACCAGTAAAGGATAACCAGCAAGCAAGATCATGACGAAACGGATAATCACGATCACGGTTAATTTTCTCGATTGTAACTTTCGTTTAAAAGCTTTCCTGTCAGAAGTTTTTTTCATAACTTTGATCATTAGTTAATTTATATAATTGATTAATACAAGGGGGTGATATTCAAAGGTTCCTAGTCAGCGAATATCCCCCTGTTTTATTTTTTCTCCTGTCCCTTTCGTTGAAAAATTTCCTCTCTTGTTATTTCTTTCCCTATATCCTTTTGATAATAAATACTAGCAATTCGCTCCAATTCATCTAATTGCCCGGCACTATATAATAAATAATCAGCAATCATGCTTTTTGATTTCATAATTTGCTGTACGAAACGAATGTAGTTGTACAAGCGTGCGCTCATGTAGTGTTTCTTTTTCTTTGCCCCTTCTTTTTCAACGAAATAGAACCCGAACACTTCACAAACGTCTAAACAATGCGTGTTCAAATTACATTGATAAAGATGAAACAATAGGTCGTGTATACTTTTGTGTAGCTTGTACAACATGCGTAACCTGTTATACTCTTGTTGTTCTAGCTCTTCTGATAGATTGAGAAATAGAGTTCCAGTTAGGAAGAATCTTTTCAGATCTTCATCGGGAATAAATTCTTGGGGTTCTTTCATTTTGTTTGTTTCTAGTTTAATCATTAATCTGGTAAATCACTTTTATTTTCTCTATCATATATGATAGATAATTAATCGTTTTATATCCTTTCCTTTGTTTTTATCATTTATGATAGAATAAAATGGACGATAGAGACTTAATTTTAAAAATTGGTAAAAGAATAAAAGAAATAAGGCTTTCTAAACCTATGACATTGGATGAACTTGCAGCAGCTTCCAATATGGATAATGCTAATATTGCTAGACTTGAATCTGGTAATACTAATCCAACAATACGTACTCTCTATAAAATAAGCCGAGGACTTAAAGTCAAATTAAAAGAGTTAGTTGACGTTGAATAAATTCATTTTTTTGTTTCATATCTTCATTTAGGTCGTTATTGTATATCATAAAATAATTTCTCAATTAGCACAAATAAAAAAGCGAGGATTGTAAATTCTATCTAAAACAGAGGCATCGCCAAACGCCTAGAAACAGACAGACAACAACCCACGCTTAACCAGCGTGAATCTCATGTCTAATCTTGTTTCTTCAAATTGGCGATTTTCTGTTTTAAGATTAGAATAAACTCACAATATTTTCAAGATAGGCTCTCCTACCTATTTAGTATCATATCTGCAAATATATAAATACTTTTTTGTTTTTCAATACATTTTCTGATTTTAAGACTAATAAAAAAACAAACTTAGATTTATATAATTCTTTTCTTTATCTAGTACGTCACAGTAATCTGTGCTGACTTTTAAGATATAGCTTAACTTGCTCTTCCAAAAGTTTAAGAAATAACTCTCTCTGTTTCTTTTCAACTTCTTTCTCTTCATTCGTAGTAAAGTCACTTTCCTCTATTTCCTTTTCCTGTTTCGCTTTTGCGAAATCAAAACCTTCACGTATAGCTTCTTCTGTAATATATTGTTGCTTTCCTAATAATTCATTTATAGCAAAAACAGACAATCGAAATCCACCATCGGCATTCATTGCCATTTTAACCCTACATTCCCTTATTTTGTCATAATTTATCATTGTAAACTCTTCATTCTGACAATTAAAAGATTAGTTTCGGTAATTTATTCACAATCTCTACGGTTTCCATACTTAAGTAAATCACACTTAGCAAAAATCTAGTATATAGCGAGGATTATTATGCTTTACAGCCCAACAGTTAGGATCATTAGTAATGCTGCTATCCTTATGAGTAGTGATGGCATAACGTTCCATAATCCACTCGATAGCACTTTTACCATTTACTACATAATCATAAGCCTCTACTGGAATATTTTCGATAGTAAAATTACTATTATCCACAAAACAAATCGTAGCAATTTTACTATTAAAAAACCCGCCATTCTCGTGGCGGGTTTCCTCTAAAGTTGTAAAAGTTTCAGAGATGCCCTATAACAAGAGCTGTACGTTTAATGTTATTACTTAAATCAAGTAACGCATCTAATAATATCTTCTTTTCATTCTCGGTAAATTGTACTTCTTTATTTCTAATCTTCAACCCATTTATACGCTGACACAACCATGATCGACTCTTTCCAAAATAGTGTCGAGCAACATAAGACCACGAAATTGATTCATATATCCCTTCCAGATAAACACGTAACGTTTCATCGTATAATTTCTCCGCACGTTCACAAGATTCCTTCGCACCATTCACAAACGCTTGAGCGAGAATTTTACGATCTTCCGGGCTTTTGGAAGCTACAAATCGTTCCATCTTCTCACCAAATTCCCGCTCTTCTTCCTCGGAATGAAGAGTCAAGAATTCCGCTTTCATTTGTTCCAATTCCTCGTTTAATTCTTTGTAACTTGCCATATCTAAAATATTTAAAATTGTAAAGTTTCTTTGGGAAGCCCTCTTTCGAGAGCTTCCTGTCAACCTTTCAACCGAAGTAGTTCGATCAAACGATCTAAATGAAAGTCAATCATTCTCTCCAGTTCCTCTTCCGACATATCTTTTTTCAAAATATGCCAGTAAAGGACATAGAACCTAAGACTATTTTTCTCATGTTCTATCCGAGCCTTTAGCTCTTCATAGGAAAACATTTCAAAGAAACTTTTACACTACAAATATAGATAAACATTTGTTTATTACAAAATATTCGTTGAATCATTTTTTATGAATTCGTTATTTTCTCAACCATTGTCAATAGTGCCACACGCCTCGACAGCGTGAGATTATCAATCAACCCCAATTCTTTTAAGGTAGCAAGTAGATACGGCATATTATCCCGGATGTCCTTCCATGATACCCCGTTGCAGAGGTTAAAAAGCATAGCGGCCAACCCAGCAAGTATCACGGCATTGGCAGAAGCAAATATATAGCAAAGGTCTTAGTATGGCACACGTAGAAATACAACATCGAATTGCAAGCAATCCGGTTCTCCGGTACTTGAAATGCCACGGGCATTGCAGGTAAAGATTCCCCCAGCTCAACAAAATAATTATAGCGATCCGCCCATTCCGGCAGTAATAAAAAAAGTCTCTTTCAACGCATCAATTTTCTCTTTCATATTATAGTCTGTTTACGAACATATCATCCAGTGTTGCCCCTCCTCCTCGGGTATCCGAGATCATTTTTTTCAACGCCTTCACCTGCATATCGAAATAATCGACAACCGATACCCGCTCCATTTCGGCGGTCGTACCGAAACCAACAAGCGAAAGGGACATGATCGTTTCAGTCATACCAAGGTTAATTTTTTCATTTTGCTCCTCGGTACCGGAAAATAACACCCGGTAAATAGCGTGTTCGGTGAAGTATCGCACGATCCCGGTAAACCATATCATCACGGCATAACGAACCGGGTAAGATACTCTCTCGAATACTTTTTTGTTTTTCAATACATTTTCTGATTTTAAGACTAAATAAAAGCAACGTTTGCAACGTTTATTTTAGAGATAATTTTCACCTAAAAATAAAAGTTCATAGTTCATGCCGATATAGATATTAATTCACGTCCTATTGCACGTATTGTTTCTACAATTTCTTCCAAACGCTTTTTAGAGGGTTTCTTCGTGCCACTTACATATTGTGCAAATAAACTTTGAGACATACCCAAACGACGTGCTATAGCTGCAGCATTCAACTCCGGGTGAGCTATAAACAAATCATATAAAGGATTAGATTTTTTCTCAAGGAAAAATCCCTCAAAACTTAAATCCTCATCTAGTTCTTCCCAGCGAATACCAAAATCACCCACTTGAAAATTTTCACGTTGTTTTGGAGTTGCAAACTTCAATCTTTGATAGTCGGCAAACCTTTCACATGCTTCCCTACCGTCAGTGATACGTATCCATACCTCTGTATCGGTCAACCAGACTTTTTCTACGATGATATTTTCCATGACCCTAGCTTCATTTTCACAAATATAGCTATCATGCACAATTTTACCGCATACCATTCAATAAACTTTTCACCCCCATCTCTAGATCTAGCAAACCCTTTTTAGCCTCCAAGCCTCCCCCGTAACCGACCAATTTATGGTTACCCCCAATCACCCGATGACAAGGAACAAAAATCGAAATAGGATTCGCACCATTAGCTGCAGCCACGGCACGAACAGCTTTCGGGTTTCCCAACTTTTTAGCCAACTCACCATAAGACACCGTTTTTCCGTATGGTATATCCAGCAACTCCTGCCACACCGAATTCTGGAACTCCGTTCCCGTAAAGACGAGCGGAATATCAAACGTTTTCCTCTGGCGAGCAAAATATTCGTCAAGCTGGATGATTGTTTCCCGGATCACGTCAGAAACACCCTCTTCGTAATCGGCCCCTAGCGCTTTCTGAATCCGTTTATCAATAGATGCCCTGCGTTTTTCAAACATCCAGTCACACAAACAAAGTTTACCCTCGAAAGAGCCAAGAATCAGCTCTCCACAGGGAGATTCATAATGTTGAATTTGTATCATTTCTTCTACTTTTTATTTTCGTACTTTCCTTCAACCACGACCTTTTCTATACAATCAAGCCAAATGACAAGTTATAAAAGTAGAACATTATTCCGATATTCCCAAACTCTTTCCCATTAATGTAAAATCCGGTACCCACTAAACAACTCTGTTACAATCCATAATACATATTATTAGAAAAACGGCAAAAATATACCACAAAACTATTGGAAAAACGGCAAATAAAAACCATATTTGTATTAGAAAAGTGGAAATATTGACATCATTTTCTATCATAAAAAAGGAAACGCCATGCTCAAAAGGAAGATTGACAATTATATACAGAACTATTACAAAACTACCCGTAATGCCCTCCTTATCACCGGAGCTAGACAGATTGGCAAAACTTACTCCATCCGCAAATTCGGTAAGTCGTTCAAAAGCTTCGTAGAAATAAATTTTATTGATAATCCTGAGGCTATTGATGTTTTCAAAGGTGCAAAAAATAGTACCGATATATTATTTCGCTTGTCCGCAATGACAACCGTTCCCCTGATCAAAGGCGAAACTCTCATTTTTTTTGACGAAGTACAGAAATATCCGGAAATTGTAACGGCTATTAAATTCTTAGTCGATGAAGGCTCGTACCGCTATATATTAAGCGGTTCATTGCTAGGAGTAGAATTAAAGGATTTACGCTCGGAACCTGTTGGCTACATGGGTATCAAAGATATGTACCCGCTCGATTTCGAAGAGTTCATTTCATGCATAGGCATCAACGACAACGTGATCACGGCTTTACGCGATGCATGGAAAGACCGTACTCCTGTTGATGAATTTATCCATTCCAAAATAATGGAATTATTCCGCCTATACCTCATTGTAGGCGGGATGCCAGCTGCCGTGAGCAAATACATCGAGAGTAATAATTTACAAGAAGTTATGGCGATTCAGCAGGATATAATTCGTTTATACAGACGCGATATCACCCAGTATGATCCCGATGACAAACTCTACATAGAAGAGATTTTTAATCTTATTCCACCCGAGCTCAACGCAAAAAACAAGCGGTTTATTCTAAAAAAACTAAATGAAAATGCGAAGTTCGAACGTTATCAAAACAGTTTCCTGTGGTTAAAGAATGCAGGAGTTGCATTACCCGTTTACAATGTAGAAGAACCTAAAATGCCATTATTACTCGCTCGTTCACGAAATCTGTTCAAACTTTTCCAAAACGACGTGGGACTACTCGCCGCACAATATGCCGAAGGTATTCAACTACGCATAATAAAGGGCGATAAAGACATCAATTTCGGTTCTATATACGAAAACGCGGTAGCACAAGAATTGGTAGCACACGCCCTAGAGCCATACTATTATAATAACAAGAAACGCGGCGAGCTGGACTTTATCATTGAACTTGATGGCAAAGTTCTACCTATAGAGGTAAAATCCGGAAAAGACTACGACACGCATCGCGCCTTATCCAATATAATGGATTGCGATGAATATGAACTTCCTGAAGCTGTGGTTTTCAATAACGACAATCTCAGGATCAATGGTAAGATCATTTATGCCCCGATTTATATGGTCATGTTCCTAGAAAAAAACAACGTTGCCCCCACACATTACAAAGTAGATTTAACAATGCTACAATAATTACAATAACACGGCAAACATTCCCCCAAACGACACCCCAAATTTTACTGATTCGTTTCCAGCATCCGGATCAGACAATCCCGTTGTATTGAAAAGTTTGTATCTTCCTGCTGAACATATTTAAGCAAACGAATCCCATCCTGACGCAATTTCGACTTCAACAAAATATCATCCTCCACTTCCTCCGAAAATCTCAACAGGTACACGGACGCAAGTTCAATCTTACCAATCCTGTCTTCCTCGTTGGCATACCGGTCAATCAGTTCCTGCACATCCATCGTCGCCAGCTCCTTCACGGGAAATCCCAACATTTGCTGCGTCAACAAGTCATACTCGTCCCGATCCTGCTGACGAATCTTCTTCTTGTTCAATATAGCCCTAGCAATTGCAGAAATAATTTCTTGAATCATGCGCACGAGATAATCCTGTTTTACCATAATACCGTCCTCCAATATATTTACAAGCAAAAATAAAAAATAATATCCAGGCGAAGGAATAAAATTCACTAAATCATTTGGTTTACAAAACGAACCATTTCCCAAGAACTACTCTCCCCACCTCACGACCTCGCCAATGACAGGAATCAACACGTGTAACGAGTCGTTCTTTGCCATGTTCATCTCGTTCCGTAACGGCTCATCCCAATGATGATGGGCCAGCGCATACTTGGAATGATGCACGGTCATCACCTTCTTCGCTTTCAGGTCCAAGGCTGCCCGGGTCAAGTAATCAGGCATCAAGTGGATATACTTCCATCCCTCGTTATACTGTCCGTTTTCAAGAATGGCCAAATCTATACCCGGAAAACAATCCCCGATCCGGGCAAAATGTGTGTCGTAACCACCATCTCCTGCCAAATATATCTTCCGGGAAGGAGTTTCAAGCAAGAACGAGGCCCACAGCGTTTTATTGGCGGAAAGTCCCCGCCCCGAAAAATGCCGGGCCGGCAAACAATGCATGACAAAACCGGAATCCAAACGAACCTCTTCCTCCCAATCCAACTCGATAATACGCTCCTTGTCGAACCCCCAGTACTCGAAATGCTCGCCGACACCCAAACCGCAAATCACCTTCCCGATCCGGTCTTTCAACGCCCGCACGGTATGATAATCCAGGTGATCCCAATGATCATGGGAAATAACAAGGTAATCAATATCCGGCATATCCTCCGGATGATAAACGTCCGTTCCCTTGAACGGCTTGTTAATAAAAGAAACCGGGGAAGCCATGCAGAACACCGGGTCCACGAGTACCCGTTTTCCATCCACTTGAACCAGATAAGATGAATGTCCGAACCACACCAGCACGTCCTCTTCCGGGTTGATCTGCCGTAAATCCGTTTTCACCACGGTCAACGCCGTGTCCGGTTGCAGTCCGGTCTTATCCTTAAAAACGAAATCCAGTAATCCCTGTAAACGCCCCTTGTCCGAGGTCATTAAAGGAGTTTCATGTATATTGCGGAAAGCCCCGTCCCGGTAATTCGGCGAACGTTCAATCCTTGCCAGCCGTTCTCCCCGGGGAATTCTCCCGAAACTTGGCTGATTCACGAAAACAATCCCGACAATGGCCATAACCACCACGATCGACAGAATAATCCATAGTACCATACGCTTTCTTGAACTTTTTATTAATCTCATAAATACAACTCAAAATTAAATTTATCGCAAAAATAAGCAAATACTCCCAACCCGCGTGTACACGAATTACTGGTATTCATACCTAAATTACGGTTTACGCTTCCCCGTGATTCCCGAACTTTCCCTAAACATCCTCCCTAATCCCCGCAATCACGAAATAACATTCCGGAAGTAAACAGAGAACACCCAACACCCATTGTTATCGAAGATAAATGCAAGAAGAATGCTCGATGAATGCACGATGGTCTAAATGAACTATCTAAGAACTATCTCGAAAAAATCAACCATTATCAGACCAAAGCCAAGGTAATCATAAGGTTATACTATCTCTTGGGTATTGCATCTCCCTTTCACTCCCGCCATTCCCCCACTGCGGAATGACGGGGTAACGCTATTAGTTGAGAGTAGAAACGAGCTTGTGATAGTAACACCCCGAAAAAAGGGTAGCACAACCCATTCATTACCATCTGTAAACCAAACGAATCAAGGCTTGTATATCTTGGGTCTCGTCCGTCCCTCCCCTTCCAAGTATTCCACTTTAAAAATGTTCACGCAAAAGACAAAGATTGACAGGAGCAAAGGTCCGAAGATCACCCCCATGAAGCCAAACAAGGAAAGCCCGATGACCACCCCGAAAATCGTAATCAACGGGTGAGTGTCCGCCATCTTCTTCTGCAACATGAACCGAACCAGGTTATCGACATTCGAGATCACGACCAGAGCGTAGACCGCCAACCCGATCGCCATCCCCCAATGCCCCGTCATTCCCATGTACAGCGCCAGCGGGGCCCAGATCAACGCCGCCCCGACAATCGGGATAATCGTGGCAAAACAGGACAAGAATCCCCACAACACGGGACTCGGAGCCCCGAATACAAAATATCCCAGCATGGCAATGGCCCCTTGAATCACGGCAAGCAAAGGAATCCCGATCGCATTCGACTTCACGATCATGTTGAACTCGTGTAATATATTCTTTTTATTCCGTTGATTAAACGGCAGGATCTCGCTCACGTACTCCTCCATATCCCGCCCCCCAATCAACATGAAATAAAGTACGAAAAGCAACACCACCACGTTAATGGCAAAACTACTGATACTCCCCATCAGCAACTGACCGACTTTCGGCAAGGCAGCCAATATCGTATCTATATTCCCTTTGCTCAAAAGATCATACCCTACTTTTTCCCGGATCAGCTCAGCCACATGTTCCACCGGGGCAATCAAGCTGTGCGGATCCAGGTTTATGGCCTGTAACTTGTTCACGAATACCCACACGACAATCGATAGGGGGATAAGAAAACAAAGAATCGTCTCGCATAACAGAAGAATAGCCATGATACTACGTTTCATCCGTTTCCTTTCCGTCAAATACAACATCTGGTTACGCAGAAGGATATAAATCGTCATGGCACCCAGAATCCCGCTGAAAAACGGCAAAATTTGAAAAAATATAAGAATCCCCAGCAACAGAATAATTGCCACGAGGGAATATCTCCAGTATTGTTCTTTAAGACTCATTTTATCACAATTTAAGTTCACGATATGCCCCCAAACAGATGTCCGAATGATCATCCGCCCGGTTATCGTGTTAACGAAAACGACGAAAAAATGTTTAATTTTATATCCCCCTTTTACAATAACTGACAAACTCTTTCCCTCTCATACCCGACAAGACAGCACGACAGGCTAACTCAAGGCCCTCCGCATCTTCTCCCGATCCAGAATGATAATTTCCCGGCGATTCACGGAAATCATCCCCTCGTCAGCCAGCTCGTACAACACCTTGGCCAATGCCGGACGGGTCACCCCGAAATATTCGGCCAATTCCTGCTGTGACTTTCCCAACAACACCTTTTTCTTATCGGGGAAGGCCAGTTCCAGAATATAATGAATCAATTTTCCCCGGATCGTCTTGAATGACAGGAACTGCAAACGCCCGGTAAGGAAAGTTGTCCGGTTCGCGTTCACGGACAGAAAATTACGCAGGAAACTTTCATAACATCCCATCTGACGGAACACGGATTCTTTCGTGGCGATAAACACGTTGGCCTTCTCCGAAACGGTGGCCGTCACCGGAAAATGATTATCCTCGGCAAAAAGGAACGCCGGGGCAAGCGCTCTCGGCGCCCGGATCGTCTCGATTCGTAACATGGCTCCCGAATCATCCGTCATTTCCGCCTCGACTTCCCCTTCCAGCAAGATATAAAGGAACCTGCACACGTCTCCCTGCCGGAAAACCACTTCCCCTTTCATATAGCTCTTCACGCTATAATCAAATCCTTCTATAAACTGCTCCCTCTCCCGTTCGGGAATTCCCGTGCATAAAGGGCAACCGAAAAGTCGTGCTATATCCATGCTCTGTTATCTTTTAAATGATACACAAATGTATCACTTTCTTCTTTAACACCTTATCTTACTTTTAACCTTTTTCATTCACTCTCGTATAAATTATTGAAAATTAAATTCACGTTTGTAATTTATATTACAACTATTGTTTTATCGCACCCGTACATTCGCGACAAACAATTAAAGAAATTATTTATCAAACACACTAGACCATGGAAAAAATGTTTTGTTATCAATGCCAAGAAACAGCAAAAGGAACCGGATGCACGGTCCGCGGCGTATGCGGAAAGACATCGGATGTAGCCAATTTACAGGACTTACTACTATTTATCCTAAAGGGAATCGCCCACTACCGGGTACAACTCCGAGCCCTCGATGCCGTTGACCACTCGGCAGATCGCTTTATTCTCGATGGCTTGTTCATGACCATCACGAACGCGAACTTCGACAAGCAACGTTTCGTGGAAAAAATCAAAGAGGCTATCAAATTACGAGAACAACTGAAACAGACCTTCCTCGACAAAGGCGGGAAAACCGAAAAGATCACGTTCGAGGGAGCCTTCTGGACAGCCAACACGTTGGAAGAAATGGAATCGAAAGCCGGATTTGTGGGAGTTCTCTCCACCGAAAACGAGGACATCCGTTCTTTGAGAGAGATGCTCACCTACGGGATGAAGGGAATGGCTGCTTACACGGAACACGCCTATAATCTCGGACACGAGAACCCGTCCATCTACGAATTCATTGACCGGGGACTAGTAGCCACCACGCTCCCTCTGTCTGCCGACCAACTCGTGCAGATGGTTCTTGAATGTGGTAAAAATGGCGTTGATGCCATGGCCTTGCTTGATAAAGCCAACACGGACACTTACGGTAACCCGGAAATCACGAAAGTGGACATCGGCGTGCGGAAAAATCCCGGTATCCTAATCAGCGGTCACGACCTGCGAGACCTGTACGAACTTTTGGAACAGACGGAAGGTACGGGGGTGGACGTCTACACCCATAGCGAGATGCTACCCGCACACTACTACCCGGCATTCAAGAAATACAAACACTTCGCCGGAAACTACGGTAACTCGTGGTGGAGACAAGTGTATGAATTCCAACATTTCAACGGCCCGATGCTATTCACCACGAACTGCATCGTTCCCCCGCATCCGGACGCAAATTACAAGGACCGGGTGTACACGACCGGATCGGCAGGTTTCCCCGGATTCAAGCATATCGAGCGCAAGCCCGGACAACCGAAAGATTTCAGTGAAATCATCGAACACGCTAAAAGATGCCCGGCACCGGAGGCCATCGAAACCGGAAGTATCATTGGAGGATTCGCCCACAACCAAGTGTTCGCACTGGCAGACAAAGTCGTGGAAGCCGTGAAGTCCGGGGCTATCCGTAAATTCTTCGTTATGGCAGGATGCGACGGCCGAATGAAAGGCCGGGAATATTACACCGAATTCGCCCAGAAACTCCCGAAAGACACGGTGATCCTTACCGCGGGATGTGCCAAGTACCGTTACAACAAACTACCCCTTGGGGATATTAACGGTATTCCAAGAGTACTGGATGCCGGACAATGTAACGATAGCTACTCGCTGGCGGTTATTGCCTTGAAACTGAAGGAAATTTTCAGGGTAAAAGACATTAATGAATTACCTATCGTTTACAACATCGCTTGGTACGAACAGAAAGCTGTCATCGTGTTGTTAGCCCTGCTCTATCTTGGAGTGAAGAACATCCACCTCGGACCGACCTTACCCGGATTTCTTTCTCCGAACGTGGCGAAAGTACTCGTGGAAAAATTCGGTATCGCCGGGATCACGACTGCGGATGATGATTTGAAATTCTTTTTGGAAAATTAATCCACACGACCTGATTTAAAGAAGTATCAAAAGTTTATAAGGTTTATAAAGTTCATAAGGTAACGGAAGTCTTTCGGACCGGGTTCATCGGTAGCAAAGCTACCGTAGAGAAAATGCCCGCTAGGCTCAACGGACTTTATGAACTTTCAGAACCAAAGGTTCAACTTTACAAACTTTATAAACTAGAGGGTGTGCCAAAAGGCTTTTGACACGCCCTCAAAATTATCTGCATAAAAATCAACCAGACTGACCATTGTCGAACAATCTTTTCGCTGATGAGCCGATAACTCATCCACACGGGACGCACAATAACAAGCCACCTCCCAGAAACGGGGGGATCGCTTATTCTCGTTCTCCCGACAACACGAGAGGGCTCGCTCGTAAGCATCAAGAGCCTCCTCATCCCGGCAAACCTCCCGGCAAAAATCCCCCATACGGATCAATTCCCGGATCTTTTCCTGCATCCGTTCGCTATCAAGAACTGCCGTCCTGTAAGCCTTGATTGCCGCATCAATACCTAAAGTATTCAAATGAACCTGTCCCCTACTCGCTGCCGCCACTCGCTTTTTTTCTTTTATTCTTCCCATGCACCAATTACTTTGATTAGACACTCTCACACCCATAAAAAAAGAGACACAAACCAACATCCCTCACGGATGTATATGGATTCATGTCTCATTTTCTAGAAACAAAGATAAAGAGAATTTTTGAAATATCCTATATTCATTTTGTTAAAACCAATATCTTTGCATACCTAAAAATAACCAAGTATGATTCAGGTAAAAGCGGATTACATACACGCTCGAATTGCAGAGGGAGAACACCAGCAACAGGATTTCAAATTCGAGATTTCCGATGCTCGCAAGATCGCTAAATCCCTTTCCGCATTCTCCAACACGGACGGGGGACGATTGCTCGTAGGAGTAAAGGATAACGGCAAGATTGCCGGAGTTCGCTCGGAAGAGGAGATTTACATGATCGAGGCTGCCGCAAAACTTTACTGCAAACCGCAAATAGATTGTGAAATGCACGTCCACACCGTGGAAGGGCGTACTGTTCTCGAAGTCATTGTTCCACCGGGAGAACAGAAACCCTATTGTGCCAAGGATCACGATAACCGCTGGTGGGCCTACATCCGGGTTCGGGATGAAAACATACTTGCCACCCCCGTACATATCAAAGTATGGCAACAAGTCGGAACCCCGAAAGGAGTATTCGTACATTACACGGAAACAGAACAAATGTTACTGGATTACCTTTCTTCACACGACTCAATCACCCTGAACCAGTACTGCCACATGGCAAAAATATCTCGTCCCAAGGCAGAAAACACGCTAGCCAAATTCATCCGGTTTGAACTCATCGAACCGTATTTTGACGGGCAGCGTTTCCTTTTCAGACAAAACGAAAAGAGTTCATGATTTCAACTCACCCACGGAACCGGGATAACTCGTCAATCATCATTCGGGCAAATCGTTCGGATGCTCCGGCATCACCCAATTTCTCGTTCACCTCATCATATCCGTCCAACATCTGATGTCGTTTCCCTCCTTCCGGAAGGATTGCCGAGAGTTCCCGCAACAGGTTCTTCTCGTTCAATTTCTGCATCAATAATTCGGTTACCACTTCTCGACCGGCAATCAAGTTGACCAACGAAATATATTTCACTTTAACAAAGGTCTTAAACAGGAAATAACTCAACGCCCCCCCTTCCCCACTGTAACAAACCACTTGGGGTGTCCGCAAAATCGCAGTTTCCAGCGTGGCCGTTCCTGACGTGACCAAAGCTGCACGAGCCTGTCGTACCAACCGGTAGGTCTGCCCGTAAATTATCCGAACCTTCACGTCCTGCAAATAAGGTGCATAATCCTCGTCACTCATTGACGGGGCTCCCGCTATCACAAACTCATGATCGGGAAAATGTTTTACCATAGTTAGCATCTTCGGCAACACGTGTTTCAATTCCTGCGAACGACTGCCCGCCACCAAAGCGATGATCGGTTTACCGGACAAGCCATTTACCTGCACGAACTCATTGAATGTTTCGTTCTTGAAAGGACGGTCGTGAATAGCATCCACCAACGGATTTCCGGCATACTGCACGGAATAATCATACCGGGCATAAAAGTCTACTTCAAACGGGAAAATCACGAACATACGATCCACCAACCGCTTGATCTTCTTCACCCGTCCCGTGTTCCAAGCCCAGATTTTCGGGGAAATATAATAGAACACGGGAATATTCGCATCCTTGATAAATTTAGCCACCCGGAGATTAAAACCACCGTAATCCACGAGAATCACAACATCCGGCTGCCATACCAGAATATCCTGGTGACAAGCGTCGATATTTGCCTTAATCTTGTCCAGATTTTTCAAGACTGTCAGGAAACCCATGATGGCCGTGTCCTTATAATGACGAACAATCTCACATCCGGCCTCCCGCATCAAATCACCTCCCCACCCGCGGACCTTTGCATCCGGGTCAAACTTTCTCAATCCCTTAATCAGATTAGAGGCGTGCAAATCGCCCGATGCCTCTCCCGCAATAACGTAGTATTTCATTGGCTTTTTTCTATTCTTTGGGCAAACTTACAAAAAAATTATCATTTATAAATATACCGGATAAAAACAACATACTCGAGTAACATTGTAGTACATAAAACTTGACAACCATGCTCCCATTCATTATAAATTTCTTATTTTTGCAAATAGATGAACATATGATAAGAACTGATTTTTGGAGAACGACATTATTATGAATAAAAAAGAATTAGATATTGCCTATTTCCTTTCATTTTGTATTGAACAATACAAAATGAAACAAGGATTATCTGGTGAAGAGACGATTAGCCTGTTCGAGAAATATAACGTCTTATCATACTTATCGGATAACTTTGAAGTATTACATACACAAAGCCAACAATGGCTGATGGAAGAAATCAAAGAATACATTACCAAACAAAAGAAGGCAAACTAATGAAACTATACCATGGTAGTTTAGAAATAGTAAAAGAACCACAAATCCGACTAGCCAATCGTACATTAGATTACGGAATGGGATTCTATACAACAACTTCCCAAGAACAAGCAGAATTATGGGTAAAACGAAAAATTGGAGAAAGGAATGAAAAGGGGATTGTTAATATATACGAGTTTGATTTATCTTCTGCAGAAAAATTAAACGTATTACGTTTTACAGAACCGACGGAAGAATGGCTGGATTTTGTAATGGAAAATCGAACAAACAAAGATTATCGTCATAATTACGATATTGTTTACGGTCCGGTAGCAAACGATCGTGTTTACGCAGCCTTCGCCTTATATGAAGGAGGTCTGCTTAATAAACAGGAATTAATTCAAGAACTAAAAACGTATCTTTTAGTAGATCAACTCCTGTTTCACACGGAACGATCACTATCCTATTTAACCTTTTTAAAAGTAAAGGAGGTATTCAAATGAACCGGGAAATTACAGACAAAAATCTTTACTTGTTACTGCCTTCCAAAGTCAGCCTTTTTGTACAACTGTATATAAAAGAACATGGCGGTTCTATCATAGATGCCATTCGACAATTTTATCACTCCAATACTTACAAGGCGCTAGAAAAAGAGAACACCAAATTATGGCATTATGGTTCCGTAGCTTTATACGAGGAATTCATGGATAAGAAATGAAAAAACTCTATCTTTGCCCCTCGCTAGCAAATTTAAAGTAGATCGCATATGAACATTGTTGGGAAGAGAGTGGCATATATCACGTTAGGATGCAAGTTGAATTTCTCCGAAACCTCCACGATCAAGCACAGCCTTGAACAAGAAGGAGCCGTGACTGTGGGAGAAAAAGATGGAGCGGATATATTCGTGATTAACACGTGTAGCGTCACGGATATTGCAGAGAAAAAAGGACGGCAGATGATCCGGAAAATCATCCACCGAAACCCCGGAGCCTACATTGTTGTGGTTGGTTGTTATGCCCAACTCAAAGCGCAAGAGATCATGGACATTGAAGGTGTCCACCTCGTACTCAACGCGCAAGACAAGTTCAACGTGGCCCACTATTTGAACCACCTCGAAGAACAGGAACGGCACGAACCACATTCCTGCGATATTTTCGGGGTTAAAACCTTCGATCTTGCTTACTCGTACGGGGACAGAACCCGGTGTTTCCTAAAAATTCAAGACGGATGCGACTATTTCTGCTCTTACTGCACGATTCCCTTTGCCCGCGGACGTAGTCGTAGCGCTGCCATCCAAGACGTGATCAAGGCAGCCCGTGACGTGGCATCCAAGGGTATCAAGGAAATCATTCTTACGGGAGTAAACACGGGAGATTTCGGGAGAGAGACAGGGGAAACATTCCTCGACTTGATACGGACTCTGGATGAGCTGGAAGAAATCCAGCGTTTCCGGATCTCCTCCATCGAACCCAACCTACTGACAGATGACATTATTCGTTTCGTGGCCTCCTCCCGGCGTTTCATGCCACACTTCCACGTACCTCTTCAATCCGGGAGTAACGAAGTGTTACACTTGATGAGACGACGCTACGAACGAGAACTTTTCGCAGAGAAAGTACAGGAAATCAAGACACTTATTCCCGATGCCTTTATCGGGGTGGACGTGATTGCCGGAATGCGGGGAGAAACACCGGAGGCCTTCGAAGATGCCCGCCAATTCATTGCCGGACTGGATGTTTCCCAGTTACACGTGTTCCCTTATTCGGAACGTTCCGGAACAAAAGCACTGGACATCCCGTATATAGTCCCGCAAGCGGAAAAGCATCGTCGGGTGAACGTACTCCTAGACATTTCCGAACAGAAGTTGCACAATTTCTACACGGCACACGTGGGACAAACCCGTCCGGTGCTGTTTGAAGAAAGCGACATTGCCGGATCAATCGGCGGATTCACGGACAACTACATCCGGGTGGAAGTCCCCTATGACTCTTCCCTCGCAAACCGGATCGTACCCGTAGAACTAAAAACCGACATTTTCGGCTCGTAAATGCCGGACTTCACGCGGCATAAACCTCCGGAAGAATACAAACTTTACGGAGTAATTTTATATTTTTGTTGCCGTAAAAATTGTATTTAAAATAAAAAACAAGGTATTATGAATGTCTTAATTACTGGAACAGCGGGGTTTATCGGTTTTTATCTTGTTCAGAAATTACTGGATGCAGGACACACCGTTTATGGAATCGATTCTATCAATCATTATTACGATGTTGCCTTGAAACACGACCGCCTACACGCCTGTGGCATAGACCATCCCGTTCCCGGCAAAGAAATCGTATCTTCCCTGAACACGAATTACACGTTCTGCCAGTTGGACCTGTGTGACGCCGAGGCTATTCATAAATTATTCACCACACATACTTTCGACTGCGTGGTGAACCTTGCCGCACAAGCCGGAGTACGGTATAGCTTGAAACACCCGGAAAGTTACGTGCAAAGTAACGTGATGGGATTCATTAATTTACTGGAATCCTGCAAAAAGACGAATTGTAAGAAATTCATATACGCCTCGTCCTCTTCCGTATACGGGAACAATCAATCTGTTCCATTCAAGGAGACGGACACCGTGGATCACCCGATCAGCATTTACGCCGCCACGAAAAAGAGTGACGAGTTGATGGCAAATGCCTACGCCCATCTCTATGGCATACAAACCATCGGTTTACGATTCTTCACGGTATACGGTCCCTTCGGGCGCCCGGACATGGCTCCCATGCTTTTTGCCAACGCCATTCAACACGATGAGGTGATTCGCATTTTTAACAACGGAAATCTCTCCAGAGATTTCACCTATATCGAGGACATCGTGACAGGAATCGAGAAAATCGTGTCAACACCGGGGATCCTGCGGGAAGATGTACCCGGTACCCCCGCCACGATATACAATATCGGGCATGGAACCCCCATCCAGCTTATGGACTTCGTCCACTTGCTGGAAAAGAACTTGGGAAAAGAGGCCCGTAAAGAGTTTGTCGGGATGCAGCCGGGAGACGTTTACCAAACATGGGCCGATACTACCCGCTTGCAGGAAGACTACGGGTATACCCCGCAAATATCACTCGAAACAGGGATTACCCGCTTTGCCGAATGGTTCAAATCATATAACAAATGACAATAATCAACAAGATCCGGGCCGTGTACTTCAGCCCGACAGGGACAACCCGCAAGATCGTAACCGCCACGGCCAAGGGCCTTTCAAGAGCATTAAAAACCGATCTCGAAGAATACGATTTTACCTTACCAAAGGCAAGGACACAATCCTTGCGATTCACGGACTCCGATCTCGTGGTGTTGGGTACCCCGGTATATGCCGGGCGAGTTCCAAACGTACTGTTACCCTACTTGAACACGATGCAAGGCAACGGGGCTTTAGCCGTTCCAGTCGTGCTTTTCGGGAACCGGGATTACGATGATGCGCTAATCGAATTACGAGACATTCTTGAAAACAACGGACTCCACACGATAGCTGCGGGGGCATTCGTGGGTGAACACTCTTTCTCCCGGATACTGGCAAAAGACCGACCCGACATGAAAGACATGGACATCGTGGATGAATTCGTTCGCAAAATCAGTGAAAAGTACAAGACAGACACGCTATCACACCCCATTCCGGTTTCCGGAACCCCCTACCCCTACCGGGGATATTACACACCTCGCGACCGACAAGGCACCCCGGTAGACATCCGTAAAGTGAAACCGCTTACCAACGACCGTTGTAATGACTGCAAGCGTTGCGCAAAAGTATGCCCCATGGGATCTATCAGCTATGAAAATGTAAGAGAATTTACAGGTATCTGCATCAAATGCGGAGCGTGTATCAAAAAATGCCCCAAACAGGCAAAATATTACGAAGATGCGGGGTATTTATATCACCAGCACGAATTGGAAGAAGGATTGACCCGACGTGCAGAAAACACCCTTTTTATTTGAAATTTATACAACTTTTATTAAATTTGCAGCACACAACATAGTCAACTAACAAACAGGACAATGGTCAAAGAAATATTTAAATTCTCCATTAGAAGACTGATTCAAACGAAAATAAATGGAGGGATAGTTCTCTTATTCGTGGCCCTTGCCGCCATGCTTATCGCTAATTCCCCTTTACAGGAATATTACAATATTTTACTTTCTAAAAATATCACACTCACGATCGGAAATTTCAATCTCTTTGATCGTCATGATGGCAATCCGATGACATTGCTGGATTTCATTAACGACGCCCTCATGGCTATCTTTTTCTTCTCGGTAGGATTAGAGATCAAACGGGAACTACTTGTTGGGGAACTCTCCTCTCCCCGGAAAGCCTTACTTCCGGTTGTGGCAGCCTGCGGGGGCATGATCATCCCGGTCCTGTTTTTCTGGCTGATCAGTCCATCCGGTCCTGCCATGCGGGGAGCTGCCATACCCATGGCAACGGACATCGCTTTTTCCCTAGGCGTTCTCTCACTCCTAGGCAAGAAAGTCCCCTTGAGCCTGAAAATATTTCTCACCGCCTTTGCCGTCGTGGATGATATCGGTGGCATCATCGTTATCGCCTTGTTCTATAGCTCGCACCTGACCGTGGAGTATTTAATCGCTGCAATGATCATTGTTGCCCTTTTGTACATCGGAGGACGACAGGGGATTCATAATAAACTGTTTTTCATCTCCTTCGGTATCGTTGTTTGGTGTCTGTTCATTAATGCCGGAATTCATCCCACAATTGCGGGAGTCATCGTGGCATTTACAGTACCGGCTCGTCCGAAACTACACATATACAAGTACGTGAACAGCATCCGGGAAAGTTTGAAAAGACTACCGGAGAATTCAAATGACATCATATTAAGCAACTCGGAACTTTCTATATTGAAAAGTATAGAGTCAGCCTCAGACAAGGTAGTTAGTCCCCTGCAAGCCATGGACGATGACCTGCGTACCCTTGTGAATTACGTGGTAATGCCCCTTTTCGCATTCGCCAACGCCAGCATCTCGTTCGAAGGATTCACGCTTGCCTCCTTAGAAGGCGTATCGGTAACGATTTTTGTTTCCCTTGTACTCGGAAAACTCATCGGCATCTTCTCGTTCACCTACGTCTTTATAAAATGCGGCTGGTTAACTATGCCGGACAAAATGGATATGCACTCCCTTTTCGGAGTATCTCTATTAGGAGGAATCGGATTCACCGTGTCCCTGTTTATCGCGACTCTTTCCTACACGGGAATGGGCGCGGAAGGAGCCATTTTATTGAATCAGGCAAAAATCGGTATCATCGGAGGCTCCCTGTTTGCTGGAGTTTGCGGTTATTTCTACTTGAAATACGCCTTGAATAAAAAAACTCAAAAATCGCTTTGAAAGTCAAATAAAGTCCTTATATTTGCATCCGCATTGGAGAGGTGGCAGAGTGGTCGATTGCGGCGGTCTTGAAAACCGTTGTACTGCGAGGTACCGGGGGTTCGAATCCCTCCCTCTCCGCGAAAGAACAATCAAATAATGAGAGAGAGTTAGCACATAAAAGCTAACTCTTTTGTATTTCAAGGGGATTCGAATCATCCCATCCCTCGGCTCACATACAAAATTAGAGATTACCAGACGTTATAATGTATTCTATCCTCAACCCGAATTTCTTTCTGTTTACAAATATGTGCATTCTCCGCCGCATAACCGATAGCAAGAAAACAAGTGAATTCGTATTCTTCGGGGACGTTGACAAGGTGTTTCACGTATTCCGGTTCGTTACCGATAGGAATACGGAACGCACACGCCAATCCCTCCGCGGTTGCTGCCAGTAGAATGTTTTCCACTGCTGCCCATGCCGAGGCAAAATAATTCAGAGAACTTTGGTCTACCGGATGACACAGAGGATAATCCTTTTGCCGGAAAAACGGCAAAACAAGGCAATTGCTTTGCATAAGCATACGTTGTTGTTTGGGCAGCGCATCAACAAACATAGCATGTTCATCCTTATCCATCACGCTCGCGGCTGCTTCAAGCCCGCTTTGCTGAATGTTTTTGGTGTTTTCTTCTACCGGCGATACAAGTCGGGCAATGTTTTCCTGCCCTCTCACCACGATGAACTCAAACTGTCGCAGGTGATCGTTCGTCGGGGCCTTAAAAGCTGCCGATAACACTTTTTCCAACACGTCGTCCGTTACTTCCTTATCGGAAAAGTCACGAATCGTTCTTCTTTTCTCCAATACTTGATAAAAATCCATAACAATATATTTTAATAGTTCAACTTACTGATTTCGGATACAAAGTTACGTCACCTTATTGTTGAAAATTTGTCATATCATCTCGAATATTTGTCGTATATTTGCATTACACTATTTTACATACATTATGGAAGAAATGATCATCCCTTACGAATTACCTGAAATAAAGGACCATTCATTCTTTTTTATAGACCAACGGATAACTCCTCACTTAGAAGCTAAATTGCATCAACACGACGCATGGGAACTATATTATGTCATACACGGGTATGGCACCCGAATGGCTGGTGACACGTTACAAGCTTTTTCGGCAGGCGATGTGGCATTGATTCCACCATCCATGCATCACTATTGGAAATACGATCCTGCATCGACAGACAGCGACGGGTGCATCCATTACCTCATGGTTGCTTTTAACCACTCTCTTGTAGTGAGATGCATGGAGGTATTTCCTGAATTGCGAAACCGCTTGATAAACCTTACATTCCCTGTTAATGCATTAAAATTTGGCCCGGAAAGCTCTCGTGTTATTCGCAATATGTTATCACAAATGAACGACATGGATGATTTAGGACGATTGTGTGGAATGTTTCGTTTATTACCTGTCATTTTCAATTCACCCGATCATATTTTTGCAGGTAAACCCATGCAAATTGAACGTGACGTGAGGCGAATGCAACAAATTTGTACCTACGTGATGGCTCATTATGTTCATACGATCACTTTGGATGAAATTGCCGCCGAAATAGGAATGAACCGTTCTGCATTTTGCTCTTACTTCAAGCGATGCAAAGGAATGACATTCTCACAATTTGTTACCCAATACCGTTTGAATACAGCTTGCGAACTTCTAAAACACTCGCAGAAACAGGTATCGGAGATCTGTTTTGCAGTAGGGTTTAATGACGTCCCACATTTCAATAGAGTTTTTAAAGAATCACAAGGAATAACACCCAAAGAATACAGGAAACGAAACACCTAATTAAGCCTATTTCCCTTGAGAGATACTTAGCTGGAAATTTAAAATTAACGGGGTTTAGTATCTCTTTCCCCGGGGTTATCCATGTCCGTCACATGCCGGCAGGGCGACTATTGGGCGACTGTTAGGCGCCATCGCCCGATTGTCGCCCGATCATCGCCGCCATTTTAACAGATGGGAAACAAAAATAACATACTCGAATAACCCGTCAACCAAACCAATAACGAGGCTATTCACGTTCAAGAATAATATTTTGGGGCATTATATCCCCGGTAAACGGCTGGGATAAGGGATACATCACCTATTTCGGTACTTCCAAGCCCGCCGGAACCATCTCTTCGCAACTTCTTGACAATAAACACATCATCTGGTGCAAGAAATTAAAAAACACCGATATATTCCCAGTTTTATCCGGTCTTTTTCCTAACGGAAGGGGCAAATATGCTTTATTACATCGAACTCACGTTAGAATATGAAAAAAAAGTAACTTCTCCCCCACTTCTCGGCAGGATTACCTATATTTCTCTTCTACAATAAATTCTTACTTCCTTTTCTTTTCCGTCTTCGCCAACTTTTCATACTCTTTTATTCTCCGCTCACACACTTGCTTGGTAACCTCTTCAAACTTTTCAACCTTCACCATCAAGTCTTCAACATCTTCCCGGCTTACTTTAAATTCCGGATTATAACGAGCTTCGATGTAAGAACACACAAGTATTTTAAATAATCGTTCTTCTTCTTCATTCCCAACAGGAAAAACTCGAATCAGTTCGGGAGCATATCCACGTGAAGCCTTGAAAAGCTCTTCCAAATTATGCTCCTTATCATTCTTGAGAGTGAATGTTAGCATAATCGCATTGAACAAATTTTCACAAGCTTGATGTAAATTAAAAGAAGACATGACATATTCTTCCTTATCATACATAAAAACAGCTTGCTCCATAAAAAGTCTGGCTTTAGCGTATTTTTCTCCAAAATATTCTTCCCCTTGTTTCTTTATTTCCCCAAACTTCAACGGTTTTCGCCTCGCCAGTTTATTTTTCCCACGGTTATAAAGCATTATCCCATCACGTTTCAATTCAGTATAAAAATAACGACTGTATTTCAAATCCTCGTTTACTTTCTTAATACTGTCATGGATAAACTGCACGGGGACCCGGTAACGATGATCTCCCCGTTTATCATAGATATTACGGACACTTGCTAACTTATTTTCAATTTTATCATAGCTCCACGCACTGTTAATGACCAATATATCATAATCACTTTTGAAAGAAGTAGGTATGCCAAATTCCTCGCGTTCGTCATAACTCACGTAAGTACCACGGGCGTAACTTCCATAGAGGATAATCATCTCGCACACCGGGATTTTATCCAGAATCAACTCAACGAGATATTTCAAGTCTTCCCGGTTTTTCTTGGGCAGGAAAGCGATTGACTTTTTCATAAATAGCTATTTATTACAAGAGCAAATGTAACATTTTTTCTCCTAGAAAGCTCCAGACAAAAAAAATACCCCTCGAAATCATACGATTAAGAGGGGTATTTGTACCCAGAACAGGACTCGAACCTGCACAGCCGTACGGCCACTAGTCCCTGAAACTAGCGTGTCTACCGATTCCACCACCTGGGCATGATTTCAAAGACCGAGAAGAAAAAACCTTGCAACTTCCCTGCTGCAAGGCCCCTCTTCATGTTTGTTGTCCCACAAGGATTCGAACCTTGACTGACAGAACCAAAATCTGCTGTGCTACCATTACACAATGGGACAATCTTCATGTCGCTTCAACAACCGCTGTTGTTATTTTGACGCTGCAAATGTAGAGCATTTTTTTATTTCACCAAAAGAAAATGCAGAAAAATTAAAAGAAAATTGCTATTTTCGTGCTGTCGAAAAATGACATTTTTGTTATAGCCTTGAATATTAATAAGAAATATAAATTCAAACTAAGGAGAAGCATGTGCAACATTAAAAATCACCCAACATTAAGCTACAGGTTGATCAATAATGTCACCGGATGGGTGGCGTTCGTGGTGGCCAGTATTACTTACATTCTTACGGTCGAACCAACAGCCAGCCTTTGGGACTGTGGTGAGTTTATTACAACTTCAGTCGGACTGCAAGTAGGACACCCTCCCGGAGCGCCTCTATTCATGATTATCTCACGACTATTCGCCATATTCGCACCAAGTCCCGAAACCCAATCCTACATGATCAACATCATGTCGGCTCTATGTTCCGGGTTCACGATCTTGTTCCTGTTTTGGACGATCACGCATTTGGCTAAAAAAGTCGTGGTAAAAGAAGGGGAAGAATGTTCTATGGGACAATTGTGCGGGATCATGGGAGCCGGACTTGTTGGGGCATTAACCTACACGTTCACAGACACGTTTTGGTTTTCAGCTGTCGAGGGTGAAGTTTATGCCATGTCGTCCTTGATCACGGCCGTCGTGTTCTGGGCAATTTTGAAATGGGAAAATGTTGCTTTTCAACCTTATGCCAATCGTTGGTTAATCTTTATCGCCTACATGGTCGGACTGTCCATCGGCGTTCACTTGTTGAACTTGCTGGTAATCCCTGCCATTGTATTCATATATTATTTCAAAAAATACGAAACCACCAAGTGGGGTATTATCAAATCAGCGGCCCTTTCTATCGTCATACTGGGCGTGATCATGTGGGGTATTATCCCGGGCGTGATTATCGTTGCAGGCTGGTTTGAATTGCTGTTCGTGAATGGCTTTGGAATGCCTTTTAACACGGGTGTTGTCATCTACGCGTTACTCTTAATCGCCGGACTGACTTTCGGAATCCGGTACACGTTAAAACACAACCACACGGTTGTGAACACGATCTTAACCTGTTTCGTGGTCATGCTTATCGGGTACTCCTGCTACGCGATGGTCGTTATCCGTTCCGTAAGTAATCCCCCGATTGACGAAAATAGCCCGGACAACGTGTTCGCACTGCTTTCTTATATCAGTCGTGATCAATACGGCCAAGAACCATTGGTTTACGGCCCTTACTTCAATGCCCCGGTTATTGGCGTAGAGGATGCCGGACCTATTTATTACCAAAACGAAAAAACGGGTAAATATGATATTGTGGATCATAAAAAAGAAGTAAAATATGATCCTCGTTTCTGCACGATCCTCCCGCGTATGTATAGCCAAGCTCGTGAACCACAGGTATATTATGAGTGGGTGGGACAACCCAAAGGCCCCGTGTACATGGTGGACGGACAACCTGTTCAGAAACCAAGTTTCGGACAAAACCTAAGTTTCATGTTCCGTTACCAACTCGGACACATGTATTTCAGGTACTTCATGTGGAACTTCTCCGGGCGTCAGAATGATATTCAAGGACATGGAGATTTCCGTTATGGTAACTGGATCTCGGGTATTCCTTTTATAGATAATATTCTGGTCGGTGATCAGAGCGTGATGCCGGACACGTTGAAACATGACAAGGCAAACAATAAATATTACATGCTTCCCTTTATCCTCGGGTTGCTGGGAATGTTCTATCAATATCAACGGGGAAAACAAGGGAAAAAAGATTTCTGGGTGGTTATGCTACTCTTCTTCTTCACGGGTATTGCCATCGTGCTTTACCTGAACCAATATCCGTATCAACCGCGGGAACGTGACTATGCCTATGCCGGATCGTTCTATGCCTTTGCTATCTGGATCGGTTTCGGGGTTCTCTACCTGTGGGATTTACTTCAGAAGAAGATGGATTCCCGCAACGCAGCTATTATCGTCACCGCTGTTTGCCTGTTCGCCGTTCCGGTAAATATGGCAGCACAAAACTGGGATGATCATGATCGTGACGGACGTTATGCAACCATTGCTCATGCCAAGAACTACCTAAGCACGTGTGCCCCGAACGCTATCCTGTTCACTTACGGGGATAATGATACGTTCCCTCTATGGTACGCACAGGAAGTGGAAGGTTTCCGTCGGGATGTACGTATCGTGAACCTAAGTTTGCTTGCCGGAGACTGGTACATTGATCAGATGAAACGGAAAGCCTACGAAAGTGACGGGGTACCCATTTCTTTCACGAAAGACCAATACCATGCCGGAGTACGGGATTTTGTCACGATTGAAGAACGAGTGCAACAACCTTTCAGCATGAAAGAAGTCATGGAATTTGTTGCCAGCGACAGACCGGAAACCAAATCCAACCGTTACCAAGGAGGTGCCGTGGACTTCATCCCGACACGCAGCCTGTATATCCCCGTGGATAAGAAAAAAGTACTGGCAAACGGAACCGTACAACCCAAAGATTCCGCGTTAATTGTAGACAGAGTAGAAATTCAATTAAAAGGTAGCTCTTTGAATAAATCACAATTAATGGTACTGGATATATTAGCGACCAACAACTGGGAACGTCCGGTATACTTCGGAGTAGGTATGGGACAAGACAGTTACATGGGCTTCGATAAGTATTTCCAACTAGAAGGAGCTGCTTACCGGGTTGTACCTATCAAGTCGGAAAACAACGAGGCTTATTATGATTTCGGACGAATCAACACGGAAATCCTGTATGATAACCTGATGAATAAATTCGTTTGGGGAAACATCAAGGACCCGAAAGTCAATATCGATCATTTCCATGACAACACCATTGCCGTGATGAAATACCGGAACACCTTCTTGCGTTTAGCAGAACAATTAATGCAAGAGGCCGCCACGGAAACACGGGTTATCGGGGACACGATTATCAATGAAATCACAGATTCGAGCAAAATTCAAGAGGCTGTCAGAGTGCTGGATAAATCTCTGGAAGAAATTCCGTTATATCAAGTTCCGGCTGACTTCTTCTTGTTAAATTACATCTCGATCTACTATGCTGCCGGCGAGAAAGAGAAGGGGAACGATCTGGCATGGGCACTGGCTCTTGATAACGCTCAAATGTTGAGATATATCGGATCACTTTCTCAGAATCGCAGAAAAGCATTGGAAAATGACGAGAGAAGAAGTATGCAGGCGTTACAAATGCTCGTCGACATGGCCAGAAGAAACGGGGAAAATGCCTTTGCCCAAGAAATTCAGGACATGGTGGAAAGCACGTTAAGCGGACGGCCTGTAACCAGCAAGCGGGTAAACAAAAACTTCCCGATGGTTAGTCAAGATAAGTGAGATAACATATACGAATCATTCGTCCCTTCGTATGGAGGGACGAATTTTATTTATAAACTTAATACACAATGATCACAATAGACCATATCAAAGAATTGGCAGAGCGAGGTGAAGCATTGAGGAGGTATCTTTGACATCGATGGCAAGAAGATACAACTCGCTGAAGAAGAGTTAAGAACACAAAACCCGTCCCTATGGGATAATCCCAAGGAGGCAGAGGCCTTGATGAAGAAAGTCCGGGAATTGAAATCTTGGATCGAGGGTTACGAACAGGTGACCTCAGCCGTGGGGGATTTACAGGTACTTTTCGATTTCGCCAAAGAGGGAGAAGCAACCGAGGAAGAAGTGGACGCCCAATACCAAGAGACCATACGAGTACTGGAAGACATCGAGATGCGTAACATGCTGCGCCGGGAAGAAGATCACTTCGGAGCCATCATGAAAATCAATTCCGGAGCCGGAGGTACGGAAAGTATGGACTGGGCCAGTATGCTGTACCGGATGTATATCCGCTGGGGAGAATTAAACGGTTACAAGGTAAAACACGTGGATTACCAGGAAGGTGAAGAGGCCGGTATCAAATCAGCTACTCTCGAATTCGAGGGAGACTACGCTTACGGGTATCTGAAATCAGAAAACGGTGTTCACCGATTGGTTCGTTTATCGCCATATAATGCGGCCAATAAACGAATGACATCTTTTGCATCCGTGTTCGTTTATCCCGCCGTGGATGACACGATCGAGATCACGATCAACCCCGCTGACATCAGTTGGGACACCTTCCGAAGTGGTGGTGCGGGTGGTCAGAACGTGAACAAGGTGGAAACCGGAGTCCGGTTACGCCACGCTCCTACCGGAATCATGATCGAGAACACGGAATCACGTTCACAGTTGCAAAACCGTGAAAATGCCATGCGTTTATTGAAAGCCCAATTGTACGAACTGGAATTACAAAAGCGTCAGGAAGAACGGGATAAAGTGGAAGGAACGAAAAAAAAGATCGAGTGGGGGTCACAAATCCGCAGTTATGTATTCGACGACCGCCGGGTGAAAGATCATCGTACCAACTACCAGACATCAAACGTACAGGCAGTTATGGACGGAGAGATCAACGAGTTCATTAAAGCCTACTTGATGATGTTCGGTGGCGGAGAAGAATAAAAGCAATCAATTTATGATTTATGAATTACGATTTACGAAAAGAAAAAGCGTTGCTTTGTGGAAGGGAATCTAAAATCATAAATCTAAAATCTAAAATGAATAGATGGATTTAAACTTTAATAGTTGCAAGATATTGATCGTCGGGGACGTGATGCTTGACAAATACTATTTCGGAAAGGTGGAACGTATTTCCCCGGAAGCTCCAGTTCCAATAGTAAATATCGTGACCGAGGAATCCCGTTTAGGCGGGGCCTCGAACGTGGCCAACAACATCACAAGTCTTGGTGGGCAGGCCACGTTATGCGGGGCTATCGGCTATGACTTTTTCGGGAAAGAGATTGAACGTATGGCTCACCGGAAAGGGATCAAAACCGATTTTGTCAAAACCGAGCAACCCACGATCACGAAAGCGCGCATCATCGGTGGAAGGCAACAGATTGTCCGTATAGATTACGAGCAACATTTGGAACTTTCTGAAAAAGCAAGAGAAGATATTCAAACCCATCTTGCCTCGCTCTTCCAAGAGTTCCCTACCCTTGTTATTTCTGATTATGGAAAAGGCATGATCTCGGAAGAATTATGTTCGTTTTTGATAAAAACGGCAAAATCACATGGAACCCGTGTTATCGTGGACCCGAAAGGGCAAAACTGGAAGAAATATGCAGGGGCAGACTTGATTACTCCTAATGTAAAAGAATTAGGTGACATTATTGGCCACCCGGTGAAAAATAACGACCAAGATATTGCCATGGCAGCCTTGGAAATCGTTCATCACTACGGTTTATCGGCATTACTTGTCACCCGGAGCGAACAAGGGATGAGCTTGATTTCCGATCAAAATATTTTGCATCTCCCCACACATTCTCAAGAAGTATTTGATGTAAGTGGAGCCGGAGACACGGTTGTGGCGGCCCTTTCACTAGCCTTAACCCAAGGTCAGGATATCACGGAAGCCATGCGTATTGCGAACGTGGCAGCCGGAATTGTTGTTCAGAAAATCGGGACTGCAACTCTCAGCGTAGAGGAATTAAACACAAATCTATAAGAAAAAAGGCTGTTTAAAAAACAGCCTTTTTAAATCTTAGATACAAAGTATTTCAAGAATGCCGTATTATCTGTAAGTTCCGGATGGAAAGATGTTACCAACATATTCTTTTCTTCCGCTGCAACGATATGCCCATCAAGCTCACACAGAATTTTTACCCCATCCTTCACGCTCGTGATATAAGGGGCACGAATAAACACCAACTCAATTTCTTTCGAATCTACCGCCGGAATCACTTTTTTCGTGGCAAAACTGTCGATCTGGCTCCCGTAAGCATTACGCCGAACGGCAATATCCATCACGCCCAAATGAGTCACAGAATCGTTCACGAGTTCTTTGGCCAGCAAGATCATTCCCGCACAAGTTCCCCATACCGGCAGCCCACTCTGGATTTTCCCGCGTAAAGGCTCCATAAGTCCGGTCCGATTAAGAATCTTTCCCATAGTGGTACTCTCCCCCCCTGGTAGAATGATCCCATCAATCTCTTCCAACTGCTCCGGATATTTCACGATCACGGGTTCATGACCAATAGCCTTAATCTGGCGTTCATGTTCAATAATCGCCCCCTGAAAACCTAAAATTCCAATCTTCTTCATGACAAAAAATATAAGGTTCATAAAGTTCATAAAATCTATAAAGCAAGTTACCTTATGAACCTTACAAACCTTACGAACTTTATAAACTATTCTTACCAGCCTCTTTCAGCGTATTTGTTTTCCAATTTGCTAATTTCCAATCCGGACATAGCCTCTCCCAAATTCTCTGACAATTCAGCCAATTTAACCGGATCGTTATAATAAGTCGTAGCTAAAACGATAGCTCTCGCTCTCTTGGCAGGATCACCTGATTTGAAGATTCCAGAACCCACAAATACACCCTCGCAACCCAACTGCATCATTAAAGCTGCATCAGCTGGAGTTGCAATACCACCGGCTGCAAAGTTTACTACCGGCAATTTACCATTCTCATGCACGAATTTTACTAAATCATAAGGGGCTCCCATCTCTTTGGCAATCGTCATCAAAGCCTCAACCGGAGCCGCTTGTACCTGATGAATATCATTGTTCAACTGACGCATATGTCTTACAGCCTCTACCACGTTTCCGGTTCCAGCTTCTCCCTTCGTACGAATCATAGAAGCTCCTTCACCAATACGTCTTAAAGCCTCACCCAAGTTACGGCATCCGCAAACGAACGGTACTTTAAACGCAGTCTTGTCAACATGATACAAATCATCTGCTGGCGTTAAAACTTCACTTTCGTCAATATAATCAATGCCAATAGCCTCCAAAATTTGTGCTTCCACGAAGTGACCGATTCTCACTTTTGCCATTACAGGAATAGACACGGCATTCTTTATAGCCTTGATCATCTGAGGATCAGACATTCTAGCCACGCCACCATCTTTACGAATATCTGACGGCACTCTTTCCAATGCCATTACAGCACATGCTCCGGCAGCTTCAGCGATCTTTGCCTGTTCAACATTGGTTACATCCATGATAACCCCACCTTTTAGCATTTGTGCCAGATTTTTGTTTAATTCATAGTTTCCCATAAGGTTCTCGTTTATTAATGTGTTCATAATAATAATTCCCCTCTCCTTCTAACGCTCCTAGGAGTTAAATACTTATGACTGAAAAGACCCGTTTATCAAACGTTTCCGATCACTCAAAACACCCCCTCTAAAACGGGGAACAAATATAGCAATTTAGTTGAAAAAACTAACTTTATAAACATATTTTAGTTGCAGACTGTAAGTACATAGAATACAGACACTAACAATCTAAAAGAATACTACCCATCTCACAATTCCCTCTAACACAAAAAATTTCACATGAAATGCATCATCAGAAGAAAAGATAGAAAGTCTAAATTTATCAAACAACCCCTATCCCTCCATAAATTAAATATGAAATTTGTGGAGTAAAGTACTTTCTACAAAAAGGAAAATTTACCGACCTCTTATAAATACGTCTTCAACCGTTTACTACGGCACGAGTTTTTCAGTCTCTTGATAGCCTTGGATTTAATTTGGCGTACTCGTTCGCTTGTCAGACCTACCCGATCGCCAATCTCTTCCAACGACATAGCTGTATAACCACCCAAACCGTAATACATCCGCAAGATTAAAGCATCGCGTTCATCCAGAATCGTCAAATAACGATCGATTTCCGTCCGCAATGAATCGGCATTCATCTCCCGTTCGGCATCTGATATGGCATTATCCCCGGTAATCATCACGTCATACAAGTTAGAGGAATCCTCGTCTGCCGACAAGGGCGCATCCATGGATAACGGACGATTGGCGATCCGCAAGCTATCTTTAACCTCCTTCGCGGGAACATCCATTTTCAAGGCAATTTCCTCTGCCGTGGGTTCCCGTTGGAACTCTTGTTCCAGTCGGAAAAAGAATTTATTCACTTTGTTGATACTGCTGATTTTGTTCAATGGTAATCGAACTAACCGCGAGTTCTCGGCGATTGCCTGTAAAATCGATTGCCGGATCCACCATACGGCATAAGAAATAAACTTGAATCCTTTCGTTTCGTCAAAGCATTCGGCAGCTTTTATTAATCCCAGATTACCCTCGTTGATCAAATCCCCCAAACTCAAACCGTTATTCTGGTATTGCTTGGCCACGGAAACCACGAAACGCAGGTTACTCTTCACCAACAACTCCCGTGCCGCTCGGTCACCCGATCGGATTTTCTTGGCTAAAGCAACCTCCTCATCCGGCGTCAACACGTCGATTTTCCCAATCTCCTGCAAGTACTTCTCTATCGAGAACGAATCCCTGCCAGTGATTTGTTTGCTAATTTTTAACTGTCTCATAGGTCTCTTCGTATAATTGGCTTAAAGTTAATCATCTATTTCAGTAAAACAAATATTAGAGTTCTTTTTTTCGTATCTGCTTAAAGAAATATACGAGGATATATTAACTTTGTTGTCTGAAAACCCCATTTAATTAAAACATACGCCATTAATTTAGAAACCATTTGAATAATTAGGATAAAACACCATTTGAATCGAGATAATTTTGCAAAAATCTTTGGCACAATAAAAAAAATACCTACTTTTGCAGTCCGAAGTGAGAAAATAATAACATAAGAAATATTGCAATGAAACGTACATTTCAACCATCCAACAGAAAGAGAAGAAACAAACATGGTTTCAGAGAAAGAATGTCTACCGCTAACGGTAGAGCAGTTCTAGCTAGAAGAAGAGCTAAAGGAAGAAAAAAATTGACTGTTTCTGACGAGCGCAGACACAAGCATTAATATAAAAAAAGCTGCTTTTACAAGCAGCTTTTTTTATTTGTTCCTTTTCCCCCGCAACCACAATTACAACTGCATCCTTTCCCCTTCTTTGCATTCCGGAACAAACGATAAGCACCTCTTCCCGCAAAAACAAGTGCTATCGCCACAATTATATACGTCAATATTAGTTGCATTTCCATTCTCTAATTTTAGATTAATAATTCATGATAGGGAACACGTTCTAAATAATCAAGTCCAATACCTGTTTTATCACGAAACATACGCCCCAAGCCAGTACCGTCGTGTATCCCATCACGAAAAACGCCCATTTCATTCCAATCTCTTTACCGATGGCAATCAAGGCCGCGAAACAAGGGGAATAAAGTAACACGAAAATCACAAATATAATGGCAGTAACCGGAGTAAACCCGTGTTCCCGCAAACGCATTTCCAACGTCGCGTTTGACGACCCGTCATCTTCCTCCATAACCTCTTCCCCTTGGTACAGAACGGCCATCGTGCTAACCACGACTTCTTTTGCCGCAACCCCGGTCAACAAGCTCACACCTGCTTTCCAATCAAAGCCAAGTGGTGTCCAAATAGGCTCCATCGTTCGCCCTAATCGACTGATATAAGAATTTTCCTGACGTTCACTCACCTCTTGTCGATGCAAGCTCTCCAATTTCGCTTCTTGTTCTTCCTTCAGCATATCTACATTCCCGATCCCAGAAGCAATCGTTGCCTCGTAAGCCCTCGTCACCTCGGCCTTCTTTTCATCATACTGCGCTTCCAACTCTTTATCCACGGGAAAATAGCCCAAAGCCCAAATCAGTATGGAGGCAAACATGATAATACCTCCCATTTTTTTCAGGTATTGCTCGCCTTTACTCCACATATGCCGTACGGTCGTTCTCAAGGTTGGCATTCGATACGGGGGCAACTCCATCACGAACGGCACTTCCTGTTTATGGAAAAGTACCCGTTTAAACAACTTAGCCATCACGATAGCAGCAAGAATTCCAAACAAGTATATTCCAAAAAGAACTAACGCCGCGTAATCTTTAAAAAATGCCCCGACCAACAGGATATATACCGGAAGACGAGCACTGCAAGACATGAAAGGATTGATCAGTATGGTTAATATCCGGTCACTCCGGTTCTCCAGCATACGCGTTGACATGATCGCCGGCACATTACACCCGAATCCCATGATCATCGGAATAAAACTTTTCCCGTGCAAGCCGAGCTTATGCATCAATTTATCCATGATAAAAGCCGCACGAGCCATATATCCCGTGTCTTCCATGAAAGAAATAAACAGGAATAATATCAATATATTCGGTAAAAACACGATCACGCTCCCCACACCACCGATGATACCATCCACTAATAAATCCTTTAAAGGTCCCGCACTCATCTGGTTATCGACAAATTCACCTAAAGCACCGACCCCGGTCTCAATCCATTCCATCGGATAACTTCCCAAGCTAAACGTGGCAAAGAATGTCACGAACAAGAATAACAAGAAGATCGGGAATCCGAACAATTTATGCGTGACAATAGCATCAATATACTCCGTTTTACGTCTTCGATTCACGGGACTTTCCTTGTATGTTTCTTTTAACGCCCCGGAAATAAAACCGTACTTCGTATCGGTAATAACCGACTCGACTTTCTCTCCATAGGTTGTTTCAATCCGTTCAACTCCCTCTTTTACGACCTTCAATAATTTCTCCCGTGAATGATCCCGTTGCACGAATTCCAACACGTCCTTATCCCCTTCCAATAACATCAGAGACAAGAAACGGGGAGACATATTACAGATCAAATCTTTTTCATCTTTCAACTCGGCTCGAATAGCCACGATGCTGTCCTCAATCTCTTTCCCGTAGTTTATATGGATATGGCGTACCGTTTCACTTCTTCCCTCGTACACCTCGATAACTTCCCGTAACAACTCCTTAATTCCTTTCCCCTTTGACCCGATCGTGGGCATCATCGGCATCCCGATCATCTGTCCCATCTCCTGATAATTGAAAGTTGCCCCGGAACGTTCCAGCTCATCATACATGTTCAAAGCGATCACACCCTTCACATCCATATCAATCAACTGCGTGGACAAATAGAGATTACGTTCCAAATTAGACGCATCTACCACGTTAATCACCACATCGGGTGCGTTATTCATAATATATTCCCGCACATACTTTTCTTCATTCGAGTAAGCAGAAATAGAATACGTTCCCGGTAAATCGACCACGTTAAACTCGTAACCTTCAAATCGAAACGTAGCACTCTTCGCATCCACCGTTACACCTCCGTAATTTCCCACGTGTTCCTGAGAACCACTCATGTAGTTGAACAGTGTTGTTTTCCCCGCATTGGGGTTACCGACAAAAGCAACATGTATATGTTTATCTCGACCTTCCCAATGCTTGGCGAAAGCTTCTTCCGCATCACGGGCGCTACCGGACACCCCGACAATATTAGTAGCCTCCTCAAGAGATACGATTTCAATAAACGCTGCTTCTTGTCTCCTTAAAGAGATTTCATAACCCATAATTGCATATTCAATCGGATCATTCAAAGGAGCATTCTTCACGGCCTTCACCACTTTTCCCCTCACGAATCCCATCTCGTTTAATCGTTTCCGAAAGGCCCCATATCCTTTCACCTTGGTAATAACGGCACTTTCTCCGGTTTTCAGTTCTGACAGTAACATATAAACATCTTGTAATTAGTATCGCGAATGTAAAAACTTTATTTTTATTTTTTCTAAATAAACACAGAATAATAACGAGAATTTCATCATTAATAATTATAAAATTTATTAATAAAAGACTTTCCAGCCTAAGTGTCTCCCGAAATTTATAGAGAAAAACAACGAATCTTTTCTTTTTTACTCCGTATAACCAACAAATAGTTTACTTTTGTAATATGAAAACAGAAGATATAGAAAACCAGGGCGAGCAAAAATGGAAAAGCGTGAATCAATTGCTATCACGGGCGGGTTCGCGCTTAAATATCCTAGAAGAAGAAATTGATGTAGAAGTACAACATCAATACATGGATCTTTTGGAGCATCTCATCAAAGGTGGAGACTTTAAAGCGTTGAGAGAAGACGCGATAGTACACGTCCAAGATCTATTTGACGAGGCCGTTGATGACGAAAAGAAAAAAACTTTGTTAATCCTATTGTCCATGGTCGACGACATTTCTATATACCGGAGCATTGAATCGTTCCAGAAACAAGATACCCCGATCAAACCGTGGGCAACCATAGCATTGCAACAATCCCGGATGCTGATTCAATCCAACCTGCTGGACGAATCGACCGTGTTCGTATCCACCGGTCTGGGTGGTCACGACACGTTGTTACGTTATTTTTGTGTCTATGTTGCCAACAAGGGGGTCACGCTACAACCTTTCCAGTGGGATATTGCCCAAAAAGAGACAGAATTGGTCATTAACAAAAGCCAAGGAGAGATTGAACAAATCGAACAATTCGAGAAATACATCACGTTTACCCTTCTGTTACCAATCGAGGCTAACCTGAAAGAGATTTTCAATTCGATTATAGACGAGTGTAACACTTACGGGAACTTTTTAAGCGAAAACATCATCATCACGAACGTGAAAAAACTTTCCACCAAAGAGATTGAGGATTTCTTGGAAACTAAATCCCCTCCAAAGCACAAATCAAGACCATTCTAGTCCAGCATCAAGCTTATGAAAGGACTACATTTTTTGAAATAAGGCTCCAACTCGGGAAAACGTTCCGGGTGGTAGCCTAAAAGCAATTGCGTCAGTTCCTGCACGGACACCTCCACCTCTACCTGCTTTGCATTATCACAGACACAATCCCCTTTCCCGATTACATATATTCCCGTGTTTTCCGGAATCCAGTCATCCGTTACTTTCAGCACGAGATCCTGCTCCGGATTATTCACGGCATACAAACGGAGCATTTGTTCCACGTCCAACACACGTGCCATTCCCCGGTGCTCATCCGCCTTTCCGGAAGGAAGTACACGGCAATATATCTCCGCCGCATCCAGATATTTCATCACTCCCCACAAAGCCACCCGTTTGACATCCTCGGAGTCATACATTCCATCCAGTACCAAAGCATGATTTCCTCTCGGTTCGGCAAAAGCTATCCCAACAATATTTTTATCGCTATACACGACAATCAATGCCCCTCCATCCATTCGCAAACTTTCCACGATCACCTCAAAATCTTCCCGTTCGTGCAGCACGCAACAAGGACGTAAACGCATCATTGACTGAAAATAATTAAACAAGTCATCCGTTAACAACCCCACCTCCCGAATAGCTTCCACCCGAAAATGATCCGCAACCGGTTTATCCAAAATCGTGTAATGTTCCGGGGTATAATCAAAAACAGTCGCGTACCCCATCTTTCCGTAATAATCGTACAACCATTCACTGGCCGGAATTAGGGTACTCACGGGAATCTTTCTTCCTCTCATCACGTAGAAAGCCTCCCGCAGTAACTTCGTCATCACACCCCGGGCCCGGGCCAACGGATGAGTACAAGCCCCCGAAATATACCCTGTTACAATTTGTGTCACGCCAAAAGTCATAGGGTAAAGAGGAGTTTGTAAAGCAGCAATAGCCGCACCTTGTTCATCCCAATACACCAGAGCATTCTCCTCTTTGTATTTTTTGTCAAAATAGAATTGAATGAACTCTTCCGTATCATCAAAACACACCCTCCATAACTCCATGACTTCCCGTTTCATCATACTCGTATTTAAATTAAACAGCCTTTGAAATGAGAGATTTTCTCATTTTCAACTTTCAATTAATTCGGCATACCCTTTCTCCAATAATATCACCGGACGATAAGATAGTTTCGCCTTCCTCAATCCCGGTATTCCCAAATCTTCCTCCCGGTTTAGGTAAACATATTGTTCCGGGATATGTCGTGCGAACTCCTGATTCAAAATATTATACGAACCGTCAATACGACTATCGGCCTTCTCGATATGAACGGCAAAGGTATCATGATTCACCGGAGCGCCATACGTGAACCCGACGATTTCATCATCCACCCAGAGCGCTCCTCCAACCAAACCAAGAGCATCAAAATTTCGCAACGCAATATTCAGTGCTTTTCGCTCGTTTATCAAACTCTCCTCTTCCTCACAATCATGCTCTTCACACCATTTTTCCTCTAGTTCCAAACAATGCGGGATCAAATCTACGGTTAATGGCGTGTACTTGTAATTATAGGTGCGTTTGAACTTATTCACGTGATTCCGTTTAGGTTGAAAATTTTTACCTTTCAATTCAGCCAGCTCCTGACGGGAATAAATATAATCAAAATAATCCCGATCCAACCGATAATCAAAACTTCCCGGGAACTCCCGGTTGAACCATTCCTCCAACTCAGGAAAAACTCCATGTACTCGTAAAACGTGCCCTTCGGCCTTTGCTTGCTGTTTCAACAATTCGATCACATTCTTCACATCCCCGGTTCCCACGGGCATCGTGTACACGACACTCTCCTCATCCAATGTAAAACGCACCACGAGGCAATCATCAACCACAGCATAATGACTATTGGTCAAGAACTGCCACGTGTACAAGTTCACAAACGAAAGATTGCAATCCCGGTTCCCACATGCCAAAAAATAAGTCGTTATTAATTCTTTATCCTCTATTCTGATCGGTTTAAAATCTATCATATCATTACTTTTAATTTCCGTCACAAAGATACAATCTTTCTCAATTTATAAAATTTCTTCCGTATGTCTAAAATCAGATGGACACACTCTCTATGGCTAAAACGAAAACTAAAAAGAAAAGTTTATATTTTAGGAGCCAGAAACGCTCCCACCCGTGATATGTTTGCCTCTTTACGACAGTCATTAATCGTGATACGAATAGTCTCCACGGCTATATCCGGGATACGCAACAAACGTTTATAACCAATCGTCCCCCCTTTTCCCAACACCTGCCAAGCACCGTTCACCAACCCTTCCACGGTAAACGACTCCACCCGCTGCCCCCGGCTAATATCTTCCTGCAACAAAATCGTGTTTATCGTACATCCCTTCCCCAAGGTATATTCTTTACTTTCTCCCTTCCGGGCAGTCCACGCCCGGGCCCACCGGGAAACAAAATCTTTCGCGTACATCTTTTCCAGATACTCTCCGAATTCTTTTAACCGAGTGACATCGGTCTCGCAAAGCACACCCCGCTTGTCAGGTGACACGTTCAGTAATAAAGAAGAATTACATCCCACGGACTGGAAATAAACCTTCACCAACTCCGACAAAGATTTTACTTTCGAATCTTCCCTCTCGTGATAAAACCAACTAGGACGAATAGAGACTGACACCTCCGAAGGATACCAGAACAATTCCGTCGCACGATCAATAATCTCTTTTCCCCCAAGATCCCGGGAAAACACGCTTAAACGCATCTCTTCATTACGCTTGATCGCATCCGGATAACACCCCGGAACCAATGCGACGGAACTCCATTCGGCCTCACGCCCTCTCGCACTTTCATTTCCGCTCCAACGAATATCATCACCATAAAAAGCCGTAACCGCATTAGGCTGTAACTTATGAATCGTTTTCAATATCAATTCCCAGTCATATTCCTGTTTTTTCCCGTCAATGCCTATCTCATTAGTCCCATCCAACCAAATTTCATCTATTTTCCCGTACTCGGTCAATAATTCCGTCAGTTGTTTCACGAAAAACTCGTTGTACCGGGGAGAGTCCCCGCAATAAGAAATGTTCCGATCCAAAAGGGATAAATAGATCCCGAATTTCATCCCGTTCCGGTCACAAGCTTTTTTTAATTCCCGAACCACATCGCCTTTCCCGTTTTTCCACGGAGAGGCCGTGACGGCATGACGAGTCGTTTTTGTCGGCCACAAACAAAAACCATCATAATGTTTGGCGGTCAGCACGACGGACTTGAGTCCTCCCGCCTTTAACGCCTTCACCCACTGCTCCGCATCCAGCGCTATCGGATTGAACATCACTGGAAATTCCTTACCGTCACCTCGTTCTTTCCCGGTAAACGTGTTTATTCCAAAATGGATGAAAGCTGTCAATTCCAACTGTTGCCAAGCTAATTGTTGCTTTGTCGGGACTAGTCTTGCTGCCATCTCCACTTTCTCCTCCAGTGTAACCTTCTCCGGGAAACGAACATTTTTTTCAAAATATTTCCCCTTCTGAGCTTCGGCCGACAAAGAAATCACACATAAAAAACACCAAATTATATAGCATATTCTCACAGCAGGCACAATTATTGTTATAATAAATGTAAAAATAAATAATTTTTCTCATTTAAACAACAAAAATCTAATTATTCACGTATAAAACTAAATAATATAATATCAATTAATATGAGTACAAACAAAATAATCGAAATCCTAGGAGATCAAAGTGATTTTCTATTGAACCACACCTGTAAAACCATTGATAAATCGTTACTTCACATCCCGTCACCCAATACTATTGATGAAATTTGGATGTCATCCGATAGAAATACCCGTACACTGAACAGTCTGCAAAGCATCCTGAGTCACGGTCGTTTGGCAAATAGCGGCTACGTGTCCATTCTCCCCGTGGATCAAGGAGTTGAACACTCGGCAGGAGCGTCTTTCGCCCCGAATCCTCTCTATTTTGATCCGGAAAACATCATAAAACTTGCTATCGAGGGCGGGTGTAACGCCGTGGCATCGACATTCGGAGTACTCGGGGCCGTGGCTCGTAAATACGCTCACAAAATCCCGTTTATCGTGAAAATCAATCACAATGAATTATTGACCTACCCAAATCGATACGACCAAACACTATACGGTACGGTAGAAGAGGCATGGAATATGGGAGCCGCCGCGGTAGGTGCCACAATTTATTTCGGCTCTCCGGAAAGTCGCAGACAAATACTAGAAGTATCAGAGGCATTTGCCCATGCACATGAACTGGGTATGGCGACCATCCTCTGGTGTTACCTTCGTAATGAAAGTTTCAAAAAAGACGGGATAGATTACCACTCGGCAGCAGATTTGACAGGCCAAGCCAATCACCTAGGGGCAACGATCCAAGCTGACATCGTAAAACAAAAACTCCCAACGGTTAACGGGGGATTTACCACACTTAAATTCGGAAAAACGAATGAGAAAGTTTATACCGAACTTACGTCCTCCCACCCGATAGACCTCTGCCGTTACCAAGTGGCCAACAGCTACATGGGACGCATTGGCCTGATCAACTCCGGGGGTGAATCTAAAGGATCATCCGATTTAAAAGAAGCTGTCATAACAGCCGTGATCAACAAACGAGCCGGTGGAATGGGACTTATCAGCGGACGAAAAGCCTTCCAGAAACCGATGAATCAAGGTGTAGAATTACTAAATGCTATCCAAGACGTTTACCTAGACAAAAATATCACGTTAGCTTAACAGGAATAGCAGTCTAGGAGGGTGTGTCCAACTTTTGGGGCACACTTAAAAATGGCACACCCTCTTTGTATAATATCTCTTACTACTCTCTTCGGTATCTCTTCGTACTCTCGCTAATACATGAACCAAATTTCAAGAAAAAATTAAAAGCAAATTAACCAGTCACACCGTTAACCTATCGTTAACCTACCTACGAGACACACTGGAATATCCCTTGAAAATCCCTTTCAATATAGGAGTAAAATACACGACCGTCTGTTTTTTATTCTTATCTTTGTGAAGAAGACATAACCCCGGTTCACCATGGATGAAAGAGTACTCGATAAGCTAAAAATACTCGCTGAATCAGCGAAATACGATGTATCCTGTGCTTCTAGCGGAACCTCCCGTTCTCACAAAAAAGGACAGATCGGGAGCGCAGAAGGGTGGGGTATATGTCATAGTTTCGCAGAAGACGGACGCTGTATCTCTCTACTGAAAATCATGCTCACGAACAACTGTATCTACGATTGTGCCTATTGCATCAATCGCAGGAGCAACGACCTGCCGAGAGCCACGTTCTCCGTCACGGAACTCGTGAACCTGACGATAGAATTCTATCGCAGGAATTACATCGAGGGCCTCTTCCTCAGCTCGGGAGTAGTACGCAATCCAGACTACACGATGGAACGTTTGGTAAAAGTGGTAAAGGACTTGCGACAAGTGTACCGCTTTAACGGATACATCCATTTGAAAAGTATTCCCGGCGCCAGTCAGGAACTGGTCAACGAGGCCGGCTTATACGCAGATCGCATGAGTGTAAACATCGAAATCCCCAACGAGCAAAGCCTGCAACTTCTTGCCCCGGAAAAAGACTTTCAAAGCGTGTTCACCCCCATGCGCTACATCCAGCAAGGAATGTTACAAAGTGCCGAGGAACGAAAGAAATACCGCCATGCCCCCCACTTTGTCCCCGCGGGACAAAGTACACAGATGATCGTGGGAGCCACTTCCGATTCGGATAAGGACATCTTACACCTAACCTCTGCACTCTACAAACGTCCAAGTATGAAAAGGGTATATTATTCGGGATTCGTCCCCGTCAACGGGTACGACAACCGCCTACCGGCTCTAAAACAACCACCTCTCGTGAGAGAAAACCGATTGTATCAAGCCGATTGGCTACTCCGGTTTTACAATTTCAAGGTTGACGAAATCGTGGATGATTCTTATCCAGATTTAGACTTGGAAATTGACCCGAAACTAGCTTGGGCTCTTCGCCATCCGGAAGCATTTCCCGTGGACATCAACCGGGCGGATTACGAAATGTTATTGCGTGTTCCCGGGCTTGGAGTGAAGTCTGCCAAGATGATTCTCACGGCCCGCCGCTATTCCCGTTTGGGGACATCCCATCTGAAACAGATCGGTGTCGTTCTCAAAAAAGCCCAGTATTTCATCACGTGCAATGAACTACCTACCCGAACCGTTAACGAAATAAAACCCGAAAATGTAAGGCGGATTCTGACACAAAGAAGAGCAACCCGTGTCGACGATGGTCAACTGATCATCCCCTTCGTTTATTAATTGAATTAGTCCGACTTCATGGCACTTGAAATCGTAAATCTAAAATCGCAAATCTAAAATTAATATGCTCATATTCCGGTACGACAAAACCTTTGAAGGACTGTTAACAGCGATTTTTGACGCTTATAGCATCAAAAGATTTCCCGATGTATTGCTAGCAGAAGAAGAAACACCACCTCTATTCTATGATGAAATCATTACGGTCATTACGGATGAGGGAAGAAGTAACCGGGTATGGAAAGGACTTCAAAAGAAACTATCTGCCTCGGCCCTTACCAGTCTTACAACCTGCTGGCTATCCGAACTCCCGGAGATTGACCTCGTACTATTCCGTTACATTCACAAAGCCATCGACGCACCCCGCTCCATCGAACTCAATTTCGGGGACCCCGACGTGTTGGAACTCTCCAAAGTCTGGAAAAAAGTAAACAACGAACGGTTGCGGGTCATGCAATTCCTGCGCTTTCAGAAAGCAGCCGACGGAACCTATTTCGCCGCTTTGAAACCACTATACAACGTGATCTCGCTCGTGATTCCCTATCTCCAAGATCGTTTTGCCGATCAAAAATGGTTACTCTATGACCTCAAGCGGGAATACGGTTATTATCACGACCAGTCAACCATCACCGAGGTACACTTTGAACAAAAAGAAGGACATCTTCAAAGCGGTTTCCTCGACGAAAGCATCATGGATCAAGACGAAAAACTTTTTCAAAAACTCTGGCAAACCTATTTCAAGGCAATTACTATAAAAGAACGCCTGAATCCTAAACTACATCGCCAAAATCTCCCTGCCCACTTTTGGAAATACTTGCCGGAGAAAAAGGGATAATAATATCCCTTCTTATCATGTTGTCGGCTGAATCTCATCCCATTCTGCCCCATCACTTGCCCCGATCAACCAATTGAAAGCATAATGCCGTTCCATCACAACACCACCATCCAATGACGCCGGGGTCTCCTCGCCTTTTACACGGGCATCCACGCAAGCCCAATCATAACGTAACGTCAGATCAGCCTCGTCCAAAATCTCCTGCCGATCCCGAATTTCACCTAACCCCAACACCGTCCCGTTCTCCTTGTGATCAAAAAATAAGCGAGCGATATACGGAACGTCACAGATCGCCGAAGGATAAGGTAAATCAATGATTCCCAGAGTCCATAATAACACGGCACAGCACTCGTAACGCCACAAGAACTGGATGCAATCATACTGTTCCGGCGAAGGAGTATCAAGATACGCCCTCTCTAACGGAGTAAATTCATCCATGATATGATACCCCTCGTCAACCCGGGCCACAAACCCTAAAGCCTCTTCCCGATCCGGGTTTTCCGATAACATCACCTCTGAATACAAGGCTACGGCAAACAAGGCTGCCGCACGACGGGCTATTTCTTCCGGCTTTCTTATCATCGCCTCACAATCCAATACCTCGCAAGGTAAATGTTCCATATAAGGCACTCCCGCCTCTTTCAAACGTACGAAAGAACGTTCCCGACGGGCTTGATCCACGTCTCGCTCCTCCGGACGTCCCACCTCTAACAAGTCGGAATTCGCCACCGGCCGGAAAGTCTCGTATTCACTCTCGCCCTTAACGGAAAAAAGCAACTTCCCTTTGCTATCAAAAAGACTCATACTCGGATAAAGCAAAAAGCCATTCACATCTCCCGCCACGTCATAAAACGTGTTAATGATGTAACTCGTCCGGTCTCGGTTATCATCCAGTTCGAACTCGATCCCCACGATACAATTAAAACACTGTATCTGACGAATCACCTCCTCTTTAATGGCAGTCAAGGGAGTGTCTACCCGCACAAAATAATTTACCATACCTTCCGTGTGTTCAGCTACTTGATCAGCTTGACTTCCCGACTCCATCATAGAGCAACGGATCATCGTATCATCCTGCAACAAGATCATCCAGCGATCATCTTCGGGAGTAAACATCTTCGTCACTTCCTGAAAACGCACACGCATAGATTCGGCAACACGACTGAAATCCCCGATTACCGTGTAAAGAGTTAAATTTGCTTTTTCCATATATTCCTTTTTAATTTAGAGCAAAGATAGACAAAATACAAACCCTCCCTCTATTTTTCGTTGTTATCCATACATCAAATCACGTCCCACTCTGGTTGAATTCCTAACAACCAATTAAAAGCATGATTTCGGTGCATTGCAATATCGGTATCAATATTTCGAGGCATTTTCTTGTTCTTATCCATAGCTTCTACACACGCCAAAAGATAATGCAATGTCACATCAGCTTCATCCATGATCTCCCTTCGCCCCTTCCGGTTAGGAAAACCCGTTTCCCAATCAATTTTAGACGAAGTCGCATAAAACAGATCCATTACTTCCAGCATTTTTACCACCTCGCAATGCTCGGAAGGAAATGACATATTCTTGATCAATCCCAAACTCCACATGAAAACATTACATTCCTCAAATTGCCAAAAAAAACGTAGATGATCATTCTCCTCATTATTCTTCGAAAATAAATAATCCTTTTCCTCCTGTACACAATTTTTAAGAGGTTCGAATCCATCCTCTTCCATATCGTGAATCTGCTTCCACCACGTTTCCACACCTTCCTCACCGAAATTCAATGCACAGAACGCATGAGAACCGGTTGAAACAATGGCCATAATTCGACCGATCACGCTCTCTTCTATTCTAATTCCGTATCGCGTGTAATCTACTTCCATCGGTTCTAAATTTTCAAAAGCCACCTTCTCATCCTTCAAGCGTTTCATCGTACGAACCCGACGTTCTTTGTTCTCGCTATCATCCGTCATGAAAAATTTCTTCATAAAGAAATCTGTATTAATCATAGGACCATACGTGACAAGGTCGCTCTTCCCCTCGTCATTAAATACTAATTCCCGTTTTCCCGAGTAAAAACTCATGTCCGGGAAAAGCAAAAGTCCTTGTAATTTATCTGCCATATGGAATAATACATCACACATCATGTTCTCCCGATTCCTGTCGCCACGCTTATATTCAACTTTCAATACCGTGGTAAACACCTTGATTTGAAAAAGCAAAGAACTTTTCACCTCCTCTTTTTGAGTCGGGACACGCTCAAAATAAGACACCAATTCAGACGTATGTTTGCTCACCTCCTCGGGTTCACGCTCTTTGTCAAGCAATTGACACTTCACCTCGCTTCGATCATTCAACACGTATTTCCAACGATTCCCATCAAATTCTCGTGAATGTATAAAACAATCAAGCATTCGATTTAATTCAATGGCTACTTGCCCTGAATCTCCAGTCACACAATAAAAATACACGCATTCATTATCCATAAGTTTGCACATTTAAAATTTCATTAAAGATAGTAATTAATTTGATTCATCATGCAAACAAATAGCCATACAGCTTAATTTTCGCCAAATAAATGCCTTTCTATATATTCTCGTACTCGAACATATTATTTTTGCTCCGGCAAAATCTCTATCCAATAACCATCCGGATCACTGATAAAATAGAGTCCCATGTCCGTGTTCTCGTAGCACACACAATCCATCTGCTTATGATAGGCTCGGACAGCATCATAGTCTCCGGGAACACGCATACAGAGATGAAACTCCCCTTCTCCTAGATCATAGGGTTCCTTGCGATCCCTCAACCAAGTTAATTCCAATAGAAAACCCGTCTTCTCTTCCCCCATATACACCAAAATAAACGAACCATCCGAAGCCTCCATCCGGCGTACCTCCTTTAATCCCAACGCTTCCTCGTAAAAGCGAATACTCTTATCCAAATCAAGTACATTAAAATTGAAATGATCAAATCTACCCTTTACTTCCATATATTAATTTTTAATTTATAATTTTAGATTGAAGAAATTTACCCATTCTAAGCTCTAAATTTTAACCTCTTCTCCCCTGTAAGTCAATTCCACGAAACGCACGCCCCGGCTTTCCGCATATTCTCGAAAAGCATTGGCACGGACATACTCTTCATCGAAATGCATCGGAACAAACATCCCCACACGAAAACGATCCACGAATTGCTTGGCTCCCAACATATATTCCAGTCCTAACCGGGGATCAACGGGAAACATCACAAGATCCATCCGGTCTGTTCTCCGGGCAAGTATCTCCAATTCTGCCAAGTAAGTATTTTCCGCCTCACAAACTTCCTCTTCTGTCGATTCCTCCTTCCAATGCCAGTTATTCAAATCCCCGGCATGAAAAATCAATTTCCCATCCAGCCGTAAAAGGAAAGAAATACCTAAATCCGTTGATCCGAAGGCCTCTACCTCCAACACCCCATCCAACCAAGTCTCGCCTTTTGATAAATAACAAGCATCATTCAATCGAGCCAACCCATTTTCAAGAATATCCGTTGAAAAAACATACTGAACGTCCGGATGCATCACCTTCCACTCCAACACCTCCGGGTTAAAGTGATCAGCATGAGAATGAGAGGACAGCACGTACAATTTTCCGGGTCGTTCGAGCAACTCATCATGTACAACTCCCGTCAACAGTTGCGATGCCGAGTCTTTATAATAATCAATGATTACCGTAAAATTCTCTCCCACCAAGGCAAAACCACTATGGTATATATAAATTAATTTCATCCTATTTTCTATTTTTCTATTATATACGAAACACTTCCGTCACAAGTTATTTTTTCTTAAAGATCAAGTGTTCCATGATCAACACGGTAATCACCCCCATCACGAAACCATTCCCCACGATCGGCTTGAACAAAGAAGGTATCAGATTCAACACTCCCTCCGGGGCAAACGACAACAACAAAGCAACCATCAACGGCAGCCCCACGACTACCCCGCTATCAAAATCCGTGATCGCCTTTTCCCTCACCAACATCTGTAACCCGGCGGCCAATTGCGTTGCCATCAAGTAGAGCAAAATCGCACCCATCACCACGCCCGGTATCGTCACCAGCATTCCCACAACAGAAGGGAAAAAAGCACACAAAATCAACCCGGCCCCGGCAGGTAACAAGGTATAGCGAGAAGCGCATCCCGTGGCAGAAATCACCCCCGGGCTCATGGAATAATCCACCGGGCCTATCACGCCGAACAAACCGGACAGGACGTTCGTCACTCCTACGATCCCGACACCTCGTGTGGTACGCTGATCCATTTGATCAGCCTGTAACATATGTCCTACGGCTTGTATCGAACCAAGCTCGTTCACAATCAAAGCTATATAACAAAATAAGAAGGCCAGAATCGTCCCCGCCTCGAAGTTCAATGGGAAATTAAAAACAGTCGCTTGTTCCGGTATTATCCCAGCTCCCGTTGAAACCAGAGTCGGGAATCCAAACACCCCGTAATACACCAACACTCCCCCCACAATTCCCCATAACACCGTGGTTGACTTCCATATTCCCCGTAATAATTTATTCCCGATCACCAAAGCCAGCACCATCACCAGCGTGAAAAACAAATTAAACAAGGCATGTATCGCATCTCCCAACACCAGTTTCAAGATCACCGGTGTCAGCGTGAAAGCGATCAAAATCAAGATCACCGTAACGATACGAGGCGTAAACACGAATTGCAACTTCCCCAATAACCCGCTATATGCCAGCACGGTCAAAACCAAACCGCCCACCATAATCCCCGTGTAAACAGCCGGAATCCCCGACGACACTGTAGACAAAATCCCAATTAGCAACACCGATGCCGGCCCAATGATCAGCGGTAACCGATGTCCCCACAACACCTGTACAATCATCGCTATCCCCATGATCCCGAACAATTTTTGCAAATAAAATGTCTGTTCTGCCACATCCGTGTAATGAAGTTGCGACACAATAATTCCCATGATCACCACACAAGGGAGAGAGACAATCCACCACTGCAACCCGTACATCAACATGGGTAAAATCCCCGGCTTATCATTCAACTCGTATTTCATATTCTTCGAATTTTAATACGTAAAAATAGCACTTTACAGATTTCTATTCAAAAAAAACGAGAACATTTAAAATATTATTATTTCTCATGCGTCTACAATAGAAGTATCCGAATGTCTCTTTGATGTGGACTATTCTCCGGAAAAAAATATATGCGCTCATTGGTCTGGGAAGAACTTGACAAAGCTTTGGCAGAACTTCCCGATGAACAATGCGTTGTATTCGAATTGAATGAATTACAGAACTTTTCATTCAAGGAAATATCAGAAAGTACTGGCATTCCCGTCAACACCCTTATTTCCCGGAAACGATACGCCATTCTCTATCTCCGGGAAAGACTTTACAATTTACACGAGGAACTGCTTGATGAATAAGTACTTTCGACCCGAAACCCTCAAGCGATCACCATCCGTCATCAAAAGCTCTATCCTCATCACATTTTCAAGACACAAGGAGCGAGAACTTCCACTAAAAATCCGTATGTTTGTAAATAAAGTTTCTAACCATTTAAACAATATAAGCACATGGACGATCAACAAAAAGATCAGAAAGTATTTCGCCAAAACCTAGATGAAAAAGGAAGTTTCCAGACGCTATTCCAAATATATTTATTATTTACCGAAAAAGGTACCCGCCCCGACGGGAAGAAGATCCAAAAGGCATTATTATCCAAATTCGAAAAGGTAGATATAGTAGCCAACGTGAAGGATTCCCTCTCAACTTTTGCTATCTGGAAATACATCGTGGAATACAAGGATAAGCAACGCCTGCCCGCACAAGTATTGATGTCCGACTTCGAAAACTTCGACGGAAACAATATCGACTTGATGCAACGCAGCCAGCTATGGGATTGCCCGGAAAAAGACGAGATTCTCGCCAATTGCAAATATAAAATCATGCTTTCCGACTTCATGGCTTCCGGTCTCCCTTATAAAGAACGTTGTGCCATGTTAACGGAATGGCTGGAAACTACCCTCGAACTATTTCCGGACTGTGTTGCCGTGTGGACTCCCTCAAGCGGCAAACTGCTAACCCGTGAACAGGTTTTAAACAACCCGTGGGCCGCTCCCACACGATTTCTTCATTTCGGGATGAACATCCGTCTTTTCAACATACAAAACACGAACGACATGATGGTGGACACGCTCGGGCTATACGCTATCGGTTTACCCGACATCCAATACCATTTCCACGATTTGGATCCTAACGCCGTGGTTAACCATGCCTACAACGCCACGGCATACATTTTCGACACGGACGCTTCTATCAAGGACGGGGAAACCATCGACGGGATCTCGGAACAAGGTATTGACCGCAGCATACAATGGAAATGCCAATACGAACGATCCCTCATCCAACCCGACCGGGAAGTCATGGACATCTGTCCCGGACAATACGCAGCAGGCGCAAGGGAATAATCCGAACATTTATCAAAAACACACGTACAAGACAACAGCAATCAAAAACAAAAAAACACATGAAAGTAATAGCAATCAACGGAAGTCCCCACCCACAGGGGAACACCTTCCATGCTTTAAAAACCATTGGTGAGGAATTAAAAAAAGAAAACATAGAGTTTGAAATACTCCAAGTCGGGAGCCAGAATATTCACGGGTGCATGGGATGCAATATGTGTTTCCGGAACAAAAACGAGAAATGCGTAATCACAACCGACTCATTCAACGAACTACTACAAAAGATCAAAGACGTTGACGGCATTATCCTAGGTTCACCCGTTCATTTTTCCGGTATCGCCGGAACCATGAAATGCTTTCTCGACCGGGCATTCTACGTTTCCGGGGCTAATGGCAACTGGTTCCGTCACAAGGTCGGTGCAGCAATTGTTGCTGTTCGTCGTTCAGGAGGTTCGCACACACTTGACGGGCTGTATCATTATCTCACGTATTCTGAAATGCTTATTCCCTCATCTAATTACTGGAACATCATCCACGGGTTGAAAGCCGGAGAGGCCATTCAAGATGCAGAAGGAAACCAAATCATGCGAGTACTTGGGAAAAACATGGCATGGCTACTGAAAATGAGAGAGCAAACAAAAGATATACTTGCAACCCCGGAAACTGAAACCAAAATAATGACAAACTTTATCCGGTAAATGTAAACACACCTATCTCTTTCGCAGAGAAATTATACTTTATCATGAAAGAAAATAAATACGATGACGAGAAATTCTTCCATCAATATAGTCAAATGTCCCGTTCCATGGATGGCCTAAAAGGAGCCGGAGAATGGCACGCATTACAAAAAATACTCCCGGACTTCCAAGGGAAACGAGTACTGGATTTAGGCTGTGGTTTCGGGTGGCATTGTCAATATGCTATTGAACATGGCGCAGTCCACGCCTTGGGAATTGATCTTTCACACAAAATGTTGGAAGAGGCCACCAAACGAAACAACTCTCCTCGCATCGAATACAAATGTATGGCGATCGAAGACTTCGATTACACGCTAGAGAGCTATGACATCGTCATCAGTTCTCTAACCTTTCATTATTTGGAATCATTCCCGGATATTTGCGAGAAGGTACGCCGATGCCTCACTCCCGGTGGCACCTTTGTTTTCTCCGTCGAGCATCCCGTGTTCACGGCTTACGGCAGTCAAGACTGGTACTATGACGAGCAAGGAAACATCCTCCACTGGCCGGTAGACCGCTATTTCTCGGAAGGAAAACGAGAGGCCATTTTCTTGGGCGAAAACGTGACCAAATTCCACAAGACACTAACCACCTATGTAAATGGGCTTATCCAAAACGGTTTCGAAATCACCGGACTCGTGGAACCTGAACCAGATAAAACTCTTTTGGATTCCATTCCGGGTATGCGTGACGAGTTACGACGTCCCATGATGTTAATCATCTCCTCAATCAAGAAATAATAAACTTAATAACGATACACAACATAATAATGCCTATCTCCCGATCCCGCTATGAACAAACCGATAGCGAGTAAAATAACTACGCCAATAAAAAAAATGGAAGAAGCGATGAGCGAAACCGATCCCAAAAGAAACAAAATAGAGACAATCGAGGCTCTCCAGAAATTCCGGATTATAAAGTAGTTCATCACAATTTGCACGCACCGAGCCACCAAGAATCCACAAATTAAATACACTCCCATATCCACATCAGCCAAGTAAAAAATAATCGCCAAAATGACCGCAACGACATAGGAATAAACACCCACACTCAAATTATACCCGGATTCATGGCAAATCTCACGAATAACTTGAAGATTTAATAGAAGTTGCTTTAACAAGACAAAACCATATAGAAAAAAGTTGACAACCGTCCAAAGCCAACCGACCTCATCAGGAAAGCAGAACCACGGTAAACCATTGTAACCGAAGAAAAAAATAAGTTCCATGACGCCGATAGCTACAAGTCCGAGGCCCCCCACAATCCATTTTATTTCCAGAGAATCACGAAACATCCGTCGAACCAGCAAAGTAAAGCATAACGTCAATAGAATCAGTAAAGGCAAATAACTAATCGGTCCCTGTTTAAACAATCCCCATAATCCACGAAAAAAGTCGTCAGCAGATTGTTGTTTCGTTCCCCTAAGCGGCATAATATACTTTTTACTGACATAAGCCTGTTTTCCATCAAACTCTACTTGCGCCCATGTTCCCTCCATTTTCAACACGTGGACCGTATCTTTAGAAGCTAATTTTCCAATCACATCAAACTCGCTTCCCGCACCGGAACGAACATGAAGAGAACCACGTGAAACCACCCGGTAATCTAGAGCATCCACAACTAATGAAAAAAAAATACAGAGTAATAAAAAACAATATTTCATAATGATCCCCAATTTATTCACTAAACGCCAAGTAAATATTTACAAATATATAATTTTTAACGGAATCTCGTGTTTTACTAACGTAATTTATCACAAACATCAGGAGGGATGCATGAAACAGAATGAATAAAAAACAGGTTCATATTTGAACCTGTCTCAACACGAAAACACCTAATTCTAATACAGATACAACTTACGAAGTTTCTCCACATCCACCCCCAACTGCTGCACTAAAAACTTATCCATTCCGCCATAATTCTCGTCTATCGTGGTTAATGCCATTTCGATATACTCTTTCTGCACGGAACTAATATAATACATACATTCTGCCATCTTATTATCCCCGTATAGAGCTTTCATTGCCTCCATCGTCACACCCGTCAACTCATTTGTCAACATATAGTCTTCAATGATCGTTTCTCGGTCAACACCTAAAGCTGCCAAAAACAAGGCTGCCGCAAATCCGGCCCGATCCTTTCCAGCCGTGCAATGGAACATTAACGGAGTCTTGTCTGCCTCCATCAACGTCTTGAAGAAAGATTTGTATTCTGCCTGAAAACTGATTACAAACTCCCGGTTCCCGTCTACCAGATATTGTTTAGCCCCCTCCACACCCCCTCTTCTGATAACATCCGAAACATCAATGGAAGACAAATTTCCGGGTTCGATCGGATAATTAATACAATTCACAGTTGTCGTGGGAACCTTATCCGGTTCTGCCTCTTGTTCGCTACTTGAACGGAAATCGATCACAGTCTTTAAGGGGATCGTTGCCAAATACGCTAAATCATCTTCCGTGAGACTGTTACATTTTCCTGAACGGAACACCAATCCCCACTTCACCCGGCGTCCATCCTTCGTTTTATAACCTCCCAGATCCCGGAAATTAGACTGTCCCACCATCGGCAATTGTCTTAATCCCAAGGCCGTTCTAGCTCCACCGGCCCATTCCAAGCAATAGAGCTGATATTTTCCCGTGTTCAATTCTGTCGTTCCCTTCGTATTTCCTTGTAACAAAGGTTCATCAAAAAGAATAGAATTACTATTTTCCCCGCCATACACTTTCCACTCTCCCTCTTTTAATATTTCAATACTGGTTTTCTTAGACTCTTTATCGGCCTTTATTGTTGCATAAGAGCTTATATTCGTCCCCGAATACAAATTCGTATTAATTGAATCATCATCTGAACAAGCCAACACTCCAACCAACATGGCAAAAACAAAACACCACTTACTCATTTTTAATAAATACTCTTTCATAATCTTTTTTTCTTTTCATTTAACGCCACAAAGAAAAGCTTGTAATATTACCGAACGATTACATTCTTGTGAAAGAACAATTACAACTATTTATCCTCATTCCCTTGTATTATACCCCGGAATAACGTAATTTTACCATATGATCATCAGTGCAAGCAGAAGAACAGACATCCCTTCATTCTACTCAACATGGTTTTTTAACCGTGTTCGGGAGAAACACGTTCTTGTTCCGAACCCCTTCAACCCGAAACAAATCAGCCGGGTCAGACTAACGCCAGACGTGGTGGACTGTATTGTATTCTGGACCAAAAATCCGACTCCGATGCTTGATAAACTTAACCATCTAAAAGAGTTCAAATATTACTTTCAATTCACACTTAACGCTTACGGAAAAGAAATTGAAACCAATCTACCTTCTTTCGAACAAAGAATAGACACCTTCAAACGCCTCTCCGACCTCATCGGGAAAGAAAAGGTCATCTGGCGTTACGACCCGATCTTGACAAACGAAACCTATAACACGGATTTTCACAAAACTACTTTCTTCAAAATTGCCACACAGCTCAAAGATCACACCGAAAAATGCATGATTAGCTTTATTGACTATTACAAACATATCCGTCCATCTCTCTCTTCCCAGAATATACACCCGCTTACACTGGAAGAGATTCGGGAAATGGCATATTCTTTCCGGCAGTCCATCTCCTCGACCCCAATTCAACTAAACACCTGTACCCGGAAAGTAGACCTTTCCGATATGGGAATTCCTGCCGGAATGTGTATTGACCGGGAATTAATAGAAAGACTCACAGGCTACCCGATTTCCGCACAGAAAGATAAAAACCAACGAGACGTTTGTCGCTGTATTGAAAGTATAGACATCGGCTCCTACGACACCTGTTTCAATGGCTGCCTCTATTGTTATGCTAACACAGCCAAACACAAACCGTTCCGTAACCTACAAAAGCATGATCCCGCCTCCCCGAAACTCATTGGACAGGTAAACGATGACGACATCATAAAAGATCGAGCCATGTATAGCCTCAGACGTGATCCCACGTTATTCTGACAGAATTAAAGCCACCCTTTCAGCTCATCGGGCAACATCGGCATTGCCCCCGTCTGACTACAAACAAAAGCGGAAACCTCCACGGCAAAACGATGAGCCTCAACCATTGATCTCCCTTTCAAAACCGCAGCACAAAATGCTGCCGTGAAAGAATCCCCGGCTCCCACCGTGTCTGCCACCTTCACATGAGGGGTATCCAGAAATGACCGTATATCACCCGCAAACACGTAACTTCCCTGCACCCCACACGTAAGTATCAACACCTCCAGATCAAACCGATCCATCATCTCCCTACACCTCTTTTCTACCGATTCTTCCGACAATTCTAATAAATCGGATAAAATACCCAATTCTTCATCATTCAATTTCAATATATTACATCGGGCCAAAGAATCTTTCAAAACCTCTACCGTGTAAAAATGCTGACGAAGATTTATATCAAAAACTTTATACGCCCTCCCGGACATAGCCTCCAAAAATCGGTTCAACGTTGCACGAGTCACCACATTCCGTTGCGCCAGAGACCCAAAACAAACACAACGAACCTGACAAGCCAATCGATCAAGTTCTGGGGTGTACGGCACGTTATCCCACGCCACGCCCTGTTTTATTTCGTAACAAGGAATCCCCTCTCCATCCAGCGTAACTTCAACGATACCCGTCGGGAAAGGCACTCGTTCCACCCAATAGCGTAGCCCCTTCCCGTTAAAATTTTCCAGAATCTCATCTCCCAACACATCTTCCCCCACAGCACTCACCACCCGGCTATCAAAACCGAATTGCGACATATGATAAGCAAAATTAGCAGGAGCACCGCCAATCCTTTTTCCTTCCGGAAACACATCCCAAAGAACCTCTCCGATTCCCACGATAATATCATTCATCATCACGTGTATTTAGTCATAAAATGCATATACAAAAGAAAGCAATTGATATGAAAAATCGGTATTTCCCCAAACAAATATTTTAAGAAATACCGATTTTTATAATCATTAACCACTACCAAGTTTTACTCTTATATTCCATATCAACAATTTCATCGTATGGTCCCATAGCTTCATAAGGTACAATCATATCATCCTCCTTCGGTAATGGGAACAGTCCCTCTGCTGGATCTTGAGGCATTCCATTAGAACTGATCCAAAAACGATAAACATACCCTTTATCCCCTTTATTCAATGCTATAAACATCATGTAAGCATACGCATCCTTGATATGCATCTCTACTACATTAACATCAGGATCTTTAAAATCATGGAACAATATTCGGGTATTCGTAGCCGTATTCAACAACCATATTTTATCTTTCACGGCATAAAATATATTCTCGCTATTAGGATGCGGATACACAGCGGAAGTTTTATCCAATTCAACCTCATCCGGAATCACCGAATGTCCAAGTACAACATACTTATATGGATAACCACTTGTATAATCAGTCCCAAAGTCATATTTATGTACTTTACCCGCCTGATCTTTCATAAGTGCAAAAAGAGTCTTTTTACAACTTTGTCCCATATAAAGCGTGGAAAAATCTTTTAATTCTCCTATAGTATAATACTGGTTACTAGATACGATACTTAAATTCATCGCACCATTCTCCCATAATAAGAAGCGTCCACCTTTACGATCTAGAAATACATATTTTGAACCATAATAATCATAGAAATAACCATAATTCGAAATATAATAATCAGAATTATCCGGTAATGACTTTTCCACACCAAACTTATACGGAGTATAGCGAGTTGTACAAAAGTGTAGTTTTCCATCAGCTACAATAAAATACTGACTAAAATTCTTATCCGTGAGTAAAAACTCAATATCACAACTTGCCTTTGGTTCAAAAAATAACTCTGATTGATCGGCAACCCATGTCAAATCAAAAGGACTCAACTTTTCAGCTCCGTCATTTTTCAACACCAAGCAATTATCATAATAAGGACTGGAAGAGGTGGCAAAATAAAATAAAGATTTAGCATTTTGAATATTCTTACCATTCGTCTTTGAATAAAGATTATACAGGGGTTCTCCTATTCGGGAAAACTCATTCGCAGATGAAAGATCATACTCATTCGTCGTACCCGGAACCTTACACAATAATAAATAAGTGTACTTACTGATTGCGTCCGTTACCTCAACATTAAAACGTTTATAAGTTGTAAGCCCAGTCGCTGTATTCATAATTGAATATCGTAAATCATAATTTGCCGGAGCCAATGTAATTTCTTCATCAAAATCCTTACTTGTTGAAAGTAAATGATACTCCGGATTCAATTTATTCTGGATCGCAAACTCCCACTTAAACTCTAATTGTGATTCGTCAAAACCATTTAGTTCCAATGTCATAGGGATCGACAACCGTTCCCCCATCTTCAAACGATAAACAAGCTCGTACTCCCCTTCTATGGTTACTTCGTCCACCGTTGTGTAATCGTAATTTCCTTTATCCTCGTAGCATCCAGCCTGCAATATCGACAGGATAGCTAACAAAAACATATATTTTTTCATTTTCTGTATATTATCTGGTTAGAACGTAACTCTATTTCCATTTTCATCTGTTAATGGATTATCCTTATGCTCATTATTATATTTCACGAGGGCTACTCGTAATTCATCTTGGAAATAATATAACTCACCTGCTTCATACTTATTATCTCCCGTGGTCGGAAATTCCGAAATACCAAGCACATCAATAATAAATTGATATTTTACCAAACTAGGTTCTCCGAAATAAGTTTTCAAGCTATTCCAATTAGAAGGAATTGTCAAACGATCATTAAATGTTACGATAAAACACAACTCATCTTCTCCCATTTCACCTAAAAAATCACCAGTAGGAACAATATTTATACCAACAGTCATGTCCTCATTTTCCTTTCCTAGCTCTTTTAACGTACTCTTTATATGATCCCGATAAAGTTTAATAACAATCACACTATTCACACTATCCTTCTGAAGAACACATTCTTCTATCGTAAAATGCCCTCCATTTTCAGGAGTTCCCTCCTTTGCATATAACGTACGTTCTTTATCTAATTCTACCGTCACAATACGATCTGCCGAAGTCGCAACTCCCGTTACACGAATGGGGACCTTAATCTCGTGAACCATATATTCTTGTGGTTTTACGGCAAACGAAAAGGTAGTACTATCTCCTGAAGCCACATAAATCTTATTACCTCCTTTAAAATCGAACTCATCTCCTTGACTACAAGCAAAGATCAACGAGCAGAACAAAAGTATTAATATCTTATTCATAATATTCGTCATTTACAAGGTTACTATTATTTCTGTCCCCACTCCTGTTCTTGTTGTGGCAACGGGAATCTATAAACTTCTGATAACTTATCGGCGATCTTTATTTCGCAATCCGGAATATTCTCTAAATTCCGATATTTATACCGATAAAATATTTGTCCCTCCGCAAGCATTTCCCGCCGATACTCGGTATCCAAATAACTTATAACCTCCTCTTTTGTATTTAATTCCACCCCCAGTAAACTACGAGCCGTTCTTATTGCATTGATATAAACCAAGGCAGTCTCCACATCCGGAGCCGTCTCTGCGGCAATATAATACATCTCAGATAAGCGTAACATCGGCATTTGATTTCTAGACCTCTGGTTATCGGTCTGTTCTTGACGAAATTTACGCATTCTTGGTAACCCCTCTTCCGTTACGAACAATAACTCATAACGAACATCAGACATTTTGTACTTATCCGCTTCAAAAATAACATCTAATTTCTCTTTCGTACTTCCTAACTCTTTACTTGTTGTAACAGAAGGGAAATACCCCGAAGCCACATTAGATAACTTATCCACGTAAAGACCAAAAAGTAACTCTCCTGAAATAATTTTATCCTTATCAATATCTTGAGGAGAAGTTGTTAAACGAGGATAATTAATATTAGTCTGGAGTGTATCCATAAGCTCACTTACAAAATCATATACTTCTGAATCTGTTTTTCCGGCATACAACATAACTCTAGCCCTCAACGCCCGCACCGAAAAAGCATTCATACGAACTTTCCGATTTACCAGATAAACATTTGAAGGAGTCTCCATGGGGGTCCATATTGGGTCTTTATCAAACAATGGAATTGCAGCATCAATATCAGCCAGCACCTTTTCAATAACCTGATCAAATGTACTATATGCGGTATTCCCCTGGCCAAAAGTAGTCACGTAAGGTATACACTTCTCTCCCTTATCTAGCGCTTTCGATGGCCCAAACATTCTCAACAAATCAAAATGCAAATATGCTCTCAACGCCAATGCTTCCCCTTTAATCAAATCATAATTGTCATCGTCAAAAATCTTTCGATCAGCATTTTCCAAACGTTCCAACAATTTATTATCATTAGCTATCGCATTATACATTCCTTCCCAAATAGAAGCAATTACTTTTTCAGTATCGGCTGTCTTGTAATCAAAATTTGCAAAAGAGGTGTAAATCTCAGGAGCACCATCCCGCAACACATAACTATACGCTAATAAATCCATTGTACTGATAGTCATTTGATCACCATACAACGACGTTCCGGCCATCTTCGCATAAACACCAATTAAAGCGTCAAAATAACCGTTCTCTGTCTTATACAAATCGTCCTCTTTCGCATCTATATCAGATGACACATCAAACCAATCCTCACATCCGGTGAACATAAATGCACCCAGGATCAATACAAATAGGTAGGCAGTTTTCATTATTTTTTTCATCTCTATATCTTTTTATATTATACTGCTCATCTCTAAAATGTTGCGCTTAAAGAAAACGCAATTCTATTGGCAAACGGATAATTAATACCCCTTTCTTGGCGAACAGTAGAAAGTCGCATAATATCATTCATATAAGCATTTACTCTCAATCGCTCCATTCCTAACGTACGAAGAATACCTTTATGCTTTATATCATAACCCAGGCTCACAGATTCACAGGTGAACACGTTTTCATCTTGCACGAAACGGCTTGTCGGGCGAGTAGTTGTTTTATCAAAAATACTTTTATAAAGCGATTGATCCCCTTCTTTCCGCCAACGATCATCATAAATACGACGATCCACATTCCCATAAAGATCAGCATTTTCTACTCGATCCACCAAGGTAGAATTGTAGATCTGTCCACCAATCTTATATCGGAAATTAGCACTAAACGTTAAATTTTTATAGGTTAGAGAAGTTCCGATAATACCCTCAAGATCCGGACGGGTATTTCCCACAGCAACCTGGTCAAACGAATTATAAGTAAATGTCGTTAATCCCTGTTTTGTCAAGTAAAGTTCATTTCCCGTAGCCGGATCAATACCTAAAGAACGAACAGCATAAATATCTGTTAAAGAACGCCCTTCTTCATAAAGAATAACAGGAGCAGACTGGTTTTCCTCCTCTGCTTTTTTAATCACCTCCTCGTTACGCTTTTTCATGAAATTACTGATTTTCGTAATTTTATTCCGGTTATGAGCAGCGGAAACATTCACACTCCAGTAAATCTGATCTTGAGGTCTTTTAATAAACATCGCCTTCACGGTTGCCTCAAATCCCCGATTTTCAGTCTCCCCGATATTTTCCTTATAACTTGAAAATCCCGTTGAAGTAGCAATAGTAACGTCTGCCAACAAATTATCCGTGCGACGTTGATAATAATCGATGTTTATCATGTAACGACTATCCACAAATCCTAATTCCAACCCCAAATTCAACACATGAGTTGTCTGCCATTTTAGATCCTTATTTCCAATTCCTTTTAGCCAAGCAGGAATCAATCCTGCATAATGCCGTCCGGTCTCATAACTATACATTGAAGTAGCTTGAAATGGTGCAAAATTCTGGGAAGCGGTAATACCATAAGAACAACGTAATTTCAAAATACTTATTGCTGCCATTTTCTCCATCCAAGATTCATTATGGATATTCCAGCCCGCTCCCAAAGACCAAATAGGAGCAAACCGATTATTGGAACCGAAATTAGATGATCCGTCCACTTTCAACGAAAAATCAAACAAATAACGTCGGTCATAAGAGTAGTTGAATGTCCCCAAAATTCCAGCCAGACGTTGAATACCATAAGTCGCTTCCGGTCTTGAATCCTTATAATATTGTTTCGCAAAAGCAATACTACTCATATTATCATTCGGAAAACCTTCCACATCTACTGTTTTATCATGATTTTTACTTTGAGAAGCATTTAAACCAACTACAGCATAAATATTATGTTTGCCAAAAGATTGTCCATAGCGCAAATTCAGGTCTCCCAAGATACTAAAACTTTCTCCATTGGAAAACGAAGCTTTTCCCCTTCTTAAAAACTCATCTGGAGAATTTATCGGATCGCCCAATTCTTCAAACATCGTATGTGATGCAGAATAAAAAAGATCTGAAGAATTAAATTGTTTCGTCAAACTAAAACGTCCCATCAATGTCAGATTCTCCGAAATCGTCCATTCAATAGAAAAATTATTTGTGAAATCAGTATATTTTTCTTCATCCACGGAATGAAGAGTTGCATTATAAAGAGGATTCTTGTTAAATTGTGATCCTTCCAAAAAGTCAGGATATTTATCATCAAACAATTTCACTGGACGGCCTTGTTCATCATACGGACGGACATAAGGATTCAATGACACGTATTGACTAAACTCCCCATAAGGAGAATTTTTCGATTCATTAGCTGTAATTTGAAGATCATTCTTGAAAAGAAGACCTCCTTTACGATATTGCAAGAAAACACCTCCCATATAATTATTATGACTTGATCCTTTCATCACTCCCGGTGTCATCCGTACTGAAAAATTGATACCATAACGTATCACCTTATCCCCACCACTCAACTCGAAATTATGACGATGTTCGAAAGCAGTTCTCAACGGTTTACTTAACCAATACGTATCTACTCCTTCCATTACATTCTTCAGCATTCGGTTGTAATATTCTTTCATTTCAATATCATTACTCAATGAACGCCCCTCGAAATGTCCCGCATCCTTTTGAAGTTCAAGAGCCTCTCTCGCATTTAACAAATCATAGTCTGTAAGGTCAGGCATCACCACAGCGTAATCTCCATTATAGCTCAATCTCAATCTTCCGATCTCAGGGGCTTTTGTTTCGATAACAATCACACCATTGGCAGAACGAGAACCATAAAGTGCGGCTGCGGAAGCATCTTTCAATATTGAAATACTTTCCACCCGGTTTGGATCCAAGTCGACAACTCGCTGTAACGATACTTCGAAACCATCCAGAATAAATAACGGCTGGTTCGGATTTCCTTTATAATTTGCATCAAGATCCGGTATTCCATTCGCACCGCGTACCTCGATCTCCGGTAAGGCATTCGGGTCTGAACCGTTCAAATTATTCTCCACGATTTTAAACGAAGGATCTAGCGTACGAAGACTTTGCAAAATATTCTGATTCCCTACCATTTTCAGCTGTTCACCGGTCACTGTTACGGAAGCTCCTGTCGCTAACTCTTTGCTCCTACGGAAAATACCAGTCACCACCACATCATCTAAATTTTCCGTCTGTTCCTCTAAAACGACCACTAACTCTTTCTTCCCTTGCAAAATCTCTTTATCCTTCACCTCATCCATAGAAACTTTTTTCGTTTCCATTCCTACAAATCGAAATACTAGGACTACGCCCTTCACTTCACCGGGCAATGTAAGAGAATATTTACCATCAATATCTGTTGCACACCCGATTGTAGTCCCCTCTATCAAAATGGTCACTCCGGGTAAAGGTTCCCCTGCCTTATCCTTTACAATTCCCTTCAGTAATTGTTGCCCTTTTTGTAATGAATCTGCAGTAGCAACCACCTCATCCTTAATCACGACTACATCGTTCATAATCGTAAATGTCAAACCAGTTCCCATCAACACCGACCTCAATGCATTTTCAAGAACATCATTCTCAATATTTACCACTTTTTTCTGCTCAGACCTCACTTTTTCTACACTGTAAAAAAAGCGAAGGCCAGTCTGTTTCTTCAACTCTTTCAGCACGTGTTCAAGCGTAACATCCTGCATGGATAAAGACACCCGCTGTTGAGTATAACCGGAAGCTGATACCCCGATCTGTAACACCAACATAAAAAATAAACATAGCCTCATGATTAACAAGCATTTTTTCAAATGAAAGGGCACACCACGCCCATAGAAACAATTTTTTTTCATACCTTTGTAATGTTTCATTAATTTATTAATGTTCACCTGATAAATACGGGTCTAGTGCCAACAAACACCCGTATTTATTTTTTACCGATTATAATCGTTTTTCCTTCCGTCTTAAATTTTACATCTCCACCCGTTTCAATAAAATTCAAAAATACATTTATACTCTCGTAACGTTCCAGATCACCCGTGAAATGATAATCTTTCACCACTGGATCAACATACACGACATCTATATCATACCATCTTTCTAATGTTCGCATAATATCCACCAACGCAGTATTTTCAAACACGTATTTTCCTTCCCGCCAACCAACATACTGCATAACATCCACCTTCTTCATTTTAATTTCCCCGGTTTTCTCCTCTTGCACCTGAAAACCCGGAGTCAAGATAATCTCTTTTTTGTTTTCTCCGGAGACATACATCACTTTCCCCATCTCCAATGTAGTTACAACCTTTTGCTCATCGGCATAATCCCGTACATTAAAACTTGTACCTAAAACGGCCACAGTTCCCATTGAAGTATGCACTTGAAATGCATGTAGCTCATCCTTACTCACCTGAAAATAAGCTTCTCCTTTCAAGTAAACATCCCTCGTTTTACCCGAAAAATTTACAGGAAATCTCAATTCAGTCTCTGCATTTAACCACACTTTCGTACCATCTGCCAATTCCAAACAATACTCTCCACCACGAGGAATCGTCACGGTGTTATACATGACCTCTGCCGTCTCATTATACAGATTTGCCTTATAAACCAAAGTACCGGATTCGGAACGCAATATCGTCCCATCACTCTCCTCCAATTCTTGAATATTCTCTTCAAGAGAAACCTGTTTTCCGTCTGCTAATGTTATTACCGCACAACTTTGCCCCGGACAAATAACTTCTGCAACAACTGGTTCCACCTTGTTAATCTGTTCTGGTTTATTATTCATCCACCATCCGATAATACACAAAACGACAATCGAAACGGCCGTAGAAACCCACCATCCGATCCGGAATGTTTTTCTCGCGTTCTTTTTTAATATTTTGAATTTCCGATATGCCTCTCTACCATCAAAATCATCCGTTCCTTGCAAACGAGCCACGATCTTATCACGATCCATTTCTTTCACTCCATACTCCTCACATAAAGAATCTAATTCCTGTTTCTCCTCTTTACTTGTCATCCCAAGTAAATCCTTATAGAGTAAATCTGATAACCTTTCGTATATTTTTAAATCGTCCATCATCTCATTGAGGCTTTATTTCTATTAATAAATCCCCAAAAAGAAAAACGGGTACCCTAAAAATACATTTTTTTCAAAAAAAGATTGAAAATATAAACAAATCTGATTTCACGGCAGCCTTAATAACCGCATAAGCCTCCTTTTTGTGCTTCTTCACCGTATTCTGGGAGATATTCAATTTCAAGCTGATCTCATCATTCGTCATTCTTTTCATACTCAATAGAATGACTTCACGTCGTTTAGGAGGCATTTCTTCAATCACTTTCCGCAATTTCCTAATCACCTCCTCAAACATTACAGCCGACAATGACTCGGATTCTATTTCATCCGTAAAAAAAGCCCATTCTTTCAAGCGCTTGTCTTCCCGCTCTTTATCCCGTATTTCTTTCAAACAATTATTGTTCACCGTACGGTATAAATAAACATTAAAAGCGGCAATATTCTCAAAACATAAAGGAGACTCCCACAATTTAATAATTGCTCCTTGCACCAAATCCTCGGCCTGTTCTCGGTTATTCAAAATTTTCATCGCATAATGGCACAAAGGAGAATAATAATCCATATAAATTCTCTCCCACGCCTTAGCATCCTTACGGTTTACACCATTAATAAAATTCTGAATCTCCCTATCCATTATATCTAATTAACAAACACCCTACATTCTAGTTAGATACAAATATATATAAATTCGAGAAACAAACAAATTCACTCAAAAAATATCCTTACTTCTGTTGAAAGCGGAACTCATCCACCATATCCAGTAACACAGCCCCATAACGTTCCACGATCTTTTTCCCAACTCCGGGAACTGCCAGCAATTCCTTTGAATTCGTGGGCAGCGTGTTACTGATTCCCAACAAAGCTTTCTGCTGCAATACCGTGTACACGGGCAATTTCAATCGTTCTGCCTCCTTGTTCCTCCAAGCACGAAGAGTTTCATATAACTTCGAATGTAGTATATCAGGAGAAATCTCCACTTTCTCCGCTCCGGCACGTTTCGCCTTAATCTTCACCTTCGGGGCATCAATTAACGCCTTCGCCTTCGCCCGTAAATAATCTTTTACAGAAAAACCGTTCCCGATCACTTTCAACGTTTCAAGTTTCAAGTTCACCTCTCCCCGAAAACGTTCCATATTTTGTTCCACCAACTTCCTCACCTCCTTGTTATCAATCTCCGGAATAGCCTCTTCCAAGAATTTTCCAAAAATAGACATCGTATGTTCCCGGAAATATTCCGCCCCCTTCTTCACCCGGTCTGCGATCACCGGGTCCGCCTCGTAATTCCCTTCTTCCGGCATCAACCGTTCCAACTGGTTCTGAAACCGTTCGGCCACCGCCAACAATTCCTCCGCACACTTGGCTCCCGCCACCCGGTAACGTTCCACCCAATCGGGATACAACCGACGCAACTGCTCATCCAACACCCGGTACAAATAATGTAACCTCCACCGAATCGTCTCGTAATCGAATTGTTCCAGCAACAACTCCCTGAAATAAGACTGCCGGGCCTGTTGCAATTCCTCCTTATTCGGCTCCTTCTGTTCCGCCTCCCGCACGAATTCATCTATTGCCCCGTCACTCACCAGTGAACGCACGGTTACTGGGGAACTCAACACAAGTCCCTCGAAGGTCTTGCAACGGCTCAACGCCACGTACACCTGCCCATGAGCAAACGCCGCATTCGCATCCACGATCGCCCGTTCAAACGTCAACCCTTGGCTTTTATGAATCGTAATCGCCCACGCCGTTTTCAACGGGTACTGCTTAAACGTTCCCTCCACCGTCTCCGTGATCTCCCGAGTCTCCTCGTCCAGCGTGTATCTCGTGTTCGTCCATTCCTCCGGTGTCACCTGAATCTTCAGGCCATCCTCTTTTCCTACCACCTCGATGGAACGGTCATTAATAGCCGTGATTTTACCGATTTTCCCATTATAGTAACGCTTTTCCGGTGATGAATCATTTTTCACGAACATCACCTGCGCCCCTTGTTTCAGCACCAACGTCTCCTCCGTGGGATAAGAATAAGTGGGGAAATTATCCTTCACTTCTGCCTTGAACGAATAAGCCCTAGTGGATAATTCTGCCATTTTCACGTCGTTAATCCTTTGTGCTTGGTGGTTATGTGTTGTCAACGTGATATACCCCTCGTCATCCGAAGGCTTAAAGCCCGGTACATACCTCCGGTTCAACATCCCCAACACCGCAGCATCCACCCGGTTCTCCCGTACCCGGTTCAACAGGTCCACGAATTCCCGATCCTGTTGCCTGTAAACGTGTTTCAACTCGATCGCCACGTAGCGGGTTGCTGCCAAAGCCTTACTATGGAAAAAGAACGCCGATGCGTAATGTTGTTTCAACAACGCCCACTCGTCCTCTTTCACCACGGGAGCCAACTGCTGCAAATCACCGATCAACAACAACTGCACCCCACCGAAAGGCTCGCTCTTGGAGCGGTAACGACGCAACATATCATCCACCGCATCCAGCAAATCTGCCCGTACCATACTGATCTCGTCAATCACCAGCAAATCAATCGTCTTGATAATATTGATCTTTTCCCGGTTGAACTTGTGCGTGTATTGCAATTTTTCACCTCGCTCCACCGTATCCGTACTTCCCGGCACGTATGGCCCGAACGGCAACTGGAAGAAAGAGTGAATCGTCACCCCACCCGCATTAATTGCCGCCACTCCCGTGGGAGCAACCACAATCATCCTTTTGGGTGATCTCCGTTTCAATTCCCGCAAAAACGTAGTTTTTCCCGTTCCCGCTTTTCCTGTAAGAAACACGTTCACTCCCGTATATTCCAAAAAGTCATACGCCAATTCCAGTTGAGGATTACTTTCCATGAATCAAGATTTTACACGAATTATCATTCTATTCGGCCTTCACAGACACGCAACTCGTACAAAGGTAGAAAAATAATCTATTCGTATCACGGCAATGACACACAATCACGTAAACCTCTTGATATTTTCGATTATTTTTTAGGATTATTCTTTACAGATTCATATATTTGTAGAAATTACATACAATACCATTTATGAGATTTCAAAACTTCATCGTGGGCATTCCGTATCGGGTTCGTGCCTAATTTAATCCCGGAAAAATTCCTCCGGACTTTTTTAAAACTTTCCTCCTAACCGGGAAGTATCAAGGTATTGTTTTCTCACTTTTAATAAATTACCATGAATAACTGGAAAAAGGTATTCGCAATTATATGGACAGGACAGTTTTTCTCCATACTGACCAGTTCTCTCGTTAATTTTGCCATTATTTTATGGCTAACCTTTGAAACTAAATCGGCAGAAACTTTGGCTTTCGCCACGATTGCCGCCATGTTACCGCAAGGCATCTTAGGTATGTTCTCCGGAGTATTTATTGATCGGTGGAGCAGGAAGAAAATCATGATCCTGTCTGACAGTTTCATTGCTTTCTGCACACTTATTCTAGCCTTTTTATTTTATTTCGAACAAGCGGAAGTTTGGCAAATCTATCTATTGTTGGCACTCCGATCGATAGGTTCGGCTTTCCATGCTCCTTCGATGCAAGCATCTATCCCGTTACTCGCTCCAGAATCTCAATTATTACGAATCGCCGGGATCAACCAGATGATCAATTCTGCCTGTAATATAGCCGGACCAGCTTTAGGCGCCCTAGCCATTACCACGCTGGCCATGCCTGTCGTGCTTATGCTCGACGTGATCGGAGCCATACTCGCCTGTACCTCGCTGGCTTTCGTCAAAATACCGAACCCACCACCCGGTGAACACGCGGGAGAAAACAATGTCCTTCAAGACTTAAAAGAGGCTCAACGGGAGGTAGTCAGCCACCGGGGAATGCCATTATTATTAATACTCTCGATCATAGCCACATTTTTTATCATGCCAGTCAGCGTACTTTTCCCTTTAATGACCCTAAATCACTTTTCGGGAGATGCTTTCCAAATGAGTCTGATTGAAGCCATTTGGGGAGTCGGGGCCCTATTGGGGGGAGTTGCCTTGAGTATCAAACAATACAAGATCAACAAAATCACGCTGATCAACCTGACATATATCCTCTTGGGAGCCGGATTCACGGCATCTGGCCTACTATCTCCCAATGCCTTTGTTTGGTTCGTCGTGTTTACCGCATTTGAAGGCGTGATCGGGTCATTATACTTTGCCTCGTTCACTGCCGTTATCCAGACGAAAATCAACCCGGCAATACTCGGACGAGTATTTTCCATATACATGAGCCTTAGTATGCTCCCCTCCATGCTCGGATTAATGAGTACCGGGTTTATTGCCGATCACGTGGGGATTACAAACACGTTCGTTATTGGTGGACTCGTGATATTAGCTATCGGGGTTATATCATTCTGCCTCCCGTCCTTGTTACAAGTGGGCAAATTGACCGTTAACGGGAAAACCCGCAATATCTAAAGTATATAAATCGAAAGCCACCTCGAAAAAGGTGGCTTTCAAATATCTGATCAATTCGATAAATTACTTTCCGGCACGAGCTTTATACTCTTTCAAACCGTCTTGCAAGAATTTCACGAAAGCATCCCGATCTTTATTATAACCTCTGGCGGGTTGTAATACATGCGGTTTCAATACTTTCTCATTACCTTTACGGCTATCTAACAAGATATAGTTCGGTTGAGCGTTCGACTCGAATTGCTTGATCTGGAAGTCTGTATTCTTCTTTCCAAGCGTGTTTTTCTTCTTTCCGTCATACTCTGACACATAAACCTCTTCTGCTGGTAATTTAGTCTTATCGTCCACGTAAAGAGCCACGATGATATAATCATTCTTCAGCATTTCAAGCACACGAGGATCAGACCAAACGCTTTGTTCCATCTCACGACAGTTCACACAACCGTGACCGGTGAAGTCAATAAACAAGGGTTTATCTTGAGCTTGTGCGGCTTTCAATGCCTGATCGTAATCGAAATAACCATCCAACCCGTGGGGCAAGTGCAAGAAATCAGAGTATTTCACAGGTTCGTTGGATGCGGCGCTAGCGGCACCTTGTGTTCCACCCACCTGCACGCCACTCTTCATGATCTCTTTCGCGTTGTCACGCACAATACGGTTAATATCGAAGTCTATCGTTTCTTGTGGCGGGAAATATCCGGCCAAAGCTTTCAACGGTGCCCCGAACATACCCGGGATCAAATAGATCACGAATGACATGGTAATAATAATCATCACCAAACGAGGTACTCCGATATATGGCAAGTCGCTATCGTGAGCGAATTTGATTTTACCCATCAAGTACAATGCTTGTAACGTGAACACTGCTACCCAGATAGCGATGTAAACCTCACGGTCTAACAATCCCCAGTGGTAAGTCTGGTCTGCTACCATCAAGAACTTGAATCCAAGGGCAACCTCCACGAATCCTAATACAACTTTCACCGCATTTAACCAACCTCCTGATTTCGGTAGATTGCTTAATTTTGAAGGGAAGAAAGAGAAGAATCCGAAAGGCAATGCCACGGCGATAGAGAATCCTAACATACCGATGATCGGACGTAATACAGATCCGCGTGCAGCCTCTACCAACACGGTTCCAACGATCGGGGCGGTACAAGAGAATGACACCAATACCAACGTGAATGCCATGAAGAAAGCTCCGATGTAACCACCTTTATCAGCTTGTTTATCCGATTTATTTACCAACCAAGACGGTAACACGATCTCGAACGCACCAAAGAAGGATGCAGCGAAGATCATAAATATAATGAAGAAACAAATATTAGGCAGCCAGTTCGTACTCAACCAGTTAATGAATCCCGGTCCTAACAAGAACGAAATGATCAATCCTAAAGCGGTATAGATACCAACGATAGACAAGGCGAAGAAAATAGCTTTTGCCTTTGCTTTTGCTTTATTACTATCCCCATGCATGAAGAATGACACCGTCATCGGGATCATCGGGAACACGCAAGGCATCACAACTGCCAGTAATCCACTACCAAAAGCCACCCAGAAGAACAACCACAAGGAATCATCCTCGGTTGCATCCTTCGTTTCATCGGCAGCAGCAACAGTAGCTTTATCTGCACCTTTGTTACCCAACTCAATCGCGAAGTCCTTCTCTCCCGGCACACAAGCACCTTCCTGACAAGCCTGGAATTCAACGCTTCCTTTCACGGTAGTAATGGAAGGATCGGTAACTTTGATCTTTTGGGTTATGGTGTAATTATTTGAATAATACCACACATCGACTCCGAAAACATCATCATGCTTTTTACTTGGTTCACTCTCCTCGGCCGTACCCACTAATTCGATTCCCTCTCCCACTTTCTCAATGGTAATTGATGTAGGCATGGGACCACCTGCCGGGGTTGACATGGAGTAAACCGTCCACCCGGGTTGAATGGTTGCTTTAAAGGTTAAAGCGTATTCGTTATCCCCGGTTTTCTTCTGTGAAAACGTCCAACTTGTCGGGTCAGACATTTGAGCGAAAACCGAAAAGGTTCCCACGAACAACGTAAAGATCAACGTCAATAGTCTCTTTTTCATAAAAAATTATTTAATAAAACATCAATTTGCATGCTTCTCGAAATCGTATGCATTATCACACAGTGGACGCAAAAGTACCATATAATTTGTTCTCACACAAATTCATGGTACTATTTTAACATCGTTTTAAGATGGAATGACGAAACTGTAAGTAAAAACACCTACTCGGGTTCTATTTCTCTATTAAAACGATTAAAAAACTTATATTCGTAAATATAAAAAGAGGGAACTCCGACCACCTTTAAATGGATATGGTGCTTGAAAGCCCACTTCCTACGCAAAGACCAGAAACCTTTTTTCAAATACGCCTCCACGAAGGGGTGTACTTTCAATACCAGATTCTTGATTTTCTTCTCTTCGACCAAGAACTCAAGCTGATCTTCAATCTTATCAATCACTAAAACAGCAGCATCGGCCTTACCGGTTCCATGACACACGGGACAAGTCTCCGTGGTCGTCACGGTCATTTCCGGACGTACCCGCTGGCGCGTGATTTGCATTAATCCGAATTTACTCAGAGGGAGTATGGTATGCTTGGCACGATCGAGTTCCATTGCCGAACGCATCTTATCGAACAACTTCTGGCGGTTCTCCGCCTGTTGCATATCAATAAAGTCGATCACGATAATACCTCCCATGTCTCGCAATTGTAACTGACGAGCCACCTCGTCGGCAGCAGCCAAGTTTACTTCCAGGGCATTTGATTCCTGATCATCGCCCAATTTCACACGATTCCCGCTATTCACGTCTATCACATGAAAAGCTTCCGTGTGTTCTATAATGAGGTATGCCCCGTTTTTAAACGAAACGGTACGTCCCAGCGAAGACTTGATTTGCTTGTCCACCCCAAAATGATCGAAGATCGGTACCTCGGTTGACACAAATTTAACGATACCTTCTTTCTCCGGAGCTATCGTGCTGATATAACGCTTAATTTCTTTACTCAATGCTAAATCATTCACATAAATGTTCTCGAACGAGGGATTCAATATATCCCGGAGAATAACGCTGGTTCGGTCAATCTCTCCCAAAATCAGCTTGGGAGGCTCTATATCCCGAAGATGTTTGAACGCGGTCTCGAAACGTTCAACAAGTTCTGTTAATTCACTGTCAAATAGCTCGGCATTCTTGCCTTCGGCGACAGTTCTCACGATCACCCCGAAATTCTTGGGGCGTATACTTTCAATCAGTCTTTTCAAACGCTTCCGTTCTTCGACCGATTTTATCTTTTGTGACACGGATACCTTTTCCGAGAAAGGCATCAGAACTAGGTGGCGGCCGGCAATACTCAACTCGGAGGTCAAGCGCGGACCCTTGGTGGAAATAGGTTCTTTCGCGACCTGCACGGCCACATATTGGCCGACAGAAAGCACGTCCCCGATCTTCCCGTTTTTACTGATTTCCGGCTCCAGTTTTAATTTGGCTACAGGCATCCCCTTCCGGGCTATACATTGCTTTATATAGCTATCCAAAGAATAAAACTGGGGACTGAGATCAAGGTAATGCAGGAAGGCATCCTTTTCATAGCCGACATTAACGAAAGCGGCATTCAAACCGGGCATGATTTTCTTCACTTTCCCGTAATAGATGTCACCTACCGCAAATTTAACGCTAGTCTTCTCCGTTGTCAACTCTACCAACCGCTTGTCCTTTAACAAGGCGATTACTACTTCTTCCGCTTTTACATCTATGACTAACTCAGTATTCACTACCTGATCAATTAATGTATTAATCAAAATAAACCTAAAGGCATAGCCCTTAGGTTTATAATCTCTAACTCACAAACGATGACTACTTCTTTTTGTGTCTGTTCTTTCTCAGTCTCTTTTTCCGTTTGTGAGTGGCCATCTTATGTCTCTTTCTTTTCTTTCCGCTTGGCATAATTTCACTCCTTTCTTATTTTACTTGATCTTTCACCTGATTGACGAAACTCTTCGAAGGCTTGAACGAAGGAATAAAGTGTTCAGGAATCTTGATCGTTACATTTTTAGAAATATTACGAGCGGTTTTCTCAGCTCTCTTTTTCACTACAAAACTTCCAAAACCTCTTAAATATACATTTTTTCCATCAATCACAGAACCTTTGATTGCTTCCATAAAAGCTTCAACTGTAGTTTGTACCGCAGCTTTCTCGATACCAGTGGTTCTTGAAATTTCATTCACGATGTCCGCCTTTGTCATTTTCTTTAAGTATTTAATATTCAATATTATATTTCGTTTCTTCTAGATTTCAGACTGCAAATATATATCTTTTCCACAAACAATGAAACAAACTATCGCATTTTTGTCAATATTTTTTGTGTTCTATATCTTTAATTGTCAACATCGGACATATCCTCGCACCGCTTTTTACAACATCCCTTTGTCTTGCCCGCTATTTATTTAAACTGGTTACAACAAAGTTATCACATCCAGCAATCGGGAATAAATCACGAATCATAACAAGATGGCATCGGGATTATTTTTTTTCTCCGAAATTATTCCGTAATTTGTGACAAATTTTAATCCATACATTATACATGGTAAACAAAGTTATTCTTATCGGTAATGTCGGGGCTGACCCGGACGTAAAATATCTCGAAGGAGGTGTTGCCGTGGCAAGATTCAGCCTTGCCACGTCGGAGGTGTACAATAATAAAAACGGAGAACGTGTAACTCAAACCGAATGGCACAATATCGTTCTCTGGCGGAATCTGGCTCAAATAGCCGAAAAATACGTTCGCAAGGGGATGATGCTTTACATCGAGGGACGTATCAGAACCCGTTCATGGGACGACCAAAACGGGGTGAAAAGATACACGACCGAAATTTACGGGGATAATTTCCAGATGCTATCCCGGAAACAGGATAACGGGGATAAACCTCAAGACACGCACATGCCACAAGCACCCGATTTAAGCGGTGGTGACGACAGTGACGATCTCCCGTTCTGAAAGATAAAAGCTAAGAATTAAAAACTAAAAGTTTGAAGTAAACGATTTCGAACAAGGAAATCAGGCTTTAAACGATTAGTTTTTAGTTTTTATCTTTTATCTTTTAGTTTTTCTATGTATCTTTCGGCGATATTTAAGTTTAACCAATTATATAAATTTTGGACACAGATTATATTCCCCTTGCCGGGCAGATTTTTACAGGTGCATTCACCCTCATCGATTTAATTTTCGTCATTATCCTATTGCTTTTATTATTATGCTCGGCATTAATTTCCGGTTCGGAGGTTGCCTATTTCTCACTTTCTCCCTCGCAATTGAAATACTTGGAAGACAACGGGTACGAGAAGGCCCGCAACCTGCAACAGAAACCCAACCGACTACTCGCCACGATTTTAATATCCAACAATTTCGTGAACGTGGCCATTGTCGTGCTGTCCACCTATCTGGTAAATTCATTATTTGATTTCTCGGCTTATCCCACGTTAGGTTTCATTATCCAAGTGATCGTGGTAACGTTCGTGATCTTACTGGCCGGAGAAATCATTCCTAAATTATACGCCAATCGTTCCCAGTTGAACATGGTGATTTTCATGGCAGGTCCACTGACCTTTTTATCACGCCTGTTCCGTCCGCTATCCGCCCTGTTGATCGGTTCCACCTCTATTATCAGCAAGCGCATGGATAAAAAGGACAATTTATCCATCGACCAATTATCCAAAGCCTTGGAATTAACCAAGGACACGGCAATCAACGAGGAAAAAGACATTTTGGAAGGCATTGTCCGTTTTGGTAATATTGACGCGGTTGACATCATCCGTCCCCGCATCAACGTGATCGCCATTGACGGGAGTTCAAGCTACCAACAAGTGAAAGAGATCATCACTGAACATGGCTACTCACGTATGCCCGTGTACGAGGAAAACTTGGATAACATCACGGGAATCCTCTACGTGAAGGATTTATTACAACATCTGGATGAAAAAGAGGACTTTCACTGGCAAACCTTAATCCGTCCGGCCTATTTTGTCCCAGAAACCAAAAAGATCAACGACCTGCTGGAAGAGTTCCAAACGAAAAAGGTGCACTTGGCGATTGTTGTTGATGAATACGGGGGAACCACCGGAATCGTCACGATGGAAGATATTATCGAAGAGATCGTGGGCGACATTAATGATGAATACGACGAACAGGAAATTGTTTACACGCGGGACAAGAATGGGGCATATATTTTCGAGGCCTCCACGCTGTTGAACGATTTCTACAAGATCACGGACATAGAGGAGGATTCATTTCAAGAAGTGGAGGGAGATGCTGACACCTTGGCCGGACTGATCCTTGAAATCAAGGGGGAACTTCCTCACAAGGACGAGGTGATTACATACAAAGAACATCAATTCAAAGTACTCGAAGTTGACAACAGGCGAATCAAGAAAATTCAATACAAAAAGACCGGGCAAGTCCCTCTCTCGCCTATAACTGCCCCGCCGATAAGCTAGGACAAGTACTCTGCAAATATACACCCCTTACATACCATGAACACCGGTTCATGTTCATAGTATGTATATGCTATGTTCATGCTATGTCCATGAGCTAGACTATCGGCGGGGGAAGGGATTGTATTGTCCTGAAAAAAGTTTACAGTAAACTTAGTAAACCAATGTCAGAATTAAATTTTCCCCCTGTTCGTCGTCGTTATTACGCCGTGAAGACGAAATTATCAGCGGTACGAGATCGAATAATCAATGAAATGGGTTACGCGGAAGTTCTAGCCAAGTACGAGGTCAAACCCTCGACTTTTCACGTTTGGCTACACAAGTATAAATCTCGCGTTTTATCGGAAGAACAACACAAACGTTTATCTTCGCGTAATTACAAAATGTTATACCCGATGACCGATCAAGAACGCGCCGAGCTGGAGTCTTTACGTCAGGAAGTAGAGAAACAGAAAATACTAGTGGAAGCTTACGAGTTAATGCTAGAGTTAGCCAGGGAACGCCTGCATGTTGATGTAAAAAAAAACTACGAGGAGATGCTATTAGCGGGATTGTCGAGAGACAAAAAGAGCGGGGAGGTAAAGCCGTGACGGAACACCTTTGCAATTCCCTTGGCTACAGCAAGCAGGCTTATTACAAGAGCCTCCGTGCCGATCGTGGAGGCGAGGAACGCGAGCGTTACGTTCTTTCCATCGTCCAGGATATTCGCCGTGACATGCCTAACCTCGGGGTTAATAAATTGTGGAACATGCTGGGGTCTAACGGGCTTCCCGTCGGTCGGGATTGGCTTTATCGTTTACTTCACCTTCACGATTTAATGATAAAACAGAAGAAGTACCGGGTCATCACGACGGATTCCCGGGCGTGGCATCGCCAGTACCCGAACCTGGTGAAAGGGCTTCGAGTTACCCGCCCCAACCAGGTATGGGTCAGTGATATCACGTACCTGTCAACGAGTGCCGGTTTCGTGTATCTCTCGCTGGTAACCGACGCTTATTCCCGGCGGATCACGGGGTGGGAAGTTCACCCCACCCTGGACTCGTCCGGTCCCGTGAAGGCGTTGTGCCGGGCGTTGGCAACGCTACCTCCCAACTTTAGCGATAAGCTTGTTCATCACTCGGATCGGGGTGGGCAATACTGCTCCTCGCTGTACACCGGGATATTGAAAGAACACGGTATTCAAGTCAGCGTGACACAAGATGGCTCCCCTTACGATAACGGTATCGCCGAGAGAGTGAACGGGATTTTGAAACGGGAATGGTTAAACGATATGGTCTTGAGAGATATTGACCAGGCGAGAATGCAAGTGGAGAGAATCATCGGGATATACAACACCAGAAGACCACACATGGCTATCGGGTTGAAAGTTCCGGACCAGGCACACCGCGATAAAAAAGAGTTATTCGCCAGGGTCATGTATTGACGCCAAGTGTTATTGGCATCCCGGGAATTCCCGGGATGCCAATAAAAAAGTAAAACTATTACAGGAATTACAGTTTTTTGAAGTAAACTTGTAACAGAAAATAGAATTGAAAATGCTTTATACAATTTATTGAATGTCAAATCTAGTAAACCAATTTTAGGAAACTACAGATACCCAAAGGCGGACAAAGGGGCGTTCATCGAACACTTTTAATTCCCACTAAAACATTGCCTTCCCATGTGCCGTGTAAGGAACATTTATTCCCAATATCTTACACAAAGTAGGTAATAAATCCGACATCGTGTAGTTCCCTTTCAAATCGGCCTTCACTCCCGCACCGTATAAATACAGGGGAACAATCGGACGCTTGGTATGCCGAAAATAAGTATCCTCCAACTCTTTCAGTTCCGAAACCCAAGTCGGATGGATACAGAAAAAGACATCCCCACTACGTTTGTGAGAAAACGAATTCTGAACCAACCGATTTACCCCTTCCGGGAAGGAAGTGTGCGTTAATGAATAGGCTGTCATGACTTTGGCTACCCCTTCGAACTCGATCATAAAATCAGCCACTTTATCCTGCATTTCTTTCAGATTTATCTTCTTCTGCTCGATCAGATCCCGGTTCAAATAGATTTGTCCCTGATCATAATCGGAAATCCAGTCACCCGGCCCGTAAACCAAACCCAAGTAAGACTTCAACAAGGCCACAGATTTAAATATACTAAAATAATCAGAGTTCACTTTAATCTTCCGCAAATCCTCCGGCATCAATTCCCGCATCTCGGAAAAGGTCACGAACAGCGTGTAGTTTCCTTTCCCGACCCGGGTATCCAACTTACTTACCAATGCCGCAATATCCATATCCAAACGGATCAACATATCTTTCTCCTCGCTCGAATCTATCGTGAAATCCCGGGACATATAGTCTAAACAGGAAAAGTTCAAGGCCAGCAAATCCGGATCATTATCCACTCCCAACCTTTCCTCGTCAATCAATTTTTCGGCCAACACACGTACCAATGTATTCGCGTAAGGTGTAGCTTTCAAAACCCGGTAAGTATTATATTCCTTCTTTGCCCGGGCTATATCATAATAGAAATGATTCGTCAGGCGAATACGGGCAGCCGACTTATCCTCGTCAGACAACATCATCCATCCTTTATTCACGAAATGATCGCTCTCGACCCATGTATTATACATTCTCAACCATTCGGGTAATTCCGAACGATAATAAGAAGAGGACACCCATTTACCCGTTTTCTCGCTGAACCAGATGGCCATATCGGCACTACTTCCCCCACTTAGAACAGCTTCGTCACCATTCATGGCAATACTGAACACCCGGGACATGGGATTATTCCATTTCATGGCGCTCCCCAAGCTCATCGTCTGCAAATAATCGGGAGACAAACTTTTTATACTATCCGCCTGTTGATCACCGATTTCCGTATAACGATCGGATCGAGTAGAATACTGACGTTTCCGGCGTAAACGATCGTACCACGCCCTCGACACGATCCCATGTTCTGTGGGTAACATACCCGTGTAAATCGATGCGTGATCCACCCCGGTTTGCGTGTAAAAATAGTTATAATTCATATTCACCCGGACTCCTTGTTTCATGATCCGTTTCAAACCATTCTCCGACAATTCGTTAGCATACATATCCATCCATTCTGGATAAAAATGACTGATTACCACTCCCACTATCAATTTCGGTTTTTCTTCCGCGAAAACACCAGATACCCAAGCCAATACACTCGCTAATAACAACAACTTTTTCACGATCGTTTCTATTTTATAAATTCGTATTTCTGATCCCAAGTTTCAAATCCTCAGTATAGACACAAAAATAATCAGAATATGATAATTTACAACTTATAATTCTTTCAATTCTTAATTGTTTCGTATCTTTACGGCAAGAATCTATAATAACCATATCCATTATGACTGAGAAAAAGTGCCAGTTGACAGAAAAACTGAGGAACTATGTTTATCGCTACGGAACTGAATTATCGGACGATAAATTGAAGAAAATGGGAACTTCTCTTGAGGAGATTAACGAGAATTTCTCAGACATGGAAGACATCGCAAAGAGTATCTTCGAGCAAGAGCGGATTGCTTTTGAAAAGATATTCAAAGAATACGATTTCGACGGATGGAACGCGATTGACATTCTACTACTGGTTGGAAACGAGATCCACCAGCGCTTTTTTAACGTGTCACCTTCCGTCAGCTACAAATTAGCCGAGGCGTTCCCGGAACTATTCGAACAGCACAAGCTGGAACGTTCTAATTTTATCTACGAGAAGATTAAAATTAACATCGAGAAGGGAATGCAACAAGGTATGTATAAAAACGACGTATCAAGTGAAATGGTTGCCCGCATGTATATTGCCAAACTGAACGATATTCACAATCAAGAGATCTACCCTCCCGAAGTCTTTGATTTCGCTACCATTTTCAACAATTTGATTGACGGGGTAATCAAAACCATCACGAACGAGGATGGATGGCAATATTACAAACAGCGTAAACAACTGTACAGCGTATTAAGTTTTAACAGGTAAAAAGAAAACAATGAGTGCAAAATATCAAATTGATGACATCGATCGCAAGATCTTGTCTCATCTTGTAAAAAATGCAAGAATCCCCTTTTTGGAAATAGCCCGGGAATGTGGCATATCCGGAGCCGCCATCCACCAACGCGTGAAAAAGATGGAAGACTCCGGTATTATCGAAGGTTCCCGTTTTATCGTGAAACCCGATGCGCTTGGTTTTGGTGTATGCGCTTTTATCGGGGTTATCCTTGACCACGCTCACACCTACAAGACTGTCGTGAAAGAGATTGAAAGCATCCCGGAAGTTACAGAATGTCACTTTATCACGGGCGGTTTTACCTTTTTGATTAAATTAAGATGTAATGATCACCAACATTTGATGGATATTCTGATCAACACGTTACAGAACATCCCCGGTATCGCTAAAACCGAAACATTCATCTCCTTGGATCAGCTTATCGAGAAACAGATAGCCCTATCCCCACAGGACAAATAGTCGTTTTAAGTTAAATCAAACCGTCATATTTTTCTTCTTCCTGGATAGTTTTGGGGCAATTACTTTCAATACTCCAGGAAGTACTTTTACCTTTACCGGAGACTCCAAAGTATACGGGTCTCCATCAATATGAGCTTTATTCAAGTCTCCTTCCAAAATCGCCTCCCTGCATTGGATTTCGCTAAAATAAGGAAGTCGAGCGATCTTGGAATTCATAAAGCAATAGAGGAAACGAGGTATTTGATAATATTTAGGCCTCTTCAAAATGCAAATATCAACCAGCCCGTCCCGTAACGAGGCTTTGGGGGCTATCGAGGCATTATTTCCATACTGGGAACTATTGGCAACACTCAAAACGAAACAATCTTCCTCCCACGTTTTCCCATCTATATGAAACACGTAACGCTTACCGGGGTAACGAAACCACATATGCACGATCGAGTAGATATAAGAAAATATTCCCCGGATCTTCATGGTACTAAAAAAGTGTGCCACCTCGGCATCAAAGCCAAAACCACTCACGTTCAACGAGTAATGGCCATTAATTTCCACGACATCAATATCCGTGGTCTCACTTTTCAAAATCTGTTTCAACGCTTTATTCATCATCTGGGAAAAACCTAAATGACGGGCAAAGCCGTTACCACTCCCTAAAGAGATCACGCCAAAAGCGATGCCCGTATTTATCAGGGCAGTACCGATTTCATTTACTGTACCATCCCCACCTGCCGCAATGATATGCGTGTAATTCTGATGCTTGGCCTGCTCCACGATCTCTTTTGCGTGTCCGGCATATTCCGTGAAACGTATATTGTACTCGATGTGTTTGTACGCCGCAATATGCCTTATCCGGTAAGGAATCTCCCAGCCCAAACCGAATCCCGATATAGGATTCACGATAAACAATATTCGATAATGAACCACGTGTTAATTTTAGATTTAATGATTTTAGATTCTGGCAGCCTAAGCTGCCACTAACATAGCGCCACACAGATCTTATGACCTCTCTCCCATTTTCAATTGCTAATTGTCTTTCCGTCCGATTCCGTAATACATATAACCGAATTCTTTCATCTGTTCCGGACTGTATATATTTCTTCCGTCAAATATAATCTTGTGCTTTAATGCTTTTTCGATAAAAGTAAACTTGGGAATCTTGAATTCAGCCCATTCCGTCACCACGATCAAGGCATCGGCATCGGTCAACGCATCATACATATTATCCGCGTATTCGATACGATCACCAATCCGTCTCTTACACTCTTCCATAGCCACCGGATCAAATCCTCGTACCACAGCTCCGGCCCCCACTAATTTATCAATTAACACCAATGAAGGAGCTTCTCGCAAATCATCCGTACCCGGTTTAAACGACAATCCCCACATGGCAAAACGTTTTCCCGTCAAATTCGGCCCGAAGTGTGAAGTGATCTTTCGGAACAACACGCTCTTCTGGTTCTCGTTCACCCGCTCGACGGCTTTCAACAATTCCAAGCTATGCCCGTGATCATCCCCCGTGCGAATCAACGCCTTCACGTCCTTCGGGAAACAGGAACCGCCATAACCGCACCCGGCATTCAAGAATTTCTTCCCGATACGGGAATCACTACCGATACCTTTCTTCACGGCTTCCACGTCAGCCCCGACAATCTCACACAAATTAGCGATGTCATTCATAAACGAAATACGGGTAGCCAGCATCGAGTTTGCCGCGTATTTAGTCATTTCCGCCGACAATATATCCATAAAATAGATCGGTGTATTATTCAATATAAAAGCATGGTATAAACGTTCCATGACCCGACGGGCACGATCACTCTCCACCCCGATCACCACGCGATCCGGAGAGATAAAATCGTTCACCGCATCCCCTTCCTTCAAGAATTCCGGATTAGAAGCCACGTCAAATGCCACCTCGACACCTCGTTTTTCCAAAGCTGCTTGAATTACTCCTTTCACCTTGTAATTCGTTCCCACGGGCACCGTTGATTTCGTCACCACGACAATATAATCATTTATGATCTCCCCGATTTCACGAGCCACATCCAGCACATAGTGCAGGTCGGCACTCCCATCCTCATCAGGCGGGGTTCCCACGGCAATAAAAACAGCATCAGCATCCTTCAATGCCTCTCTCAACGAAGTAGTGAAAAAGAGGCGTCCATCTTCCCGGTTCCGGGTCACCAGCTCGGCCAGTCCGGGTTCATATATAGGCATACCCCCATGATTCAACAACTCGATCTTGACATTGTTAACATCGACACACGTTACGGTTACTCCCGTTTCGGCTAAACATGTTCCAGACACAAGTCCGACATAACCGGTTCCAACAACAGCTATTCTCATATTATCTATTTTACCTCCCAAATTAGGGTCTGATTTTTCATTTTCGCAAAAATATAAATTTAAAACGAACAATAAGTTCCCATACCGTTTTTTTATTTAATTTTGTCTTAATGATAAATCAAACATTACCAGCATGAAAAAAAGAATTCTTCTTTTTCCTTTACTGTTTTTGATGATCACGATCTTTTCGTGCAAAGATAAAACCAAGGAACAAAGCAAGCTAGAGTATAGCAAATACATTTCCGACTTTACACAGGGAATGATAAAATCCTCCGACCCGATCTATGTTCGGTTGGAAAATAATGTTTTGCAAGTAGGGGACAGTCTTCCCACGCAGGTCGAAAAACTATTAAAGATCTCTCCGAAAGCAGAGGGAACCGTATCTCTACGGGACGGTAACATTATCGAGTTTACCCCCACCAAGCCGCTAAAAAACGGGCAAACATACGACATCAGTCTCTACTTGGACAAACTCTGCAAAGTCCCTTCCGACTTGTCAACCTTCCGTTTCAGCGTGAAAGTCCTCCCTCTCGTGTTTGCGTTCCAAGAGGGCAGCTTGAATATCGACCCCACGGATAACAACAGATTTTCTTACCGAGCCTCCATCACGAATTCCGATGCCGTGGCCCCCGCCGAAATAGAACTACTCGTGAAAGCGATGATAAATGGCTTGTCCCACAAATTAGAATGGGAACACACACCCTACATCCACTACTTCACGGTTCCGGACATCAACCGGACAGACGCAACACAATCACTGGAGTTAAGTTTCAACAAAAAGGTGAAAAACGGGAACGATTTGATCGTGGAGATCCCCGGTTCAAAAATATTTTCCGTACTGGAAGTCAAAGCAAGCGATGAAAACTCCCAGACCATAGACATCATCCTCTCGGACAACGTGGATGCCTCTCAGGATTTACAAGGATTAATCACCGTAGACGGAGTGAATCGCCTAAACTTCAACGTGCAGGGTAACATTATCCGAGTATATTCCAACGAACGGGACAAGATGCAAGGGGTCGTTCAAATAAATATCTATAAAGGTATCAAAAACTCATTCGGTGAAAAATTGAAATCGGATGCCACCTACAACGTCAGTTTCGCCTCCGCCAAACCCGCTGTTGCCTTTATTGGTGAGGGAACATTTACCCCGGCCGAGGGAAACGTGCTGATCCCCTTCTCCGCGGTAGCCCTGAAAGCCGTGCAATTGCGTGTGGTAAAGGTATTCAACCAAAACATGAACTTCTACCTGCAAGACGGTAATTACAATTATAGTAGCGATTACCAGTTACGCCGGGTGGGACGCATCATCTTGGATAAAAAAATCCCGCTTGAAAAAGAAGGTCACCCAATAAATGCCAACAAATGGCAGGACTACACGATAAATCTGGCAGACCATATACAATTGGAAAAAGGAGTTATCTACCGGGTTCAACTGAAATTCCAAAAATCCTACACGACCCTAGCCTGTGCTAACGAGGGATTGGATGGAATCACGGAAGACCATTGGGATTCCCAGTCTGATTATGACGATTATGATGACGACGATTACTACTATAATTACCCGTCCGACTACTCATGGGAAGAACGGGACGATCCCTGTTCCAACTCTTATTACTACGTGTCTGATCGTTTCCCCAGAAGAAACTTGATTGTCACCTCTCTCGGCCTTACCGCCAAAACCGGAAGTGACGGTAAATACGTGGTAGCCGTGAACGACCTGCTCACGGCCGCTCCCGTGGAAAGTTGCAAGATACTCTTCTTCAATTACCAGAACCAGAAGATTGATTCTGCCGTAACTAACAATTCGGGAATCGCAACCGCACGAGTACAAGGGAAACCGTTCATCGTGCTTGCCGTCAAGGGAAACGACAAGGCCTATTTAAAAGTAAGCGATGCAAATTCTCTATCATACAGCAACTTTGACATCAGTGGCGAAGTCGTGCAACAAGGAATAAAAGGTTTTATTTATGGAGAACGGGGCGTATGGCGTCCGGGAAATGAAATACATCTCTCTTTCATGCTGGAAGACAAAGAGCAGGTGATTCCCGTGGGACACCCCATCATTGCCGAACTCTACGACCCGAATGGTAACGTGGTGCAAACGAAACGGGAAGGACGTAACGAACACGGCCTCTATTGTTTCACCTTCAAAACAGACGAGCAAGCCGTCACGGGTTACTGGCGGGCAGTTGTACGTATCGGGGGAGTCTCCTTCTGGAAAACCGTCCGGATCGAAAGTATCAAACCGAATCGCCTCAGTATCGTGACCAACCTGCCGAATGACATTCTGGGAAATGGTATCCCGGATAACTCCATTCCCGTGCAGACCCGTTGGTTGCATGGAGCTAAAACCAGCTCGCTGAAGGTCAACACCGAATTAAAATTATCCCAGAGTAACACCACGTTCCCGGGATACAAAGAATATAGTTTTGATGACCGATCTCGTTATTTTAACGCGACCACAACAACCTTCTTTGAAGGGACCACCGATGCGGAGGGTAATTTTACCCTATCGGCTGATGAAATCAGCACGGAGAACGCCCCGGGAATGTTGAATGCACTACTCACGCTGCGGGTATTCGAACCCGGCGGGGACTTCAGCATCACGACAGCAGGATTCAAATATTCACCTTATAAAGAATATGTCGGCGTGAAACTTCCCGACTCCGAGGATAACTGGTACTCCGCCGGCAAACCGATCCCCATCGCGGGAGCCGTGCTTACGGCCGACGGGAAGCCGGTATCTGACAGGGAAATCGAAGTTGAAGTCTATACCTTGGAATGGCGCTGGTGGTGGGATTCCGAAAGGGACAATATCGGATCATACGTGAACCGCTCCTACCGGAAACCGATCTTCAATAAAACCGTGAAAAGCCAAAATGGTAAATTCAATATTGACGTTACCTGCAACCAATGGGGACGCTATTACGTGATCGCAAGAGATAAATCCTCCGGCCACTCCTGTGGAACGACCTTCTACGTAAGTTCTTGGCGGAATGACATGAATATCCCGGGTATGGCCACCCTACTCACCTTGACCAGCGATAAGAAAGCCTACCGTGCCGGGGAAAAAATAAAAATCACCTTCCCTTCTTCCGAGGGTAGCGTGGCACTCGTGAGCGTTGAAAACGGGAAAACCGTGAAAGACATATTCCGTGTACCCACATCTTCCGGTTCCACCTCTTTCGAGATCGAGGCGACCAGTGAAATGTGTCCCAATATCTACGTCAATGTCTCCCTCATTCAACCTCACAAAAACCGGAACAATGACAAGCCGATTCGTCTGTATGGAGTACTGAACATCAATATTGACGATCCTAACTTACGCCTGACCCCAAAGATCGATATGGCACAGGAACTTCGCCCGTCACAGGATTTCACGGTTTCCGTGAGCGAAAAGGACGGAAAACCGATGACTTATTCCATTGCCATCGTCGATGAAGGATTGTTATCCCTGACCTCCTTCAAAACCCCGAACCCCTTCCCCGCATTCTATGCCAGAGAGGCCCTCGGCGTAAAGACGTGGGACTTCTACGATGATGTCATCGGAGCATTCGGGGGACGTTTGGAAAAAGCATTTGCCGTGGGAGGTGACGAATCCTTGGAACCGGAAGAGAACCGAAAAAGCAATCGTTTTACTCCCGTGGTAATCTTCAAAGGCCCGTTCACCATCAAGAACGGGGAAAAGAAAATGCACACCTTCCGGATGCCGGAATACATCGGGGAAGTACGCACAATGGTCGTTGCCGAGGACAACGGACGTTATGGTTCCGCCTCGCAAAGCACGAAAGTCAACAAACCGTTGATGCTCAACGTCACGATGCCTCGCTTGTTCACCCCGGGAGACATGATCGAAATTCCGGTAACCCTATTTGCCATGAAAGAGAACATCAAAAATGTTACCGTAAACATCAAAACCGACGATAAGATCGAAATCATTGAACCCGCAAGCAAAGAAGCCCACTTCTCCGGCACGGGAGAACAGATCATATTCTTCAAGGTAAAAATCAAAGAAAACATTGGTAAATCCACGTTGACCTTCACGGCACAAAGCGGCTCGGAGAAAGCCCATTTCAGTTGTGATGTCGACATCCGCATACCGAATCCCAAAGTAACCCGGGTAGACGCGCGGGAAGTGGCAAGTGGAGAATCCATCACCTTCAACAACACGATGGAAGGTTTGGAACCCGCCTCGTTCCTCGAAATCACCTCCATCCCGGCGCTTAATCTGGAACAACGTCTCGGCTACTTGATTCGTTACCCGCACGGATGCGGAGAGCAAATCACCTCTGCCGTGTTCCCGCAGCTCATGCTCGACCGAATTATGGACCTCAGCGAGGCTCAAAAAGTTACCGCAGAATTGCACGTGAAAGACGTTATCACCCGCTTGCGCAACTACCAAGTAAGCAATGGTGGGTTCAGCTATTGGTCGAACTCCAGCTACGTTTCCGACTGGGTTTCCACCTACATCACGGATTTCTTAATTCAAGCAGAGAAAGTCGGTTATCGAATCCCGACTTCCATGAAAAACTCCGCTCTTGATTACCTAGCAAAACAAACAAATGCTTGGCGACGGGGAGATTATTACTCGGAAATCGAACAATCCTACCGCCTCTACGTGCTTGCACTTGCCGGCAAACCCAATATGGCAGCCATGAACCGGATGAAGGAAGATACCTACAAAAACCCGATTGCCCGCTGGCAACTGGCGGGAGCCTACGCCTTAGGCAAACACGAAAAGATTGCCAAAGCGCTGATCGCCAATCTTCCGGCAGAAGCTGAACTATATCGTCAGCTTGGCAGATGTTACGGTTCCGACCTCCGTGACAACGCGATCATCATGCAAAGCATGATCAACATGGATATGAAAAACGAGGCATACAAGCTCATGCAGAAAATGGCCCGCAAATTTGCATCCAACGAATGGTTAAGTACACAAGAAAGTGCCTTTGGCCTGTGTGCCATCGGTAACTACGTGGAACGATACTTCAAGGATGGTAACGGTATTGATGTCCAGATCGGGAAAGACAACTACAAGACGGCAAAAACCGTGTTGCAAAAAGAGTTGGCTGTGAAGAACAACAAATCGGAAGTGACCGTGAAAAACAACTCTTCGGGAACGCTCCACGTGCGCACCATCAACAGCTCCACGCCATTGGGAGTGATCACGCAAAGCGAAATGTCCGGGTTGAAAATGACGGTCAACTACTATCGCAACGGCACTCGGAACAACGAACCCAATTATAAACAAGGAGAAGACATCGTGGCCGAAATCACGATCCAGAATACCGGAAATATCGGTTTATACGAGGAATTGGCATTAACTTTCATGTTCCCCTCCGGTTTCGAGTTCCTCAATGAACGTCTCACGACAGGCGTGAACCCGTTCCAAGGAACCGACAACGTGGACATCCGGGATGACCGGGCATACCTCTATTTCTCGTTAACACAAGGCCAATCGAAAACTTTCAAACTTCGCTTTAACGCAGCGTACTCCGGAACTTACCTACTTCCGGCCATCACCTGCTCGGCGATGTACGATAACTCGATTACCGCCACTCTTCCGGGGAACACGATCACGATAAACAGAGAGTAATTAATTTTAAATTTTAGATTGAATGATTTCTGAATAAACAAAGGCCTTGTGTACCAGTTTTCAGTTTCTTCAATCTAAAATCTAAATTAATAACCTGCAACTTGTAACCAACCAATCTGTAACTTGCCTTCGGCAACATTTAATACATTTTTAAGAAAAAATTCATGCTTATTATTTAGAAATAATCTACATTTGTCAAGCAAACGATTTAGATATGCGTCGAGAAAATGTAAATAAACTGATACACTTGTTCCTGCTAGCTCTGTTTTTGAGCTATTACGGAAGTATCACCTTTTTCTCGCATTATCACGTGGTTAACGGGGTCACGATTGTCCATTCCCATTTCTTTTGCGGTCACGCCGATACCGACGGGAAAGCCGATCACACGCACTCCCCCAAGGAGCTGACATTAATTGCCTACTTAACCACTTTCATCACCTTGATCAGTGCCGCATTGCTCATACTGATCTCTTTCTCTATAACCCAGAGACATTACCATATCCGAAATCAGGCAGATGAACCGGACAAACATATTTTCACCTTAAGCCAACTCCGGGCTCCTCCCATTCTCGCGTAATTATTTCATCCAGACTAAAAAGCATTTCTCAAAGAAATGCAAGGGACTATAATTGTCTCCAAGCGGGTACGTCTCATGCCAAGCCATACTTTTTCCAAGAAGGGAGAATTATGGCCCAATATTAGGACATCCCTCTTGTTATCAGTCTAGTATGCACAAAATTATGTGCTTTCATTCTTAGAAAAAAACACCCCTCTTTCCCAGACAGGAATGAGGTATAAAATAATTACGTACAAATGAAAAACTTACTTACACTCGTTATATTACTTTTCCCAGCCCTTTACGGTTGGGCTGATGAAGAAAACACCGTGAAGAAAACCACGGACGCCCATATCACCGGACACATTATCCTGAAAGAAACCGGTGAACATCTCCCCTTCATGACCATATTGTTGAAGGGAACCAACATCGGCACGGCCACGGACGAAACCGGGCATTTTTTCTTGAAAAACCTGCCGGAAGGAAAATACACACTCCGCGTACAAGGGGTTGGTTATAAAAGTGCAGAGAAAGAAATCGTGATCGTGAGAGGGAAAACCCAAGAAGTTAACTTCGAAATCAGCGAGGATGCCGTTATGCTTGATGGAGCTGTGGTCACCGCTAACCGGAATGAAACGGATAGAAGGGAAGCCCCCGTTATCGTCAACGTACTATCGCCCAAAGTATTCGAGAATACGAACTCCGTATGTTTGTCCCAAGGATTAAACTTCCAGCCGGGTCTACGGGTTGAAAACAACTGCCCAAACTGCGGTTTCCAGCAAGTGCGCATCAACGGGCTGGATGGCCCCTATTCCCAAATATTGATTGACAGTCGTCCCATGTGCAGCTCGCTTGCCGGAGTGTACGGCTTAGAACAAATTCCCGCCAATATGGTCGAACGAGTAGAAGTACTACGGGGTGGAGGCTCCGCCCTCTTCGGGTCAAACGCCATCGCCGGAACAATCAACATCATCACGAAAGAACCCTTGTACAATTTTTTTCAGGTTGGACACACTCTTTCCGCCATTGACGGGGAAAGTTTTGACAACGTGACCTCCTTCAACGGGGCCATCGTCAACGATCAACGGGATGCCGGAATCTACCTGTTCGGAATGGTGCGTGACCGCCAAGCTTACGACCACGACGATGATGGTTTTTCCGAGCTGGGAAAAATAAACAGCACGACACTCGGTTTCAAGACTTACTACAAACCGACCCATTTCAGTAAATTCACCCTAGAATACCATCATATCAAGGAATTCCGTCGAGGAGGAAACAATTTAGACAGACCACCTCACGAGGCCGACGTGGCAGAACAAGCCGATCACAACATTCATGGCGGGAGCCTGAACTACACACTCTCATCAAAGGACTACAAACACCGCTTGAACGTGTACTCTTCCCTCCAGAACATAGGACGTGAATCCTACTATGGAGCCGGACAAGACACGAACGCTTACGGGAAGACCAAAGACTTCACGGTTGTGGGCGGAGCCCAGTACTCCTACGACTTCGACAACTTCCTGTTCATGCCCTCTTCTCTCACCGCGGGAGTAGAGTACTCCTACAACAAGCTGAACGACCTCATGTTGGGGTACCACAGGGAAATCAATCAAGAAGTTTCCGTGTACAGCGCATACCTTCAGAACGAGTGGAAAACCGGACGATTCAGTTTTCTATTAGGCGGACGTCTGGATAAAAACTCGGAAATCGACGATCCGATATTCAGTCCCCGCTTGAACATTCGTTATAACCCGATCCCCGATTTAAGCCTGCGGGCAAGCTATTCCGAGGGATTCCGGGCTCCACAGACCTACGATGAAGACCTCCACGTGGCAGCCGTCGGCGGGGAAGTGACCCTAATACAAGTGGCAAAGGACTTGAAGACCGAACGTTCCCGCAGTTACAGTGCATCCGTGGATTACTACACCGCTTGGGGCCCCGTACAGATCAACCTCCTACTGGAAGGATTCTACACCAGCCTCCACAACCCCTTCGTGCTGGAAGAGATCGAATCGGATGACGAGAACAAAATACTGGAACGTCGTAACGGGTCGGACGCCGTGGTGAAAGGATTCAACCTTGAAGGCAAGATCGCCCCGCACAAATCCGTACAACTACAATTCGGGGCCACCCTGCAAAACAGTAAATACGATGAACCCGTTGCATGGAGTAAAGACCCCGACGTGGAAGCCTGTCGCAAACTGTTGCGCTCACCCGATCAATACGGTTACGCAACGTTAAACCTGCTCCCGTTCAAAAACTTCTCGGCAGCCCTCTCCGGGACTTACACGGGTTCCATGTACGTGGGTCACTCGGCCGGGTACATCGAGAAAGACGTGTTGGAAAAAACGGACTCCTTCTTCGACGCCACGATTAAACTGGCATACGACATCAAGGTTGGCAGGGGTTACACAATTCAGTTCAATATCGGGATGCAAAACGTGTTCGACAGTTACCAGAACGATTTCGACAAGGGGGAATTCCGGGATTCCGGTTACATTTACGGTCCGGGCTTGCCAAGAACTTATTTTGCAGGCCTGAAATTCGGAATATTCTAAAAATACAGTATCAAGATTTCACTTTATCGACAAAGGGCCGAACTCGCAAGGTTCGGCTCTTCCTCTTTAGTATTAAAGCGTACTTGCCTCGGTATCTCACTGGTGACTCGTTAATATATCCTTCACGTTTCAAGATAAAATCAAATAAAAATACACCACCGCCATCCATCCACTTCCCGTTAACTTCCCGTTGACTTTCCATTGACTTACTAACGAGACACACCTACAACACCTATTCAACCACGGCAAGATACCAACGAAAGTACATGAAAAAAGCCATACCTTTTCGGCATGGCTTTTATTGAATATAAAATGTTGGTTATCTGATCTTTCCCGTTATTCAATCACACATTCACTAACTTCTTCTGTCGCCACCATCTTACTCTTATCCTGGTTCAAACCCTTGTTTTCACCCGTTTCACCGGTATTTTTCAGGGTATAGGTACCACTATCTTCCCGGTTAACCGTTTCTGAAGTGTTTTTCCCGTATTCAGTCCAGAGTAGTTTTACCGGTACAGACGTCTGTCCCTCAGGCACGATAGAGGTCAAGTCGAAAGAAACCCGTCCCCGACCCCATGAATAATTTCCTTGATCGTTACCCGTGTCAGGCCTTTCACCGTAAGCGTTATGGCGCAAGGTCACGTAAACCGTGTCATTATGAGCCACCACGTCACCCTGTACCAAATTAATGAAGTGTTTCTCTTTAGACCCGTCTTTTACTGGAATCCGGAACTCGACATTCAAGTATCTTCCACCGAACCACGCTTCCCGCACGTTGATCGGATCATTACCGATACTATCTTGCCGTACTTCCTTATCTTCATTAATGAAAGACTGTTTTACCGGCACCTTCGTCAACACGTCATCAAACCCGTAAAGACGAATGTAATAATTCATATTACCTTCCAACCCGGTCTCGTCACGTTCGCTACCCACGATAGAGTAATTCACGTACACCCGAAATCTTCCTCCGCCCCGTCAAAATTAATAGGCATCCCTTCCGTCACGATCAGCCGGTTACCATCGTCCCGACGAATGGCAAACTTGGAACGGCTCCCATTATCAATTTTTTCGAGGTTACCATAACTAAGCCATGAGCTACCTCCGCCCACGTAGTAATATTCGTCATCATCGTCACAAGCCGTAAAACCCATCACGATCAACGAACAAATAAGTGCAAATTTCCATGTTTTATTTTTCATAGCTGTTTTTTTTAATACATCCAATAGATGCTTATATTTTTAAAAAGTTGCGTCAACAGGCTATATTATTGCTTTTTTTAAAATTCATTTCAAAATATTCAGACCCTCAAAAGCAACAAGTTACTAAATATTAAAACACCCCGGAACAAGGCCAAAACCTACAACTTGTAACTTGCAACCTACAACTAAATCTATATCTTTGTAACAAAATAATGCCTATGAAATACTCTCTCGTTATATTTTCTTTCTTATTTCTGATTATTTTCACGTTTTCCTCCACGGCACAGGAAACGGCCAAGGCAAACAAGGGAGAAGGAGTTCTGCAATTTTTAAAACGTTTCAATCGCACGAAATCATTTCATTTCGACCGTTTCGTCGAACTGAACCGGGATAAGCTGGACAAAAATAACGGGCTAAAACTCGGTGTCACGTACACCCTTCCCCCTTTGAAAAACGAGGGCAACGAACCTCTATTCGGAGAGAAACTGGCAAAATACACCATTGATTCCGACGAGTTAAACGGGGCCTGCTTTTATCTCGTGAGCGGACACGGGGGACCGGACCCCGGGGCCATCGGAGAATTACGGGGCCACCCGTTACACGAAGACGAGTACGCTTATGACATCATGCTCCGTCTGGCCCGTAACCTCATGTCAAAAGGAGCCAAAGTACACATCATTATCCAAGACGCGAAAGACGGTATTCGCAACGATAAATTCCTTGACGTCAGCGACCGGGAAACCTGTATGGGACAAGCCATTCCCTTGAACCAAGTCAAACGTCTGCAACAACGTTGCGACAAAATCAATGAACTATTCAAGAAAGACAAGGAACACTATCGCCGGGCTCTTTTTATTCACCTCGACAGCCGGAGCGAGAGTAAGCAAATAGACGTGTTTTTCTATCATTACGACGGAAGTGCCAAGGGCAAACATCTGGCAAACACGCTACAAAATGTTTTCAACCGAAAATACGACAAGCACCAACCTCTCCGGGGTTTTTCCGGCACCGTGTCCCCACGTGACTTGTTTGTAATCAAACAATCCCTGCCCGTTGCTGTCTTCGTCGAGCTTGGCAATATCCAGAACAGCCGGGACCAGCAACGTTTCCTACTGGACGATAACCGACAGGCTCTAGCAAACTGGATGTGCGAGGGACTTATCGAAGATTATAAAAACTACAAGAATAAATAATTTATCAAATCTGTATGCATCACAATTGTTCTATCTCCTCACGAGAAAGACCCGTTATTTGAATTATCGTCTCTAAAGCTATCCCCGAGGATTTCATTTTTCCGGCTATCTCCTGTTGTTTCCTCTTTTCTCCCTCCACGAATCCTTCTGCCCTACCTTCTGCCTTACCTTCTTCCCTGCCTTCTTCCCTTCCTTCCGCTCTTCCTTCCGCTCTTCCTTCTATCCGACCAGTTTCAATGACGCTTTTTTGATAACGTAAAGCTTCCATATCCCGGTAATAAGCACGTTTTTCATGCTCCGGCAAGGCATCCACCCGCAAACGTTCACGCGCTTCAGGCAATCCCTTCGCCGTGGCAGTTCGGTCAATCTCTCCGGTCTTGAGAAATTTGACCCATTCATCCAAAGGCGTCCGAGCCACTGTATCGAAATCATTCACTCGCAACACGTAATACTCCGGGAACACGTCTCCAGCATCTTTACCCACGAATAATTCCCGTTGCCGGACAGACAATTTCAACTCGTCGTTCGGGTCATGCAATCCCCGGAACAAAGTTTTCCCATGATACACGTAATCCTTACCCTGTCCCAAATCGAAATAAACAATATTTATTGAGTAGACTTTTCGCACTTCACTGTAAGCATCACCTAACCCTATATATTCCGAGATCGTTTTAGACACCCCGTATAGCATCCGATGGAAGTAATCCAATTCACGGTTATTTTGGATCTCAATAATCATTAATTCTCCTTTAGTATCCTCCACCAGAATATCTGCCCGATTGAACTTGTTGCTCGCATCCGATTGATTGGATTCGCTTTCCAAGAACCGGCAAATATGTATATCTTCCTGCAACAACGTTGACAAAAATCCTTCCAGAACGACATAATTACTCTTGTCCCTAAGCAAGCGTTTCATCGCCCAATCGAAATGTATTAAATTAGATCTCATGGCTATTCTTTTTATACCTATTACAAAGATAGGCATTATTTCGATAAATCCATCATTTAGAGTCGCTTTTGCTATTGCAGAGAAGTCTTTTTCTTAACCATCAACCCGAACCCTTTCCCCCACGACGTGGCAATCTCAACCGGATCACCTTTCGGGAAGAACTTCCTCAAACGAGCGATCACTCTATCCAAGTAACGATAGGACTCTTTAAAATCATTCCCCCATCCCTCTTTGACCAGTTCATCCTTACTCACGTATTGATTTTTCTTCAAACACAAGGTTTTCAACACTCTTGTTTCCATGGGAGTCAGCTGGTTCGTCTCCCCTTTTATAATCAAGTAACGACGAATCGGGTTAAACGAAACATCACCTGAAATCTTCATGAAATCGGTCTCGACTTTCAACATTCCCATGTTCCTCAACCACCGATTCACCCGAGCAACCACTTCATCCAGAAGTACCTCTTTACGTATGTAGTCATTCGCTCCGAGGTCAAAACCATCAATAGCGTGTTGAGAATGTGTCAAGGAACTGATAAACAGGATTGGTGTCGAAAAATCCTCTTCCCGAATCTTTTTGGCCACCTCGAACCCGCTCATCTTGGGCATAATCACATCCAGCAAGATCAAATCAGGAGTTTCCCTACGGTACAACCACAAGGCCTGTTCTCCATCGGCAGCATGAACCACCTTATACCCGGCTCTTTTCAAATAATCAATACACGTTTTCGCCTGCATGGCGTCATCTTCGGCATACAAAATCTTAATCATTTTCCCGTTTGTCAACTGTTAATCGTTCTCATCTTTCACCAAAGGGATCATCACGGTGAAAGTCGTGCCAACACCGACCTCGCTTTCCACCCGAATCACGCCTTCATGCGCCTCGATTACCTGTTTCACGTAGCTTAACCCGATCCCGAAACCATGCACATCAGTCGAACGCCCGCGGTGAATCCTGTAATACCGTTCGAATATCTTCTCTTTCAACTTTTCCGGAATTCCAATCCCGTTGTCTTTAATGGCAATCACGACCATCCCGTCCACCTCTTTACACTCGATCTCTACTTTTGCCGGATCACCCGAATACTTGATAGCATTCTCTATCAAATTACTTATGGCATTCGGGAAATGAATATCATCCGCTTCAATTACATCAACGCTCAACTGATAGTCAACCTTGATAGAGACATTCTTTCCCATTAACATCGGATCAAACAATGCAACCAGTGAATCAATAGTTTCTCGCAAATTTAATCTATTCCACGATATTTTAAACCCTTGTTTCCAAACAATTAATAATTTATACACGAAATTATTCAATTGATCCACCCGTTTATGTGCCGCATTTAACAATATTCTCTGTGCATCCTTCAAATTTTCAGTTCCGTACGAAATAATCCCGGAAAAAGCATTTTGCACGGCAGATAACGGAAGCTTCAACTCGTGAACCATACTACTCATAAATTCTTCCCGAATCTTGGATATTTGGTACTGAACGAGGATCGTTTTGATCTGGTAAATAAAACACACAATCAATAACACGAACAAGACGAAAGAACTAATCAACACTCCCGTCATTTGTGTAAAAAACGTTTTATAGGGCATATCAAAATAAACAATCACACCATGATGACTTTTTAAACCTAATTCTACCATATTAGACACAAGCCGCCTTCTAATTTTTGAAAACCCCGTATCGGTAGAAGCAATAATATCACCAGTTTTAGTATTTACAAGCTCTAAAACATATTCATCCTCAATCCCATTACTTTCAAAGATAGACTTACATACACTATCTAACATACTAATATTTTCCCCTGACTGTTCCTTCACCAAATCATAACAGACTTTCCTAAACACACCTAAATATCCGGCATCTTTATCATAGTTAATGATTGTAGTATCTCCCTTCCAAACAAATTTCACGATTTTATCATCAGGATTCACACTAACACTTGGAGGTTCTTGCACAATAACCCGATTACCAACCAAATATTCTTCGAACCCAGATTCAACTGCTCCAGACAAAATATTATTTACGGTATTTAAATATTCAACCTGCTTGAATTGAATCAATCGATTCAACCAAAAACCTTGAAAAATCAACAAACACAGTATCGCAAATATCGAAACACCCCAAACCACATGAATTTTTCTATTCATAAACATAGTGTTATAAATCTATTCAAAGATATAGAAATTATTTTCTATCGTGTCATCCAAAAACATTTAGATAAATTAACAAAAAATCGATACAAATTAGATACAATTTAAGTCATTCCGATCACTTATTTTTGCCTTGATTTAAATACCAAGACAAATGAAAAAGATAATATTAATAACTATTTTCATATCTATTGTTCTAGTATTTACATTACTAAATGTAAATATAAGAAAAGATTCGACGAATATAGATATAAAAATCCAAAATATCGAAGCATTTGGAGACAAGGAAGACGGAGATGATAATCCATGCAAAGCTCCCGGAGGAGTATGTATGACATATGGCAGTGACGGGTATCCTATTTTCCACCCCGGTTTATCTATCCCATAAACAATTCACTATGAAAAAGACAGCATTTATAATTATAGCTTTATTGCTTGCCTTCGGTTGTTCCGACGAGAAACATGAAGTGCCAAAAGAAGATAATCCATTATTCAGTACAAGTCGTGCTATCTCCTTGAATCAACTGGGTGAAACGATTAACTTGGAAAAAATTGGAATTTACAACCCGACAAAAGTTATCAAAAAAGACTCCTTACTTATCGTATTGGATCTAAACGGACTTAATAAAATCTCCATATACCAAGAAAACGGGAAGTTACTAGGCAGTTATCTGCCAACGGGAATGGGTGCGGATCGGGGACTCTATATTCTCACGATGACCCTCGACGACAAAGGAATCCTTTCCGCCTATGACTTTGGAAATGACAGATTAGTTGAATTCGATTTAAATCACTTCGGACAACCTGAATTCGGACCTAAATTTATTGATATGCCCAAGGATAAAAAACACCTTTGCGTGGCAAAATCAGGCTCGACAATTATCTCTACCGGAATGTTTGACGAAGGTAGATACGGTTTAATGAACAACAATAGCGAAGAATACTTTTTAAGTTACCCGGAAATACCGAGTTATCGCACCATAAACGATACTTTAAGAAGTGCTTTATTTGCCAGTAATATCATCAAGATAAAACCCGACGGAACAAAATTTGTCTGTGCGAATATGCAGAGTGGCATCATCGATTTCTGCTCTCTCATACCTTGCACCAATATCACTCGCGTTGCCGAGCTGAATCTTTATTCTCCGAAAGCCACAGTTAAAAATATGCGGAGAACGCCCGTTGCCTATTCCACAGACAATCTCTTCGGGTTCTGTGATATTGAAGTTACTGACGAGTACATATACGCCTTGTATTCCGGTAGAAGTTACCGCAAATATAAAGACCAGATAGTATACGGTGAACGGATTGTTGTGTTCGACTGGGAGGGCAATCACGTCCACACTTATTTATTAAGAAATCCGTTCACCTCTATTTCTTTCAACAAAGAAGAGAATGCAATTTACGGTTTGACAAACAACCCGAATTCAGTGTTAATCAAATATACATTGGATTAATTTCCGCGTGAGACCGCTCCTTGGAAGGATGTCTCGATAGGTTTCCTTCCAAGGACCTTTACCCGGAAACGGCAAATAATACCACGGAGAAATAAATCGTTAGATTAAACCATGGCAAGAGAAATACGAGACATAGCATACCCGATCGCTTTCGCCGGATTCATATTACTGGTTATGACCATACTGGTAATTGATCCTACCAGAATGAACGGGCTAACGCTTGCCAAATATTTCTGGTTCTACTCCACGTTATTACTCACGGGAGTTATAACATTCGGTCTTGCTTTTTACTCTATGTCGGTCGCGAGTATCGACATAACCAAGTCAATAATGATAGGGATTTTGACTGTAGTGATTATTGACATATCCCGCTACTCTAACATGGAAATGATGAACGCGAAAATATTTTTGCTAGTAATCATTTCCTTTTTCTTCTTCGACATCTTTTTCCACCACTATAAAAAAGCCACTAAGGTATTCCAATTCGTGCTGATCGCTTTCGCACTACTGGAGGTAATCTGGGGATATTGCCAGTTGTACGCCTATATCCCCGATATGCAAAAAGACTTCACGCTCACAGGTTCGCTACCCCACACGAACTCCTATGCCATGTTTCTGGCCATCACTCTACCCATAGCCCTCTACTGGACCATCACGTTATTCCAAAAATTAAAATACGGTTACTCTCGTCTCCTTACCGGAACCGATGAAGAACATGTGAGACTGGAAATTGTTGACGACATTCTTTTATTCCTTCTTTCTGCCCTCGGGCTAATCGGGATTCTATCCATACTACCGCTTACGGGAATCCCATCCGCATGGTTTATTGCAGGATGTAGCGGGCTATTTGTTCTGTACTTTAAATTGGACCTTCACACCTTTATAAAAACCTCTATACTCCGAAGTCACAAAAGAACTACCATATCCGGGATCACGCTCTTACTCGTGATAGGCTTGCTTACCACCGGTTTTTATCGATTACGGAAGGATGAAATAAACAAACATCTGTTAACTTGGAAAATATCCCTGCAAGTGCTGAAGGAAAAACCGATCACTGGTGTCGGGATCGGAAATTTCCGGAAAGCATTCGGGGATGCCCAAACAACCTATTTTGAACAAGGAGAACCAACCGAACAGGAAGTAGCCCTTGCCGGAAATCCCAACTGCCCGGAGAACGACTTCATTCAACTGGCAACCGGCACGGGAATCATCGGAATATTATTGTTTATCGGCCTCATCGTTTCCGTCCTGTTCTCCGGATTCAGGAACATGGATAAACACCCGGAGAAACTGGCTATCACGGGAGCCTTAATTGCTTTTATCCTCGCGGGATTCATCAATTCCCCTATTCAATCATTATCCCTCTCGATCTTGTTGGTACTGTTAATCGCTCTCGGGACCTCAGACATTCAGCCCGCAAGAAAAAGAATACCCAAAGTTATACCGATCATGACCTCGCTACTTTTGATCGGGATCACGACCACCATCGTTTACCCCCAGTTCACGATGTTCAAAGCATACAAACAATGGGCCCATGGACGCCTTTATTATAAAATGAAAATATATGCCACGGCAGCTAAGATATACACCCCGCTAACAAACACGCTACGTCACCCCTATTTTTTCATGGAATACGGGTACGCCTTGTCACAAACCGGGCAACATGAAGAGAGTATCGCCATCCTTCAACGAGTGGCACAAATTCTCCCTGACCCGCAGATTTATAATCGTATCGGCAAGAGCTACCAAGCACTGGGAGAATATCAACTGGCAGAACAGTATTTTCAAAAAGCACATCACATGGTCCCCAACCTTGTGTATCCCAATTTCCTACTGGCCCAATTGTACCTTGAAATGGGCCTGCGGGACAAAACACTGGAATGTGCCCGTCAGATACTCACGTTGAAACCTAAAAAAGAATCAGAAGAAACACTATATATAAAAGCACAAATGGAACAATTAATCCAACGACTGGATTAATCCCGCCGAGGGATCGACCGGATCCCATTCACACCATAGTACATCTAAATCCATCACTTTGGGGAGACATCATAGTCTCCCTTTCTTTTATTCTGACAAATAACTATATTCGCGACATCATAAATCAACACGCATGAAACATACCCGGTTACTCATTCTATTTTTGATCTTAGGTATAACCACCTTATCGGCACAAAAGTCCCCTAAGCGAGAATTTCGCGGGGCATGGATTCAAACCGTTTTCCAGAGTGAATACGCTAAAATGACACCGGACGAAATGAAAGCCGATTTTATTCGTAAACTCAACCAATTGCAAGAATGTGGGATCAACGCCATCATTTTCCAAGTCCGCCCGGAAGCCGATGCATGGTACTTATCGGAAATAGAACCTTGGAGCCGTTTTTGCACGGGCAAACAAGGCGTTGCCCCCGATCCCCTGTTCGATCCCATGGCTTTCCTGATCAAGGAATGTCACCGCCGTAACATGGAATTTCATGCTTGGCTTAATCCTTTTCGCGCCGGGACTTCCGGCACCTCCACGCTGGCTGAAACCCACGTGTACCACGAACATCCCGAATGGTTCGTTACCTACAACAAACAGTTACTTTTCGATCCGGGCATACCCGCTTGCCGGAAGTACATTTGCCGGATCGTGGAAGACATCGTGAGCCGCTATGACGTGGACGCCATTCACATGGACGATTACTTCTATCCCTATCCCGTGAACGGGATACCCTTTCCGGACGACAACAGTTTCCGCACCTACGGGAAAGGCTACAAACCCGAAGAACGGGACGAGTGGCGCCGGGAGAATGTCAATAAACTCATCCGCGAGCTGAAACACACCATCGTGGCAACCAAAGAATGGGTACGCTTTGGGATCAGTCCTTTCGGTATCTACCGAAACAAAAAAAGTACTCCCGATGGTAGCGGCAGCAACACCAACGGGTTGCAGAACTATGACAACCTGTATGCCGACGTAACCTTATGGGTCAAAAAGAAATGGATCGATTACAACATACCCCAAATATACTGGGAAATCGGCCACCCGGCCGCAGACTATATCACGCTGACTGAATGGTGGGACAAAAATGCTCATGATATTCACCTATACATCGGGCAGGACGTTGCCCGCACGATGAAAGCCAATGATCTCACCCCAAAGATGGAACTCGCTCGTTCCTTACGTCACGTGAAAGGCAATTGTTTCTGGCCCGCAAACGAGATTCTTTGGAATAACGGTGGGATTGCCGATAGTCTCCGGGAACATTACCACCGTAACCCCGCATTAATCCCCGCCTATACCCACATGTACAACGGCCGTCCCAAGAAAATAGCCTCTCCCCGAGCCGAACGCACGGAAAAAGGCTACACGGTGAAATGGTTCGCCCGCGGTGACCGGGAAGATCCCCGTAATCCCCAGTATTTCGTCATCTACCGTTTCTTCCCCGGCCAGAAAATCAACCTGAACGACCCGGCTCACATCGTCGCTGTCACCCGCTACACGGAATGTTACATCCCGAAGAAAAAATTCAAATGCCGTTACGTGATCACGGCTGTTGACCGCTTTCACAACGAATCGAAAGGAAAGAAGATAAAAGGTATACGGTAAATTTCACCGTGGTGAAATTTACCGCTGTTTATTTTGCACTCACCTTTATTTCAGCATTTCCTTCAACAACCTCCCTGAGAAGCTCCTTACAATTTAGCTATATGCATACCTGCGATATTATTAACCTGTTGTTACTTTCCCAAGACCTTCTCCACTACTGTCAACAGCTCCTTTTTTTCCATGTGGGCCCGCACCACGATCTTTCCCTCTTTGTCCACGACCACAAACATCGGCACAGCCAACACGTGATACAAACCTCCCACACGAGACCTCCCCTTCTCGATTTCATCTATCACCTGCGGCCACGGCAATCTCTCCTCATCCAATGCTTTCTCCCATGAGGCCTTATTCTCATCAATACTCACCCCAATAATCTCGACCCCTTTCTCGCGATACTCTTCATAAAATTCCCGCACCCAAGGAAAAGACGCCCGACACGGACTACACCAACTTGCCCAAAAATCAAGCACCACCACTTTACCCCGGTAATCAGCAAGGCTCACCAATGAACCATCACGCCGGGTTAGTGTAAACTCCGGAGCCGGGCGTCCCGGTTCAATCCGTTGCCGCAACTCGATACTTTCCCTGATCGCTTTTCCCCACTCGCTCTGCTGCACTTCCACGTCGAACTGTCCGAAAACCTGCTCCAGTTGCTCCAATGTCATATCATCCTTCATATAACCCAATTCATAAGCTACCATTTCCACGGACGGATTGGCCGCCATTATTTTCAACTGCTCCTTCTTTACACGTGCAAACCATACATCAAACTCTTTTCTATACTCCCAATAAAAAGTAGTATCTTCCAATATTTCCGGAACTTCCAGCACCTTTTTTACCATCTCTGCAAATTTTTTAAACTCCGGCAATCCCTCTACCTCTTTATACTGCCCCTCCACTTGTTCGTACACGTCTTGATTCTTCGAACCGATAATTTGCATCCCAAGGACAGCCAACTCCTTGTTTTCATCCATTCCTAAATTCTTCCAATCGCCCCGCATCTCGATCCGGCTATTTTCCAATGCCAACATCATTCGCACCGTCTCCTCCCCCTCCGGTTCCACCACCACGGTTGCCCACACGGCTTCCGGTACTTCCCCCTCGAACACGAACGTCCCCTCCTTCATTTCCACTGTATCGCTGATCATTTGTTGGTTCACTCCATTCACCGACAACACAGCACGACCGTTGCCCGCACCTTTAAACACTCCTTTCAACACGTATCCCGCTTGACTACTACAAGAGAATAACACGCTAATTACCAATAACATCAAAAAACTTTTCATTTTCATTCTATTAAAATTTATTTTTCTCTATTTATCCAATAACTCATCAACCAACGCTTCCAATTTCTCCCGAACAAAATACCCGGAGGCAACCAACCTTCCCTCCTGATCGATCAACACGAAGTGCGGAATACCTTCCACATCGTACAAGGCACTTACCGTACGTTCTCCCCCAGAGTGTTTTTCGTCCCTCACGTGAAGCCACGGTAACTTTTCCGCCTCCAAGGCTTTTTCCCAAGCATTTTTATCATCATCCACACTAATTCCGAGAATTTCCACTCCATTGTCATGGTACTTTTGGTAAAACTCTCTCATCCAAGGAAACGAAGCACGACACGGCCCGCACCAACTTGCCCAAAAGTCCAACAACACCACCTGTCCCCGCAAGTCAACAAGCGACATCTCCTGTCCATCAGCCCGTGCCAACGTGAAAGCAGGAGCCTCTCGTCCCGGTGCCAAACGTTGACGAGTCTCCAACTCCTTGCGTATAGCGGTCAACATCTCGCTATTCCTCACGGTCTCGTCAAACAATCCGAAAGCCCGCTCGAATTCTTCCAAATTCATCCCGTCGATCATGGGCGTCAGGTAGAATGCCGCCGCTTCCAATGACGGGTGAGCAGCCATGATCTTCAATTGTTCCTCGAACACCAAATCCAAATAGCGCTCCTGCAACGCTTGCAACGTATCCGCCCTCAAATAATCCTCTTCAGTCAACTCTCCATTCTCATCCAGCGAAACAAACCACTTCTCCAAACGATCGTAATCTTTGAACTCCGGTAACTTCCGAATGGCCACATAGATCTCATCCAAAAGGTTGCTCACCTCCGTATTCTCACCCCCTTTAGTCGTCATGTCCCGAATAAAAAAGTTACCTCCCGCATCCCGGTCAAGATTTGCCCAGTCTCCTTGCAACTCGATCTGACTATTCTCCAGTACCATGATCATATTCAAAACATCCTTCCTCTCCGGAACCACCCGTAAAGTACACACTGCCACGAAAGGTGTCTTACCTTCAAAACAGAACGTTCCCCCCTTCATATCAACCGTATCGGCAATGACCAGCTTGCCCGTGTGATCCTGCACCAAAAACTCTACATACCCATCCCCAGCACCTTTCAAACTACCTTTTACAACATACCCCTCCCGTGTGCCGCAAGTCATAAGCAGGCTTGCGAGCAGCACAATTATATTTATTTTCATATTTCCTTGAAATCTATCTATACATTATCTCCAACCTTCATTTTGCTCCCAGCCCATCATTTCCGCTTCAAAAGAGTAGAAAGGCAATGCCCAACGTGGATCATCCGGGGCTATTTCCAATTGGGTACGAGTACTCAAATCGGCAGGATCCGTCAAAATCTCTCGGCGCACATAAATACCGGCATCCTCCGCCCCGTTCAGACGCTTGACATCATAGAACCGCCAAAAAGCACCCATTTCCCGCAATCGTTCATCCAGCACGTCCTGCACACTACCGGTTACCCCGGCCTCGGCAGACACCTCATCCATGAAACGAGTGTATCTCAACGTTCGCAACGTCTCTGCCGCCGCACCCGTATTGCCACTCCGAGCCTCGCACTCAGCCTTGATCAGATACATCTCGGCCGTGGTCATCCCGATAAGCGAGTTACCGGCAAAACGTGAATAGCTATACAAATTCCAAGGCTTCAAACGTTGCCAATTTTCATGAGTGATATATTCGGTCCATGTCTCTGGATCCAATTCGACAAGATTAGCATAAGCCATCAAAAGAGGCGTACAAGAACTATAGAAATAAATCCAGCGGGCATCATTCTCCCGATCCCAAAGCTCATAAAAAGACTCCGATATCGGACAAGTTCCCCCTAGCCCTTCCCAAGACACGTTGGGTAAGTACAACTCTTCATACTTGGCTACCGCCTCCACATCCATATCGTCCAACTCAAACATAGAACTTATAACAATCTCATCCACCGGTTCTCCCTCTTCATCTAACACACTAATCCAACTCCACTCTTCCAACTCGTACTCCGGTTCGTTTTTGAAATCCACTAGAACATTATGGGCTTTCAATGCTTCGGTCGCATTCGCCAACGCCAACTCGTAATTCCCCCGGTACAAGGCAACCCGCGCCCGGAACGCTTGCACGGTCGGTACTGTCGGACGGAAATTACGTGTCTGATCAAACGTCGTACGTCCTGCTCTCGTTAATGCTTCTTCCGCCAACCTTAAATCTTCATAAATATGCTCCAACGTGTAACCAACAGTCTCCCGTCCCGGAATCTCTCCCGCCTTGGCATTATCCCGATAACCGATCCCCGGTTTATCTTCATCCCACAAACAATATTGCGTCAACAACATAAAGTGGTAATACGCCCTACCGAAACGGGCCTCACCCTCCACTTGATCGTGTACAGCCGCTGTCGTCTGCACGACCTCATCCAAATACTCCAGCACCGTATTGAAACGATAAATCCGTTCCCAAACCGGAGTCCAAGTCCATAACATCCAGTCCGAAGTCATCAACGTCTCCCCTTGCCAACAATACGCCTCGTAAGTCGTAGGCTCTCCCGACAACAACCCGTACACGTAAAACTCCGGCGACAACTCCACCGCATCCGACAGTGGCAGCGCTTCCGTCAAGTAAGCCCCGGAAGAAGATCCTTCCCCCGTATCCGAGTCTATATTTTCAAACAAATAAAGATCAATACTTCCCATCAACCCGTAAAGCTGATCCATATGGTAAATGTAAGCACTACCCGACTTGTCCGTTGTCTCATCCAAAAAGTCACTACACGCCCCCAATATCATGGTTCCCAACAAGGCGATAATTACATATATCTTTTTCATATTTCTTATTGTTTTATCCATTCATAATCATTCTACCAACTTTTAAAACCGAGTCTCAACCCAAATGTGAACACGGGTATTGGTTTCAAACTTCCAATAGGATAATCGGGATCCATCTTCCCGTTAGCACTCCAAATTAGCCCCAAATTACTTGCTTGTGCGTAAATATTCACCCTACTGAACACCCCTTGTTTCGCTAACAGGTTTTCCGGTAGATCATACCCCAAGAACACTTCATTCAAGCGAATATGATCACCTTTCACGAAACTGCTCTTAAAATACATCGCTGCCCCTATTGTGGCCGAATATGTTTCCCCACTCCGGAATGCGTCCACGTTACTATCCGTGTAAAGCGGCAACTCGGAATAAGACGTCTGATTGGTATATCCTTCGTCATATACCTCCAAAGCCCGGTTCAAGCGTTTAGAATAGGCTGCCGAATTTCTACTATCGGGCGAAAAACTGTCAAAAGAAGTCGTACTGACATAATAACCAAACTGCCCCGTGATCATGAAAGAGAGTGTCAATCCTTTCCAGCTAAACTGGTTACTAAAACTCAATGAACTCGTCGGGGCCAACGTTCCCAAATAATAAGCCCAATTACTATCATTAAACGTCTCTCCTTCCCGAGGTATCACGAAATCCATCACGTGCGAGGAATTATAATCCATGATAGTCTCTCGTGTACCGTCTTTCCCTTCCAGCAACACGTATCCTTCCTGCGTGTACCCCACCGCTTTCAGCACTCCCACAGAACCGATCGGGTGTCCCACCACGTATGAAGGTCCCACCGGCATATAAGGCCCCGTGTAACCGAATTTTTTCAACTCATTATGATTATAGGAATAATTCAACATCCCGCTCCAACTCAAATTCCCCGCTACCGGAAGATCCGAACCGATAGTAAACTCGATTCCCCTGTTCAATATCTCTGCATTATTCAACAACATGGATGTCTCTCCCTGTGAAATCACCGGCACCGTCGTGTTCGCCAGTACATCGTACGAAAACTTGTTATAAAACTCTATGCTACCGCTCAACTTATGCCCGAAAAACGCCACGTCCGCACCGATATTCAGTGTCCTCGACTTTTCCCACGTCAACGTGTTGTTTCCGCGTGCCGCAATCGTATTAAAAGACTCGTTACCAGAATAAACCAAGCTACCCGGATATACAGCCACCGTCGTCACACTGGACGTTCCCTGTTTACCGGCTGCCACACCCGCAATACCATATGATACCCGCAACTTCAACTGATCCACCCAAGAGACCTTTTGCATGAAACGCTCGTTCGAAATCAACCAACTAGCTCCCATCGACCAAAACGGGGAGAATTTATCACGCACGTCTTCCGCTTGAAAATTGGACGCATCCGTACGGAAACTGGCAGTCACCGAATAACGATCGTCATAAGTGTATGACGCATTCGCGTACACCGAGAAAAAACGATCCTCCAATGTTGACAGACTTCCCAATTTTTCGAAAGGCATATACTCGGATACCCCGAAAATATTATTCCGTTTCGTCACGTAATCCAACTCTGTCAACACGGAATTAGTGTATTTGTTATACCCGTAGCGTGTCACTTTCGGATCCACCTCCGTCGTGGCGGAAATAACCTCCGTCCCCACCAAGGCATTGAACATATGTTTATCTTTTATCATCGTATAGTCCACCTGCCCGCGCAAATTATAAGCCTCATACGTGTGTCCCTCGTTGGAAAACACGCCCCCGGTCGGGAAATAAGAAACGTACCTCCCGGACTCTAACGGCTCGGCATACGTGTTATACAAATTTCTCACGTAAAACGATTCCGGCTCGTAAGACACGTGCTTGGTATATCTTCGCTGTTCATATTGTCCCTTGGCACTCATGTTCAATCCCCAATTTGTCCGGTATTCAAAACCTCCCTGTACCCTGTAATTCATCGTTTTCGAATAGTTATCCGTGTATTTCCGGTCGGCAGCAGGATTGTACGTCCAGTCCGTCGGAGTCTTTCCTGCATAATATTCCCCCGACATCAACAAAGGCTCATATACCGTCTGAGAGGTTGCCACGTGTACGAAATTTCCCTCGTCATCCGTCAGTCTCGTCCACGGACTAAGCCACCCCCGCATACTTTCAATGCTCGTCCCATTGTTCTCATCCCGATCAAACATAGTACTCACCGCAAACTCGAACGTCAAGTTCTTCGTCAACCGGGCATTACTCGCCAAGTTCAACAACATACGTCGCTTGCCATTTTCTTGCAAGTAACTATCTTCATCATCATAAGAAGCCGAGAATGCGTAATCCAACTTCTCCGAACCTCCCCGCAACGACACGTTATATTGCTGACGCATCATCCGCTGGAACATATACTCGTTCAAATCATCTTTCCACACCTCCCGGTTTCCTAATTCGATAAGCTCCTGTTTTTTAGCCTCATAATCTCCCGCTGAGAGATTCTTTTTATTATCCCGCTCGTACAGCATACCGAATGGAGCCGACATATATCGCCTCCGGGAGGAAAGTTTCGTGTAAGGATCATTACTTGCAAGATTAATCGGATTATATTTATGCATCAATTCCTCGAAACGGAATTGATTCTCCGCCGAAGCCATATTGAACAAATAGTCCAAATCTGTCCGTGAACTCACAGACCAGTACGCATCTGCCGCAATCTCCAACTTACTCCCCGTTCGTCCCTTTTTCGTGGTGATCACGATCACCCCGTTGGCAGCACGTGCACCGTAGATAGAAGTTGCCGCCGCATCTTTCAACACCGTCACCGATTCTACATCATTCGGGTTAATCGTTGAAAATGGATCGCTATCAAGCCTATATCCACTGATCGGGAACCCGTCCACCACGATCAATGGATCGTTGTCCGGCTTAAAATTAGCATTTCCCATAGAGACTTGCGATATGGTACCCTGCCCCCGAATAGCAAACCGCACCTGCCCATCCACGGGGGCGCTGACTACTGTTAATCCCGGCACCAACCCAACCAACGCTTGTGCAAGATTGGACGTCGGTTTCTTCTTTAACGTCTCCTCATCCACGATCGAATAAGCCCCCGTTGCCCGCTCCTTGGCAATCGTCTGGTATCCAGTCACCACCACATCTGCCAATGCCTCTCTATCCTCTTCCAGTACAACTTCAATAAATTCCTTATCGGTCACCGAAATCTCCTGCTTTTTCATTCCCACGAAAGAAAACACAAATACCACATTCGACTGCTCCGCAAATGACAACGAGAATTTACCGTCAATATCCGTGGGAACTCCCAGAGTCGTACCCTTTATCACCACGGAAACTCCCGGCAAAGGTATCCCGGCCTTATCCACCACACGACCGGAAACCGTTATCTTTTTCACTTTTTCCACCGCCTCACTTTTGGCCACGATCGCAATCGCATTCCCTTCAATCGTGTAAGTATATGGCGTACCGGATAAAATCAGATCCAACACCTTTTCCACCACTTCATCCTTCACGTTTACCGTCACCTTCTTCATTTGATCCATCTGATCATCACTATACACGAAATTGTAAGTCGTTTGTTTACGAATTTCGGCAAATACCTGCTTTATTTCCGCATCTTTAAGATTAATTGTCACCCGTTGCGGGGACCCCGAATTGGAAGATGCCCAAAGTGTTGTTATCGAACACAAACCCACCGCCAACAACATAAACACTCTGCAATAAATTCCCGAAAAAGCTTTTTTTTCTCGCAAATTTTTCATACTCTTGTTGATTATTAAGATGTTTAAATTACCTAAACGACAGAGTTTAGGCGATTAATTTATTGGACGGAAAGTGCCGCGAACACTTTCCGTCTTTTCTATTTAGAAACTATAATTCTATTTCCTTCAACCTTGAATTTCACCAAAAGAGTTCGTTGCAACAAGTTCAACACCCCCTGAAAGTTTTCATTTCGATCCACCCGTCCGGTGAAACGTTGTGTTCTAACCTCCTCGTTCTCAAACACCACCTGTACATCGTACCAACGACTCAACTTTGCCATAATCTGTTCCAAAGTCTCTTGCTCAAAAGAAAAATACCCCTCTTTCCAAGCAACATATGCGGCCGCATCCACGGTCTTCACTTCACACACTCCCGTGGATACATTTACTTCCACCATCTCATTCGGCCGAATCATCTGCTCCACACTCGGATTTTTTAAAGAACTTACCCCCACGCTTCCACTCAGCAAAACCGTTTGAACCCGCTCATTATCGTACCCGTTCACATTAAAATGAGTTCCGTAAACTCTCACGTACACGTCATTCACCTGTACTTCAAAAGGTTTTGCATCTTTAGCCACCTCAAAATAAGCCTCACCTTTCAACTTCACCGCCCGAAGCGAATCCGTGAAACTTACCGGATAACTGAACTCCGTCTCAGCGTTCAACCACACGATCGTCCCGTCCGCCAGCGTCACTCGATATTCTCCCCCCCGCGGGATTATCAATGTATGCAGTCCTGCCACAGCTTGTCCTTTTCCCCCGGTCGGCTGGTTGTAAACAATCGCGTTCTCCTCTGAAGTAATCCTTCCGTCTGAAATCTTCTGCAATAAACCTCCCTGCTGCTCCAACTCAATGCGTGTTCCTTCCTCCGTCACCAAAATCGGTTGGACCTTTCCCTTTACAGCCAACACCATCGTTTTCTGAGATGTTTCCGACACACCTCTTTCTTGATACCAAAAATAAATCCCCACGGTCAACAGAACAAATAACACAGCCGCATATCTCGTGAAAATGATGAAATGCTTTTTCTGTTGCTCCCGTTTTCCTTTCCGGATCAATGTTACATATTGGGCAAGCTCTTCCTCGCATTGCTCTCCTGACAATCCGGACACGCCCTCTGAAGGATCAAAACCGACAATCCGATCATAATATCTCCGGTGAGCGGAAGACTCATTCAACCACGTTTCTAATTGTAACCTTTCCTCCGTGGTCAATTCCTCTGTCAAACTGCGTTTGATCAACGTCCATTCCAAAGATTCATCGTTTGATTTTTCCATAGCTCTGCCTTAATTTATTCCTAAGACGCTTGGGAAAAACAAAAGGTTAAAACGAAATACAAATATTTTCAAAAAAATTAAAATAATTTCTCCAATCACACACCAACTACCAGATTATCAAAAAGAACAAACGCTTTTTCAGATCTGGCAATTTCTCACGGATCATACGAATCGCACCATTCATCTGCACCTTGGCATTATTCTCCGTAATCCCCAATTCCTCGGCAATCTCTTTGAATTTATAAACCTCAATCACCCGCAAACGAAAAACTTCCTTCATCTTAGGAGGCATCCTATCCACCACGACCTGCAACTCTTCGAGTAGCGAAGAATTCTCTATCGCATCCACCGTATCCGAATAAAGATGAGCCTCCAACAAATTCTGATTATACGAATCCTTGATATTCAAACTTCTCAAAAAACTCAGACAACGATTGCGAGTTGCCATGAAAAGATAAGACTTCACCGAGGTAGTGATATTCAATTCCGCACTCTTCTCGAAAATATCCGCAAACAACCCTTGCACTATATCATGAGCTGCATCCGGATCACATAAATAATGGGCAGCAAAACGATACAAACGATTATAATATTGCCTAAACAGGAAAACATAAGCTTCTTCTTTCCTGTCCTTCAATTGTCTCACCAGCAACACATCATTTGAATCCATGAACTAACACGTTTACTGAAAACAAAGTTATTGAAATATTCTGTTTAGCGGATAATTTCTACAAGTTTTTGATTTGTTATCGAAATAATATCGTTATGTGATTACTACTATCGACCAACTTCACCTTGAATCAAAAAGAATAAAAATAAACAGCGATAAATTTCACCATAGTGAAATTTATCGCTGTTCATTTTGTACACGCTTTTATTTCAGCATTTCCTTCAACAATCTTCCCGGCTGGCTAGCCTGTATCTTTGGGGTCAAGGCCTCATATGCTTTCTTCCCCCATTCAGAAGCTTTTTTCACCTCCTCCATCAGCCGCACGGGAACATACAAATCGTCCGGATGTGTTTTCACAAACTCTAAAAGATGAGTTCGCCAATTTGCACTAGCATCCCGAATTACCTGCCCAATGAACCCCTCAGCCTCCTCGATTTGCTCGTTTTCTATCATTTCATAATATTTCCCCAATCCCTCATTCACCACCATATCAAAACTCTCGTAGTGCAATTGATCCAATGCCAAACGAGTTTTCACGGCATCCGAGCCTTTCAATAACTTGGTATCCGGTTCCAGATAATCACCGTAAAGCATCATCTCCCTGCCATCCAGCACAATCGCAAATCGAGCTCCCGCCACATCCAACGTATAAAGTCCGGGCTCATCCAACTCTCCCGCAAGCGTGAATAACCCGTCCTTCATATCCGTCGTCAATAACGCTCGTACACTATCTACTGGAGAATACAAACAAACCTTGCCATCCTTCACATTTATAATATCTCCTTTCAGTGTGAAAGAATACTTCTGAGCCGAAGCGGCATGTGCCATAATGCTCAATAATATAAATAATACAACTTGTTTCATTACCAGTATCTTTATTTCAACAATTCATTCACCTTATCGATTAACTTCTGATCTCTCAAATTCTTCCCGGCAATCCGGCCTTTCTGATCCACCACCACAATAAAAGGAATCGCCTCAATCCCCAATTGTTCGGCAATCATCGATTTAAAATTCTCTTTCAACCAATAACTTCCCCAAGGAATTTGTTCTTCCTCGTGTGCCGGGAGCCAAGCCTTCTCCGTGTAATCCAACGAGATACTGATAAAATCAACCGATTGTCCGGCATACGTCTTGTACAGCTCTTTCAACTGTTGCATCATGGCACGGCATGGACCACACCAAGAAGCCCAGAAATCAATCACGTACACCTTCCCGTCTCCAAATTTCAAGTCCACCATGTTCCCTTTGGCATCCTGAACGGCAAATGTAGGAAACGTCGCACCCACGACAGTATGTGATAAGTTATCAAGTTTTTCCTTCAGTAACCGTCCCGGCTGGCTAGCCTGTATCTCCGGGCTCAACAAATCATACCCTCTCTTCCCCCAATCGTAATCGTACTCGGACAACTGATCTTCTATAAATACAGGCATATACAAATCATTTGCATGCTCTTTCACGTAAGCCAGAATCGTCTCTCCACGTTCAATAAATTTCTGTCCGGCAAGCTTTTCCAACTCGGCCTCTTGCTCCGGAGATAAATTCCGGCTCCCAACCTTTTCGTAATACTCATCATAAAGAGCCCTCGTCGGTATCTCGTACGTCTCCCGAACTACCCCCAATATATCCAACATACTCTTCGTTCCCGGAGAATTTTTTACATATCTCGCATCTACCATATTATAATCCGACGGCCAATACATATCCGGTGCATCCAACATGACTTTCACTTTCCGTTGATTTCCCATATCGATAGCATAATATCCCGGGCCGGGAAGAGTTCCTTGTAACACAAATTTTCCGTCTTTCATTCTTGTTGACAGCAACACTTCATCTTCCGGGGAAAGCACGTTCACGGTTGCCGTATCTACATTGATAAAATCCCCTCTCAACTTAAAAGTAAATCCTTTGGGTTGTTCCGCACACGCAATTAACCCTATTAATAACAAACTTATCAGTAATCTCATCATCATCATCTTTTAATCGTTGTCCTTCACCATTTTTTCAATATCCCGTAAAACTCTGTCTTTTTCGTCCCTTCATTAGCAATTCTCACGGTAGCCGTCCCCTTCTTGTGAATACATTGACGATCGTCACACATTTGCCACTCGCAATCGGCCACCACCTCGAAAGCCGTTTTCGGCAATTTCTCTACCCGAATCGTTACCACCACGAAACAACCGTGGAAATACCCCATCTTATCCATACCCTCGGAAAGCTTCACCGGTTTCTGCCATTCCACTTTTTCAACCTTACATCCCTCCGGCACGTTCCACTCCACCCTCGTGGGCAAATACCCGTGTCCTTCCGGGTTATTATCATAGATATTCCATCCCTCTTCAATACTGAAATAAATCCCCACTTTCACCACGTCCCCCTCTTTCACCGATTCCAAATCGGAACAGGCATATATCCTCACGTGCTGGTGATTGGTATAATTCATTGATTTCATGATCTTCATCACCTCCTTGGCATTCAAAGCCACGTGTTCTTGTGCTTGCAGCACCACACCCATCAAGCATAATACCGCCAAACAAATCCATTTTTTCATATATCACCTATTTCCTATAATAAACCCAAATAATACCATTCAAATTCGTACTTCCACCGGTCAACTCATTCATGATCCGTTGCATTAAACCGTCGTACTCGTTATTCGCAGCCAGCCACTTTTCGTATAAATCCTTCGGGATTCGACTATCCGGTTCCGTATAACTATTTTCAGGAATATTATCCGTGTACTTTCGCATCTTTTTCACCAGCGCATCCAACGTTTTCCTCGGTTTCACCCAACGCTCATCCTTTATCAACTTTTCAAACAAATCCGGAGTCATCTCACATCCAGTGTTCTCCCATACTTCCGTTGCCAACACCAAATCCTCCTTCCCATCACCGTCATAATCGTAAATACAAATCTTCGGCTTATCACCATGCCCTTGGCCCGGTTCCAGCCCAGCACTCACCTCTTCTGGACGCTCAACCAATATTTCCGGCTCTGCATACGTCCCGTCACCCAGATTTCGACACCAGCTCACGTTTCCGCCATAACCGGCCCCGAACACGATATCCAACTTCCCGTCACCATCCCAATCATACAACACGGCATGATTCACTCCAATCTTTTCTTCACCTAAATTGCAATTCATCCGTTCAACCTTCTCAAAACGAAAGACTTCTTTCGTTCCCGTGTTACGAGCCCAAAATAAACCATCGTATAAACCGGCAATCAATAAATCAATTTTCCCGTCACCATCCACATCTCCCGGAAACACCGTTGAGGCATTCCCGATATTAATTGGTTTCCCATCCGCCAACTTGATAATTACCTGATCTACATATTCGCCATTAGCACCCTTTTTCCACATATAAATATCCCCGGGATAACATCCAGAAAACAATTCATCCACGCCATCCCCGTCAATATCTGCAAAAGCCGGAACCATGGGTACGCAACACGTGATCGGCACGTACAACGGTTGACCGTTCGTCTCCAGCCATTTGAAATCCTTATACACAGGGCATTCTTTTGTCCCGTAATTCAAATACACCCGGCAACGCCCCTGCACGAAAGGTTTCTTTTCCTTAGGATCTTGTCCCGGACACAAAACCTCTCCAAATTCCCCGACAACCAGATCATCCTTTCCATCCCCATTCATATCATAAAACGTGGCACCACAACTTCCCGTGTTAATCTTCAACACGGAAGAATCTGACATGTGTAATATCTCGTACCGGGAAAAATACTTCTCGTATTTCGCCTGCCCGTAACCGGAATGCCACCCAATACATACCAGTACAACTAAACTTAAAACATACTTCATAACATACAATTTCTTGATCTAGTGATTCCCGACTCCATAATTTCCACCCGCCACCCAACAAGTCAATGAATCATTAAATCGGCAATCACTAAATCTGTTTTACTTTAAATTTTAAACTATCACAACTTCGTGTCCCTCGGGTACCCCGGATTTTGTTGCACTTTCGTGTTCAAATAACATTCTTGATGAGGGATCGGTAAAATCCGACTAAAATTGTCCGCCGCAATCGTCTGAACCGGCTCTTCCGTCCAAGTATCCTCTTCCGTATAATACCGGACAACAGGCAATCCTTTCCGCAGTAAATCAGAAGCACGATGCCCTTCTCCGGCCAATTCCCGATGGCGTTCCATCAAAATTTCCTCTAACAAAGCATCTCCGGTAAGAGTATTCACATAGGTCACGTCTGCCCCGGAACGACTAGCCACTTCCAACAAATCTGCCCGTGCCAGATCATATTCTCCTAACTCACAATAGGCCTCCGCCCGGTTCAGATACACTTCTGCAATTCGTAATGCTTTATAGGTCAACCGGATCTTATCAAATTTAGAAATCTCTATTAATACGAGATTCCCCTCATCATCAAACATATAATCACCATTTTCATCCAAGGCAAAATCAATATCTTCGACAATATAACTATCAAAACGATAATCTCCATCATGGAAAATATCTTTAAACTGTCCGGCTGGTTGTCCGTAAGGGTAGTAAAATCCGGATGAATAGTACGAGAAATCCAACGTAAAAATCTCTCCTTCACCATTAATTTCCTCAAATTGTCCAGCAGGATCTGAAGGGAATTCATATTTACCAATCAGTTTACTAGCCTCTTCAACCACCATATCCCAATCATTCATAAAAAGGTACACCCGGCTCAAAAGAGCCGTGGCACCATCTGCTGTGAAACGAGCCGGTCCATCCTCCTCCAACGTCATCAAATCACGAGCTCGGTTCAAGTCGCTCACGATCGTGTCGTACACGGTCTTCACGCTCGTACGGGCAGCCTCTCCCAAATCAAATTTTGTTTTCAACACAATTCCCAGATTCGTCTCCGGCTGATCGTAATACGGACGACCGAAATAATTTACCAGTGAAAAATGGTCAAACGCTCTTAACGCTAAGGCCTCTCCCCGTACCTGTCTCCACAACACCGTGTCCGTAATGACACATTTATCCAACAAGTTCAATGTTTGATTACAAATGGCAATAGATTCATAAAAACCGCCATACAGTGAACTCACATTCTGATTCTTGTACATACCACTTGCATCCATCTCATAAAAATCAATGGCCTGATCTGCAGATTCGTAAGCCGGAATTATATCATCAGCCAATCCCCGATCACAATCAATTTTGGCACTAATCGCATCATGCAACTCGTAAGCAGCTATAAAAGTCTTTCGTACATCAATCACATTCTTCAAAATATCTTCCTCCGTGATCTCTGTTTCCGGCAATAATGTCATGTCACATCCCGCCCCTAAGGCCAGCAACATCATGTAATATATCAATCGTTTCATAAACATATATTTTTACAAACCTAAAACACTAAATTAATTCCAAACTGGTAATTCCTCCCTGCCGGCACGGACACCCCATTCGAGAGAATAGACAACATTCCTGATTTTGCATCCGGGTCCAAATTCGGATGATCGGAATAAATGTACCATAAATTATTCCCCCTGAAATAAACGGTCGCGGACTTCAATATTTTGCCCATCCACTTCTCCGGCAAATCATAAGACAAGTTCATGGATTGAATACGGGCGAAGAAACCACTGATAATATAACGCGTGGAACTCTGATTAGAATCATTATTCCCGTAACGCATCGGCTTCGGACGGGAAACCACATCCCCCGGTTTCTGCCAATATCCCTTCGCCGCATCTTTCAAATAAACACCACCAAAATTAGCTCCGTCAGAATCCGTGTACCCCTGAGCCAAGTTGTCCATCATCGTCGTGTTAGCGAATATAATATTCACGCCCAGATTTATGCCATTCCAAGAGAAGAAATTGTTCAAACCTCCCCGATATTTGTCTTCACGGGAAACAAACACCTTTTGAGCAGAATAATAATCCGTTGTCGTGTTCCCCCCTGTGTCGTACCATAACGGACCTCCCGTCTCCGGATCCACCCCGGCCCATTCCGGAATAAAATAGCACTCCATCGTCTTTCCCACCTTAGCATAGAACGTGAAATCCTCGATCTCGTCAACCCCATTCCGTAACTTCAACACCTTGTTCCGATTCAAACTGATATTGAAATTCGTGGACCAACGGAATGCTCTCCGGATATTCTGGGATTGCACGAAAACCTCCAACCCTTGATTCTGCACGCTTGCCGTATTTTGCATCTGGCTATCTATCCCCGCGGAAAGAGGTAAATAAAACGTTTCCAACAACCCGGTCGTTTTCTTGTAATAGTAATCAATATTTCCGGACAAACGGTCTCCAAAGAATCCGAAATCCACCCCCACGTTATACACGTCGGTCATTTCCCATTTCAAATCCTCGTTTTTATAGTGATCCATGGAATAAGTCGGGTACTTATCCGCATAATTATAAGATCCATTTTTATATACCGTGTAATGCGAGAAGGAACTACCGAAATTAGCATTTCCCACCTTACCGTAAGTAGCTCTCAATTTCAAAATATCCAACCACCCCACGTTCTCCATAAAAGACTCGTTCTTCATATTGTAAGCTAACCCCACGGAACCGAATGTACCCCATTTATTATTTCCCCCGAAACGAGAAGAACCATCCGTACGCACACTTCCGGAAACATAATATTTCCCCTTATATCCGTATTCCGCTTGGAACACAATTCCCATGAAATTAGATTTACTCATATCTTTTTTCGGCTCCCCTTTATCAATTGATGCCAAATTTTCAATCAGCAACGACTCCTCAAACTCTCCTCTAATATTCGTGTAATCGTAATCCTCGTATTGATACTCCACGGATGCGAACCCTGTCAAAGAATGATTTTCCCAAAACTTGTTCACACTCAACATACTTCTCCAAGAAAAACTATTTCGTTTGGAAGAGGTTTCAGACAATGAACCTAATTGCGAAAAATACTGGTCATGTTTCGTTCTCGGATCTTCAAAGAACGTGCTGGATGTATTCGTCACCTCATATCCCAACTGTGAGTTCCAGTTCAAAAAAGGCAATAATTGTATATCTGCCGTCAAGCCTCCCGAAAAACGATAATTCACATCCTCGTCATGATTCACGGAATAATCAAATAAAGGATTCCCTTCATTCTCTTCAAACTGATCCTGCGTGCCATCCAGTAATTCCCCGGTCTCCGGATCATAAGCGCCCGTCAAAGGAGACATTTTCTGAATTCCCTCGTATAAACGATCGGCAGCATTCGTATTCTTGGTCTCCGTACGGTAGGCACTCGTGTTAAATGAAAAACTCACTCGATCATTCGCCCGATGCTGCAGGTTTGCCGTCAACCCGAAACGATCCATATCATTCTTTTTAATTATTCCCGCCTGATGCGTGTATGATCCTTGAATAAAGAATTTTGTTCGTGCATTTCCCCCGGATGCTGACAAGCTAATATCCGTTGTCGAACTGCCTCCCAAAGCCTCATCAAACCAATCTGTTGTATTCTCTAACATACTATCAGGTCTGAATTTCAATGCCTTTTCTCCATCCACTGTAATCTTATCATCGTAGTACTCGTTGTAATAATTCACGTACAACAACCGTTCCCATTCCAATGTCTCCCGCGGAGACATGAAATCAAGTTGTTTACCTAAATCCACCACGCCATACATAGCATCTACCTTCACTTGAAACTGATCACTCTTGCCCTTTTTCGTCTCGATCACGATTACCCCGTTCGCCCCACGTGACCCGTACAATGCCATTGCCTCGGCATCCTTCAACACGGTCATCGTCTCGATATCTTTCGGGTTCAACATATTATAACAGGACATATCATTCATGATAAAACCGTCAATTACGAATAATGGTGCTGAAGTTCCGGTAATAGTACTCTCTTCCAAACGATTACATCCCCGAATTTTTATTGTCGGATTTCGTCCGATCAACCCGGATTGTCGAACCTCCACTCCCGGAACCAATCCCTTTAAACTCTCGATCAAACTGGTCGCACCCGTAGCAACCAAATCATCGGATTTCATCGTCTGTACGGCCCCGGCATAAGAAGATTTTGAACGTTTCATATATCCTGTTACCACCACGTCATCCAAACTTTCCACGTCCTCTTCCATCGTCACGTTCACAGACTTAACATCCGGAGTCACCACGATCTCACGTGATTTCATCCCCACGAAAGAAACCACCAGTACATGCTTGTCTCCGTCCGGTAATGCAATTTTAAATATCCCGGCCGTATCCGTGACAACCCCTAAAGCCGTACCTTTCAGGATTACCGTTGCCCCGGGAAGTGGTTGTCCTTTTTCATCAACGACCAACCCTTTCAACACCCATTCTTTTTCCACGATCTGCTTCACGGGATTTCCTTTCCAAATCACGATCGTTTTCTCCTCAATGGCAAAATTCAATCCCGTTCCTTTCAAACAAATGGCCAGAATACTCTCCACCGTCTCGTCTTTAAAAGAAACATTTTTGCACTTTACTCCAGCAATATCCGCATCGCTATACACGAAACTGAATTCAGAATTTTTCTTAATCTCACTAATAATTTGCTTGATTGACGCTTCTTCCCACGTCATGCTCAACCGTACCTGCTGGGAATAAACCCCGGCGTGTACTTGCAGCGCAAACAAAACCGATAAAATAAACGTCGCCTTCATCATTAAAATAAGCTTCATTACTTTTCTATGCCTGTCCATGCAGGCATAAAGATTTTTTTTCATAACTTTGTAATTAAGATTCGACAATAATTCAATTCCTGTTTGCAGCAGGATTGAAAGAGTTTGACAAGGGGCAGTGTTTGCAGCACTGCTCTTTGTTTTTATTTCACAATAATCGTGTTTTTATTCACTTCAAACTTCACTTTCCCGGTTCGCTCGATAAATTTCAACACGTGGGCAATATCCTCATGTTTCTTGATGTTCAACGAATAAGGAATTTCTTTCAACTCCTTGTTCGTGTAAAACACGTCAAACGAATACCAGCGTCCCAATTCCTCCAGAATAAATTCCAAAGGCTTGTTATCAAACACTAAACGACCATCCTTCCACCCCACATATTGTTCTACATCTACCTCAGCCACGGTTAACCTGTCATTTCCCCGATTAAAATCAGCCTGTTGTCCGGGATTCAATTCCACCTGTTGCCCGTCAGCCTCCACGTTTACCCGTCCCTGTATCAAAGTTGTCAACACGTTCTCCTCCTTCGTATAAGCCCGTACCCCGAACGACGTTCCCAACACCCGAACCTCCACCTGTTGTGCCTCGACAATAAAAGGCTGTTTCTCGTTACGCTGCACGTCAAAATATCCCTCTCCCGTCAAGTACACTTTCCGATTCTTTCCCCTAAATTGTTTCGGGAATCTCAATTCCGATTCGGCATTCAGATAAACCGTCGTTCCGTCAGCCAACACCAAAGTATACTCACCCCCGCGAGGAACACGCAAGGTATGATATATCTCGCAGGAATCTTGCACCCTACCCGAAGCAACCTCCGTGTAATTCAACGTATCACCGCTATTCCTCACCCCCTCTTCCAAAGCCCGGTCCATTTCCCGATCCAACATCACTTTCGTACCGTCAGGCAATACCAACTCGGCGATAGATACACCGGGAACAATCCGGGGAGAAATCATCTCCGGCCCCGTTTCCCGTGCAGTATCCCATGAAAAATACACGATCCCACCTACCAGCAAAGGCAAAATAAACAGAGCGGCATAACGCATCCATACCATTTTCCGAGAACGTCGTTTTTTCCGTACTGTCCGGCTTAAAATCCGGTTCCATTCCAGTTCTTGCTGTTCCGGGGTCTTCACGAAACGACGAATTCCACTCTCCAATCGTTCCATGGAAACCACATTACGAAACAACTCTTCATGTTCCGCTCGCTCGTCTCTCCAACGCTTTAACTCATCCATCTCCCCCTCGCTTAACTCTCCTTTCACGTAGCGAACGCTCAATTGTTTTATCCGGTCATTATTCTGAATCTCCATATTCTGATATTCATTTTATACTAAAGCACGCAAACTTTCATTTGGTGTAATACAAAAACCAATTATTTTTTACTCGAATCAAAATATTTTTCTAATTATACCCTATTTCAAGGGTTAAGTAACCCTTTTCACAAGATTATAATGCCCCATCGCCCTTCCATCTCCCTTTCATCACCCTTTCATCGCCGTTCAGGAAGGACGAGGAAAGGTTAAAGAATAGGTCTTGTAACGCCCGTTTGGTAGTTAAACCCTAGTATTACAGTAGTAAAACCCTAGTATTAGTAGGTATTCAGGAAATCCAAGTAAGTAGAGAAAGAACGTTTTTCAACCGTTCCCTCATATAATGATTGGCATTATTCTTATGCTTTTTGACCGTGTTGACCGATATATTCAATGTTTGTGCGATCTCTTCATGACTTTTTCCATCGAGGCTCATCTGGTAAACTTCTTTACACGCCGGGGGTAATTCATTGAAGACATCCGATAGGGTTTGAAATATCTCCGATTCCAGAATCCGATCCAGAAATGACTCGGAATCCTCCCCCTCTGTTACCACCCGCCTAGCATATTTATCCTCCACCTGCTGATGGCGCATCAAATTGAGACAGTCATTCCGCACGGCTTTATACAAATAGGCCTTCACGGCATATTCCCCCCGGAAATCAGCCCTCTTCTCCCATAAATCGACAAAAGCATCCTGCACGACATCATCAATCATCGTATCCTCGTTCAAGTACTTCGCGGCAAAATAACGTAACGCAACCGCATACTTGTCATACAGGACACGGAAAGCCTTCTCGTCCCCTTGAGAAAAATCAATGATAATATCTAGCTCTTTATCACCCAAATTGATATTATTTAAAACGACACAATTCAACTTTTTCCTTTCCCTACCGTTTACAAAGATAAAACTTTTATTTCAGAACGAAATATAAAAATAGAGAGACTCGATGATAAACCTTTTCTCCCTCGTTTTGTCTTAAATGTAAATGCATTTTAAAAACGCATGAAATTTACCGGCCACTTAAAATTCTAAATTCCATGCCATTACAAACGTTAATAAAAGAAAGTATGAAAACAGTAACCCTAATTATCTCGTCGCTTTTTCTTTTCATGGCACTAGGAGTAAGCGCACAACAACACGGCCCACAACATCGCGGGCAAAGAGGTCACATGAACCCCGAAGAAATGGTAAAAAAACAGGTTGAACAAATGAAAACCGAGTTGAAACTCAACGAACAACAAGAAAAACAGGTAAAAGATTTGCTTACCGAAAACATCAAACAGAGAGGTGAGCTCATGAAAAAATATCAAGGCCAACGGGATCCCGTGATGGTCAATATGAAAAAGATGGAAGAGCAGCAAAACCTTTCCCTAAAGAAAATCTTGACAGAAGAGCAATATAAAACTTACTTGACTAATCTGGAAAAGAGAAAACAAGAAATGGAAAAACGCCGGAAAGAGATGATGGATAAACGTGGCGGACAAAGAGGCGGCCATGGCGATCCTGCTACTGTAAATGAAGACCACGAATGTAACGGTTGCGGTGGTTGTGGCAAACACAAGTAATCCTATATATCGATCAAATCATAAAGCCGAATCATTTCTGCTAACGAGAAAATGATTCGGCTTCATTTATGAATAAAAATCCTCTACTCCCCCAATTTCTGCTCTAAAACCTTCTGTACTTCTTCCGGCTTCGGATTCACGGCAAGAATCGTCCCGTCCCGATCGACCAGAAAGACACCGCCCCCGGCATTTCCCAACATATAACGGGTCCACAATTTCTGCCCATCATCCAGCTCGACCAGTTGCAACCAAGGGTATTTATCCTGAGCAATAGCCTGCTTCATCCGTTCGGTATTCTTGAATTCCCTAGCAACACCGACAATCTCGAAACCTTTATCCTTATACTTCTCGTAAATCGGGATCATCATTTTCGCCTTTGCCCGGCAAGGCATACACCATGAGGCCCATAAATCAATGATCGCAATTTTCCCATTGATCACCTCCGGAACATTTACCACACGCCCTTCCAAATCTGGAGCCTCAAATTCCACGTAATGCCCGCCCGGTTTCACGGAATGAAAACCGTCGATTAACATCTTGCCCAAACAGGTATATTTACTGGATGCGAATTTTTCTGCCAACACGTGATAAGCATTTTCCAATTCATCGTCCAGCTCCGCCTGATACACCTGACGCCGTTGTAATTCATCCACCACAAGGAAATAGTACAACTCATCCCATTGCCCCGCACAGAATTTATGCATGAAAGAAAAACGTTTCCAGCCGATCTCCTGTTGTTGCAATTCTTGGTATTTCCGGTATCTATCATTAAAAACCCCTCCCCGTATCTCGTAGCTTTTATCGGCATTCACCGTGATATGCAATTTTCCGTTCTCGACGATAAACGGAACAGTGTACCACACTCTCGGATTCTTAGTTACAAAGATCAATTTGTAACCCTCCACGTGCGGTAATTCCAACACGTATTTAAAACGTCCATCCTCTACCGGAACGTACGTCCCGTGGTAACGGGAATCCACCGTGGCATCCACTAAAAGTACTTCTTTTGCCTCCATACCGATCAACTCGCCATGAATCACGCAACGAACCTTTTTCTCCCCCGCAATAGCCAGATTTCCCACGAACAAAAGCAATATCAGGCATTTCAAATAATTCGTCATATTTTCTCATTTACAAGTAAAAAAGGAGTCGCAAGCGACTCCTCGAAACTACATTCATCACTATTTTGTAACCGGAAATCCTTCCTGCTCCCGATCCAAACGATACAAATGATAAAAATTACCGTTTCCGGGTTCATAAGTTACGTTTATCACCTCTCCCTTACCATTATCACTTTTAACAAGGAAACCATATTCATCCAACGCACAAGAAGTCATTTCTCCATTCAAATTCAACGACAATGTCCGGGTGTCACTATAATTTTTTTCCAACAAATACCCGTCACCTTTCACCGAGATCAAAGAACCACCGGAATACGTGTACCCACGCTCATTTATTAAATCCCAACTTAACTCGCTGTGCTTATTCACCTGATAAATCCGATTCGTCACGATTCGCTTTCCATCATACACATATTCATATTTATAAAGCGTACGAGTTTCATAATTTTTAGCATCATCCGGGACAAATGTATCATAAAATGAACGGACATTTACAATTGAAGTACCTTCCCCATACTCATAAATAAAAGTCTCCTTATAATCCAGTGTATAGGTATTATCAAAATCATCGCCCAACCCGAAATCGGTTTTAGGAATATAATAACTAAATACTTGCTGTGTAACCATACTCTCTTCATCAAGAGTCACATCCACTTTGTACAAAGTTCTTGCTATCACGGGAATACTATCTTCCAAAGAATAATTCCCCGTCCCATATTTTTCTTTCAGCCACAAATCCAAACGAGCGATAGAATCGGCATCCACGTTATACACGTAATCATTCACGGCATAGGTAATAACACCTTGTTCTTTCGTCACTGAAAGTCCTCCTTTTCGGCGACCGTTTTTATCATAACGACTCATATTTTCCAACTTATCATTCACGTATTGAATTTTCAACGTGTAATCCCCCCAATGATCGTTATGTCCGGTAATTTCGCTCACCCGAACCGGATTAATCGGGCGTACCCCTACCTCGATATTATCATCGTCATCATTACAAGCCACCCAACCCATTGTCAGTAATAACAGGCAGATCATATTTCTTAATATTGTTCTCATAAATCGCTTATTTTAGTTACCCACTTTATTATAGGCCACTTTCGTAATCCGGCCAAATCCTTCATATCTTCCGTGAATCTCACGATTAGGTTCCAGAGTTCCACTCGTCAGTTTGACTATAGGAATTGTTAGTACTTTCCCCTCTCCGGTTGATTCTTTATAAGTCGTAATAATCAACATCCGGTATTGAGCATTTTGCGTGGTCATCCCGGTAGAACTCGTCTCACTACTCACATTCATCCGACCATATTCCCCCCGCCACATCGTTAGAGAAGTAATTTCCCCGTCTCTTTCTCTATCCACAATATAACGGCTCTCCGCTGTCACATTCTGGGAATCACCCAAGGCTATCGTGTATATCTGATCTTTTGTTGCATAATAAAAATCTGTCGAGATCGGAGATGCAGCAAAACCCACGGCTTCGTTTATTCCGGGACAGTTCGTCAAAACATAACGTCCTTTCGGTAAATTACTTCCAGTATCTTCCTCTTTGGTCTGCATAGCAGCCAGCCAATAATCATTTCCTTTTTCAGCTTTGAAAACAGTCATTAACTGGGCATTTTCACCCTCACCCATGTATATAGCGTCATACGCACCCACGTTGTTCACGTCAAACAACAATCCCGGGTTCTGTTCCCTAAATTGCAGGAAGCCATCATAACGACTATTGACTTGAAGGAATCGATTCTTGTTTTCATCAAAAGCATAAGGTACAGCATAGTAATATGTCCCACAGACGATCATCTGGCTTACATCATAGTCAGCCAAATCAGGAGTGTACATGTAAAAATTGTAATACAAATTACCCCAAGATGAATTTCTTGGATATACCTTCCCATTCACATTCAAGAATTCAACTCCCCAATAATCCCACAACATCATATTCTTAGGCTGAAGATCACCGTCAATCGGCACGAAGAAAAGGTCGTTATTCATTTCCCAATCCGCAAACTCGAATGGATCAACCCGGTAAATATCCTTATCTGTCAAGATCGTCAGTGTCCGGGAATCAGATTTCACGAACGATTGCATATCTTTCACCAAACCGTTCAGGTTATGTTGATTCACGGAAGAATAAACATTCCGATAAAACCGAGTATTCTTTTCCAACAAACCACGAGTAAAATTCATAGACATAATCAATGACACATCTCCCGTCTCCCCATCCCGTGTATCGGCAACCAACAGTCCCTCACCCAAAGAACTTTCAACTGTCACGGATATTCGGGAAAATTCCTGAATGTCAGTAGTCTTATCCGTAACCGTCAGAATAAGATCATACGCAGTACTATTCGGTGCAGCCGAAATAGGCTCACGGAAAGTCATTTTATTCGATAATACGGTCTCAGGATACTCGTTCCCCTGAATCTTCCATTCGTACGTCAAATTCTCGTCGGACACCCCGTTCTTGTAAATAATCGGGTTAATCTCCAACGTATCAAATTGAAAAATCTTCACGGCTGTTTCCGCCCCGGCAAATTCGATCACGATAGGCTTTATGATTTTAAAATCTTTGGCAGAATGATCCTCGTAACAAGACATCGCCACGAAAGCCATGTATAATAATAAAAATATCGATATTCTTTTCATTGTTTTCTTCTTTACTGAATTAAACATCACTCTATAAACATCCCGTTAAGGCATTTTTACCTCGTCACCCGCATAATCCCCATCTTCATGCCGCAAAGGATCATTCGGATGTTCCCGGTTATACTGGAGCAATGCAGCCTTTACCTTCCCGGCATTAGCCAATAACTGATTATAACTCCACTTTTCATCCCCCTCTTGAGCTGAAGGATAAGGAATGTATGATACATTCAACACATTCAGAATAAAACGGTACCAACTTATAGAAAATTGTTGACCAAAATAAAAAGCAAGATTCCCCCAGTTCTTGGGCTTAACCAACTGATTCGTCATCGACAGCTCGAAATAACGATTGTCAAAACCGGCAAGTGGGAAGTCTTCATTGGGAACCAATTTTATATTTACCACAAAACTACTGTCACTCATATCCGGTGTACAATGAATTTCCACCGGAACCTCACCAGAGAAAGACCCGGCAGGAACCACACCTTCCAACAATTTATATTGTTCCGGACGAGCCGTGTTCACGTAATTCGTATCATTTTCGACCACGGCAATCGACACCTTTCGTTCATAATCAACGGAATCTCCCGTTGTCGCAACCGTGATATAATACAAATGTACCGTCTCGCCATAATTATCCACGAAACTATATTCATCCTCAGCTTGATACATAAACCGCACTCCGGCCTCTTGCCGGTACATTATGGTCTTCTCCTGATCACACGACACCCACAAACTTATTGCCAATGCCGCTATCATTAACCTAATTATCATCTGTTTCATACACATACTCTTTTAATCCGTTATTTTTTCTTGTAATCTTCCATTCCACCCAAGCCGACATCTCCAGAGGGTAACGGGACCACGTAAACCGCATCGTTACCCGGCTTGGTCGAGTAAGGAATCTTCTCGAACCCCAACCGTTTATAGTAATAAAACAACTGACCTTCCCCTATAAATTCACGCTGATACTCCTTCGTGATCTCGTCTTGCACGGTTCCCGCCGTCATGTCATTACCGAGTTTTGCAATTCCCCGGTTGTCCCTCACCGTGTTAAGATACTCGATTGCTTTTATCCGATCGGCATCGTTACCCGTTTCCAACAGACATTCCGCCGCCATGTAATACATCTCCGGTTTCCGAATTAGAGGTAACACGCTCCCATGCGAGTACTCCTCAACCTCCCAGTACTTATAGAAAGCCCAGCCGTCAAAAAAATCATTCACCTTATTGTACCACCGTTTATAACGATAATCCGTGCTTACACCATTAACAGCCTCGAATAACTTATTAGCCCGCTCGCTCGAATGATATAACAAATCGGCATTCCGGTTAGGCTTGTTTGCATTGGGATCAATATAATGTTTAACGCTCTCGAAAAGCTCTGCTATATCCAAGGCAAACACGTGTTCTCTGGAAAAGGTCAGGTCCCGATCTTTCTCGTAGTAAGCGTCAATCGTGTACGAATCAATCCAAGAAGTCCGACCGCCCTTGTCAATAAAAGATTTTGCCAACGTCAAGGCTTCCCCTTTTCGTCCCATCCACATATATACACGGGTCAACGTGCAAACTGCCGCCCAATAATTAAAACGCTTTTCACGATTATCGAAAAACTTATCTTCGTTTGGTAAATCATAATCATCCTGCTTAGGTGCCAATCCGTAAGGATCACTATTATTCAGCAATTCTATCGATGCCAATAAATCCTCTTCAATATGAGCCAAAACTTCACCAACAGTCAATTGTTTCGTCAAAACCTTATCATATTTTGTCATGTATGGCATACACAATTTCTCCAAATTTTCCGGTTTCTTCGCCAAATTACCCCAACCGAACAAGCGCACCAAATCAAAATGCAAGAATGCCCTCAATCCCAAGGCTTCCCCTTTCAACACCCCATAAGTTGCTGGGGTAAACAAATTCTGTTGTTTATCTAAATTTTCCAACATATTATTCAGATTCACAATAGCGTTGAAAGCCTTGGCCCAAAGAGCATCTGAAACTCCCGAAGTCTGGGAATAATTATAACGGCTCGCATTATAATAAGCGGCTGCCTGATCCTGAATATCCGTTTGTTGCCCAATAGCATCCACAAAACCCCACGTGGCTTCCTTTCCGTACAATTCCGGATCACGTAATGTCAGGTAAACCCCCATCAAAGCATCCTTGAACCCGCTCACCGATTGAAACATCAATTCGGATTTGATTTCTGTCTTCGGGTCCACATCCAACCAATTCTCGCAAGACATTGTCGTGCAGAGTAACAGTAAAACACAAAATATATCACGTACTTTCTTCATAATCACTAGTGTTAAAATGTAGCTTGTATAGCAAAATTGAACGATCTTGCAAAAGGATAAGCCGTACCTCTTTCCGTCTTAATCGACGATAACATAAATACATCATTCATGTAGAATTCTACTCTCAAACGCTCCATGGCGACTTTTTTGATAAAATTATGTTTCCAGAAATCATACCCTACCCTCAGAGAAGAGAGACTCAATTCATTCCGATCCTGCACGAAACGGGAGGTAGCCTGCGTTTTTTCATCCTTGTACTCCCCCTCCTCTGCAACCCATTGGTTTCCCAAAGTTTTATACGGTTTCAAGTCACCGGGATTACGCCAACGACCGTCGTACACACGTTTATCCACATTCCCTTTCAACGAGGCATTCTCTACCTTATCTACCAACGTCTGGTTATACATTTGCGCCCCGTACTGGAAACGGAAAGTCGCATTCAATTCAATCCCCTTATAACTAAACATGAACCCGGCTGTTCCTTGGAAATCCGGTAACTTATCTCCACAAACGACCTGATCGGACACCCGGTAAGTGTAAGTTCGGTTCCCCTTCTTATCTAAATAAATCTCCTGCCCATTCGTCGGGTCTATCCCTAAAGAACGAACCGCCCAAATTGCATCCAAAGAAACCCCGTCATAATACTTTTGCACCGGTTTGTTATAGAAAACACTACTTGCAACCTCATCCTGCTTGTCATTATAATTTTGCATAGCTGCCGATACTCCCGTTATCTTATTCTTGTTTCGGGAAATAGCCGTGGTAATTGTGAAATAGGCTCGTTCCCGAGGCATATTCCACGGAGTTATACTCAACCGCAGGTCAAATCCTTTATTCTCCACGTCACCCACATTTTCTTTTACCGTTTTAAAACCCGTGTATGTCGGAATGTCAAAATCCAATAAATTATTTTTTGTCTTTCCGATATAATAATCAAACTTCATACTAAACAAACGTCCGATATTAAAATCCAAACCCACATTATAATCAAACTTTTCCTTCCACTTCAAATCTTCATTCCGCATCGCCTTCAACTTCGACCCCAGAAATCCCATGTACACCCGTTCCAAATCATATTCATAAGTAGCCAAAGATGCGTAGGCCTCGCTACTTTGCGCTCCGGTATATCCAACAGAACCTCTCAATTTCAATTGCTGTATTTTAGAGTCTTTCAACCACACCTCATTATGTATGTTCCACCCCACACCGACACTCCAAAATTGTCCCCAACGGTTATTCTTTCCATATTGGCTGGAAGCACTCGTCCGGAAAGAACCATCCACAAGAAACCGATCATCATAGGCATAGTTACCGGCAAACAACACAGCAATATCCCGAATTGTGGATTCCCGCCCCGTCGGTTTGGTATCCTTCACGTATTGACGGGCAAACATCATATCGTTCATCCGGTCATGCGGGAAACCTTCTGCCTTGTAAATCAACTCCTCGTAATAAGCCTCCGACAAAGTAAAGCCGGCATTGGCAAACACGTAATGTTTATCTCCAAATTGTTGCGAGAACTGCATATTGACGTCACCGCTCATCCGTTTCTCTTCCCCTTCATTCATTTGGTAACTTCCTTTTCGGAACAAATCTTCTCCCGAATAACTTCTGAACTTCAGATGGTTCGCTGGATAGAACTCATCTGCCCGCACTCTTTTTTCCGTAATTCCAAAACGTCCCGTTACTTTCCATCCCATCACGATCATCCACTCCACGCTGAAATTATTCGTCACGTCAAGATACTTACTTGTTAACTTCGTATTCAAAGAGGCATTATACAAGGGGTTTGCCTCAAAATTATCCGCCCCGGGAATGATACTGGCATTCTGTACCAAATTTCCCTTTTCATCATACGGGGAAAGATAAGGATTCAAAACCGCGTACTCGCTGAAAGCCCCGTAAGGTGAATCATTTGCCACGTTGGATGTAATCGTTAAATTATCTCGGAAATTCAGTCCTTTGTAACGATATGAAATAGACACACTACCCTCGTAATTCGTACGGTCGGAACCCTTCATTGTTCCTTGAACGTTATTATAGCTAAACCCGACAATCAAATTCAACCGTTCATTTCCCATCTCGAAAGAAATACCATGTTTCGTCCCGACACCATTACGCAATGGTTTTGATAACCAATCCGTATCAATCCCGGAAACCACTGCCGCCAGTTTTTTATTATAATCCTTTTGCAAATTAAACAAGGTCGAAAGATTTTTATCGTAATACAATCCGGCATCTTTCTCTATCTCCAACTTTTCCGCCGCATTCGTCAGGTTGTAAGAAGAAAGATCGGGAGCCTGAATTTCCACGCTTCCGCTATACGAGATTCGCAAAGAAGATTCGGTATTTTTTTTAGTCTCGATTACAATCACACCGTTAGCCGCCTTGGAACCATAAATAGCTTTTGCCGAGGCATCCTTCAAAATCGTCAACGACTCCACACGATTCATATCCAAATCGGCAATTTTCTGAACAGAGGCCTCGAAACCGTCCAATATAAACAAAGGAGCGTTCGGGTCATTTGCATAACTTCCCTTCAAATCAATATCATCCGATCCTAAATCAAAAGCAGTTTTACCTCGCAAAGCCATCGTCGGCATCTTATTGGGGTCAGAACCAAATTCTAAATTATCAAAAATCATCAATGACGGGTCCAAATTTTTCAAACTGGCAAACACGTTCGAGTTACTTACTCGTTTCAAATCCTCCCCTTTCATCGTCAAAGCTGAACCGGTAAAACTTCCCGCTTTCCGTTGAAAAATACCATTCACAACGACCTCCTCAACCTCTGTTGCCTCTTCTTCCAACACAATTGAAAGCGGTTTATAATCCTTAATTTTCACTTCTTGAGCCTTCATTCCAATAAAAGAGAATTGTAAGGTTACCTCTTTCTCTAGTGGTAATGTTAACTGGAATTTTCCGGCCGTATCAGTCACCACACCCAATTTCGTACCCTTTACCAGCACGGTTACACCCGGAAGTGGCATTTTATCCTTATCCGTCACCTTCCCCTCAATCCTTCTCCCCTTATCATCTTCCGGAGCCGTTTTTACGTTATCCTTGGCGATTACCAAGAAATTTTCTACCAGCTTACAATGTAAACCACTTCCTTTTAAAGCCTCATTCAAAGCCTCCACGGCATTCACATCCCGTAAAGTCACGGTAACCCGTTTTACAGTCTTCAACAGTGTATTGTTATACACCACCACGTAACCGGATTGAGCCTCGACCGCCTTGATTACCTCCTCGATCGCGGCATCCTTAAACAGGATACTCACCTTTTGTTGCGTGTAACTATTTTCAGCATGTAACTGAAATAGTGTCACAAAAATCATTAATAGCTGCAATCGCATAACTTTCCAAAATTTGCATGTCACTTTCCCGCACCGGGATGTGCCATCTTTTGATTTTTTTTTCATAGATTTGTGTACCATTAATTATTAATTCTCTCTTGCCGGAGAGATTTAGCTAAATAGAAAAGGGGAAGAGGACCAATTCTTCCTCTTTTATTTTTTATATATCATGATTGTTCCATCACCCTGTATATCAAAGTTCAATGATTGCGTACTCGCCAACAATTCTAACATAAAATCAATTGATTTACTTCGTAGTGCAGCTCCGGAAAAACACACGTCTCGCAAGGATTCATCAGCAAATTTAAAATTCACATCATACCAGCGTCCCAACTTCTGAACGATCTCGGATAAGGGCGTGTTGTAAAAATAAAATGTACCGTATCGCCACGAGGTGAAGTATTTCAAGTCAACGGCCTCCACGGTCACTTTACCCGAAACAATATCATAAGAGGCACACTCGCCCACGTCAACGGCTGCCACCCCATACTCTGTTCTTAAATTGATCTTACCACTTTCCAACACGGCCTTGCATTGTCCTTCTCCCGGGTAACAAGATGCGTTAAAAGAGGTTCCCGTAACCTCGATTGTCGCCCCCTCCATGATGACGTTAAAATGCCTTGCCTCATCCTTTGTCACCTCAAAATAAGCCTCTCCGCTTAAACGTACATCCCGGCTATACTCTCCGAATGTAAGCGGGTACTCTAAGCGGGTTTCTGAATTTAGCCACACTTTTGTTCCGTCAGATAACACCAACATATACTCGCCTCCCCTCGGAACTTCGATTCGATTGTATGCTAACTCTTTTGGTTGAGTGGTATTCCCTGTCACACCACTATAATTCAAGGCGTTTATATCCTTTGATAACGTAATTTCCTGTCCTGAATGTTTATCAACGATAACCGAATCAATGGTCCGGTTCAAATCAATCACTTGACCATCTGAAAGGTAAAGAATCGCCTTAGGTCCTCCCGGTAGGATCTGTTTAGCTACAGATACAGGAAGTTTTTCGCCAGCTTGTTGTTTAAACTTGAGAAAATAAAATAACGTGCCACCTAACAACAAAGGTAAAAGAAATACCGCCACATATTTCAAAAGTCGAGAATGCCCCAATGATCTCTGCCTCGTTCTTTTCAGAATATTTTCCAAAGCATTTTCCTTGTGCAAGGAATCAATCCCCTTCAAAAAGTTTCCCATCCCTGCAATTCCCTTTATATCCTCGTACATCTGTTCATTATCGGGAGTCTCATTACGCCACTCCTGTAACTTCATCAGCTCTTCCGATGAACACTCGTTCCGCAAGGCTCTCCATATAATTTCTTCCCAATTTTGGTTCATATAAAATCTAAATAAACGATCAATTATTGAGAAAGAAACGTAGGGAAAAAGACTTTTTTACAATTAATTGATTACGAGCGTGAAAAGATATTTGGATTGTTAAACAACAGTATTCTATATAGCTAATTTTTAGCTATTATTAAAGGATCGTTTATTAATACAACGAAAAAAACGAAAAATGGGTGAAAAGAATTAGTAAGAAAATACAAAAAAAGTAAGAAATAACTCGAAATCCTCTCTGTTCAAATTCTCCCTTAACAACTTCAAAGCCCTCGCCAGTTGGGTCTTAACAGTATTAACAGAGACTTGCATTTCCTCTGCCACATCCTTGTATTTTTTTTCATTGAAACAGATCGCAACAAGTACTTGCTGACACTTAACAGGCAAATTTTTAACGGCTTTCATCAACAAATCAATCTTGGAATCATCTTCTGATTCCGGCTGAAAATAATAGACCAGTTGATCTGTCATTACTTCCACATCCACAACGCTTTTGGGTTTCTCCCGGACACGATCCACACACATGTTTCGTGTCATCCGATACAATAAAGGCCGGGCATTTTCCGTGGTCAAACGATCTCGATACATTTCCCAAAAACGTACAAACGCCTCCTGCACTATATCCTCCGCCTCCAAAAAATCCTCGGTAAACTTTACGGCGTACAAACACAGAGCCTCGTAATTCTTATCGAAAACCATCGTGAAAGTCTTTTCTTTATCCTGTTCAACAAAAGCCATAACTTTATACTTTTACACACATTACCCGTGTAAAAGTATAAAATGATTTTCAAAAACCAAATAAATTAATATCCATAGGAGTAACACATATAAACAACACAATTACCACCTATGTTCTCTAACACAGATCAGTTGTTGATATTTAATATCACTTTATATGTTTTATTCTGTTCAAAATCAAAAGTATAGATCAATAAAAAATTCTTACCATCACCTATTTCTTATATCCTTTTTAGGAAATGGAAACGCTTCGAAAGTTTTATCTTGAATTTGGGTCATCTCAATCAATCTCTTTTCGATCGACCTCCAATCATATTCTCCATTCACCATGACAATATCCTCCTCAAAATCAATATCATCAAAATAGGTAATAGCCTTAAAAGGTCTTATGACATTTGAATTTGGAAATTTACGTTCATACATTTTCAACATTGAACTGAAAGGGAAACGAGTAGAGAGGAAAGCGATATCAATAAAATCCTTTAATCGTGATCCATTGTCTGCAATAGCAGAAAGCTTCATGGCAATAACGTCTTCCATACTATACAACCTTATACCGGATTCAATGTATGGATTCTCAAGATAGTCATAAGAATGGGTAATACAATCTATTTTTACGCCATCAATCGTACCCTTCAGAGTATTTTTTGCCATGAAATCTGTACGAAATCCATATTCCTCTTTCAAGAATAGTTCCAATCGAACTGCATCAAATGATTCCGGAGTGAAAAGATCTAAATCCAAACTCAGTCTATGTCCTAAATATAGAGATAAAGAGGTTCCTCCTGCCAAGTTAAAACCAACCATCATTCTTTCTGCCTCCAACTTTTTCAGGAGTTCAAGAGTCGATCTCGCAACAGTTTCCGTGTATAACATTTCAATTCTTCTTTTTTCAAATTAAAGACAACACAAACGAAATTCATATCTCGTGGAGACAAGCTCGGAACCTCCTTTATGATTTCCCTAAATCCTTCTATTCCCCCGTATAATTTGAATGCTGCATAAAAATCCTTCAGCCACCCTCTTTCGATGACACGCTGAACCACAATCTTTCTTGATTTCCACCAGTCAAAACAGGATAAATCATATTCCCAAAGTAAAGATGGAGAAATTGAAACTTCGCCCGTATATGTCTTATATTCATCAAATATAGTCATTTATCATTCATTTTTAATGATATACAAATTTACTACATTTCATTGGGACATACAATTTTTCAGGTATCTTTTATCAGCCTCGTTCTTCAGGAAATCATCTTTTAAGACAAAATAATACTTTTCATATTTACCGAACAGCACGTTTCACAATCCAAATACTCACCTCGTACAACAACCACATCGGCAACGCCACCAATGACAACGTGAATATATCTGATGTCGGGGTTATAACGGCAGCCACGATAAGAATAATTACCACGGCATGACGTCGATAGCGTTTCATAAAATCGGCAGAGATAAATCCCAGCTTGGCAAATAACCACGAAAGTATAGGTATCTCGAAGACGATTCCCATGGCAAGACTCATCAAAATCAAGGTACTGATATACGATTGCAACGCGATCATATTCTCCACGTCACTACTCACCTGATAAGTTCCCAAGAAACGAAAAGTTAACGGAAAGATAAGAAAATAGCTAAGCAGGACACCCAGCATAAACATGACATACCCGCTCCCCACCACTCTCACGACATACTTACGCTCGTTAGAGTAGAGAGCCGGGGACACGAAACGGAATAATTGGTACAAAATATAAGGGGATGCACATAAAATCCCCACACACATCGCCACTTTCATGTGGATCAAAAACTGTTCCGCCAACCCGGTATTGATCAATTTCACGAAAAAGTCCGGGGATTCGGCACCCGTCACCCATCCACTAAGCGAAAATAAAAGCCGGTAAGTAATAAAATCTGCCTCTTTGGGCGCTAATATAACAGCAAACAACTCATCTTTGAAAAAGAACGCTACAACACCAAAAGCCACGGTCACGATGGCAATCTTCACCAACGAGGCCCGCAGCACGTCCAGGTGTTCCCAAAAACTCTGATTCTCAGACTTACCGACTTGTTCCATACTACTCTTTTTTCTCTTCTGAAGTAATTTCTTTCTCCACCCCGTTCATTCCTTCTTTGAAAGAATGTATGCCCTTGCCAATTCCTCTCATCAATTCAGGAATCTTCTTGCCACCGAATAACAGTAACACGACTAACACGATAAGCAGCACTTCCGGCATACCGACACTGCCAATAAATAATGAATTCATCATACTCTATTTACGAATTATATGGTTAATAAATAGCCAACCACCCAAAACCTGCATCAACATTCCGGGTAACCCGATACGAAAATCCTGTAAGGCAACATAAAAACTACCTTCCAGCATCCACTCGCCTAACGTTCCCACGATCTGGTAAAAAAGTACCACTCCCACGAGTAATACCAAAGAGGCCTTCCGAAAACGGGTTGCCGCATACCCGGCAGCCACGGCCAATAACACCGATTTCAGCAACACGGCAGGCAACACGGCCACCGCGGGCATCCCGAAAAGAGCCGAATTTACCAACGGAGAAACGAGTGCCGTCAATAAACCCACCTTCCAACCGTATTTATAAGCCCCCACGAGGGTAAAGAAATAAATCGGTAACCAGCGAATACCACCCTGCGGAACCAGGTGACACAACTGCGGCAGGATCATATTACCCGCCACGAATAAAGTCACGGCCCAATAGGTCCTCAACTGATTATATTCCAATGAATAAAGTTTTACTATTGTCGTTCTCATACTCTTATATTCTTTAATCCAGTTTCACCAATTCATACTTCTGACTTCCCAAACCGATCTTTTCACCATATTCCAACGTGTGCATTCCATTACGGGAATCAATACGTTCGATCAGATGAATCTTTCCATGATCTTCGGAAGCCCGAACCAAATCCGTGCAGGCCTTGTCCAAAGCAATCGGATCAAGAGAAGCCAGAATACCGATGTCTCCCATCTTGGGATCTTCCGGGGAAGAATCACAATCGCAATCCACGGAAAGATTATTCGCCACGCTGATATACAAAATCTTGTCCCCACAATGGTCTACGATTGCCTTTGCGGCCTCGGCCATAGATTCCAGAAAATCATCCTGCGGGGGCAAATTACCCCACGGGTTGCCTTTCGTTTTCCCGGCTGAATGAATCCAAGCTTTTCCGGCAGAGGATGCAATACCAATGGATATGTTCTTGATAGCTCCCCCGAAACCACCCATCGCGTGGCCTTTAAAATGTGAAAGAACAATCGTGAAATCATAGTTCAAGTAATGCGAACCGACAAAATCCTCTTTCAAATGCTTACCCCCCTTCACGGGAAGTGCCACTTCTCCCTCCGCATCCATGATGTCCACCGGAGCAATGGCAGTGAACCCGTGATCTTTAGCCGCTTTCAAATGATTTTCGGTATCGGCACGTCCACCCCCGTAAGCCGTGTTACATTCCACGATAGTTCCCTTCACCTTCTGCACCAAATCCTTGATCAAAGCCGGTTGCAGGAAATTATGCCCACCCGGTTCTCCCGTGGATAATTTCACGGCAACTTTTCCTGTTGCCTCCCGACCTAAAGCTTCGTAAATCTTCACCAAATTCTCCGGGGAAATCTCCTTGAACATATACACTTTCGGTACATTGGTATTTCCATCGGATTTCTGTTCTTGCGCGTTAGCGCAATTCATCCCTGTCACGGTTGACAGCACGGAGAACAAAATCATACAAATATTCCTTCTCATTTTCATGATATTATGTATTACGATTTAAAATTTTATATTCACTCCCGCCATCACCGTCGCCTTAGGCATCGGGAATCCGGCGTTGATCTCGTACCTTTGAGCGAGTAGATTCTCTCCCTTCACCCAAACATCAAACCCATCCAGTACACGGAAAGACCCACGTACATTCCATAACAGGAAATCCTCGGTTTCCTCCGGATCAAGTTCTTTATACAACCCGGCCACGTATTGCAATCCGGTTGACACATTCCAACGTCCCTTTGAAAAAGCCGTTCCTACATAAAGTTTATGCTCCGGAGAGGCTAACACGGGATTATCCATGTGCAAATAACTATAATTCGCATCCACGGACCAAGCGGGAACAATCCGGTAAGCCACCTGAGCCTCCACACCGGCATTCTCAATCTTTCCCGTGTTCACGTTCAAGGGACGCCCGTCTATCGGCATACGCATAATCAGGTTCTCCCCATCAATATAGAAAACATTCACACCGTATGACAATCGCCCATCCAGCAACCGCTGTGCAAATGAAAGTTCGTAACTCCATAACCTCTCCGGTTTCAGATCCGGGTTAGCCGGACGGAACATATACATTTCACGAATCGTCGGGTAACGGAATCCCTTGCTTGCCATCAACTTCACCTCGCTGTTTTCCGGCAAATGGAAAGAAAACCCGACCTGCGGAACCCACTCTGTCCCCACTTGCGAATGATGGTCGACACGGAGTCCCACGTCAAAAGTAAGCCAATCTCCCAAATTCTGCCGGAAATCAATATATCCTGCCACGTCATCCTGTGTTTTATCCGCTTGGGTATCTCGTTCTCCCGCTAATGTCTTGTTCCAAGCCTCTCCCCCGAAATGGAAATAATCAAATCCCACGGTCAGGCGATTCCCCTCGAAAAGCTGTACACTCTGGTACCAAGAGACACCCAACATCTGGTCCCGTGAATGAAACCGATAATCAAGAGGATCACCCCCTAAATGATAACCATCATTAATCCAATGTTTCCCCCAGTTATAAAAGAAACTCAACGTTCCCGACGTTTTCGCATAATGATTAGCCAAGGCAAAAGACGTCATTCCTCGTGTAATTCGCTGGTCGTTATCAAGTAATGGATTGGAAATTTCTCCCGGATTCGAAGCATCAAAATGAGTCAGATTCACATCGGCCCAAACATTCCACGCATCCGAAATCTCGTACCCGAATTTGGCATAACCGCCATATTGCTCGAACTCCATATCTTTCCGGTGGCCGTCCGTACGATTATAGGAACCACTGACAATACTTGTGAACCGCCCCTTCCGAATACGATTGGTAACCTCCGATTGCAACGTGTTATACGAACCGTACCTCACGTTTGCATGTGTCCGGATTCCATCCTGTTGCATCTTCCTGGTTACAATATTGATCACTCCCCCCATCGCATTCGACCCGTATAACACAGACGCCGGACCCCGCAGCACTTCTACACGTTCCGCCAGCAAAGACTGGTAAGCATCGGAAATCGGGTGTCCCATCAGTCCCATGTATTGCGGGTGTCCGTCAATTAACACGAGCATCCCTGTTGTCGGTAATCCCTCCTGTGGCACACCCCCGATTCCCCGTAAACTCATTCCCCCGGCAGCCCCTCCGGATACCCCATATCCCATCAGCCCTCTGGAAGTCGTGAAAAGTCCCGGTATATACTCGGTCAAAAGAGGCAATAACGAGGGATCGTTACGATGTTCGATCTGTTCCCGGTTCACCACGGAAACCGTCATCGGCAAATGCCGCACGTCCGTCTCGTTTCGTGTTCCGGTAACAACAACCTCTTCTATGGTCACTTTTTTCTGCACCGATAAGCTATCAGGCACTTCCTCAGCCCGCAAGGAAACGAGCCCACCCAAAAATAGCACGGTAAATAGTATCTTTTTCATCCTGCATTATTTTGTCACGTTATTCATCGTATGTATAAATCCCTCTATCTGTTGCAGACACTCTTCTGCCGTGTGCATCCGGAAACAGCGAGTCTCCAACGGACACCAGCCTGTTCGGGTACGATTAATGATATGAGGCACCTCCGACAAGCAATCCACCTTAATCCCGGACCGTTCCAAAAGCTCTCTGGCCGGGCTACTGATAACCCGAGCAAACACCTCATCCACGCCCCCCAAAGCCATCAAGGCGGCAGCAGCCTTGCCAATCACTTTATCCGCGATAAACGCACCCCGAAGAAAATCCGGTTCCGTCTTCAACAACCGGTATAAATCCTGTACACCCCGCTCCCAGAACAACCGGGTCTCTCCCCCGTTATAAATCACGCAGGAACATTGTTCTGCATCCAAGCGCTCAATCAACACCTTTCGATCCGTTTCAACCATCATGCTCATTTCCTCAACTTAAAATACCCGTTCCTGTTTCAAATCCTCCACGAAATGATCAATTCGTTGCATCTCTTTCGGGATGTTAATTCCCTGCGGACAATGATGTACGCACTGGTCACAACCGATGCAATGACTGGCTTGTCGCAACCGGGGAACCGAACGGTCATACCCGATAAGGAATGCCCGCCGGGCCTTACGGTAATTCTCATCCTGTGACGAGGCAGGCACGTTACCCTCGTTAATACACTTGTTATAGTGCAGTAACACAGCCGGAATATCCAAACCATAAAGACAAGGCATACAATATTTACAATCATTACAAGGAATGGTCGGGTATCGCAACATCAGTTGTGCCGTTTCCTCCAAAAATACCTTATCATCATCTGTCAACGGATCCAGCGGTGAGAATGTACGCAAGTTATCCTCCAAATGCTCCATGTAAGTCATCCCGCTCAAAACAGTCAATACCCCGGGAAACGAACCCGCAAAACGGAACGCCCACGAGGCCACGCTAGATTCGGGCTTACGCAATTTCAACGTGTTCGCCACATGAGTCGGCACATTCGAAAGACGGCCACCTAACAGGGGTTCCATGATAATAGCCGGAATGTTCAACTTTTGTAATTCCCCGTAAAGGTACTCGGCATCTGTATTCCGGGTATTCACCTCCTTCGCGTGTTTCCAGTCCACGTAATTCAACTGGATCTGCACGAAATCCCATTTTACCCGATCATGTATCGAGAGCAAGTAATCAAAAACTTTTATATCCCCGTGGTAAGAGAATCCCAAGTTACGAATCCGCCCTGCCTCACGCTCTTCAAGCAGGAAATCCAACACACCGTTATTCACGTAACGCTCCTCGTACTCCTTCATTCCGTTCCCCATCCCGACCCCGTGAAGTAACAAATAGTCGATGTAATCCACCTGCAATTCTTTAAACGAATTGCGGTACATCGCGATAGAAGCCTCACGACTCCAAGTCGAAGGAGCGAAATTAGACAACTTAGTAGCAATAAAATACGTGTTGCGCGGATAACGTTTAAGGGCAATACCCGTGGCACGCTCGGAACGCCCCATACAATAAGCGGGAGACGTGTCGAAATAATTAACACCATGTGCGATAGCCGTATCCACCAACCGATTAATCGTCTCCTGATCCAAATCTGCATCAGGATTCCGTCCTGCCCCACCACTCGTATCCGGCCAGCGCATACAACCATATCCCAGCAAGGAGACTTTATCGCCCGTCCTTGGATGCGTCCGGTAAGTCATTTGATCTGTCGGGATTTCCCCTTGTGCCGAACGATTACCCGACACGATATTATTTCTCGAATTACAACCCGCCAAACCGATCGTCGATGCAGCCGCACCAACCCCTAATCGCTTTAAAAATTCCCGGCGGTTTATCTCTTCTTTCCTATCTTTCTTTTCCATGTACTCGTAATTTTTAGATCGTTCTGTGCTGTTCATGTCCTTCCACGTAAATGGCACTGAATGGACGTGCCGGACAAAGATTCTCGCAAGCCCCGCAACCGATACAACGTTCCACATTCACAACCGGAATCTTCAAAGAATCCGCATCATCTGCATCGGAAGGAACCATCGTAATCGCTCCCGTCGGACAATGCCGGGCACAGTTGCCACACGCCACCTTATCCCGAAGTGGTACGCAATTCTTCTCTACCCACACGGCATGACCAATCTGTGTGGCCGACTTATCCGCCGGGGTAAGTTTCAAGATTGCTCCTGCCGGACATACCTCCGAACATTTCGTACATTCCGGTCGGCAATACCCTCTCTCGTATGACATCTCCGGTTGCATAAGCGTTTCCAACTTGGTAGAGGGACGTAACACCTGATTCGGACATACCGAAACACAAAGCTGACAACCGGTACAATGTGTCCGCATATTACGTAGCCCTTTGGCTCCCGGTGGAACAAGCGGTGTCATCCGGGCAGGGACTTTCTTATCGAGAATAACAGCCAAACCGCCATCCACCTTTTTCTCCTGCGCCTTGACAGCCGAAGAAACAAGAACCAGTCCCATCCCGGTCAAGAAACTACGACGAGCATTATTTGTATTTCCCGTTTCGGAAGTTTCTTTTATCTCTTTTTTCCCAAACCGATATTTATAACTGATCGCACCATGCTTACAGGAATCAATACAATCCATACAAGTCACACAACGACTATAATCAATCCGATGATCCTTGTAATTAATGCAAGCCGCCTTGCATTTACGGGAACATAAACTACAATTTGTACATTTCTCCGCATCAATCTCCGGACGAAACAAGGAATACCGGGAGAAGAATCCCAACACCGTACCTATCGGACAGATCGTGTTGCAATAGGTTCGACCATTTCGCCATGCCAGTACGACTAACACGACAAACGTGCCCGCCGCAATAATAAACGTCGGCAAACTCTTCAGCCATACCGAGGTCTCGTAAAAAGCGTAGCTATCACTCCTTTCGGCAAAATAAGCCAACACGTTATTTCCCCACTGGTACACGGGAGCGAAAAGATTCGAAACGATTCGCCCGTAAGAACTATACGGAGCCAACAATGCCACCACCGAACCAATTCCGGCAATCATGGCAATAATAAACACTCCCAACACCCCGTACCGTAACCACGAAACCGCAGGAGAATACGAAAAACGATATTTCTTTTTCTTTCGCCGTCCGCTAAACCAAGACACTACATCCTGAAACACACCCAACGGACAAATCACCGAACAATACACCCGTCCGAACACGAGCGTCAATACCACCCATAAAAGAATGACCCCGACATTCAAGGCCAGCACGGCCGGCAGGAACTGTATCTTCGCCAGCCATCCGAACCACCCGTGTAATGTTCCCGTGAAATCGAGAAACAACAAGGTGATCAAGATAAAAAACACAAGGGCTACTATTAATCTGATTCTGCGTAGCATAAGCTGTTATTTTAGTTATTAAAACATTACAAAATTATGGAATGTTTACACTATAATTTGTACACGAATTACAGATTAAGATACCAAAATTACTGATATAAGCAAGAAAATACATAGATCTACCGATATTGTTTCGGTGAAGACAGGGCATAAAGACGTATCAACTTCGTATCAAAGACGTATCAAAGACGTTCGTGAACGTCTTTGATACGTCTTTGATCTGAAATTGCAATTTATTTGCCCCCGATATACCCTAGCGATTCAACCTTTCTACTTCCTGTTATCCAATATTTTCGTCCCGATATCCATGTAACGATACACATCCCGGGTGGTCTCCCGGATACGTTCCTCGTCCTTTTTATGCCCCAACCGGACAATTATGGCATTCTTTTCGGGAATAGCAATAATATACTGTCCCAACATTCCCCGGAAATAGGGATTCTGTTGCCCTTTATAGTTCATAATCCAAATCTGGAAACCATAATAATCCAAAGAATCCTTCCCCCACTCGTCCTTCAGATACCCCGCCGGACTCATGGCCTCGTTGATATATTCTTCCGAAACCAACTGTTTCCCGTTCCAGTTCCCGTGATGCAACATCAAACGGGCAAAACGAGCAATTTCCCTTGCCGTGGTGTGAAAACAGCAGAAAGATTTCTCGTCCCCGTCCTTTTTATCCAACAACCAATAAGCATCTTGACAGACTTGCATCGGTTTCCATAACTTCTCTTCGGCATAATCACTAATGCTCTTTCCGGTCGCTTTCTCCACGACAAAAGCCAATATCTGTGTATCCCCGCTCCGGTATGAAAATTGTTTCCCCGGTTCCTCGATCACGTCCAACGTAGTCACTAAATCATAAAGATCGTTCCCGTAGTAGCCATGTGTAGTTACCGAAAACAGCGACGCGTAAGCCTCATCCCAATTCAACCCGCCACTCATGGTTAACAAATTGCGAATCGTGATATTTTTCTTTTTTCCCTCGTTAAATTCCGGGATATATTTCCCCACCGGATCGTCCAGACTGGCAATTTTCCCCTCGTCATAAGCAATGCCGACCAACAGCCCCACGATACTCTTTGTCGATGAAAATATATTCGATGTCTTCGTGTCATTCCAACCGGAACGATACTCCTCGTACACGATACTATCATTCTGGATCACCAGAAAAGAAACCGTACGAAAATCATTCAAGTAAGCATCATCCTCCGGACTCAACTCGTATGTGTTATAATCCTTGGCAATCCCCCACGTCCAGCACGTGTCGGCCTTCCGCACCGTATGCTTGTCAAACATCGACAAATCATCTATCGACGGGTACCAGTAAAGCAAAGCCTGCCGTGCATAATAAGGCAGACAGAAATAAGCAATCCCCAGCACCACCACAACCGTCAAAAGTATCTTATATCTTTTCTTCATTTTCAATTCTCCATTTCCAATTTTCAATTTTCCTGACTTTCGCCACCATCTTCCGGATCACCCCTTCCCCGATACAAGGAGCATGAGCATCTTCCGGGAAAAAGATCACGAACTCTCCGGGAGATAACGTGAACACCCGCTCCACCGGATCCCGGTAAAAAGTAAAATCACCTGCGCCATCATACGGCGCCCGTTCCTCGCCCAACAGCCTTTTAGCCTTCCAGCCATATCCTTCAGGTGTACTCAAAGGCATTTGAATATCAATATATTTATCATGCCGTTCGTAAACAGCCTCCTCAATTTTTCGTCCTTTGGCATCTTCAATTTTCAGATAGGCATTATCTCCGTCAATGTCAATTCGCCCCACGGGCATACTTGCCAAATCATGCGTTTTTATATAGTCAAAGACAACTTTAAAATACGGGTTCAACCCCTCAATTCGTTCGCTATTAGCCAGTACGTCTACAATCATAATTTTATTTCAATTTTTTTATACAACAAAGATAACGAAAATACGTTAACAACAAGAAAACCAAGCAAGAACAACGCACATTTTCTTCTAAAAAATGTGTTCATTGCCCGGTTTCCATCATATTCTAGGCCAAACGTTATATTTAGAACTACATAAATTTTAGTCACTATGAAAAACTCATACCTTACGATGATCGTTTTCACGATTTTTACCATCAGTTTTTGCTCCCAAACGCAGGCACAAAAACAGAGCCGCGTGGAAAGACTATACCAACACATCGCTTGGTCCGAAGGAGACAAGTACGATCGGTTGAGAGAAAGAATGGACACCAAAAGTATGGATGCCTACAAAAATGAAATCACCTTAGCCGATGCCCTCAGACAATTGTTACTGACACCCGGCATCAATGCCATCGAACCCTACCTGAAAAGCGACATGACCATCCAGCAACAAGATGGCGGCGCCCGGTTACGTTCGTTCTGCCAAGCAGCAAACCTCAACGTCAACCTTTTTCGTCACAAAGCAGACTCCACGATCTTTGCTTTGCTTGTTTATTCCAAGGATCAACTTGAAGATTCCCGTACAGTACTTGCACAAATAAAAAAATACGATTACAACATTGACCCCGATATTTACGAGGCGATCGTCCGGCTAAAGGAAAAAGTGCAATATGCAGACCTGAAAGCCCAGCCGACACAGGCAAAATGTGACACTTATTTCAAAGACTTTCACAACCAATACAACTATGTCGAGGTGGCCAAAATATACAATGATCTGTTATACAAAGCCGCCCTTGACAAGCAAAACGATTCAACCATTCTCTGTTATTTTAATGACACCACGCTAAAAACATTCTACGCCAACACCAAGGAACCGCGTCCCTACTTGACTGAAGTACAAAAACTCTATGACGACTGCCTGTTCAAAGCGATACAAACGGCCACTTCCCCGGAAGCACAAAAACATTGTATCAATGCTTATATCGAATGTCCCTATCTAGCCGGATGTAACCGCAGATACCTGCCACAAGTGGAATACGCTAACGACAGCATAGACCTGATCATTCTCGTTTCACAGGTGGATTCTTTCCCACGCCTTCCGCTAATCAAGGCTTACCTTCAAACACATAAATACAAGCAATTCCGGGACAAAGCCCAACAGTTAAGGGAACAATTTATCGACTCGATGATTTATATATCTCCCACGATCACTCGTTGTTACTCTGGAACAAACATCGTCCGGGAAACTAGAACTCACAATGACTCACTCACAATCACCACATACCAATACTCCCCTCAAGGACTTTTAACACGGATCATTCAAAGCACACGACTGCAAAAAGATTCCACTACCACCACCCCGTTGAACTTGATTGTCACAACATTCAGGTACAACAACCTCGGTAAATGCTACGAAGAGGAAACCATTGATTCCCTTACCAAAGCAACCGTATGCCTAATCAATTATCAGTATGACACGACCTCTCATCCCGTCATGAAAACGACCAAGTGGAACCACGGGCAAAACACTATTGACTATTACAATCACCGAGGACAGGTCAACCGGACACAAGAATACCGGAACGGGCTGATTTGCGCTCAAACAGACTACACTTACGACACTCAAGGCCGTCTCTCCGGTAAAATATGGATAAACACCAGACCGGATACCGACCATCCCGCCACAAAACAAGTCACCCTTTACACGTATGATCCATTCGGCTACCTTGTAAGCATTTCCTACGTGAAGGAAAACCTGCAAAATGAAAAAATAACAAGTAACATGACACTAACTTACGACGAATTCGGCAACCCGATCAATCCTAATTACCAATATACTTACGACCAGACCGGAACATGGACCAGTAAAACGAGCAAGACGAACCCGGCGGACAGCGAGAAAATCGCTTATGTCTACAAGCAAAACAAAAAATAGACCCGCACATTTTCGTTTAGGCTTTCAATTTTCAATTAGTTATCGTACCTTTGTGTCCAATTAATTTTTAAATAAATGGAGCACAGAGCAGGTTTTGTCAATATCTTAGGAAACCCCAACGTGGGGAAATCAACCTTGATGAATCGACTAGTCGGGGAGAAATTATCGATTATCACGTCCAAATCCCAAACCACGCGTCACCGGATCAAGGGGATCGTGAACGGAGAGGACTTCCAGATCGTGTTTTCCGATACCCCGGGGGTCGTGAAACCCAGTTACAAGATGCAGGAATATATGCTTGATTTCTCGAAAAGCGCCATTATCGATGCCGACATCATCCTCTATGTCACCGACGTGGTGGAGAATATCGAAAAGAACGCGGACTTTATCGAGAAAGTGAAACAAAGCGAAGTTCCCATCCTTCTGGTGTTGAACAAAATTGACCTGACCACCCCGGATAAACTGGATGCCCTGTTCGACAAGTGGAAAGAAATCATCCCGCGAGCTGAAATATTCCCGATCTCGGCTACCGAGAATTTCAACGTGGACAATTTATACAAGCGAATCTTGGAATTGTTACCCGTGGGAGAACCCTATTTCGACAAAGAAGAGATGACCGATATGCCGGCACGCTTTTTCGTAACCGAAATTATCCGGGAAAAGATTTTGTTGAACTACGATAAAGAAATTCCTTATTCTGTCGAGGTTGTCGTGGAAGAATTCAAGGAAGAAACCAAACGTATCAACATCATGGCCGTGATCAACGTGGAACGGGATTCCCAAAAAGGCATCATTATCGGGCATCAGGGAGCCGCGCTGAAAAAAGTCGGTACGGAAGCCCGTGTTGACATCGAAGCCTTCTTCGGGAAAAAAGTATTCCTGAACCTGTACGTCAAAGTCCTCAAAGACTGGCGGAACAAGGAAAACGACCTGAAACGCTTCGGTTACAAACAACTTTAATTTTTTAGTTTTTATCTTTTAACTTTTATCTTTCCAATGAGTAATATTGTTGCAATAGTAGGACGTCCCAACGTGGGAAAATCAACACTTTTCAATCGTTTAGTCGGTGGTCGGAAAGCCATCGTGAACGAGGAAAGCGGGGTGACCCGTGACCGGAATTACGGAAAATCAGAGTGGAACGGCAAAGAATTCTCGGTGATTGACACCGGAGGATACGTTTCCAACAGTTCGGACATCTTCGAGGAGGAGATCAACAAACAGGTATTACTCGCCATGGACGAGGCCGACGTGATCCTGTTCGTCTGCGACGTGGAACTCGGGATTACCGATCTGGACCACAGTTTCGCCCGTATGCTTCGGAAAGTCAACAAGCCCATCTATCTCGTGGCAAACAAAGTTGATAACGGAGAACGTCTCTACGATGTCCACGAATTCTATAAACTGGGAGTCGGAGAAGAGATTTTCCCCATAGCATCCATCAACGGTTCGGGAACAGGAGAACTACTTGACAAGCTGGTTTCACACTTCACCACCGACCCGCTCGAAGACATGGAAGAACTTCCCAAGATCGCTATCGTGGGACGCCCTAACGTGGGAAAATCCTCCACGATCAACGCCCTTATCGGGGAAGAACGTAATATCGTAACCGATATTGCCGGAACAACTCGCGATACGATTACAACCCGCTACAATCGTTTCGGGCACGACTTTTTGCTGGTGGACACCGCAGGATTACGTAAGAAAGCGAAAGTCAATGAAGACGTGGAATTCTATTCCGTGATGCGTTCCGTGCGTGCAATCGAAGACAGTGACGTGTGTATGCTGCTGATTGATGCAACCCGGGGAATGGAATCTCAGGACTTGAACATATTCCACCTCATCGAGCGTAACCAAAAAGGCGTGGTAGTCCTCGTGAACAAGTGGGACCTAATCGAGAAAGATAACAAAACGACGATCAATTTCGAAAAAGAACTGCGGGCAAAAATGGCTCCCTTCAACGACGTGGAGATCATTTTCACCTCGGCTCTCACGAAGCAACGTCTGTTGAAAGCGCTTGAATCGGCCATCCAGACCTACGAAAGCCGGAAACAAAAACTGAAAACATCCGAACTGAACCGCGTCATGCTGGAAGAGATCGAAAACTTCCCTCCCCCCAGCTTGAAAGGAAAATATATCCGCATAAAATACGTGACACAATTACCGTCGAAAACCCCAACTTTCGCATTCTATTGCAACTTACCGCAATACGTGAAAGACCCCTACAAGCGTTTCTTGGAAAATAAAATCCGGGAACACTGGAAGTTCACGGGTGTACCGATTCAGATTTTCATGCGTAAAAAATAAAAAATGAAAACCATCCTCGCTGCAGGATGGTTTTTATTTTATCATTATATTTGCTCTATTCAAAGAATCATATTATGGCAAAAAATACAATAGAACATGATGGAATCGTGACACAGGTGGCTGATACCTTTATTATAGTGACCATACAAAACCAAACAGCCTGTGCGGGATGTCATGCCAAAGGAGCTTGTGGTATGTCGGAAATGGCCTTGAAGAGCATCACGGCAGAAAAACCAAATGAAGAGATCAAAATAGGAGACAAAGTAATCGTCAGTGCCAGTACTCAAAATGCCATGCTTTCCGTGCTGTTGGCATACATTGTTCCTTCTGTTTTAATTATCGTTATTTTGACCTTGCTTATCCTTGCCGGAGTCAGTGAAGTTATGGCCGCTACATTATCCCTGATTGCAATATCGGCCTACTTTATTTGCCTGTATTTACTAAGAAACAAGTTTGCCCAAAAAATAAAATTCAAGGTTAAAATAGCATAACCTAGAAAAAAATAATAACTTTACGGGCGTTATAACAAACTAGAGGAGACAAAACAAACACCTTTATGATGACTACTACCATTATTTACACCATTATTTCTTTGTGCGCTATTGGGATCGCGTCTGCCGTGATTCTCTATTTTGTCGCGCAAAAATTCAAGGTCGAGGAAGACCCTAGAATTGATACCGTGGAAAGCATCCTGCCGGGAGCAAATTGCGGAGGATGTGGCAAACCCGGGTGTAGGGGATTTGCGGAAGCCACGGTAAAGGCTACTTCTTTAGATGGACTGTTTTGTCCGGTTGGAGGGGCGGAAACCATGACGAAAGTTGCCGCAGCCTTAGGCATGGAAGTAACGGTACAAACCCCGCAAATCGCGGTGGTAAGATGCAACGGCACGTGTGACCATCGTCAACGTACCAGTCAATATGACGGTTACAAATCATGCGCCATCGAACATTCCCTTTACCGGGGTGAAACCGATTGTACTTTCGGTTGTCTGGGTTGCGGGGATTGCGTAACAGCCTGTCCGTTCGATGCCATTCACATGGACGAGAACGGTCTCCCGGTCGTTTCCGAGGAGAAGTGCGTAGCGTGTGGAGCCTGCGTGAAGGCCTGTCCGAGAAACATCATCGAGTTACGAAACAAAGGAGTGAAAGGTCGGCGAGTTTTTGTTTGCTGCGTGAACAAAGACAAGGGGAACATTGCCCGCAAAGCCTGTACAGCAGCCTGCATCGGATGTGGGAAATGCGTGAAAGAATGTCCTTTCGAGGCCATCACGCTAGAAAACAATTTGGCATACATCGATTTCCGCAAGTGCAGACTTTGCCGGAAATGTGTCAGTGTTTGCCCGACACACGCAATCCACGAGGTTAATTTTCCTCCCCGGAAAATCACCGAACCTGCTGATCAATTGAAAACTGAAACGAATTAATTTACAATTTATGAATTACGGTTTACGATGAATAAAATCTTAAATCAAGAAATCATAAATCTTAAATCAACAAATTCATCCGTTTTTCAATCTAAAATTTAAAATCTAAAATCTAAAATTAATACACCGTGCTTAAGACATTTAAAATTGGGGGAGTTCACCCACCAGAAAATAAATTATCAGCACAAGGGGAAATTATCACCCTTCCCCTCCCCGAACAAGTAACCATACCCTTATCACAACATATCGGGGCTCCTGCCGTTCCCACGGTGAAAAAAGGAGATCAAGTAAAAGTAGGACAAATCATCGGTCAGGCTGCCGGCTTTATATCGGCAAACATTCATAGTTCCGTGTCCGGAACCGTTATGTCACTTGATCCGGTAGTCGACGCCAGCGGTTACCCCCGCCCGGCTGTAACCATTAAAGTAGAAGGTGACGAATGGGATGAAAACATCCTAAAAGATCCCATCAACAAACAACCCGGTACATTCACAAAAGAAGAGATTCTGGCAGCTATCAGTGCGGCAGGAATCGTCGGTATGGGTGGTGCCACCTTCCCGACACAGGTGAAACTATCGCCCCCTCCCGGAAGTACTGCCGAGGTACTTATCATCAACGGTGTGGAATGTGAGCCTTACCTCACGGCAGACCACCGCTTGATGCTGGAGCACGGGAAAGAACTGATCATCGGTATCGAACTCATCATGAAAGCCCTCGGCGTGAAACGCACAATCGTGGGAATCGAAAACAATAAACGAGACGCCATTGAAGAACTGGGTAAACTAGCCAGACTGGCGGACGGAATCGAGATATGCCCGTTAAAAATACAATACCCGCAAGGAGGTGAAAAACAATTGATACAAGCCACCACCGGAAAATTCGTTCCATCGGGCGGACTACCCATTGCCGTTGGGGCTGTGGTGCAGAACGTGGGTACCGTGTATGCAGTGTACGAGGCAGTCATGAAACATAAGCCCTTGTTCGAACGGGTAGTCACGGTTACCGGAAAATCTTTAAAAGAACCGGGTAATTACCTTTGCCGCATCGGAACCCCGATCTCACAACTGATCGAGGCTGCCGGGGGATTGCCCGAAGACACGGGTAAAGTGATTGGAGGAGGCCCCATGATGGGGAAAGCCTTGACCAACACGAACATTCCCGTCACGAAAGGCACGAGTGGCATCTTACTTATGCGTCAAGAAGAATCTACCCGTAAAGAGTATCGGAACTGCATCCGCTGTTCGAAATGCGTTAGCGTGTGTCCCATGGGATTGGAACCCTATTATTTGATGTTACTTGGAGAACACAACAAGCTGGAAATGCTGGAATCAGAAAAGGTCATGGACTGTATCGAATGTGGTTCATGTAGTTTTACCTGTCCGGCAAACCGTCCGTTGCTTGACGTGATCCGTCTGGGGAAAGCCAGAACAGGTCAAATGATCCGGTCGAGAAAAAAATAAAAAATTAATTTAGAATGAATCGATTCAGAGATTGCCGATTAAATGATTTAATGATTAACAAGCGTTGACTCGTGGGTGGAAATCACAGAATCGGAAACCACTAATCACTAAATAAAAAAATATGAGTAATTTCACCATATCCCCCTCCCCCCACGTTCACGGCGGGGATTCGATAGAAAAAAATATGTACGGCGTGCTTATCGCGTTAGTACCGACGTTTATCTTTTCTATCGTATTTTTCGGGCTGGGAGCCATTCTGGTAACCCTCACCTCGGTAGTTGCCTGCCTTGTATTCGAATACGTTATTCAAAAATACCTCATGAAACAACGTCCCACGATATGGGACGGGTCAGCCATCATCACGGGAGTATTGCTGGCATTTAACCTTCCCTCGTCTCTTCCCTTGTGGATCGTGGTCATCGGGGCATTGGTTGCCATCGGTATCGGTAAGATGAGTTTCGGAGGATTAGGAAACAATATTTTCAACCCGGCTCTCGTGGGTCGTGTTTTCCTGTTGATCTCGTTCCCGGTACAAATGACCACTTGGCCTGTACCGAACGGATTCGCCACGGCGGATGCAGTAACCGGGGCTACACCACTAGCACTTGTAAAAGAGGCCGTTAAGAACGGACAAGCTGTCGGAGACGCACTCTCTTCAGCCGGATTCTCTACCGGTAACTTGATTCTCGGTAACATTGGGGGTAGTTTGGGAGAAGTTGCCGCTATCGGACTTTTATTAGGATTCGCTTATATGCTGATCCGTAAGATCATCAGTTGGCACATCCCGGTGGCCATTTTCGCCACGGTTATCGTGTTCTCCGGGATTCTGAACCTAGCTGATCCGGCACAATTTGCCGGTCCAGTTTTCCATCTCTTTACAGGAGGTTTGATGTTGGGAGCCATCTTTATGGCCACGGATTACGTAACCTCTCCCATGACACATAAAGGAATGCTTATTTACGGTGTCGGTATCGGGCTGTTGACCGTAATCATCCGTGTATTCGGGGCTTACCCGGAAGGAATGTCTTTCGCCATCCTGATCATGAACGGATTCACACCGCTGATAAACAGATATTGTAAACCCCGACGATTTTAAATTTACTAATTGTAGATTGTAAATTACTTACAAATGGAATTTAAAATTTAAAATCTAAAATTTAAAATCTAAACTGATGGGAAAGAAATTAGAATCAAGCTTTAAGAATATGGTACTGGTGTTATTCTTGGTAACACTGGTTTCCTCAGCCGCCGTGGGAGTTGTGAACTCACTCACGTCCGGGTTAATTGAAAAAGTAAAAATTGAAAAACAAGTACAGGCCATTCGTGCCGTGGTTCCCGCTTTCGATAATGACCCGATGACGGAAAAACAAATCGTGGAAGTAGATGGAGGAAAATTAGAATTCTATCCGGCCAAAGCAAACGGGCAACTCGTGGGAACAGCCATTAAAACGTTCACGAATAACGGTTTCAGTGGTCTTGTTGAACTGATGGTCGGATTCACTCCAGACGGAAATGTATACAACTATTCCGTACTAAGCCATAAAGAAACCCCGGGTCTGGGATCCAAGATGGATGCATGGTTCGTGAAAGGAGCCAAAGGTGATATTACCGGAAAGACTCCGGGTTCACAAGGACTTCAGGTTTCAAAGGACGGAGGAGACGTGGATGCAATCACGGCTGCAACAATTTCATCCAGAGCCTTCCTAGATGCAGTAAACCGGGCGGCAAAAGCATTGGCAGAATCCGCAAAATAACACGTAAAATCAATGAAAGAATAAAGATATGAACAACTGGCAAACTTTTACCAAAGGGTTCTTCAAGGAAAATCCGACCTTCGTACTCCTTCTCGGGATGTGTCCCACGCTAGGAGTTACCACCTCTGCCATTAACGGCTTGGGAATGGGATTAGCCACGGCTTTCGTTCTGGTACTATCCAATCTGGCCATCTCGCTCGTGGCAAACCTGATTCCCGACAAAATCCGGATTCCCGGTTTTATCGTGATCATCGCCGCATTCGTTACCGTGGTCGATATGTGCATGGCAGCTTACCTGCCGAGCTTGCACGAATCTTTGGGATTATTCATTCCGTTGATCGTGGTGAACTGTATCGTGCTGGGACGAGCTGAATCATTCGCATCCAAAAACAAGGCCATTCCTTCCATGCTGGACGGTTTAGGTATCGGCCTCGGTTTCGCGATGGCATTAACGATATTAGGTTCTATCCGTGAAATTCTAGGTAGTGGGAAATTTTTCAACATGACCCTTTACAATGAAAATTACGGAATGCTCGTTTTCGTTCTGGCTCCGGGAGCGTTTATCGCTTTGGGTTACCTGATCGCATTCATCAACAGAATAAGAAAAACCAACTAATTGTAAATTTTAGATTGTAAATTGTAAATTGAAAAAGCAATCTAAAATTTAAAATTTAAAATCTAAAATTAGAAACATGGAATACGTTTTTATATTTATAGCCGCCGTATTTGTCAACAACATCGTGTTGGCACAATTCTTGGGAATCTGCCCGTTCCTAGGGGTTTCCAAGAGCGTACCCACGGCACTCGGTATGACGGGAGCCGTTACGTTCGTGATGATTCTGGCAACCATGGTAACATTTATCGTACAGAAAACCGTACTTGACCCGTTCGGCATCGGATTCATGCAAACCATCGTGTTTATCTTGATCATTGCCGCCCTCGTTCAGATGGTGGAAATCATTCTGAAAAAGGTAAGTCCGTCACTTTATCAAGCATTAGGAGTTTTCCTACCCCTAATCACGACAAACTGTGCCGTACTTGGTGTGGCCATCATGGTGATTCAAAAAGATTATAACTTACTGGAATCCGTCGTGTTTGCAGCCTCAACCGCATTAGGTTTCGGATTAGCTTTAACCATCTTTGCAGGAATCCGGGAACAACTGGAACTATCCTCCATTCCTCAAGGCATGAAAGGAACCCCCATCGCACTGGTTACAGCCGGATTGCTGGCCATGGCATTCATGGGATTTTCGGGTATCGTGTAATGGGTCAAAAGTTCATAAGGTTTATAAATCTATAAGGTCCTTGGACCCTTGCAGGTGCTTTGTCAACGGCAATTCTGAGTTGCCATTCAATATTACCCGAAGGACACCCGTCACTTTATGAACCTTATGAACTTTACAAACTTTCGACTCACCTTTCCATTAAGCCGATAAACTCATCATACACGCATCCCGTGAAATCGGAAAGCACCCAATCGACTTTATCCTGTATCTTCTCTCTCGGGTTCGTGGTTGTCAGACCGATAACTTTCATTCCCGCACGTCGGCCGGCCTCGATCCCGGAAAAAGAGTCTTCGAAGACACAGCAAACATCCACTTCCATCTGCAACTCCCGTGCTGCCAGCAAATAACACTCCGGATCGGGTTTAGACCGAGTAATCTTATCTGCCGTAATCACACGTTCAAATAACTCGGTAAACTCCGGATGAGCCATTAGCACATGAGCCATCTTCTTGTTGTTTGAACTGGTAACCAGTGCGGTTCTCACCCCATGTTTCTGTAACGTCCGGATAAAAAGCTCCACACCGGGGAAGTAGGGGAAATCCATCCGGCTCTCGAACTCGTCAAGTTCCAGAGAAATCTGTTGTTGCAAAGCAACATTTCCCTCGAAATAATTCTTCAGAATCAATTCCATCGTTTGCCCCTTGATCATCTTGTGAAATTCCGGTTTATCCGGATGGTAACGTCTTCCTTGTTCCCGCCAGAAATTATCGTACTGCCCTTCCGTGTCAAGCACCACCCCATCCATATCGAATAATGCCGCTAATCGTCGCTCTCTATCCATAATCTTTATTCTCAATAATACATAGGTCACAAAAATATCGAAAAAAGGGTAATCCGGACAAATCCGAAACAATTTATTTGGTCTGTACGGGATAACTTGATAATTTTGCAACCAAAATAAAGAATATGCAGTTAACTCATCCTATTTTTAAGATATTATCCGGAATCGCGGCAGAGAAAGGGTTGGAAATTTACGTTATCGGGGGATACGTGCGCGACCTGATATTACACCGTCCCTCCAAAGATATTGATATTGTCGTGTTGGGGAGCGGGATCGAATTAGCTGAGACGGCTGCCAAACAACTCGGAGACTTAACGGTTTCCGTGTTTAAAAATTTCGGAACGGCCATGTTCCGCTATAAAGGAGTAGAGATTGAATTCGTGGGAGCCCGCAAGGAATCCTACCATCTCGATTCCCGTAAACCCGTCGTCGAAGAAGGCACCATCGACGACGACCAGAAACGGCGTGATTTCACGATCAACGCTTTGGCCATATCCTTGAACCAAGAAAACTACGGGACACTTGTTGACCCGTTCGAGGGACTTCAGGATTTGGAGAACGGGATATTAAAAACACCCCTTGATCCGATCATCACGTTTTCCGATGATCCCTTGCGTATGATGCGGGCCGTCCGTTTTGCCTCACAATTGAATTTCACGATCGAACCCGTGACATTTGAAAGTATCATCGCTAATCGGGATCGGTTGAAAATCGTCTCCAAAGAGCGCATCATGGACGAGTTTAACAAGATCATGGTCTCACCGAAACCTTCCGTGGGATTAAAATTACTGGAACAATCCGGCCTGTTGAGTGTCTTCTTCCCGGAACTATCCGCTTTAAAAGGCGTGGAACACGTGGACGGCATCGGACACAAAGATAACTTTTACCACACGCTGACTGTCGTGGACTCGGTAAGCCGTGTTTCCGACAACCTGTGGTTACGCTGGGCAGCTTTACTGCATGACATAGCCAAACCGGTCACCAAAAAATTCATTCCGGGACAAGGCTGGACTTTTTACGGCCACAATCACGTGGGCGAACGTATGGTCGGAAGATTATTCAACCGCCTGAAACTCCCCCAAAATGAAAAGATGAAATACGTGCAAAAACTGGTCGGTCTCCATATGCGCCCGATCGTTCTCTCGGAAGACACCGTGACGGATTCTGCCGTGCGTCGCCTCCTTTTTGATGCGGGTGACGACATCGACGACTTGATGACACTTGCCGAGGCGGACATCACGTCCAAAAATGAAGAGAAAGTTCGTCGATTCTTGGCAAATTTTCAGATCGTGCGCCAGAAATTGAAAGAAGTCGAAGAGAAGGATGCGATCCGGAATTTCCAACCTCCCGTCAGCGGGGAAGAGATCATGGAGACATTTCAACTCCCACCCTGCAAGGCAATCGGGGATATTAAAAATGCCATCAAAGAAGCTATCCTTGATGGCATAATCAGCAATAATCCCACTGAGGCCCGTGAATACATGTTCCAAGTAGCGGCAGAACTAGGGATTCAGAAAAAAAGTGAATAGAGATCAGAAATGATCCTTGCGTTTCTTCACTTCATCCACGAGTTTCGTGAAAGATTTCTCTTTTTTCCGTTTCTCGTGTTCGGAGGCAGAGAAATGCCACGTTTCCCGTCGAAGTTTCAAATAACTCTCGTAAACCTGACGATCTAGTATACCACGACTCACCGCATCCAACACGGCACAACCCGGCTCATTGATATGCTCGCAATCCTTGAAACGACACGATTGTGCGTAGTCAGTAATCTCCAGTATCTCATCAAGCGCACCGGAATCATCAACCGCAAGACCGAATTCCCGAACCCCGGGAGTATCAATCAAGACACCGCCTCCATCCATCAACACCATCTCCCGACGGGTCGAAGTATGACGCCCCTTTCCCGTGGATTGACTTATTCCGGACGTGAGTAACACGGATTTCTCACAAAGTGCATTCACCAGAGAACTTTTCCCGACACCCGAAGAACCGACAAACACGACCGTCTCCCCCGCCGCGATAAATTCTCTTAAACGAAAAATCGTCCGAGACTCGTGAATACTCGTGTAAAACACCGGAATCTGCCGGGTAACGTGCCGTATTTGCTCTTCCACTTTTTGTTGGTCAAAACCTAAGTCGACTTTATTAAGCACCAGCACGGGAATAATATTTTCTTCCCGCATCTGAACCATAAAGCGCTCAGCACGACGAACATTGAAATTATCATCCAGACTTTGCACGATAAAGGCTTTGTCAACATGAGCCGCTATGGCTTGTTTTTCGGCAACCGTTCCGTTTTTTCTGCGGGACAAAGTACGTGACCGAGGCAACATATCCACGATAATCCCCATTCCCTCATCAAACGGCTGAAAGATCACCCAATCCCCGGTGCAGGGTAATTCGAAATCCGACTTCCCGTACATCATGTTTCCTGTCAACTCGCACCGGAACACTCCGCTCCCGGCAACCACCTCGTAACACGTCCGGTGTACAATAGCGACACGCCCATGTGTGAGAGTTCCATACGTCGATTCCTGTTTCAGTTGGTTTAACTTGTCATTCCAACCATAACGATTTAAATCTATCATTACTTTATCTTTTTAGCGATATAAAATACATAACCGTAAAACTCCTTGTACTTACGGTATAGTTCAGCCTCGTGATGCTGAAAACTTATTAGTTCCTCGACCGTTTTATTCCCGGCATATTTCCGGCTGAATATCTCCCGGGCTTTAACTAACGGGGTAAAATAGTTCTCCGTCCAGCAATATTCCGGCAGGATAAAAGTCGCCACGGGGATATACCCCGCTTTCTGAATCTGGGCGACTTTATTGGGTATCGTGTCGATCTCCTCGTAAACGGACATCCAAAAATCATGGATCTCTGCCGGACGTTCTTCGGTAAACCACGAACTCTCGGAAACGGCAACATATCCTCCCGTCTTCAGATATTTGCGCCACTCGTTCAATCCCCGCTCAAAACCGATATTATAAATAGCACCTTCCGACCAGATCAAGTCTAATTCTTCCTCCCCGAAAGGCAACGCATCCATTGAACCGACTATGCCTTTCACCCGTTCTTGAAGATTCAACACCCTAGCGTTATGATTAAAACGCTCCACGAATCCCGGAAAAAAATCGAGTCCTGTAATCTGCCCCGGAGCGTGCCGTGCCAGCGTCATCGTCTGTCCTCCCGTCCCGCATCCCAAGTCTGCAATCCGGGAATGATCCGTAAGATGGTCTATAAAGCTTAACGCTTTAAGCGTTACTTCGGGACTTCCGGGTCCCTGCCGTTCTGTATTCAAGAAAAATTCGCAAATTAAATTAACGTCGATTCCAAGAATGGTATTATTTTCGTTACTCATGATTGATCAATATAAAGCATACACGTGAAAGCATAATTCTACTTTCCTCGTTGTACACGGATTAAAAATTCAAATTATAATAATAGAAAAATCACCCCCCGGAAAGAGCTTTCCGAAAGCAAGCGAAGGGACAACCTGTATCAGAAATACAGATTGTTTATTACACCAAATCCGATTGTAATTTAGTTTTTAACATGATGTAAAGATACACATATTTTATTCATTTGAAAATAATTGTCTCTATTTTCGTATAAGTTGGTCATCCCCTCGTCATACGTACACTGTCACTCAAGCATATCTCTCCAATGAATAAATATACTACACGACCGAGCCATCCAGCAAATATAATCGTATCAAAAATCAATTTTATCGAACAAGAATGCAAGGGGAATGCAGGATGAATGCTCCGTGGTCTAAATGAACTATCAGGAAACTATTAAGAAAAAGTAAAACGAGGATAGCCTAACACTAAGGTAGTCCCAGTGTAATTTTAATGATACGCTCTAGCAGAAACGCATTCAATATTTTGTAAATATTCCAATTTAGTTTATATTTGCCACGAATAAATAAAAAGATTCACGTTCGTATCGGCAAAATAATAACACGTGGCAACAATAACACCTTTAAATTCTAGTTCCATCTATGACGAAAAAATCGTTCGGGAACTTTTCGAACAGCACTACACGCCCTTGGTGTTATTCGCAAAAGGCTATATTCCCGACTTGGACACGGACAAAGATGTTGTGCAGGAAGTGTTTCTCTCGTTAATCGAATCCCAAGAGACATTCAATGACGTGGATAATCTAAAAGCCTATCTATACGGTACGGTCAGGCACAAATGCCTGAAATATCTCCGCCACGAAGAGGTAAAAAGACGCTACCAAAAATATATGCAAAGCGAGGCTCCGGATGAAACCAGAACTTACGAAGAACGTGTTCTTGAAGAAGAGGTTTACGCTCTCTTGATAAAAGCCATTCAGAACTTACCGGAACAATGCCAAAAAGTGTACTTGCTTGTTTTAGAAGGTAAAAGCAATCAAGAGATTGCCCATCAACTCCAACTAAACATCGAAACCGTCAAATCCCACAAGCAGGTCGGGAAAAAGTTGCTTTACGATCAACTGAAACACATTATTCCCGTCGGGATTCTTATTTTCTTGCTGGAATTTTAGACGGCTTCATCCCATTATTTGTGTTTGCCCGTTTACAATTTATTCTCTACCTTTGTTACTAATGACCCGGTTGCGAGCCTTCTTTGCCGATTTCCCCTATGAGTTAAATGCCCAGACAGAACGACATTATCAAGTCGTATCCTATCTCGTTTTCAAACTCATGGGACAGTTTGTAGATGCTGAAATACGTAGTGCCACCAGACGGGCTGATGCCGTGGTTAAAACTCCCAAATACATCTATGTATTTGAATTCAAACTGGATGGCAGTACGGAACAAGCCCTGCAACAAATTGACAACGGGGGCTATTTGATCCCGTACACGGCAGACAGCCGACAACTTATGAAAGTCGGAGTTAATTTCAATGCCGAAAAAAGAAATATCGGGGAATGGAAGATTAAAAATGAATAACATACTCATCTTTACAAGAAAACACCTATCACCGTAATCACAATATTGCAATATTTTCAAAAATAATTCATTTTTGACTCACTCTTTTTTACGCTCAAGGGGACTTACTATCAAATGAGCGAAAAGATGAGTCAAAAAGAGAATAATATATTTCAGTTAGCCCGCATCATTGCAGCGTCTCTTAGAGGGAAAGCAAATGATGAAGAACAACGCACCTTGAGGGAATGGTTATCCGTTTCCACAAGAAACGAAAAGATTTATGACGGATTCAAAGACGGAAAGCGTCTGGAACAAAAAATAGTCGAATCCCGACAGATCAATTGGGAGAAAGACTATCAACAATTCATCACTAAACGGCAACGCACCCGCAAGAACAGAAGGATGAAAACGATCATCCGTTACGCGGCAATACTCACTCTTCCGATCGTGGCGGCAAGTATTTTCCTACTTCAAAAGAACGATCGGCAAGCCATCGTCTCTATTTCAGAAGTCATCAAGCCGGGAGAACACAAGGCAGTACTAATCACGGGCGGAGGCGATAGAATCACGTTGTCGGATAGCACGTTATCCCCGATACAGGAACAAAACGGGATGATCGTGAACGTCATGAACAACAAGGTCTTCTATACTCTACCGGAAGATAGCTTATGCACACAAGAAAGCCCTATATTCAACACCTTGCAGATTCCCCGAGGCGGGGAATATTTCCTGACACTTGCCGACGGTACGGAAGTATGGCTGAATGCCGAGACGGAAATCCGTTACCCGGTACAGTTTACAGGCAACAAACGTGTCGTTTACCTTGACGGGGAGGCTTATTTCACGGTAGCCCCGGACAAGAAGAAACCCTTCACGGTTGTCTCCACTCATGCCAGCGTGTCCGTGCTGGGAACACAATTCAACTTCCGAGCTTATCCCGACGAGCAGGACGTGCAGACCACTCTCGTTTCCGGTTCCGTGATCATGCAATCGGAAAAATACAAACAACAGGTCAAGCTGGTCCCCGGCGAACAAGGCGTTCTGGAAAAGAGGTCCGCCAATCTCACGAAACTGGAAGTGAACACGTACCTCTACACGGCATGGAAAGACGGGCGTTTCGCTTTCCGTGATGCACGGTTGGAAGATCTGTTCAACATTCTAGCCCGCTGGTATGACCTCAGCGTCTTCTACCAGTCCCCGGAAGCCAAAGACATCCGGTTCACGGGTGACCTGAACAAAACCGATGATTTCAAATCCATATTAAAAATAATTGAACAAAATGAACGAGTGACATTTACAGTAAATCAACGCACAGTTTTTATTCAAGCGAAATAAAAAAGGCATCTGACGCTCGCAACATCAAATGCCCAAACTATTTTCTAGTTCTCATTAAAAACATTACAAATGTATGAAAAAAATGGACAAAAACAGCCATTCCTCGGGTGGATTATGGCAAAAACAAGTAAGAATTATGAAGTTATGCTTTATCTTGACATTTATCGGCATCCTACACCTTTCGGCTGCCACCTATTCACAAGATACGCGGTTGGACCTGAAGGTTAAGAACGCTTCTCTGGAAAGCGTGATGAACGACATCCGCACGCAATCGGAGTATAGCTTTTTCTTCGATGACATCGCCGTGAAAAAAATCTCGAATATCACGCTGGACCTGAAAGGGGCCACGATAGAAGAAGTATTGGCTACTTGCCTGAAAAACACGGGATTCTCGTTCCGAGTTCTCGACAAGACGATTATTCTCTTCCGGGAACAAGCGAAAAACGACAAAAAGAAACTATTCATCATTCAGGGGAAGGTGTTGGACGAAAATAACAAACCGATGCCGGGAGTAACCGTCCTGCTGGATAGCACAAAAGTAGGAACCTCCACGGACATCGCCGGACATTTCGTACTTCCGTTACCCGAAGCCAAAGGTACTCTCGTGTTCTCGTTTATCGGCTACAAAACCCAAAAAGTAAAATACACGGACGGCAAATTAGTCATGGTAAAAATGCAGGCTGATGTGTCGGGATTGGATGAAGTACAAGTAGTTGCTTACGGTTCACAAAAGAAACGGACTCTTGTCAGTTCTATCTCCACGTTGAAAGCCGATGAAATGAAAGAACTCCCGACACATAGCCTGGAGAGCCTGTTACAAGGACACATGGCAGGAGTCGAAGTAAATAATCTTTCCGGAGCTCCCGGAGGTGGCGGAGCCATCGTGGCTATCCGGGGTTATAACTCATTCTTCGTTGACGGAGAAGGCAGCGACCGGAATTACGGAACGCCCCTTTACGTGGTTGACGGAGTCCCGATGCAAGCCTTTACTTCCCCGATCACGGGTACAAACACGCTATCCGATCTGGACCCGTCAATGATTGAATCTATCGAGGTTCTGAAAGATGCCGCCTCTGCTGCCATCTACGGCTCACGTGCCGGGAACGGGGTCATCCTGATTACCACCAAGAAAGGACGTGCCGGGAAAGCACAATTTGTTGCAAATGCCTCTTATTCCGCCTCTTGGTTACCGGAAACGATCAAAGTATGGGGAGGTAACATCATCCGGAATTACAACATGAATGCATACAGGAATACCGTGAAACCCTATCAATCCGCAAACGGTAAATGGGTTATACCCAACTCCTACGAAGAAGTATATAAATACACAAAAAACAACGATTTCCCTATTTACAATTACTTTTTCGGTAATCGGGACGGAGGACAAAACGCTTACATGTTACAAGATAGTTTGAACCCGTTCTACAACAATTCCACGGATTGGAACAGATATGCCTACCGAACTGCAAAAGTGTATAACGCCAACCTACAAGCAAGCGGGGGAAGCGAGAATTTCCGCTACATGATCGGAGCCGGATATTACAAGGAAGAAGGAATCATGATCGGGACAGACTTCGAACGTGTCAACGTGATAACCAATTTATCCGCACAACCCACGAAAAAAATCCAACTGGACAACCAAATATCCCTATCTTACAGTGACAGAAGCCGGGGAGGACGAGGTGGCTCCGGTCAGAAAATCGAGGGAATCAGCGTCGATCCGAACACCCAATCCTCTCTCCTACCGGGCAGTGACTATATTAAAGACAATCTTTTGGAAGCATTGAACAATAACATAGAAAAGAATCTGAGTTACTCCTTACGTTACAATCTGGTACTTGATTACGAAATCATCCATAACATGCACTTGAAAGTGTCAGGCGGCCTTGACTATAATCAACAAAATCAAAATAACTTCCGTCCTAGCACGGCAGACACGGATTTCCACCGTTCCTATACAAAAGGAAGCATAGGCAGAAGCTTGTCTATCCTCAACGAGAATTTACTCTCTTACCAATTCAAAATAAAAGAACATCATTATTTTGACATATTACTAGGACTTTCTTACCAAAAAGACCAGACCTACCTGAATGAAGGAAGTGCCAAAGACGGCCCTAATGACTACGTACATTACGCTAGCGGGCAGTGGGGTAACAGCAGTGGACTGGTTAATGAAAACTGGGGAAGCGACAAGGACAGTAATCCCACATGGAAGTCCGCCAGTACATACAAATCCAGTCTTGAAGAAGAACGCATGAACAGTTATTTCGGACGGCTGAGATACAATTTCAAAGAGAAATACATGCTGGAAGCTACGATCCGCCGGGACGGCTCCTCTGTATTCGGAGAAGACGTGCGCTGGGCTACCTTCCCCTCTGTGGCTGCAGGCTGGATTTTCTCGGATGAACCTTTTATAAAGAAATTCTACTGGCTAAGCTTCGGAAAAATCCGTGCCAGTTGGGGACGTTCAGGACAAAAGTTTTACCAACCTTACCTGGCACATGGCCTGATGGGCCCCAGCGGACAATATTTTCTGGGAAAAGAAGGAATGATGCCAGATCGCTTGGGTGGACTTTTAAACCGGAAATTAAGTTGGGAAAAAACCGACCAATATGATCTCGGCTTGGATGTCAGTTTTCTTGACTACCGAATTAAAATGACATTGGATTATTACTACCGCTACACGAAAGGTCAGCTAAGACAAGTAGACTTACCTGGCAACCTAAACCTGATGACATTCCAATGGCAGAATGCCCTTGCCGTATCCAACGAAGGGTTGGAAATGGAATTAACGGCTGATATATTCCGGGAAACTACAGTAAAATGGAGAACGAAAATAAATGTATCCAGAAACTGGAACCGTTTCGAAAAGAGTGGTGACGGTTACGACTATGGAAATAATATTATCGGGAAACCACTGTACAACATTTTGGCGTATAAAATGGAAGGCTTTTATAACAATATGGATGAGATTCCCTATTATTTAAGACCCAGTGGAATGTTATATCCGCTTGGTACAACCAGTGGCGTATTCTTTACCGGAACTCGTCGTTTGGCAGACTTAAACGGCAACGGGTCTATCACGGACAACGATATGTATTATGCGGCAAGTCCCCTTCCGGTTGCTCATGGTGGAATCATCAATGAAATCACTTGGAAACAATTTGACTTGAATATTTTCTTCATATACTCTATCGGGAGACACATTTTAAGAACCTATGATGACCGCTCTTTAACCCCCAATGCAGATGGAGCTCCTTTATATGTCAACGTGGAAAAAATAAATGCATGGACTGGAGAAGAAAACAGCAAACCGAAATATCCTCATTTGATTGCCTATGAAGTAGGCAATCAATACAGCGGACGATATGATTGTGATATTGAGAAAGTACACATGCTTCGACTGAAACAATTGACTCTAGGATACAATCTGCACCAGCAATTCGCACAAAAAATCGGATTGACAAGCGCCCGTATATTTTTGACAGCCGAGAATCTATTCTTGCTTACTAATTATTCCGGCTTAGATCCTGAAATTGTGGACATTACCAAAGGCATTGATAATAGCGGAGCATATCCCCTACCCCGGAAATTCTCTGTCGGATTAACTGTAAACTTTTAACACGTGTTGATTATGAAAAAAATAATATTCCTTTTATTATTCCTGCCATTTTACTCGTGTAACGACTGGCTGGATGTGGAATCGGAAATTTCCGTCACATACCGGAATTATTTCCAAAGTGAAAGCGACTTAGAAAAGATTCTGGTAACCATGTTCGGTTCCGAAAAAAACATTCTCGCTTATGGAGGTCGTTATCTTGATTATGTAGGACTCCCGTGTGATTACCCAAGTACATATACAAAACCTTACCAAGAATTAAATTATGAAACTTTTTGGAGTAAAGGATGTGACAATTTTATGTCATGGAGTACTTACTACGCAACAATTTATATGGCAAACTTTCTACGGGATAACCAGTATCGAATCAAGAATATTCCTAAAGAACGTGTAAATTACTGGATGGCACAAGCAAATTTTATCAAAGGATTAATGTATTTCAAAATAGCCCAACACTGGGGAGAGGCTCCGATCGCTCCCGGTTCAGAGGAAGCAGAAGCCCGTGCCAAAAGCCCGGTTGACACCGTTCTTGCAGAAGCAATCCGTTGTGCGAAAGCAGCCTTGATTCTCCCACCCCATGATAAATTAACAGATGCCAACGGCGCAGCGATAACTTCACGACAATATGCCAGCTTGGGATCCGTACACACGCTACTGGCAAATATTTATGCATGGATGGGAGGACTCTATGATAAAGAAGAGTTCTGGAAAAAAGCCGAACAAGAGGCATCCTTGGTAATTGAGGGGAAAGCTGGATTTTATGATCTGGAAAATAATATCAGCTTGCTGATCCAAAATACGTTAGGTAAAGCAAGAGCCACCAAAGAAGTTATCTTTTCAATAGAAGTCAATGAACAAGATGACCGGTGGTATGATATAGCTAACCTTGAATTACGTTATCCCGGTACCCTGCTAATCAACTACCCTTACACGGAAACTGATCCCAGAAAAATAAATAATGCTCTTAGAGAAGAACGAATCTCGGTAAATGCCGTGAAACAACTTTTCCCAGACCCGGAAGATCAACGAAGAAAAGAATACTGGTACAAATTAGGAGAAGAGCTTACCATTGAAGGAGAAGAAACTCCTTTCAAGCCTCGTTTTGCCTACATTAATAAATGGCGGGATGCGGTAAAAACCACTAATCCTGTATTCATCATGCAAAATATCGGTGTTATAGCAATGGACGGGAACCGCATTATATGGCGTTTGGCTGACCTGATTCTTTTACGGGCAGAATGTAGGGCCCATCTGGGGATGACAACCGAAGCCCTAAAAGACCTGGACCGGATAAGGGACCGTGCCGGATTAAAAGGATATACAGGAGCCACGAACAAAACCTCTTTGTTAAAAGAAATCTTCCATGAACGGGAAAGAGAATTGTTCGGCGAAGGCGAACGTTATTTTGATATTGTCCGTAACGGTTATTTCCGGGAAGAACTGAAAGGCAATTACAAAACCTTGTCCGAACAGGATGTAAAAGACGGGGCTCTTTATTTACGTATACACAACAATGCATTCACTAAAAATCCATTAATGAAACAAAATTTATTCTGGTTATGGCATCAAAATTAAATTATATCACAATAGATCTTATACTTCTGACCACACTCTGTATGTGTTCATGCACAAAGTATAATTATGTTGACGGCGGCACGGCAAATGGCATACATAATTGTTCCATGTGGGAATATTTCGAAAGTCATCTCACGGACTGGGATTCGACAATGATCATGATCGAACATGCCGGGTTAAAACCCATTTTTGAAGGCAAAGGCGGCTACGATCAGATTTCATTTTTCGGAGTCACGAGTTTAAGTATTGTCCATTTCATCTTGGACCATAATCAAGAACTGGACGATTTGAAAGATTATTACGGTGAAGAAGTGGATGAAAGCGAATACTGGCACCGGGTAACAGACATCCCGGCAGAAACTTGTGCCAGAATCTTAAAGGACTTGATCATCACGAAACGCTTGATGCTGGAAGAGGTACCCGAAGGTTACCGGACACAGGAAGGCCTGACTAATGAAGAATCAGGGGGAATGGTGGTTCCGACACTAGGCCGTTCCTTGTTTATTTGGACATACTGGGAAGATTACGGCGGAGTGGAGAAAGCCGGAGCCCATCAATTATGGATAGCGAAACAGGGAAACGGAAACACGGACTGGCGGGTCGCCTCTACCAACATCCAGACGAACAACGGTGTGGTTCACGCCCTAGGATATGACCTTCAATTGATTAATTTTTAAATGTGACCATGATGAGAACAATCATACTTTTATTAATACTCGGATGTTCCATTCTCTTTTTCGGATGTCACGATGTCACGGTTGGCTACCTGTTCACGGAAAATGCCGGATATTCCAAAGACACCCTATACATTTTCAGTATAGAAGGAAAAATTGAAAAATTAGAGGGAAATCTTGAATACTTAAAGGAATTCACGGCGGAACTTCAGAAAGAACTAGACCGACTAGAAGAAGATGCCAATAAATTATATTCAAAATTAGACGAAATCTATGATGCTCAAGATATTCTGTATGACGAATATTACGATCCGGCAACAACTGTTGCCAGAAAAGAAGAGCTGATGATTGAAATACAAAAACTATCGGACCGGGCAGATGAACTTTATGAACAAGTTGGAGAAGTCGATCAACAGCAAGCCGACATCTCAGACCAGATTGATAATGCGTCAAATGAATTAGGAATGGATTCCCCGAATGTCATAAAAGAACAGATCAGGAAATACCAAGAACAGATTGACTTTAACATTCCTTGGAGGACTTCCCAAATTGAAAGCGTTTTAGGAACAGAACCCATCATTTATACGGTTCTGGACGCAAAGAACACGCAAGGAAACGGAGATAAGTTCATGGAATACGTGCACGTGCAAGGCGGAGGACTTATCTACGTGGACCTTGGCGTTGAAAAACATGTTCCGGCAGGTGCCTACACGGTAACTCTGGAGATCAGGAATGAAGGAAGGACAAGAATAATGGAGGACGTGTATACCTTCGTCATTCAAAACTAGTCATTCCCCCAAACACCCCCTCCCCTCTATGTAAACGGGAGGGGACTCTCCTTCTTTGTAAGAAGAAGCTAGAATGGTGGTCATAAAAATTAATTTCATAAATCATTTTACAATTTTATAGTACACCGAAATGAAAAAACTACTCTATTTATTCATGTTCCTTTACTTGGGAACATGGGGAGAATTATCCGCCCAAATGCTTCTGTTCAAAGGAACTTTTGAAGAGGCTTTAAAGAAAGCGCAAGCGGAAAAGAAAGACTTGTTCGTGGATTTTTATGCTGATTGGTGCGGCCCATGCAAAATAATGGCAGACAATATATTTACACGGCAAGAAGTCGGTAAATATTTCAATTCCAATTTTGTATGCGTACAGGTTAACGTTGAGGCGGGTGAAAATAAAGTATTAACTAAAAAATATAATGTAACAGCCTTGCCCACAATGGTATTCATCAGCCGGAACGGTAAAGAAATGCGACGCATCCAAGGAGCCGTTTCCCCGGAGGATTTAATACAAAATGGCAAAATAGCCTTGGGAGAAGCATTGAGTTTCGAACAATTATACGAAAAATATAAAAAAGAGAAAAACGACTTCACCATACAACAACAGTTATTGATAGAAGCTCCCCGTTTTATTGCTACCCAAAGCGGATACAACAGGCAAAAATGGGGTTCCCGAATCGAGAGCCTTTTCCCGGAATACTGTAAAAACAAAAAATTAGAGAACATGATCAACGGCACGGACTTTTATATCCTAACCCTGTATCACCCGCAAGCAGAGAAAGAAGACCCAATCTTTGATTTCGTGACAAAAAATTATAAAAGGTTTGCAGACTCCGTGGATAAACCGACGATCTTCAGTTATCTGGTCAGTCTAAATAACGGATATATTATTCGTTCATGCAGAAAGGGAGACCTCAGTTACAAGGAACGTCTGAAACGGGTAAGCGGAGATTTAAAAGACATATACTCCGAATTCTCTTTCGGCACTCTCTCCGCCCAAGAAGCCACGACCTTACTGGCAGACGCCACGTATAACCTATACCGCCATAACGAAGATTTGTTTTTCGAGAACATGAACAAATATTATTCCGGAAAAGGCGAACTGGTCGAGTGGGGAGATTACGCACAAGCTCTGGAGGACCTTGCCATTGTTTTTGAAGGCAAGATGTCCAAGAATGCTTACATGAAATGTATTCCTTGGATCTCGAAAGCTTTAGAAATGAATATCGATGCAGAAACCCGAACGCGTTTACTGATGATGTTGGGCGATTGCCTGAAAAACACGGGGAATAAAGAAAAAGCCAAACAGACTTACAATCAAGCCTTTCTGACCTGTACCCAGATCGTAAACAAAATGCAAGCAAAACAACTTCAAGAAATCATCCAACAAACATTAAAAGAACTATAAATGTGCGTGCAAAAGTTTCCGAAACTTCACAGAGGGGCCTACAAAAACCCCTCTGTTTTCTTTTTTCCACGGGCATTAAGCCGAAAACTCATCACGGTCAAATCATCCGATTGTTCCGCATTCCCGACAAAACGTTTCACATCCCCGACCACTTTATCCACCATTTGCCGTGGCGCAAGTCTGGGATGACCTGCCACCAAGTTAAATAACCGATCTATCTTATAAAATTTAGATCGTTCATTTTGAGCTTCCGACACCCCATCTGTGTACAAAAGCAACTGAGAACCCGGAGCAAAATAGCACTCCTGTTCCTCGTAATCATAATCAGAAGTAACACCCAAAGGTAAATTATCCGCAGTCTTGAAGAAAGACACGGTTCCATCCGGGGCAATCAATAACGGGTAAGGATGTCCCGCATTACAAAATCTCAGACGATTCGTGTTCAGATTCAACACCCCGGCAAAAAAAGTAATAAACATACTCGTATTCCCGGTCCGAATCAAGCTTTGGTTCATCAAATTCATGATATAATTCAAAGAAGTATCCCGCAGGGCCAAAGATCGCATCTGGCTGATCGTGGTTGCCATAAACAAGGAGGCAGGAACTCCTTTCCCCGAAACGTCCCCAATAGCGAAACCAAACTCATCCTCGTTCAGCATCAAATAATCATACAAATCCCCTCCTACCTGACGAGCCGGATGCAACACGGCATGAATATCAATACATTCGGCTCCAAAGGTGGGGACAAATTGTTTCGGAACCATTCCCAATTGAATATCATGGGCAATACGCAACTCACTCTCGATCTTTTCATTCGCTGTCGTTGTCTGGCGCAACTGGTCCACGTACTCCGTCAATTGTTGTTGCATGAAAAGAAACGATTCGTACAACTCACCTAATTCATCCTTAGACCGAATACGTGGCAACGGAGTGTTAAAGTTTCCTCGGGCCACATCTCGGGCAGAAGCAGCAAATATCGTCAGTGGTTTTGTGATTCGTCGTACAGCCACAAAACAAATAAAATAAACAAATAACAACAACAGGACAAAGCCAATCAGCAGATACATATTAAATTTGCTCAACTTACCAAACACCTGATCGTATGGACAAATTACCGCCATGTACCAATCAGTTGCCACTACCGGCGTGTAATACACATAGGACAGAACTCCCCCATCGTCCACGATGATACTACCACTTTTCCCGGCTGCCATCTCGTTTACCAGAATAGTAACATTCGTATCCCGTGCCTCTTTTGCCGTTTCGAACATATTTTGACCAATCATCACCTCCCCTTCCCTGCGCAAGATATAACGTCCCTGTTTGTCAATAACCACGGTATAACTACCCTTGTAAGGCTTGATCGAATCGACCAGATCGCGCAACCATCGATTGGTTAAATCCACAGATAAAATACCAATTAGTTCATTCTTTTCCCCATGAACCGGGACCGCGTAAGACGTCGTGATCACATCCGGATCTCCCGCATCCCGATAGGGCTTACTCCAGTATCGGTGTTCCCTCGCACCTTTGTACCAGCCTTTCTCAAAATAATTGTAATCTTCACTCCCTACTTGAATGGTCTTCACGGAATCTCCGACCATATAAGAATAAGGTGCAAAATAATGTCCCTTTTCCGGAAAATAGTAAGGTTCAAAAGCGATCGCGCAACCAAAAATCTCCGGGTTATCTTTTACAATCCGCCGAGTGATACCAAACAAAGAATCCGGCTCCTTTACATATTCAACGATCATCCATCCCAGATTTTCAGGAATCTTTTCCACCTTACTCAACAACGCACTCACGCGCAAATTCGCCTGATCAGCCATACTTTCAATCTTATCCTCGGCCTCCTGCGACAACGTTTCCGTTGAGTAATGATAAAATACGCCCACTAAAACAAAAGAAAGAATTGTAATGAACGAAATCACATACAAACTCAATTTAGCAGGAAAAGATTTTTTATATCGATCAAACATAACAATTAACAATTGATGAGAAGTTCCTTTTTATACCCGTCATAATAAACCACGAATATACAAAAAAACTATAAAACAAGTACAAAAAGTAATTATTCGAATCTCTTTTTTCCAAGTGATTCCAGCTAACAAGCTCCATTAGTAGAGAATAGGAAAAATAAACCCGAAAAAGAATTTATAAACACGCAGACTTCTCATTCGAAATATTTGCTCTTATTAAATATTAATATTAATTTAGTCGCGAATTACAAACGAAAACGTTTTAAATATTTAGTAGATGTACAAGCCATCAGAATATTATTTCGTTTTAGCCTACATCGTGGGCGTACTTAAATTGTTCGGGGGACTATGAAAATTCCGCCGGAATAATTTCAGGCATCTTTTGGCAACACATCACGTTGCTCTCTTTTAAGCAAAACAAACAACTTAAATCAATAATCTTTTAATTATGCAAAAACAACTATTATTAGGTGTTGAAGCTATTGCACAAGGTGCTATAGACGGAGGTATATCCGGCGTGTTCGCATACCCGGGAACCCCTTCAACAGAGATCACGGAATACATTCAGGAATCGAAACAGGCTATCGCCCGTAACGTTCACCGGATGTGGTCTGCAAACGAAAAAACTGCCATGGAAACCGCATTGGGAATGTCCTATGCGGGAAAAAGAGCCTTGGTATGTATGAAACACGTGGGAATGAACGTGGCTGCAGACTGTTTCATGAACGCTGCAATTACCGGGGCCAACGGAGGTATGGTTGTTATCGCTGCCGATGACCCATCCATGCACTCTTCTCAGAACGAGCAGGATTCACGCGTGTACGGTAAATTTGCCTTAATTCCGATCATGGAACCCTCTAACCAACAAGAGGCATACGACATGACCCGCTACGCATTCGACCTGTCAGAGCAAATGGGAACTCCCGTGTTATTAAGAATCACGACTCGTCTGGCACACTCTCGTTCCGGTGTTGAACCAAGAGAGGCTAAAGCCGAAAATGAAATGCGTTTACCGGAAGACAAACGTCAATTCGTGTTACTTCCCGCTATCGCTAAAAAAAGATATAAATTATTACTAGAGAAACAAACCGCTTTCGAAGAGGCATCTGATAACTCTTCTTTCAACCAATACATTGACGGGGCTGACAAATCAATGGGTATCGTCGCTTGCGGTATCGGTTACAACTACCTGATGGAAGTGTTCGGTGGAAACTGTCCTTACCCGGTAGTCAAAGTAAGCCAATATCCTCTTCCGAGAAAGATGATCACCAAGTTGGCAGAAAGCACTGAAAAATTGCTCGTTTTAGAAGAAGGCTACCCGATCATTGAAGAAGCATTGAAAGGTTACCTTGAAAAAGAATGTGTACTCGGACGTTTGGACGGCACGCTCCCCAGAGACGGAGAGTTGAATCCGGATCACGTGGCGAAAGCATTCGGATTACCTTCTATCGAAGGATCGCCTGTACCGGAAATCGTGGCACCTCGTCCACCAGCCCTTTGCGTGGGATGTAGCCACAGAGACGTGTACACCGCATTGAATGCAGTTGTTGCCGAATACCCGAATGCACGTGTATTCTCTGACATCGGTTGTTATACTTTAGGAGCCCTTCCTCCATTCCAAGCGATCAACTCTTGCGTGGACATGGGAGCATCCATCACCATGGCAAAAGGTGCTGCTGACGCTGGATTATACCCGGCTGTATCCGTTATCGGAGACTCCACGTTCACTCACTCCGGCATGACCGGGTTACTGGATGCTGTAAACGAAAAAGCCAATATCACGATTATCATTTCCGACAATGAATCCATCTCCATGACCGGAGGTCAGGAATCTTCAGCATTAGGACACTTGGAATCTATCTGTCGCGGTATTGGTGTTGAACCGGAACATATCCGTGTTCTACTTCCCGTACCGAAAAATCACGATGAATTATGCAAGATCATCCGTGACGAGATCGAATACAAGGGTGTATCCGTGATCATCCCGAGAAGAGTTTGTATCCAGAAAGCTGCAAGAGACGCTAAGAAAAAGAAAAAATAAATTGATTCAATGATCAATTTAAAATCTAAAACTTAAAATTTAAAATTATGAAGACAGATATTATATTAGCGGGTGTAGGTGGACAGGGAATCCTTTCTATCGCAGCAGCATTGGGGTCTGCCGCCCTCAACAATAACCTGTACATGAAACAAGCCGAGACTCACGGAATGAGTCAACGCGGGGGGGATGTACAGTCTTTCATGAGAATCTCCGACAAACCGATTTTCTCTGACCTGATCGCCAAAGGAACAGCCGATATTATCCTTTCAGTTGAACCGATGGAAGCATTACGTTACCTTCCCTACTTGAAACAAGGAGGTTACGTGGTAACCAACGCCACTCCGTTCATTAATATTCCGAACTATCCGGAAGTAGAAACCTTGATGGACACGTTGAAAGCCCTTCCTCATCAAGTAATCATTGACGCTGACAGCATCGCTAAAGAGGCTGCAGGCAACGTACGTGCCAGCAACTTCGTGATGATGGGTGCCGGTTCTCCTTTCATCGAAATTCCTTTTGAATACTTAGAAAAAGGCATCATGGCTATTTTCGAACGTAAAGGTGCCGATGTGGTAGAAATGAACTTGAAGGCATTACGTGCCGGACGTGAATTCGCACAAAATTACATTAAATAATCGGATCTGGGGGAGTCTCCTTTATTAAGGAGTTCCCCTATTTTTCTTCTCATACTTTCCTCGCAATATTAATTCTCGGATATTTTATCCAAAATAATCCATAAAATGCAAACAAAAAAGAAGCTTTAAGCGTTTAATTTATAATTAAACTTTTAAAATTAAGGCTATGACCGAGGATTATGAATTAAAAGATGACGTACATCGGCAACAATACGAATTTCGTATCGGGAACTATACACCGAAAATCGAATATATAAAATCAATCAACGGAGAGATATACCTTACCCACACAGAAGTTCCACGAGAACTGGAAGGGAAAGGGATAGGCAGTCAACTAGTTGAAAAAACACTACAAGACATCGAACGTCAAGGACTTCGACTCGTTCCGCTTTGTCCTTTCGTGGCAGCTTATATCAAGAAACACCCCGAATGGAGACGCATCGTGATGAAAGGCATTAATATAAAATAACCACACATGGATAAGAAAATTGAATATACAAACGGAGAGCTAACCATTATCTGGCAACCGGGTTTATGCCAACACGCCGGAGTATGCGTGAAAATGTTACCCAAGGTATACAATCCTAAAGAAAGACCTTGGGTCAAAATCGAGAACGCCACAACGGCAGAATTAATCGAACAAATTAACAAATGTCCCTCTAGAGCATTGAGTTACAGAATGAATAAGTAGTGAAAGTCGCCGAATTCGGCGACTTTTATTTTTTCCTTTTCCACAAATAGCAAACAATAAATATCAACAAGAAACAAAGCACGATAGTTGCCCCCGAAGGTAATTTCAGTGCTGCCGAAGTAAACAAGCCGATAACCGAACCGGCACAACTGATAATCGTTGCCCACACGAGCTGTTTCGTGAAATTCTTATGAAACATCCCGGCAATAGCCTGTGGCATGGTGAGGTACGAAATCACGAGAATGATTCCCGCTAGTTTCATACACAACACGATACACAAAGCGATCAATGCCGTAATTCCGATTTCCAGACCATTCAACGCGACGAAATGTGTCCGGCTGTATTCTTTATCAAAAGCGATATAAAATAAAGGACGATAAAATTTAGCAAAGAACACGATGATCACCAAACACAACAAAAGCGAGAGAATAACCTGTTCCCCCGTCACCGTGAGGATATTACCAAACAGGTAAGATAACAAATTAGGAGCATACCCCGGTGTCAGATAAATAAACAACACCCCGATGGCCATACCCGCAGACCAGAATATCCCGATCAGGGAATCTTCCTTAAATCGCTTGTTATCCGAAAGATATAGAATACAAAAAGCGGCAGCCAAAGCAAATACAGCCGCCCCGAAAAGAGGCGATAGTCCTAGGAAATAGGCTAATCCCAATCCCCCGAAAGAAGCGTGTGTAATTCCCCCACTAATAAAGACCATCCGTTTCGCCACGATATAAGTCCCAATCAATCCACAACTCACACCTATCAGAATCGTACACAACAGTGCATTCTGGAAAAAAGTATATTCTAATAATTCAAACACCTTATTAATTTTAGATTTAATGATTTTAGATTGAAAAAACAATCAATCTAGTGCTTCACTTTCAATTTTCAATTCTCCATTTTCAATTGTACGATCGTGTTTCAACAACACCCGATGAGGCACCGTACCGTGAGAGATCAATTCAATCGGACAATTATACAATTTCAATTGTTCCGGCGTGATCAGATTTGATTCATGGTAATGCAAGCCACCATTCACGCAGGCTATCGTCTTCACATAAGAGCAAATCGTTCCCAAATCATGAGAAACCATCACGATACTCATCGTCTTATTCAACTCGCCCAGCACGGAATAAAACTCATTCTCGAAATTCGCATCCACGTAAGTCGAAGGTTCATCCAAAATCAGAATCTTCGGGGAAGAAATAATAGCCCGACACAAGAACACCCGTTGCATCTGTCCCCCGGAAAGCTCTCCTATCGGACGATTCCCGAATCCTCCCATCCCGTATGTTTCTAAAAGCTCATCCACCTTTTCCCGATCAGCCTTCGTGTAGTCCTTAAAAATCCCCTTCTCCGACATCAAACCGGACAAGACGACCTCTTTTACACTAATCGGAAATCTCGCATCAAAACGACTGTTCTGAGGCAAATAACCAAACAAAGATTGTTTGGAAACATGATAAACAATTTCACCAGAGAAAGGTTTCAGCAATCCCAAAATCACCTTCAATAAAGTTGTTTTCCCTCCCCCGTTCGGTCCGATGATCCCGATAAAATCATGTTCCCGAATGGAAAGATTCACATCCCGCAACACGACCGTATGCTCGTATCCGGCCGTAATCCCTTTTAACTCCAGAAGTTCATTCATCCTTCTATTTCATTTTCTGTTCAATGATCTTCAATAAAGAACACATTTCGGCTTTCCAATCCGAACTCAGCGGGTCTATGGCAATCACCTCACCATCTATCTCCTTGGCAATAGCCTTAGCATTAGCCACGTCAAATTGATTCTGAATGAAAACAATCTTTATTCCTCTAGCCCGACAAGTATCAATCACCGCTTTCAAATGAGAAGGATTCGGTTCCTTTCCCTCATCTTCAATAGAGATTTGTTCCATCCCGTAATCCTTGGCAAAATAAGTCAGCGCCGGATGATAAATCAAAAAAGTTTTATTCTCTTTTTCCGGGATAATCCGACGGGCAGCCTGATCAATACTGTCTATCTCTACACGAAACTGGCGATAGTTCTTTTCAAACGTCTCCCGCTGATCGGGGAACTTAGCCGCCAACACATCCAATATCGTGCGAGCCATCATCTCTGCATACCGGGGAGACATCCACACGTGAGGATCAAAATTCCCTTCATGCGAACCATGATCGTGCTGATGCCCATGTCCATGGTCATGATTACAAGCTCCTTGTTCCAAATCCATCCCGACAGATTGCTTCACGAGCAACATATTTTTCTGCGTTTCCAGAAAAGGATACAGATTACTCAACTCGAAAGGCAGATATCCCACCGCAAAATAAATGGAACTATTGTGCAAAGCCTTCAATTGCTCCGTACTCAAATCACTCACCGCGGGATTCGCCCCCGGTGGGATCATCACGTTCACCTTCACGTAATCCCCCGCAATTCTCTCCACGAAATAACGCTGTGGCAAAATACTCACGCTAATCGTTCTCTCCTTGTCTTTATTCTCCCCACAAGCCGTTAACAAGGCCATCAAAACAACTATAATTCCTATTTTCATTATATTGGATATATCAAATTCTTCTCCTCGATCACGTCTAACACTTCGGAAAGATATTTTGCAGCCTCGTATTTTGCCATGGGTAAATTGTGCAACAAATAATTACCGCAATCTTTAGCGGCAACACCGGGGACTTCTCCCTCGAAATCCCGGATAAAACGGAAGGTTTCCCGCATTAGCTCCACGATGTCACGGGACTCCAAGTCGCCTTTCATCAAAAAGTAATTTCCCGTACAGCATCCCATTGGTCCCCAAAACACGATCTTGTCACCCCACTCCTTATGATTGCGCAAATAAGTCGCTGCCAGATGCTCTATCGTATGTAACTCCCCCTGTCCCAACACGGGTTCCCGGTTCGGTTCCTTCATGCGTATATCAAACGTCGTGACCACCTGATCACCTAAATAGTCTTTACGGGAAACATAAATTCCCCTCAACAAACGCAGGTGATCAATCGTAAAACTCGGTATTTTTTCCATGCTTTAAATTTTATTCTTCTGATAAGGCTTTGATCAACACTTTAATCATTTCAAAAGAACGTTTAGGTGCCTCTTCCCAAAAATTCAAATATTGTTTGTAATGATCTTTTACCCCGGGAGTATCACTGATAATACGATAGCTCAAGAATGGAACCCCGCACATATAGCAAACCTGTGCAATGGCACACGATTCCATGTCTACCGCCATTCCTTCCGGAAAACGTTTTTTGATCTCCGTCAACTCCTCTTTATCGGTAATAAACTTATCCCCGCTACATATCATACCTCCGTAAACATTACCATCATGAGCAACAGATAATGCCAATTTACACAGCTCCTTATCCGAAACGAAACGAGCCGGCAGACCTTGCACCTGACCATATTCATTTCCATCCCCACACCACACGTCATGATAAACCATATTCTCGCCCACGACAATATCCATCACTTGGGTCAAAGGATCTATCCCTCCCGCAACTCCGGTATTGACAATAATATCCGGTGCATAACGCTGTATCATTTCCATCGTACCGACGGCTGCACACACCTTTCCAATGCCGCACTTAGCCAAAACAACTTCCACGTCTCCGATGTGTCCTTCCGTGAAAAGAAGCCCGCGAACAGGTTCTTCTTTTGTCTGTTCCAATAATGATTTCACCAGTCCATATTCGGATGTCATGGCCACAATTATTCCGATCCTTCTCATATAACTCTATTGAAAAAATGGATTCATTCTTTTTTCTTCCCCGATCGTCGAGAATCCTCCATGTCCGGGAATAACACGAACATCATCGGGTAATACAAACAATTTTTCCCGGATACCATTCAACAACTGATTCATATCCCCGCCCGGCAAATCAGCCCGGCCGATACTCCCCTGAAACAAAACATCCCCGGCAATCAGTAATCTATCCTTTTCACTATAAAAGCAAAGCCCTCCCGGAGAGTGTCCCGGTACATGTATCACCTTCAATTCCGAATGACCGAACTTCACGACATCCCCATCTTTCAGGTATTCCCCCAAAGCCGGTGGCGGGGTAATTCCTTTCACACCTAACATAGCCGCATACCTTTCGGCATCCTCTACCCAAAACGAATCCGCCTCATGCGCCCGGGCTGATAGCCCAAACTCATCCAGCATGAAATTATTCCCGAAAATATGATCGATATGCAAATGTGTATTTAACAATGCTACCGGTGTCAACTGATTCTCCGCTAAAAAACTCTTCAAACGTTGTCCTTCTTCTTTCGAAAAACAACCGCAATCAATCACCACGGCTTCCCCTGTCTCGTCATACAACACGATCGTGTTCTCCTGCCATGGATTATTTGTAAATACTTTAATTTTCATCTGATATGAATTTTAACCCCACAAATATACTAAAAAAAGAAGTGGATCAAAAAGGCTTTTGATCCACTTCTTTTTTATAAAGTTTGTAAACAAATCGTCAGATTTTCAGCGTATCGAATCCCCGACCATAAACCCCCATAACAGTGTTCATCGTCAAGAACGCATCCGGATCTGCCATCTTCGTTACACGCATAATATTTTGCATCTCGCTCTTACGGGCAACCACGATCAACATCTTACGCGCCTCTCCCGTATACCATCCCTGACAATCCACCACGGTAACACCGCGTCGTAAATCCCGGGTAATGGAATTCGCCACATCCTCGTATTTTTGAGAAAATATAAGGAATTGTACCGATTGCATCTGTCCAGTAAATACCAAATCAATCGTGTAGGAGTTAACCCCCATCACCACGTAACCATAGATAATAGTGGCTATTTTTGCCGTGGGATCTATCGCCGTATCCTCCCCGATAAAATAACTACACCCGATGATAAACACATCGATGTACATGATAATTTTACCCGGACTGATATTACGGTACTTATTGATAATCATGGCAACAATGTCCGTACCGGCCGTACTTCCCCCGTTTACCAGAGAAATACCGATACCCGCACCACACATGATACCGGAAATCACAGCACACATGAATTTATCTTCCAGCAGAGGTTCGTGTATCAGGTTCTGAAACACACTCAACAGGAAAGAACTCATGAAAATAGCATAAATCGTCTTAAACCCGAAACGAGGTCCCAGAATCTTGATAGCAATTGCCACCAACAAAAAGTTGATCACGAAATAACTATACCCGATCGGGATCACCTCTCCGGAAAGGAAATAAATAATTGTTGAAATACCGGTCACTCCACCACCGACCATACGATGCGGAGCCAAAAATGCCGTCACGGCAAACGTGTATATCAACAAACCGAACGTGATCAACAGATACGCCCGGATTTCACTCATCAACTTCTCCTTTGTAACTTTCATCACATTAATTATTTTGTTTTGCCCACGTATCCTTCAAACCAACAGTCCGGTTAAACACCAGCGCTCCCGGCTTGGAATCTTTATCCACGCAGAAATATCCCAGACGTTGGAACTGGAAACGGTCACCTTCTTTCGCCTCCTTCAAACTCGGCTCCAACTTACATCCCGTCAAAACTTTCAATGAGTTTTCATTCAAAAATTCCTTGAAATCAATATCTTTATGTCCGGCAGGATCCGGATCTTTAAACAATCGATCATACAAACGCACTTCCGCCTCGATAGCATCCGGAGCTGACACCCAATGCAAAGTACCTTTCACCTTCCGGTTACTTGCCGATCCGGTACCGCTACGGGTATCCGCATCATACGTACAATGAATTGTCGTGATATTTCCCTCCGCATCCTTCTCCACGCTCTCACACTTCACGATATAAGCCCCTTTCAAGCGCACTTCGTTACCCAAAGTCATCCGGAAGAATTTCTTCGGAGCATCCTCCATGAAATCATCCCGTTCGATATATAGTTCACGAGAGAAAGGAACCATTCTCGTTCCGGCCGTTTCGTCTTCCGGATTGTTCTCGATCTCCACGGTCTCCGTTTGTCCTTCCGGGTAATTATCAATCACCACCCGAACCGGGTCCAACACGGCCATCACGCGGGGAGCGATCTTATTCAAATGCTCCCGAACACAGAATTCCAATAAAGCCATATCCACCACGATCTCCCGACGGGCAACACCCACCTTTTCTGCGAAATTACGGATAGATTCAGGAGTATATCCGGCACGTCTCAACCCGGTAATCGTCGGCATACGGGGATCATCCCAACCGGCCACGATTCCTTTTTGCACGAGCTCCAGCAAACGACGTTTACTCATCACCGTGTAACTCAAATTACGACGGGCAAATTCAATCTGACGGGGACGATACTCCGTGTCAATCAACTGATCCAAGAACCAGTTGTACAAAGGACGGTGAACTTCAAATTCCAACGTACAGATAGAATGCGTAATACCTTCCAGATAATCGCTCTGACCATGCGTGAAATCATACATCGGGTAAATACACCATTTATCCCCGGTTCTGTGATGAGCCACGTGCATAATACGGTACATGATCGGGTCACGCATCAACATATTAGAAGATGCCATATCTATTTTTGCCCGCAGAACTTTCTCTCCGGCTTGGAACTCACCGCTTTTCATCCGGCGGAATAAATCCAAGTTCTCTTCCGGCGTCCGATCCCGGTAAGGGCTATTCACTCCGGGTTCCGTGGGAGTCATACGTTGAGCGCTGATCACCTCTGCCGGCTGATCGTCCACGTAAGCCTTCCCCTCCAGAATCAATTTTTCAGCCCAATCATATAACTGTTGAAAATAATCAGATGCGAAATGCGGTTCTCCTTCCCATTGGAAACCTAACCACTGAATATCTTGTTGTATGGAATCAATATATTCGACATCCTCTTTCGAGGGATTAGTGTCATCAAAACGCAGGTTACATTTTCCATGGTATTCGGTTGCCAATCCGAAGTTCAAGCATATAGAAGTTGCATGCCCGATATGCAGGTACCCGTTCGGTTCCGGCGGAAAGCGAGTATGTACCCGACCGCCATTCTTTCCCTCGGCCAACTCCTCTTCAATAATCTGTTCGATGAAGTTTAATGATTTACCTTCACCTTCTTCTTCCACGAGATGATTTTTATCCATACTAAAATTATTATAACATATTCGACGCGAAGGTAATTAATTTATGAGAGTTTTAAAAGTTTCTGTATATTTGCAGGCCATGAAAAATATATTTTATACCATAATATGCTGTCTGATTTCACTCACGTCATTAGCCCAGAGTGATTTTGGCTACGGGAATCCGGATGGAATGGATCCCCAAGACGAAGGAATGCAACGCGATTCCACGAAAGAACAACGTTACGTTCCGCATTATCGGCTAACTTGGAAATGGGTACATGACGGGGTATATCAGAAATTTTACCAGCTTGACACACTTCAAGACGGTTTACAAAACACGAACTTGATATTCAAGCACAGTGTTTCCAATACATATTTGGGAAACTTCCCGGCTCCTTATGTATCAGACATCTATATCCTGCGTCCGCAAGGAGAAGACTTCCTGCCGCAAGACCGGCTAAGAGATTATTTCTTCAAACCGGAAGATGCATTGGAATATAACACCACGACCCCTTTCACCCAATTAAGCTATTTCAACGGTGGCGGCCGGGGAAAAACGGAAGACTGGCTGGATGTATGGCACGTCCAGAATATCCGCCCCTATTGGAATGCCGGATTCCGGTATAACCTCATTTCATCGGACGGAGCCTATTCTTACCAGAAATCAAAAACATACAATTTCTCATTCTTCAGTTCGTACGAAAAAGACCGCATGGCCGTATCCATGTTTATCAACCAGAATATGGCACATATCACCGAAAATGGTGGTATCGAAAACCTAGCGGATATTCGGGACACCTCGCTTGACCCCAAAGTTGTCGGTACACGCCTTGCCATGGAGCCAAAAAACAACCTCATGAATTTCAATTTCAAAACTCTGGCACAATACAACATCGGTAATCCCAAAGAGATCATCACGCAAAAAGACTCGGTGACACTCGATACCACGATCACCTATCCCATGAAATTCGCTTTAGCCTTTAAAGTTGAAGATAACCGTTATTCGTTCAAAGAGGAAAGCGTTGAGCAAGGATTTTTCTCTGACACGACCTATATCAGCACCCAATCAAACTCCGACTTGATCAAAAATCGGAAATACGAGGTGGATGCCAAATTTATTTTGAACGAACACCCCAAATATAAATACCTGCCGGGAGTATATGCCGGGCTAAAATTCAAGTACCTGAGTTACGATCAACGTGTTTCGCTGGACACGGTTAACAACATGGGAACTAGCAAATATACCGGGACTTACTTGACAGCCGGGACCTTCAATATGGATAGTACCACCATGTTTAATTTCGACATTTGGGGAAGTTTCTGTCTCGCCGGCGAGTACTCTGCCGACTATTCGCTAGAGGGGGAGATTATCCAATATTTGAACAAAGGGAGGAACTCTTCTGTCACCGTCCATGCCTTATTGGAAACCCAAACCCCGAATCGCTACTACCTCCAGTACCAAGGAAATCACAACCAATGGGAGAATAGTTTTGACAAGATACACGCCTATAATTTACGAGGCCATTATACGAACAAACGTCTTCGGACAGAAATCGGGGTAGCCCTCAACAACACGAAAAACTACATCTATTTTGACACCACCGCCATGCCCCGTCAATACAATAGTAATATTATGGTATTCACGGCATGGGCAAAACAGATATTCCGGTTAGGGCATTTCTATTTCGACCAAAAAGTATATTACCAAGTGACCAACAAGGAGGAAATATTACCATTACCCCAAGTGGCACTTTACTCGCACAATTACTATCAGAACCGCTTTTTCAAAAAAGCTTTAGGTTTCCAGATCGGTATAGATTTGTTCTACAACACCTCGTTCTACGCTAATGCGTACGACCCGGCAATCATGCAATTCTATAACCAAGAGATCGAGAAAACCGGTAACTACCCGAAAATGGATGTATTCGTCACGTTGAATATTAAACGAGCCGACCTGTTCGTTAAATATGAACACTTCAACGAGTTCTTCGGAAGTCGAGATTATTTCTCGGCATATACCTATCCCATCAACCCGGCAAAGGTGAAATTCGGTATCCGATGGAACTTCTTTGACTAGCGTGGAAAAACGGACAAATCCTTTTGTCAATAACACCCGTAGAATCCATAAACTTTATGGACCTTATGGACTTTATAAACTTCACTAATTTGGTAGTTTACAACATTTTCCGTATTTTTGCGGTATGTATATAATAAAAACTATTACGTACACGCTGTTGTTCTTATCCTGTTTCGCCTCGTGCAAAACAAAGCAAGAAGAACTACCACTAGTCATACCAGAACCCGGAACGCTGGAAAAAATAGAGCAACGCGGGGTATTAAATGTATGTAGCTATTACAACACGACAGACTACTACGTGTATAAAGGTATTCCCAAAGGATTTCACTACGAATTGGTAAAAGATTTCGCTGATTATCTGGGAGTGAAGCTAAATATCGAAATAAACACGAATATTGACGAAAGCATTCAAAAACTGAATGAAGGCCAATATGACTTGATCGCCATGAGCCTCTCTGTCACGGATTCCCGAAAAGAAGACGTGCAATTCAGCCTTCCCCTGTTTACGACCAGTCAAGTACTCGTTCAACACACGTCGGACACGCTTCTCCAATCGGTAGATGACCTCAAGGGTAAAGAAATATTTTTACAGGAAGGCACCTCTTTCACCCGATTCCTGCAACATTTAAACGATTCCTTACAATTAAATCTGAAAATCACCGAACTGGAAGATGTCACGTTCGAAGACATTCTACTAAAAATAGAAAACGGGGAAATTCCTTACACGGTCATCGATAAAAATATTGCCCAGATTGCCTCCCAGTACATGAAGCATATTGATTACTCTCTTCAGCTATCCTCCGAGAACCCCGTGGCTTGGGCCGTCACGAAGAAGGCTACTCTATTGGATGAAGAAATCAATGCTTGGCTGGGCGCCATTAAAAAGAGCGGGAAACTAAATGTCCTGTATAACCGTTATTACAAAAACAGTTACATCACGTCACTGCACAACTCCAAATACTACAAACTGAAAAATGGAGTTATCTCCAGTTTTGACCCGATCATTAAAAAAGAGGCTCGGGCAATCGGTTGGGACTGGCGCCTGTTGGCAGCCGTTATCTACCAAGAATCCGGTTTCGACCCGGAAGCCACTTCCCACCTTGGGGCTGTCGGCCTGATGCAAGTTATGCCGGAGACCTCCCTGCAACTCGGATTCGAGGAATACGAAGAACCCAAAGACAACATTCACGTCGGGGCGTACTATCTAAAATATCTAGAAAACAAATTCAACAAGTTCGACCTCGACACGCTGGAACAAATCAAGTTCACTCTGGCTGCTTATAATGCAGGTCTGGGACACGTACTCGATGCCATCCGGTTAGCCGAATCATACGGGAAAAACCCAAAAGTATGGGACAACAACGTGGATTATTTCATCCTCCACAAATCCCAACCGGAGATATACCGGGATTCTGTCGTCCGCTTCGGCTATTGTGACGGGAAACAAACATTCAACTTCGTCAACAATATTATGGAAAACTATACTCATTATAAAAACACAATCAAAAAATAATCTTAAATTTTAAATCGAAAAATTCAGAATGAATAGAATCACAGAATCTAAAATCATGAAATGACCGAATCCCTCAATTTAAAATTTAAAATCATGCAATTTAAAATTCGGAAGGCGAATATTGATTTACATTAATATTTTTCATACCTTCGCATCAGAGTTTTGATCATTATTTAACTAATTGCTAAGGATATGCCTTACAGAAGATTACCGAATACAGACGCAGCAAGGATAAGGGCATTAGAAACAGCCTTGAATAACGAAGAGTTTTCTAATATCAACAACTTACCGTTTTCATTAAATCTTAGGCAAAAGATTGAATTCTTTTTACCAAGATTTAAAACGGCAATAACGAATTCTCAGTGCGCCAGAGATAAACAAAACGTGAACAGTAGGAAATATGCAGAATATACCCGAAAAGCAAAATTATACATTTCCCATTTCCTGCAAGTACTGAACTTCACGATCGCCCGGGGAGAATTAAAACCCGTGGCAAGAACATTCTATGGAATTGATGAAAACGACACAAAACTCCCTTCACTAGTTTCTGATCAGGATTTACTGGAATGGGGAGCAAAAGTCATTGCCGGAGAACAGGAACGCACCCGCAATGGTGGCGGTAGCCCCGTGTACAGTCCTTCCATCGCCTTGGTGAAAGTAAACTACGAAAACTTTAAACAAGCCTACGCCTCCCAGAAGCAATTCCAACAAAACTCTGCCCGTTGCAGCGCAGAAGTCGCTCAATACCGGGGTGAGGCTGACGAATACATTCTAACCTTATGGAACGAAATCGAGGCTCATTACGCAGACCTCGAAGACGAAGAAATACGCCGCCAGAAATGCGAACATTTCGGCCTAGTCTACGTCTTCCGCAAAGGTGAAAAAGAAGAAATAAAAAGAAAAAAGGAAGCTGAACGCATCACGCTCAAACTCCCCTTTTAATATTTTAGATTTATGATTTTAGATCCTATCGATTAAGTGATTTTATGATTTTCAATTAAGTGATTTTAATCACCCAATCATCGAATCGACAATCACGGAATCTTTTTCATTCTAAACTCTAAATTACATATACAGATCCCTCTCCCCTCTCGCGATTCTATCATAATAGGAACGGAACGTGGGGAGTAACTTTTTGTCTGTAAAGAATGGCATATTTTCAATTTCCTGCAACTCTTGCGCGATCAGTTTCTCACCGATCTCACGAGTCTCCGGAGAAGCGTAGTCATTCAGATACTCCCGGAACGTTAACACGGCATTCAGTTTACAGAATTTACCTTCCACACCTTTCTCCAACAAATTCATGATCTTATCCCCCGTACGACCGCAGCGATACCCTGCCGTACAGAAAGAAGTAATCATCCCGTCATGGGCCAGCTCACGGATCACCTCGTCCAAAGAACGCTGGTCACCCAACATAAACTGCACCTTATCCGGATTCTCCTCCTGTTTCAACTTCTTGGCGTATGCCCCGATTCCCAACTTGGAAGAAGCATCCGTCTGCGTACACCCGTAATGATTGATCAGATCGCGTTTCAGCTCCGGATTCTCACGTGCCGTCACGATCAACCCGCTATACGGAATTGCCAGACGCAACACGGAAACCACCCGTTTCATGGCTTCGTCACTCACAATATAAGGAGAATGTTCACTCAAGAATGAACCGGGAGCCGGTTGCATACGCGGGAATGACACGGTATGCGGTCCGATACCGAAATGTTTCTCCAAGTCCCAAGCATGGTGAACCAGACCCATCACGTCGAACTTCCAATCGTACAAACCAAATAAAGCCCCGATAGCCACATCGTCCACCCCGGCTTCCATAGCCCGGTGCATGGCATAAAGCCTCCAGCGATAATTTCCTTTCACCGTGTTTGCCGGATGCAATTCGGCATATCTTCCCCGGTGGTAAGTTTCTTGAAACACTTGGAACGTACCGATTCCCGCGCGCCACAATTTCTTCATGTCAGCGATCTCCATCGGAGCCGCATTCACGTTTACCCGCCGGATATTATTGAAACCATTCCCCGTAGGCGTCGTGCGTTTCACGGAATAAATCGTGGAAATAGAATCCGCGATATAGTCGGCTCCATTTTTAGGATGCTCGCCATACACGGCAATCATTCGCTTATGTCCCTCATCAATCACGGCAGCCACCTCATCCCGCACCTCATCCATCGTCAACACGTGGCGAACCTCGTCTTTATTCTCCGCACGGAACCCGCAATATTTACAGCTGTTCACGCAAAGATTCGACAAATACAAGGGAGCAAAGAAAACGATACGATTATCATATACTTTTTTCTTCACTTCCAACGCCGCCTCCTGCATTTCATGTAATAATTCCGGGTCCTCCACGTTCAACAATGTAGCCGTTTCTGCCGGAGTCAAAATCTTTATATCCAAAGATTTTTGTAAAATATCCCGAACTTGTTGCTTATCGGGATTTTTATACTTTTCAATATCTGCAAATATCTGTTCCTCGTCAATAAAATCCTTTCCCCCATCCAGATACTTATCGATCTCTGCCTGTTTGATCACGCTGGCAGTCCAATCTTTTACACTACTCATTTTTTACTCGATTACAAGTTCATAAAAGTCCTAAAATCTACAAAACTCACCCGACACGTTTGCTTCCCTACCTCCCGTCGCGTGAATATCTTTACATATATACAAAGGTCGTTAATTATTTCATCAATCCCCTCTATTTCCAATATCTATTTTCAATCAGCCGATAAAGAAAATCAATAACCTAATCGTAAACCCGGTAGACCTTTCTTTTAGATCCCTATGAACCTTAGCTTAATAATTCTTTTACAATGGTAGAAATCGTCTTACCGTCAGCCACCCCGGCCAGTTCCTTGGAAGCAACACCCATCACTTTCCCCATCTCCTTAGCGGAAGTCGCTCCCACCTTCTCGATGATCGCTTTCAACGCAACCCTCAGTTCCTCCTCGCTCAACTGTTTTGGCAAGAACTCGCTCAACACTTCCACCTGAGCCATCTCGTGAGCATACAAATCCTCACGTCCTTGATTTTTATATATTTCAGCCGACTCGCGTCCTTGTTTGGCTAACTTCTGGATAATCTTCACGCTTTCACTATCAGCAATTTGCTCCGGAGCCCCGGCAACAGATTTTGCCTCGATAAAAACCTTCTTTATATTTCTTAAAACTTCCAAACGAATGGTATCTTTAGCCTTCATGGCAGCCATGATGCCTTTGCTAACCTGTTCTTCTATTGTCATTGTTTCTGAATTTAAAATTTAAACTCACGAAGTTACTATTTATTCCTCAAATTTCCACTAACCATTTTTAATTTTCGAAATACCGACGTAATTTTGTATCATAAAAACACCTGCATGAAAACAATCATCACGAACAAAACCATCTGGACCATAGCTTACCCGATCATCTTGGGTAGTTTGGCACAAACCCTGATCACCCTCACCGACACGGCATTCTTGGGACGGGTCAGTGAAGTTGCCTTGGGAGCCTCCGCCATGGCCGGAATTTACTATTATGTCTTTTCCACTTTGGCTTGGGGATTCTCTATCGGGATACAAATCATCGTGGCGAGAAGATTGGGAGAAGGTAAATTAAACCGGATCGGTGTCGTTTTCGAACACGGACTATGTTTCGTGTTCCTTTTGTCCATGAGTCTTTTCCTCATTCAACGATATTATAGTGATGTATTGCTCGGAGCCTCTATCCAGTCCCCGAACATCTACGCGGCAGCCATGGAATATATGTCCTACCGCCATTACGGGATTATATTCGTGTGTTTCAACTTCCTGTTCCGGGCTCTTTACATCGGCCTCTCCAACACGAAGATCATCGGCTACTCAACGGCTGCCATGGCCACCATTAATGTAATTTTCAACTACCTACTCATTTTCGGAAAATTCGGTTTTCCGGAATTGGGAGTCGGTGGTGCGGCACTAGCCTCCGTGATGGCAGAGATTTCCGCTTGTCTTATTTTCATTTTCTATACTATATTAAAACTCCCGATCAAACAATATGCACTTTTCTCGTTCCACAAATTGGAAGGTTGGCTCATGCTCACCGTGCTGAAAACAGCCTTCCCGACCATGTTGCAAAAGCTATTGTCATTCGGGACATAGTACATATTTTTCATGCTCATCGAACACATGGGAGAGCGTCCCATCGCGATAACCATTATCGTACGTAGTGTCTATATGCTTATCCTCATCCCGGTATTTGGTTACGGTGCGACTGCAAACACGCTGACCAGCCGCTTGATCGGGGAACAAAGACAACCGGAAATCATGAGTACCTTACGCCGGATCGTGAAGCTCTCCATGCTAAGCGTCCTTCCCGTTCTACTTATATGCTACATATTCCCACATTACGTGCTATCCATCTACTCCAATAGTAGCAAACTGATCGCGGCATCCATTCCGTCTCTTTACGTGGTCGGTCTGGCAGCCCTCAGTTTTTGTTTCGGGATCACGTTCTTCGAGGCCATCTCCGGGACAGGAAACACCACGCATGCACTCATCCTTGAGAGTTTTGTCCTTATTTTTTACACGTTCCAAACGTGGCTGTTCACCACGGTCGTTCGTTCCGATGTGGCATTCGTGCGGACTGTAGAAATCACTTATGGCATATTAATCGGTGTCGTTTCGTTACTCTACCTCAAGTACACGAAATGGCAACAAAAGAAAGTTTGAAGATGATGCTCTATCTATAAGGAAACGATTGCCTCCCCTAACCACTCATTGCACAGGAGGGACAACCGATTGATAATCTGCTCCCTCCCCGTGCAAGAGAGAACAGGAGGGAGTAGTCCGAAAATACTAAACAGTAGCTTAAAGGCAACTTTATTGATAGTGCATCAGCAACTCATCAATACCGTAAGTAATATTTTCTATATATTGTATATATACTTTATGAACCTTATTTTATATAAGGTTCATATAATGTACCTATAAGGTATCTATAAGGTTCATGACGGTATTGACGTACTATTCATCCATTAATCACCACGAAATAAGAGGTGACCTCCGATACAAAATAGGCTCACTTTTTACCATTCTTCAGTTTCCCTCAGATCAAATAAAATCAAACAGACTCGGAATATATATTGGAAAGACTTAATCGCTTTTCTTGATATCACAAATATCAATTAACGATCGTTTAAAAACATCGCAATATACAAACATTTTTACTAATTGAAAAATTTTTGTTTATTAATTATTATTTCTCGTAAACAGAGAGTTAGACACAAAACAGATAAGAAGTCCTAAAGCTCAATTCCACTCGTTTTTAAACGATCCTTTTTTGATCGAATAAAAAACACACTAGATAGGAACAATTTTATTTAAGCGTGGAACTAAAATTTAAATATTACTTGAACACAAAAAGATTTATTTTCATTCTGTGTATCATTCTGTTGCCGGCTGTCAGTTATGCTCAATCCGTGAGATCAACAAGCACAACGGCAATGGATTCTATTCGCAGGCAATTCGAAAAAGAAGCGACACAAACAATCGCTGATTTCGAAGCATACAGCAAGAAAGCACGGGAAGAATACGAAAAATACGAGGCACAAGCCCGTGCGGACTATTCTCGTTACACTCGCTCGATCAAACAAACATGGGGCGGTGACAGTATCGTGGATAATACACCGACACAATGGGTAGAATACAGTAATGATTATCAAAATCGTTCGATCGTTAATTTTGATAAAGGAAAAATTCTCGTGGAAGTCGCACTTGAGGATGGCAACACGATGGATTCCGCCACGATAAATGCCTGTCTGGCTGTTGCCATTGAACGCATGTTGAATAGTCAGGGATCAACCTGTCCCTATCCATCCTCTGTTGATGTATCAAAGCCGCTGACCAACAACCCCGTACTGGATGGATTGGTTGATTTTTCCATGTACAAACCTGATAAATCACTAGAATTGACGGGACAAAATCCGACACTTACCCGTACAGCACCTCCCACGCCAACGGTCAAAGGGAAAAAACTAACTCTCAATAACAATCAAAAGGAAGATTCATCCGGGGATTCCACCACAACCGGGATTACCATGGCCCGCCGCGTACAGGAAGAAGGAAACAGAGGTTCCAATAATCCTCTCGCAAACAAACGGGAAGATGCCCACAGACGAGCAGAACAAAAAGCACAGGCATGGCAGAATGAATCGGAAAAGGCCATTATGATAAAAACGATCGCCGCACAAAGCAAGAAAAAGATCACGAAAATAAAAGGGAATGACGGGAAAGTACGTCAAGTAGTACAAATAGAGATGAACCTCGTTTCCGACAATCTCTCGAAAAACGCGGCTCTTTACAAAGACCTCGTGGCAGAATTCTCACAAATTTTCCAGATCGAACAACCGCTTATCTTTGCCGTGATGGAACAAGAATCCCGTTTCAATCCGGAGGCCACGAGTTGGGTTCCCGCTTACGGGCTGATGCAATTGGTTCCCACCTCCGGAGGGTTGGATGCCTATAATTACGTGTACAAGAACTGTTGGGTCCCGACACGGAGCTATCTTTTCATACCACGTAATAATATAGAACTGGGCACAGCCTATCTCCGTGTCCTCATGAATCAATTCTCATCGGTTACCGACCCGCATTGCCGCAGGCTTTGCGTCATTGCCGGATATAACACCGGGGCCGGAAACGTGAGCAGGGCTTTCACCGGAGCCACCAATCTAAATAAGGCAATCCCGCTAATTAATAAATACAATTATGAACAATTGTACCACCATCTCACGAATCGTTTAAGCACGAGCGAAGCCCGAAACTATGTTTCAGGAGTGAGCAAGCGACGGGAAAAATATCTTAAACCATAAAAAGGAATAACAATGTTTTGTCCAGAATGTGGCCATCGTATAGAAGATCAGAATATACATTTTTGTCCGGAATGCGGAACAAAAATAGAATGGCTTTGTCATACCGAGAAGAAAGCACCGAATACGCCCCACCCCCAAAACATGGGCATGCACGGGTTGATTTTCACGAACTTGCACCTACTGGCCGGAAAGCTGGAAGTGGACGAGCAAATCTTGATCACCATTTTTGATGAATTTATCCAACAGAAACGGGAATACGGGATCTCGTACAAACTTATCGATGCCGGTAATTATTCGTACCAGAAAAGTGGTTTTTTGGGAAACACGAAGAAAGCACATTTAAAAGCCAACAGCCCGTTGTGGGATTACATGGACATACTGATGGATGTCCACAACGGGGAACAAGCGGGAGGAGATGAAATATCGCAATACCTATTTATTATAGGTAGCAATGACATTATTCCCATGCCGTGCATCCGGCACTACATCTCCGACGATGCCAACGATGACAGTATCGACACGGACATTCTCTACGCTTATCCCTATGGCAAAGAGATGCTTGCATTGCTCGAAAACCAAGAAGCGTTTACGTACGATCAACTCTTTTTCGTGGGGAGGTTGCCACTCGGAGAAGATGCTTCATTTGAAGATTTACGCGATTACTTGGAACGTGACGTTAATTATTCCCTTGGTTTCCCGATGAACGAGGCTTACGGCCAATGTGACCCCCACTGGAAAAAGGTGTCCAGTCGCGTGGCAAATGACCTTTTGCAAGGAAATTATTTGCGCGACTTAGGTAATTACCTGTCAGCCGACTACTATTATAACCGATTGATTCTCTCCCCCATGATCGTGGAAGGAAATCTTCATCAGGTTTTTCACACGAATGCCTCGCTATATTATTTCAATCTCCACGGCGGGGAAGGACGGGAATCTCGCGGTTACGCAGGAGTTATGCTTAACAAGGAAGAATACGGGGCTTTACCGGCCATAGAACCGGAACACATGATGACCTGCGAGGAACCTAATATCGTGATCAGCGAGGCTTGTTATGGAGGACGTTTTATCGGTCTGGATAAACGCCACAGCATGATGCTGGCTTCACTCTTTACCAACACGTTAGCATTCGTCGGATCATCACGCGTGGCTTGGGGAGCCGTTGATGATCTATCCTCGTCCCAATCCCGGGTATCGGTTAGCTACGCGGACATCATAGCCGGTTATTTCATCAACGCGATCTTACAAGGATACACGGTAGCCGAAGCATTATTTATTGCCCGCGGTGCCGTGTTACAAGAAACCGTCCCGGGAGACCCGCATACCGCGTTGACAGTCGTGGAATTCAATCTTTTCGGCGACCCGATGATCACGATGAACGCTCTTACAAGCTTGAAGTCCGGAAATAAAATGACCCGAAAAACGGCTCTAGCTGAACAAGATACCCAAATAGGATGTACAATCGAGAAGGTGGGACATGGAACGGGAAAAGGTTCTATCCTAGAACAGGTACGAGGAGCCGTGGACGCTAATATTCAACAGATTCATGCCACGATTGGCCAGTACCTGTACACAAATTACGGGATAAAACCGCGGCCAGTAGAAGAGATTTTAAAGATTAAATATAATAACGGACAGGAAGAGTTGAAATTCAATTATGACCTGACTTCCGAAAGGAAAATACCGACCCGTTGGGTTGTCACGACAAGCACGGACGGGAAAATCAAGAGAGTTTACTCTACCAAATAAACAGCTTAAAGTGAAACAATAAACGATACAAGTATGAATTGCCCTAAATGTAACGCCATTCTTCGTCCGGGAGTAAAGTTTTGTACTTCTTGCGGACAAAAAATAGAGACATCGGCCACGTGTACTCAATGCGGAGCCCCGTTAAAATCAGGAGCCAAATTTTGCATCAAATGCGGACAGCGGGTCACTCTTGCAGAAAAGACATCCGCCACGTCACAAGAAACGACATCGGACATTAATTCTGTCAAGGGACGCATCTACTGGAACATACAACCGGGGCAAGTGGCTCGCATCATTAACGAAACGGAATTTGACTCTTATAACAATATTCAAGGTATTATTATCCCGGAAGGAACAACCGCCTATATTCGTGCCAACGGACGCACGATTGCTTCTATCAGCGGGGGAACCTATAATTTCACAGGCTCTTCGAGTGATTCTTCCAACCATTTGACAGGTTCACTGCGGAAAGGATGGGAATTTATCGTCAACTTATTCAAAAACAAGAAAAAGGAAGAGAAACCGACAACGGAAACTCTCTACCTACAACAGCAAAATCTGATTCTGGAAAACGCCAAGAAAGGAGCCGCTTTCTCTGTTGTTATCTTACTGGATAAGTCTTTCCCGCTTCTTTTCGGTTCCAAGCAAGGAACGCTTGATGCTTACAAGGATTTTGTCCCGATGAACATACAAACCCGGTATCTGGATATGGCGTTAGGCGTAAACGCATATTTCAAAATCTCGGATCCGGAACGATTTATCATTCATTACCTGACCGAACGCCAGATGTTGAACACAACGGTCATCGTGGATGAACTCACGGATACCATCCGGAACATTTTGCAGGAAACGTTATACGACACGGAACTCTCGTCCAATCGCATACCCCAAGAACTCCACGCCTTACTGAAAGAAAAGATTAATGCCATCGCCGCAGAAGCCTTTTTCGGCATTTCCATCGTGCGTATTGTCGAAATTTCAGCGACCAGCGAGGATTTAGAGCGCTTCAGGGTATTGAGCCGCGAACTCTACCTCTCGGACAAAGAACTGGATTATCTCCGACGCACCAATGATTTCAAAAACCGGATGGCGGATACCGTAAATTCGCAACGACTGCATGAGGCCGCGACGGATCTTGAATTGGACAAACAACTGGAGACTATAAATCACGATCGGCTGTTGCATGAAGACGAGGTGGAGAAGTTTAAATATTTCTTGAGGAACGAGCGCATCGTACGGGAGGCTCAAAACGACGATGAACGAAATGCCGCTCTTCTGGAAATTGCCAAAACAGGATTCATCCGGGAAGATGAAGCACGGGCCCTTCAAGATCAATTGAAAACGAACGATTACCAACGGGGGATGATGTTCCAAATGATGCAACTCCGTGACGGTATCGAGTTCGAACGTACCCGCATGGAGGGCGAAGCTGAAAAAGCGACCCTGATTGTCAGAAAAGAGCTTGAATTACAAGAACTACAAGATGATTACGCGGATGGCCGTTTCTATAAAGAAGTCGAAAAACAACGCACGGTTGCCGAAACCAATCTCGATCTGGATCAACGCCAGCGGGATATGGAATACAATGATGCCAAACGGATGCACGACATGGAACGGGAAGATGATGACACGCAGTTCCAACAATTCATGGCGATCCAAAACGCGGAAGAACAAGCAAGAGAAAATCAACGCAAGCATGAGGCGGAAGTAGAACAAAACCGTTTAAAGACGGCCGAGGAGATGGAACGTTTAAAATGGGAAAACGCGAAAGAACTTTCCGATGAAAAAGTGTGGGCTCTAAACGGCGGGGATGCCGCCGTGGCGTACGCGGAAAACAAGTACAGCTCGGAGGCCGAACGCGAGGCAAGCGAACGGTTGGAAGCACAACGACGGGAAATGGAAGCCCGGTTGGAAGCAGAACGGGCCTCCCGTGATAGCGAACACCGGGAAAATCAATCCCAAATGTTCCAGATGATGCGGGATATGATGACCATGACCGGGGGCATCCAAGCCCAAAAGGTAGATGAAAAAGAACGTCAATTGCGCGAACGTGATGAACGTATTCTCCGTCAGGAGGGACGGATGGACACGGCTTATGACCGGGCATTGGATTACACGACCCATAATAATATGCCACCGCAAATGCCACAACAAGCGGTTCCCGCGCAACCCGAACCACAAGCCCCACGACCACAGCAAACGCAAGAGCCACAATCACCCGCGGCCAAAACAGCCACACCGGCAACCTGCCCGGAATGTGGAGCGCCATTGGAACCCGGAACAAAATTCTGTGCTGATTGCGGTGCCGGAATCATGTAAAAACGATTTTTCAATTCAATGTATAAAGATATGACTATCATTCATGGAATTCTGGAATGTCCCTTATTGAACCTCGGGTCTAAATCCGAAGGCCGGAGAGCTATCTTGACAGATGATGAGGGTAAAAAATATAAACTTTACCGGGCCGGGATATTACCCGCCGGTGACCCGTTTTTTATCCCTTACGATGGAATGCATATCGGAGTTTCCGGGAACGCAGAGGAAGAAACAGGGAGTTTTCTAGTTACATCCATTTTATTGGATGATGGCACGGAAGTCTTTCCTCAGCCGACAGAAATACCTGTCGGGGATCCCATCGAACTTCCCTTACCACATAAATCAAAAAAATCACTGAAAAAGAAAAATAAATAAACTTACGAGATTATGAGCAAAGAGAGATTTTGTCCGGAATGTGGTCAGCCCGTGAATGCAGACGAACGTTTCTGCCCGGATTGCGGGGCTGAAGTCCCGTTTGAACCCACCAACAACACGGGCATCCCGGAAGGCCCACTAAATAAAGTGAAACCTTCAGAGACAAGCGAACCGATTATAGGCGCAGGAGCACGTGCAAATATTACCGGAGGAATTAATAAAACCTCCACCACCCATGCTAATATTAATACATCCAGTGTCGATAACTCTTCCACGGTCCATAACAACACGACGATTGTCATGGAGAAAGAAGAAGCCGAGTATTGTGAGGTATGTGGAAATCCTTTTGACGAAAGGCATGCCAGATGCCCCAAATGCGGGAAAGAGATTTGCTTTGACTGCAAAGTAAAAGGAAAAAATCGTTGCGTGGAATGCGAAAAAAAATCTATTAACGAGTATCGCCTTGCTTTCCAACAGCTACTTCTGACGACCAACAGCAATATCGGTATCGCCGGCCGACAGATGATGGATCAAAAAGCCAGAGAATTGGACGTGGAAGACGTGAAAGCCGACATTGAAAAAGAGATGATAGAATTGTATAAACCGGCAAGTAAAGCCACTCAACCGGCCGTGGTTTCTACCCCTTCCTCGGATCGCCCAGCTCAATCACAGGAAGCCAACCAGAAAGGTATAGGAGCCTTAACCGGGACTCACCAACATCCCATTTCACGGCCGGGATCGGGAAGAAACAAATGGATTTCCCTGAGTGTCATCATACTCGTTGTACTTGCCGGTTATTTTATCTTATCGAAGAAAGAACATCTGATCAAGGAAACTCCCGTGCCATCCCCGACAGAACAGAAGCAGACAGCTACGAAACAAAAGGCTGTTCCCCCGGTTCAAACCAAAACCACTCCCCCTGCAATCACTCCCGATAAAAAAGAGATACAAACGGGAAAGGTGCAGACGCAACCCGCCGTGGAAAAGAAAGATGCCGAGTATGACGCAGGAATGGAAGCTTACGAGAAAGGGAAAGGACTGGATGCCATTCGTCTTTTCAAAAAATCCGGAAGTGCAAAATCATATTACATGCTGGGATTGATTTATGAAAACGGCTGCGGCACAGTGGGAAGTAACGGGATGATGGCCCGGAAGAATTTCAAAAAAGCCGCAGAGATGGGACACGAAGAAGCAAAATCGAAATTATAATATCATATTTCTATTAACCTTTAATTTAAATTCATTATTATGCTAAAGAGAATTATTACAATTATGGCGTTACTCTGTGTTGCTGTTATCGCAGTTAAAGCACAAGAGGTGAAGAAACCGAGGATGTATGTTGAATACTTCACGGAAGCAGATGGAGTTGAGGAAGCAAATAGCGACAAAGTTCGCCAAGCGGTCATGGCAGCCCTCAACAAAACGAAACGATTTGAACTGGTAGATCAAGATGCCGAGTATTCCATGAAAAAAGAAGAAGAACGGCGCACGGATGAAAAAGCAATGAGTGACGAGAAATCACGCACACAAACCATCACCGCTGCCGGACATGATTACATTTTAGGAGGAAACGTACTGGCCTGCTCCGTAAAATCCGAACAGAAAGACGGGAAAACGATGTATTCCTGCGTATTGAATTATTCAGTAACCGTGACAGAAGTAGCCACTTCAACAACGGTTGCAAGTGCCACATTTGATCACTCCCCCTCCGGGATTGGTGGTACGGTAGGTAAACTTTTGGATTTATCGGATTCAAAAGACAAAGCCATCGCAAGTGCAGTCAACATGATCGCAAGTGACATTGAAAACTTCCTGATCAAAGAATTTCCATTGGAAAGCACGATTGTTCCTATGGATTATGAAGTGAAAAAAGACAAATTGGTGAAATGTTATATCAACCTAGGCTCTGATCATGGAGTGAAAAAAGGAGATTATTTCTCCGTATTAGCTCCTAGCGTAAGAGCGGGTCGTACGACATACAGCGAGATCGGTAAAATGAAAGTGGAAGAAGTAGTAGATGGAACCATGTCACAATGTAAAGTAGTACAAGGCGACAAGAAAATATTCACTGCCATGGAAGCTTTCCAAGCTCTTGACGAGGCTGCCCAAAAGCAACAACCTCTAAAAGTGAAAGCAACGATAGCACCTTTATTCTCATTGTAATCGGTTATTTATGAAGAAAGTAGTGAACATATTTGGCATGCTGTTACTCCTCTTTTCAACTTCTGTCAAAGCCCAAGAGTACCTTCAGATCGTTTCTCTAGAAGCCGACAAAGGAGCAAACGCCGTTTTCTCCTCGGCTGGAATCGCAGATAACAAGAAAGGGATCGAAACAGATGCCATCAAATCACTTATCTACACCCTGTTTTTTCAGGGTGTAGAAGGTGTTAATGACGGGAAACCTTTAGTCAGCAAACCCAATGAGGCTTACACGAATACCTTCTTTAATAACTTGGCTCGTTACACTCCTTACGTGGTTAGTGCGGAAGAAGCAGTGAAAGCAACAAAAGTAGGTGGACGTTTCCAAGGTACGATGCGAATTACTTTACGTCTTCGCCAATTGATTAATGATGTCCGGAAAAACACACATTACGACGAGGTAATGGCTGAAATTCCCAAACCACGTCTTCCCAAACCAACGATTATCGTGGTCCCTTACAAGAAAAAGGGAGAGAGTTTCGAGGCGAAGTTGGAAAACGACAACGACTATCGTATTGCCGTGAGTGCCGTGCAAAAAGGATTGGAAGCCTGCGACATCAAGACCATTGATCTACAAGGACGAATTGACGCCATGAATCGTCGGGGTCAATATGAAGAAAATGCCGGAGCCGCAGAATCCAACGATAAGCAACTTTTGATGTCTTCCGGAGCAGACGTTTATGTCACGGTGGACTTGATGAAAGATTACACGGCACAAGGCGCCCGCGTAGCATTAATCATGAAAGCATACGAAACCGCAAGCGGAACGATCTGGGCATCGGAAGACGGCTGGACAAATCGTTTCCAGACAACACAAACGGAGGTCCTATGTTCTTATGCCGTGAAAGATCATCTTTCCCCTTTCTTGGAACAAATCATTAAAAATTTCTCCCTTCCTGCCCGAGTTGTCCTGCAAATCTCCATTAGTGGGAACTCGACGGGTTCTTTGCAAGATGCTTGCTGTGCTAACGGGGAAAGAATTATAGATTTCATCCAAAACTGGCTGGACCGTAACGCACACGAAGGAGATTATCATATACAAGGTATCATGGACGAATCGGCCATATTTGATTACGTGATGATCCCGAGGGAAGACAAAAACGGCTTCAAAATGACCTCCTCGAAGTTCGCAAAAGACCTGAACGATCAGCTCAAGGCACAAGACGTTTCAGGAACCGTTCGCATTGACGGAAACACAATTTTGTTAATGCTGGACTTGTAACAAGTAATAACACAAAAACTAAAATTATGCGAAAGATTATTCTAGGCCTGTTACTCTCGATATGCAGTGTTTTCCATGCCGAGGCACAAGCACCCGACTGGGTAACCCAACGCCCGACTTCGTCTGACGCTTACATCGGTATTGGCGTCGCGTCGTTATCGGAAACCGATTACATGAAAAAAGCGACCCAGAACGCCTTGTTGGACATCGTTTCACAGATCGCTGTAAAACTTGAAAACAATTCTTTTTTGCACCGGGTAGACGTGGATGGCAAAACACGTGAAATGCTGGAAGACAAAATTCACAGTTCAATGGTAGCTTGGCTGGAAGGACAAGAACTGAAAGGCAGTTACCAGTCGGAACAAAAATATTACGTGTATTACGCCTTGGATAAAAAAGTATATGCCCGAAAAGCCGAAGAACGCAGACAACAAGCGATCAGGACAGGCATGGATTACCTGCAAAAAGGACGTGGAGAGGAAAGCGCCATGAATCTTTCGCAAGCTGCCCAGCTCTACGGCAAAGGACTGGAAGCCGTGGAGCCTTGGGCATTTATGGATTTGACTACAAATGCCGGAGGTTCATCCGTGAATGTTCCCATAGAACTCTATAACGCTTACGTGAATGTGTTCAGCGGAATGGCCATCACGACCAACGTCATGATGGTAGAAGGCGAGGCCTTTAAAGCAATTGCCGAACCTATCGCCGGATGTCTTTCCAAAAACGGGGTTGTCGTTCCGAATGTTAAATTAAAGGCTTCATTCGCATCCGGTAATGGCACTGTATCCCCCGCCATACAGACAGACTACACGGGTACAGCGGAATTTTACGTAACGAATATTACCTCGAAAGAAGAGGTGCAGGAATTGCGCATCACCATTGACGACTCGTTCATGAATAGTCTACCCGAGGCATATCGTCAATTGTTGCAAAATCAAACTTGGCCCTCGGCTAAAGTCACGATTTCATTGAAGAGCGCACCGATCACGGCCTACCTCTACGTAAACGAGGATAACGAGCTGGAAGGTATCGAACGCCAGATCAGTAGCCTACTGACCAACAATTATTTCACATTATCGGAAGACCCCGATGCCGCCACGTGCTTCGTGGATTTATCCACTAAATTGGAAATGGGAGAAGTCGTTACCGGGGGAACGTATGACTTAAATACATGTTACTGTTCCCTAGTTCTAAAGATTTACAATAACAAAACACAGCAAATGCTCTTGAACTATTCGGTAAACCAAGTTAAAGTTCTAGTACCCGTAAACAAATCGGCAACCGCATCACTCTCGATGTGTATCCGGGAAGTGATAAAACGAGTGAACCGGGAATTGCCGGCCCAGATTAAAAAATTAAAAATCAATTAAAAGGTAGTATTATGAAACACTATGTCTTATGGGGATTGATTGTAGCTGCATTCTTTTTATTAAGCAGTTGCGGTTCGTCAAAGAAAATCCAAGAAAAAAGCCCCGTCACCACGTTTATCATGCCGGGAGCAGACCTTGTCAGCGGCAACGGTGTACTTCGGGGCTGGGGTTCAGGCAGGTCCGACAGCGAAGCCTCTGCCCGGAAAAAAGCCCAAATGGCCGCTTCAGCAGAATTAGCCGCTATTTTGGCTAAAACGGTGGAATCTACAACCGAAGAGTACTCGACGATCCTGTCAGAAGGTATGTCTTCCGAATCCAAGTCTTTACTTACGGATAAAACGAAAATAACCGTGAATCAAACCTTGGCGGGAGCCACGATCGTATTCGACCGCTGGGACAAAGACGAAAAGACCGGACAATTTATTAATTATATCGTTCTGGAACTCAAAGGAGACGATTACTTGAAAAATTTGTATAAAGAACTTGAAAAGAATGATGCGGTTACCGTAGATCGGGATTTGCTGCAACGCCTTTTCTTGAAACACATTGACAAGAATTCGAAAAAGTAACTAATAAAGGGGCTGTACAAAAAGTCCGGCTTGTATTTGCCAACTACCCCCTCCAGCTCCCCCTTACACAGGGGGAGTCAGTGGGGGTAGTTGTTTAAAATTGACTTTTTGTACAGCTCCTTTATTTTAACATCGAATCTCTCATCCTCAATCATATACCCTCAACTTCCCTCCCACAACCATCCCCCTCCCGCTTAAAATGAACAATTCTTAGCGATTCTACACACATCTTTTCTCTCCACTTTGCCGTAAAAATCAAGAAAAAGATGTATTTTCGAAAAAATAAAATCATTGGTTGTGAAAAGGAACATTTTACTTACATTTCTGACAATTCTTGTCTTATTAAATAGTGCGGCGATCGGATATTACGTTTATCATGATCAGAAGGAACATGAAGAAAACGAGGAACCACCATTCCACCTCATGAAATCATCAGACGTGGATTTCCCGACAACATTCAGCTTGGCAGGAGAACCGGTTCCCCTAGAAAGAATTGACGTGGCGGAAGCCTTCAAAAAAGAACTCATCGTGAATACCTACTTGCATTCACACACGATCCAAGTTTTGAAAAATGCTCCCCGCTATTTTCATATCATCGAACCTATCCTAAAAGCGGAAGGAGTTCCCAACGACTTCAAATACCTAGCCGTCATCGAGAGTAGCTTGAACCCGTTGGCCGTATCTTACGCTGGAGCCACGGGAATATGGCAACTCATGAGTGCAACGGCCAAAGAACTTGGGCTAGAGGTGACGAATGACGTGGACGAACGCTACCATGTGGAAAAAGCTACCCGTGCCGCTTGTACCTATTTGAAAAAAGCCTATCAAAAATTCGGTTCATGGACATTAGCCGCAGCCTCTTATAACGGAGGCATGAATATGCTCACCAGACAAATGGACCGACAAAAGGAAAAAAACTTTTACGATCTTTTGCTTGGTGAAGAAACCGGAAGATACGTGTACCGTATGCTGGCATTAAAGCAAATCATGGAAGAACCCCACCTATACGATTTTTACGTGGACCATTTGTATCCCGTGGAACCAACCACACAAGTGAAAGTGACTAAAAACATAAAAAACCTAGCGGATTTTGCCCAAGAACACGGAATATCCTATAAAACGCTGAAACGCTTTAACCCTTGGTTGCGACAGACCTCGTTAAAAGTTGGAAAGCATAAAACGTACTATATTGCTATTCCGGAAAACAAGCAGGCATACAAGTAAAAATATTCGGCACGCTATTTGTACCACCCTGCCTATATTGGATGTAAAAAACCTCCCAACATGGAAAAGAATAAAATAACCGTCTTTTGTGAAAACAATGGACAAGAATACCAGATACCCACGGGATCTAGTTTAAAAGAATTCAAAAAAATCGTGTTCCCCATGAATCACCAAAACATTCTGGGAGCATTAGTCAATAACGAAGTACAAGACCTGCATTACGAGATATACAACCCGAAATACGTGAACTTTGTTGACGTAACCACACTGGACGGGTATAGCGTGTACTTGCGTTCTCTTATTTTCGTACTTTACAAGGCGATACATAATCTCTACCCGAAAAAAACGCTTGTCGTGGAATATCACCTTTCTAACGGGATATTCTGCCGTCTGGCAAATAAAGAATTTATTCTCACGGGGGAGAGGATCACCGAGATAAAAAAAGAGATGCAACGCATCATCGACCACGATTACGAGATCATGCGCACGGAGACCCCCACGGAAGAAGCCATCAAGCTTTTTAACCGACAGGGTCTAAAGGATAAAGAATTATTACTTTCCACACGAGGAAAGATGTTTACCTCCGTTTATTCCATTGACGGCACTTGTGACTATTTCTACGGGACGCTGGCCCCTTCCACCGGATGCTTGAAAGTGTTCGACCTGATGGATTACAAGGATGGGATGTTATTAATGCCACCCGAACGCACGAACCCGACACAAATAGTCCCGTTCGTACCCCAAGAAAAACTGTTCAGCACGTTCAGCGAGTTCAAACGCTGGGGAAAGATCTCCGAGGTTATGCAAATTGGGCATTTAAACCAAGCCATCGAACATAAACACGCCGGGGATATGATCAAGGTAAGCGAAGCCCTGCACGAGAAAAAGATCTCCCAGATCGCTGACCAAATCAAGAAACAGAAAAAGGTAAAAGTCGTGCTTATCGCCGGTCCTTCCTCTTCGGGCAAGACCACGTTCGGAAAGCGATTAGCCATCCAGCTATTAGTGAACGGCATCAAACCCGTCAATCTATCCTTGGACAATTATTTCGTGAACCGGGAAGATACTCCCCGGGATGAAAAAGGGGAATACGACTTCGAGACGATTGACGCCTTGGACATCAATACCTTCAACGAAAACATCATGAGCCTACTAAGAGGTGAAGAAGTGGAGATACCCAAATTCTCGTTCGAAACAGGCCAACGTTTCTATGACGGAGAGAAATTAAAAATGACCCGCAACAACGTGATTATCGTGGAAGGCATTCACGGGCTGAATCCCAAATTAACCGAATGCCTGCCTCATGAAAGCCTGTTCAAAATATTCATCTCGGCACTTACGGTAATTTCCATTGATAACCATAACATTATCAACCCATCGGACAATCGTTTGATTCGCCGTATGGTCCGGGATCACAAATACCGGGGCTACTCAGCTCTCGATACCTTGAAAAGATGGGAAAGCGTGCTTTCCGGTGAACAAAAACACATCACACCTTACCAAGAAGAGGCCGATGTCATGTTTAACTCGGCTCTCGTGTATGAGTTGGGAGCCTTGAAACAACAAGCTGTTCCATTGCTGGAAGAAGTACTGGTAAAATACCCGGAACACTCCAAAGCCAAACGCCTGTTGAAGTTCTTCTCGTACGTCCAAGCCGTACCTACCCGTGAAATACCACCCACCTCTATCTTAAGGGAGTTCTTGGGAGGAAGTTCGTTCAAATACTAGAATATGCCAGAGGAAGAGCTAGTAATTCCTATTCATCATAGGTAGTATTCCAACCCTTCCTCTGTTTATATATCAAATCCCCTCCACCCCTTTCCGTAAAGAATCTCTAAAGGCTTGATCCTCCTCTATCATGCCTTCCCAAGAATATCTGACCTTACCCTCTTTATCCAACAAGAAATAAGCAGGGTAATTCGTTATTTCAAATCTCTCTTTCAAAAAAGCAACATCGGGATCATCCATGTCTATCCTCACGCTAACGCATAAAGAATCCAGATAATTCACCCGCTCGGGTAAATCCCACGCCCAATTCCGCATAATAAAATAAGCATCACTACCTCTTACGCATTCCAACAACAAAGGCTTATTTTTTTCCTTTACTCTCTCCAAAGCATCACTCCAAAATTTCCCGTTACAACTTATCGGAAAACCCAGGTACCTGAATTTTTGATAAAAATCCCATTGTTCCACGGGAGTTTTAGCAAATTCAAAGAGCATCTTGGAAGTAAACTGACCCATTCGTTCCTTGTCTTCATCTTTTCCGTTCAATCCTACATATTGCATCGCGTGCCACAAGCAATCCCGCCACTCTTTTAGTTCCACCAGTTCTTGCATCCCTTCCACCATCCCCGGGATATCATTTTCTAGAAAAGCTTTTACTTCTTTTGCCCAAGCCAATACAACTTTTACTTTATCTTCCCCCGAGATAACAGTACGGTCTGGGGTGGACACTGCCATCGTAATTTGTTTTATCAAATCGAACGCCTCCGGAGAAGCCTGACAATCATACATCAAACGCTGGAGCTCTTGTTTATAGCCTTGAACCAGGTAATCATCAACACGCTCTTTTCCTTGCTTTTCCCGGAACTTGTCCTCATGTTTCACCACGTATTCAAAATACGGGCTTCCATACACCTCTTCGCTGAAAAGAGGCCAACATTCTTTATCCGTTAATTTTTCAAACGGGGTCTGCTCAAACAAAACCGCACGAAGGCTATCGGCATCATCCAATTTTCTTATATCTTTCAATACCATATAATAATCAACTCTATTCTGCAAGCTCATTTTTTGCTTTCGTTCAAGCAAATCATTCAAAAAAAACAATGATGACGTTTCATTTACACCACGTTTAGCCCAGGCTAGAAAATCTTCCGGTCTTCTTGCTCCCCGCAAGCGATGTCTTACTGTTCCATCCTCTTGCAAAATAAAAAATGTCGGGATGGAGTTCACCCCGTACTTCTTTTTAAAGTCTTTACCCTCCAATTTATCTATATCCATTTGTATACAAATAAATTGTTTGTTACAATACTCCCCCACGTCTTTTCTACTCAACACTTCTTCAAGCATCAATTGACACGGCCCACACCAAGCGGCTGTAACATCAACAAAAACAAACTTTCCCTCCGCTTGTGCCCGTGAAAGAGCTTGATCCAAAGACAAGGCATCAAATTTTACACTTTGGGCAAATACACTACAACAAGTCAAAAGACTTATCACGAATAACATACTTTTTTTCATACACAATATTATTTAACCATATGATCTTCTCTATTTTATAAAGCGATCATGTACCACTTTACCGGGAATGAAGTAAAACTTGTTTTCATTTGCAAACTTCCTCCCAAGAACAGAGAGGAAACCAATTTCAATTCACACGATCGGTTTCCCTCTGTTCTATTTCCCAATTTACTTAACTCCTTCTAGTGAAAAGATTGATAGGCAACACCGTTTGCCGCACAAAAAAGTTCAACTAGCTTTTTCATGTACAAACGTCGTTGAATACATTTTTCACTATACTCTACACCCGCGAAAAGATTCTTGAACTCTTCATCCGAAAAGGCGTAAACAGAGGCAATATAATTCATCGCATCACAAGATTTCTCCAGAGCTTTTCGATGCACGATCCACCTGCTACTATCTTTAGGATCTATTTCACACCACTCGGTATCTCCCCATTCCAGGAATCCCATACGCCAGTAATCCCATAACTCCGCACCGAAATACCAATCCGCATTCAAATCCATCTCCTCCCCGGTATCGATCATTCTATAAAATTTATAATCATGCAAATTATATAATGTTCGTGATTTTTTAGGTAAATCCGAATTTGTCATCTTATAAAAGACTGTCAAAGAATCCGAACAGTGACTGTTTAACCAATTATACACTTTAGAACTCAACACCATTCCCGCCCAAAATTTCAACGTGGGTTCATCCATGTTTTTTATATCAGCCAATTTACCCACGGGCGTTGTTTCAATCGATTCCTCAAAGACCCAAGCCGTTTTTCCTCCTTCTCTTATCGTATCACCGCCATAATCCTCCGTTAACAGGCTATCCACTAACAACAAAGATCTTATCCGATATTTACCGGAAGGGGGCAAACTAGGCAATACCCATTTCTCTATCGCATAGGCTGCTTTCAACATGGCAGCCGTATCTTGTGATAAAACAAAACGAATATCTTTGGACACAGAACTATAAATAAGATATTTTTCACTTACCGTCTCATAGAACTTTACCGGATTACCGCCAGCATCAACCCCGTCTTCCGCGTATCCCAACGTATCGTTAACAAAAATTGAAACTCCCGTCTCTTCATATATTTCATGAAGTAAATGCCCCAGTTCTCCCGGTTTGTCCTGTATGGCAAACCAATCTATAACGGTACTTGCATCCAGTTTTATATCTTCCTTGTTACAAGAAGTCAATAACGTGAAGACGCATATACTATATAATAAATAACTTTTCCACATATAATTACCTTTTTAATACTCAATTATTCTAATTCCCGATCCACTCGTTGAGGATTATCCACCAAATTACCCTGGTTATACACGATCTCGTAACCGGGAATGGGTAGTACCCAAGCCGGGTCTTCGCCATACGGTTTTAACACGTAATCCCCTTCCAACTTACCTTTTATGTCATAAGCCGTATGTCTTATGGATTTTTTCTCCGGATATTTGGGAGACACCGCGTACCTGCGCAAATCAAACCATCGGTGAGCCTCAAAACAAAGTTCACGGCGTCGTTCATCCCGGATAAATGAAACCAAATCTTTTCCGCTCAAACCGTCCACATCGGGGATTCCACCTTCAAAACGATTATGCAACAAGGTTTTAATCGTCTGTATCGCCTCCACTTTATCCAACATGGCTTCGGCTTCCGCCTTGTTCAAATATAACTCTACGCTTCGAATCGCGAAACAATCGTACACCTTCTCCCCCACTTTTGACACCCTGTATTGCTCGTCCCCATTATCCTCAAAAAAAGCATTCAGTCTCAAGTCTTTAATTACTTGGTCATCAAAACTATTATATAAAGAGATCAATTCTTCAGAACAACTAAAAGAACATATGGTAAAATAAGAGATATTTTTGTAGAATACATTAGTTGCACTGTATCCTTGGGTAAATATTATTTCCGGATTTTCAACATCTAATATATACCGATTCTCCTCCCTTCCCGGAAATGAATTTAAATCCATTAATTCCACATTTCCCAAATTCAATGCCTTTTGGCATTCATCCAACGCCAATTGCCACTCTCCCATATATAAATATACCCTACTTAGTAGAATCCGTGCAGCAAGTTCATTCACCCTGTAAATAGTGGGTTGTGTAACCCCCTTCAACTTATCGGCGGCAACATTCAGATCCTCAACGATTACACGATAACACTCTTCCATGGAATTACGATGATAATACTCATCTATAATATCCTCAGTAAGATTTAAAGGGACTCCCATATCCGTGGAGGCAGTTTCTTTCACATAGGGATTCGCATAGAGATTCATTAACAAATAGTAATAAGCACCTCGCAGGAAACGAGCCTCTCCTTCAATTCTATTTCGAATTTCAACGGAGTCATGTGTAAATTTTTTCACGTGAGCGATAATGACATTCAAATAGGCTATATGGCTATATATTTTTTCCCAATCATTGTCTTCCCACTCTTCGCCTGTTTTTGGATTAATCGTCAATTGATCAGACCAGTCATAGAAATTTTTAAAAGAAGCAATATCATTAATAACATCACCAGCTCCATCTCTTCTAAATATCGTCATTGCCATATCATCGTCCATCACATGAATGTAAGGATAGTACCCACCCCCATAAACACTCGCTTCCGCAAAATATAACGGTTGTTCCATGTATCCATTACCGATAAGAATCTCGTCCAAATCGGTACAACTTTCGGCATAAGCCAAATCCTGTGAAAATTCTTCTAAAAATTTTCCACATGAAATAAAAGATAACACACCAAGTATCAAGATTAAATATCTTTTCATCTTTCTATTCATTAAAATGTTACATTTAAGCTAAGACTATAAGTAGGACGGACAGATATATTAATCAACTCGGAAGAACCGAATTGAGAGGGATCTTGCCCTTTCAGTTTTTTACTACATATCGTAAATAGATTTGTTCCACTCACGTTCAGATAAGCTGACTTCATATACATTTTCCGACAAATCTTTTCCGGGACAACATAACGTAAAGATAAACTTGTCAATTTTAGATAATCTCCCGAAGCCACACGTACATTGGAATTATCATACATATTCCAAATCGTCCCGGCAAATTCATAGGGTTTATCATTCCACCAAGGAGTTTTGGTTTTCTCGTAGCTCTTAGCATCCAACAAACCCGGAACATTCGTGTATTCTTCATCCCCGGGACGTTGCCAACGATGAACAAATTCTCTTCTCATATTCATCACCGGAGCCGGCACAGCCGAATTATTATTTCCATACATTTGTAACAAGCGAATCTTTGAACCCACGCTATAAGCCAAATTGAAGGACAACCCCCAGTTTCTCCAACCCAAATAGTTACTGATACTTCCCTGTAAAAAAGGCTCCCTACAACCGGAATGTTCCATCACTTCCATGCAAACATCCCCCAACGTCATCAACTCGTATGATTTCTGACGGGTAATCTCGTTACCGTCCGCATCCGTGTCCACAATCTCGTCTGCATCCGTTCCGTAAAAAGTAGGGCGTCCATCCTTGGGATCCAAACCCGTAAATTTATAGGAATAAAACGTGTTCACGGGACGCCCGGCAACTTGTACCCGACCGTCCAGATAATCCCCATACCTAATTTCATCCTGTAAAACTTTGTCTTTGGATTTTATTTTATCCACCAACTGATTAAATACAGAACCGAAATTCGGATTTATACGCCACACGAAACCGCGCTTTTCCCCACCAGCTCCAAGATTCTCAATGGGAGTAAAATTAATATCAAACTCAAACCCTTGATTATTCAACGTTCCTTGGTTTACGGTATAACTGCTGACGCCATTAATTCTTGACACCGTTTTGGACATAAATGCATCCGTCGTGTGGCGATAATAATAGCTGAAATTCCCGACTAGCTTGTTATTAAACAACGAGTATTCCAACTCGATATTATAAGTTGAGGTTTTTTCCCATTTTAAATGCGGGTTCGGGTAATACTTGATGGAAGAATACAATTCATTAAATGCCCAATGAGTACCCTTTCGCTGTATAATCAAATTCGGAGAATCCTGGGCGGACATATTTCCTTGGTAACCAAACGAGGCTTTTAATGCCAAGGTATTAATCCACCATTTATCAGACAATAAATTTTCATGTATATTCCATCTACCGGAAACAGACCATATCGGGTTCAGTTTTTCATTGCTTCTATCTCCAAATTTATTACTTCCATCTATACGCATATTAGCATTAAAGATATACGCATCTTTATAAGCATAAAACAACGTTCCCACCAATCCTACTTGACGAGTCAAATTATGGGTTAAAATTCCTTTAGCAGAAGGATTACTTTTCAACCAACCATCATAATTAGGAAATTCCAGGTATCCCCACGAATCAGGTAAATTTACGTCATCAAAAAGCATTCCCCGTTCCGGAATATATCCTCGCTTCGTTATAGCAAAACCGGTATAAAGGGTTGAACTTAATTCTCCGATAACAGAAGCTTGAAATTGATGTGTATTTTCCTTATCCAGAAATTTATTGAATGATAGATTTGCCCGAACACTGTAATTCTCATTTTTAGTACTATTTAGACGCAATTCTCCACCCACAGGCATTTCTGACTCAGAAGAAAGATAGCCACTATTAGGAGAATCAGGAGCATATTCTTTTTTCAAATTCGCAGCATACCAACTCTTTTCTCCAAAATAGACCCTTTCTTCAAAATTAGAGATTCCATAAGAAAATTGCATACCGGCCTTCAAACAAGGAATGAGTCGGTATTCTATATTCGCACTCATACTGATCGCATTACTTTGAATGTCATCATCTGTATTTTTTCTCTCATTAATTATACTGAAAGGCTTGGAATACGTGTGTGCCAAATCATTGTCTCTTTGATAAAACATCAAACTACCATCCTCATTATACGCACCCACGCTGCGGGCCGTGTTCAAGGCATAAGTCATCAATCCAACCTCTTGGGGTGTATATTCCTTTTTCTGCACGTTCCCGTTCAAGCTGAAAGACATGATAAACTTATTATAATTGATATCCACCTTGGCCATGGCACTATAACGACTGTTTTCTTCCCCTTTCAAGTTACCCTTCTCGTTCGAATACCCCAATGAAGTATAATATCGTACATTCTCCGAACCACCGGAAATACTTAAGGTGTGTGCATGAGAATAGGTATCTTGCATTAATAATCCTAACCAGTCTGTATTGACCGTCTCCATAAATTTTACTTTCCGAACAAATTCATCGGAAGAGATTACTCCATTCACGTAATCGTTATAAGCAGCCTCATATCCCACGTAACTGGATAAATCCGGAATAACTTGTTTTTTCCGTACCACTTCCTTCGAGAAATCGATCCTTTCTTGAGAATTCATCACATCAACAGAACGATCCGTGTAACGGGGACGTTGCCGGAATGTACCCGATAAAGAATAAGAAACAGAGGGAGCCCCGACCTTTCCTTTTTTCGTGGTGATCACGATAACTCCGTTAGAAGCCTTAGGCCCGTAAATGGCCGTGGCAGAGGCATCTTTTAACACGTCCAATTTTTCAATATCCTCGGGATTCAATCCAGAAATAGCATTTCCCAACAAGTTCACGAAATCCAAGTCATTAATACTCGCCGGATCCACGTTTACAGGATCTGTTAAAATGACTCCATCCAACACCCACAAAGGAGCGGTATTCCCCAACAAGGTTGTTGTTCCGCGTATTTTAATCTTGGGTGCGGCTCCCACTTGCCCGCTATTCTGCATAAAAATCATTCCCGGGATTCGACCTTCCAGCATCTGGTCCAACGTGCTGACTCCCGGTTGCATGATGTCATCCATCTTCAACGTGGTCACGGAACTCGTCAAATGACGTTTATCCACTTTATAATATCCCGTGGATACCGTGACTTCATCCAACTCCATCAATTCCTCCTCCAAAACAATTCGTAATGTATCCGTTTTATCCGTAAAATTTACTAGTTGCTTTTTAAAACCGATAAAAGAAAACTCCAAAGTACCCCGTTGTATGGGTAAGGTTATCCTGAACCAACCTTTCACGTTCGTGGAAGTTCCTACCGACGTCCCGGCAACTTTCACCGTTACACCTGGCAAGACTTGATGGTTCTTATCATACACCCATCCCTGTAAGACCTTGGATTTTTCTTTCTTTGACGCGACTCCTTCCTGAGCTATTCCTCTAGCAGGCAAAAACATATACACAACAAACAACAAGATTCCGAATAATTTCGTAAACATTAACATTTTGCGCCATGCTATCCCATAGCATGACCAAGCGTGATTTCGCTTTTTTTCCATAAATTTGCGCTACATAATTTAATAAAACATTTTTGTTTTAGGAGAGTTCCAAGGTTTCCTAGGCGTTGGACTCTCTTTTTTGTATAGAATTCAACCTTAGTTTCTACAAGCATTCAATCTTTTCATACGAATATTCAATTTTAATCATTGCCTCAATCATAAAAAGCATACCGTACAAGAAGACAAAAACATTGTTTAGAAACAGGTATAAAAGCATTCCAAGTTTCACCTTGTGAATATGGCTAGATAAGTTTCTTTAATTTTTTACCCTGGCGATTTATTCATAGTGTAAATTTTAGTTTTACCCCAATCCCCAAAAGCAAAAATTATACAATAAAAAAGCGGGGACTGTGCTATTTGAACCTCGGTATCGCCAAACACCTGCACACAAATAGACAACAATCCACGCTTGCCAGCGTGAACATATGTCCATCCTGTGTGCTTTAAATTTGGCGATTTTAGGCTCAAGATGTAATAATTTCACAATATATTCAAGGTAGGCTCTCCTACCCATTTTTTCATTACGACAAATATATGAATACTTTTTTCATTCCCACAACTTTCAATTCATTTTATTTATCCATCTACAATTTTAATCTAACTAATATTCCTTTTGCATGAAGCTTGTATTTTTTCTAAAAATTCTAATATTTAACATCCGTGTTAAATATCATTTTCGTACCTTTATAGAAAATATTATTTCAAATAAATACCTATCTATGAAAACAATCCATATACGAATCTTGATAATCTCTTTTGTAATTTTGCTTGCGGCGTGTACAAACAAAGAAAAAACAAATTTACAAAAGGAACGTACAGACAATTTCCCCTCAATGAATGATGCTTCAAAAGCCAATCTTTCCGCAGGGGAGACATATCAAACTTTATTGCAATCATTCCGTATTTCTAGGTCGCAAACCGATTCTATAATTTATCCATCATATTATGGAGGAGCTTATATTAACTCCAATAATCAACTCGTTATTCTCTTAAGCGACACAACAAAAGAAAATAAAAGAAGTATCGAAAACATACTCGGGAGTGGAAATTTCATTCTAAAGAAATGTACTTTCACTTATGCATATTTAAAACAAATAATGAATACTGTAACTAAATCTTATCAGGAAAATTCTCAACATCCCTCCATTATGCAAAACATTTCATACATCCGCTTCCAAGAAGATAAAAACTGCATTGTTATCGGGTTGTTAGAATTTTCGGAGAAAAGAATAAGTGAATTTAGAGAAAATATAAGCGATTCTCCTGCTATTAAATTTGAAGCTGCCTCTGGATACAATTCCATTGAGTCTAAATTTCAACTTTCCCCGGGAACCTTTGTTCGTAACTCAAAAAGTATATACCAAGATAGAATAAACACAACTGCATCATTAGGATACAGAGCAACGATGTCAGATGGAAGTAAGGGATTTGTCGTTTCTGGACATTTTCTTTGGGAAGGAGGTTCTTTATATTATCCTATCACAGAAGAAGGACCATTTGAATTCATTGGCTCATGTGTCAAATCTCAAACAAGTGGCAAAATTGATGCTGCATTTTGCACTATTGACACTGACATTTGTGATTTATTACAAATACCTCATACTAATGTACATATGATACCAGTACGATCTGTTCCTATTGGTTGTATTGTAAGAATGCACCGAGACCAATATGCAAATACAGGAAAAATTACAAGTGCAAATGTTTGGGTCACGTTCAAGAATGGTACCAAGATTGGCGAAATGTACACTGCTGATTATACAAGCGAACCTAGAGACAGCGGAAGCGCTATCTATGTTTCAACAGCTCATAATGAATCAGCTCTTGTTGGTATTCATCAAGGTCGCAGTACATACAACGAAGCTTATATTGTACAAGCTCAATATATTAATGAAACTTTTAATATTTCATGTTATTGAAATTTGTAACTAGTATGCGCAACTATTGATTATAACTTGAGCCGAAATCTCGTTATCATTTCTAACAACCAACAAGGAAACATCAAAGTCAAATACACTGGTCTGCCTCATCCATTTTCCGGTTAACTTACGAACAAAACTCCCGTGCGACTATTCTACATTACTGTAAACTCGTATATAATTCCCTAACTTAAAATATCCAAGAACTTATTCTGACAGGTGGTTTCCTATCAAGCAAAAAGCTGTCAGAATAAGTCTTGACTATTACAAATACCTCAAATCCCCTCCAACCCTTTCCGTAAAGAATCTCTAAAAGCTTGATCCTCCTCTATCATGCCTTCCCAAGAATATCTGACCTTACCCTCTTTATCCAACAAGAAATAAGCAGGGTAATTCGTTATTTCAAATCTCTCTTTCAAAAAAGCAACATCGGGATCATCCATGTCTATCCTCACGCTAACGCATAAAGAATCCAGATAATTCACCCGCTCGGGTAAATCCCACGCCCAATTCCGCATAATAAAATAAGCATCACTACCTCTTACGCATTCCAACAACAAAGGCTTATTTTTTTCCTTTACTCTCTCCAAAGCATCACTCCAAAATTTCCCGTTACAACTTATCGGAAAACCCAGGTACCTGAATTTTTGATAAAAATCCCATTGTTCCACGGGAGTTTTAGCAAATTCAAAGAGCATCTTGGAAGTAAACTGACCCATTCGTTCCTTGTCTTCATCTTTTCCGTTCAATCCTACATATTGCATCGCGTGCCACAAGCAATCCCGCCACTCTTTTAGTTCCACCAGTTCTTGCATCCCTTCCACCATCCCCGGGATATCATTTTCTAGGAAAGCTTTTACTTCTTTTGCCCAAGCCAATACAACTTTTACTTTATCTTCCCCCGAGATAACAGTACGGTCTGGGGTGGACACTGCCATCGTAATTTGTTTTATCAAATCGAACGCCTCTGGAGAAGCTTGACTGCCATACATCAAACGCTGAATTTCTTGTTTATAGCCTTGAACCAGGTAATCATCAATTCGCTCTTTTCCTTGCTTTTCCCGGAACTTGTCACCATGTTTCACCACGTATTCAAAATATTGGCTTCCATATACCTCTTCGCTAAAAAGAGACCAACATTCTTTATCTGTTAATTTTTCAAACGGGGTCTGCTCAAACAAAACTGTCCGAAGGCTATCGGCATCATGCAATTTTCTTATATCTTTCAATACCAAATAATAATCAACTTTATTCTGCAAACTCATTTTTTGCTTTCGTTCAAGCAAACCATTCAAAAAAAACAATGATGACGTTTCATTTACACCACGTTTAGCCCAGGCTAGAAAATCTTCCGGTCTTCTTGCTCCCCGCAAGCGATGTCTTACTGTGCCATCCTCTTGCAAAATAAAAAATGTCGGGATGGAGTTCACGCCGTACTTCTTTTTAAAGTCTTTCCCCTCCAATTTATCTACATCCATTTGTATACAAATAAATTGTTTGTTACAATACTCCCCCACGTCTTTTCTACTCAACACTTCTTCAAGCATCACTTGACACGGCCCACACCAAGAAGCGGTAACATCAACAAAAACAAACTTTCCCTCCGCTCGTGCCCGTGAAAGAGCTTGATCCAAAGACAAGGTATCAAATTTTACACTTTGGGCAAATACACTACAATAAGTCAAAAGACTTATCACTAATAACATACTTTTTTTCATACACAATATTATTTAACAATACGAACATATACCACTTTACCGGGAATGAAGTAAAACTTGTTTTCATTTGCAAACTTCCTCCCAAGAACAGAGAGGAAACCAATTTCAACTAGCACGATCAGTTTCCTTCTGTCCTATTTCTTAATTTACGTAACTCCTTCTAGTGAAAAGATTGACAAGTAACCCCGTTTGCTTTACAAAAAAGATCAACTAACTTTTTCATGTACAAACGTCGTTGAATACATTTTTCGCTATACTCTACACCCGCGAAAAGATTCTTGAACTCTTCATCCGAAAAGGCGTAAACAGAGGCAATATAATTCATCGCATCACAAGATTTCTCCAGAGCTTTTCGATGCACGATCCACCTGCTACTATCTTTAGGATCTATTTCACACCACTCGGCATCCCCCCATTCCAGGAATCCCATACGCCAGTAATCCCATAACTCCGCACCGAAATACCAATCAGGATTCCAATCAATTTCCTCCCCGGTATCGATCATTCGATAAAATTTATAACCATGTAAATTATATAATGTTCGTGCTTTTTTAGGTAAATCCGAATTTGTCATTTTATAAAATACTTTTAAAGAATCCGAACAGTGGCTGTTTAACCAATTATACACTTTAGTACTCAACACCATTCCCGCCCAAAATTTCAACGTGGGTTCATCCATGTTTTTAATATCCGCTAATTTACCCACGGGCGTTGTTTCAATCGATTCCTCAAAGACCCAAGCCGTTTTCCCACCTTTTCTTATCGTATCTCCCCCATAATCTTCTGTTAACAAACTATCCACCAACAATAAAGATTTTATCCGATATTTCCCAGAAGGCGGCAAATTCGGAAACACCCACTTCTCTATCGTATTGACCGCTTTTAACATCGCTACCGTATCTCGCGATAAAACGAAACGAATATCTCTTGATACGGAACTATAAAGAAGATATTTTTCACTTACAGTTTCATAAAATCTCACCGGTTCCCCGTTAGCATCAATCCCATCTTCCACGTATCCCAACGTATCGTTAACGAAAATTGAAACTCCTGTTTCTTTATATATTTTATGGAGTAAATGCCCCAACTCTCCTGGTCTATCCGGCACTGCAAACCAGTCAACGACAGTACTTGCATCCAGTTTAATGTCTTCTTCGTTACAAGAAGTCAATAACGTGAAGACGCATAAACTATATAATAAATAACTTTTCCACATATCACTATTTTTTATGATCCGTTACTCCAATTCTCTTTCCACTCGCTGGGGATTATCAACCAAATTACCTTGATTATACACGATCTCGTAACCGGGAATCGGTAACACCCACGCCGGGTCTTCACCGTACGGTTTTAACACGTAATCCCCTTCCAACTTACCTTTTATGTCATAAGCCGTATGTCTTATAGATTTTTTCTCCGGGTACTTCGGAGACACCGCATACCTACGCAGATCAAACCAACGGTGAGCCTCAAAACAAAGTTCACGGCGTCGTTCATCCCGGATAAATGAAACCAAATCTTTTCCACTCAAACCGTCTATATCGGGGATGCCACCTTCAAAACGATTGTTCAACAACGTTTTAATCGTCTGTATCGCCTCCGCTTTATCCAACATGGCTTCGGCTTCCGCCTTGTTCAAATATAACTCCGCACTTCGGATCACGAAACAATCGTACACTTTCTCCCCTACTTTTGACATCTTGTATTGCTCATCTCCTATAACCTCAAAAAAAGCATCTAATCTCAAGTCCTTTATTTGTTGCTCTTCAAAACGGTTATATAAAGAAATCAAGTCTTCTGAACCACCAAAGGTGCATATGCAAAAATAAGACATCTGATCATAAAAAGTATTGGTCGCACTATACCCTTGCGTAAAGACGATTTCCGGATTTTTATTATCCAACACGTATCGCTCTTTCTCTCTTCCCTGAAACGATTTTAAATCCATTAATTCCACACCCTCCAAAGCCAACGCCTTTTGACATTCATCCAACGCCAACTGCCATTCTCCCATATACAAATACACCCTGCTCAATAATATCCGGGCGGCAAGTTCGTTCACTCTATAGATCGTAGGTTGTGTAACCCCCTTCAACTTATCGGCAGCGACTTTCAAATCCTCCACAATAACACGATAACACTCCTCCATTGAATTTCTTTTATAATACTCATCTACTATGTCTTCTGTAAGATTCAATGGGACACCCATATCACTAGATGCTGATTCTTTCACGTAAGGATTCGCATAGAGATTCGTTAACAAATAGTAATAAGCACCTCGCAGGAAACGAGCCTCTCCTTCCACTCTATTCCGAGTCTCAACAGAGTCATGGGAGAATTTTTTCACGTGAGCGATAATAACATTCAAGTACGCTATATGGCTATACATTTTTTCCCAATCCTTATCCTCCCACTCCTCATCTGTCTTTGGATTGATAGTCAACTGATCAGACCAGTCATAGAAATTCTTATAAGGAACCATCTCATTTATGAGATCCGTAACACCGTCTTTTTTAAATACTGTCATAATCACATCATCATCCATCACGTGAATATAGGGATAGTATCCATTACCGTAAATACTTGCCTTCGCAAAACCCTCCGGTTGCTCCATATATCCGTTTCCGATAAGAATCTCGTCTAAATCGGCACAACTTTCCGCATAAGCCAAATCCTGTGAAAATTCTTCCAAAAATTTCCCACATGAATTAAACAATAACACACAAAGTATTAAGATTAAATATCTTTTCATCTTTTTCATTCATTAAAATGTCACATTCAAACTAAGACTATAAGTCGGGCGAACAGATATGTTTATCAACTCCGAAGAACCGAATTGAGAGGGATCCTGCCCTTTCAATTTTTTGCTACATATGGTAAATAGATTTGTTCCACTCACACTCAAATAAGCTGACTTCATGTACATCTTCTGACAAATTCTCTTCGGGACAACGTAACGCAATGACAAGCTTGTCAATTTCAAGTAATCTCCCGAAACGACACGGACATTGGAATTGTCATACATATTCCAAATCGTTCCGGCAAATTCGTACGACTTGTCATTCCACCATGGCGTTCTTGTTCTCTTGTAACTCTCTGCATCCAACATCCCGGGAACATTCGTGTATTTCTCATCCCCAGGACGCTGCCAACGATGAACAAATTCGCCTCTCATGTTCATCACCGGAGCCGGTACTGCCGAATTACTACTTCCATACATTTGTAACAAACGAACCTTTGCCCCCACGCTATAAGCCAAATTGAAGGACAACCCCCAGTTTCTCCAGCCCAAATAGTTACTGATACTTCCCTGTAAAAAAGGTTCTCTACAACCGGAATGTTCCATCACCTCCATACAAACATCCCCCAACGTCATCAACTCGTACGATTTCTGGCGGGTAATCTCGTTACCGTTCTTATCCGTCCCGACTATCTCGCCTGCATCCGTGCCGTAAAAAGTAGGACGCCCGTCCTTGGGATCCAAACCCGTAAATTTGTAAGAATAAAACGTGTTTACGGGACGCCCGGCAATTTGAACCCGACCGTCCAGATAATCCCCGTATCTGATTTCATCCTGCAAAACCTCATCTTTGGCTTTTATTTTATCCACCAACTGATTCAACACGGAACCGAAGTTCGGGTTTATTCGCCACACGAAACCGCGTTTCTCCCCGCCAGCTCCAAGATTCTCGATAGGCGTAAAATTAAAATTAAACTCAAACCCCTGATTATTTAAGGTACCCCTATTCACCGTATAAGTACTAACACCATTAATTCTTGAAACCGTTTTCGACATAAACGCATCCGTCGTGTGACGATAATAATAACTGAAATTCCCGACTAGCTTGTTATTAAACAACGAGTATTCCAACTCGATGTTATAGGTTGACGTCTTCTCCCATTTTAAATGCGGGTTCGGGTAATACTTAATGGAAGAGTATAATTCGTTAAACGCCCAATGAGTACCCTTTCGCTGTATAATCAACTTCGGAGAATCTTGAGCAGACATATTTCCTTGGTAACCAAACGACGCTTTTAATGCTAAGGTATTAATCCACCATTTATCAGACAACAGATTCTCGTGCATATTCCATCGACCGGAAACAGACCATATCGGGTTCAGTTTTTCATTACTTCTATCTCCAAATTTATTACTTCCATCAATACGCATATTCGCATTAAGAATATACGAATCTTTATAAGCATAAAACAACGTTCCCACTAATCCTACTTGACGGGTTAAATTATGCGTCAAAACTCCCTTGGCGGAAGAATTAGTTTTTAACCAACTATCATAATTAGGAAATGGCACGTATCCCCACGAATCAGGTAAATTCACATCATCAAAAAGCATCCCCCGTTCCGGGATATATCCCCTTTTCGTTATTGCAAAACTAGTATAAAGAGTTGAACTCAACTCTCCAATAACAGAAGCTTGGAACTGATGTCTACTTTCTTTATCCAAAAATTTATTAAATGATAGATTTGCCCGGACACTATAATTTTCATTTTTAGTATTATTTAAACGCAGTTCTCCACCAACAGGCATTTCCGAATAAGAAGATACCCCCACATTATCTTGCCCAGGAGCATATTCTTTTCTTAAATTAGCCGCATACCAACTTTTTTCACCGAAATAAACCCTCTCTTCCAAATTAGAGATTCCGTAAGAAAATTGGACTCCCGCCTTCAAACAAGGGATTAAACGATATTCTATATTTGTACTTACATTAATAGCGTTAGTTTGGATATTATCATCCGTATTTTCTCTTTCATTAATAATACTAAATGGCTTGGAATACGTGTGTTCCAAATCATCATCTCTTTGATAAAACATCAAACTGCCATCCTCGTTATAGGCACCGACACTCCGGGCAGTATTTAACGCATAGGTCATTAGTCCGACCTCTTGAGGGGTGTATTGCTTTTTCTGCACACTCCCATTCAAACTAAAAGACATCAGAAACTTCTTATGATTAACATCCACCTTGGCCATTGCGCTATAACGATTATTTTCCTCTCCTTTCAAGTTACCATTTTCCGCAGAATAACCTAAAGAAGTGTAGTACCGAACATTCTCAGATCCACCGGAAATGCTCAACGTGTGCGCATGAGAATAGGTATCTTGCATTAACAACCCCAACCAATCCGTGTTGACGGTCTCCATGTATTTTACTTTCCGAATAAACTCATCGGAAGATATTACCCCGTTCACGTAATCGTTGTAAGCCGCTTCATACCCCACGTAACTAGATAAATCCGGAATAAGTTGTTTTTTGCGTACAACTTCCTTGGAAAAATCAATTCGTTCCTTCGAATTCATCACGTCAACGGAACGGTCCGTGTAACGAGGACGTTGCCGGAATGTACCCGATAAAGAATAAGAAACAGAGGGAGCTCCGACTTTTCCCTTCTTCGTGGTGATCACGATAACACCATTAGAAGCTTTAGGCCCGTAAATGGCAGTAGCAGACGCATCCTTTAACACGTCCAACTTTTCAATATCCTCGGGATTCAAACCGGAAATGGCATTTCCCAACAAGTTCACGAAATCCAAGTCATTAATACTCGCAGGATCCACGTTTACAGGATCCGTTAAAATGACTCCATCCAACACCCACAAAGGAGCGGTACTTCCCAACAGTGTTGTTGTTCCGCGTATTTTAATCTTGGGAGCGGCCCCCACTTGCCCGCTATTCTGCATAAAAATCATTCCCGGGATTCTACCTTCAAGCATCTGGTCCAACGTGCTGACTCCCGGTTGCATGATATCATCCATCTTCAACGTGGTCACGGAACTGGTCAAATGACGTTTATCCACTTTATAATATCCCGTGGATACCGTGACTTCATCCAACTCCATCAACTCCTCCTCCAAAACGATTCGTAATGTATCCGTTGCTACAGTAAAATTTACAAGCTGCTTTTTAAAGCCAATAAAAGAAAATTCCAAAGCGCCCTGTTGCATGGGTAAGGCTATCCTGAACCAACCTTTCACGTTCGTGGAAGTTCCTATTGATGTCCCCGCAACCTTCACGGTTACACCAGGCAAAGCATGACGATCTTTATCGTACACCCATCCTTGTATCACTTTCGATTTTTCTTTCTCCGATGTCACGTTTTTTTCTTTAATAACCACAACATTTCCATCAAAAGAATAGGTTAACCCTAAATCAGATAGCAACTTTTCTAGGACTCGCACAAGCTCTTCATTCTCAGCTTTTACACTGACCATTCCTTTCGTCTTCAGCAAGGCATAATTATAAAAAAAATCACACTTCGACTGTTTACCCAACTCTTCTAAAACTGTTGTCAAGAAGACATTTTTCAAATCAATTGTCACCTTTACATCCTGAGCTAATCCTTTTGCGTGCACTGACATACACACGCTAAATAATAAAACTCCTAACAATTTCATAAACATTAACATTTTGCGCCATGATATCCAATAGAATGACCAGACGCCATTTCGTTTTTTTTTCATAAATTTGTTATTAAATTATACATGATATACTTTTTCTTCCAGTGCAAATGACAAGAAAAGTATATTTCAATTCAGCAGATTGAAGATTTACCAGATTTTCAATCTGTTTTTCTTTTTATAATAATTGTGTTACCATGAATTATAAACTGAACATCTTGAGTTTCCTCCATCTTTTCCAACAAATAACTGATATCCTCATAGCGTTTCAAACGTCCACCAAATTCCATATTTTTCAATTCCGGATTTTGGAAAAAGACATTCAAATTATACCATTTAGCTAACACATCCATTATTCTCTCCAAAGACTCCTGTTTAAAATAATAATAACCATCTTTCCAAGAAGTATAAAGCTCCATATCAACAGTACGTACATTTGCAGTCTTATCCTCTCGATCATACACAAATTGCATTCCCGGATCTAAATCAAAATTTTTCGATCCGTATCCAACTCTTACTTTCCCCTCGACCAATGTAGTTGCAACCACTTTCTCATCCGGATAAGCATTTACATTAAAAGAGGTCCCTAACACTCTCACGTCTACCTCCTCTGTTTTCACCACGAAAGGTCGCTCCTCGTCTTTTGTTACTTCAAAAAATCCCTCCCCAGTCAAAAAGACTTCTCTAATATCTCCTGCAAACCTAACCGGATAGCGCAATGATGAACCAGAATTCAAATGCACTCGCGTATTATCTGATAGCTGGAGATTAAACTCCCCTCCTAATGGAACACGAATCGTATGAAAATCAATAGTCTCCACATTCATCCCTGCATCATAAATTAATGTATTTTTTACGCTTGCCACTTTCGATTGATGTTCGGCAAAAACAATCTCTTGAAAAGAAGAGTCCAACTCAATAACTTGTCCTTGAGGTAATATAAGTTCGGCCTTAGGAGATCCTGGACCTATATTTGCAATCTCTATTATTTCATTTCCGTCTTCTTGAGAATATATGAAATATCCCATAATACCTAGCAAAAGCATGATTCCCGCAGCAACAGAACTCCAACGAATAAATAATTGTTCTTTCCGTTGCTTTTGTACAATTCTTTCAATTCGCGCAAAAACAAAATCCTTGTTTTCTCGATATTTCAATCCCACACCAAGTTTCCGCAATTCATGCAATTCTCCCTCAAACCGATTCCTACATTCATTCTCCCGTCTCCATTCTTCCAACAGACATTTCTCCTCCTCGGAAAGTTTTTCTCCGGTAAAACTTCCTGCTAAAATTCGATCTATATCATTTTCTTTCATCCTAATATTTATTTTCTATATATATATCACCACACTTTTCATTTAGGGTGAAAAGAAAAAGATTTTTTTTTCTCAAATGCTTAATTATTTCCCCGTAGACATAAAAAGTAGAATAGAAGAGAATGCATCCCGAGTTAGATTCTCACGCAAAAATCGCAAAGCAATTTTCATTTGAGTTTTAACCGTATTAATACTAATATTCAATACATCAGCAATTTCACGATACTTCATATCATCCAAACAAGCCATCAAAAATATCTTTCGGCATTCATCCGGAAGACGACTAATCGTGCGATATAGTAATTCCATCTCCTTCCCGACCTCCTCTTCCCCAAAATAAGCAGATAGCTCATACTCTCTTTCAGAAATGTTACTATACAATCGATCTTTTCGGCACTGATCACGCACATAATTAATCGCCCTAAACTTTATTGCTTGAAACATAAATCGATCCAATTCTCCTTCGAAATTTTCCAAACGTCTAGAACGCCAAATGTGTACAAAACAATCCTGTACGATATCCTCTGCACTCTCCAGATCTCGTATCAATCGGTAACAATAAAGCAAAAGAGGCTCATAATATACATCAAAAAGTTTCTGTAGAGCAACCCTTTCATCTTGTTTGTACAAAGATAATATCTCTCCCGAGTTTGCCATTTCACACGCATTTGGCACAAAAATAATACATATTTTCGAGTTAACAAGAAAAATAAGAAATGCCTACAAAACAACCCACTTCATAATCTCATAAGGTTCATCAGCTATATATTGTGCTCCGTTTTCCTGCAACTCTTTCCGATCCCGGAATCCCCACGTCACCCCAACCGATGTAACACCGCTATTCACAGCTGTTTGCATATCCACACCCGAATCCCCCACGTAAAGGACTTCCTCCTTCGAGACTCCTGCTTCCTTCATGATATCGAAAACAATCGTGGGATCAGGTTTCACGGGAATCCCCTCCCGTTGACCATAAACGAAATCGAAAAGTCCCTCACCAAAATACTCCGGGATCAATTCCCGAGTAGCTGCATGATATTTATTGGAAGCCACAGCCAACAATACATGATGACGTTTCAGCGTCTTCAACAATTCACAAATTCCATCATAAGGAGCCGTAAAGTCAGCTTTATGCTCGGCATAGTAAGCCATGAAATCTTCCCGAATCTTCAACATATTCTCATGTGTCCTCTCTTTCTCCGGCAAGGCTCGTTCAAGCAATTTGTTAATTCCATTCCCCACAAAATAACGAAAAGCAGGCAATTCATGTGTCGGATACCCATGTTGCCGTAAAGCATAATTAGTACTTGCGGCCAAATCCTGCAAGGAGTTCAGCAATGTCCCATCCAGATCAAAAATCACCAACTTTGTCATAATTCATTCCTATATTTCTTTTTATATCACAAAAGTATACATACATGGGAAATAAAAAAGAGGCTGCAATAACAACCTCTTTTCGGCACGGGAGGAGAGGTTCGAACTCCCGACCCTCGGTTTTGGAGACCGATGCTCTACCAACTGAGCCACTCCCGTATTTCGTGCTGCAAATTAAGGTAATTTAAACGAGAAAAACAAGTCCCACCCGGAAGTACTCGTAAAAATATTACCTTAAAAATGCTTGCTATCCCACAAGTATCAGGAGTTCAAGCAACAAATTCATCCAACAAAATACAAAACCCTATGACAATTCTAAAATTAAACCGTATTTTTGTCCCCCGACTTCAATAAAAAAGGACATGGAAAAAGTTGTAGTTGGTCTCAGCGGAGGCGTGGATAGTTTTGTTACGGCACTCCTGTTACAACAACAGGGTTTTGAAGTTATTGGTGTCCACCTGCAATTATGGGCATCACGGGCCAGCTCCTCGCAAGAACCGGAAGTCGAGGAATTGTGTAAACAAACGGGCATCAAGCTCTACCGGTTAAATGGCAGGCAACTTTTCCAAAAACAAGTGGTCCAACCCTTCATCCAAGGCTACCTTTCAGGAATTACCCCCAACCCGTGCGCCACGTGTAACAGCTTTATCAAATGGAATCTACTTCGAGACTTGGCAAACGAACTAAAAGTACACCATGTCGCCACGGGACACTACATTCGGATTCACCCTTTTGCGAACCATTATTACGTCCATAAAGGAGTTGACCCGAATAAAGACCAATCGTACTTCTTATGGGGCGTTCCGGAAGAGATCCTATGCCGGGCCATCACCCCATTAGGACATTACACGAAAACACAGGTAAAGGAAATGGCCAAAGAACACGGGTTTATCCGTCTGGCTGAAAAGCAAGAAAGCATGAGTATCTGTTTTCTTGAAAAAGGAGACTACCGGGCTTTCATCGCCAGCCAGCCGGGGACAGACTCTTGTTTCACACCCGGCCGGATCGTGGATGAATCCGGAAATCACGTGGGAGAACATACTGGAATCGTGAATTACACCGTGGGACAAAAGAGAGGAATCCCGTCCAAGGGACAATTCCCACAATATGTTTCACGCCTATCCCCGTCCACGAACCAAATCGTCGTGGGAGATAAGGCAAGCCTACACCGAACGACCTTTACTCTCGGGCAAATTCATTTAATTAATCCTGAAGAAATTCATTCACAAGACATAGAAGTTAAAGTACGGGGTATCGGGCTGAACCCGGAAGGATTCGCACAACTATCTTTCCAACCCAATCGGACATTACACGTACAACTTTCCTCTCCCGCGTGGGCCATTGCCCCCGGACAACCGGCTGTCTTTTATCGGGAAGACCGGGTAATCGGTGGGGGGATCGTCCTATAACCTTTTAAAATATCATGACATGACATTTTCAGATATACTCCAACAACAATATAAACTATCCGAGGATAGTATCCACCTTCTCCTTAAAGATGTAACAACCATCTCTTTCAACAGAAAAGAACCCATCGTGCAGGAAGGGCAACGCAATGAGTATATTTATTTCGTGGAAAAAGGTTCTGTCCGAGGATTTATCGAACGGGAAGGTAAGGAGTTTACCCTATTGTTTGCATTCGAGGGAGATATGGCCGCCACCATGCCAAACCTGTCACAAACACCGACAGCTAAATTCACGCTAGAAACCCTCGAATCTTCCACGCTCGTGCAAATCTCCCGTTCTCACTTGGAATACCTCTTCCTTCATTCCCTAGAACTGGCAAACTGGGGACGCAAACTGATGGAAAAGACCATGCAGGAGTACGAGCATTATTTCATCGAGTACTACTGGGCCGACAAAGGCCACCAGTATCAAATACTGATAAAAGAATACCCGCAACTCTTACAACGAGTTTCGTTAAAAGAAATCGCCTCATACCTAAACATCACGCCTCAGTCATTAAGCCGGATCCGGGCTCACTTGAAATAAATCTTACACGAGCATCACCGCTAAACAAAAAACAAAATCAGCATCTGTGCTGTCAGTACCCGCAAGAACATCGTGAGCGGGTACACCGTGGCATAACTCACGGCGGGAGCGTCATTTCCCACGATACCATTGGAATAAGCCAATGCTGGCGGGTCTGTCATACTTCCAGCCATTAACCCCATCAACGTAAAGTAATTCACTTTATATATGGAACGGGCAATAATCCCGATTATAATCAAAGGCACCACGGTAATAATAAAACCATAACCTACCCAAGCATACCCTCCGCCATCAATAATGGTCGACACGAAACCTTCTCCGGCCCCCAACCCGACACTTGCCAAGAAAAGGGATATACCTACTTCCCGCAACATCAGGTTAGCACTCATTGTCGTGTAAGTCACCAAACCGTATTGGGGACCGAAACGACTGATCAAAATAGAAATAATCAATGGACCTCCCGCTAATCCCAGCTTTACCGGCTGAGGAATACCGGGGAAAGTAAACGGAATACTTCCCAGTAAAATACCCAAGAATATACCTAAAAATATGGCTACCAAGTTAGGCTCCCTCAAACGACGCAAAGAGTTACCCAACACTTTCGCCACGTTCGTAACGGCAGCTTCCGGCCCAACAACCGTCAAGCGATCTCCAATCTGTAACTGCAAATTCGGTTTAGCTACCAAATCCACCCCGGCACGGTTTACCCGAGTCACGTTAACCCCGAAACAATTCCGCAACCGCATCTCTCCTAACATCTTCCCGTTCACCTCCCCCTTCGTAATTGCGATCCGACGAGATACCAGTTGTTTATCCAATTGTTCCCAAGCAACGTTGACACGTTCCCCAAGAAAAGCTGCAATCGCATCAATGTCCTGTAAAGCAGCCACGACAAGCAATTTATCTCCTTCACGTAGACAAGTCTCGGAAGAACCGATTTCGATACGGTCATCCTCGTGGCAAACCCGTGAAAACACGAACTTTCGATTTATCAAACGGGTAATTTCCATCAAATCCTTACCAAACAAAGCCGGATTTGTTACTCGCACGGAAAACTGTTGAGCCCCGTTCGCACGCTCCCCATCCTGTCGCTCCAAATCCTCGTTCTCCTTCTCGAACTTCACCCGGAAGATCACCCGCATCAGCAGAATCGACCCAATAATACCGATCACTCCCAAGGGGTAAGCCACCGCATATCCTAAAGCAATCGTGGGGTCATTTACCCCTGCCATATCCGAATAAGCTTGTTGAGCAGCACCCAATCCCGGCGTATTCGTCACTGCTCCGGAAAGGATACCGACCATCGTTGTAATCGGTAATCCGGTCACAACATGAATAATATATGTGGTCACCACGCCCAAGAACACGATGCCCGCGGCCAGCATATTCAAGGTTAAGCCTCCTTTTCTGAAAGAAGAGAAAAAACCGGGTCCTACCTGTAATCCCACAGAGTACACGAATAAAATCAATCCGAATTCCTTCATAAAATGTAAGGTATGACCGTCCACCCGCATTCCCAAATGGCTACAAATAATCCCCACAAAAAGAATCCAGGTTATCCCCAAAGAAATCCCCCAAACCTTTACCTTTCCAAGCACAATCCCCAGAGCGATAACGATTGCGAACATTAACACTGAATGAGCAATTCCCTGTCCAAAAAACAGTTCACTTAACCAAGACATACTTATTTTAGATTTTAAATTGAGAAACTCGTTATTTTATCCCTCTGAACTCTCTGGGTCTTTCACTTTTTTATCGATAGAACGGCAAAATTCAATATCATCCCGGAACAACTTACGATAAGTAATATAAGTCTGGGATTGTTTTGCACCAATGTAATCCATCAAGTGCATCATCTGCGGGTTAAAATCTCCGACCCAACTCATATCCAACCAATCATACGTCTTCTTTGACAAAATGATATTCTTACAGAAAGCATAAATCATAGCAGCCTCCACTCCACGCCCTTGGAATTCGGATGCAACACCAAAAATTAATCCTAAGGCCACACGCCCCCGCTTGATATGACGATAATACAGGAATTTCAAAATACCCAACCCGCTAATCTTACCATTCACGTGTTTCACGATATAGTTCAATTCCGGAATCATGATAAAGAAACCGATAGGTTCCCCTTTATAGTAAGCAAAATACAATAAATCAGGATCAAGCACGGGTTTCAGGGTCTTGAATAACACCTCCACCTGTTCCTTATCCATCCCCCCGACACCATGCACGTTCAAGTTCCACGCCTTATTATAAATGGTCAGGAAAGAATCTTTCGCCTGCCGGGGAGTCATTTCACGATAGGAAATAATCCGGTAATCTTCATTTTTCAACAACCGTTCCGACTTCCAGACCACTACCTTGGAAAGACTTTCCTCCACCAAGCGAGTCCGGTAGATATATTGTTTGAAATAGTCACGGAACCCGTAGTTCTCGAAGAACGGAACATAATACTTATGCGTGTAGGGCATTTGGAATACAGGCGGTTTGAAACCATCGACCAGCAATCCCCACCACTCGTTACGCTCTCCGAAATTCACCGGTCCTTCCATGGACTCCATGCCTCGCTCCTCCAACCACGAACGACAACGGTCGAACAGCATGAAAGCAGCTTCCTGATCATTAATACACTCGAAGAAACCCATTCCCCCCACCGAGTAGGAATCCAAATGGCAGGAACTTCTATCAATAAAAGAAGCCACCCGACCAACACATCGACTTTTCTCATCCCGCAATAACCAGCGGGTACACTCGCCATGCTTGAAAAACGGATTCTTTGCCGGATCGAAAACCTTCGTGATGTCATTATCTAAAGGCCGTACCCAATTCTCGTCATTCTTATAAAGGGATACAGGTAGCAACAAAAATTCTTTTGCTTGCTTTTCGTTCAAAACCTCTTCAATAGTGTATTTCATATTTTTATAAACTAATATTTTCAACTTTTACCGGTGGGTGTACTCGCACCTGCAATAAATAAATGCCCCGACGAATCCACACAACAATCACGGCTAACACGACACGGGGAAATATCAACCACCCCGCAGGTAATCCCATCACGGCAAACAACAGCGGATCCTCCAGTTGCGAATGAGAAATCGCCAAGTGATGATTCAGCAAATCTGCCTCCTGATGTCCCAGTTTTCCCGTCTTGGCATAATCCATCATGATCGCGGAACCGTAAGCCAATCCGACCGTGTTCCCCACCAGCCACAGGAAAGCCACATCCGGATTCAGTCCGAACAAGCGCATTAACGGGGATAACATGGCAGACAATATTTTCAAAATGCCGAACTCTTCCAACAACCGTTGCAATATCATCAACCCCGAAATCACCAGTACGATTTTCAGCCCCAGCATCACACTACTTTCCAGCCAATGCAACATCGTTTCCCAAAAACCGAGAGAAACCGCCGTTTCCGCCATCATCTTCCCACTCATTTCCGGCAACAACCAATTTAAACCGATGGCCGCAACAAAACTTCCCAAGACTCGCAAGATCACCATCCACACAGCAGACGAACCCGTCTTCTGCAACACGATCGTTTCCACGACAAAGTTATGGGAAATCAAACACATCGTTGCCATAATCAAACTTTCCCGCACGGAAAAATCAAGCGTAGAAAGCAAAGCGATCACGGTATATATATTCGTAAATATACTGGTAACAAAGACTAAGGCTGCATCTCCCGGCAAACCGATCAAGGTAAACAACGGGGATGCAAATGAAGAAATATAAGGCAGTATATTAAAGTATGACAACAAAGTCACGAACAAAGATACCGGTAGCATGATTTTCAAAAACCATATTGATGTCTTTATCGCCACGGGTAAGGCCTTCTTCACACATCCCAAAACCCTCGCACTGTAATTTGACATACTTTTTAATTGAAAATTGAAAATTGAAAATTGAAAATGCTAAAACCTCAATTCCCCAATAATCAACATTAAACTCTAAATTCTAAACTTTAAACTCTAAACTATCTCAACTCATCGGTTAACAATCTGATTTCCATTGTCGGACTGATTCGCTCGTAGAGAATGTTATAAACAGCCTCCGTGATGGGCATGTGGACTTTATACTGTTGATTGATTTCATGAATTCCTTTCACGCCAAAGTACCCTTCGGCAATCATCAGCATCTCCATTTGTGCGGACTTCACAGAATATCCTTTCCCGATCATCGTACCGAATGTCCGGTTCCGGCTGAACTGAGAATAGGCTGTTACCAACAAGTCTCCCAAGTACGCGGAAAATTTAATATCCCGTTGAATCGGATGCACGGCATTCACAAAGCGCTCCATTTCTTGGATGGCATTAGCAACCAACACTGCCTGAAAATTATCGCCATATCGCAATCCGTGACAGATTCCCGACGCAATAGCAAAAACATTTTTCAGCACTGCGGCATACTCGGCCCCGTATATATCATCGGAAATCGTGGTTTTCACGTAGAAACACTCGAATAATTGAGCCACAGTCCGTGCTACCCGCAGGTTCTCACTGGAGAATGTCAGATAAGACAAACGTTCCAAAGCTATTTCCTCCGCATGACAGGGACCGGAGATAATTACAATCTGTCCTAGAGGTACCTCGTATTTCTGGTGGAAGAACTCCCCGATAAGTAGATTCTCATCCGGAATCATCCCCTTAATGGCCGAAACGATAATCTTATCTTTCAACGACACTTGCAACCTTGGAGTTACCACGTTTTGTAGGAAAGCACTCGGGATGGCGAACACGATCACATCGGAATTCATGATCACCCAATCCAGATCATCCGAGAACGAGATTTTGTCTATATCAAAATCGACACCACACAAATACCGCGGATTGTGTTTTAATACTTTAAAGGCCTTTATCGATTCAATGTTTCTCATGAACCAATTAATATGCCCGTTATTTTCTGTCAGCATTTTAGCGATAGCGGTAGCCCAACTACCCCCACCAACTACTCCAATCCTTGGTTTTTCAACTATTTCCATGATACCAATAAGTTACAAGTTTACAAGTTACAGGTTACAGGTTTTGTCCTACACGAACTTGTAACCTGCCAACCTGTAACCAGCAACGTTTATTTTAGTTAAACCAGCTTTTTACCTCATCCGGGGATAAAGTCTTCAAGCCTAATTTCATTTTTTTATTTAAACCGCTCAATTCCTGATGCAACTTGTTCGGGTTCTCTACCGCCTTCAAGGTTTCCACGGTCTGGTAACCAGCTTTACGAACCACGGCAACCCAATCAGCCGGGATTCCCAGCTCGATAAATTTCTCGTCAGCATCCACGGTAGCCACTTTCTCCGGTTTCATCTGCGGGAACAACAACACATCCTGTATAGACGGACTATTGGTCAGGAACATACAAAGCCTGTCTATCCCTATACCCATTCCCGAGGTTGGGGGCATACCGTACTCCAAGGCACGCACGAAGTCGTAATCAATAAACATGGCCTCATCATCCCCTCTTTCCTGAAGTGCCAACTGATCTTTGAAACGATTCAACTGATCGATCGGGTCATTCAGCTCAGAGTAAGCGTTAGCAACCTCCTTACCATTCACGAACAACTCGAAACGTTCCGTCAATCCGGGATCTGAACGATGCATCTTAGTCAGCGGAGACATCTCCACCGGGTAATCATAAATAAAGGTCGGCTGTATATAGTGACTTTCACATTTCTCTCCGAAAATTTCGTCAATCAACTTACCCTTACCCATCGTCTCATCCACGTTCAAGCCGATAGACAAACAGAATGCCCGAATCTCATCCTCGCTCTTACCCGTGATGTCAAATCCGGTATATTCTTGAATCGCCTCTGACATTCTCACTCGTTTGAACGGACGTTTGAAATCCACCTCGTTCTCCCCGAAAGGAGCTTTAGTTGTCCCGTTCACGGCCATTGCCGCCGCCTCAATCATTCTCTCCGTGCTATCCATCATCCACAAATAATCCTTGTACGGCACGTACACCTCCATACAAGTAAATTCCGGGTTATGCGTCCGGTCCATTCCCTCGTTACGGAAATTACGGGAAAACTCGAATACTCCATTAAAGCCTCCCACGATCAAACGTTTCAGATACAGCTCGTTCGCAATACGCAAATAGAACGGAATATCCAATGCATTATGATGCGTGATAAACGGACGGGCCGAAGCTCCTCCCGGTATAGCCTGCAGCACAGGAGTCTCCACCTCCAAGCATCCCATTTCCGTATAGAACTGACGGATGGCGTTGATCATTTTCGTACGCTTGATAAACACATCCTTCACCTGCGGGTTCACGATTAAATCCAAGTAACGTTGACGGTATCTTAATTCCGGATCGGTAAAAGCATCAAACACTTTACCATCCTTTTCTTTCACAACCGGTAGCGGACGCAAGGACTTGGACAATATCACCAGTTCTTTCGCATGAACCGAAATCTCCCCCATATTCGTGCGGAACACGAATCCTTTCACGCCCACGATGTCGCCAATATCCATCAACTTTTTGAAAACGGTATTATACATCGTGCAAGCTTCATCCCGACTCACATCATCCCGACTCACGTAGACCTGAATCCTACCTTCGGCATCCTGTAATTCAAAAAATGAAGCCTTACCCATAATCCGCCTGCTCATCATTCGCCCGGCAATTACAACCTCTTGCAATTCCTCCGGTGATTTTTCAAATTTATCCAGAATCTCTTTAGAAAGGTGAGTTACTTTAAATTCCGGTGCCGGATAGGCATCTATTCCCAAATTTTTCAACTCGTTTAAAGAGTTCCGGCGAATAATTTCCTGTTCGCTTAATTCTGCAAGACTCATTTTTATATGCTTTAAAAGGTTATATAAAATCTATTTTATCACCGGGTATACGCCCGCTCTAAATTTTATTCAAAAATTAATGTGCAAAGATAATAAATAAAGTGCAAAGAAGAAAGTAAAAGGGGAGCTCTCCCTCGTTATTTACATTTCCCCTGCTTTTTGTTAAAATTTTATCACCCTAAATTCAATCTTATTTTTATACAACTGAAACACAATCGCATAACCTTATTTAGAACAAACCTGTTAAAAAATATAATCCGTATTCTTTTGAAATCCCAAGGAATTTCTGCTTCTTTGTAGCAGAATAGGAGAAAGAGATAATGAAAAAAAGATGGGTCATCAACACCCCACCCGAGTGGGAAAAAATTGACAAACTATCCAAAGAACTTAACTGCAGTCATGTTATCGCGAACTTGCTTTTGCAACGCGGTGTGGACACTGCAGAAGAGGCCCATGCTTTCTTCAATCCAACCCTCAACATGCTCCATGACCCGTTTTTGATGAAGGATATGGATAAAGCCGTTCTCCGGTTGGAAAAAGCAATCAGCACCGAGGAAAAAGTCATGATTTACGGCGATTACGACGTAGACGGTACCACGGCGGTTGCTTTACTCTATAAATACCTAAAAAATAAATGCGAGTATCCTGAATATTACATCCCGGACAGATACACGGAAGGCTACGGAGTTTCCATCTTGGCTATCGATTATGCGGCTCGCAACGGGATTTCACTCATGATCGTGACTGACTGTGGCGTGAAAGCCGTGGAGAAAGTCCGTTATGCGAAATCCAAAGGCGTGGATGTCATCATCTGTGACCATCACACCCCGGGCGACGAACTTCCGGATGCCGTTGCCGTCCTCGACCCGCAACGGAAAGATTGTCACTACCCCTACCGGTGGTTAAGCGGTTGCGGGGTCAGTTTCAAACTGGCACAGGCATATAGCATGAAACACAACTTGCCGATGGCAGACCTGTACAAATTGTTGGATTTGGTTTGCGTCAGTATTGCCAGTGACATTGTTCCGATCACGGGAGAGAATCGTATCCTCGCCCATTTCGGTTTATTGCAATTAAATAGAAAACCCAGCCTAGGATTAAAAACGATATTAAGTTTTTCCGGAATAGGTAAAGACCTGACAATAAATGACATTGTTTTTCGCATAGGCCCCAAAATCAATGCGGCAGGGCGAGTTGAATCGGGAAACAAATCAGTAGAACTCCTGATAGCCGATGATGAGACCAGAGCCACGGAAGTCGCTGCAAGCATTAACAACTTTAACGACCAACGCAAGAAACTGGATCACGACATCACCGAAGAAGCCCTTGAGTACATCAACCAGTCCCACTACGATCAATCCCAAAAAGCAACCGTACTTTACAACCCGAACTGGCACAAAGGTGTCATCGGGATCGTGGCTTCTCGTCTAACGGAATATTATTACCGACCGACCGTGATCCTGACAGAGTCCAACGGTTTGGCAACCGGATCCGCTCGTTCAGTGGAAGGATTTGACCTGTATTACGCCATTTCACAATGTAGCGAATTCTTGGAAAATTACGGGGGACACAAATACGCGGCAGGACTGACATTAAGGCTTGAAAACATTGAACCTTTCAAGGCTAAATTCCAGAAAATCGTGAGTGAAACGATCACGGAAGAGATGTTGACACCCCAGATCAATATTGATGCCCAAATCAAATTAAACGACATCACCCCGGATCTTTACGCCATGATTCAGAAGTTCGCCCCGTTTGGCCCCAACAACACGATTCCCGTGTTCATGACTGAAAACGTGACGAATTTCATTGGTTCAAAACAAGTGGGACGTAACAACGAACACCTAAAACTGGTGGTCGTGGATGACACGAGAGTCTGCAACGACCGGAGTGGTATAGCTTTCGGCATGGGAGAGGCATTTTCCCGTATCAGTAAAGGTGAATATTTTGATATTTGCTACACCCTTCAAGAAAACGAATTCATGGGGAAAAGCGACATTCAAATGATGATTCGAGATTTAAAATTCAAAGAGGAATAAAACATGCAATCTTTATCTTCCAAACTATTGGAAAAAGCAGTAGAACAATTTGCTTCCCTTCCGGGAATCGGACGCAAAACAGCTTTACGTTACGTGCTACACATGCTGCGCCAAAGCCCCGAAGAGGTAAAGCAATTTACAGACAGTATCACTGCTTTGAAAGAATCCATCAAAGAATGCCAATACTGCCACAACATTTCAGACAGTGACACTTGTGAGATTTGTTCCGACCCCAAACGGGATACCCAAACGATATGTGTCGTGGAAAACATCAAGGACATCATGTCCCTTGAAGCCACCGGTCAATACCACGGGCTTTACCACGTTTTAGGGGGGATTATCTCGCCCATGGACGGCATAGGTCCTTCTGACCTTCACATTAATTCTCTACTGGAACGAGTGGTCAATCCTTCCGTGAAGGAGGTTATTTTCGCCTTGCGAGCCACCATAGAAGGAGACACCACGGGATATTACATCTTCAAAAAACTCCCTCGCCGGGATGAAATCACGGTCAGCACCCTTGCCAAAGGTATCGCCATAGGTAATGACCTCGAATATACCGATGAACTCACACTGGGACGCTCCCTAGTAAACCGGGTAAAATTCAGTCTAAATGGATGATTTTCCTACATATTAAAAAGAATCCGTCCGGAGTTCCGGACGGATTCTTTTTAAATTACACTTTGAACTACATGATAATTATTTCACCAATTGTTCCAACTGCATTCGTAATTTAGGATCCGAGGGACGTTTGGCATTCGCATCCACAATTTTCCCCTCTTCGTCCACGATCACGATGCGAGGGACCCCATGAATCAAGTATTTCTTTACCAAATCCGATTTAAAACCTCCCGGCACGTTCAACTGCAACTCGGCACCCTTCTTATCTTTAACCATCTTTCTCCACAAAGCCATCAACTCATCACCTGTATCCACTGACATCGAAATAAATACGATATTCTCCCCTTTCATATCATCAGCCAATTTCTCCATATAAGGCATTTCCGCACGACAAGGAATACATCCCGTGAACCAAAAATCCAACACCTGCACCTTTCCCTTGAAATCGGCAGAAGTATACTCTTTTCCCTTCACGTCAACCGCCTTAAATTCCGGAGCCATCTGCCCTCTTGCGATAGTTTTATGGGTTTCTTTAGACTCTTGGTAACGAGACTCCAAAGCCGGCAATGCCGCCAACGCCTCCGGATGGGTTATATATTGACGAACCCCTTCCAGATAAACCGGGAAATCATCAGAATATCCTTTCTGTAATGTAAGATTCAACAATTCCACCAAGAACATAGAACGAACCTTCTCATCCCCGATCTTCTGCGCGTAAATTTCCATGTATCTTTCCGGAGAAACCTCAATCCATCCCTTCTTTTCCATCTGTTCGAATGTCCCCAGCATCATGTTAAACCATTTCGGTATCTGCACGAGAGACGAATCCGAAAAGTTCACCTCTTTCATGAAATCATAAAAATTATCTGCCAGTTCAATCTTCAACTGAGGAGCAAACATCGCAGTATTCGCAGGTCCATTCAATCTTTGCAAGTAAAAATCACAACGATACTTCAATTTTTGCAGCCGAATAAAGTCCTGATCCAAACCGGAAGTTTCCAAATTTCCAATCAAGCGATTCACCTCCTCCGTGTTCAGTCTCACCCACTCTGCCGAGTAAAGCGGAACATCCTCAGGTACAGAACCTAAATATACATTTTCAGACAAAAACGTATTCTCGGCAACATGGTCTCCCGCAAACACAACACCATCCGCACCTTCTTGTATCTCCACCCGTGCTCCCGGAGTCAAATAAACCAAATAAAATTTCTTGTTCACCCCTACATAACGGAAATAACTCGGTACATTCAAATCCACCTCATAAGCATAATTTCCCAAAGAATCCGGTTCCATTTTCGTATATCCGGCCGTAGACCCTTCCGGAATAAAAAAGAAGTTTCCTTCAATCGTATTCTTAAACTCCACTCTCGCCTTCGTAGACGATTCCGTCTTATCCTGACATCCAGTTCCGGCAAAAGCCAGAACCGTTAATATCAAAAATACACAACATATTTTATTCATATGGGACATCATTTCGTATTTTGAACCAAATTACTCGTTTCCATCGCTTGCTGTGGGAAAGGCCACACTAACAGAGGTGAATCCGGACGCAAAGAATACGTTTTAGTTTCTCCGGCCTCATTCACATAAGTCTTTGTCAACGTTTCATTAAATTCTGTACAGAAACGTCTCATATCAAAGAATCCGTTATAAGTCAAAACTAATTCTCTCTTTCTCTCCTCACGAACTAGTTTAAATGCCTCATCGGCATCAGCAGCGGTTAACTCTGCCGTTCCAGGAAACACCCGATTCCGATACAAATCATTCAGATATTTCATTGCGTTATCTTTATCATCCTTTCTTGCATAGCATTCGGCTATCATCAGGTAAACTTCTGACAAACGCATACCTCCCGGGTTCCACTTCACATTCGTACTACCAAACATAATTGCCCCAGTTTCTGCCGTAGGACGTGGAGGCATATAATATCCCCAACAAGTGATATAACGTAAATCATTATTCTTGTCATACAAATCGAGCATTTCTTTCCGAGCATACTGCGGATACGGATCTGTATTAGTATGTCCAAACTGATATAATAAATGTTCCGGATTCGAATCCTCAAGTTTTGCAGCGGTCATCCACATACTTGGCATTGTTGGAAGGAAAGGATATGTTGCAAGCGCCTCATTATACATCTCATTCATATCCCAAAGTTTATGATAACTTGACTTTAAAGCATTCAACCCGGACTCCAAGGCTAGGTCGATCTCTCCTTTATACAGACGCACCTTAGCTTGTAAAGCATATCCGAACCCCTTTGTCGGACGATATGAATTCAAAGCCTGTTCCGGCAGATCAGCTAAAGCCTCCTCTATATCCTGTTCTATAAATTCATAAACTTCCTTAACCGTATATTGCTTACTTTCAGACTCCAAATCAAACTTTTTATGGATAATAATACCCATATCGGTTGCCGCAGTCTCTTTCTTATAAGGCTTTGCAAAAGTGTTCACCAAGAAAAAGTAATTATACGCCCGCATTATTTTAGCCTGAGCAATTCCCAACTTTTTATCCGTATCCGGTCCCTCTGCATCATTCATATGTTCTACTACAACATTGTACGACGCAATTCTGGAATAACAATCAGAATATAACTCTGCAATATCACCATCTACCATATAATTATAACGATCAACACTCTCATCCCAAAAGAACCCGATAGAATACATCGGATACAAGTAAGATTCCAACTCTGCCTTTTTATAATAGGTAACTTCATTTGCCATATACCAGAAAGAAGTCATGGAAAATTTCGGATTAGCCGCTTCAATCAATCCCAAATAATCATCTGTCGAATTCAATACCGCTTCTCCCTTAGGTACCACATCCAAATAGTTATCACAGGACACAAGTCCCATCACCAAAGATAACCATATAACAACTATATATTTTTTCATACGTCCACTCAATTAAAAGTTAATATTCAAACCAAGACTATAGGTCGGCATCAACAACTCCGTACGAGTTCCCGCATTTGCATTGAATGATTCCGGATCAATGCCTTCCCCGTTACTTGCCCAATAGAAAGGATTATCCACTTGAGCCCGAAGACTAACATTTTGCAAATTCACCTTCTTAATCAAATCTTTGGGTAAAGAATAGGTAATTCCGATATTACGACATTTGATAAAAGAAGCACTCAACACGTGTACATCAGCATATTTCCAAAGATAATTACGATCCTGATTTGCTCCGAAGGCTCCCATTGCCGGAATATCCGTGTTTTTATTTGTCTCAGTCCATCGGTTCGCCATATCTTTATGCATTCTGCCCGTAATATCTACGTAAGTTGAATAAAGAGGCGTTACATCATTTCTCAAAGAATGTCCCGTGTAATACACAAACTTCGTAAAGAATTCCAAGCTCTTCCATCTTAAATTGATCGTCAAAGCTCCGTTCCATTTCGGAGTTAATTGTCCGGCGTTTACCAAGACTGCGATATCACGTACAGGCTCGTTCGATTTTACCTCTCCATTCTGGTCGTATACAGAAGGATCTCCAGTCTTTGTCAAACCTGCATAGCGATAAGCGTACACCGAATTATAGGAATCTCCCTTTAAATAATTACTTCCCGGATACTGCAACATATCAATGGCATTAGAAGGCACGTAACCCACTTTTTTAATCACATTCTTATTATTCGCCGCAGTCAACGTCGTGTTCAAAGCCCAATCCTTCTTCTTTAACCAATCGTATGACACGGAAATTTCCAAACCGGTATTTCTCATGGCTCCATTATTTACTCTGGCCGTCTCGAAACCTAATGATGGGTCCAACGTCTTATTAGCCAACAAATCCGAGCTGTAGCGACGATAGAACTCCAATGATCCGCTCAATCTTCCGATTAACGCAAAATCCATACCCACATTAAACGTGGATGTTTTTTCCCAACGTAACATCTTATTAGGAGCTTGCGTGATCAAAGTTATACTAGCCTGCGTGTACAGCGAGTTTGCATAAGTTCCCAGCAAGTAAGGAGAAGAAGACTGATCCACGTTACCCGTGATTCCATAAGTTGTACGCAATTTCAACATATCCAGCCAAGCGATATCATTCAAGAATGATTCCCTAGTCATCAACCAACTTGCACCCACGGACCATAAAGGACGATAGCGATATTTCGGGTCCGTACCGAAAAGGTCTGCCTGATCCACTCGGATACTTGCATTCAGACTATATTTAGAATCGTAAGTATACCCCGCATTGGCATAAGCTGAAACATAACGGTGTTTCGTATTCGTCACATTCAACAATTCAGACTTTTTCTGAAGAGCATCTGTCAACTGTCCTTGTACACCATTCGTCATCAATGTTTCCCAGTTCACTTGCTTATAAGTCAACTTTCTATCATCATAACCGTAACGTTCACTTTGAGATTCACCCCATTCATCTTGACGAATTTCAGCTCCGGCAAGAACCGTCAAATCATGCTTGTCGGCAATTGTCGTTTGGTAATTCAACTGCGCCCGGAAATTAAAGAACTCCGAATCGGAATGCTTTTCAGCCATATGTCCTCCTTGAGGAATATTATAAATAAAGTTATTGTTAGACTTAGATGCGTAACGATTCACCATGTCCCGCATAATATAAGAATCCGCCTCATCATATTGCTTAGCATCTGACTTAGTACGTTCATACTGGAATTTTACTCCTAAATCCAATCCTTTATACAACTTGAAATCAGCATTCGTAAACAAACGCACATACACACTCTTCGTGGTTAGCATGTTTTTATACATCTCCTCTTTCAAATTATATCCCATAAACTCCAACCCCTCTGTTTCATTAATATCCATGGCACGATAATAATTTTCCTTGTATTGATAAACCGCATCCCCCTCATCAGACACCACGCACTCGTACGGCATCGCATCAAACCAAGATACGCCTGATTGAGATACTTCTGTCTTAGTAAGGTAAACATTAGATCCGTACGTCAATGTAAACCAATCCGCTAATTTCAACTCGTTTTTCAGATAAATACTATATTGATTAGCCGAATTTGATCTTAAATATTGTCCGTTATCTTCATAACGAAGTGAAAAATACAAATTAGACTTTTCCCCTCCTTTTAATAACGACAAATTATAGTTTTGGCTCAAAGCTGTGTGAGTCAATATTTTTTGTGCTTCCCGACGATAGTCATTATCCCTCATTGCATTTATCGCCTGATTTACCTCGGCTTCTGTCATATTGCCGTCAAGCATTTCCCGATAATAACGCTCGATACGAGTATATGCTTTAGGAGCATTAGAGGCATCCTTATTAGTAAAATAAGCACTAGGATCAGTTCCGTATTCCGTATAATTAAACAAAAAGTCTTGTTCGAAATCAATAATATCACTCGTGGAAGCATAATCCATATAACTCATTTTAGGAATTGGCTTTATATAAAAGCTAGCCGACAAATCAATACTCACTTTATCCCCTTTTCCTTTTTTCGTCGTGATCACGATCACTCCGTTAGAAGCACGTACCCCGTATAATGAAGTGGCCGCAGCATCCTTCAACACGGTTATCGTTTCCACATCATCCGGGTTGATGGAACTCAAAGATTGATTCATCACGATTCCATCCACCACCAGCAATGGGGTTGAACTCACGGCAAAAGATGAAGCCCCCCGAATCTCCAACTCATCTCCATAAGTAGACAAACCGGGAGTCAAACCTTCAATCTTGGAAACCAAACTCGTACTTTGTACTTTGCCTAAATCTTCCGCTTTCAAAATTGTCACGGAACCCGTTGAACGTTCACGAGAAATCGTCTGGTAACCGGTAGCCACCACTTCTCCCAGCATCTCAACCTCTTCCTCCATCGTCACGTCCAATAATTTATCCGAACCATCATACAACAATTCCTTCGTCTTCATTCCAACAAATGAAAATACCAAGGTAACGTTCTTTTCTGTTAATTTGAACTCGAATCTCCCATCCACATCGGTTGCAGCCCCAAACGTCGTACCTTTCTGAATCACCGCTACACCGGGTAGAGGCATCCCCGTCTCATCTTTCACCACTCCTCGAACCGTATAAACCTTCTTCTCATCATTACTCTTATAAGAAATAACAATTAACTCCCCCTCTTGGCTATATTTGAAAGGCATGCCCTTTAACAAAATATCCAAACATTCCTCCACACTCTTATTTTCCAACTTTGCAGACACCTTATAGCTGTTCAAGTCATCATAATTGAAGACAAACTTACAATTAGCCGCTTCACTCAAACTTTTCAACGCTTTCGACAATTCCACATTTTCAAAGTCCAGGTTCACCACCCGATTTTGTGTCACACCGGATGCAATACTTGTGAAAAAACACAAGCAAAACACGAATTGTATCAAAAACATTTTCACAATTCTTCTACTAACGTTCCTGTCAATGGAACGCTTCTTACTCAAAAGTATCGCCATAAATGATAGTTTTTGGTTATAAATTAAAATGATTACTTGTTTATCTTATTACTTCGGAAACGACCAATGTCTTTCCATTCACCTTTATTCCAACCCGATTCGTCTTCATCAACAAATCAGTGATCACAGAGATTTCGCTGTCCCGGCTCGCCCACAATTCAAATCGATAGTCCCTGGCCTTGTTTCCTACATATACTACATCAAAACCATACCAACGTTTCAAATCATCCATAATAGATTCCAGCGATTCATTTTCATAATAGAAATACCCGTCTTTCCAAGCTATATACCGATTCACGTTTACCTTCGTGATCTCCGGCACGCTCTCGACAAAGCGGGCATTTTCTCCCGGGTTTAAAGTATACTCCGAACCGTCCTCCGTTTTCTTCACCGAAACCCGGCCCTGTACCAATGTCACGTGAACATCCTCCTCTTCGTAGGAACGTACATTAAATTCCGTCCCGTATACTTTTGTATATATATCGGAAGAAACAACAATAAAAGGATGTTGCTCATCGTGTGCCACGGAGAAATAACCTTCTCCTTTCAAGAATACCTCCCGGCTTTCACCCGCAAAAGAAGTCGGATAACGCAATTCCGATTCAGAATTTAGCCATACAATCGTTCCATCGTTCAAGGTCAATTTGTACTCTGCCCCTTTAGGTACCCGAAGCGTGTGATAACTGACCACTGCCCTCTCGGTTAATTTGTAATTAATCCCCCTCAAACTATCATACTCCACGCTGACACCTTCACCCAATTCTCGACTTTCACTCCCGGATGCCCCCAACACAAGTTCCTCTCCGGATTCCGTGATCAACACCGCCTGATTCCTTCCGGGCGCAATGTGTTCTGCCACCGGAATCACCTCTTGCTTTTTCGACGACAACGAATTTTCCAGTAACCACCAGCTAGCGGAAATAAGTATAACCACAGCCGCAGCCACAGACAACCAAGTCATTCGTCGAGACCGACCTCCGGATTTCATCTTTCGAGTAAAATTCCAATATTCCCCTTCAACATCCAACTGATCACCCACGGCTAGTCGAAGCCCCCCTTCCAAGTACCTCCGACACTCCTCGTACAACTCCTTGTTACGGGATTCTGCCAACCATTCCTGCACCCGAACTTCCTGCAACAATTCAGGATGATTCAGTAACTCGATGACAAAATTTAAGCGATCTTCTTCTTTCTCGAATTTCATAACTTCACGTTCATTTTACTATTACACGTAAAGCATGGCAAATGATGTGGGTCAAAAAACAATATTTTTTATTTTTTTAAGAAAAACGCATATAACAACATCAATTCGAGATCTGATGTTTTCTCTCTTAATATACTGATAGCCTCCGTTATATGCCACCGAACCGTGTTAATCGAAATTCCCAGTTCATCCCCCGCCTCCTTGTATTTTTTCCGCTCGATGAAACATTTTTTGAACACGACAGCAGTCTGTTTAGGCATATTTTCAATAATATGCATCACTTTTTCGATGAGTTGTTCATACTCCACGTATTCCTCCTCCTCTTCGGGAAAGGTCTTTTTATAGGCCAAAAACTTCTCTTTTGTTTTCTCCTTCCTCAAAAAATCAAGAGAACGGGAACGAACCAGAGAATATAAAAAGGGACGCAGAGAAACCGAAGAATCCAATTTTTCAAAATTCTTCCACACGTATTCATAAACATCCGTTACGATGTCTTTCGCTTCTTCTTCATCCCGGACAAAGCTTAAAGCATGAACATACAACTCTTTATAGTGAGTTTTATACAAAAACTCAAACGTGTCCCTCTTTTCTTTATCCACTATTATCTTTCAATTTGATCCATACTTTTGGCATCGATCCTTTTTCCTCATATGTCCGTTCAAAGATAAATATTTTTATTTTAATCATAATCTTATTCAACAAACCTTCTTTCCACAAAAAATAAATCACTCTTCCACCACATTTTATTTACATCACATTCCCGGTTACAAAACAGATCAGGGGGAAATAAGGCCACACGCACAGATCATAGACGTTTCGTCCTCGTTCGATAATCGCTCTCCTTGAACGTCTTTACACCGCCGGGGACACGCTTATCTGAAATCTGTATGCCCTTATTTCCCCCCATTCTTGCGGAGACCTCTTCCCACACTCTAGCCGTAGACCGATCTCATGCCCAACAAAGTCTTATTAATTATTCGATAAACTCCTCCGGCCTTCGGCCACCTCCTCTATAAACAGAGGAGGAGTTGGTGATACTTCCCGAAAACAGGGAGTATTTCAACTCTCCCTCTGTTTATAGAGGGAGTACCCCGAAGGGGGGAGGGAGTTAAAAACAGAGCCACCTTCACTCGTTATCGCCGCTCACGATACACGACATCCTTTATTTTTGCAAAACCACTGTATTCCGCCCTTTTCGTCACACTATTATTCACCCCATCCACCGGGTAGAACCCTAGCTTCCCACCATTGTTATCCGGGGCTGCCGTATTGTACGAACCCACCATCAACTCATACTGCCGAGCCATAAACTCGTCGGACTGGTTATTCAAATCATTCAATGAACATTGCCTGTACAAGTTAAATTTCAACATCGTAACCGTCTCGTTTTCCCCTAAAGCAATCGTATTCATCGGGTAAGTCGTGTTTGTTCCTAAGTTATGCAAATACACCTTGTTCCCCACGGCATAAAACATATAAGGGAATAGAGAATGAAAAGCAAAAATCGTCGCCTTGTCAAAATCGGGTGCATTCAAATTCTCGTATTTCGCCTCCTGCACGAAACCGTTATTCGACATATTGATCCCGTAAATACAACGTTTCCCTTCGGCATCCTGCAAAATAGAATATACCAAACCACCGGAATACCGGGTACTTTCCATGTACACCAATTCCATCCCCGTCTTGAAACTAAACAAACCGTCTTCCGTGTCTGCAACCGGGGTCAAAATCTGCATGGCATCAGCGACATAACCATACTTCCAGCCCACGAAACGTTTATTATCCGTGTCATACAGTAAAGCCGCACGTCCATTTCCCGGACGAGCCATACTTACTCCCACGTAAGGAGCCACCTTATATTCCGGAGTCTTTCCCCTTTCCGACGTGTTGATCGGATATTCAAAAGCGGGACCAGAATAATCCCTCACCTGTGCATAAGCGTTTCCGGCATCCGTCACGCAGAGATTAGCTAAAGCACCAGCTATACTTGTACCATTTACCGCCGTGTAATACACGACATATTCATTTACCGGAGGAATGATAAAATCAACATTACCAATTTCTAAAGACTCATCCGTTTTAAACGTTTCCCGATCCAGCATATACGTTCCCTCTGCCGACATCACGTAAATCAAATCGGCAGGATTCGCATATCGATTAGGATAAAACCCAATTCCCTTGGCATGTTTCAACTCCGGTAATCCTAGTGAAGTCAACAAATCATAAGCCGGAATCACCCGTTCTGCCGAGATCACCGAAATCATATCCATCCGAACACGCTCTTCCTCCCCTTCATCACAAAGCACCATCCATCCCTCATACGTCGGAGAAGACACTTTAATATCAAATGTCTTAGACGTCTGAACACCAGAACGCTTGTCCGTCACGGAGAACCATGCAATATACGTGTCTGCCGCAAAAGCTGCCAACGTGTCCAAATCCAATGAGCCCGAAGGATTCAGATCGACCCAGTGTTGCCCGGATACCAATACGCCACCTAACTTCTTCTCGATCTTGTAACTAAATTCAAAATTAGCATTCTCCTTACCGATCTCTCCCTCTAGCGAAGAAACGACTTTCGGGTTCACAACAATATGGTCGGAATTTCCCAACACCTCCACCACTTCGGGAATGTTCTCAATGGTTATTTCCGCCACCTCGTGATAGTCGTAATTCCCCTTATCGTCAAAACAACTACAAAAGGAAAAAACAAACAAAAACAGTATAATAGGATTTATTCTCATAACCTTATGTTTTTAATATTATTCATACCGGGAATAGTCAACCGAGTAAGAAGGAGCAAGTTGCATATAACTTCCGTCCGAATCCAATTCCGGAGTTCCGGCATCTGCCTGTTCCTGTAAATATTTCTGTACCGTAGTAGTAAAAAAATTGAATCGTCCATACTGAATTTTCGCTCCGGCATACCCGGCGTTATCCCAATCTGCAGCACTCAACCCGCAAACAGAATTAACAACAAGAAATTTTTTCGGAGTCCAATTCCCAAAGAAACCATCCCCGAACATGGACCAATACCACGGCTCTGTGTACATCTCACTTAATGAAAAAACAAACTCATCCCCGTGAATCATCACCCCCGTGGCCGAATAAGCATTCGTATTCTTATACTCCGGGAAATAACATTTGAAATACTCGTTATCCTCCAGACGAATTGCCAGACGCACCGCTTTCTCCATCATATCATCCGTACGAAAGAAACGGACACGCACGTAAGCCGTACTTTTTCCCGCAGGTACAACTACCGTATCCAAATTCACTTCGTAATGTTTCCCCTCGATAGCTGTCGTACCCTCTTGATCCACCACCACTTTAAAAGGGCGATCGTAATCAACCACCTTCCCCATCGTCCGAATTGTCGCGGAAAGCACCACACTCTTCACCGAGGCCTTGGCAGAGGCGAATGAATAAGCCACCGAATCCCCGTAATATTCCGTGGTACTATTATAAATATAACTGGTCACCCGTTGAAAATAAATTCCGCTATCATCCGTAGTAAAGACCGAAATATCTTGCTTTTCACAAGCACAGAAAACAAGCGTCAAGCTTGAAACAAACAATATAATTTTCCATTTCATAATCTTACAATTTAACGATTATCAACTTCTCCGGAAGGCAAGGGTAACACGTAACGTTCTTCCTTAGCTCCATACGTATTGGTATCATACCCATTCTCGTCACTGTTAATATTAATATACAGCCGTTTGTACATGAAAAATATCTGTCCCTCTCCGATAAACTCCCGCAAATATTCCGAACGCAAGCGTTTCATGAAATCATCCTCCGAAACAACCGTCAATTCGGGTAATCCTCTACGGGTACGCATCTGGTTCAGCCATCCATACCGATCTGACAACACGGGTTCACATTCTGCCGCAATATAATACACCTCGCTCAACCGAATCAACGACATGAAGACTGCATAGAAATATTCCGATTCCTTTGTTCCGCTAGGCTTATCTATCCCCTTGTATTTGATCAAAGAATGCCCGCTCTCCCCCACGCCGGAAGCAACTTGCCACCACGTTTGGAAACGGTAATCCTGTGTCTCTCCTGCGAAAAGACTCGTCCCCACGAAATCTTTTCTAGGGTGCAAGTAATTATTCCCCGCTTGCTCGGCACTGAAATAATTTGTATAAATGTCCACCCGGTCTTTTTTGTAAATCCCGGTCAACACTTCAGTGGAGAACACCCGGTCGGGATTACTTTGGTTTGCCAACAACTTATTCGGGTCCACCGCCGGGAAATGTTCATTCACTTTCGAGTCCGCCAACAGTTTCCGAGCCGCAACCAATGCGTTCGCTTGTTCCCCCACGTACAAGTACACTCTAGCCTTCAACGCCAACACGGCATAATAATTCATTCGTAACTGGCGATAACGTAGATACACCTCCTCGTCTTTTTCAAGAGAAGCCATCGGTCCATTCTCTATTACCGGGTCACTATCCGCCAGTAACTCCTCTGCCTCATCCAAATCCCGCAAAATCTTTTCATGCAGCACGGAATCTGCCGTCATCAACGGTAAAGCAACCACTTTCGACGATTCATTATAAGGAATAGCCTCCGCCTCCGGATGCAATTTATAGACCGGACCAAATAACCGCAACATATCAAAATGCAGGAAAGCACGTACCGCCAACATCTCCCCTTTCAACACCCGATACTCCTGTTCCTGTAACACACCCTCACTCTCGTCAATATTCTCCAACACCACGTTACAATTCAAAATCGTGTTGTAAGCCGTGGTCCATGTACTTTCCAACGTTTTTTTCACGTTCTCGTCCGTGTAAGCAAAGGTACTCAACGCTGTCAAGTACGTGTTCACCGGAAGAGGCTGGTAACGTTTCGAGATCACGTCCACCAGCTCGTAGGAAAGATTCTTCCCGTAAAGAGCCGGGGATGCCATCTTGTTATATATCCCGTTCACCGCGGTATAAAAACCGCCTCTCGTGGCGAATAATTGTTTCTCCGATTGCTTGTCTTTCGGCTGCACGTCCAGAAAACTCGAACACCCTACACCACACACGAGTACAACCCCGATCCAAATGATATTCCATAATTTCATAACCATTCATCTTTAAAAATTAAACGAAAGTCCTGCCTCCATACTCCGGGCAAAAGGATAGGCAATTCCTCGCTCGGACCGGATGGTCGATGCCCGGAACACGTCACGCATGGATGCTTGAATCTTCAAACTACTTAACCCTAATTTTTTGATCCATCCGTCATAGAACTCGTATCCCACGTAGATAGATTCCAAGGTCAACACGTTCTCTTCCTGCACGAAACGGGAAGACATCGGGGTCGTCTCCGCACTGGCAATATCCTTGAAATGCACGATGTCCCCCACTTCCTGCCAACGCTCGTACAACGCCCGCTTGTCCTGATTCTTGTTCAGATCATTTCTCGAAATATTTTCCACCTTGTTATAAAGAACCTCGTTGAACACGTCAGCCCCCATCTGGTAACGGAAATTCAAGCTCACGGAAAATCCCTTCCAATTGAGCGATGAACCAATCACGCCCTCCACGTCCGGGCGGGTATTCCCGCAAATCACCTCGTCATCATACGAGAAATCGTACGTGTAACTCCCGTCCTTGGCATAAAACAACTCCTTCCCGTTCGAGGGATCAATCCCCGCGGACCTTACCGCCCAAATATCATCCGGGTCGGCCCCGTCATAATACCTCACCGTGTTTTCACCCTTTCCACTGGCATTCAGAGAGGAAAGCTTGTTCCCGATCTTGTCAATCCGGGTTTTCTGCGTCCGCACGTTCGCCCGTACCATCCACGAGAAGCGTTTCTCGAAATCTTGGAAAATAAAATAGGACACCGATGCCGTCAACCCTTGTGACACCTGTTCTCCCGCGTTCGTCATGTAAGTGGATGTCCCGGAAGAAAGCGGTGTACTCACCTTGATCAACAACGGGTCGGTCACCTTGTAATAGTAATCTGCCGTCAACGAAAAGCGTTTATTAAACAACGTCACGTCGAGACCGATATTCTTATCCACCGTGATCTGCCATTCCAAATCGGGGTTTCCGATCTGCGACAATTCCGCCCCGATCCCGAAGTAGTTCATGGAACCAAACTGGAACGAGTAAGTCAACAAGGATTGCGCGGAGTCAAAACTCTGGTTCCCCGGATTTCCAATAGAGGCCCGCAGTTTCAATATATTAATCCATGCCACGTGATCCATGATAAACTTCTCCTTGTGCAAGTTCCAGCCCAACCCGACCGACCACGTCGTATTGTATCTCCGGGAAGTACCGAAAACCGATGAACCGCTCGTCCGCAGGCTGAAATCCATCAAGTAACGATCGTCAAAAGAATACCCCGCGTTGAAATAACCGTTCACGGAACGGGAAACCGACTCGTAGTATGCAGGAGTCCCGTATTCCGGGTAGCCGTTCGAAAAAGAGGGGTAAGAAAAATCTCCGTCCGGGAATCCTACCGCAGAATACCCCTGCGTAAGCGATTTATTGCTGGAAATATTTCCCCCGGCAACCAAGTTAATCCTGTGTTTTCCCAGTACTTTCGCGTACGTGACACTTAACTCCGCCTCAACTTGATTTGTTCGGACGTTATTTGAATGAAACTCTCCCTTTTTAGTAGTTTCCACGTTCTCATATCGGGTATCATTCCGGGAATAGAACTTCTCCGTGTCATCATTCCCGTAAGTCAATCCCAACCGGGCACGTACCCGCCATTCCGTCGTGGGGAAATATTCCGCCATGAAATAATTGTTCAACAAGAGATTACTTCCCTTATCCCGACTATTTTGGCTCGCGTTCCACAGCGGGTTCGAAGCTTTGAAGTAATCATTATATTCCAACCATTTATCCACCGTTCCCTCGTCATTATACTTTTTGTAATAAGGATTCGCCGCAGCATACGCGCTGAATGCCACGATCGGGTTCTTGAAATGAGTTGAGGTCAACGAGAATTTGTTAGAGAACTGGAATTTCGACATCCGGTAAATCAAGTCGATATTGCCACTGATCACATCCCGCTCCGACTTTTCCATCACCCCGGAAATCCCGTTGTATCCCGCTCCCAAGCCGAACAGGAAATTCCCCTCGCCTCCCTGCACGTAGAGTGAATGTTTCTGGTTCACTCCTACCCGTAAAGGTTCAGCCAACCAGTACGTGTTTACACCACTCTCGATTTTCTTCAATTTCTCGTTATACAAACGGGTTAATTCCACCTCGTTCGTCGTGGACCAATTCACCGGATCATACCTCCCTGCCAATAATTCAAATTCCAGCTTTTCCCTTGAATTCATCAAGTTATAACTCGACAAATCGGGCATCGAGAGATTCATGTTTCCGGTATAACTTACCTGCAATTTCCCGGCCTCCGGTTTCACCGTTTCCACCACGATCACCCCGTTAGCCGCCTTCGAACCGTAAATGGCCGTCGACGCCGCGTCTTTCAAGATCGTGATCGAGGCCACCCGGTTTATATCCAAATCATTAATCGCTGCCAACGTTGACTCAAACCCATCAAGGATAAACAACGGCTGGTTCGGGTCGGCATCTAGCTCGTCCCGTAAACCTAACATACTCGACTTTCCCCGGATTTCCATGTTCGGCAAACGGTTCGGGTCCGACCCGAACTGGTTATCCTCGATAATGGCGAAAGCCGGGTCCAGCGTCTTCAAACTTTGCAGCACGTTCTGCGTACCCATCGTTTTCAACTCGGCAGCCGAGTAAGTGGATGCCGATCCCGTGAAACTTTCCTTCTTACGCGTGAAGATACCCGTCACCACCACGTCTTCCAGTTTCACGTCCTCTTCCCGCAACACGATCGTCAACTCCTTCTGTTCCACGCCCGCTTTCAACCGGGGAATCCTCACGTCCTCCGTCTTCATCCCGATAAAGGAAACGACTAGCGTGGCCGTGTCAGCCGGGATCAATAACTTGAACTTCCCATCTACATCAGTGGCTGTTCCCATTGATGTTCCTCCCAGACGTACCGAAACTCCCGGAATGGGCTGCTTTTTCTCGTCTATCACCTTTCCCCTCACTTCCCGGTTTGCCACACGAGTGGAATCCACCGTCCCGGCCCTCGTCAATAGCGGAAAGCCCAACAATAAAATCATAAATAACCGGATTGTCACGGTTACCGTACTTCGATCCGACAGTAACTTTCGCTTAAAAACTTTCCTGTCATAAGTTTTTTTCATAACTTTGATTGTTAATTAATTGATAAAATTGATTTACACAAGGGGGTGATATTCAACGTTTCTCAGGCATAGAATACACCCCTCTTTTATTTTTCAGTTGCTTTGCGCACCGTGTTTCATGTTCATTATTCCATTTTATTCTTTTCTTTTAACCAAAACTACAACCACTCCACTCTATTGTGTCATGCCAATTATGGCATAACAAACTACCTCCTTGTCATTCAAAACAAAGATTCTATAAAAACTGATGAAGAAATACAAAGATCTGAACATTCCCGGCTCACAACACGAATGTTCGTCACGCCGATCTCGTTACAAGCACATGATGATACCTTTATACCATCCCTTTAAGACTAAAAATCAAAAGAATTATCGAAGCCGAACTTCTCCCTTTACACGCAAAGATACAATTACGATTCCCTCCCATAAGCCTTTTTGTTTAAAGATTAGGACGAAAAAAAACGGTTCCGTCTGTCCCGTTGCATAACACCACTCAACGGCTGTGGGTGCATTAACACTCCACACGGGGGTACGGAACCGCCGTATGGAGTTAACAGGCAAAAAAAATGCCTGCTACACTGTGGCAGGATTCCCCGCCGTTGAGTATGTTATGCATTGCAAATATATAAACATTTTTACAGAAAGCAAATATTTCTTTATTATTTTATAGTTGTAAATATTGCTGGATAGCAGATTTATCACTTGGATTCAGCCTATTCCATGCTCCATTATTTCTTTCACCCTTTCAAGCCTATCACCAAGCAATAAAATAACCACCACTCTATTTGCTTCTTCTTTATCTTTTCTCTAATTTTACAACAAATATACTAGAACGAAATGGAAGCAAGGAAGATTAAGCAGATCGAGATTACTAAATTATTTGGTTACAAAGATATAAAATGGACCTTAAATGATGATATTTAGGTTATTAGAAAACTTAATCCAAATGTTCAATTAATCATTGCTACCCATTCTCCATTTATCGCAATGAATGGCTGGCTAGATAAAATCACAAATATTTCTGACATAACTAATAACCAATGATCGAAAGTATTCATAGTAGGTTTGACAATAACAATAATACAATCTTCTCCCTTACTTAGAAAGTTTTCTCAAGATAAGTTCTGGAAGTATAATCTTGATTTCTTTATTCTCATCACATCTCCAATACACGATAAAATTGACCTTGATCGTTTTAAACATATACCCTTTTTGTTGTAAAATTTTCAATTTTTTCCAAAAGTCTTTCGAGAATTTCAATACAGGTTGTTTCTGTCGAGTAAAACAAGTATCTCCCTCAAATACTAACTCATCGCCACTCGTTAAACCATCAATATATTGTTGTTTGTAAATAAAATACCCCAGCCAGACATCCGTATGCCCCAAATGTAAACATAACTCATCAGGTTCTCCATAATCATTACTATTCACAATTTTCTCAGCAATTTCCATATTTACATGATTCCAATACGACCAGTTCGAATGAATGTATAAATTTTGTTTTGCCCTAGTCATTGCCACGTAAAGCAATCTTTTTTCTTCATCAGAAGAAAAGGGGAACCCCTCCAAATGTAAAAAAACATTATCAAATTCCCGTCCTTTCGCTTTATGCATCGTTGACACAAAAATAGTTTCCCCATCTTGTTCCAAAAAATCTTCAAGTTTGGATTCTCTTATAAACAATTCTAAATCCGATTTATATCTACCGGATTTATTTGTTTCTTCAAAATCTTTAAGAAGTCGATTAACGATTTCAATCTTAGAACTCTTCCCATACATTTTTTGCAATTCCAACTTGGCATACTTCCACTTCTCATCACTTATTTTAGGTGCATAAAATTCAGAATGAAATTGTCCCACAAAATACCTTATCTCTTGTAAATCGTACAAATTAAATTGATCATTAGACTGTATAAGTTTTGCACGCAAGCCTTTTCTCAACAACAATCCGGCAATCTGTGCCGCATCCTCATTCTTCTTCGTAAGCACGCAAGTTGTACCCATAAGTCCCGTACCATACACCTCTTCAACCAAGGGAACAATAAGATTATTGGTATTATTATAGTAGGTGATTTTTATTTTTCCGTTATCTCGTTGAACGGCAACAATGGGTTCTTTCTTCAATCGACCTTGAATACATCTGACAAATTCATTCGAAAACAGTACCAAATTATTTTTACTCCGATAATTCTCTATCAATTCATATTTAATGGCATCATTCTCCGTGATCAATTTTTCCAAATATTTAGAATCAGCATCCCTATCCCTGAATTCATAAATATTTTGATCATCATCGCCAACCGCAATAACACGCATCTCTTCATTAAAACCCATCAATGCTTTCACCAAGGCAAATTCATCCTTGTCCATATCTTGGGCCTCATCAATCACCAAGACGGTCTTGGTGATCTTGCACAACTCGACCTCCCGACTACTGATTTTTTCGATTGCAACACGAATTATATTCTTGGATTTCTCCAAATCACCGACAAATCCCAATAAATCAAAGCAAAAAGAATGAAATGTCTTTATCTCTACAAAACTTGCAGCATTACCGATCAGTTTAATTAATCGTTTCTTAAACTCGGTTGCGGCAGCTCGAGAGAATGTAAGCATTAATAATTGTTCGTGCTTTACATCCTCCATAAGGAGCAATGACGCTAATTTATGAACCAACACCCTCGTTTTTCCGCTCCCCGGACCAGCCGCAACAACAATATATTTAGATTTATTGTCCCTGATAATTTTTAATTGTTCAATGGATAGTTCTCCAAAAAGCTGCTGAAATTTAGACGGTGTAATATTCCTTGCCAACTCTTTCTGCCTGCTACTGCTAAAATATTTGTTTAAAAAAGAAGTATGATTTAAACGGAAATAATCATCCACGAATTGTAAAGCTTCCTTGTAACCACTAATCATCTTTTTCGCATACTCTCCGACAATATGGATCTGTTCTGTCTTATTTTTATAGAATTGATCGAGTTTCCCGTAATCATTACTCGTGTACTGTTTATAATTATTCTTTTCTAATCTCTCAATAGTTAGCTTGTTATAAACGACCAAAAATCCACCTTCAATTTTAATTGCCTCTATACGAGAAAGATAAAACAAAGCATTTTCCACGTCAGCAAGTCCCACGTTCACCTTAAAAAGAGCTTGCTGTTTCTCGTACGCATTTTTCAGTTCAAGAACAGAGAACTCTATCAAGACCTCATCATTCGAGGATTCTAATATGATTTTTTTATTCTTCTCGTAAATATACTCCAAAATGAATTTTGCCAACTGTTGCCGCTTTTCCAACCACTCCTCGATCTTCTCTTTAGGCTGTTTAAGCGCCAAAACAACATGATTTTTAGAATAATTACTACTATCATATCGTTTTCGATTCAGCCACTTCTGTATATCCCAAAAATTAATAATCGTTTTTATTTTATCAAGAGTAACATTTTTATCCTGCCCCCCTGATATTCCTTCATTAAGTTCTTTTAAATTATACGTGTTTCCCTCTTCATTTAAAACCGATTGCAAGTAATTTTCTACTTTACAATATGTTTCAAGGATGGAAAGCGAGCGATTACATTTTTCTCCCTTTTTTATAAAAGCGGTAAGATCCTTTGCATCTGACAGTATTTGCTCTTCACGCATCAAGTTTATAATGTGAATCACGTCTTCCCGTGCAATGCCTAAATGATCGGAAATATAATCAACCCGGGATTCCGCAATTTCATCGTTAGTATGCCTGCGACTTCTCGTCGAAAACAGTTTCTTTATGATCCGAGTTGCATATTCTTTTTGTTTATCATCGAAACGGAACGACTTTCTAATTTTCGTGATTGCCTCTTCCGCATTTCTCGTTAGAATACTATTTGCAAAAACCCGAGGCGTATTCTGACCTCGTTTCAAGTACCCTGCTTCCTCAAGTGCCGCAATGGCAGATTTCACTCGCGTTTCTATTTCATTCAGATTATCATCCCAACCCGCTTTTCGGGCAATTTCTATTGCCGAATTAGATATTTTTGACCTGAACCCAGTAAGATTTTTAATAGCCTTCCAGATTTGTTGAATCTCTTTCTGGTTCAATCGAGTCTGGTTAAGTAACGTGAAATGCTTGTCCAAATCCTGTTCATTAAACAAGACATAACAATCAGCCGTTATGTTTTCATCCCTCCCTGCCCTTCCCGCTTCCTGTACGTAATTTTCAAGAGAGTCGGAAATCTCATAATGAATAACCATCCCCACATCCTTTTTGTCAACCCCCATTCCAAAGGCAGATGTAGCCACGATAATTCGAACTTCCCCTGCCATAAAAGCATCTTGATTTTCTTTTTTCTGCTTCACATCCATTTTCCCGTGGTACGCACGCGCATCAAATCCATCTTCTCGAAGTTGTTCCGCAAGCATTGCTGCCCTATGTGTTCTGGACGTGTACACGATGACCGGACAATCCTTAGATTCTAGCAGATTACGCAACACATTGTACTTTTCTTCGTCACTTCCATTATTATAAACTTCATAATGAAGGTTCGTCCTAGAGGTATTGGCAGCAAAAAGTTCAAGTTCCACCGAAAGCCTATCTTTGAAATACGCCTTTATATCTCCTATTACTTTTTGCTTTGCCGTGGCTGTAAAACACGAGATCGGTATGGGTTCATTAAGCTGTTTTTCCTCCTGTATCAATTTTATAAAGTCCGCGATATACATATAATCCGGTCTAAAATCCTGTCCCCATACCGAAAAACAATGTGCTTCGTCAATCACAAACCGGGCGATTTTACGTCCAAGTAATAAACGTTCAATGGTTTTAGAACGTAACGATTCCGGGGCAATGTATAATACACAAGCCGAACCATTTTCGACTCTTTCGATAGATTTAGCTCTTTCAATCGGATCTAATAAACCGTTAATTGTCACAGCGTCAGTAATACCACTTTTTTCAAGATTATCCACCTGGTCTTTCATCAACGACTGCAAGGGCGAAATCACAATCGTAAGCGCCTTCATATTCTCTCCAGCCATGAGTGCCGGCACTTGAAACGTCAGAGACTTTCCTCCACCAGTTGGAAATATTGCCAATATTGATTTATTGGTAACGGCAGCTTTCACGGCATTTTCCTGCAAAGCCTCTTCCGCATATTTCCTATACGAGTCAAAATTAAAATAACGCTTTAATGCCACATGGATGTCCAGTGAACGCCTGCAATAAGAACAGCCCGTTAAACAAGGATTACCTCGTAACAAATGCATGACGTTCTCCACCCCTGGATAGTTTTTAAGCACCCAACGTGGTGTTATTGAATAACGGTTTCGAGCGTGTATCAAAGCAAGACAATAAGCAAGTTCTACCGGATACTGATGTACAAAACACTCAAAATCAGCCTTATCACAAACTTCTCCATTGAATTTTTGCCTAATTAAAGTTTCTACCTTCAAAGAGCTTGCAGAATAATCCATGTACCGAAAGAAAGCGGAAAATTCTTCTATATCACTTAAAAGCAGATAATAAATTTGTTTCAATTCTTCATCCAGTTGCCTAAATGCATTTTCCTCATCATGAAACAATCGCTTTGCTTTTTGAGAATCATTAAGAGGGTTGTTATAATTTTCCGGATCAAGTTTATCATCTTTAACAAGATTGTGGTATGGTTGAGCAGGAAATAATAAAGGTGAAAAATAAAGTGTATCCACTCTATTGAAACTGTTTATTTCCGGCATCACTTTTTCCATATATTTCAAATCATGCTTGAATATATTATGCCCACATACATATCCCGTTCCATCTAAGAAATCCAAAAAATCTCTGATAGAAGTAGAATGAAATGTCTCTCCATTGCTTTTTATACCCCCTATATCAGCAATACCGTGACTATTAGCATCTATCTCAAGATCAAAAAAAGTGATGGATTTCATAAGTTACATTTACCTACATTTCTATTCAAAAAATATCTCTATCAATCCACAATGATCATTTACAAATATATTAAAATATATCACATTATTTTCCATAAAACAAAGCATCGAGATTACTTATAAAGTGCTAAACGCATCTTTCACCGTTTGAGCCATTAAACTCCTACGCTGTCTCAAAAACTCGAAGTAATTCATACGCTCCCAACCATCGGGTAAAGCATGCCAATAATACTGTTGCTTTTGTTGTTCCGGGGTTAATCGACTTAAATATTTAGGCAGATACTCGGCCGGGGCTGTATCTGCTATTTTTATATTATCGCTCCATTCAACTAACGCATAATTCGCTATCTGATTGGTTTGCTGTTGCTCGGTAATGCCAATACTTATCAAATATGCTTTCGGAAATAAATGATGTATTTCAAGAGGTGACTTTTTAAATCTTAAACCTTCCTGCAACAAATCATGAACTTTCATTTTTGAAAACAACCCATCCGCATTCAATATATTTAAAGAAGCATAGTAGGCATACATAGAAGGACTTATCGCAGATGAAGTAGCTAAATTGTTCGGCAAAGTAATATTCCAAAAATCATCTGTAAACTTCGTGTTTATAATATTTAAAAGAATATTTTTAAATTGTTCTGCAGAATAAACACCTCGCAATTGAGACAAGTCAAACTCCATCTGGGATTCAGGAGATCCGGTATATCGTCCAGTTATGATACACATAAAAAACCATTGAGAAATGAGTTTCCGCAATTCAAACATATCCATCTTATACTCTTCCCGACCAATTAGGAACATCGTATAAACATAGATAATCGTCGTTTTCGAACTTATAATATCACCTTTTATGTATCCAGCTTGTTTGATACATTTCAAATATTCATGCCAATTGGTAACATCAAGAACCTTTTTATTAGCTTCTTTCAGTAATTCAAATTGTTTCTCCCTTCGTTCCTCACTAAAAGTACCTGTTTCTAAATCTTTTCCCCGAAGAATACTATATACATATTTCAATACAGCCCTCTTAAAGCATAATCCAACTGACACTCGCAACATTTGATCCGGACTAGGAGTTATGATATAATTAAACGCAGAAGCCGCCTGCAGGTTGGGAGTACGAGTTTCATGACAGAATCGTTCTAAATCGGTTCTTCCTTCATCCCAAAAAACAGACATCAGTGTCAATATAAAATCAGCTTGATTCAAAGTTTTACCCTGGCTATTGATCCGCACGAAAATATCAGAAACTTCTTCTTCCGAAATATTCGCAGACAATTCCAAAGCCGAGAAAGAATAATGTTCTAAATTTTTTACATTTTGAATCGTTTCCCATATTTTAGCTTTTTCATCTTCTGTTAAAGCACGAGAAGCCTCTAAATTTTTTATAAAATCCCCGATAAAAATATGCGCTTTAAAATCCGGTTGCCATAATTTTGAAATATCTTGCACATACTCGGGACTTCGTCGTGAAGCTGCATCAGGAATCTCAAATTTTTCTTCTAAAGGTTTAAATGAAATTATAATATGTTCTTTATTAAAATTTTCTCGAATCACCTCTTTTCCTTTCATCACAGCAAAAATTGATGTCAATCGCTGCTGCCCATCCACTATTAATAAATTTGGAATTTTCTGTTTCCCTCCCACACCTATATATTTACTATTATCAACATTTGCATTTGCCCATAACAATAAATAACCGACAGGATACCCTTTATACATCGAATCAAAAAGATCTCTCACTTTAATATCTTTCCATACAAAAGGACGTTGTATGTCAGGAAGTCCAATAATTCCCATATCTATATCGTTCACAAGAGCTTGTAACTTATAGTTTACTTCACGAAAAAGAGTTGCCATACCTTCGAATATTACAATTTACCAATCCTCATTTTTTACACACACAACAAATATCCCCTCTACAAATACGAAACGCTCGAACTAATTATACAAACTTAATAAATAAAACAAATATGTTAGCCTTTTTACAAAAAAAATAATATTTCAATTGAAAGCCATCATGTTCACCTTTCAATTTGTCCCTCAACTTGGGAGACTATTCATAAAATTTCTTAATATATAGATTCTAATCTCCAAACTGTATATTAAGAAAAAACATCCAGAAAAACAGAACGCTTCAGCAACAAATAATTGATGCGATACAATCAAATCCAACTATCACAAGAAAGGAATTGATCTATCTATTAAACAGTACCGAGAGAAGTGTAAAGTACCACTTATCTCAACTAATCAAAAAAGGAAGAATTAAAAGAGAAGGTTCTGATCGAACCGGCACATGGAGCGTGATTGAATATTTGGACTAAAAAGCTACAATTAAAATTTAGTTTTCTCTCCTAATTCAAACCTCCCGAAGTGTTCTTTTGAGATTTATACCCTATATTTGTAATTAATAAAAAGTGGTTTTTATTAATTGTAATAGTAAAGTATAGATATACGCCCCTATGTTAGCATACACCTACATCAGCAAGGGAAATTTCAAGCTCCAAGAGAAGCCGCTTCCCCAAATAGAAGATTCACGAGATGCCATTGTTCGCGTCACACTGGGAAGTATTTGCACCAGCGATTTACATATCAAACACGGAAGTGTCCCCCGTGCTGTACCAGGAATTACCGTTGGGCATGAAATGGTGGGTATTGTAGAACAAACAGGAGCTGACGTGACGACCGTAAAGCCCGGAGACCGAGTAACCGTTAACGTGGAAACCTTTTGCGGAGAGTGCTTCTTTTGCCAAAAAGGATTCGTAAACAATTGTACCGATCCTCATGGCGGGTGGGCTTTGGGATGCCGCATTGACGGGGGACAAGCCGAATATGTACGTGTCCCCTATGCCGATAGCGGACTAAACCGTATTCCCGATACGGTTAGTGACGAACAAGCTCTTTTCGTGGGTGATGTACTTGCCACCGGCTTTTGGGCTGCACGTATTTCTGAAATCACGGAAGACGATACGGTATTGATCATCGGAGCCGGACCAACCGGAATATGCACGCTACTTTGTGTAATGTTGAAGAATCCGAAACGAATTATTGTCTGTGAAAAATCCCCCGAAAGGATTCAGTTTGTCCGGGAACACTATCCCGATGTATTAATAACAGAACCGGAAACATGCCAAAAATTTGTCCTTGAGCATAGCGATCATGGCGGGGCTGATGTCGTACTAGAAGTTGCCGGAAGCGATGATTCCTTCCATCTTGCATGGGAGTGTGCCCGCCCTAACGCCATTGTAACCGTGGTTGCGCTCTACGACAAACCGCAACTTTTGCCGTTACCCAATATGTATGGCAAAAATCTCACGTTCAAAACCGGAGGTGTAGATGGTTGCGATTGTGCCGAAATTCTTCACTTGATAGAAGAGGGCAAAATTGATACCACCCCACTTCTCACACACCGTTTTCCATTAAACGAAATCGAAAAAGCCTATCATATATTCGAAAACAAACTTGACGGGGTGATAAAAATAGCTATAACAAAAGTTCATCCGGTATTTTAATTTTACCGGATGAACCTTACACGTATTTAATCGTTCACCTTTACTTTCCTCTTCTTCTCACCCAAATGAACACGCTACATAGTAACAACAAGATAGGCAATACTCCCAAGAATCCAACCTTCACCACTGACATTCCGTCCATACTCACGTGTACGGCATTATCCTTAGCCGGTTGCCGACGAACATCGATAGGTACTTCATTATCAGACAACCAGAAGAACATCGCATTTATAAAAGAATAGTTGGATGCTATTATATTCGACCTCTGACGGCTGATCTCTCCGTTGCTGATACAATCCGCATCACCAAGAATAATGATTTTCTGATCTTTATCCCCAACTTTACGATTCAACGCCAAAGCCGTCAAATTGGCTTGTTCTACTTCCCCGTCTTCCGGATTCAACTCGGCTTTGTCATCCACGAAATCCGTCGTCTTATATTCGATCCAGCTTCCTTTATTTTTAGTCACCAACAGAGGGGTTGCTGTAAATCCTTTAGTAGTGTCACATTCCAAAGCCACCGCATCCGGCATTGTAACAGTGTAAACATGGAACATATCTCTAAACATATAGTTTAAATCACAACTTTCCCGCGTCACGTTCCCCACGATCAAATTAGCTACATGTTCCCCCGATTGTACCAAACGACCGGGTAGGAACTTCACTCCGAATGGAGCCACCACGGGATTCATAACCTCTTGCCTCTCGGCATCACCCGCGATCAACAAATTACCCCCTCTCTCAACATACCTGTTCAAACGTTCCAATTCTTCATCTGAGAACGGGGTCTTCATCTCGGCAATAACCAACACATTCACATCTTCCGGAACATCCTGATCCAATGTCAAGGCTGTCACATCAAAACCTTGATTCAACAACGAGTAACGGAATATCTTATTATGAGCAAAATTATAATAATCCAAATCCCCTGTTTTCCATATATCACGCATCCCGTGTCCTTGCACAAAACCGACTTTCGGCAAATCCATCACCAAACGTTTCATCGCCGCAGAAATCTCTCGTTCATGCGGATGTTTCTGATTATCTTCATATACCCGTAAAAAAGTTTTCTCCCCGCTGCCTCGCTCTAACACACGGATAAAACGATTGTACTCATCCGACAAATCTATAATCTTATGAAACTCTTCCGGTTTCATAAACATCTTCGGATTCAGATTCATCGTCTCGCACAATTTTTCCACAATCTCTTCATCACTCAATCCCGGATAACGCTGTTGCAATGCCGCATGATTATAAGTCCGGTCATAGTAATACACATACTTCATTTTAATATCCGGTTTAAAACGAATATATTGTGCGAAGCGCCCAATATCCCCATTCCGGCTAACCGGAAGTCCCGACCAACAATTATCTTCCAACAAATTCACGTAAGTCGTTATCGTCAGATCACCGGTCATCTTATTCATGATATCCTGACTACTTTTAGTCAAAGTCTTTATTTTCGTGGCTGTAGAATCATGGAAGAATTTCAACGCCGGACGAGAACTCAAATAACCCAGAAATATCGCAATCAAGAAAACACCGACATATTTACTTAATGTCATATACCAAGTTGTCCTCTGTTTTCCGGATTGTAATTTAAGTATGCTAAAACCTAAAAAGACAGCTATAACAATGACAAAATACAACACATCTTCACTACAAATCAACCCGGCAATCAACTCATCCGCACGACCGGATATAGAAAGCCAATACGTAATATCACGTATCAAATCAATCCCTTGCCACATCCCGCCAACAAAATTCAGTGCTGCCAATAAGGCCAATGTACCGATAGCTGCAACCACCTGGTAAGAAGTTAGACAGGACATAAACAACCCAATTGCCGCATAAGCACAAATCAGCAAGTAAATTCCCAGTAATCCAGTAAAGACTAACCCATAATCCATATTTTCAATCGTAAACAAATTGAATATGATCATCACACACAAAATACCAATCAACACTAACCCATAAATCACCATAGCCAAATACTTCCCGAAAATAATCTGCCAACTGGTAACCGGAGACGAATACAATAACTTTATCGAACCACTACTTAACTCTCGGCTCATCAACCCCATCGTCAGCAATGGCATATAAAGATACAGGTAATTCTGGACATTCGAGAATACACCCGTCCAGCTCGCATACAAGCGGGAAGTAACACTATACACTCCGTAACCAAGGGCTTGAGACCTTACATATCCTTCCATTTCCTGCACGAAAACCATACAAGTCTGGAAGGTGAACACGATAAGAATTAACCAAGCTATAGGGGAATAGAACAAGGTTTGCAATTCCGTTCTTGCTATTCTATATATTTTTCTCATAAGATTCTATATTAATTGATTTTTTTACCCGATAATTTAGCAAAGATCACATCCAAGGAACTCTTTTCCATATTGATCTCTTGCAAATGCCATCCGTTAGCCACGCTCGCTTCGATCACTTTTTCCGAAATAGCATCCATTGTGTCAAAGTGCAAACGGAAGCGCTTGTTTGTCAAATTTTCCACACCCACAATTCCCGGAATAGCCCGCAGTTCGTTTTCACTTGGCGGAGCATCCATCAACACGACTAACGAATCCGGTTTGATGTAATTATTAAATTCATCCATCGTCCCCGCAAACACCATATGCCCGGACTCAATCATCCGGATCTGATCGCAAGTCATTTGCACCTCCGGCAAAATATGCGTGGAAAGCATCACGGCCCGATCCACGGCAATCTCCTTTACCAAATTCCGGATCTCCACGATCTGGTTGGGATCTAACCCGTTCGTTGGTTCATCCAACACCACGAATTTCGGATCATGCACGATAGCCTGCGCTATTCCCAAACGCTGCTGGTATCCCCCGGAAAGATTACGTACCAAACGCTTGCTGAAATGCATAATTCCACATTTATCCTTCGCCTTCTCCACGGCAGCTTTGATATGCTTGGGCTCCACGGAACGCAAATAAGCACAATGTGTTAAATACTCATCCACATTCAAATCCAGATGTAAAGGCGGTTTCTGCGGCAAAAAACCGATATGCTTCTTCGCCTCCACCGGGTTATCCCGCAAACTCACACCATTAATATACACTTCTCCCTTCGTCTGTTTCAACACGCCACACATGATATTCATCGTGGTCGATTTCCCGGCTCCATTCGAGCCCAATAATCCAAGGACTCCCGTCTGGTTAATCTCAAAACTAATATCCTGTATAGCCCACTGGGAACTATAGCGATGAGAAAGATTTTCTACTTTTACAATAGCGACATCCATACATTTAAATTTTATAATTTACACGTCTATTTTTCTCTCAGAACACCTTTGATTTTTACAATCTCCGGTAATGCCAGAAACAACATTCTGACCGCATCCTCCATAATTTCAGGAGTCAATGTTTCAGCCTGATCTCTCGGATCATGATAATACATCGGTTTCAACTCCTCGGTCGTGGCAATATATAAGGCCGGAATCCCCCGTTTGGAAAATTCATCACCATCCGCCTGAGAATAACTCACGGCCCGCTCGTAAGGAGTTACCTCAAATTCCCGATGTAACCATCGATCGTTCACCTCAGCAAATATTTTTGCCACTGCGGGAAAGCTTTCTGCTCCCCAAACCGACAAACCGTTTCCATTTCCAACCATATCAATGTTCAGCATACACATGGTTTTGTCCAGTGGAAACGTAGGATGATTCAAATAATGAATCGCTCCTTTTATGCCTCTTTCCTCCGCCCCGAAAAAAGCGAACACGATATTCTTCTCCGGTTTGATTCCACTAGCGGCCAAAGCCTTCGCCACGGCCAATTGTAAAGCAACTCCGGAAGCATTATCCAAAGCACCGGGAAATATCAGTCCATTGTTGCCCAAATGATCGAGATGTGCCCCCAATACAATGGAAGAAGTCGTATCCACGCCCTTGATCACGCCGATCACGTTACAGGTGGTCGCATAAGGATAGTGACGAGTCACAACATCCATATTCAAACGACATCCGGTATTAAAAGAACAGGGCTTTTGTTTCTCACTGATCTGTTTTTTCAACCCGTCCCGCGTATACCCGGCTTTTGTAACCAACTCATCCACCATGGAAGGATCCACGTGGGTATAAATCATTCCTTTCGAAAAAGCGATTCCCGTGTGTGCCAGTTTTCCAACCAACAACACCGCTGCCGCACCTTTCTTCAAAGCCTGAGGCAATTTATAACTCTCGGAAGCATAGCGCATATAAAGATCAAAACGTTTCTTTTCATCCTTATCCCGGTATGGTATGCCCCGTTCAATGATCACAATCTTTCCTTTTACATCTATCCCCTCGTAATCGTCATACCCGTATTCTGGGGCCGTGATTCCATACCCAGCATATACCACTTCTGCATTTTCCACCTTCCCCGAATCCGAGTTCATCCCCGGATAAAAATCCCGCGGGAAGACATATTCTTGTTCATTTCCCACTTTTTTCAATCTACAATCGATCAAACTCGTCGTAGGCATCCGAAAATGTTGTAAATAAGAACCATCATCCCCCGCAGGTTCTAACCCGAAATCACACAATTGTTCTGCGCACCAAAAAGCACATTTCATATATTCTCCCGTTCCGGCAAGCCGTCCGTTATATTCTTTCTTGCATAACTCATGAACATATTCCATGATTTCATCACTTGAAATGGAGTGAAACACATCCATTATCTCCTTGGACATCTTTCCGTATTGGGCTTTCACCGAACAACACCAACCGACCAATAAAATCAAAATCCAATATCTCATACTCGAACTATTTACATTTTAACAGGTAATACCCAGAAAGTGAAATCATATATCCCCGGCAAAATCAAGTACTGCGGATGAGTCACTGCCCGCAAACTCCAAGTCGTATCCCCGCCAACACCCATTTGCCGCCAATCAATATTCCAGGTAATCAAATTTTCCTCTTTCACTTCATTCAAATGACGCTGTGTCTTGTCGGTACCCGGTTCATCCAGTACATTATTGGAGAACCGGTAAACAGATGATCCGAAAGGAACATCCCCGATCACTTCCAAACTCAAATCATCACCCTCAAGCCTCATCCGGCGAATATCCGTCCGGTTTCCATTCTCTTGAGGACGGGCATAAGGTACATACCAATCTTCCACTGGACATTTATACCGTCCAACAAAAGCCCCTGAACAACGATCTATGTAATTTTCCTGCGGTCCCCGGCCATACCACTCTACACGGGTAAAATCAGGAACAAGCTGCCAAGTCAGTCCTACCCGGGGAATCAATTCCGAAGTACAATTCCGGGCGTCCACATGATAGCGGACTTCCATCTCTCCCGCCCCATTCAAACGGTAACACAACTGATATGTCGTATTCATTTTCTCCAATTCGAAATCGGTTCGAATCTCCACGAGTTTTCCTTGTTGTTTCACGTCGAAATTCACTAATTTCGCTTGTGAAGCAGCCCCTTTCCAACCGATACATTCCGGGATTATATATTCACTGCCGAAATCATTATCCGTTCCCGGCCGCCAGAAATTAGCTTCCAAACCATTCATTAGAATCTCTTTGTTGTCTATCTGATACGAAATCAATTTACCCGTTTCTCGATCAAACTCAAGCATGACATCTCGTCCTTGCACAGAAACCCGATTCCTGTTCTCAACCACTTTAACCTCTCCATTCTCTGCGAAAGCAGGTAGTTTATCCAAACAAGGTAATACAAACTGTTCTGCAGCCAACACATACCCTTTCTTGATCAAGGAATAATCTTTATTAGCAATAGCATACACGTTCACGCAATATTCTGCACCACGGTCTTCAAGTTTCGGGAATGGCAATTCCAATAAACATGTTTCCTGTGGCATCACCTTTAGATTAGGTACCGTACCGGAGTTCACGACAATTCCATCCTTCAACAATTCCCATTTCAGATCCGTATGCTCCAAAGATTTAAAAAACAACTCATTAAAAATCTCCACGATGCCCCGGTTATAATCCAACAAGCGAAATGCCACATCTTGATATACCTTTTTCACCTCCCAAGCCGCAGGGCTCCATGAGCGGTCAGCCCGAACTATGCCATTCAAACAAAAGTTATTACTGGAAGGAATTTCCGGACCTCCGAAGTCTCCCCCGTATGCCCAATATTTCACTCCGTTACTATCCACTTGCTCGATACCTTGATCAACCCAATCCCATATATGTCCCCCCTGCAAATAAGGATATTTCCGAATCACATCCCAATACTCCTTCAGTCCCCCGACACTATTCCCCATCGCATGAGCATACTCACACAAGATCAAAGGCTTATCCGGCCGGGACAACACATGATTAATCAGAACATCAATCTGTTTATACATCGGACAGTAAATATCCGTAAACTCTTTCTTTCCGGCATCCTCAGAATGAATCGGACGCTGTGACAAATCATGCTCTTTCAACCATTTATAGGTTGCCAAAAAATTAATTCCGGACCCGGATTCGTTTCCCAACGACCAAGCTATAATACAAGCATGATTTTTATCTCTTTGGAACATCCGTTCCGTACGATCAATAAAGACATGCGTCCATTCCGGTCTGTTCGCCAGAGACTCCCGGGGATCATAACCAATTCCATGGCTTTCAACATTCGCCTCATCAACGACATACAACCCATATTCATCGCACAACCGATACCAAAGAGGATCATTGGGATAGTGAGCCGTACGCACACTATTTACATTCATCTCTTTCATCAAGCGAATATCCGTCAACATCGATTCCCGATCCACCACATGTCCCTTTTTAGGATCATGTTCATGACGATTCACCCCTTTCAACAAAACAGGTTGCCCGTTTACCAGCAATTGCCCTCCCTTAATCTCTGATTTACGGAAACCTACCGCTTGGGTTAATACCTCCCGGACCACTTTACGCCCCCGCTCCTCAACACGGGTCTCGATGATCAAATCATATAGATTAGGCGTCTCTGCCGTCCATTTCAACGGATTCAAAATCTTCTTTTCAATACAAACCGTATCCATACCCTCCTTCTTTCCGGAAGTAATCACTTCTGAAAATATCGTATTACCCTGTCTGTCATTCAACGTCAAGGCTACATCATACTTTTCTCCCCGGTTTTCCAATTCCATATTCAGACGCAACAAAGCATCCCGGTAATCAGCATCCAAATCCGTTGCAAGCTGAAAATCATATACATTTGAACGGGGACGGGCATAAAGAAATACATCCCGCTGGATACCGGAAAAACGCCAGAAATCCTGATCCTCCACGTAAGTACCATCACACCAACGGAAAACCTGCACGGCAATTTCGTTCTTTCCTTTCCGCACGCAAGAAGTTACATCAAATTCCGCCGGAGTTTTCGAATCCTGAGAATAGCCTACCAATTGACCGTTTACCCACACGTAAAAAGCAGAACTCACAGCCCCGAAATGTAACACAATCTTGTTCCCAATCCAATCATCGGGTACACGGAATGTCCTCTTGTAAGAACCAACCGGATCGTTCTCCGAGTCCACATTCGGGCACTTGGCTTTAAAGCCGAAGCCTGTTTCCACGTAAATCGGTACCCCGTAGCCTTTTAATTCCCAGTTAGAAGGAACCTCGATATTATCCCATTTACGGACATCGTACCCAACTTTGTTAAAATCCATTGGACGGTCTGCCGGCTTACTCACCCACTTGAATTTCCATACCCCGTTCAAAGAAAGATAACGAGAGGAATTTTCCACATCCCATACCAATGCCTGTTCCCGATTATCAAACGGGATATAGAAAGCATGGCTACGCATCCGGTTTCTCTGAAGAACATCCAGATTTTCCCAGTCATTCTGCGCCCCTGCCGACAATGCCATCAGCATAAAAATAAATAACAAACACCTCATAATTAACTATTTATACTCAAACATCATTAATAACAAATGTGCTGAAGACCAACCAAAATGCGGAGCATTCAAGGTCTCTCCGGTCAAGGGGTTATAATTTTCATGAACAGGCTGATCCCCCAACAACCCCTGGCAATTATTTAATATTTTTAATGTCAATTCATTGGCCTCTTTATCATACCCGTAATTTCTCAACCCCCGAATACCGAAATACGCCTGATCCAACCAAACCGGTCCCCTCCAATAGCCTCGTTCCGGTTCTAAACGGGGATGACTTAGATCCAAGGTTCCCAAAGGCACAAAAGAATTGAACCGATTCACATCCATCATAACATTCCTCACCCGATCCGCTTGTTTTTGATTGGCCACTCCGGCCCAAAGCGGTAACCAGCCCTCCGGTCCGTAAACTGGAATAAAAGCGTGTGATTTTAATCGAACATCAAAGAAATATCCATTCTCATCATCGTACATGATTTGTCGAATCCTGTCAGCCAGAATACCCGCATCTTTTTCCAACCGGTTGGCAAGCTCCTCCCGTTTTAGCAAGCGGGCAAAGCGGGCAAGCGTCCTCTTTTCATCATACAAATAAGTATTCAAATCCACACTTTCCTGACTCATTGACCAAGCTTTCGGCAACTCCCCCTTCAACATCTCCGTACTATCGAAACGCACGGCATTATCCATCCCACTTTCCCAAGCCGCAGCCTGCAAAGTCCCGTCCGTTGCCCCGTACTCACACAGTCCGTTCTGATCAACATCCCGATAAGCATACCACCAATTATGATATCTCAACAACCGATCAAACATCTCCTCGACAAAGGCCAAATCCCCGTCCGCATCATAAATTTCCTCCACGGCCCATGAAGCCAAAGGGGGTTTCGTGTCCCGCAAATTATTAATATACTTTATCCGGCTGACAAAATCCGGAATCATACCTTCTTCCGTTTGGTAATCAAACAAAGCCCGAATATGATCTTTAGCCAACTCCGGTTCCCAACGTCCGATCGCCGCGGCAATTTTCCAAGAATCCCATGACCAGAATCCCGTGCTGAATCCCCAATAGGAAGGATAGCCTCCATCATGCAATAAATCATGTGCCGCACTCCGCCAATTCGCCATCAGCGTCATCAAACACTTGACTGCTACTCTTCTGTATTTCAAATCAGTAAATAATTCCGACTTATTCTCAAACAGCTTTTCAATATAGCGCTCCCATCGTTGTGCTGCCATTTCAAAGAATGGTTCACTCTCCTCGAAAGGATTTCCCTCCAGTACCGGATGCTTCACATGTTCTGGTTCGTCATTAAAATAGGCAGAATAAACAAACATATCCTCCCGTTCCTCACCTCGCCCGAATTTTCGTACCTCCGTTTCAAAACGGTACTTTCCATCCAAAACTACCGCATGACAGCCTTCACCCGCCTCTATTTCAAAACAACATTTCGTTGCGGGAAACTCCAAATACACCGTCCGTCCGTCAATAACCTGACCTTGGAAATATTGAGTAAAAAAGCTCCCCTCATAAATAATCTTAACCTCTTTAGGACCTCCCGTGTTGCGGACCCGAGTCCGCAACAAAGAAATCCGATTGTTTACAAAAACAATCTCCTGTGTCAAGGTTAGAGTCTCCCAGGTAAAGGACTGAATCATCCGACCCGGGAAATAACTTTTTTCAACAATAGCATTCGTAACTTCCTGTAATACTCCGTCAACAACCACTGATGCAACCGCAGTATAAGAGCCCACGGCATAATTGGATGCCATAGACATGGGACCGGAAAAACCTCCTGCCATTCCGACACTATCCGGAATAAAGGCAAATCCATGCCATGCCCCCAAATCGGAGAAAAGAGAAACTCCTTCTCTGATGCCTTGAGGCCAGTTAGATATATTCAGTACATTACGATAGTCAGCCTGTACATTAAAAAACGATTGTCCCGCACACCCGCACAGAAGGATTACAAAAAGCCATATATATTTCATACTATTCCGCTGCTTTATGAATAATCTGTTTTACCGTACCAACATTTTGATCCATCTTCATAACCAAACGTCCCGCCTCATCCGACGCAAATCCCTCTGAATTAATCTTCAAGAGGTAAACTTCACCATTAGCCAATCCAACACACAAATATTCATTAGCATAGAACTCATCCTCCATCGCCTTAATTTCTGCCGGAAAACTATAATACCGTTCCGGCACAATCTCACCCTCCGCATCTTTTCCAAAATAATACAAAACATTACCGGAAGCAATGAAAGCATACGGACAACCAAATCCCCGGCCCCTACCATTATCCGGAATCAACAATAAAATATTATCATTCATCATATCCCCCTTAAATTCCCGTTGAGACTCTGCCACAATATCTTCAGGGTCATCTGTTAATAACATTTGTCCCACGTAAGTTCCATCCGCACGTTTGATGATATTATACAACCCGCCAGCCGGAATATAATAGTCATTCCACCAATACCCGCTTGTTGCTATTAACTCATTATTACCCAAGTTATCCATGGGAATAAATCCATTCGGATAACCAGCACATTTCGGCTCACCAATAGTTCCATAGCTGGAAGCCCCCCGGATATACAAGAATCGTTTTCTCTCTTTTTCATACACGAAAACGTACCCATTTTCTGTATTCATATCATACACGAAACGATCTGCATTCAATTGATGAGCAACCTCTTCACCCACAACATCAGGTTCCATATACACCATCGGATATTGCGAAAAATATCCCGTATGGAAAGCTTCTGAACTAAAATTCTTACGCCCGAATACCCGTCCGTCCTCGGCCAGCAAAAAACTATACCAATCATCAAAGAATACTTGCTTAGGTCTCACGTTCTCCGGGATCACCTGAAATTCTTTCGACAATTCCAAAGATTTTTCCAAATTCGCACCATCTAAGTCAAGACATTTATAAAAATCATCCTGCAGTAGCATAATATGTTCGTCTGTCTGATTTCCTAAATCATGCAGATGAATCTGTACAGGTTTCCCATCCAAAGAAACGCCTTCAATACCTTCATAAATATCATAGATACACCGATCCCACTCCCCTTTCACTCTTTTTAAAAAACTTAATGATGACACTCCATTTTTTTCTGATAAAATCAAAAAACCATCGGAATAAAGTGAACTAACCCTTACCATCGTCTGGGTCATAAAAGTTAATCCACTCAATGTATCAGTTACCTGCAACACCCATTTCATCTGCTCCGGAGCATCCAGGGGAATAATATATTCTATATTTTTCTCCCGGGAAAACACAGAATCAAGCTCCACGGACCATTCGTACTTTAACCCAACTTTCGTTTCCAAATCGAACACGATCTCCGGCTCAATAATCAACGTATCTCCAACAGACACATGATATGATCCATTTACATTTCCGATTGTACCCTCTGCCAAATTGCGATAATCATAATCGCCTTTATCTTCGTAACATCCTGTTATGCTCCAAGCCATCACAAGACACAATATCAATATCTTTTTCATAACATTCATTATTAACCGATTACCGTCACTGTTATTCTAGTTCCATCATCCTCGTATTCCGGATGAGCCTCCAAATAACGCTTAAACTTCAAGGCATACTCCCGTATATATTTTTCCTCAACACCCGTCAGATCAGTCACACCCACTTCCCGACAAAAAATCTCGTATTTCTTAGGAGTAAATCCACCTAAATAATATTTATTAACTGTCTCGTCCCACCATCCTGGAATTGAAATCGCTGAAGTAAAGTATATCTTTGCTTGGCTATAAATAGTTTCACCTATTTCAAAAAATTCATTCGGCTCAATTTGTAATACAACCCGACAATAAGCATCTTCCAATTGAGCCGTTTTCTTCAATACTACAAACACCGAATCGACATTCACACCTTTATGAAAAACCATCTCATCCGGAAATGCAAAATCCGCATCTGAAAGCGGAGATACCACCTTCCCATCTTTCAACAATCCCGACAAAGAATCCACTACACACAACTTGATCGGGCAATCCTCAGTCAATAACTGGCCTCCCAAATTAAATTTCACGGAAACTTCAATCGCATCCTTCCCCTGATGAAAGAAGAAGGTTTCCACGATGCTATCCGTAGCCGGATTATTATAAAAACTCAAATAATTAACACTACTATATGTATCGAACTCATCTTCCTTACATCCGAAAACGGCCAAAAGAAGGAATAAAAAGATAAACTGTCCTTTCATAATCTTTATATTTTTGGTGACCATTATTTCCCTATTGATTTAAAGTTACATCTTCACTATCCGGAATTGCGAAAACAAACGCCTCATCCTTCATTCCCGAATAAAATTCTGTCCCCAACTTCTTATACAAGAAAAACAACTGTCCTTCACCGATAAACGTACGGTAAGCATCATTTATCCATGCCTTATGGTAATCCTCAAGACTTTGTACCGTTACCGGGGTATAGGCACCCGATGCCTGCTTTACCACCGTAATACGAGAAGCTGCCGTCGCATAATCTTTAATAGAGGCATAATACTCTCCCGCAATATACTGCATCTCACTTGTACGAATAATCGGGATGATTTCATTAGGGATCGTTCCTTGATCAGAACTTACAGGAAGATACTTTTTACTCACTTTATTCGCTCCATCCAAATTTTGCATATGATAATACCCACGATAATCATAAGTATCAGATCCCAATATCTTATTTAGTGCCGTGTTCGACACGCATAACACCTTATTGGTTCCGGTATAGTAAGCCTCAAAAAGTTCTGTCAATTTCCGATTACTCAATGCAAATATAACATCCTCATATTGCTTGGGCTTAGCATAATCTCCCTTAACCGGAAAAGACCCGTTATCTATCACTTCCTGAGCTTGTTCTGCCGCTAATTGTAACTCGCCTTTATAATTATATACACGAGCCAACATAGCGGTTGCCGCATAGTAATTCATCCTGAATCCCCGGAAACAATAGAATAAATCCTCTACCGCTCCTGCAGTTCCTAATAAACGATTAGTTGTTCTCAATTGATCTTTTCTCACAGAAGAAACGGTATCAAACGTGGCCAATAAAGTTTTGGCATCTTTTAAATCCCGAATAACTTTGTCCAAATAACCTTGTACATTCTCCCGTTTCTGGAACATCGCAGGATGAGTTTCACAATAAGGAAGATACTCGTTATTATCATTAACAGGCACATATCCCGTTTTATCCCCATTTAATTCAACTGCCACGGGAGCAAACAAGCGTAATAAATCAAAGTGCAAAAAAGCCCGTAAAGCCAAAGCTTCCCCCTTCAACATATTCTTTTCTCCCTCACGCCCCAAAAATTTTGTAACATCCGCCTTATCTATATTCTGAATCAAATTATTACAATTTGCTATTGACTTGTAAGCCCCCTGCCAAATACTCTCTAAAATCCCTTTGACCTCACTATTATCGTAATCACCTTTGTAAGCTTTAGGATAAGCCCCGTATTGATTCATCTTGTCAAAATTATAATATTGAGCCAGCACATCCATAAATCCCCAAGTCAATTGTTGAGCATACATATCCGATTCCGAAATCCGGGAATAAACGCCGTTCAACGAATTACGATACCCTTCCCCGTCTGCAAAAAGGTCTTCTTCATCAACTTCCGATTGCGGAGTGACATTCAACCAGCCATTGCATCCAAACAATAGCGGTAAAAACAATAGTAACAATATTTTGTTTTTCATACTCATCGCATTAATTAAAATTAACTTTAATAGAGAAATTATACGAATGAGCATAAGGAAACTCCGTTCCCCGCTCTTGCTTGATCGTTGAGATTCGGAACAATTCATTTGCACCTAATTCAAAACGAACCAAACCAAATTTATATTTTCGTAAGAATTTAGAATCCAAATCATAACCTAATGTAATAGAATTCAAACTAAGCTCGTTATCCTTCTGCATAAAACGAGATGTCGGTTTTGTGTACCCATCTTGATTTCTAATATCCTTATATTTAGCGTTGTCTCCTGGTTTCTGCCATCTTTGTTTCAAAACACGTTTATCCACATTTTCCTCGTAAATCTTAGCATTCTCAACCTTCGTCACCAAAGTAGAATTATAGGCATCGCCACCAAACTTATACATAAACGAAGCGAACAATGACAAATTCTTATAACGCACATTAAATCCGAAAGACCCCTGAGCATCCGGTTCCGTATCACCGATAATCACCATCTCGTCTCCAGACCAAGTATAAGTAATCGTCCCATCTTTCTTTAAAAACATCTCTTTACCATTTGCCGGATCAATTCCTAAAGATTTCATTCCATATTTGGCCGTATTAGAACCTCCTTCTTCATATTTTGTTAAAATTTCCGAAGACGATTTCAAATTCGAATTTCGTTGGTAATACTGATTTACCCGGTCATTATACCGTTTTAATGCCTCCGAAATCGCTAATATCTCGTTTTTATTATGAGACATATTTCCATAGACAGAGAAATTCCAATCCTGACATCTTACAATCTCGTACTTCACATCCAACTCAATACCTTTATTCAAAACATTACCCATATTATCATAATAATCATTGAAACCAGAGGATGTCGGAATAGCTACCGTGGTAATCAAACCTGTCGTTTTCTTGTGATACCAACTTCCCGTGATAAACAAACGGTCATGCATAAAACCTAATTGGAATCCGGCATCAAAAGTTTTCGTTTTCTCCCAAGATAAAGCCGGATTACCCAATGCTTTCAGTAATGCACCAAATCCGGTACGATACCATTCCTCTGTCAACACCTTGTAAGTTGTTTTTGCCACATAAGGGGGAAAATTCACCTTACCCGTAGCTCCGTATGAAGCTCGTAGCTTCAATGTTGACAACACACCTTGTTGTTTCATAAATTCATAATTATGAATATTAATACCGAGTCCGGCTGACCAGAAAGGTGCAAATTTTTTATCCTTACCAAAATCTGAAGAACCGTCAAAACGACAAGAAGCATCCAATAAATAAATATTATTATACGTGTAATTCAATCCGGCCAAAAAACCAACCATACGACTCAAACGTTCATTAGCAGTCGGCTTTTCATATATTTCCTCGGCATAATTAATAGAGTTCAACGAACCCGATGGGAAACCTTTGTATTGACTGGAACTCCCCTCACTTTTATTTGCCTTAATATTCATCCCGGCAGTCAAATTTATATTATGCCCATTCACCATTTGATTATATGCAAACAAAATATTGGTATTCCAACTAAGTTCTTCACTCTTACTTAAATTATACGAGCCAGAAGACATATTATTTACAGACAATGATTCATTCTTATTTTGTAAAGACTTTGGATCAACGAAACGTTCTGTCGTAGAAAAACGGCGGGTCACACTAAAATCACCCTTTAACTGAAAATGCTCAGCAAACATCCAATTCACACCAAAGTTATCAATTAGCTCTTCATACTTTGATCCACTGAAATTATTCAACGTTGACTCGTACAATGGATTTACCCGTCCCAAATCCTCAGTCGTCATCCCGGATCTATTATGCCATTGAGGCAAATTTTGGGCAATTACCCCATTTTCATCTTTATAACGATCATAAGGCAACGCAGATGTATAACTAGAAAAAGAGCCATATGGAGAATCCTCTGAATTCATCACGCTATAAGAGATATAATTTCGTACTGACAATCCTTTAATCTGGTAATTAATAGAAAAGCCTCCTCCTACTCTCTTTCGGAAAGATTCTTTCATCACTCCTTTATCATTCCGATAACTAAAATCGATTCCATATCGAAGTCCTTGAGCTCCCCCCTCGATATACAAACTATGCTGTGTGTTGAATTCAGTACGTAAAGGTTGCGACAGCCAATAAGTATTCACTCCCCGCACTATATTCGCCTCCTTAGCTAACAATTCCTCCCGCTTAGAATACAATTCGGGAAAAGTCTCTGCCTCATAAAAACCTGCCGCAATTTCCGTATCCAATAATTCTCTGGCATTCATCAAATTATAATCACTCAAATCAGGAGTAGAAACTTTTCCGGTCAAACCATATGTTACAGACAACTGTCCGGCTTTCGGAGCCACGGTTGTAATGACCACCACCCCATTGGCAGCACGAGAACCGTAAATCGCAGTTGCAGCAGCATCCTTCAAAATTGTAATGTTTTGAATTCTATTAGGATCAAAATCGTATAACTTCTCCACACTAATTTCGAAGCCATCCATAATAAATGTTGGTAGATTTGAATTATTTTTCAAATTCGATTTATCCAACGGATCGGCATCCAACGCCTTCACTCCCGTACTGGAAGTACCCCGGATATTCACCTCTGGTAATGCATTCGGGTCTGATCCCCATTTATTATTCTCCCTAATTCTAAAGGAAGGGTCAAAAACCTGTAATGCTTGAATCACGTTTGACTTGGAAACTTTCAGTAATTCCTCTTTGCTCACGCTAACAGCATTTCCGGTAAAGCTCTTTTTATCAATATTGGCATATCCAGTCACGACCACATCCTCCAAAGCACTCGTCTCGATCTTCATCCGTATATTCAGCTTCTTGTCTCCTTGTACTTTTATCTCCTGTGTTTCATAACCGATAAAGGAAACAAGTAATATCAACGAGTCTTTAGCAGGCAGAAGCAATGTAAAATCTCCCGTCTCATTAGAGGTTATACCGATCGTCGTACCTTTCAATATAATCGTGGCACCCGGCATGGGCTCACCCCTCTCATCCTTTACATTTCCTTTCACCACAATCTCCTTCTTTTCTTGAACAACCACCTCTTCTTTCTCGGAAATAACATATACCCCATCTACTTCCTTGTACATATACTTTGTCCCTTGCAAACATTTATTCAGAATCTCAGGAAGAGCTTTGTTCGTCAATACGACATTAATCCTCACGGATTTATCTATCCGCTCATGATTGTATAATATCTTTCCACCCGTTTGTTTGCTTAAATGTCCCAAGGCATCCAAAAGAGACATATTTTCAAACTTAACACTCATTTGTTGCGTTTGGGCTGAAACCTCTTCCCTTAGCATGGTCCCGTAAGCCAGCAACAGAGTCACGAAAATAAACAAGAATTTCCGCAATTGAATCACAACTTTTTTCATCATAAGTTATTGGTTTTAATTTATATGATTAAAAAACATTAGTATATAGTATTCCCCTTATTGAACATTTTCACGTTCAATATCACACATTATTTACTCAAAAATTCCTTATTTCTTCGATCGGGAAATGAGTACTTTACCTTTTTCTAAAGAAAAATCCAAATGGGTAGCAAACTCCAGTATATCAAATACTTTTTCAATATCGGTATACTTGGGCACATTCCCTGTAAAGTGTAATTCCCGAATGCCCGGGTCCGCATAACACACCTCAATTCCATACCAACGAGCCATCCGTTTCATAATCGACTCGAGTTTTTCATTAAAAAAGTAAAGCCGATCTTCCATCCAAGACGTATAAGGCAAAATATTCACCTCTTTCACCGATAAGGATTGTTCTTTGATCAAGGCTTGCTCCCCGGGGCTCAATACTTTTTTCTGATCCCCAAGAGCTACCTCAATCTTTCCCGAGGCAAGAGTTGCCAAGCCAAATTCATCATCATTATAGCAACTCACATCAAAAGATGTCCCCAAAGCCTTCACCGAAAAAGTGGCACAATTCACAATAAAAGGTTTTGACGTATCCCTCGCCACGTCAAAAAACGCTTCACCCTCCAAATATACTTCCCGGGAAGTTCCCACAAAATTAACCGGATACTTTAACCGGGAGGTTGCTGCCAACCACACCTTTGTACCATCTTCTAGAGTCAGACAATATTCTGCACGGGCGGGGACACTCAATGTATTATAAATTAATTCCTTGGAAATGTCATCATGATTCTCGTACACGATTTGATCCCTTTTCTCCGTCATCCTAATTTTCATCCCGTTCTTTTCCAGTACTCCAGTCGAATCGAACTGACTAATGTTCACCCGCTCCCCGTTAGAAAGAAACAACATAATACCATCCTCATTAGCAGTAACCTCCACACTTGACTCCACGTCTCCCGTCTTCAGTAACCACCAAGCAAACAAAATCACAAACGGCAACAATACGGCCGCATAACGCACAAAATAACGTCGCAACATCCGTACCCGTTCCTTCTTCCGGGTTTCATCCAACACCCGATTCCACACCAATTGTCGATTAAACGATTTTTTAATCCTCAAATCGCTCGCTGCTTGTAGTAAAGCCTCCTCGTAGCACTTCTGATGCTCCTCAGACTCCTTTAACCACACCACGAACTCCACGTCATCATGAGGACGTTTCCCTCGTAAAACCTCTTTCAGAATATTCATATTTGATCTATATTCTTCCATATTCAAATAGCCTTTCATTAACAAGTCACATCAACTTGAAAAAAGTATTACTCGGATTTCAGAAAAATCAACAAAAAAAAAGGAAATTGTTCTTTAGTCAATTTTTCCCGTAAAATCCGATACGCTTTACTTACTTGTACTTTTACTGTATTTACCGATATATCATACTTTTCCGCCACTTCAACATAGCTACATTCCTCGATGCAGGCATCCACAAAAATTGCTTTACATTTTTCCGGCAAAGAATTAATTGCCAAATGAATTTTTTCGCTTAACTCTGCCCGTTCCATTTCATACTCCACACAAGAAGGATCCTCCAATTCCTCTGACAATTCCGTATCCCTATATTTCGTCCTTGTCGCATTTAATGACGCATAATGTATTGCAGAGAAACAATAATAACGGAAGGATTTATAAATAGACAACTTCTCCCTATTCACCCACAATTTCACGAAAAAATCCTGAACTATATCTTCTGCCGTACTTTTATTACCGGTAATCCGGTACGCCACAACATACAAGTCAGGAGAATATTCATTAAAAATATTCTCAAAACAAGAACGATCTCCCTGCTTTAACCCCTTAACATCATTCATTTCCAACTCCATAACGGATTGTATTTACACATTTACATCTTGCACCCAAAAAGAACCGTTTTTATAGGCCTACCATACATACAAGCTCATAAAAATCTCACTAAACGATCGTTTAATAATTACTAGTTATTACCACTCCTTCAATTTTTTCTTTCCTAATTATCAAACAATTATTCTTTTATCAATTTTCCAATTCGTCCTGATCATTAAACGATCCTTTAATTAACACAAAAATAAGAATAATTTATTACATCGAGAGATTTATAACCATTTTAGTATCATTCTATATGTCCGACAATATATAAAATTCGGTCCCACGACTTGCTCCTACCCGTGAATTTTCAATCCGAATAAAATTAAGAAATCTCAGGAGAGATAAGTTTCGTCATCTTCCCCAAGATTTCTCAATTTCAACAAACCCTGACATCATATAAACATGATTTATTCCTCTTAATTATAATCTATTTTATAACATTCATTAGTCACAACTCATTATTAATATAAAATTATATTCAATTTAAATCTAACAGAAACACTTCCTTTCCTATTAAATATTTCTAAATCATACTCACCCTCATCTGCCTCCCGAACCTCATCCAGTGTAATGATCATGTCATTTCCTATTATATGAAGAGTATAATCTCTTTGAAGACGTTCTTTTGCTCCATATTTATTTATTTTTGTCAACACACCATCAACTTGCAAATCTGAAATAAAAGTAACCTTAAAACTCACGTTACTTCCTCTAAAAACAGTAATAGTTGAAGGCGGCGGTGCAATAATTATAGGAGCCCCCACAATATCACTTAGCATACCAACTTTTTGAGTTTGTTCTTTAGGCTTTTGACCATAATCTACAGTAAAAGACATTAAGCTAATCAAAGAGATTAATGCAAAAATCAATAATAAATGTTTTTTCATAATTCATTGTTTTGTAGGTTAATAATATGGTTATAACAAATATAAGTTGCTACATTTTTTATTTATTCTAATAGGATTTCATATATAAGTCACATCAACTAAAAAAAAGTATTACCCTAATTTCAAAAAAATAATAAAATTATGATACAAAAACTTACAGCTTTACCCACAGGAATAAATATTTCTCTGTAACATTCTCTGTCAAACCGGTCAACTGGTTAGCAGCCTAACCAAAAACAAGATTATTCCTCCTATTGTTTAACCCATTTTACTGCATCTGCCACAATCTCTTGAGGCAGACAACCGTATTTTGTCTCAAACTTATCCTTTCGATCTTTATCACTCAATGTGACTTTTGCCTCTTTTAAGAAATTAAATACCCCCAACGAGATCCATCCCGCCTCTTTGCTATCTACTGTTGCAATCACATTATATTCTTCTTCTCCATTACAAATCGTGTAATGAAGTTCTTGTTTAGGATCTACCGCTGTATTAACAGGCTTCGTATGATAAAAAAACACCTCATATTCACCCGGCTGTGACAATACTGTATTCCATTCTACACGTGATCCACCCGAACCGGCTCGTTTATAAAAAGCACTTCGCACAGGCATACCGTAAAAATTATTATCAATAACAGGCTTCCAAGTATCCGGTTCCCCCGCTCTTGTTTGATATTCTTGCGGTCCTTCCTCGCCTCGAAACAAAGACACGATATCAAAACCTTTCGCCTTTATTATCCTAAAACAGGGATCTTCGTTATCAACGATAATTTCATTCGTATTTTGGAAAAATGTCATCGAATCCAAATTAAAAATCCCAGTCACGGTATCACCAAGAACTCTTTCCGGTTTTTCCAATCTAACAGACATTGCACATGGAAAATTTTCAGCTAAAGGCATATTCAAAGAATAATTATTAGTAATAAGTCCCATGTTTTTCCGGTTACGAACCTTAATTTCCCTCCCTTCATGAGGTGGAATAATCCACCCCTGCATATCCATTGTCATGATAAGTCCCGGCACATCACTCCGATTAAATACTTTAAAACGACAAAATATATCAGACGAAGAAAAAACATCCTTTCCTCCAAGATGAAACGCCTGAAATTCACGTATATCCAATTGTGGTAAACCTTTCGCATGATACCATTTTTCTACGAGAGAATCCAACCTAAAACCAAACGCCTGTTGAAACTTTTGACAATACACAGCCCAAGAGACTTCTGCAAAATGCGTACTAGCAATGGAATCCATATGAAATTTACAAAATTCACCACTCTCAATCTTCAACATCAGATACGTGAACAATTCTTCGCTTTTCTTAAGAACTATACCACGAACCACTTCTGGCGACAAAGCACGATCCTGCAAAGCATCCTTTAAACTATTGTTTTTCAAATAATGTACAGCTTGCCAATGATCAGTCACGGTTATACCACCCCCACGATCCTTATGTGTCATATTTAGTAATACATCATGCAGAATCGGATATTCCTCGGAATCAATAAACAACGTTTGACCAAACAACGTAGGTATTATGCTACAACTTCCTCTTCCCAAAATCGTGGCAATATCTACATTCAATTTGGTCACCATTTTTTCCGAATCATCTTCTTTATCAGTCACCTTGTTCTGATATTTCTCGATCGAATATAATTTTTCCGGAAGGAACACCATTCCTGCCTGTTCTCGCTCTCCCGTCAAGCGAGACAAATTAGAAAAACAATAAAAATTACATGGAGTTTCCAAAAGCGTTAACCGACGATAAGGGTAATGCTGGGTCGGGTCGAACTTTCTTTTAGCAAGCACTTCCCTAATCAATTCCCCCATGTTCCGTGTTCCATCATCCAACGCATTTACCTCCTCCCATTCTTTATCTGTCAGACTCTGTCTTTTCTTTATACACCCCTGCATCTCAAAATTAACCTTGCTATCTGTCAACACTTTTACCAACTGATCTTCAGGCATAGTATATTGTTCCAACAAGTATTCATGGCGAGGCAAATAATACAATTCCAAACGAGTCGTATCAGCTGCCCCCATTGAGGCCACGGTCACTTCCCGTTTCCGATATTCACCGACACACAAACTTATGCCCGGCATATCATGTGTAAAAACAAATGAAGTCTTCCCCTCTTTCTCATCCACCGTATCTCCTTGTGAAATTACTACCAGACGAGGTTCATGCTCAACGGTCAACGAATAACGGGTAAAATTCACTTTTCTATACTCCAACGGGCTATAAGGAGGTACAGACACGGGATACCATATACATTCCGGGGTCAATAAAGTATAATCCTCACTACAAAAAGCAGGTGTATACCCGTAACAAAATATTCCGAGACGATTCACATTAGAGAAATCATATTCCTTATTCTCTTGTTCCAAGAAACATATATCCGTTTCAATATTCCCTTCATACAGAACCACAACACGACATCTCTCACTGGCAGCTAATTCTTTATCCAAAATAATCGCTTGACATTCTCTCCTGAATAATACGTTTTCCCCATTTACTTCAACCCGACTTACCTTCAAGCCCGGGTTCAAATACATGACAAGAGGTATCCTTTCCGAATTTCCATTCGTAATCTCCATTTGGCTTTTTATTGTAAGACCTCCCCCTTCCAACATTTTCACGTATAAATCATTGCACACAATTCTCGTTCCTGAATATGTACTATTTTCATTATATACTTGCCGATAAAGCTTTCTATTATTATCTATTACCCTATAATGATTATAATACATAAAAGCCAAACAACCGGAAAGAACAAACAAGACAGAAGCCCCCCATAAGCTTTTCCGCATCACGAAAAGACCATTCGGAATTCTTGGATAAGAAATAACAGACAATATGAAAAAAACCGATCCCAGCTAACAAAACACTCCCTCTTTGTAAAAGATAACTCTCTAGATTTACGTGTCCCGTAAAATCAGAAAACATATTGGGTACATAACGAGCACAAGGATCTAACAATCCATGTAACAAATGAGCCGTACCAAAAGTCAACCCACTAAATATCAACACTAACAAAATAAGACTCATTCCCGAATTACGCACCCAACGAATCATGAAACCGGAAAAGCCTAGGAAGTAAACTAATGTCGGAAACGTGAGTGTAATCCAATAAAACAAGTAATATGACAAATCAAAAGAATGAGAATACAAAACAAGATTAATAACTATCGAAACGGCAAATGCAAGCCCATTTAATAAGGTCACGACCAACAATTTCCCTAGAAAATTACCAGTCACGATTTCCCGGTTACTCTGAGGATGAGAATATAAAGCCTCTTTCGTACCTATTTTATATTTTCTCAAATCGTTCACCACGAGAGAAACAACAAGTAACAGTTGAATCAAATTAAAATAATAGGCACTTTTAAACGGGATAGATGAAGCCAAAGCCTGAGAGGACCAATCCATGTGGAATTGTAACAAATCATTTATCGAACCGCTACCATCTCCCCTTGACAGGAACGAATACTGATATACGACAGCCCCTAAAAGAGCCAAAATCGCAAAAATTCGAAACAAGATACTCCTACGCACCCGCTTGAATTCGTATTCCGCCTCTATAAAAATATTGTTCTTACCCATAATACAACATTTTAATTTTTACACACACATCATATCCCTAAGCCGCCTCCATATATAAGTCACATCAATGAAGAAAAAGTATTATCCCGATTCTCAAAAATTATAAAAAACCGACCATATTAATTTCACCTGTTCTCCCTTTCCCCCTCACACTTACTCTTACATCTGTCCCTTCATCGTTTCGTTATATCATCGTTAAGTCTCCGTTACTATAGAACCTAGATTTAACGATGATATAACGAATAGATAACGAACAGATGTAAAGCAAAGTATTGAGTAACAAACAATAAACTCCGATACTATACAAATCCAACTGAAAAGAAAAAGAGATCGGCTTTTATTGTTGATCATAGATTGTTATTTAAAATAGCCAATATCCGTACGGATAGTAATTTCTCCCTCCTCACTTATAGCTGTAGAGAAATTCACAAATATCTATACTTTTGCTACCCAACCATGTATCAGCACCTCTTTACAAAATTTGAATATACCACTGATCAAGAAAGAATTTCTATCTAAAGCAGTATCAGAGAACATATATAAATTCAAATTTGATGAAAATTTATATAAGTCTTTACCCCCAATAGATACATTCATCAAAATAAACATATTCATCAAACGGTCTATTCCGGTAAGTATTCTACAGGAAAAATCATTTTCCAGTATCCTTACTAGCAATCCGCAAAATTTTGATAAAGAGAACTATACGGCAATCCTCTCTCGAATACTTTTTTCAACAGCAAGAAACGACTGTAATTCCGAAATAAACTCAAACTCTTCAAGTTGCTCAATGATTCTTTTCCTATCAAAAAGAAGCTGATCATACAAAATTTCATCATGTTGATGAAATTTTTTTTTCATTGGAATACTTATTGCATATGGAATGAACATAGCGTGAATTGCTAATTTAGAAAAACAGAGAAATTCTTTAAATCTCTGGGTATCATATTGCTTATAATTCCACTCTTTTCCACAAGCACATTGAGCAAGTATTATAATCATATTGGGAATTCTATCAATAAAAGGTAACCAAGCTATTATATCTAAGCCTCTTTCTTGAGTATTCGTGTTAGGAATTGAATTCAATTTGTCCAAGTTTATTCTCATATTCAATTCTTCTGCCAATTTTGAAATCTTAGTTTTAGCATTACCTTTATATAATGACTTTTTCCCAAATACTTTTATTATAGCTTTTGGCGGGAGAAAGGATTTCAGACTATAAAAAGATAATGTCTCAAAATCGACAGCCAACTCTGAAGCAATATCCTTAAAACAATTCAAATTAGAACACAAAAGTAGTAATATATATAATTTATGCTTACTCGATAAATGCTCTTTCAATTTAATTTGATTCTTCTTAATAATAAAAGGATACTCATCAGAACTATATAAACTTTCTCGTTCACGACAGACATTAAAAATTGAATAAAATCTTTCTTCAATTATATCATTTTTTTCTGCTTCGAGCGAAGCTATTTCCTCCAATTTATTCTCAACATCGTCAAGTGCATCCACCTCTAATATATTAGAATCTTTTATATCTTGTAATTTATCTGAAATATCAGCAACAGTTACTTCTTCTTTTAGAAATAAAGCATTCAACTCTACAAAATCAGCATACACATGTTCTATATATTTTTGTACATTGGGAGTTTCAAGAGTAAAATCTTGAAATTGCTTTTTCAATTTTTCATTAAAATTCATCACCATCTCCAAATACTCCTTTTTTTAGTAGTTCATCTTTAGTCTGCTTTATTTTAGAAGTAAGTTTTCTAATTTCCACCAAATCAGACTCAAGATTTATATAGAAATCTGTAATTTTATGAACTAATGCATCTGCTTGCTCCAAAGATTTTAAAGAATTTTGTATATTTGTAAAAAATACAGATTCAACATTTTCTGTAAGTTCAAATGCCCGTTCCAAGTCTTTTCCCTCTCTAAAAGCAGAACAAGCTACAGGACTCCCTAATACAGCGTTTAAACTATTTAAATCGCTACTTTTACCCTTAATCCTAGTTTTATTTTGATCATTCTTTTCAAAAAACCAAAATATTAATTCCTTCAAATTTGCTTTATTCAGACTTTTCAAAGGTCTATCTGATGACATATCAACTTCTAGAAATGCAGCAATATGACTTCGATTCAATGAATCCACTAAATATCCTACATAAAATGTCGTATCATCTAAATCCTTTATTTTATAAAAACCTTCATCTTCTACAATTCGATATATCTCGTAGGCAATAATGACTCTTTTCACATACTCTTTCCGACTACCTATTTTTTTAGCTAATTCACTAACAGCATTATCTATATTTTCACCTTTAAATTCATCGAAATATAACTTGTACAAATACCGCGATTTTTCAGTCAGCCCCCAAGGTTTTATTCCAGTTATGTGTCTATAGCCTAAATATCTTCGAATTTCATCCTCTGTATTAAAAATTAAACATGGAATATGAGTTGGACGATGTTGGGCAGCCTCATAAATCTCTCGAACAGAAGCCTTCTTCACTGATGCTAATTCAGGTTCATTTAAAAGCTTTATTGCGGTTAAACGTCTATTCCCCTCTAATACTTTATATTTATTCCCTTCATGAACAACTAACAATTGCTCTCCTTTAAAAAAATCATTCTCCCCTATCGCTTGCATTAATTCTAATGTCGCAGCTTCCAAAAGCATATAATCAATAATTCCTCTTTCATCCAAATTATGCTTTGATCGAGGCAGACGAGGATTTTGCGGATATAAAATTAAATCTTTGTAATATATAGTCTGATAATCAGAAGTTGTTTCCATAGCTAGTTATTTATTACGTTTCCAATACTGTTTTATCCAAAACTTTCGAGCAACTTCAAATTCTTTTATGTTCGAAATAGCTTGCCCTTTCTCGATTTGCTCCATATTACGAGCTAAAGTTACAACATTCTTACCAGAAAGTCCTAAAAACTTTTCCATTACTTTGGGATTCTTATCTTTTATATCAAGCAAAAAAGCGATCTCACACATGGTAGAAAAATCAAAATCAGGTTGATTATATTCTTCTATACCTTGAGATAATAAAACAACGGCAACCCCCTTCGAACGTATTTCCCTTAAAATTTTCTCTAAAATATATTGATATTTTTTCTCTTTAAATAAAACATGAGCTTCATCAATAAGAATAACATACCTCATTGCTTTCAATGCATTGTCAACAGAAGTGTTATCCATATTCATAAATACATTATAAATATAATTTATAATTAGAAAAAGAGAAGTAAATCTAACAGAATTAGATAAATCTCCTGATAACGAGAGATACAAATTTTTATTCAAAAAGTTAGATTCATTTTTGGGATCATCAATAAAAATTTTATACCGACTTAATTCATCCATTATTTCTGTTAATGAATCCCTTTTATCTCCGACCAATCCATGTAGATGCTCATTAACCATACTCAAACTTGGATATGTCCCACCCTTTTGGCTAATAAAAGCTTCCTGAACAGCTTCTCTCAATTTACCTTTTTGCTTAATACCAATATTTGAATATTTACAAATAATATCAACAAATTTATCTATACCCATATTCTTATTAACCTCATTAACATTATCTATAAATGTTAAAGGATTTACGGGAAATTGCATTTGTGGTACATCAACAAAATCTGTCTTAGTTGCTTTAAAAAAAGGTTCTCTATTTTTTATATCATCTTGCTTCAAACCTTTAAAATCAAGATAAATAAAATTTACATGCCCATTTGACTGTTCATAAATTTGAGATAGAAATTCTAATGCAAATTCCGTTTTACCCGTTCCTGAATTTCCTGCAATTGCAATGTGACAATTATTATATCTACTAGTATCATTTAAAGATAAATAAATGGTCTGAGGATTTTCTTCTACCGTACTTCCAACATTGATTTTAATACTTCCAGTGTAATAAGACTTATCTATATGTTGTTGATTATTACGTACTGCATCTAAAGGAACATTCAAATCTGTCAAATAAAGCGTACCCTTTTCTATATATTCGATAAGAAAATCAAAGAATGTATAATTGTAATTATCTTGAAATATATTATCAAGTAATTCTAAACCATGATCAATATGTAATTTAATATACCGAGGGATATTTACTTCATCTGTTTTGTACAACCCATAATATTGAGAAATCAACGCTATATAAAAATCTCTATATTTCTCATCAAATAAAATATGATCTTTATATTCTTTACCCTTTGAATCATATAAATTAAAATCACTTGTTTGAAATTTTTTCCCTGTTTGCAAAGAATAGCCTAACGCAATTCGAGCAATCACATTTTCTTTTGTACCATACGGAAGCTTTGTTGTTAACTTTCGTACAATTTCTTGATTTTTTTCAGAAGTTTTTATATTAATCTGCATTATATATCAAATTATACGTTGATAAAAAATCTTCAGGAGATGTTTCTACAAACTCAGAATTATCAGTACTAACATTATTTATTAAATACGCCCGACTAACATTGGGTTTCAACAAACAATATTCCCTTTCCGTTAATTCCTTGTTTATTAATGGGAAAATTACAACTTGTTTTGACACACTAGGATAAAAATATTTAATAATATTCTCCGCATGTTGTTCATCAAATTTTTGCATCGGGCTATCAATAAACACAGGAAACTCTATTTCAGATTCATCTACTAATGAACTTAACAAAGCCGAAGCATACATTTGCCTTTCTCCCATCGACAGGGATGCTTTATCTATAACCTTATCACGTTTATCATATAGAACAATATCAATATCATCTCCGGTGAAGTTAATATCGACCTCCACACGAGTCACAAAATTTTTCTTATGCAACAGGATATTTAAGGAATTCAACATTTTTACTTCTAAAGATTTCTTTTTTTCTTCTTTAAACAAAACTATAAAATTTTGCAATTTAGTTATCAATTGTCTTGTTTTCTGCTCTTTTAAAGAATATGAGCTAGATTCATCTATTTTTTTTCTCAAAATCTCCTGCCGTTGACGACAAGCTTTTAATTGGTTTTGCGTCTCTCCAATCTTTAAAACAGTAGTTTCTATCTCATTCGAATATTGATTTATTCGTGAAATAAGAGCATTTTTTTTATCTCTCAAAGCCAACGTATATTCATCTCCTGCATTTTTTTGAGCATCACGAATTTTTCTATTTATAGAATCTAATTGATTTTTATAAAATGAATATTCCGTATTTAATTGAGTAAATTTATCTTTAAAACTATGTTTTATAGTATTAACTAACTGAACAAATTCATTAAATTGAGAACTAGAAAAATCATGTAAAACTTTAAAATTTTCAGGGATCGGAGATTCTTCTACAAAAAAATATTTTTTTACCAATCTCTTGATCTGTTCTTCATAAAACTCTCGAATTTTAATACCATTCTTATCAAATACAATATTTGTATATAATCGAGCATTTTCTATATCAGCTCTTATTTTATCAATTTTATCTAAAATATCTTCCTGTTTATACTTTTGTTCTAAAGCTAACTTTTCATTATTTAATTGTTCTGATACATTAGCAACAGTTTCTCCTGCTAAAGCAAAAGGTATTATATCAAGAAGCTCTTTCAACTCACTTTGTTTGTCAACAATCTTTTGTTCTAGAGACAATTGCTCTGCTTTCAAGGCATTTAGTTCTTCTAACGACATTCGATCTCCTTCTCTTATGAGTTTTCTTTGAATTTCTTCTACTTCTTTCTCGGTTATATTTTTCTCCTCTTTTAGATCTTCTATTTGCTTATTCAAATCAGCAACATCTTCGCTATAATTTTTTATATCCGCATGAAGTTGCGTCAATTCTTTCCTTTCTTCAGGCTTTGCAGAACGACGTCTATATTCATCCTGCTTTTCTTCTAAAGTAGTTTTTAAATCCTCATATTTTTGTATGCCTAAAACCTGAGAATATGCTCGACTCAATTGCTGCCGCTGCAAATTAGAACTAACTTCCGCTAATGATACAATCTTTTCAGCATCAAAAAAGAAAAACTTTGCAATCTCAATAGGTAAGATAAAATCACGAATAAAAATTTCCTCTCCTTTTTGATTTTCTTTCGTTAGATCTTCAATTAACTCATTAGGATACCCATCAATAAGCACCTCTACTTTATCCGATGAACTTGTTATTATATTATAAGATCTCCTAATTGTCACCTCATTACAAGTTATATCAGGAATTTTTACATCAGAAAAAGTAATCATAACAGAAAATTCAGTCTCTCCCTCTTCACGAGCTCTCCGATTTAAACTTTCCACTATATATTTAGTGTAATTACCTTTATCTCTAATTTCTTTTTCGTATAGCTCATCCACTTTCTCCATCTGTTTACCATACAAACACCACACTAACGACATCAAAAAAGTAGTCTTACCAAATCCATTCTTACCACTGATAACAACAACATTAGCGTCATTGGACGGTAATAAAGAAATAGTATTACACCCTTTATATATTCTAAAATTATTTAATTGTATTTCTTTGATAAACATTACCCTACTTTTTTATTAATATACTTTTCAATGACCCTTTCCATATCGTCTTTTAAACCTCTTTTCCGATTCAATAAAGCTTTATTTCTCTGTAGCCCTAAAAGTTCTCGAATCAATTCGTAATCAGACTTGTCATCAGAGCAAACTTTAGCTAATAAGTCTAATTCTCTTTGCATTTTCTGGGTATGCTTTTCCATTTCTATTTTTTTATCATAGATATTATTATATATTTCGGAGACAGTCCGCAAAAATTTAACATCCTCTTTATAAAGTTCATCCCTATTCCATACAATTTGAATTGCAACTAATTCTTGATTATTTATTAATTCGATATCAGATCGCTCAAATTGAACCTCTCGTTGAGCCATAAGCAATTTTTCAAGCAACTTAATACGATATTCTGGCGTATATGTTCCTTGATTATGACCATCATTAGAAACAGCAATTTGTCCATTCCTTCGTGTCGACAATCGATTCTTGGAGAGATTACGACCATTAAATAACTCTTCTCTAAATCGCAAAAGAGGCCTTAACCACTCCTCTCCATTCGCAACCAATGCTGTTAAAGATTTATCTTCTTTAACAACAGTACAAGTCCAACAGCCAAAACGACTTTGCCCGCATGCCCCATGACTGTTATCCGTTACAATTGTAGGACATTCATAATCGTCTGCACTTGCATTCATGTAAATTTGAAATAACTTTGAATTATCTGCCCCCCAAGGGGAAGTCATCGCATTAATTATGTACCAAACCTCCTCCAACATCAAGTCCTTTATAGGAGAATAAACATACGTATTCGGATTATACGGATGTTTAGCCAACCTTTTGCCACGTAACGAATGTTTCTTTATTGATTTTGCACGATTAACACTTTCTGCACTACGAGTTCCAATAAGAATTATAGCCTCTCCATATTCTGCTACTTGTTCTATCAAAAAACGAGACGTAGGTTTTATCTTCATCTTATCAGTACACCAACGAAAAGTATTATTAGGTACAGGATATCCCCGTCCTATAACATTTACCCAAAAAGAATCTTCTAATCGCGGAATTGTCCTTTTCACATATATAGGCATATCTTGGCAAACCGCAGCAGTCTGTATTTTTCCTAAAACATTATCAACATATTTTGCTATAATTGGATTTTCAACCAAAGTGTCATTACAAACAACATACACACAACGCTGTCTCTTCTCTTCTGGAATTTTGCTTATTGCATACCACACTAACTGAAGTAAAACCGTAGAATCTTTTCCTCCACTAAAACCTATTATCCAAGGACGTAAATTATCCTCTATCAAATATTGATCAATTAATTCTGATATTATATAATTAATTCTTTGAGAACTCATTTTATTCTATTATTTAAATCTCCATAAACACGAGATATATTAGCTTTTTTAATATGGCAATTCGAAAATTTATTAGATTACAAAACTACAAAAAATACAAGAACAAGCAATTAAATACCCTAAGGTATTAGTAAATTTCCATCATTGAAAAAGATTTAATCTATATCTTCTTTATCCGATATAATTAAGTACCAAAAACAAAATATTTCCTAACATACAAATTTATAGCACAACAACAACTACCCCGTAACCAACTACAAAACCCAACAAATCTAACCGAGAACAAGAAGAGATCTAACCGAAAAGCTACCCCTCTTTCGAAAACTCCCCAGAGCTTAAACAGAACTCAGATAACAGCGACAGGCGAATCAACGGTTTATCTCTGAATGATCAACGAAAAAGGGTACTGTTCTCTATTAGATTACAACTGCATTACACCTAATTCTGGTTTAATCAAACCGATATTTCATTCTCTTCGGGAAGACATTTTAAGACATGACAAACGAGAAAGGTAATAACTGGCTGGCCTTGATCAAAAGGGTTCTTTTTTTGCCTATCATGATAACATCAAAATCCGCTTTATAACGTTGAACAATTTCTGCCATCACTTGCCGACAGGCCCCGCACGGAGTAACATTTTCATCCACTTCCACACCATGATCACGGGCTGCAATAGCGATTGCCTTAATCCCCATCTCCGGATAAGCGGAACAAGCATAAAACAATGCGGTCCGCTCAGCGCACAACCCGGAAGGATAAGCAACATTCTCCTGATTAGTACCACAAACGACCTCTCCGTTATTCATCAGCACGGCGGCTCCCACGGCAAAACCGGAATACACGCAATACGCATTTTTCGTGACATCCAAGGCAGCACGACACAATTCCTCGTACCCTTCCGGGTAAGATTCCCGGTACACCGTGTAATCAATCTTCAATTCCGCTTTCTCCATTCTATTTTTTTTCGTAATTTTACCGCCAATATAAAACATTATCGGAAACTATGAGCAAGATTTACGTTATTTTATTTTTGAGTTTTATATGTGTTAACATATGTGGAGCCTCTACGGACAGTCGCAAAGCGTTCATCAAAAAATATAAAAGTATCGCCATCGAAGAGATGGATCGTACGGGAATCCCCGCCAGCATCAAGCTGGCACAAGGAATGTTGGAATCCGGATGCGGAACATCCAAACTGGCGGTCAATGCCAACAACCATTTCGGTATCAAATGCCACAACTGGAACGGGGCCAGTTTCACCATGGACGATGATAAACGAAACGAATGTTTCCGAAAATACAGGAATCCGGAAGAATCATGGGTAGATCACAGTGAATTCTTGCTCACCCGTCCCCGCTATGCCTTTCTGTTCGACCTGCCAAAAACAGATTACAAAAGCTGGGCTAAAGGATTGAAAAAAGCAGGATATGCAACCGCCTCCGATTACGCACAAAAACTCATTAAGATTATCGAGGAAGAAGAGTTATATCAATTCGATCGTCCGGCAAAAAAAGTCCGTCCGATACCCAATGAATTAAACTACAAACTCAGCGAAAGCAAAAACTACCAGAGCCGGGTGGTATATATCAATCGGATTCCTTCTGTAAAAGTGAAAGAAGGGGACACGTTTGAAAGTATCGCCCAGTATTTCAATATTCCGTTGAAGAAATTATTAAAATACAACGATAAAAACGAACTTTCGATCCGTACAGGAATGCACGTGTTCTTGGCAAAGAAAAAGAATAAAGCTCCCAAAGGTTACACGTTCCATAAAACGAAAGCCGGAGACACCATGTACATGATCTCCCAGATATATGGAATCAAGCTCGCCAAATTGTTGCAATATAACTACATGGAAAACGGCGAAAAACCTCAGGTTGGAGAAATGATCTCGTTAAGAGGTCCCGCCCAATTATACTAAAGGAGAAAAATTAAATGGAAAAAAATAACGAGCTATTCTTAAAGCAGAATTCAATATTCGGGTGCCTGATCGGGGGTACCTTCATTTTCGCATCTTTGTTATTTATCCTGGCAGGAAAAGGAATCGTGGTAAACGCACAATTCCACAACATCATCATGATGCTAACCATTTTCGGGATATTCATCGGTGTTCGGAAATACAGGGATGAACAGTTGGCTGGTGTCATTTCCTACGGGAAAGCACTGAAAACAGGCATATTCATCCTTTGCATCGCCTCGTTATGCTATGCCGTGTACGTGTTCTTTTTATACACGTTCAACGCAGACTTACTGACCGAATTCAAAAACGTGACAATAAACACACTGAAAATTACCGGCCAGAATTCCCCACTCTTCAAAATGCTCGAAGAAAACGTTGATGTATATTTTGTTCCCGCCAGTATCGCTTTCGGGGAATTATTCAATAGAATCATCGTGGGAACGGCCTTCTCGCTATTTATAGCCGGGTTGGTCAGAAGAAGTAAATTACCGTTTAACCCGCAAGAATTTTAAACATGGATATTTCAGTAGTCGTACCGTTATATAACGAAGAGGAATCGTTACCGGAACTTTCCGCATGGATTGAAAAAGTCATGACAACGAACAATTTTACCTACGAAATTATCATGGTAGATGACGGGAGTAACGACAAGTCATGGAAAGTGATCGAACAACTGTCTGCTAAAGACAATCATGTACGCGGCATTAAATTCCGCCGTAATTACGGGAAATCAGCCGCATTACATTGTGGTTTCGAGGATGCACAAGGAGACGTGGTAATCACCATGGATGCAGACTTGCAGGATAGCCCGGATGAGATTCCTGAACTCTACCGCATGATCACGGAAGAAGATTATGACTTGATTTCCGGCTGGAAAAAGAAAAGATATGACCCGATAACCAAAACACTCCCGACAAAGCTCTTCAACGCTACTGCCCGGAAGTTCTCCGGCATCAAGTTACATGATTTTAATTGCGGGTTAAAGGCTTATAAAAACACGGTAGTGAAGAATATCGAAGTGTACGGGGAGATGCACCGTTACATTCCGATTTTGGCCAAACAGGCCGGATTCACCCGGATCGGGGAAAAGGTGGTTCATCATCAAGCCCGAAAATACGGGGTAACGAAATTCGGGTTGAACCGATTTATTAACGGTTTCCTCGACCTACTTTCCGTAACTTTTATTACCCGGTTCGCTAAAAAACCCATGCACTTATTCGGTGCGCTGGGAACGCTGTTATTTATTATCGGATTTTGTGCCGCCGCTTGGATTGGTATTGAAAAACTGATCGCCGTGGCCCATAACCTGAGAGTCCCTCTGGTAACAAACAATCCTTACTTCTATATCGCTCTGACCTGCATGATCATCGGTTCTCAACTTTTCTTGTCCGGTTTTCTGGCAGAATTAGTTTCCCGAAGTGCCAGCGATCGGAACGTGTACAGGATCGAGAAAAAAATATAAATCACAAAATATTCTAAATTAAAAATGTCCACCTCATTTGAAGTGGACATTTTCAATATAAATATAATCAATTTTCCTCTTATTGTTGAACATTCGGCAATTCCAAACCAAGGCCTTTCACCTTATCAACACGTTTCAGGATTACACCGATAACCAAAGCGGCTCCCCCCAAACAAGCCAACATGACAAGAGGCCAAGTATAGTCATAGGAAACAGCTGCTTGTTCCGGGGTGATCACGTGATTCTTCAAGTCATTTACAACTTGAGGATTCGTGTTATCCAACACTTTACCGATCAATAACGGGAAAAGCCACAAACCGATATTTTGAATCCAGAAGATCAATGCATAAGCAGAACCTATCACTCTCTGATCAACCAACTTCGGAACACTCGGCCACAATGAAGCCGGAACCAACGAGAACGATGCTCCCAGAATTAAAATGGTCACGTACGCAATCAAAACACCTCCGATCGCACTACCTTTAAACAGAGGTAAGATAAATGCAAATGTCAAGTGACACACGATCAACAAGATTGAACCGAACATCAACATGGTAGCAGCCTTACCTTTATTGTCAACCACTTTACCAAGAATCGGCGTGATACCCACTGCCAACAACGGGAATACGGCAAAAATAGTCTCTGCCGACTGACGCATATAACCCATGTAGCAGAAAATAATCAAACCTATTACAGAGATAGCTAGCAACAAAGTTTTCAATGCCTTCTTGCTTGTAAAGTTAAATGCAAATGCAGTGGCTGCAACAACCAGCATGATACAATATTGAATAATTGTCACAGCATTCCCAGCCCAGAAAGAACCTTCGGCAGGAGGAGTAAATGTCAAATTACATTGTAGCATGTTAACCGCATATTTCTGGAACGGGAAAATAGCCGAGTAATACAATACACAAAGTAATGCAACCAACCAGAAACCTCCACTGGACAGGATTTTCCCAATATCTTTAATTTTAAAGGGCTCATCTTTTTCTTCAGCCTCTCCGGTCTGTGCATCCAATTTTTTATCCATGAAGAAATAAACAATGAACATGATCAATGCAATCATCAATAGAACCACACCAAAAGCAACAGAACGAGAAACATCAACTTGCCCACCAAGTTTCGCGAAGAACGGAGAGAAAATCATACAAGTAGCAACTCCCAAACGAGCCAATGCCATTTCGGACCCCATTGCCAAAGCGATTTCACGTCCCTTGAACCATTTCACGATACCGCGAGAAACCGTGATACCTGCCATTTCCACACCGCAGCCAAAGATCATGAAACCAACCGCAGCCAGTTTAGCAGATGCAGGCATCCCCTGATAGAATGGGGAGATTCCCAACTCGTCAAAACCCGGAATATAATTCAAATTGTTCGTAAACCATGCTTCCAACCCGCTTCCCTTAAAGCCTTCTGCAACAGCATACCATTTAATAACCGCACCGATTAACATTACACCACCTGATAAAAGAGCCGTAAAACGAACACCCATTTTATCCAGAATGATACCGGCAAAAATTAAAAAGAATACAAATACATTCAAGAATGTTTCAGAACCTTGCATTGTTCCAAATGCCAACGAATCCCAACCACGTTCCGACTGCATCAAATCTTTAATCGGTGATAAAATGTCCATAAATATGTATGAACAAAACATGGCTAATGCCAGCAACAATAAAGCGGCCCACCGAACGGCTGCATTGTCTCTAAGAGTAAGCTTTTCTGTCATTTGAATTTATTTTTTATAGAAATGAAGAAAATAAACAATGTTTTCCTATAACCACGCACCTTTACCTCTTCACATCTAAGTAAATAATTTATTTTGCAACAAAAATAGTATTTATTTTTAATAGAGAATCATTGTTATTCTTTAAAAATACGGGAAATCCAAAATAAAAGGGAACTGCCGGATTTCAGTCCAGAATTACTGAATATCAAGGGACTTTCCCCCGTACAAACATTTTCCCGCAAAAAGTGCTTTCTGAAGAAAGCACTTTTTGCGGGAAAATGTTGTCTACAGAAAGCATTTTTCTTTATCTTTGTTTTACGGCACGCCTTCCAAGAAGAGTGATTTTATAGCTAGAAGCGGTTCCTATAGCTAATTTTTTACTAAAGATTATTACAAATGACTTTATTCATACATCATGGAAAATAGAATAACAAAACTTTTCAATATAAAATACCCGATCATTCAAGGAGGTATGGTATGGTGTAGCGGCTGGCGCCTAGCCTCCGCAGTAAGTAACAACGGGGGATTAGGATTACTAGGAGCTGGCTCCATGCACCCGGAAGTACTGGTGGAACATATCCGGAAGATGAAAGAGGCCACGGATAAACCGTGGGGGATCAATGTCCCGTTACTTTACCCGGAAATTGACCGGCTTATGAATATCATCATCCAAGAAGGTGTTAAAATTGTGTTCACCTCTGCCGGAAGCCCGAAAAAATGGACTCCCCTGTTAAAGTCGCATGGTATCACTGTGGTACACGTGATCAGTAGTACCCTGTTCGCAAAGAAATGCGAAGAGGCAGGAGTAGATGCGGTTGTCGCAGAAGGTTTTGAAGCCGGGGGACATAACGGACGGGAAGAAACAACCACGCTCACCTTGATTCCCAATGTAGTGGAATCCTGTTCCCTCCCTGTTATTGCCGCAGGAGGAATATCCTCAGGAAAATCCGTGGCAGCCGCCATGACTCTCGGAGCGGAAGGAGTACAAATCGGAACCCGTTTTGCCGTTGCCGCGGAATCTTCCGCCCATCCGACATTCAAACAACGGGTATTTGACACGGAAGAAGGTGGCACCATGTTGGCATTAAAAAAACTCGCCCCCACTCGTCTGATTAAAAACGACTTCTTCAATCAGGTAAAAGCACTGGAAGACGCCGGAGCTGAGGCCGCCCAATTAACCGAACTTCTAGGTAAAGGACGGGCTAAGAAAGGAATCTTCGAAGGTGACATGACGGAAGGCGAGTTAGAAATCGGACAAATCGCATCCATGTTGCACAAAGAAGAAACCGTGGCTGAAATTATGGAAGATATTATCGCTGATTTCAACAAAACAACAAGCAAATTGGGCGATCTGAAACTGTGAAAATGAATTTACATTTATGATAAAATTTACACGCCACACCCTAGACAATGGCTTAACAATGATTTGTAACACGGATACCAGTACTCCATTTGTATCCGTGAACATCCTTTATAAAGTAGGTGCCCGGGACGAAGATCCCAATCGCACGGGCTTTGCCCATCTTTTTGAACATTTAATGTTCGGGGGATCCAAACACATCGCAGATTACGATTATCACGTTCAGAAAGCGGGCGGGGATAGTAATGCTTTCACGAATAACGACTACACGAATTATTACATCACGATTCCGGCTCCCAATATCGAAACGGCCTTGTGGCTAGAATCAGACCGGATGCTAGCACTCGATTTTTCCCAAAAATCACTTGACGTTCAACGCAACGTGGTCATTGAAGAATTCAAACAGCGCTACTTCAATAATCCTTACGGGGACATTTGGTTGAAATTACGTCCATTAGCCTATAAGGTACATCCGTATCAGTGGCCTACTATCGGGAAAAACATTGACCATATCGCAGGGGCATCCTTAGAAGAGGTGGAAGACTTCTTTCATCGTTTCTATGCCCCGGATAATGCCATACTAAGTATCAGTGGTAATATTACCGACGAGAAAGCCCTTGAACTCGTGAAAAAATGGTTCGGGGACATTCCTCCCGCCCGTTATAAGAGAAAAGCATTACCCATGGAACCGCAACAAACCGAAGAGCGTCGCCTCGTATGCGAGCATAACAAAGTTCCGGCAGATGCAATCTATAAAGTATACCACATGGGCGACCGCCGATCGGATAATTTCTACACGTGCGACACGATCTCGGACATATTATCCAACGGTCAATCCTCCCGCTTGTACATCAACCTCATTAAAAACGGGAAATTATTCTCGGAAGTAGACGCTTATATCACCGGGGACATGGATCCGGGATTATTCATTTTCTCCGGGAAACTCTCGGAAGGAGTAGCGATAGAAGAGGCTGAAGCCGCCATCCAAAACGAAATTGATCGTTTTATCGAAGACCCGATTTCTGAACGGGAACTCCAAAAGGTAATCAACAAAACTGAAGCCCGAATCTCTTACAGCGAGATCAATTATCAAGGAAAATCAGCCAACTTGGCGTTTTTTGACTATCTGGGAGATATTAACTTGATTAATTCGGAGTGTACCCGATACGCAGAAGTATCTCTTGATTCGATAAAACAGACCGCCCGAGAATTATTCTCCGCACAGAATTGCTCTACCTTGTGGTATCTTAAAGACAAATAATTGTTATTTTTATGAATAGGAATATAGAACCGTCCATCACTGAAATCTCCCGTCCATCGCTGTGGGGGCATCAACAAATCACGCTTCCCAATGGAATCGAAATCGTGTACCTTCACGATCCCAATCAAGAGGTTTTCAAGATGGACGTGGTACTCTCAGCCGGGATTTACAACCAATCCCGTCCGGTTGTCGCATCAAGCATGATTAACATGCTCAACGAGGGAACCCGTCAACATACCTCTGCTGAAATTGCAGAGCTGTTTGATTATCATGGAGCATACGTGGATTTCAATTGCGGTATGCACAAAGCTGAATTAAGCCTGATTTCGCTTAATAAATACGCCTCGCAAACCATTCGTATGCTGGCAGAAATGACACTTGAAAGTACATTCCCGCAAAAAGAGCTGGAAACGTATATCCGTAATCGAAAACAGCAACATCTGGTAAACATAGAAAAGACCTCTTACCTTGCCCGGATGGAATTCATCTACCGTATGTATGGGAAGGAACATCCTTATGCAAACTGTTTCGCACTGGAAGATTTCGACCAAGTGACACCGGAATTATTACATGATTTCTACTGGGAAAGAGTGCAGGCATCACAATGCAGAATCATGATTTGCGGGAATGTCAGTGATACCGTTTTACAAGAAGTAAGCCAAGCCTTTTCGCCCATGAGCAGTAACCCACTACCACCGGATAAAGTTTATACCATGCGACCAAGCAGCCCCGGTAAATATCATGTCTCGAAACCCGATGCCGTGCAAACCAGCATTCGCATCGGAAAAAGTGGGGTAACCTTATTGGATGAAGACTACACGTATTTCCAGCTTTTAAACATGGTACTCGGTGGCTATTTCGGTTCCCGCCTGATGTCGAACATCCGGGAAGAAAAAGGGTACACCTATGGCATCGGCTCATACAACGTTACCATGCCGCAAGCAGCCCACTGGATGATCGCAACAGATGTCAATGCCGAGGCAACCGAGGCCACGATAACAGAATGTATAAAAGAGATTCGTCGTCTACAGGAAGAACTCGTTCCCGAAGAAGAATTAAGTCTCGTGAAGAGTTATTTTAACGGGGAATTATTACGAGAACTAGACGGTGTTTTCTCCCAGTCCGATGCCTTGAAACACAAACTCAATTACGGGCAAGATAACACGTTCTATCTCCGGGCTATCGACAAGATCCGTTCCTGTACCCCCGAAGACATTACGCGTCTGGCACAAAAATACTTGACCGTGGACGATATGTATATCGTGACAGCTGGGAAAAATTGAAACCTCCCCTATCCACTCCATGAAGTCATTTTAGGTGTGGATAGGGGAGGTCGCCCTTGAACGCCTCTCGGGAGTATTTTATTGCAACATGAAATTTATCGGGATCGTGTAGGAAACCCTCACGGGCTTACCTTTCTGAATTCCAGGTCGCCATCGAGGCATTTCCTGTATTATCCGACACGCCTCATAATCCAAAGAAGGATAAACGGGACGAAGAATTTTTATTTCCGACACGCTCCCGTCTTTCTCTATAATAAATTGCACGTAGACTTTCCCTTGAATCTTCATTTCCAAGGCATCTTTCGGATATTTTATATTCCGCACGATATACATTTCCACCCCCTCGCCTACAAATTGCGGCATTCTCTCCTCGATATATTCCTCGTCAGTCAACACCACTTGCATCTCCTTGTCAATCTTTGCACGGACCTCTTTATCCATCTTGCCCAAAAGAGAAACCACGAGTTTCGTCCCTTTCTTAACCGCCAGCGAGAATTTCCCGTCCACCCCGGTATATATTCTCTCGTTCGAGTTTTTCACCATGACACAAGCCCCGCATAAGGGCTGTTTATTCTTATTTACCACCATCCCTTTCGCCACGAACTTCACCGAATCCTTTTCTGCCGCTTGCAGACAAGTAGTTAAAAACAAAATTCCCAACATGGAAAAAAACGGGATACACCAATCCCATTTCATCTTTAAACCTCTTTTCCCCTTTGTAGTCATAACGAACCTTTTTAATAATTAATAAATCCGCCAAAAACAAGCTCAAGCCACACACCTACTTCAACCTGTTCCTATACCTTCACACTATTTTTCAAAGATATTAAAATAATTTACAAATCTCCTATTTTACATTATATATAATGCAAAATAGGAGATTTATATACAACAAGAGGTTTGTATCTTTACAACTACTGCAATTGGAAATTAATCGGGACAGTATATTCAACACTAACAGGCTTTCCTCTCTGTGTACCCGGCTTCCAGTTTGGCATCAACTGCAGGACACGTATGGCCTCTCGATCCAACAAAGGATCCACTCTCCTTGCAATCTTAAAATCTACAGGCTCCCCGTCTTTATTGATGACAAAAGTCACGAAAACTTTTCCTGTAATATTCTTTTTCATCGCTTCAAAAGGGTAACGGATTCTTTTTGCCAAAAATTTCATCACGTTACCATCTTCACCCACGAATTTAGGCATATCCTCTACAATTTGGAAAACCTCTTCATCCTTATCACCTTTTTCTTTATATCCTACAACCACTAGCTCATCCAACACAACCGGTTCTGTTGTCATTTTTATCCGCATTTTTTTGGCATTCTTCACGGGAAGAAATTGATTTGCCTTTCCAACGTAAGAGAAAATAAGCACGGTTTCCGGTTTTACAGTAATCGAAAATTCTCCCTTATCATCCGTCATCGTCCCAATACCTGTCCCCTTTATTATGACACTTGCTCCAACAAGAGGCTGGTCATTAGTGTCAACAAAATTCCTTTGGCAACTATAGAATCCTGCCCCGTAACGCCCATTACATTTTCATTCACTTGCACGATTGCTTGCACATTACTGGATAAAATCAACAGTCCTGCAATCGGAACAAGCAAGGCATATTTGATTAACCCCATTCTGGAGGTTCTTTTTTTATTCATCATCATAATACGTTTTTTTAATGGTGACACATTAAATTTATTTACTATTTGAGCTGCAGCCGAAGGATGGGATAAACGGAGAAGGTGATATTGGTAAGCCTTACGGTCAAAACCGGAGTGAACAACACACTTATCCGCCAAAAATTCAAGATTACGACGAATCTCGCGTTTCAGTAACCACATGGCGGGATTCATCCAAAAGAAAGCACATAAAATTTCGGAAACCATCACGTCCAACGAATGATACTGTTCCGCATGAATCCGCTCGTGAGTGATAATCTCTTGCATATCATCAGAATTGTATAACGATGGACTTACAAATATCCATTTAAAAAAAGAAAACGGTGTAATCTTCCCCGATAACGTAATCACCGAAGTCGAACAACAGCACGCCCTTTTCCCTTTATAGACTAGCTGAACGATTGAAACCAATTGAATAACAATCCGACCGAGTAAAAGTGTTACGATACCCCAATAGCAAAACCTTAGAATATCCCAGACGCCCACTGATACTTGATGTCCTTCCGGGAACACGCTTACTTCTGGAAGTAAATTGGGTGCGTATTGAACAACCGCTTGTTGAATAGCCATCTTTTGTTCTTCTTCGAATGAAAATGCAACCAAAGGATAAACAAATGATACACCCAATATTGTCCATAAACAAAATCTCCGGATGACAAAGAAGGTATCCTGACTAAATAATAGCCGATAAAAAAGATAAAAAACGACCAGCGCAATATTTACCTTTATCAAATAAATGAACGCCTCATCCATAATTGTATATTTTATTATTTCTCTATTAACTTGATGATCTCTTCGAGATCTTTTGCCGAGATCTTTTGCTCTTTAGCAAAGAACGTCACCATCTCTTTGTAAGAATTTTCAAAATAATTACGTACCACCCCGGACATGAATTTCGTTTTATATTCACTTTCATCCATGACGGGAATATACTCGTAAATATTTCCATGCTTCTTACTGGTCAGGAATCCTTTTTTCTCCAAGTTCTTCACGATAGAAGCGACCGTCGTGTAAGGCGGCCTCGGTTCTTCCATCCGGTTCAAAAAATCTTTTATCACGCCACTTTTCACCTGCCAGATGATCAACATTACCTCTTCTTCCTGATGTGTCAATTTTTCCATACGAACTATTTATTTACGATTCTTTCGCAAATCTACGAAATTTTCGTAATAATACAAGCTTTTCGTAGAAGATATATTTATAACATTTTCGATCTACCCACGTATAGTACTCGAAAAAGGGAAATATGAAAAGAATTACGTTTATCTTTTTGATTGGAATACTATTCTTTACAACAGGTCAGGCTCAGAATAAAAAAGAAATTCGTTTCGAAAAAGAGTTTCAGAAAACACTGGCACTGGTGAATAGTGATCAATTCACTGTTAAGTTCTATATTGCGACCCCCACCGTACAAACACTTTTCACATCGCCGGGGGCGGGTGCCAACATTGACATTAACCCACAAAATTGTTATCTAAGCATAAATGACTCCTTGGTAACGACACAACTTCCTTATTTCGGCAGAGCTACATGGGCATCAAATTCACACTTAGATTCAGTTTCCTTCAACACGGTATTATTCAGTCGCACGGTAAAAATTTACCAAGATGGAAAAAAGAAAGCGATTGCCTATCAAATAACCGTTCGCTCCAACCAAGATATTTGTTATCTGAACATGGATATTCAATATGACGGAACTTGCTATTTATATTTTAGTGACCGTAAGCGGGCTCCTATCAGTTATGTCGGGCAAATAACACCCTTAAATTCTACTACGCAAAAAAGATATAGGCCATCACCAAAGCAGCAATAATACCCGCAAAATCGGCAATCAATCCACAAGGTATCGCGTAACGTGTATTTTTAATCCCCACCGCACCAAAATACACGGCGATAATATAAAATGTCGTATCCGTAGCCCCTTGAAAAGTTGATGCTAATCGCCCGGCGAAAGAGTCTGCCCCGAACGTATTCATGGTATCAATCATCAGCCCCCGCGCCCCACTTCCACTAAGCGGTTTCATCAAGGCCGTAGGCAAGGCCGGTATAAAATCAGCATCTAATCCACAAGCCAGACACAAACGTTCCAATCCATTCATCAACATGTCCATCGCTCCCGCTGCCCGAAACACTCCAACCGCTACAAGAATAGCCACTAAATAAGGAATAATCTTTATCGCGACAGAAAAACCCTCTTTTGCACCATCAATAAAAGCGTCGTACACATTTATCTTACGCCAAGCTCCCATCGCAATAAAAGCCGTGATGATCGAAAAAAGAATAACATTGCTCGCCACCGTGGAAATCGTCGTGATCGTTTCCTTGTCCAACCCGGAAAAATACCAGATTAAACCACCCACGGCCAAAGTGCCCCCTATCAAATAAGCCATGACAACCCGGTTAAACAGGTTCAACCGTTGATATACCGCCACGGCAATCAGCCCGGCTAACGTGGACACGTAAGTTGCCAACAAGATCGGAATAAATATATCAGCCGGATTCGCGGCCCCCATCTGCGCTCGATACACCATGATCGAGACCGGGATAATCGTCAAACCGGAAGTATTCAGCACCAGAAACATGATTTGTGCATTGGAAGCCCGATCTTTATGAGGATTCACCTCCTGCATTTGCTGCATCGCTTTCAATCCCACGGGAGTGGCTGCATTATCCAACCCGAGCATATTTGCCGCAATATTCATCATGATCGAACCGTATGCCGGACTATCCGGTGGCAATTCCGGGAACAACTTCCGGAAAAAAGGACTGATCAACCATGACATCACTTTCACGGCCCCTCCCCGTTCTCCAATTTTCATGATCCCCATCCACAAGGTCAATACTCCCGTTAAACCTAGCGAGATCTCAAACCCCGTTTTGGACATATCAAAGGTGGCCTTCACGATGGCAGAAAAAACTTCTGTATCACCCATGAAGATCAATTTACAAAACGCCACGATAAATGCCGCACCAAAAAAGAAAATCCAGATATAATTGAGAACCATAAAATCAATTGAAAATGCAAAATTGAAAATTGAAAATTAAAAAAAGAAATCATCTTTCATTTTCAATTCTCAACTTTCAATTATTTAATGTTTTGCTTTACAAGCTTTTATCGTGTTTTGCAACAACGTCACGATGGTCATCGGTCCCACACCACCGGGAACCGGAGTAATATATGAACATTTAGGAGCCACGTGGTCATAATCCACGTCACCGACCAATTTCCAGCCATTCTTTGCAGTTTCCGAAGGAATACGATGAATCCCGACATCCACCACAACAGCTCCCTCTTTCACCATATCTTCTTTCAGGAAATGCGGAACACCAATCGCCACGATCAAAATATCCGCCTGCCGAGTAATATCTTTCAAATTCGCCGTTCTACTATGACATAATGTAACGGTACAATTAGCATTTTTGGCTTTCCGGGACATCAATACCGCCATGGGTGTTCCCACGATATTACTTCTTCCGACAACAACACAATGCTTGCCTTCTGTCGGGATGTTATAACGGGTCAGCAATTCCACAATACCCGCCGGGGTTGCTGGCAAATAGGTTGGTAATCCTAACACCATGCGACCCACGTTACAAGGATGGAAACCATCCACATCCTTATCCGGATGAATACGGTTCAAAACTTTCTCTTCGGAAATATGTTTCGGGAGAGGTAACTGCACAATAAACCCATCCACATCGGGGTCCTCGTTCAACTTATCAATGACTGCCAACAACTGCTCTTCAGTGATGTCATCACCATAACGCAATTCTGAACTTTTCATCCCTACCGCCTGACAGGCCTTCACTTTACTAGCAACGTACGTTTCGCTAGCCCCGTCATTTCCTACAAGTACAGCAACCAAATGCGGAACCTTTTTCCCTTCTGCCACGAAAGCAGCGATTTCATCTGCAAGCTCTTGCTTTACCTGTGCTGAAATTTTTTTACCGTCAATAATTTCCATCTAATCAATTTTAAATTTTAGATTTTAAATTTCACATGAACATTCACGTAAAATCTAAAATTACAATTTTATCTATTTGATTTTAAATCTTAAACCTCAAATTCAAACCTGATAAAAGGATTAAATCTAAAATCTAAAATTTAAAATCTAAAATCTTTAGCGTCTCTTCATCGGGGCATTCCCCATCATCTTACCGCCCTTGGATAACATTCGCATCATCTTTTTGGATTCATCGAACTGTTTCAACAAGCGATTTACATCTTGAATAGTGGTACCGCTACCGGATGCAATACGTTTACGACGAGAACCGTTGATTAGTTCCGGATTCTCCCGCTCTTCCGGGGTCATCGAGTAAATGATAGCCTCAACTCCTTTAAACGCATCATCATCAATATCCACATCTTTCAATGCTTTACCCACACCCGGGATCATGGATGCCAGATCTTTTATGTTACCCATCTTTTTGATCTGCTGAATCTGGCTCAAGAAGTCATTAAAATTAAACTGATTCTTGGCGATCTTTTTCTGTAACTTCTTCGCCTCCTCCGCGTCAAATTGCTCCTGAGCTTTTTCAACCAAAGAAACAATATCACCCATACCCAAGATACGGTCAGCCATACGTTCGGGATGGAACACATCAAGAGCCTCCAGTTTTTCACCCGTACCGACAAATTTAATTGGCTTACTCACCACGGTACGAATAGACAATGCCGCACCACCACGGGTATCACCATCCAGCTTGGTCAGGATCACACCATCAAAGTTCAGACGATCGTTAAATTCCTTCGCCGTGTTCACGGCATCCTGTCCGGTCATGGCATCCACCACGAAAAGGGTCTCTTCCGGATCGATTGCTTTCTTGATGGCAGCAATTTCATTCATCATCTGCTCGTCAATAGCCAAACGTCCCGCAGTATCGACAATCACGACATCTTTACCCGTAGCCCGGGCCTCTTTCACGGCATTCAAGGCAATTTTCACAGGATCATTGTTTCCTTCCTCGCTATACACGGGTACCCCGATCTGCTCCCCAAGCACTTTTAACTGCTCGATAGCTGCAGGACGGTAAACGTCACAAGCTACTAACAAAGGATGTTTTCCCCGCTTTGTCTTCAGTAAATTAGCCAGTTTACCAGAAAATGTTGTTTTACCGGAACCTTGCAGACCCGACATCAAGATAACAGCCGGATTACCTTTTATATTAATATCGACATGGGTCCCTCCCATCAACTGGATCAATTCATCGTGAACAATCTTCACCATCATCTGACCCGGTTTCACGGCCGTCAGCACGTTCATTCCCAATGCCTTTTCTTTTACCGTGTTGGTAAACTCTTTCGCGATCTTATAGTTTACGTCGGCATCCAACAATGAACGTCTCACCTCTTTAAGCGTTTCGGCCACGTTAATCTCGGTGATCTTTCCCTGTCCTTTTAAAATCTTAAACGATTTTTCTAACCTCTCCGATAGATTCTCAAACATAATTTATCAATTGAAATTCGAAAATTGAAAATTACAATGCACTCACATCTAATCTTCAAAATTCGCTATTATAACTCTTAATTAATTCATTCCCCGCAAAATTAATAATTTTACCCGAAAACATACATTTTCACTTTTCAATTTTGCGACACTCTTCTTTTTACTATTTCCGACTGATGTTCTTCAACACCACAAACGTTTTGTCTATTAACGAATTATCTACCACAACGGTAAACTCGTTGGTGGAAGAAATAACCTCCGTCAAGTTGATCCCCTCCCAAGATAACTCCTTCATTATGCAATAATAGAAACCGGGTTGCAATATATTTCCTTTAGGGAGCTTCAACGTAACGGACGACAAACCATTCTTTTTGAAAATACACTGTTCCTCCTTGAAATGTTCATCCACCATCCCTTCCATGATTTCACTCACGACAAGGTTGGTCTCGAAAACCCCCTGCACCATCGTGTAGAAGACCTCGTCTCTTCGTGCAATGGATTTCAGCACCCGGATATGGCAATCCATCAGAGTATTCGAATTTTTAAACGTGTAATCACACAAGTTACTCCTCAAGATAATATCCCCCATGTTATTCAGCAACTTGTTTAATTGTACCTGTTCCCGCACTTGTAAATAAGGAGCCAACCGATTCAACGCCATCACGATTGCACCTGCATTTACCGGCTTTCCCAATAATTTCTCCACTTCTTCCTGTATCTGTCGGGCCAAAGCCGAGATATTGATAATCCCTGCCGCCAAAGATTCCGACAAATAAGGTTTATGCTTTACGATTCCTTCCACTGCTTGGGCTACACTGATCATGTTAATTGAAAATTGAAAGTTGAAAATTGAAAATTATTTCTCTCATTATTAATATAGTTCTATCCACTCGTAAGCATTTCCCACGTAATCCATATAACGAATGAAATCTTCCGTTTTTATGGCTAACGAGGCGTGATTGTCATTCGGGTGGAATGATAATCTTTTGGCTTCCTGTAAATGCTTATCCAGAAATACATACACGTGGTGTTCCGCATCATTCAGCAAACCAAAAGGACTGACAGAACCGGGACGTAATCCCAAATATTTTTCCATTCGAGTTTCAGAGGCAAAACTTAACTTACCCTGCTTCAACATTTTTTCCATATCATGGATAGCCATATCATGATCACATTGAAGAATTACCAAATAATGACGATTCCCCTTGTGATTTCTGAAAAACAAGTTCTTGCAATGTGTACTATCCAGATTTTTCCAATATTGTCTGGCAATCTCAATCGTCGGTGCAGCCGGATGTTCCGTATATTCAAACTCTATCCCCAGAGCTGCCAACGTTTCATATACTTTCTCCTGTCCTACCATGTATTAATTAATTTTTGATTTTATGATTTTAGATTTTAGATTCCAGCCACACGGAGCCAACGCTTCTTGATTTCCAACTTTTATCTTTTAGTTTTTATCTTTTACCTTTCCAATCTACCCCCTCTAACTCCCCCTTACACAGGGGGAGCCGGTGGGGGTAGTCCTTTCATTCTAAATTTTAAATTCTACATTACCCAAAACCATAAACTTCATTCAAACTTTTAGTTTTTAACCTTTAACTTTTATCTTTTAACCTTCCCTGCCACGTATCCAATTCTTCCAAACGTTTATCCAATTTTGCCGTGAACTCGAAATTTTTAATTCCCCATTGTGGAGCGATTAAATATTCGGGAGGTGATTGATTCACGAAACGCTCCAAATAAACATCGGACCGGATACGTTCGATAACTTCCACGACAAAATCCAAATATTCATCCAACGTGTAAAGACGAAAGAGTGCCGGATTTTCCAAATATTGTTCCGCCAATCGAGTCCCTTTCACAATTTGCAACTGGTGAAGTTTCAATACTTGAATCGGCAATTCACACAAACGAATAGCCCCCTCCAACATGGATTCACGACTTTCCCCCGGTAACCCGAAAATCAAATGCGCACCAATCGTTATTCCACGTCCCGCTGTAGCTCGGATAGCCTGTTCTGCAACGGCAAAATCATGTCCCCGGTTTACCTGACGTAAAACAGTATCATTCACGGACTCCACCCCGTATTCCACGCAGACATAATACCGCCTTGCCAATTCCTCCAGATAATCCAAAACCTCCTCGCTCACCACATCCGGTCGCGTCCCGATTACCAATCCCGAGATCATCGGATGAGCCAAAGCCTCTTCATAACGTAACTTCAACACGTCTAACGGCGCATACGTGTTCGAATACGCCTGAAAATAAGCCAAATATCTTTGTCCCTTATACTTCCGGGCAAAAAAACGGATACCTTCATCGATCTGTTCCGTAATTCCCCGCACCGCTCGACAATAATCGGGGTTAAAACTCTCGTTATTACAGAACGAACATCCCCCCACTCCCTTACTCCCATCCCGGTTAGGACAAGTGAATCCTCCATCTATCGACAACTTTTGTACCCTTTCCTCGAAAAGAGTTTTAAAAAAAGTCGGATAATCATTATATCGTTTTTTACCGAGTTCAAATTTCATCTGGAACAAAATATTAACAGCTCGCAAAAATAAATATTTATCTGTTTAGAATTTAACAAAACCCACTAATTTTTTATCAACACCTCTATTTTTACCGAAAAGTTACCAATTTCATACGTTTGCGTAGATTTTAACTATTTTTTCCTATTTATATATTCAAGAAAAAAAATTATCTTTGCATCCCTAAGATGAAATTTTGAGAAAAGAATGATCTATAAACAATCACTCCTGAATGTCAGGAGGTAAACGCAAAAATCTAACAGAATTATGAGTACGAAGTACGTTTACACCTTTGGTGACGGAAAAGCAGAAGGAAAAGCAGACATGAGAAACCTGCTAGGAGGCAAAGGCGCCAATCTTGCCGAAATGAATCTCATCGGAGTTCCTGTACCTGCAGGTTTTACTATCACAACAGAAGTTTGTACCCTTTATAATCAAGAAGGAAAAGACGCTGTCATAAAACTAATCGAGAATGATGTTAAAGCCGGTATCGCAGCTACAGAAAAGTTAATGAATGCCAAATTCGGATCAAAAGGAGAGGCTTTCCCTCTTTTAGTTTCCGTGCGTTCCGGAGCCAGGGTGTCCATGCCGGGTATGATGGATACCGTGTTGAACTTGGGAATGAATGATGATGCCGTTAAAATCGTGGCTGAAAAATCAGGTAACGCCAGATTTGCATGGGATTCATACCGTCGTTTCGTACAAATGTATGGAGATGTCGTGATGGGCGTTGCAGCCGGAAAAGGCGAACACAACCCGTTCGAAGTTGAAATCGACAAATTAAAAGCAGAAAAAAATATTTCTAACGACACCGAATTCTCGGCTGAAGACCTGCAAGAACTTGTTCGTCGTTTCAAAATTGTCGTTAAAACCAAAACCGGTAAAGATTTCCCGACCTGCCCGTGGGAGCAATTATGGGGAGCCATCTGCGCCGTGTTCGATTCATGGATGACGGAGCGTGCCGTTCTGTACCGCCAGTTGAATCAAATCCCTGAAGAATGGGGAACAGCGGTAAATGTTCAAGCCATGGTTTACGGAAACATGGGTAACAATTCTGCGACCGGAGTTGCTTTCACGCGTGATGCCGCTACCGGTGAAGATATTTTCAACGGAGAATACCTGATCAACGCGCAAGGAGAGGACGTTGTTGCCGGAATCCGCACCCCGCAGGAGATTACCATCGAGGGATCGCGCCGTTGGGCTAAAATGCAAAATATCTCAGAAGAAGAGCGTGCCGCTAAATATCCTTCACTGGAAGAATCCATGCCAGCCGCCTACGCTGAATTAAATGCCGTTCAACAAAAACTGGAAGACTATTTCCACGATATGCAAGACCTTGAATTTACCATCCAAGACGGTAAATTATGGATGTTGCAAACCCGTAACGGAAAACGTACCGGTACGGCTATGGTAAAAATGGCGGTTGACATGCTCGAACAAGGCATGATCAATGAAGAAACCGCTATACTTCGCTTGGAAGCGGCTAAACTGGATGAATTACTTCACCCGGTATTCGACAAAGAATCACAATCCAAAGCAAAAGTATTAACCAAAGGTTTACCGGCATCCCCGGGAGCCGCTTGCGGACGTGTCGTATTCTTTGCTGACGAGGCGGAAGAATGGAAAAACAGAGGCGAGCAAGTAGTATTAGTCCGTTTGGAAACTTCTCCCGAAGATTTACGCGGAATGAACGTTTCCGAAGGTATCCTTACCGCACGGGGGGGTATGACCTCTCATGCGGCTGTTGTTGCCCGCGGTATGGGTAAATGCTGTGTTTCCGGAGCCGGAGAAATCGTTGTTGATTACCACAAACGTTCCTTCACAGTGAAAGGTGTTACCATCAATGAAGGCGACTGGATTTCTTTGAACGGTTCTACCGGAGAAGTTTACTTGGGTAAAGTAGCCACCACCGAGGCGTCACTGGACCATGACTTCAGAACTATCATGGATTTGGCCGAGAAACATACTCGCATGTACGTGAGAACCAATGCAGACACACCTCGTGATGCCAAAGTAGCACGTGATTTCGGTGCCAAGGGTGTTGGTCTTTGCCGCACGGAACACATGTTCTTCGAAGGCGACCGTATCGACGCCATGCGTGAAATGATCCTGTCTGATACCGTTGAACAACGCCGTATCGCTTTGTCAAAAATCCTTCCGATGCAAAGAAGTGACTTCGAGGGAATCCTTGAGGCTATGGACGGATTCGGAGTTACCATCCGTTTATTAGACCCGCCATTACATGAATTTACCCCGAACGAGCCGGAATCTCAAAAATATATGGCTGAAAAAATGGGTATTTCAGTAGAAGTTGTCAAAGAAAAAGTGGATGCGTTACACGAATTCAACCCGATGTTAGGTCACCGCGGTTGCCGTTTAGGAATCACTTACCCGGAAATCACCGAAATGCAAGCCCGTGCAATCATTGAAGCTGCTTGTAACTTGAAGCTGAAAGGCTTTAACCCGAAGCCGGAAATCATGGTTCCGTTGGTAGGTACTGTGAAAGAATTAAGACAACAAGCGAACATCATCCGTTGCACTGCTGACGTGGTATTTGCAGAAAAGGGCGTGAAAGTAGATTACATGGTAGGAACCATGATTGAAATTCCTCGTGCCGCATTAACCGCAGACCAAATTGCAGAAGTTGCAGAATTCTTCTCTTTCGGTACGAACGACTTAACCCAGATGACTTTCGGATATTCTCGCGATGACGCTGGTAAATTCTTACCGGAATATATCAAGAAAGGTATCTTGAAGACCGATCCGTTCGCCGTATTGGATCAAGAAGGCGTGGGACAATTAGTTCAAATGGGAGCTCAAAAAGGACGTTCAACTAACAGCAAGTTGAAACTCGGAATCTGTGGAGAACATGGTGGAGAACCCTCTTCCGTGATCTTCTGCGACAAAGTGGGTATGGACTACGTTTCATGTTCACCGTTCCGTGTACCCATCGCACGTTTGGCTGCGGCTCAGGCTGCTATCATGCACACCAACAAATAAGACAATTTTTAATAAATAAACGAGGAGCTGTTTTTTAAGGAGACAGCTCCTTTTTTCATGTTTGATTCTACACATTCTTCTCCTAAATTTTTCGTGCGATCTCCCCCGAAAGCTATTTCTCTTTCCAGTAAATGGTAAAAATATGTTATTCATTCACGACACAAATTCATCACCCACTAACGCATAGAGCCATTTTTTAGATTAAAAATACAATAAATATATTGATACATATATTTACATCTCAATTCTACTTGTTAAATTCATTCTAAATAACAATATTAACATTTTACATATTATTTACATATAAAATAAATAATATCGGGTGAGAACAGTAGGCAAATTATCGACATAAAGAAGCTAGTTAAACAACATAAAAACAGCATAATAGCAATATTTTTGAAAATATCAAAAAACGATCATTTATTCCGACAACAAAAATACAATATTTAATCATATAACGTTTTTTTTGAAATTACTTTTTTTGTAGCTGATAATTATATAGTTATATGGTTTTTGTATTATATAAAAATTGTTAAACAAATTAACATCATTAAATGATCATTTTTTGATATTGACAATAAATCAGAAATATTACAAATCATGAAGGTGTATGCAATCATTCTTATTTTAATAATGCTTTTAACTGGAAGCATAATGCGTGTTCGGGCTCAGGAACATCAACACAAGACAGACTCGACAAACAACATTGTCCTCTATTTTAAAATTGACGGGGCTATTTTAGATAGCACGTACATGGGAAACAATGAATCTTTGAAGAAACTGGATGAGTTAATCAAAAATGAATTAATCATACCTAATCTCGACTCCATTACCATCGTGGCCTCCTCTTCTCCTGATGGCAAGGAAGCATACAACCTGGAGTTATCGAGGAAAAGAGCCGAAAGTGTCAAAGCTTATATCACGGGGAAATATCCCGAGATCAAAAAAGAGCTTGTCTATGCACGATACACCGGTGAGAACTGGGTTGATTTCAAACGTATGATCGAAACGGATAAAAACATCCCGCACCGGGAAAGATTAATTAACATCATAAATTCCGATCGTGAGAACGGAGCCAAGGAATGGTTGATCAAGACTCTAGCGAACGGGGAATCATGGCGTTATATCAGGAAAAACTTCTTACCACAATTACGCACGGGTGCTGTCTGCGTGATCTACTATAAGCGGGAGCCTGTCAAGGAAGAAAAGAAGGAGGAACCGAAGAAAGAAGAGAAGATTATCCCTCCACAAAAATCGGAACCGGAGACTCCGGTCATCCCGCTAATCATCTCGAAACCGTTATTCGCCATGAAAACGAACCTTCTCTACGACGTGCTTTCGGCCGTGAACCTAGAAATAGAAATTCCCATCGGTAAACAATGGTCCGTGGCTGCAGAAGGAATATTCCCGTGGTGGAAAGCATCACGTGCCGACTGGACCATGCAATTACTATCGGGACACGCCAGCGTGAAATACTGGCTCGGGGATCGTGACGCAAAAGAAGTTCTCACGGGATGGAACATTGGCCTTTACGGCGGAGTGGGGAAATACGATCTACAACTTTTCGATAAAGACGGGGAACAAGGCGACTTCTTTGATGCAGGTCTTCAAGCCGCTTACGCTCACAAGATCGGCAAGCATTTCCACATGGAGTATAGCCTCGGCGTGGGTTATTTACAAAGGGACACGAAAGAGTATGATAAAGTGAACGACACGATGTACGGGGACATAAAAGTTTTCAGGTTCCCGTGGAAAGTAGAGAGGAAACAATGGTTTGGTCCAACGTTCGCAAAAGTTTCCCTCGTTTGGTTATTAAATAAAAAAACAGTAAAAAAAGAAGGAGGTGTGAAATGAAAAACATAATTTATATCGCAACTCTTTGTTTCACACTTGCCTGCTCTTCATGCGACAGGGACAATCTGTTTTACGCCACGGAAGAACAAGGATTTGTACGCCTGAATATCAATTGGGAACCCTCACAATTAGAACCGAACGGTACCTCAGCCTACGTGTTCGACAACGAAAGCGGAAAAGCTGTCTGTGAATGTTTGATCAGCAGCGACCCTAACACGATTGATATTCCCCTTTACCCGGGTAAATATGACATCATGGTGATAAACAACACGGAAGAGGAATTAGCAAGCATTGACTTTACCGGTATCGAAAACCTACACACGTTCAACGCTGTCATTTCGGCCAATAAAGAGCCGAAGTACGCGAATCTATTATCAAAAGCAGAAGATAATAATTCCTACTTGACAGCATGCGACATCCTAGCCAGAGCACTCGTCAAGGCGATCGAGATTACCCCGAAAGATATTCACTATTACAAGGAAAAGCCGGCTACCGGAGAACACGAGGTCAGCCAAACGATCGAAGTCACCCCGGAACGACAAACAGAATTAATCGACATTGAGGTAAAAGTGATGAACATCACGTCAGCTGCCGGGGCCCCACGTTCCCACCTGACGGCCATGTGTGAAAGCGAAAACATGGAAAAAGCGATAAAGTTCGGGCATGGTATCACACACGAGTTCGTGCTGAACAACAAACGGGTAGACCCGGACAACTATAAACTCGCCACGATCACGAAGCAACTCATCTCGTTTGGTCCGGAAAAAGCAAACGGGAAATGCCTCAATGATCACCAACTCGTCATGAATTTCATCCTCGTGAACGGAGAAACCCACACGGTTTCCCTTAACGTGAAAGATTTAATTGAAACTTCACATGACGGGGTACAAACCGTCCACAAAATCCGGGCCGAGGTGACTCTCCCGGAAGCCATCGGTAACGGTGACGGGGTTTTCCACCCGGAGGTTGAAGAATGGGAAGAAATTGAAACGGAATTACCAATTTAAAAATAATGAATTATTCACTTTTAATTTACTGATCATGAAAAAGAATCTATTGTACAATGCTAACTGCGGCAGCCATGCTTGCCGGTTGCGCAAAAAACGACGTGGTTGATTCGGAAATCAATAAGGAGGGTAACCTGATCGGGTTCTCCACTTACAAGAACATCTCCAGGGGAAACCCGGTAGATGACAATAACGAATTTTTAACAAAAGACAACGCCTTTGGAGTAACTGCATTTATCAAGATAAATGCAGTCCTAAATGAAAGTCCTTACATGGGAACGACTGCCGAGGGCATTCAAATCGTATCTGACGGGGCGAAATGGACTTACGCCCAAGCAAGCGATCAAGCTTACTGGCCTGTGAATGGCGAATTGCTTGATTTTTACGCCTATTCCCCGCACGAGAATGCAGCTATCACGGCGAAAACTTTCGCCACGACCGGTTTAACGTTGAACTATACCGTTCCAGCCGAAGAAGCCAATCAAGTGGACTTAATGTACGCTGTTGCCACAAACCAAACAAAACCTGATAACGGAAACAGCGTAACCATGCCATTCAAACACGCCTTGACTCAGGTGCATTTTGCAATCGGGACAAGTGCCACAAACCTGTTCGTGGATGTTGAGGAGAACGGGATTCAAATTCACAATCTGAAAAACACGGGAACTTTTGCATCTTCGACAGAAGCATGGACTTTAAACACTGAGGCTACTCCAGCCAGCTACACGGTTACCTCCGATGCCATTAATGAAGCAGGTTATCAAGTAACGAATGGCGCTCAAGCATTCACCACGATCGGAAGCGCAGACAAGGCATTGATGCTATTGCCACAAACCTTGGAGGCAAATACAGAAAATGTAGGAACTGGTAATTACCTGACGATCAATTGCAAGATATACCAAAAACTTGCAGATGGTATAAAAATTTATCTAAAAGGTAGCGAAAGTAAATATGCTCCTGTAACAGTCGGTATTTCCGGAGAGTGGAAAAGAAATCAAAAGATCACTTACAACTTAAACATCGGCGCAACAGCAGGCATTTTGAATCCGATCGAATTCGAAACGACAGTAGAAGAGTGGCAACCTGTTGATGGTGGTACCATCGAGGTAAAATAGCCCTCGCGTTTCATGCAACCCTAAACATGGCCTAACGGCTCACTCGCGGGCGGTTGAACGTCTGCCCGCGGGTACTAATAAAACCTCAAAAAAGTCAAACGATGAAAAGAAAAGAATACATTTTACTGTCGGCAGCCCTATTGATCGCGTTCACATCGTGCGACAAAAACGCCCCGGAACCTGCCAACGACGGTGATAAAATAGATTTTATTGCCACGCCATTTCACGAATCCTTCATCCAGGCTGATCAAGCCCGGGGAAGCGAAACGGGAAACGACGACATGCAAGATTTCGGTGTATACGCCTACTACACGGCCGACGCTTTTATCCCGGGGACTAGCACCCCGAATTTCATGTGTAACACCCACGTGAAAAAGACAAGTGGCACATGGACTTACGAGCCTCTCATGTTCTGGCCTAATAATGGGAAACTGTCATTTTTCGCCTATTCCCCTTACGCAAGCCAAGGAGATTCGTACACCTCTTTAAGTTCCTCCTCCTCCACGGCGGGGTATCCCCAACTAACCTACACGGTACCGGATGACGTGATTATCCAACGAGATTTACTCGTATCCGTTCCCCTACTCAACCAAACGAAAACATCGAGGAACGCCGACGGTAAGTTACCATTAACATTCCGACACGCTCTCTCGTGCATCGTGTTCAAAGCCAAGATGACAGACGCTTGCGATTTCCCGGTGAAAGTAACCTCCATCACCCTCGGGAATTTCAAGAACAAAGCGACACTCTCTTACGACGTCGGCAATACCCCGGGGACATTTTCTTGGACACCGACCGAGGACGCCTCGGACAAATCCTATATGCTAACCATCAATAACGGACTACTAAAGGACGTGAACTTGAAAACCATCACGACCACCTACCAGCCAATCAGCACCGACAACGCATCCCTGATGCTATTGCCACAAGGGATTGATGATTCGGACGAGATTAAAGTCACCGTGGAATACCAAGTGACAGGAAATATTCAGACCCAAACGATAACAGTCCCACTAAACCGGATAATAAGTACTTTGATCGCCGGGCAACGCTACTCGATAAATATACTAGTTTCCACTTTGGCAGACTTAACATTGACCTGCACGGTAGAGTCATGGCAACAACAAACAATTAACGTACCCGAATTTAAATAACAGAAAACTATGAAAAGATATATATACATCGCATATGCCTTGATGCTTGTCCTAGCCGCCTGTCAAGATGATAAACTCGGGGACCATGAAAATAGCGGGAATGCAACATTAACATTGAATTTCAACTCTTCAGACAACACGCTGTCACGCGCCGTGTCAAGTGACGAGGATGAACAAATAATAAGCAACGCTTACGTGTTCGTTTTCAATCAAGACGGGAGCAAGGTGTTCGGACAATTTTACAATAACATACACCAATCAAAGACTTACACGACCAAGGTGGAGAACATTCCCGCCGGGAACGGCAAGACCATAGCTGTTATCGCGAACATCAACACGACGATTCACGACCTGAACGACACGAAGCTGGATGCCGTCACCTCGAAAGCCGATTTGCTGGCACTGACATCGCACATGCAGGGAAAATACATCGAGAGAGGAATCCAGTTTCTGATGAGCGGGATGAAAGAAGGAGCCGAGTTAATAGCAAACCAAAATAACACGATCGACATCCCATTGACACGAACCGACGCAAAAGTACGTTTCAACGTGCAAACGAAAGAAGGCGTAACATTCACCCCTCGCGAGTGGAAGATCGTGGCTATACCGCGAGAAGTAAGCGTGTTACCGAACACCACACAAGGACAATTTGAATTTGAGAATTACTTTAACAGCGAGTGGAATAACTTTGAAATCTCCACCACGAACGCCATCACGTTCGCGTTCTACATACCCGAAAACAAAGTAAACCCCAAGGAAACAATACCCGCAGAGGGGGAATATCGCGATCAATATGCCCTACGGGAAAAACAAGAAAAAACACCTAACGCTGACGGAAGCGTGACAAACGGGGCTTACCGGTACGCGGATCAACGGGCGACCTACGTGAAATTGAAAGGAAATGTTTTTTATAGCATCGGCGGGGGACAAGAAATTTCAGCAGACGTAACTTACACCATTCACCTCGGAGGAGTGAATGGCGTGAACGATTACAACAGCCTCAGAAATCATTTTTATACTTACACGGTAACCATCAATAGCGTGGAAGACATCATCGTCGAGGTTGAATCAACAACAGGCGAAGAACCCTCACCCGGAAGCGAGGGAGATGTTGTTGTCGCCGAACGAATTAAAAGATTCGATGCCCACAATGAAATTTTCACGACAACTTTCGAGCAAAAGAATATCGACGAGAGCTTGACTTGGAACGTTTACACCCCATTCTCCAATGGAGCAGAAAATGAAAATCCCAAAGACTATGACTGGATATATTTCAACATTAACACAAAAAGTAGAAATTTTTATACCGAAACTTTTGTAACCTACCAAGGAGATAATGGTGTTTACACGGATGCCGAATTCAAAGATAAGAAGTACCAACACCCCCTGGATCGTTACATGAACGATATAAACAATGGAACACAGAAAATGCTAAACATCAAACAACTCGTCAGCATTTTGAAGGAATGTAAACGCAGGTATCTCGCATCACAAGGGAACCATTTATTTGATAGTGGAGATAAAATCATATTTACCACCTATCTTAAAGAGTATTACTATGACGTGAACCCGGAAAACACATCTGAAACCGTGGAAAACGGGCTTTGGAAAAAATTCGTCAATACACAGGAAAGAGTGCTCAATATTTTATCCAATCTTCAATACAGTCAAGACCAGATGAGTACCAAATCCATCGCATTGTACTCCATCAGGCAATCATCCATACAAACCATGTATAACAAAAACTTGACTGAAAACTTCACCGCATGGGGCTCCGAGGCTATACAGGATGAAACTCTTCTCCCGTTTGAAACAGAAAGAACTAAAACGAATCGCACGTATAACGATCTCAATAACGGACGAAAAAACTCCATCAACATGTGGATTGGAAACGAAACCATGAATTGGAACACCTACATAGATCCCACGACATGGGAAATGCAAGCTTCGTATGAAGCGGCCAAGTACAAATGCTTGCGCCTTAATCGCGACATGAATGGCAACGGGCGAATCGACAAGGAGGAGGTTCAATGGTACTTGGCCAGTATCAATCAACTCTCGGACTTGTGGATCGGAGAAAACTCCTTTGACTCGCAATCCCGACTATACAAATTCAGCACGTGGGAAGAAAACAAACAATGGTACGCCAGCAGCACCGTACTAGATAAAGACCGCCAAGGATTGGGTACTAATTTGTTTCCTTATACTTACAGGGACATTCCCCAGATATTGTGGTCTTCGGAAGGTTCAACCGTCGGTCCTTTAAATGGACCCGGATCCATTACCTCGACCAAGGTGTACTACAGGTGTGTCAGGAATCTAGGACTAGCCAAAAAGGCGAGCGAAAATGACCATCCAGAAGATTTCGTCACGTATGATGCCGCAAATAGAACCATCACTTTAACAAAACTAGATCCCAAATCGATACGAGGTTTCAGTACCGTAGAAGAGTTGCCCAATCACAACGAACGAGACGTTCGCGGGTACAACAAACCTTGGAACGCTTTTGAAATAAATGCCAAGACATACGGAAACGGGTTAACCTGGGAGATGGTTAACGCCCGCTCTCAACCCGGAGGAACAAATCCGGTATGCCCCAAAGGATGGAGGGTTCCCAATCAAAGAGAACTGGCATTAATGTACTCCAGGATGCCAAGAAACGCGACCTCTTGGCCCCTGAGCGACCATTTTTCCAGAAGTAGTTTCAGCTTTAACACAGCCGGTGGCGAACGCGTTGGTTTTTCCGTTGAAAATGAAGGATCGGTATATTACTTGATTAATCACAAAGACGAAGACCGTGGCGGAGTCCGCTGTGTAAGAGACATTAATTAGTAAAAAAAGTATATATGAATAAACGAGAACTTACAGCACTTATCGCAGAGCGCACCGGATTCAAGAAAAAGGACGTTCACACGACGCTACAAGCTACGATCGACTGCATTTCCGAGGTTATACTCGCCGGGGGACGGGTGACGTTCATGGGATTCGGTTCCTTTTATACCCAAGAGCGAGGCCCGCGAATAAGTTACAACGTGTACTCGAAAGAACGACGACACCTTGATTCCCGGAAAGTGATAAAATTTAAACCAACGTTACAAAAAAGAAAATAAATGCAACCAGAAAGGGGACTCTTTTCATCAAGATTCCCTGAATACCGAGGCGAGATTCCGCGATGGATCTCGCCTTCCTCGTTATTCATCGCTCCTGCATACAATAAACTTTCCGGGATAAGACTCACCCTGAAACCACGATTTTTTACTTGTAACTTCCCCACATTAACTCTATCTTTGTCGAAGATTAATTTAAAACGCTATGCAACAAAATATAGAACATCCTGAAAACGAAGCTTGTTATGAAGGACTGGCCGTCAACAAGGGTATCGAACAGCCGGATCCCGTGAACCCGGCCATCGCAGAAAGATTGAAGCATCTGAGGAAAAAGACGCTTACCGCGGACGAGTACGTGGCAGGTATTCTTCGCGGGGACATTAACATTTTAAGCCAAGCCATTACCCTCGTGGAAAGCGCCCGCGTTGACCACCAAGCCATGGCACAGGAAGTAATCAACCGTTGCCTCCCGAACACGGGTAAATCCGTCCGTATCGGGATCACGGGTGTACCCGGGGCCGGGAAAAGTACTTTCATCGAGGCGTTCGGGAAATTCCTTACCGGACAAGGACATAAAATTGCCGTGCTTGCCATCGACCCGAGTAGTGAACGTTCAAAAGGGAGTATTCTTGGAGATAAAACCCGTATGGAAGAGTTAGCCTGTGATCCACACGCCTACATCCGCCCTTCCCCATCGGCCGGCTCGCTGGGCGGCGTTGCCCGCAAAACGAGAGAGGCCATGTTGCTCTGCGAGGCTGCCGGATTTGACATTACCTTGATTGAAACCGTCGGGGTCGGTCAAAGTGAAACTGCCGTACATTCGATGGTCGATTTCTTCCTGCTGGTACAAATTGCCGGAGCCGGGGATGAATTGCAAGGCATCAAGCGAGGCATCATGGAAATGGCCGACAGTATTATCATTAACAAGGCTGACGGTAACAACATCACCCGTGCCGAACTTGCTAAAGTTCAGTTGCAAAATGCTCTTCACCTCTTCCCCCCTCACGAATCAGGCGTGGAACCGAAGGTCATGACCTGCTCCGCTTACGAGAAAACCGGGATCAAGGAAATATGGGAAAACATACTGCACTATTGCAGCGAAACCCAACAAAGCAAATATTTCGACATCCGTCGCAGCGAACAAGCCAAGTACTGGATGTACGAAACCATTGACGAACAACTGAGGAATCGTTTCTACCAGAGCCAGAAAGAACAAATAAAAGAGGCAGAAGAAAAAGTGCAGCATAACGAGGAAAGTTCTTTTGCTGCGGCCTTCCGCTTGTTAGACAACTATTTCAAGGAAGATACGAAACTATAATCGTAAAAATACTTCCAACCTACTCGGAACGGGAGAATATCCGAAATCACCTTTGGATGATCTCCCGTTCTGGTTTTATATCACCTGAGAACACCTTCTCACAGGGCTTTACATGAAAATTACCTGACTGTTGGGCGACTGTTGGCAGGTAATTAGGCGCCATCGCCCGATTGTCGCCGCCTAGTCGCCCGATTATCGCCGCCATTTTAACAGATGATTAGTAAAAATAACATAGGACACATCCGCACGAAACAAGACAACAATAGGTCAACATAGATCCAATTTCAAATTTTTATCTATTCTAAGCCCCGATAAAAGTATTGATTTATGTTAGGACATACCAACACATATTCCGAAAATACAGTTTTAAGATAAGTACAAGCGTCAAATATTCCTTTGTAGAAGAATCATTAAACGAACGTTTAATAAAAATTCATTTCATCCATACCTAACAAATATAATAATTTTTTAATAACCTGTGAATTGTTGATACACAGATTCAAAAAAAAGAAATGATTTGTGAGAATTTGGCGAAATTTGTTTATATTTGAGTGGCATTAAACGTTGGTTTAATGATATAGAAGGATTAATGTAGCCTTTAGAAATTCAGAGTCCGCCTCTATGGTTGCAAATTGTATGTGAAAGAACATGTTACATTCCCATCGGCATCGCTTAGGCGATGCCGGGGATATGTTCAATTCTTTTAAACAAAAATCCTGTTTACCCGCAAAAATTCGGAATTTCGGCTAACATTTGAAATTTTCCATTCCCGGAGATCTCCCCGCAAAAATGCAAGCACCCGTTCGTAATCGCGATAAAACGAGCTGCAATGGACAGATTATACTGGAATGCCTGATCGAAGACAGCCTGCGATAACGCCACGGAAGGCGCTTTACACTCCACGATCAAGTAAGGGTTCGCCTGCCTGTCATAACACACCAGATCAAAACGCCTTTTCATGCCGCACACTTGAATCTCTTTCTCGACGGCAATCAACTGGGCGGGATAACCTTTACTCTCGATCAAAAAATGAATAAAATGCTGCCTCACCCACTCTTCCGGGGTCAAAACGACGTACCTTTTCCGAATCATATCGAAAATCCAGATCTGCCCGTTCTGCTTTTTCACCTTGTACTCGAAAGGAGGTAAGTTCAAACTTTTCACGCAATCACTTTTTATCTTTTCTTACTTTCAAAAAACTACTATCACCATAACTCAAAAAACGGAAATCATGAGCCAAGGCGTAATCATACACTTTGTGCCAATCTTCCCCGATAGCCGCCGCAACCAATAATAATAACGTACTCTGTGGCTGATGGAAATTAGTAAACATCGCCGTGATCACCCGGTACGAATAGCCGGGAACAATAATAATCGTGGTCTTAGCCTTCAACAATTCGACATCTCGTTCATCGAACCACCCCAGCAAGGCAGTCATAGACTCTTTCAACGAGTAACCGGAAGGCAAGTCGTAAGCCTCCCACTGTCCCAGAGAACTGAAATCCTCATCTCCCAAAATTCGTTTCACGCCCATCCAGTAAAGGCTTTCCAGCGTACGGACGGATGTCGTTCCCACGGCAATAATATTTTCCGGGTGAGTACACAGATGCTCCACGACTTCCCGCCGAACAGAAATATGTTCCGTGTGCATATCGTGGCCCCCGATCGTCTCGCTTTTCACGGGACGAAACGTCCCGGCCCCCACGTGCAAGGTCAGCTCCTCGATCGTTATCCCTTTTTCCCGCAAGGCTTTCAACACGGGGACGCTGAAATGCAACCCGGCCGTCGGGGCTGCCACCGATCCTTCATTTTTGGAATACACCGTTTGATAGCGAATCTTGTCATCCTCTTCCGACTCCCGGTTCAAGTATGGTGGGATCGGGATACGTCCGCAACACTCTAGCACTTCACTGAAACTGGCCGGGGCATCCCAAGTAAATTCCACGATAACATCATTCTCTTCCCGAAGTTTCCGCGTCGCGGCCAACTGATACTCTTTCCCCTCAAACCGGTAATGACAAAAAATCGTTCCCTCTTTCCATTTCTTCAAATTTCCGACCATACATTTCCACTCGCACTTCCCGTAAGCGGCAAAGCTCTGCACGTAGTCCGAGGGCCGGTAAGGTTCCAAACAGAAAACCTCGATCATGGCTCCCGTGACCTTCTGAAAAAGAATCCGGGCATAGATCACCTTCGTGTTGTTAAACACCAACATCTTCCCGGCATCAAGAATTTCCGGCACCTCGTAAAAATGCCTCTCGTCAATCCTACCCTCGTCATAAATCAACAACTTCGACGCCTCCCGGTTTTCCAGTGGAAACTTGGCAATCCGTTCGTCGGGTAAATCATACGTGTAATCCTCGATCCTAATTTCTTTTAGCTTTTCTACCATTTCACGAGAATTTTCGATCGCTATTTTTTTTGTCATTCGGCAATAATATCTTACTTTTAAGGCTGCAAAAGTAATGATAAATAACGAAAAAAAAGGAAATGGGATACTCCATTCTCAAATTTCCCAACCGACATATTATGAGCATGAAAACAAAAAAAGATATAGTGGAGGATTGGCTGCCCCGGTACACGGGACGGGCCTTGGAAGATTTTTCAAAACACATCATCCTGACTAACTTTGATTACTACCTAGATCTGTTCGCTGAAAAATACAATGCTCCTATCATTGGCGAGAATAAAAATATGCCCAACGTTTCGCACGACGGGATCACCATGATTAACTTCGGAATGGGTAGCGCCAACGCCGCCACCGTTCTAGACTTGCTTTCCGCCATAGAACCAGAGGCCGTGCTATTTATCGGGAAATGCGGGGGACTAAAAGCCAAACACCACGAGGGGGACTACATCCTTCCTATTGCCGCCATTAAAGGCGAGGGTACATCCAACGACTACATGCCGAAAGAAGTCCCTTCCCTACCCTCTTTCAGCGTTCAGAAAGCCTGTTCAAAAATAATCACGAATCATGACAGGCAATATTACACGGGAGTGGTGTATACCACCAACCGACGAGTATGGGAATTCGACGAGAATTTCAAAGAATACTTGATAAAAACACGGGCGCTGGCCGTGGACATGGAAACCGCCACGATTTTCACCGTCGGGTTCGCCAACCGTATTCCGACGGGAGCTTTATTGCTAATATCAGACAGGCCCATGATTTCCGACGGCATAAAAACGTCTGAATCAGACAAAATCGTCACGCAAAATTTCGTCCGGCAACATCTCGATATTGGCATTGAAACCATGCAATACATCAAGGATAAAAATTATTCCATGAGGCATCTCATTTTTTAAATATTATGTCGTATTTTCGTTGTCAAATTAATTACATATGCTGAAGGGACTATTTTACATCTTCTTAGGGATCATTCTTGCCTGTTCATGTGACAGCAAAAGTAAAAAACAGGATGGGCAGGAAGTAAATACCCCAACGAGCGTGAATGATTCCAATGCCATTGCCAAAATTGAATTCCCTCAAAAATCATTCAACTTTGGTGACCTGCAAGAAGGAGAAATCGTCACGCACACGTTCCGTTTCAAAAACACGGGGACCAAAAGTCTTGTTATTCTCAACGTGGAGGCTAGTTGTGGCTGCACCACGCCCAAGTATGACAAAAAACCGATCCCGCCGGGAGGAGAAGGAAAAATCGAGGTTGAATTTAACTCTTCGGGCAGATATGGTAAACAATACAAAGTAATTAATATCTTTGCAAACGTTCCGGAAAAAGTGATTGAACTAAAAATAATCGCAAATATCAAGAATAAATAAAAAAGTAAATTTATGAACACAATTTTCATGTTAACATTACAACAAACTGCTACACAAGGTAACGCTTTCATGCAATTCTTACCCCTTATTCTTATTGTCGTTGTATTCTGGTTCTTCATGATCAGACCCCAGATGAAAAGACAAAAAGAATTGAAAAAATACCGGGATGAATTGAAAAAAGGCGACAAAATCATGACAACCGGGGGAATCTTCGGAAAAATTGTCGAGATCAACGACTTTACCGTTATCATTGAAGTAGAAAGTCAAGCCAGATTAAAAGTAAGCAAGGAAGCCATCGTGAAAGACATGACGGACGTTCCGGCTAGCAAATAATTTTAGTTACAGGTTACAAGTTCGCCAGTTACAAGTTTCATTCTTTGTAACCTGCAACTTGTAACCTGCAACTTGTAACTCTTCCAGTATATGCGTGGTCTTATCGGTAAAATACTAGGCTATTTCGGTGCATCCCATGAATTACACATCAAACGTAATGTAGTCACGTACGGGGTATGCGTTATCATCGCGACTGTGCTATGGTTTTTAAACGCATTGAATAAAGAATATACCACGGAAATCACCTACCCGATAAAATACATGGATCTCCCCAAAGGAAAGCTACTCGTTTCCGAACCACCCAAAGAGATGACGTTGGCTATAAAGGCCCACGGTTTCGCCTTGCTGCGTTACAGCATCAGCACCTCTTTTCTACCGATCGTGCTTAACGTGAACTCGTTACTGGACAAAAAAGACCAGTTGGAATACACGGTAAACACGTCAGAGATAAAAGAGCGGATCAGCGCCCAGTTGAACACGGACATCCAGCTAATCTCCATTAAACCGGAAAGTATCACATTTCAGTTCTCCCGGTTCGAAAGTAAAAGAGTTCCGGTAATTCCCCGGGTCGATTACACGTTGAAACGGCAGTACATGTTGAAAAACGATATTTCCGTTACCCCCGATTACGTGGACATCAGTGGACCGGCCTCCATTCTTGACACGCTAAAAGCGGTGTACACGGAACCGATCTCTTTAAAAAACCTCTCGAAAGACGTGACCAAAACCGTATCGTTTGAGGAAATCTACGGAACCCAGATCAATGAAAATGACGCTAAAGTCAAGGTCGAAGTGGAACGATTCACGGAATCTAAAAAAACAGTACCCCTCGTCGTTAAAAATCTCCCGGACTCACTCTTGATCCGCCTGTTCCCTCACGCCATTGACGTGACATTTGACGTGGGATTAAGCCGCTATGAAGTAGTTTCCGACACCAGTTTCTCTTTCTACGTGGATTACAACCAAATCAAGAACAACCCGGCATCCTTGAAAATCCAAATCGAGCGCTCTCCCCGTCACATAAAAGACTTGGTATTCACCCCGGAAACCGTCGAGTATCTTATCGAAAAGAAAAAATAATCCCATGCTAAAAATTGGTTTGACAGGAGGCATCGGAAGTGGAAAATCCACGATAGCTAAAATTATCGAGACATTGGGGTACCCCGTGTATATTAGTGACTCCAAGGCATCCGAGCTAATCAACCGGGATGAAGAAATCAAGAAACATTTAACCGAGCTATTCGGCAAAGACATTTACCAGCCCGACGGGTATCTGGATAAAAAACGGCTGGCAACAATCATATTCAATGATAAAGAGGCGATCAAGCAAGTAAATGGCATTGTTCATCCTGCCGTAACACGGGATTTCATGACGTGGTGTTCGGCACAACGACGCCCGTTTCTATTCTTCGAATCGGCCATTCTGTTCGAAGCAAAACTCGAACACCTTTTTGATTACATTATTCTAATCTCGACAGACTTGGAAACCCGCGTGGAACGGGTGATCTCAAGAGACGCTACCACCCGGGAGAAAGTGATTGAACGTATCAACAATCAAATGCCCGATGAAATAAAACAATCGAAATCGGATTTCGTAATTTACAACAATAATGATGACAAGGTGATAAAACAAATCCTTTCCATCATTCATCAATTAAACAATATTCATTCAAAACAAGCATAATATGGCAAAATACGGAAAATGGATCGGAGCTGGTTTAGGTTTTGTCATGGGAGGTCCCATCGGAGCCTTGTTCGGTTACTTCATCGGTTCCACGTTCGACACGGCAACAGTTGTAACATCCGGCCCGGCGAACGATCCGGGTACCCGCCCCACGGGAAGAGGTGACTTTTTGCTGAGCCTTGTCGTCTTGGCAACAGCCTTGATGAAAGCCGACGGGAAAGTGACCCGCAATGAACTGGACTACGTGAAAAAGTTCTTCCGGGATAATTTCGGGCTGGAAGGAGAACGAGAGGCCTTGACGATTATCAAGGACCTATTGAACAAAAACATCGAGGTGGATCAAGTTTGCACCCAGATCCGCATGAACATGAACGTCTATTCCCGTACACAATTATTATATTTCCTGTTCGGACTGGCCAAGGCCGACGGAACGGTATGTAAACACGAAATTTCCCTGCTGGATAAAATAGCTAATTTACTGGGAATTGATTCAACCACGTACCAGTCAATCAAAGCCATGTACTATGACGATTTGGATTCTGCTTACAGCATCCTAGGCATCACGTCCTCCGCTACCGACGAGGAAGTGAAAAAAGCTTACCGGAAAATGGCTATCGAAAACCACCCGGACAAAGTCGGGTACATGGGAGAAGATATTCGCAAGGCTGCCGAGAAGAAATTCATGGCCATCAACGAGGCTTACGAGAAAATCAAAAAACAACGGGGCATCAATTAGTCGGGTAGAGTGGATTGAAATTAAAAAAATAAATATTTCATTGCTTTTACTTTTAAACATTGATTCGTACTTTTGCCCACCAATAACAAAACACAAAAAGAAAGAAATATGTTGAAAGAAATTTTATCCATATCAGGAAAACCCGGGTTATTCAAATTAATCAATAACACCGCAAATGCCTTGATTGTAGAATCATTACTTGACGGGAAACGCTTTCCTGCATATTCTAATGCTAAAATTATCGCCCTCGAAGATATTTCAATTTACACGGAAGATGAAGACATGCCTCTGAAAACCGTGTTCAAACGTATGTACGAAAAAGAAGAGGGGAAACCGGCTATCAATCACAAAGAATCATCCGCCGCGATCACGAATTATATAGAATCTGTCATCCCGGAATATGATGCAGATCGCGTTTACGTTTCAGACATGCGGAAAATGATCCAATGGTATAATTTATTACTAGACAAAAATCTTTTGAACTTCGACGAACCGGAAGAAGAAAAGAAAGAAGAATAAGTTTATAAAGTCCATAAAGTTTGTAAGGTTTATAAAGTTATATCTCTACTAACATAATGAGACTTTATAAACCTTATAAACTTTCAAACTTTACAAACCCATTATCCCGTCATGGCAAACGACTATTTCCAATTCAAACAATTCACCATTCGGCAAGAAAGATGTGCCATGAAAGTCGGCACGGATGGTGTCCTTTTGGGAGCGTGGACTGCTGTAACTCATGCACGACGTTTGCTTGATATCGGTACAGGAACCGGACTTATAGCCATCATGGCGGCACAACGCAATCCCGAATTAATTATTGATGCTATTGAAATTGACCCGGCAGCTTTTGAGCAGGCACGGGAGAATGCGAACAATACATCATGGCGGGAACGTATCCATCTTTTTCAAGGTGAAGTGCAAGCATTTGCACCCCCGCATAAATACGACATCATTGTTTGTAACCCGCCTTTCTTTATCAATTCTACTAAAAATCCGGAACTCAATCGCACGTTAGCCCGGCATTGCGAAACATTATCACACGAGGATCTTCTCCAAGTTAGCGACAATTTACTCTTACCGGAAGGCAAACTCTGTGTCATACTACCTGTTAACGAAGCCAAACATTTTATAGAATTAACCCAAGGCAAAAAATGGTTTGTTAACAAATTATCAACAGTTTACCCCACTCCCGACAAGGCTCCCAAACGTCAACTCATCGAACTCTCGAAAGTAAAAAAACACCTCATAAAAGATTCAATAACCCTTGAAATAGAGAGACATACACTTCACGAGAGTTACGCGAACCTAACCAGAGATTTTTACTTGAAACTCTGATTCCCGAAGGTTTATCCCGTTCCACATTTTCATCAGGATTTAAATCTCCTTACAGAAAAGATTAACGATCTATTAACTATCGAATATGAGAATACCCCCTATCTTTGTAATGTAGAAAACAGATAGAAGACACAGTTTTTTTTCATAAGTTTGTATGTTTAGGTTAGTAGTTAGTAATTAAATAAGAGATCGCCCCATCGGTCTCTTATTTTTTTTTATTACTTTTAACCACGCATTAGGTTGCAATTATTTTTGTTGTCAAATTTATATATTATTATGCAAACAACTGTCTCACTAGGTATTGATATTGGAGGAACCAATATCGCATTCGGCATCATTGATAAAAGCGGTAACTGTCTGGCAAATGGCTCATTACCCACAACTGCATATAACACACCACAAGATTTTGTCCAAGACCTGTACAAAACAGTGAAGAAAGAACTGGACAAATTAGACGTGCAACTTGTCGGTATCGGGGTCGGCGCTCCCAACGGGAACTACTTCAACGGAACCATCGAAAACGCGGCAAATTTATCTTGGAAAGGAACCATCCCGATGGTAGAACTTTTGACTAAACAATTTGGCGTACCTGCTTTTATCACCAATGACGCCAAAGCTGCCGCTATCGGTGAAATGGTGTACGGCGGGGCAAAAGGGATGAAAGACTTCGTCGTGATCACGCTGGGAACAGGCTTGGGAAGTGGCATCGTGGTGAACGGGAAATTAGTGTACGGACATGACGGGCTGGCAGGTGAAGTAGGCCACACGCTGGTTTGTGGTGGGGATAGATACTGCAATTGCGGACGTCGGGGGTGCTTGGAAACATACGCCTCTGCCACCGGAATAAAGCGCACCGCCTGCGAATTACTCGCCTTGGAAAATACGCCTAGCGCGTTAAGAGATATTCCTTACACGGAAATCACGGCTAAAAAAGTATATGACGTTGCACAAAAAGGAGACCCGATCGCCTTGGAGGCCTTCCGGATCACGGGCGAGCAACTGGGTAAAGCCTTGGCTAACCTAGTAGCCATTATCAGCCCGGAGGCGATATTCCTTCAAGGAGGGGTAGCCAATGCGGGAGAATGGCTTTTCAAAACCACACAGGAACAAATGGAAGCCAATATGCTGTATATATTTAAACAAAAAATCAAAATACTTCGTTCGTCTCTTCCCACGAATGCCGCCATTTATGGAGCATCCGCACTTGTATGGACTGAATTAAACAATTAGACATTAAACACCATGAGAACACGACTCCTTCTACTCCTGCTTTGTTTTATCGGTCTTTTGACATCTTGCCAAAGAGAAAAAGAAACTCGAGTAACGGATTTTGTTGATCCATTCATCGGCACTGCCGGTCAGGGACACTGTTTCCCCGGGGCGACCGTCCCGTTTGGCGGGATTCAGCTCAGTCCGGATAACCCAAGAAGTGGTTGGGAGTGGTGTTCCGGTTATCATTACAGCGATAGTATTATATCCTCGTTTTCCCATTCGCATTTGAGCGGAACAGGTATTGGGGACTTACAGGACATCCGCCTGTTGCCTGTCACGACCCGCCCGCAAGTGGGAGAAAAAGCGATCGATTTCATCACGAAAGGATATGCCAAATTCTCTCATGCCAATGAAACGGCTGAACCGGGATATTACAGCGTGACCTTCGACAACGGGATTAAAACCGAGTTAACGGTAACCTCTCGTTGCGGGATGCACTCCTATCAATACCCAACCAACTCGGTTTACGGATTAACTCTTGACCTGACAACCGCACGTAACTGGGACCGGACCGTGATGACCTCGATCAAGAAAATCAATAACCGGACCATACAAGGATACCGGAAGTCAACCGGATGGGCAAAAGAACATAATGTTTACTTTTTCATGGAATTTTCCCAAGATGTAGACGTCTGGGCTGGAAATGACACGCTGAAATTATTAAAGAACGGGCAGAAACTGGTTTCCAATCAAGGATACGCGTTCATTGATTTCGGAACAACCACCAATAAGGTCCTCGTGAAAGTAAGCCTTTCCTCCGCGAACTGCGAGGGGGCCGCCGCAAACCTAGACAAAGAACTTTCTCACTGGAGCTTTGACAAAGTGAAACGGGAGGCGAAACAACGATGGAAACGCATTCTATCTAGAATTAAAGCAGAAGGTGCCAGCAAAGAAGAAACGAGAGTTTTTTACACGGCATTATACCATGCCTATTTGGCTCCCTATCTTTTTTCTGATGCACACGGGAATTACAAAGGTCCGGACGGAGAGATTCATAGCGTGGGTAAAGCAAATCAATACACCGTATTTTCATTGTGGGACACCTTCCGTGCCGCTCATCCCCTGTTCACAATCACCCAGAAGAACAGGGTAAATGACATGATAAAATCATTCATTCGCCATTACGAAGCCCACGGCTTGCTCCCGAACTGGGAACTGATGGGCAACGAAAGTCATTGCATGATCGGGAATCACGCCATCCCCATCATCACGGAGGCTTACTTGAAAGGTATTCGGAATTTCGATGTTGAAAAAGCCTACGAGGCCATGAAAGAAACGTCTCTATCCCAAGGGAATGGACTGGGACTATTCAGAACTTATAACTATATTCCCTGTGACCTCGAAAAAGAATCTGTTTCCAAAACCCTCGAATACGCCTACGATGACTGGTGTATGGCACAAATGGCCAAAGCCCTGAATAAAGAGGATGACTACCTCTATTTCATGGAAGCCTCCAAGAACTATAAAAACGTGTTCGATTCCTCTACCGGTTTCATGCGGGCAAAGCTTTCCGATGGAAACTGGAAAACACCTTTCTCCCCGTTTGCTTCAGCCCACAGGGATGATGACTACACCGAAGGAAACGCATGGCAATATTCATGGTTTGTACCACATGACGTGGAGGGACTTATCGCATTACACGGGGGGAAAACCGCTTTCGCCAACAAACTGGACAGCCTGTTCACCCTTCCCTCAACCATCGAGGGGGACAATGTTTCCCCCGACATCAGCGGGTTGATCGGACAATACGCCCAAGGAAACGAACCCTCACACCACGTGGTTTACTTGTTCAATTACACGGATACGCCCTACAAAACACAATATTACGTGGATAAAATCAGACGGGAACTCTACACGGATCGTCCCGACGGACTTTGTGGCAATGAAGATTGCGGACAAATGTCTGCATGGTATGTTTTCTCTGCCATGGGCTTTTATCCCATGAACCCGAGTGACGGAAAATATCAACTGGGAACACCCATGTTCAAGAAAGTAACAATCAAATTGGGACAAGATCGTAAATTTGTCATTAAAGCAAACCGAGAAAACGACCAATATATCTACGTGAAAGAAGTTTTACTGAATGGAGACAAACTCGATCGCACTTGGATTACTCATGACGAAATCATGGATGGTGGAGAATTGGAATTCGTGTTAACACCTGAAAATCCCTCAAAAATAAAAGAATAAACAGAGTCAAGGAAATGAAAAATATCGGAGTAATTCTAGCTGGAGGTTCCGGACGACGGTTAGGAAGCGAGTTACCCAAACAATTCATCGTAATTGCCGGGAAAACCGTATTGGCACACACGCTTCACACATTCGAGAAACATGAACGCATTGATGAAATCATCATTGTCGTACACAAAGATTACATCAAGGAAGCGGAAGAAATTGTTCGCCTTGAAGGATTTCAAAAAGTGAAACACATTGTCCCGGGGGGCAAAGAACGCTATGCCTCCACCCTCGCCGCTTTAAACGTGTACAAGGAAGAGAAATGTAATTTAATCATCCATGATGCCGTCCGCCTGCTAGTCACGCCGCAAATCATAGAAGACGTCATCGAGGCTCTCGAAAACCACAAGGCTTGCACAACCGCGATCCCCTCTACCGACACGATATTGCAAAGTGATACCTCTCGCCAATTCGTGAACAACATCCCGGATCGTTCCACGCTCTTTCAAGTCCAGACCCCGCAAGGCTTCCATTCCGACATCCTAACGAAAGCCTATAACAAGGCCCTGACAGATCCCGAATTTTCCAGCACGGACGATTGCGGGGTCATAAAACGGTATATGCCGGAAATCCCCATTAAAATAACCAAAGGTTTACCATTTAATATTAAATTAACCTACAAAGAAGATATTTCTATTGTAGAAAAGTTACTTTTGTCCTAGCAAAAATAAGGACGTGCGTAAAACAGCGAAATGAAAAAAACAGCATTATTAATCTTGATATCCCTACTATTCCTTTACTCGCAGGGACAAAAACGAAGTGTTGATTATACAACTTCACTCACAGGATTCGTGGCATACCAGAATACATTACCTTTCTGGGCAATAAACAACAAACATGGCTTAATTCCCAACGGGAACGGGGCTTTACTGGAAATCGGACTTTTCTCCGATTTCACGGATCGCCACAAAATTCAATTCGCGTATGGGGTATCAGCCGCAGGCTTCTTATCCCGTCCGGACAACAACATCATTTTAGACCAACTCTACGCAAGCGCACGCTGGCGCAACCTTCGTCTGGACCTAGGAATGATTCATCCCAAGGAAGAATACAACGGTGTTTCCTCTACAAACGGGAATTTCGTCCGTTCCGGCAACTCTCGAACCTTTCCCGGATACAATTTGAATAGTGAATACATGAAAATTCCTTGCACTAAAGGAGTTTTATCTATTAAATTCAATTGGGCAGACTACATGATGATTGATGATCGTTACGTGGAAGACACCCGTCTACACAATAAATCGGCTTTTTTGAAAATAAAGCCTCATCAACGCTGGGAAATCATTGTCGGCCTTGAACATTGGGCTCAATGGGCGGGGACCTCTCCCGATGGAGGCAAACAACCTTCATCATTCAAGGATTATATCCGGATCATTTGTGCCAAAGAAGGAGGAACCGGAGCTAGTGTCAGCGATTCGATTAATGCTTTGGGAAATCACTTGGGCAGGGAACACTTGGCCATTAATTATTTGGCGGACAACTATATCTTATCTTTCTACCACGACATCCCTTTTGAAGATGGTTCGGGTACGGATTTTCGCTCTTTCCCGGACGGAACTTATTGTTTCTATTACGGTTCCAAGAAAAAGGATCAATGGATCACAGACGTTATGTACGAATTCTATTACACGAAATATCAATCCGGTTCCCAACATGATCGCCCCGCCACCCCGGAAGAAATGGAGAAACAAGACCCAAACAGTCACTTCTATGGCCGAAAAGTACTTGGCGGATGCGACAACTATTTCAACAATGGTGAATACAGAAGCGGTTGGACCTTATACGAGAGAGTTATCGGTAGCCCGTTCATGACACCCGGACTTTCCGGAAACATCACCCGAATCATTAACAACCGGGTTATAGCCCACCACATCGGGATGAAAGGTATGGCATGGCAAACCACTCCCTATAAACTCATGCTCTCCTATTCCAGAAACTACGGTACTTACGGGAGTCCCATGAAAAAGAATCAACTCTCCGGAGCTTTGGAAGTAACATTGCCATTCAAGAACTTACCGTTTACCGTGGAAACAGGTATCTACGGTGATTTAGGAGATCTGTTTAAAGACAATTTCGGATTCACGATTAAACTTAGTCGCAAGGGGAAATTGATTAAATAATAGGTTTATCCTCCGAAAAATCCTCAAGCCAAGCGAAAAGATCTCCATAAAAACAAAACATAGCCAGAAAGAGTAACATGAATAACCGGGAATTTGCCCAGGATAGGGTGACGCACGTATTACTCACGGTAAAGAATACAATTAACATGGCAAGAATCAAGGAAGAAAATTTCTTTCTTCGAATCATACGATAAATCGGGGCCACAAATAAAAAGAGGACTAACGCCAGTCCGAATATTCCCCCTGTAATCCAGTATTGCAGGAAAGCATTATTCACGTTATTATAGTTTGCAATATTCAAATCAGAGCTTTCATACCACGCTTTAATCCGATGTTTCGTGCAGACACCTAATCCCCATGCCGAGAATTCATCCAGATGGCGAAAGCTCTCCCGAATAAAAGCAACCCGGGGAACAATCGTTGCACCCCTGTATTCACCATTCCGAACACTTTGAATCTCAGCCTCAATCTCCTGAATTCTCTTCTCGTACATGGCCAAATCCGTCAATAACGAAAAGCCACACACGCAAACCAACAATCCGGCAATAAGTCCATAGCGCATACGAAGAGAAAATTTTCGGAACAAACATACATTCAAGATCAAGAAACCGGCCAAAAAACCTAAAATAGACGATTTGGTAACAGTAAAAGAAAGAAATAATACCAGCATCAAGAACATAAAACCACAAAACAACTTCATCTTCCAACCTTTCGCACCTATCACTAATAAATAAGAGGCTAAAGAGGCAATTGCAATGATCATCGCTTGAGCCTCTAACCAAAACTTACTACCCAACACATCCCGGTTTACCCCAAAACGCATATTATAAATCCAACTTAACGTATCTGCCGGGGCTGAAAATAGTTGTGTTCCTGTCAATGAAAAGAATATATATATATTTAGTAACGTACACCCCAGACAGAAAAAAAATAGAAACTTTTTCAACAATCCCGGCGTAATCCAATTCTTAAACGTAGAAACGTACATCGGAACAAGTATAAAATTCAACAATAGAACCTCAAAAGTCCCGAAACTGGGAGGAGCGATCGGCTCGTCTTTCAAAAGAACAACCAATGTATGTAAAGAGAAATAAATCAAGAAAGCCACGTTAATCCCAATATACCAACGGACATATCGTAAATTCCGGAGCATCTCTTTCCTGTTTACCCCAAGCAAGACCAACATAAAGGCCAACAGGACAAAATTAAATACATTCCCGTACAATGGCGCTAGACTTCCCAACAAAAAAGCGACAAGCAGGAAAAAATATTGTTGAAATTTCACAACTAGATTCATAACTCTCATTTACAACACAAATATACATGATTTGCTTCTTATACTGCCATCAAGTATATAAAATTATATTATAAATGAATTTTATTGCAGATACATTTAACGATCACCTCTTTCCAATCGCCAGAAAACATCATTATAAAAATAAAACATACCTAATAATAGTAAAATCATTAATCTTGAATTATTTAATGCTAACAAGATGCATGTATTATTCATCACGAAAATCACAACAAGTAAAGCACATATTAACCAAGAAATTCTCCGGGTTCTAAACATACGATAAAAAGGAGCGCAAAAAAGAAATACGATCATTGCCAAGCCCAAAATTCCACCTTGAATCCAATAATGTATAAACGAATTGTGTACATTGGTAAATACCCCCAATCCATCTCCCGAGGACTGAAGCCAGTTATTTACTCTATGTTTAGCATATATTCCTAATCCCCAGACACCGAACTCGTCAACATGAATAAAACTTTCACGAATAAAACCGACACGAGGGGCTATCGTTCCACCCGCATATATTCCCTGTTTTACATTTTCAACTTCTCTCACGATCTCTTCTGTACGCTCTTCGTATTTCCCCTTCAAACCATCAAACACGAAGATTCCAAATACAGGTACCAACAACACAATTCCGACAAGTATTGCCGAGCGCACACGAAACGAACTACGCATAAAGAGATAGAAGTTCATTATCCCGAAACCTAGAATAAAAGCTAGAATACCGGCTTTAGTCACCGTAAATGACAAAAAAAGCGTAAGCAATAAAAACATTACCCCTAAAAAAACTTTTAGTCCTTTGTTTCTATAAATGAAAATCAAGAAATAAGCGATTAACGCGGTCAAGGCTATATAAAGCGTCTGGGGTTCCAAGTATAAATTGCCTCCTAAGAAATCCAGCTTATTCCCTCCCAAACGATTTGCATACAGGAAATTAATTGCAGATGAAGTGTCTGTAAATAAACCAATCCCGACAAGATCAAAGATGACATATATATTTAACAACAAACATCCGGCACAGAACAAGAAAAGAAAACGTGTAAGCAAACGGGGAGTTAACCATTCTTTTAAAGAAACAACGTATATCGGGATTAAAATAAAATCAAGCAACAAATCTTCAAATATCCCATAATAGGGCTTGTCTGCCCATGTACAGCTCCGTGTTGTAAATAACGTCTGTAACAATATATAAATAAAATACGTGCCAAACACGAGAACATATTTTCCTCCTGTTTGCAAATCTTTTACAAAAGAATCCTTACGAGTAACAGCATGAAAAAGAACCATGAAAAGGAGATAATAATTAAATGTTTTCCCATACAAAGGAGCCAAGCTACCCAGTAAAAATCCATTTAGTAAAAAACATATCTCCCACATTCCACTCATGCTCATTTTTTGTAAAATCAATTACTGAAATTGTATTGATTGAATCCCCGATAAAATTAGGCATACTGATAATAATCCTCTTCATCTTGATTTATAATAAATATTCATTTAATCATATAAATAACGAACTTCATCACAATCTCATACAACAGAACTAAATAGCTAATGTTCAATCTGCTACGGGCTACAAAAAAGATAGAAAAAAAGATTGTGTTAGCCGAAAATGATGTATATTTGCATATCAATAAACGAACATTTATTGATAGCATATAAACATTCATTAAGTGCTATCTACCAGATAATTATTTTTTAATTAACCTGTTTCTAAAAATCACGCATGAAAAATTACACGATTGGCTTTTATCTCGAAAAGTTATACTATTCTCCTCAATTTGAACCCGTTATTAAAGAAATCATCAAACGCAATATATCGTACGTGGTAATTATTCCAAAAAACCGGGAACGGGATGAGTTAAATCAACGTGGAGAATCCATTAAACACTGCCAAGAAGAAGGTTTCACATATTGTTTCGAAGAAGACGACTGTGAATGTAATATCATGATTTTTGGAAACACGCCACGCCCTATTCATACCCCGTTCAAGAAATCAGCTCTTATCATGCATGGAGTATGGGGAGGGAAAATGGTTAATTATGCATCGGGCCTGAATGATGTAGATCTACGCTTTTTAGATGGAGAATTCCTAGAAAACAGTTTAACTAAACTCTTTCCTGAAAAGAAATCCATCTATTATGTATCCGGATATTCAAAACTGGATAGTTATTTCGAATTCACAGAAGAAGACCGGGTGAAATTTCTTCAGCATTGTAATTTAGATATAAACAAGAAAACGATATTGTATGCGCCAACTTTCTATCCATCATCTATTCTGAAAATGAGTAAGAAATTCCCGGAAGATCTTGCCGATTACAATATTATCCTAAAACCACACTCGCACCTGTTCTTACGGAAAAAATACACGAAAGACCTGCACAGACTGGAATCGTGGACGAAATACCCGAACGTTTATCTAGCTAAATTCAACGAAACCAACATTCTCCCTTTCCTTCATGCCTCCGATCTGATGATCTCGGATATGTCAAGTGCCGTATTTGAATTTTCGGGAGTCGGTAAGCCGGCAATTATCAATATGTTTCTAAGATACCGTTTACTTCATCGTATATTCCCTCATAAAATAACCAAACGATTAGATACAGCCAACTTTTTTCTCTGGGAAGTAGGAGACACCCCGAGAAACTATGCCGAAATGTTACAAAATGCCAAGGAAAACCTTACTAATCCGGATAAAAACAAAGAAAAACGAGAAAAACTCAGCCGCCATATAGTGGGTATTGTTGACGGCAAAGTGTCCGAAAGAATTGTAGATAAACTACTGGAGCTTAACAGTAATATCTAAGCATAATACTAGTCAAACTTTCGTCAGTATCGTGTACCTATTACGAATCGTTTTAGCCCGGTTTATAATCTGCTCGATCTCCCCGTTCGAGAAAGTTATATCCCGTTCTATTTCGTCCAATATTTTCATGCGTTCGAAAAAGATCATCAACTTCTCGTAATCATTTTCCGGCTTACGGAAATCCCGTTCCACTAACAAATGTCCCCAAGCCACTTGCAAACCGTGTAAAGTTGAGCGATTGGGAAACAAATCATCAATGGCATGACTAATCAAATGTTCCGCACCACTGGCCGGTCGTGAGCTATTGGCAAGCACCATGGCCAACCCCGAAATCACTAACCCGTTCGCAAGGTCACCAATGAAACGAGAAGACCGAATATCATTAAAGGTGTACGGGATCACGGAATTACCACTCAATGAAGCCAAAGCCATGGCAAAATTATTAATACTTTCTCCTTTGTCAATATGTGCCAGATTCCAATCTTTCACCGCACTAGCATTGGACACGAGATCCCCTACTCCTGCCAAGAGTAATTTCTCGGGAGAACCTTTTATAATATTCACATCCGCAATAATACCCAAAGGAGCCTTCACGCCAAAGCTCTGTTTTTTACCATCTTTCAATAGACGGGCAATAGGGGAATAAATTGCATCATTAGATAACGTTGAAGGCACTGTTATATAAGTTAAGTCCAAGGTATTTGCCATTAACTTAACAGCATCAATAATACTACCTCCTCCAAAAGCAACTAAAAGGACTTCCTTATTCGTGATCGTATTCATGGCCTCCAGAGCCTCATCGTAAGAACCTCCTTTGATAAGGAGTATATCCTCGAAAGACAATTTATCCAATCTTGATTTGTACAAATTCCTCAATTCCAAAGAAGTAACCAATATTTTCTCATTGAAATATAGATGGTTTTCCTTCAATATATCATCCAGATGAACAAAAATATCCTCCCCGAGTTCTAAAACGATAGGAACATTGATCGTCTTGTAATACATTATTTTGATGCTTTTATTTTTTCGACTAGTTCAGACGTGCTGATTCCCTTCGTGTAAGGTAAGTAAACCATAGAAACATGGTGTTCTTCCAAAAATTCCGGAGTGACACGAATCTGTTTCAAGTACCCTTCTCCATCCCAATCATCACCATGCACGATGATGTCGATATCATATTTTTTAATGTATTCCTTATTATCATACTCGTGAATAATAAAAGCATCATCTACGTAACGACAAGCTTTCACGACTTCCAGACGATCCTGTTCAGACAAAAACGGTCGGCGTTTATACGAGGCCACCATTTCATCCCCGTTAATTGCCACGATTAAACGATCACCTAATTCTTTGGCACGTCGCAATAATTCGACGTGTCCAAAATGGAAAAGGTCAAAAACCCCTATAACATATACATTTTTCATACTACCTAATTTACTTGATCACATCCGGCCTCCCTATATTCTCTTACCACAACCGGAATCACGATGCCAAAGGTAGTAAATATAGTTTAAAGTTCAGAGTTTAAGTATCAAAGTTTAGCTTTTCGAATAAAAGCCTCATCCATCATAGGTTGCAGACGTTCCCACACGTATTCCACGGAAAGTAAATCGAACAACTCCTTTTCTGTTCTCCCCTCGATTACCTGCCCGGGAAACATATCAAAAGGACTCACGCTCTGATAACGCGGATCATTGGACGGCAGCCATCTAGGCAGTTCAACCCAAGGCGGGTAAATAGCCAGCCCCGGCAAGTGACACGCCTGTGCGATATGCCGGGGGCCACCTTCATTTCCAAAAAAGAAATCGGCTGTTTCCAGCATGGATACCAATTTCCGTAACGAATCGGCCTCTATATCAATAAAAATATGCTCGTCTTTCCCCATATCTTCGTACAATGCCAAGGCCGCAGCCTTTTCTTCCCGGGAATAATTAAAAATCAACTGGGCATCATAACGCTGAATGATACGAAACAATATCTCCTTCATCTTCGCCATATCCCAAGCCTTCCTCGCCACTCTGGTAAAAGGAGTACATACCACGATAAAGCGGGAAAAATTAATTCCCTCCTGTTCCATGTATTTCCTGAATTCAGCCGTTTCCTGTTCTGTCACGTACAACCGAAAATCAGTGGTCATTACCAACTTCCCTTCTCGCTCCAAGGGCTGTAACAATAACAGATTTCTCACGACTTCATCCAAGTCGTCATTCACGTGATTACGCACCCGGTAATTATGAAAAAAATGATTATAAAATTTAGATGTTCCGATACGATATTTCGTTCTTAAAGAAAAGGCACTGAACCATAAGGTTTTTATCGTGGCACGAGTATCGATGATCACGTCATAGCGTTCCGTTTTCATCAACTGCCGGACTTTTCGCAAGTATTCAAAGAAGTGGTTATTTTCTTCATCCGAAAAGGTGATAATCTTATCTATATCCGGATGATTTTCAAACAAAGGAGCAATATGATCATTCAACACGTAATGAATTTCCGCTTCCGGAAAACTCTTTCGCAAAGAGCTACAGATCACGACGGATAGTACCGCATCCCCTATTCTCCTAAAGCGAATCACCAATACTTTTCTTACACTCATACTCCTTGCCCTTTTCTATATAATACGGGGTTCAATTCCGGATCGTTATACATTTTCATCTGTTTGTAGACTTTCATGTATTTACGTCCCGTTTCTATATCTCCCAAAAGTTGATTGATCGCGAGTATTAAATCCCTTTTCTGTTCCAGCAACACGCTTAGCTTATCATCACACTCCTTTACATGTATTTGAGCAACCTCTCTACGCTGCACCTCCTGCTCCATGTGATAAATCTTCAAACACAAAATAGATAACCGGTCTATCGCCCATGCCGGACTCTCCGTGTTCACGGTTGCGCAAGATAAGATTCTCACGTTTTTATATTTATCCCAGAAATATCCATCCAGCAACTCGACCAAATCCGTCCGACGTTGATTCAACTGATCTATACGCCGTTTGATTTCCAACGCTTTCACGGGTTCTATATCCGGATCCCGAATGACATCCTCCAAATGCCACTGGACTGCATCTACCCAATTTTTGAGAAATAAATAATATTCGATTGATTTATACTCGTATGGATTCTCCATTTCAGCATCAACACAATCTTGTACATGATAACATGCCGTACTTTCTTCAAAGATTTGGTAGCATAATTCTGCAAACAACATAGTACCCGATTTTCAATTCAATATCCGGAACAAAAATAGCAAAAAGTGTTCCACTTTTACAAAAATCATGTACTCCCCTTTACAAAACCTTGACAATAATGTTTATTTCTTTATCCCGAAATCCGTCCATGTATGTTTTAAAGATACGGTTTCTTTACGAATCTCTCTATTTCTATCCCAAGCTTTCTGATTAATATACCCTCTGGCATGATCCAAATGTAAACAAATTGCAGAATATCTAATTTGTAAACCAGTAATGCCACAATTTACAAGCCGCTCACCAAACTCTCGATCTTGTCCTCCATATTCCATTCGCTCGTCATAACCATTCACACGCATAACATCCTCCATCCACCCGGAAGCATTATGCCCGTTCCATGTTGGTTTTGTCGTAGTTACAGCATTCAAAATAGAAGCAAGGAGCTTAGAAGTTGTCAATTTATTATTTCTAAAAGAACATTTCATTCCACGTTCTTTTAGCCAACGTACATTAAAACACGCTTGGCTTTCAATATCCGATAATTGTATTGCCCGTGAAGTTTCCATAGATAATTTATGGTATCCACCTGAAAGGAAATGCCCCTTTTTTCTAAACTTCATATGCTGCTCAACAAAATCCTTTCTAGGAATACAATCTCCATCGGTAAAAATAAGATAATCCGCACTTGCAGCTAAAATAGCTTCATTCAAGATAAGACATTTTCTAAAACCCACATCCTCATGCCACACATGCTTTAACGGATATGATAATTTAGGCGTGATTCGTTTCAACATCTCCCGAGATGCGCTTCCCGACCCATCATCTGCAACGATCAATTCAAAATCCTTAAAACTTTGCATATTATATCCCCATAAAACTTTTTCCAACCACTCTGGCTGATTATAAGTAGAAACCACAACAGAAACTTGCATATATACCTTATTTTAATAAAAACAATCGCCTTAATCTCTATAATTTAACTACATTATCAAGTACAATAATCACAAAAAAACATTCATCTTTAGAATATTTATTCCCTTCCAATCGCCAGCCATGCAGCCTGAAAAAAAATCGAACGACAATACACGCCTAACAAATTGTACAACAAATAAATACACTATTTTTTTCATCCTCAATTTCTTGTCATAATAAATGAAACTTATTATCTTAGCAAAGATGATGACACCAATAATCATTCTAATTATCAACAAGATCAATAAAGGATCGTTTATTTATATTCTTTGAATTTAAACTTTTTTTCAAAAAGAAATAATTGTAATAAATTGATTATTAGTGCGATTAATAAATGAGCGTTTATTTGTATTTGTTGGTGTTATTATTTAATTTCGCACGTTATTAAACGATCAATTTATGATAGAAAAACAAACTGTATACTTGGACCGCAATGAATACAACTACGGTCCCGCCCCAGAAGTTGAAAAAGTTTTAAGAAACTTTGATCCGGACAAATTATGTTTTTACACAAGAATTTACGACGAAGGCAAAAAGAGTATTCTATCCGATTACATCGCCGAACTATATAATATCCCGGAAAAACAAGTCATTTTGGGATATGGTGGAGAAGATATTTTAAAACAAGTCGTTCACTACTTCCTATCCGGCGGACAAAAACAAAAAACACTATTAATCCCTAAATTTTCGTGGTGGTACTACAAATCCATCGCGGACGAGGTAAACGGACGAACCATCTTCTACCCGCTATTCGAGGACGGGAACACGTTCAAATATGATATTCAGAGCATCCGGGAAACGGTAGAACGGGAAAAACCGGAAATCGTGTTAATCGCCTCCCCGAACAATCCGACCGGAAATTCCTTGTCAAAAGAAGAGTTACACGAGATTCTCTCCTTTATCCCCCGGGAAACAGCCATTGTCATTGACGAGGCTTACGCGTCTTTTAGCAATAAAGACACGTCATACATAAAACCGCTCATTGAAGAGTTCCCGAATTTACTGATCATCCGGACCCTCTCGAAGTTCTACGGACTTCCCGGATTGCGTCTCGGCTTTGCCTTTATCGGGAAGAATTTGTCCTCGTTCTTGAATTATAGCACGAAATATTTAGGTTATAACCGACTTTCCGAAGAAATCGGTATTGCCGTATTGAAAGCAAACGATTATTACCAGAACGTGGCAGACCTCATGGCAGAAGACCGGGAAACCTATATGCGGGAAATCGGTGCCTTGGAAGGATTCAAAGTGTATCACTCGGAAGCAAACTTTATTCTGGTGAAATACCCGATTTCATTAAAATCCCAATTACAGAACGCGTTCAAAGCGAAAGACCTAATCATCAAATTCATGAACGAGGAAGATATTAACACGCACATGCGGATCACGTTGGGAACCCAAAAACAAAACCGTTTGGTGATAGACACCATCAAAGAAGTCGTGTCAACCCCATCCTAACCCGGCAACGTGTATGAAAGCTATAATCCTTGCCGCGGGTATTGCCTCCCGGTTACGACCGCTCACAAACGATCGACCGAAATGCCTGCTAAAAATAGGCAATCGTTCTTTGTTGGAAAGAACGATTGATGCCTTATTGGAAAATAATATCCGTGAAATTGTTATCGTTACCGGTTACCTACATGAAATGCTGGAATCCTTCGTGCAAACCCGGTATCCTTCTTTAAGCATCAAATTCATCCGCAATGAACTTTACGCCTCCACCAATAACATATATTCCTTGTGGTTGGCATTACCCGAAGTTCAACAGGAAAAAGAAATTATTCTACTTGACAGCGACATTTTATTTGATCCGCTCATGATAAAAATATTACGGGATGCCCCTCATGCTAACTGCCTAGCACTGGACAGTCATAAACTCGGGGAGGAAGAGATCAAAGTCATCGTGAACGGGAAAAATCAAATCACGGAACTCAGCAAAACGTGTTCCATAGAAAAGGCCATTGGTGAATCCATCGGCATTGAAAAAATATCTCATGCCTATCTCCTTGCCCTACACGAAGAACTGGAACACATGATCCTACACGAAAAACTGGATAATGTTTTTTATGAATTAGCCTTCGAACGCTTGATTGCACGAGGACAATATTTCTATCCGGTGGACACGAGCGCCTATTTCTCCATGGAGCTTGACACTCCCGAAGATTTTCACGACGCCATCAATCGAATACCCAAACACCTACAAGCATGAAAATTGTACTATTTTGCGAACAAAAATACGCGATAAATATTTTACAGCCTCTCGAAGTCGAGGCCAATAAAGAAGGGGGACATTCCGTGATCTGGTATGTTCAGTCTAGAAACATCCCGGATTTCCCGTTAAAAGACGAGGTAAAATGGACAAACAGCATACAGGAAATCTACGATTTCTCCCCGGATGTCCTATTCGTTCCCTGCAACATTGTTCCCTACTACTTGCCGGGAGTGAAAATACAAATCTTTCACGGCTACGCTGCCGAGAAAAAGGATCATTGGGTAATCCGCCGTTATTTTGACTCCTATTTTACCCAAGGCCCATTCTTCACGGAAGGCTTTAAAGCACTTGCCAAAAAATACAAGGATTTTGAAGTTGTAGAAACAGGATGGCCTCGCCAAGACTGGATTTATGAAAATCTCCACACTTTTGACGCTGAAAAAAACGCACTACTCCGAAAGCACCAGAAAAGCAAATTGGCCTTGTATGCCCCAACCTTTTCCCCGTCGTTAACTTCCCTGCCATTCATAAAAAAGGGACTGGAAAAATTAGCCCGGGAAAAAGATGTCTTGCTCATCCTGAAATTTCACCCGTTAACCCGGAGTGAATGGATGGAAGAATACAGGCAATTGGCCGAGGAACATGAAAATATGCTTTGGGTCGAGGATCACAATATCACGAAATACCAGATCATGGCCGATGTCATGATTAGTGACACCTCTTCGACCGTGTACGAATTCTTACTACTCGACAAACCGGTCATCACGTACAAGACTATTGCTCAAGATATTTACTGGCTGGATATTCAAAACCCGGAAGACCTTCCCGATGCCTTCGATCTCGTATTTCAAGATGCAACACTCGCCTCAAAACGCAAATGGATCATCGACAACTACGACCCCTATCTGGACGGGAAAGTCTGCCACCGTATGCTTGACGCCGCCAGAGACTATATCTCCCGCCACGGAGTACCCAAGAAACGAAAATTAAATCTTTGGCGTAAATACACCAGTATCAAGAAATTCGGCAAAGTCAAAAGAAGATAAACTAACTCTTCTTCTTGGCTTTCCGTTTGAACACCTGCTCGTCGTGGGCATGAGTCCACTCTTTCAACAAACGAGTCATTTCCATCGCGTCCGAATGTGTCAACCGGGCATATTCGTCCGCGATAATATCAATCATATCATCTGTTGCATTCAAGCGGTAAAAGTTCTTCAATCCCACCAGCGGGGAAATCGTCATGAACTTGATCCGGTTCAAGTCAACCAACATAAAATGAACCTGTTCACCCTCTCTCCGGATCAACGTGTTCCCCGGTGAATGATCGATAAAATAGATGGATTGTGTGTGAAAATGATACGTGAACCGGGCGAACTCCCGTAAAATAAATTCCAGATCAGCCGGACGTTTCACCCGCAAATCCCGAAAAGTATAATCATACTCTTCCTGCCGGGAAATATAAAAACTACGGGTTACCCCGAAGACATTCCGATAAACGATACAAGCAATTGGCTCCGGGGTATTCACCCCCCTCTCCAACAACGTATTCGCGTACTCGAACGAGCGTTGAGCTTTTCCCTTCCGCACGTAAGCATATGCAAATTGATTAATGATATTGGGTTTCTTAAAGGATTTCACGTTAAAACGTTCTCCTTCCACGTCCAGAACCTTAATCACGTTCCGGTTATTCTCAATAACCTCCCCTTCCAAATCAAAACGACTAGGAATATCCAGAATAGCCTTTTCCAATGACTTATATTTCGGATTAATTCGGTAATCAATCATTTTACCCGCTCGTAATTTATAAACGTGTAATCACATTCATTTTTCTCATCCGCCCTCCCCACTTCTCTCGCAACCTCTCTCCAAACCTCGGGGTCAACAGACGGAATCACCGTATCGCCCTCACATTCCTGATGGACAACGGTAAGATACAACCGGTCTGCTTTATCCCACAACTTCTTGTAAATCGTCCCGCCCCCGGTCACGAATACCTCGTCTTCATTTTTCGTCAACTCCAAAGCCTCCTCCACGCTATGCGCCACCTCGCATCCAGCGGCCTCGAATTCCAGATTCCGGGAAATAACGATATTCCTCCGGTTAGGCAATGCCCGACCGATCGACTCGAACGTCTTCCGTCCCATTAATATCGTATGCCCCGTGGTCAAGGCCTTAAAACGTTTCAAATCAGCCGAAAGTCGCCATATCAACCCGTTATCCCTTCCGATAACATTATTCTCTGCCGCTGCTACTATTATTGATAAAACCATCGAATTAATTTTAGATTTAATGATTTATGATTTTAGATTCCAACCACACAAAGCCAATGCTTTTTGATTTCCAACTTTAAACTTTTAGTTTTTAACTTTTACCTTTTAGCTTTCTCTGGCAGAGGGAGAGCTAGAATACTCCCCGCCTTCGGGAATCTTTTCATTCTAAATTTTAAACTCTAAATTCTACATTATACCGATATCGCCCCCTTTATATGTGGATGCGGGTTATAATCGCACAACGTGAAATCTTCGTATTTAAAATCGAATATATTTTTCACGTCCGGGTTGATTTCCATCCGGGGTAAGGCACGGGGTTCACGAGTCAACTGCAATTTCACCTGTTCGATATGATTCAAGTAAATATGCGTGTCACCCAAGGTATGTACAAATTCTCCCGGTTTCAAACCACACACCTGCGCCATCATCATCGTCAACAAAGCATACGAGGCAATATTAAACGGCACACCCAAAAAAGTATCGGCACTACGCTGATACAATTGGCAGGACAATTTCCCGTTAGCCACGTAAAACTGAAACAATGCGTGACAAGGGGGCAATGCCATATTTTCAATATCCCCGGCATTCCATGCACTCACGATCAACCGACGGGAATTCGGACTATGCTTGATGTCATGCACCACTTGGGAAATCTGATCCAGAGAAGTCCCGTCCGGCTTAGGCCATGAACGCCATTGGTAACCATAGATATGTCCCAATCCCCCCTCTTCATCTGCCCATTCATCCCAGATACTCACCCCGTGATCGTGCAAATACTTCACGTTCGTATCGCCGTTCAGGAACCACAACAACTCGTATATAATTGACTTCAAATGCAATTTCTTCGTGGTCAGCAAAGGGAAACCTTCTTCTAGATTAAACCGCATCTGGTGACCGAACACGCTAATCGTTCCCGTCCCAGTCCGGTCCTCTTTCACTGTCCCCTCCTTCAAAATCCTATCCAGTAAATCTAAATATTGCCTCATAATAATTGAAAATTGAAAATTGAAAATTGAAAATGCGCTATTCAATTTTCAATAGATGATAGAACAAAGATAGCCTTTAAATTTTAAATTCTAAACTTTTCTCACGATCATTAGCCCGTGACGAACAGGCAACAGGATATTCTCCACCCGGCTATCGGCCTGTACCATTTCATTAAAGTCCAATATACCTTTCGTTTGGGCATCCGGTTTCACTCGCGGATCCGCCACCTTGCCATCCCACAATACGTCGTCCGCGACAATGATTCCCCCGTGACGAACCTTATCAAATACCAAGCGATAATATTCCGAATATTCCCGTTTATCGGCATCGATAAACACCAAATCAAACATTTCATCCAGCGTGGGAATAATCTCGCAAGCATCCCCCACGTGAAAAACGATACGCTCCTGCAAACCACTTTTTTCAATATATTGGCGAGTGAAATCTTCCAACTCGTCGTTCACGTCAATCGTGTGCAGCACTCCCCCTTCCTCCACCCCGGCAGCCATCGAAATAGCGGCATACCCCGTGTATGTCCCGATCTCCAGCACCCGACGGGCGCCAATCATCCGACATATCATTTTCAGGAACTGCCCTTGCAAATTCCCGGATAACATTCTCGGACGCAATACATTCAGATGGGTCGCCCTTGACAACTCGGCCAACACTTCCCCCTCCGGCTCGCTATGCGCCAATATATATTGTTCCAATTCAGCATCCATTTCCAACATGACAGTCTCTATTTATATAGTAATACAGATTGCTTTTCCACGTCGAAGACCTCCTTCGCCACCCGAATCAGTAACTCCGGTGTAATTTCCTCGATCTGGGTATAAATATCTTCAAGACTATCCACCTTATCGTAAATCAGGAAACTCTTCCCGATCGACAACATCAAGTTCTCGTAATTCTCCGACGAGATAGCCAGTTGCCCCACCATCTGAGCCTTTGCTCGTTTCAACTGCAAGGGTCCCAATTTTTCTTCATACAAGGCCCGCATCTCCTTCTTGCACAAATTCAGACACCATTCGGCATTTTCCGGATCACAACCGAAATAAATCATGGATACCCCCGTGTCCGAATAAGGCGTGTACGACGCCTCGATATTATAAGCCAAACCGTATTTTTCACGGATATTCAAATTCAAACGGGAATTCATTCCCGTCCCTCCCAACAAGTTCATCAACAGCGATAAGGCTAATCGGTTATCCTCCGTGTAATCGTAAGCGATATTCCCGATAATACAATGACTTTGGTGCGTGTCCCGATCCATTTCCACGAAACGGGGAGTGTAAATTTCCGGCTTAATCCGGGTCCTCAATGGAGTTCCGGCCTCGTAAGGCGAAAAATACTTTTCCACCAGACGCACCAACTTCTCGAACGGGATATCCCCGACCGAGCTAATCACCATCCGGTTCGTGAAATAATTACGTCTCACGAAATCCAGCACCATACCCCGGGAAATCCGTTCCACGGAAGCCTCGTCGCCCAGAATATTCCGCCCGATCGGGTAACCGGTATAAATCAACTCCTCGAAATCGTCGAAAATCAGCTCTCCCGGGTTATCCTTGTACGAGTTTATCTCATCCAGTACCACGTCTTTCTCCTTCTCTATCTCCTTCTCCGGGAACACCGAATGAAACACGATGTCGGCAAACAATTCCAACGTACGCTCGTAATCCTTTGCCATAAACGTGGCATACACGCACGTGTCCTCCTTCGTGGTATAAGCATTTAACTCACCCCCGACATCCTCCAGACGACTCAATATATGATAGGCTTTACGTTTCTCCGTACCTTTAAAAATCACGTGTTCTATAAAATGAGCCATCCCCAGTTCATCCTCCCGTTCATCCCGGCTCCCCACGTTTATAATCAACCCGCAATAAGCGGCTTTATTCGGAACATAGTTATGGATTAATCGTAATCCATTAGCAAATATATGTGTTTGATACATTTTATTGAATAAAAAGACTTCCTCCCGACAAATTCAGATTCACTTTTCCCGCGTATTTTTTATTCCCGATAAACCCGGTCTCCAACACGGTATTCTTATCCGTCGTCGGTTTACTCTCCAGCGCCACGCCCTCGGGCAATTCCACCTTCAAATTTTTATTACGTGCCAACTCCAGCGTGTAACCGCATCCTTCCATGAAAGTCAATCCCACCTTCGTGGAAGAACCTTTCACATCAACAGTAGCGAACGAGAAATTGATATTACGCACGTTCAACTCTCCCCAACGCATATCCATCTTGAGTGATCCGCCAATATCCTGCACCTCGTATTTCGTGTAAAAAGAAGTCCCGTCCATATCCTCGACCATCCCCAGATAACAGGTTCCTCCCGATGTTTTCAACGAGAGTTTATCCGCCTCCATCAACTGCAAAGTCGTTGACGTGCAATCCAGTTTCATCTCCTTCCCTTCCCCAATCTTCACCTTACAGGATTTGAACTCGGCCGTCATGTTTCCCAACTTCTCCACCTCAAATTCCCCCTTATTCTGTTTCACGGAAAACTCTCCGCCCGTCACGGAATTGGCCTTAAAATTACCGGACACGATCTCCACGTTCATATCCCCCACGAAATCGGCCACCGAGGCTCCTCCCTCCGTGCATACCAGACGTACTTTCTTACCTTTCGGGACCTTGATATGATAGTCAACGCTCACCGTCACCCCCGCGAACATCTGCCGCAGGCTCATATCCTTCTGGAACAACGTCTCCACGTTCAACACAGCCCCCTGCTCCTTGGCCGTTATGGAAATATACTCTAATATCTCGTCAACCTTGGCTTTTGTTTTTGCCTCCACCCACACGGAAGTCGTGATGGAAAACTCGTCACCTTCCTGCTTAACATCGATATTCCCATAGCGGTTCGTAACCGTCAACTCATTAATGGATGCCGCGGGAAAGCTCTTCTTAAACTCCTTTGATCCCTCCTCAGCCCAAGCGTTTACCGCTCCGAACAAAACAATTGCCAATAATAATAATCTCTTCATATCGATTGATTTAATCATGAATTACTCGACAACAAATCACATCATCTCCTCGTTCTCCTCCACCTCTTTGTACCGCAGAGCTAGGTAAGCCAGCATCCGGCTAAACGTCTCCATTGCCATTGTCGTTTGCGAATTTATCTCTTTTTTCTGTAATCGCAACATCAAATGACCATAAAGAGCATGAAGTGCCAGCTCGACATCGGAAACCTCCTCCGGCAAGTTCGTCTTCCGGCGATAATCCAGCAAATTATTCGCGGCCATCATGAACAACTGCTTGTACTTCATATCCTGCACGTTATGGAGTAAATGGAAATGCAACTCCGTCAACTCGTTCACCATGTTCTTCACCACCTGCACATGCCCGCTCTTCGTCACCTCCTCTTTCCTCATCATCTCGATCAAGTTGTCATACCAATCGCTGATCTCCTTCCGTGTCGCGTCATCCCCCCCGAACTGGCTCACCACGTTCCGGTTCACCAGCTCAATATCCATCTGCATCGCCCTCAACATATCCTCCACCTGCCACATATACAGGATATATTCGGCCACATTACTCTTTCTCTTCTCGCGTGCTATCAACATACTAATTTATGATTTACGATTCATGATTTACGATTAAAAACGTGGGCCTTGTGCGGCTGGAATCTAAAATCTAAAATCATTAAATCTAAAATTTTATAGTTCTTTGAGTTTATCAATCAACCTCCGATCCCGTTTCGTGGGACGTCCCGAACCACGATCCCGGCTCTCGAATTGCATGAAAGTTCCCCGGAGAATATCCAGTTTCTCCTGCGGGGTGATCTCTTCCACGAAATCGACGGCCAACTGGGCAGACATTCGTTTATCGGTGATTTGTTTCACCACGTACTCCCGTTCAATCGGCGGGACCCGTACTTTCACGACATCCCCGACCTTTACCTCCCGGGACGCTTTCACGTGCGCATCACCGATAGAGACGTGACCTTTACCACATTCCTCTGCAGCTAACGAGCGGGTTTTAAAAATTCGAACCGCCCATAACCATTTATCTATTCTAACCTTCTCCACGGCTTATTCATTTATAACTTACAATCTGTCAAAGCTAAAACTTATTCTGCAAATGACAAAACAAATGCCAACCTGAAATCACGAACCTGAAATCTTCATTTTAAAATTCGGAGTCACGACTTCAAAATCACAAATCGTAAATCTAAAATCGCAAATTATTACACAGGCTCATCGTCTTATCTACCCCGATAAAAATAAAATTCTCGATCACCTCCCCGCAATGCTTCAACATGGCCGGAAAACGTTCCTCTTCCTCCGAAGACCACTCTCCCAACACGTAATCCACCTGTTTTCCCTTGGGGAACTCGTTCCCGATACCAAAACGCAAACGGGCGTAATCCTGCGTACCCAGCAACTGGTTAATACTCTTCAAACCGTTATGCCCCCCGTCACTTCCCTTGCCTCTCAAACGGATCGTCCCGAAAGGTAACGCCAAGTCATCCACCACCACGAAAAGGTTCGACAACTCGATTTTCTCTTTTTGCATCCAGTAACTGACCGCCTTACCACTCAGGTTCATGTACGTGTTCGGTTTCAACAAAATCAGGGTACGTCCCTTCAACTTCACCGTGGCAACCGCACCATAACGCATATCTTCAAAAACAGCATTGGACGCCTTAGCAAAGGCGTCCAATACTTTAAATCCGATGTTATGTCGTGTATTCTGGTACTCGGGACCTATGTTGCCCAATCCCACAATAAGATATTTCATCTGTCTATTTTTTCAAACTACTATTGAGCGCTTTGTGCAGCTCTTGCAGCTCTTGTCAATTTAACCTGAGCAACCACAACGCTCTTGGCATTCATTAACTCTACGCCTTCCACGTGAATATCCTGTACTTTGATAGCCTTACCGACACCCAAAGAAGTAACATCAACAACCACTTCATCCGGCATATCTTTCGGAAGAGCTTTTACTTTCAACTTACGAGTGATGATAGCCAACTTACCTCCGGCTTGAACTCCGGCAGCGTGTCCCGTTACCCGAACAGGAACGTCCATTACAACTGGCTTATCCTCTGAGGTCTGGTAGAAATCAATATGTAAAACCTTATCCGTCACCGGGTGGAATTGAATATCTCTCATCACGGCACCGTAAGATTTACCATCAAGATCCAAATTTACCAGATATACATTAGGAGTGTAAAGAAGTTTCTTCAAATCTTTATCCAAAACTGCGAAATGAACGTTTGCCTCTCCACCATAAAGAACGCATGGAACTTTCTCCGCATATCTTACAGCCTTGGTAGCTTTTTTACCTAAATCGTTTCTTACTTCTCCTTTTAAATCAAATACTTGCATAATAATAACATTGCTTGTGCTACTCAAATCCAGACTGATGCCCCGGGGTTATAAGCCACGTCTGCATTCCCATTACACGTTTAAAACTATCCCCGTACTTTTAATGCAGCGCAAATGTACGAACAAATTATCAGAATCACAACACTTTTTTCAAAGCGATTATCTTCATTTCTCCATCTCACTTTTTACCCACTCGTCATATATACCCTTGATCTCTTGGTAACGAGGATGTTCTTTGAAAAGCAAAAGAGAGGAGCGAAAATTATAGTCTGCATGATCCACAAATGCATCAATTTTCTCAATGTCATGCTCACCTGTTTGGCAATACCACTTTTCAAATAATCGAAAACGAGCATTCTCCTTCTTATCACAAGTCTCACAAACAACAATAAGCGAATTTTGATTTACTTGAAAAAAATCACTCAAAATCTTGACAATCGTGTAACGCACCCTCCCATCATTCACAGGTTTCCCCACTGCATCAAAAGAAAAAGTATAAACATGATCTGCCCCGAAAGCTTCACTAATATCAATAAAATAAGCGGCGTAAACAACACCGCTTTGCGTTATAAATTTATATGCCAGATCATCTGTCTGAACGATATGATACGGGAGTTGCAAATTTGATATCACGCTCTTTAGCTAATTTTTTCAAATCACCATTCTTCTGAATACACTCCCGAATAGCACGCTTATCCTCCAACAATTTTTGGAAAAAACTTTTCGTTTCTACTTTTGGTGTTTTCATTTCAATGATTTTTAAGTCCTTATTTACAAATACAAAGATACAAATAACAATCCAAACTCCATAACAATGTCACGAATTAATATCATTTACAATCAATATAAATAAGCATTTACCCTCATCTCGCCAACACTTCAAACAACACACTGAAAATCAACAACAAACAATCAAAAATCCGCCATTTTCAATGACAAGTTTTCACACGGAACAACCCTTTTTATTTCGAAAAAGTTTTTTGTTTCAATTATAGGTCTTATTTTCGCGTCATTATTAACAAACAAATTTTTTTAGAAATGGCTTACGTAATATCTGATGATTGTATTTCTTGTGGAGCATGTGAATCAGAGTGCCCGGTAGGAGCAATCTCTATGGGTGATGATCACTATCAAATCAATGCTGATGAATGTATCTCATGCGGGGCTTGCGCTGGTGTATGTCCTGTTGGAGCTCCGAAAGAAGCTTAATCATCATAAAAAGAAAAGAACAAAGCTGCCTCTCTCGGGGCAGCTTTCTTTTTGTACCTATTCGAAACCATTACCGATAACTCCCTCAAATCAACCCTTCTCACGGGGTTGTAAAAGCACGATGCCTCACGTTTGTTTGCAAGTCGTATCCTTGTTCCCGTGAACAACCGGAACGTGGCCAAAGTTATTTTTACTTATACTTTGTTAAAATGGCGGCGATAATCGGGCGATAAGGCGGCGACAATCGGGCGACAGCGCCTAACAGTCACCCAACAACCGCCCAACAACCACCCAATTTTCAAACTTTACCCCAAAAATACCCCGTTAAATCCCATGAATTACGAGATCCATCCGCACGTCCAACTCATCGACAGGCACCTCTTCCACGAACTGAAACCCGAAACAAATCCCCACTTTCCGGGCAACACGTGTCTCTTTCAAAATCTTATCGTAATACCCGCGACCTCGTCCCAGACGATTCCCGTGGCGATCAAAAGCCACACCCGGCACGACAATCAAGTCAATTGCGTCGTAATCCGTGTATAATTCGCCAACAGGCTCCAGTATGCCGAAAGCCTCCCCCGGTTGCAGGGATTCCATGCCCTTGAACACCCGTAATTCCAACATGTCCCCTTTCACGCAAGGCAACAGGACAGTCTTCTTCCCCGCCCACTTGCAGACGTAATCATGCGTGAACACCTCGTCGTCCATCGACCAGTAGAGCAACACGGTCCGGGCCTCCTTGAAAAAATCCGTCTGTTCCAACTCCTTCCACAAGGGACGAGACATCTCCACCTTTTGTTCCAGAGAATACTGGCTTTTCAAAACTTTAACTTGTTTTCGCAATTCTTTTTTATCCATGGTAAACAATCTTCCGAATCTTTATTCATTATTTTGCGCAAAAATCGTACTTTTGCAGCAATAAACAAAACAAGCTGCCAAAGAGTTATCAGATATATTTGGACGCTTACCAACAATCCATCCCGTCAAGGGATACAACGTGCAGAATTATGAAAATAGCGATACCTCAAATCAACTACCACATCGGAGATATTTCCAAAAACAGGGATCTTATTATTGCTGCCATAAAAAAGGCGAAAGCCATGAAAGCGGAACTCGTTCTTTTTCCCGAACACGCCATCTGTGGGGCTTACCCGCAAGACCTTTTCGAGAAAGAATATTTCGTGAACGAATGCCGTATCAGCATTGAAAAGATCGCCGAGCAATGTCATAACATAGCGGCATTAGTGGGCGGCCCGAACCTAGACTTGGAAGATGGCATATTGATGAACGCCATGTTTTTCATGTACGACGGGGAAGTGCGAGGCGGGGTAAACAAAACCATATTGAGCGACTACGACGTTTTCGACGAGAGCCGGTACTTCATCCCGGGAGAATCCAACACGCCCCTACGCTACAAGAACCAGAATATCCGGGTAATCTTCGACGAGTACGAATCCAACATGATCGAGAAGACCGACACGATCATCGTACATGTCGGTTCGACACCTTTCACCACGGAAAGTTTTGCTTACCGGAAAGAAAGTCTATCATACATCGCGCGTAAACAGAAATGCCCGCTCATATCACTCAATCACGTGGGAGCGAACGCCTCCCTGATATTTGACGGAAACTCCTTCGTGGTCAACAGTAAAGGGATTTCAACATACAAATTAGCCGCGTTCAAAGAAGATTTCATGGTCATCGACACGGAAAGACTGCTTAATGCCCCGGCCCTCAAAGAAAAAGGACCGGATACCATTGCTCTTATTCACGATGCACTTATCCTCGGAATAAAAGATTTCTTCCACAAAAACGGGTTCTCGAAAGCCGTACTCGGACTTTCCGGGGGAATCGATTCGGCCCTCGTTGCCGCGTTGGCTACAGAAGCCCTTGGAAAAGAAAACGTGCTGGGCATACTGATGCCTTCCCGTTTCTCCACCGACCACTCTGTCACGGATGCCGTTGATCTGGCAAGAAACTTGGGGATCTCACACGAAACCTTACCCATAAAAGAAATATACGACAACTTTATCGCCACACTACACCCTGTCTTCAAGGATGCTCCCTTCAACGTGGCCGAAGAAAACCTACAAGCCCGTATTCGCGGGTCTCTCGTTATGGCCATTTCCAATAAATTCGGGCATATCCTTTTGAACACCTCCAATAAAAGCGAGGCAGCCGTGGGTTATGGAACCCTGTACGGGGACTTGTGCGGGTCACTTTCCGTGCTGGGCGACGTGTACAAAACCGACGTGTACAAATTATCCCGTTACATGAACCGAAACGGGGAATTGATCCCGGAGAATACCATCACGAAAGCCCCCTCTGCTGAACTGCGGCCCGGGCAAAAAGATCAGGACTCCCTACCGGATTACGACACACTCGACGCTATCTTGAAACTATATCTCGAAGAAAATAGTTCCAAACAGGAAATCATAGCGAAAGGATTCGCCCCAGAAATCGTTGAAAAAACGATAACCTTGGTCAATCGTAACGACTACAAACGGGCACAATGCCCACCTATACTGAAAGTCAGTAAAAAAGCGTTCGGCAGCGGACGCCGTATGCCACTTGTTGCCAAACTATAACACCAGATAAGAGAACGAGTTTATGAGAACGATAAAAGACAAAGAGTTACACGAAAAATATTGCAACATTTGCATTGATAGTCCCAATTCCCTTTTTGCAAGTCTTGACGAAAGTAGCAAAAGCATTATTCGCCAAACCAGCATTTGCAAAATGTACAGGAAAGGAGACTTGATTTACGAAGAAGGGAATAAACCTTTCGGGTTAATTTGTCTGATCACCGGGAAAGCTAAAATCGCCAAGAAAGGTATCGCAGGACGGGAACAGATCGTGCGTATGGCAAAACCCGTCGGATTCATCGGCTACCGGGCTTTCTTTGCCGAGGAAATGCACATCGCATCAGCGGAGGCACTCGAGGAATCCATTGTCTGCATCATGAAAACAGAGCTTATTTTCGGTATCGTGCGCAGCAACTCGGATGTTGCCATGAACGTGATCCGGGCGTTGGCTACCGACCTCGGATTCTCGAATCGCCGAACAGTAACACTCACGCAAAAACATATTCGCGGACGTCTGGCTGAGGCCTTGCTCGTGCTGAAAGACACTTACGGGTTCGAGGATGATAACATGACGTTGAAAATTTGTCTCTCGCGGGAAGATATGGCCAATCTCTCGAACATGACCACCTCCAATGCCATCCGCACGCTATCCAACTTTGCCTCGGAAGGCATACTGGAACTTTCCGGCAAGCAAATCAAGATCACGAACATGGAAGCGCTGGAAAAAGTAAGCGATATGGGATAATTCAATCCTGCAATTGATCGATACACCGGCTGATGGTTTCATAATCAAAGCCACGACTCAAAGCAAAGCGGAAAAGCTTTGCTTTTCGTTTATAGGGATCTTCCTCTTTCAGGCCCCGATTCTTTTGTTTCAACAGCGCCAGACACGTGGCGTCACTTTCCTCATCGGGTAAAGAGGACAACGCCTGTTCGATAATACGTTCCGGCACACGCTTTTGCCGGAGCATCTGCATGATTTTCAACTTTCCCCAGCGATTAAAACGATGCTTATCCCGGGCATACGCCTCCGCAAAGCGAGTATCATCCAAGAAATGATTCTTCACCAAAAACTCCATGACCGCGGCAATATCCTTTTCCTCTAACTCCCACCGCTGTAACTTTTTAAGAATATCAAAACTACAATACTCCTTTTTACTACACTGCCCGGCAACAATATTCAACGCTTTCTTCGCATCCACTTTCGATGTAATTTAGAATTTAAAATTTCCCCGGGCTTTCACCATTCTCTCCCGTTCATTAATATCCTTCCGCAACTCAACCTCCTCGTACCCCATCTCCCGAAGTAACTCGACGGTTTCTTTCCCAAAAGCCTCGTTGATCTCGAAAAACAGCACTCCTCCACGATTCAGATGATCACGACCGAATCCGGCAATCTTCCGGTAAAACATTAACGGGTCGGTATCCGGCACGAAAAGAGCCCGAGAGGGTTCATAATTCAACACCCGATCGTGCATAAGCGCCTTCTCCGACTCCCGCACATAAGGTGGATTGCTCACGATCACGTCGAAACCGGGCCATTCCCATTCCTCGTAACGCAATATATCACGTACTTCAAATTTCACCTCCACACCATTTCTCCGGGCATTGTCGGCAGCTTGTCGCACGGCCGCCGGGGAAATATCCACCCCACAAAGCCGTACTCCTTTCAACAACTTACCCAACGACACGATGATACACCCACTCCCCGTTCCAATATCCAAGACACTCGCACCCGGCTGCACACCCGATTCCACGATCCACATCACCAGTTCTTCCGTCTCCGGTCGGGGAATCAAGGTTTCGCTATTTAGCTGAAAATCAATACCGGCAAATTCCGTTTCTCCCAATATATACTGGATCGGTTTATCCGTTTTTAACTCCTCCACGATTTGAACGAATTTATCGATAAAGCTTTTTGCTAAAAATTCGTGTTTTTTAAGATGTATGTCTATATTTGTATAATGCAACAGCTTGCAAAAGGAGAGCGAGCATAAAACTTTTATTTCATGCTCGGTATAAGTATCCTTTAGCTTCTGTAATGCGTATTGCTGTAAATCAAACATCGTATTCATGGAACAAAGATACGGTTTAATTGAAGATTGAAAATTGAAAATTGAAAATTTAATTGCGTGAACTGGACGGGTATTGCGATTGACATTGGCATTGTACTGTATATTCTCACCATCTTGGCGATCATATACACGATCATACTGGAAAACAGAAATCCGGTACGTACACTTGCGTGGATACTCGTACTCGTGCTGGCCCCCGGTATCGGGCTGCTCTTTTACATCTATTTCGGCATGAACTACCGGAAGATCAAGATGTTCTCCATGAAAGGCTTGGGCGACTTCAAGTGGTTGCAATACATGAGCGAAGACCAGAAACAACGTATCAAGAAAGCCGAATTGTTGAAAAAAGAAGACATGGAGGCAGTGAAACCGTTGATGACATTACTCCTGAACAACAGCAAAGCCCTTCTCTCCCGGAATAACACGGTCGAGATTCTCAACAACGGGGAGGCCACCTTCAGTTCGATCTTCAAGGCCATCGCCAAAGCCAAAAAATACATTCACCTCGAATATTACATCATTGATAAAGGAGAACTCGGAGAGAAACTGAAGGAATTACTTATCACGAAAGCCAAGGAAGGCGTGGAGGTTCGCGTGATCTATGATGACGTGGGGTCGTGGAAATTACCCAAACGTTACATCAAAGAGATGCAGGTCGCCGGGATTCAGATCTACCCGTTTCTTCCCGTGCGTTTTCCCTTGTTCACCAACAAGGTGAACTACCGGAACCACCGGAAAATCGTCGTCGTGGACGGGGACACCGGGTTCATTGGCGGGTTAAACTTCGCCGACCGTTATCTGCACGGATTACCCGGCATCGGTATCTGGCGCGACACCCACCTGAAAGTGAAAGGGGAAGCCGTCACCTCCCTGCAAGTGGTTTTCCTGTTTGACTGGTACTTTGTTCGTCAGGAACTTCTACTGAACAAGGCGGAATACCTTCCCAACAAGAAAGTCGATGGCAACGTGGTTGTTCAAACCGTGGCATCCGGTCCCGATAGCGACTGGACATCCATTCAACAAGCCTACTTCACGCTAATCAACATGGCCAAGAAGTACGTTTTCATCTCGACCCCCTATTTCATGCCGGGAGAAACCACGATCAACTCGCTGAAAACCGCCGCCATGAGCGGCGTGGACGTGCGTATCATGATCCCGTATAAATCCGACTCGCTACTCACGCACTGGTGTACACGCTCCTACGTGGAGGAACTACTGGAAGCCGGGGTTAGAGTATTTCAATATCGTAAAGGATTCAACCACAGCAAAGTAATCGTCATGGACGGACTGGTATCTTCCGTGGGTACTGCCAACATGGACATACGTAGTTTCGAACAAAACTTCGAAGTCAACCTCATCATCTACGACCGCAACGTCAGTCGCCAACTCGGTTCCGATTTTCTGGACGACCTGAAAGGCAGTTCCGAAATCAGTATCCATCGCTGGAAATTCCGCCCGAAACGGGATAAAATCCGGGAATCTCTAGCTCGACTTTTCGCCCCGTTGCTCTAACCCTATACTTCAATCCCTGTTCAGTCAGAGTTTAGCGAGAAACCGGCATCCTCTCCCTCATTTCCCCAACACCCTCACCCTACATCAAAATTTTCTCCAGCAAGCAAGTAAAACGAGCCTCTAAAATCCGTAGCTTTGCAGTTATAAGAACAACACCATTGAAAATTGCAAATCCCTCATTTTCAATTTTCAATTTTCAATTTTCAATTATTATGAACGAGATCGCCGAAATCATTAACGGTACTTTACATAGCGGGATACCCGTGGAAATCACGGAATACAGCATAGACAGCCGTTCTGTTGTTACTCCTGAACATACCCTATTTTTTGCCTTAACCGGGAACAATCATAACGGACACGATTACATTCGTACACTATACACCGATGGAGTACGAGCCTTTGTCATCAGTGAATTTCGAGAAGAATTCAACCAACTGACAGGCGCCAACTTCATTGTCGTTGAAAATGTATTGACTGCTTTACAACAGCTAGCTGCCCATCATCGACAACACACGCAAGCCGAGGTCATCGGGATCACCGGAAGCAACGGGAAGACTGTCGTAAAGGAGTGGCTCTACCAACTCCTAGCAAACGATCACGCCGTATACCGCAGTCCCCGGAGTTACAATTCGCAAGTAGGAGTTCCTCTATCTCTACTGGGGATTGATCCAAAAACCGAAATTGCCATTATCGAAGCCGGGATATCCCAAAAAGGAGAAATGCAGCACTTGCAACAGATGATACAGCCAACTATTGGCATTTTCACGCATCTCGGGGATGCACACGGTGAAAACTTTGCCTCCAGAGAAGAAAAACTAGCCGAGAAAGCACAACTATTCACGTCTTGCCAATGGGTGATCGGGCAAACAGGTGAGGCGCTGGAATATATCAAAACACGAGTACCTTCTACCACCTCGTTTCTTCTTTGGGGGGAAGACCCGAAGGCTGACATTCATGTAAAAACAATGAACATCGCACTTGGACACAGGGAAGTACAGGTAACATTCGGTAATAAGCACTTTATCCTTGATATTCCATTTCCGGACATTGCCTCCTACGAAAATTGCATGAACGCCGTCAGCATATTGCTATTAAAACAATATTCTCCCGACGTGATCACCTCACGGGTACAACAGCTTTCCGCCATTGCCATGCGCATGGAAATCAAAGACGGGATCAATAATTGCACGCTCGTGAACGACTACTATAATTCAGACCCATCCTCTTTCCAACTGGCGTTGAATATACTGGCAACGCAGGATGCCTCAAAAGAGCGGGTCGTTATCCTCTCCGATTTCATGGATACGGGAAAAGCCGGAGACGACTTATACCCTTCTATTGCCGAGACTCTCCGCCAAGCAAATATATCCCTGTTCATCGGGATCGGTAAACACTTAAGTGAACATCGTCATGATTTTTCCGCTAATTCCCGATTCTATGAAGACACGGAACATTTTCTCCGCCAAGAAGAACGGGATAATTTCAACAACCAGATCATCCTGATCAAAGGCGCCCGGGCTTTTCAATTTGAATACATTGCCGGATTCCTGCAAAAACAATCACATAGCACCATATTGGAAGTTGACTTGGACGCTATGGTTCACAACCTGAATCATTTCCGGTCACTGACCGATGCGCATATTGCCGTCATGGTCAAAGCCTTCTCGTACGGTAGTGGCTCCCGTGAAATTGCCTCGTTGCTACAATATCACCGGGTAGACTACCTCATGGTTGCTTTCGCCGACGAGGGCATCGAATTACGGGCCGCGGGAATTACCATCCCAATTGCCGTCATGAATCCCGAACGGGAAGCCTTTGACAACATGATCATGTTCAACCTCGAACCGGAGATCTACGCGCTGGACATTCTCGAAGATTTCAACAGGGCGCTAAATAAACACGGGATCAAACGATTCCCCGTACATATCAAACTGAATACCGGCATGAATCGTTCCGGTTTCGACGAACAGGACCTCCCGCAGTTACTGGAATTTTTCCAAACGGAACGCTCCGTGTACATCCGTTCCATGTTCTCCCATCTCGCAGGAAGCGACGAAACCGTGCATGACGAGTTCACGCTGGGACAAATACACCTGTTCGAACGCATGACCGAACGAATCCAAGCCCAATTCAACTATAAAATTTGGCGACACATCCTGAATTCCGCCGGGATCGAACGCTTCCCACAATACCACTTCGACATGGTCCGCCTCGGGATCGGTTTACATGGTATCAGTGCCACACACGCTAACCTCCAACCTGTAAGTAGTTTTAAAACCTACATCTCGTCCATTCGGAATGTCCCGACAGACCAATCCATCGGGTACGGGCGCAAAAGTTACACCACCCGTCCTTCCCGGATTGCCGTAATCCCGGTCGGGTATGCCGACGGGCTAAACCGTCACTTGAGTAATCGTGTCGGTAACGTGTTCATCAAAGGGAAAAGAGTTCCGATCATCGGCAACATCTGCATGGACACCTGCATGATTGATGTCACGGACACGAATGCCACCATCGGGGACGAGGTGGAGATTTTCGGGAAACATATCCTCGTCACCGAACTATCGGAGCAACTGGGAACCATCCCGTACGAAATCCTCACGGGCATCTCTCACCGCGTGAAACGAGTATATTACAAAGAATAATATAAATAAAAACCCTTCCCTACATTCTTTTCAGAACTGGGAAGGATTTCTCCACTGTGTATGTTTACGAGAAGCTATTTACTCTTCATAACGATCACCTAAATACTTGATCAACAAAACATCTAACTCAGAACCTCTCACCCCGTGATCTATAATACGTCCTTCTTTATCCAGAATCAAACAGAAAGGAACTCCTTGTATTTTGTATTTATTAATTACCTCACCTTTCCAACCCTTCAAATCACATAATTGTGTCCATTTCATATTCTCTTCTTTCAAAGCTTGTTTCCAATCTTTTTCCTTGTCATCGATCGAAACGCTGATCATGTTAAAGGCATCTTTCCCCTTTCCATAAGCATCGTACACGTGGCGCAAGTGAGGAATCTCCCCCCGACACGGACCACACCAAGAGGCCCAAAATTCTACCATGTTATATTGACCCGGTTTCACGTAATCAGACAATTGCACCGTTTTACCGTTCTCATCCACCAACTCCAGATCCTTGTACTTTTCTCCTAAAGCGATCGGGGCGATGCTTTCCAAACTCTCTTTCAATTGCTTATACCCCGGTGTTTCACGCAAGGAAGGATCTATAGTCTGCAACAAATTATCCATATCTGCTTTTGAGAATTTCGCAGTATAAACCATATTCTGTGCCACATCCACGGAAACCGGAGACTTCGGATTAGCTTTTATGAAATCCCATTGAATTCGGGTAATCTCTTTCTGGGCATCATTCATTTCCCGGGTTAACGCAATCCCCTCTCGTGTATTAAACACACCCTCACTTGCCGGGATATGATAAACCTGCAAATATTTATCCCATGCCTCACTATTCCTAGTTCGATAAGGTTTAAGCTTTTCTTGATAACTCAAGAATAAATCATGCACCGGCGAACCCGTTACTGTCACGTTTCCTTTCACTTTTCGCCGAAAACTGTTACGGGAAGGCAAAGAATCAATAGAAGGACTTTCATACTTTATATCCACGTTATCCACAAACACATCCGATCCCCGCAAATCTTTCTCATATGATTCGACCTTATCCGGAGATAAATCAATCAACAACTGATAGCGTGTCGGAACATCCACTTTCCCAGTCAAAACGAATTTTCCCCCTTTCACGACACTCGAATCCACCGGAGTGTTCCAATTATATAAATACACCTTCATTCCATCAGGTGTGCCGGGAACAGAACCGCTAATCTTATAACCGGGTTCCCGCTGACAGGCAACCAACGTTCCCAAACAAACAATACCATACAATAATCTTCTCATACCTTCTATATTAAAATTTATTATCTACAAGTTCAATCAAAAATATATACCTTCATTAGCTTATTCCACTGTCACATTTACCCAGAATTTACTGAATTCTTCCAAATCGATTTTCAGGTAATTCTTGTAATATTCAAGAGTCAGATTATATCTTTCTTGTACAAGAGGATAAGTATCCAATATATCTTGTCGTTCTTCAAGGGGTGTACAAACAATCCACGTCGCATAGCTTGCCATGTCTTCATTGGGAGAATACTTACTTGACAGCATAAAAAATGCGTAGGGATCCACAAAACCCAAACTTCTCAGATAATCCATATTCCATTCTTCCGTTTCCCAATCAACCATATCCATCATTGCCTCATCCTGTTCCTCGTAAGACATTTCGTTAAAATACTTGCCTTTCGAAACCTGAATAAAAGCATCAGGAGAAGGCATATCTAAAGTAAAATAAGTCGATGTTCTTGTTCTGAAGAAACTACTTGCAATACTGTATTTCCACAATTCCGGTTGAGGCCCAAGATCATCATCCATCTCCCCCCAGTAAACAATTCCTTGCTGAGCTTCATCAATATAACCGATACTTAAATTCGGCGTCGGCAACATTAACCCGTAATAACCGACATACTCACCCAAATTATCATACCAAAGATTTTTCTTTATCAATACCTGACGTTTTATTACCGTTGTCTTCACTATTTCTGCAGGTAATGCATTATAAAATGTACGCAATAATTTCAGGAACGACCCAGCAGTCACCTCATCCGCAGCCTCCAAGGGAAGTGCCTCCGGAGTATTATACTCGATCATATTCGTTTGTGTTATCCCCACATTCGTGCGTAAGGCTTCATCCCCACTTAAAGTATAGTACACGTGATGATCATATTTCTGGTACAAATCATAACAAATTTTCTGGGCCTCTGAAGTCCCGTCAACAATGGCCGGAATTGGTCCGTTATAAGTAAATTCAGGAGTTAAACTACTTTCATGACAGGCCGAACCAATAACCAACCAGCCGACCAGTACTAATATTCCATATATTGTTTTCATATTTATCAGTTTATCTAGGGTTAGCACCAATTTCTGGATTTACATTCAGTTCCTTTTGAGGAATTTGCAAGACGTAACGAGGATCATCCTTTTCCAATGTTGAACTTCCGGTAATCCCGTAATGTGTAATTGAAGGACGAGTTGTACGCCGGAGGTCAAACCACCGCTGTTCTTCGAAACAAAATTCCCGCCTTCTCTCTGTCCAGATCGTCTCCAACAAGGTCTGTTGATTAAAATCTTCCGGATCAAGTCGTCCCGTCGTTTCAAAATCTTGAGCCCGGAATTTCACCTCACGTAATGTATTTAAATATCCGACTGCCATCTTGATACCATCCGTCTTGTGAGCATAAGCCTCTGCAAGAATTAAATACATATCTTCTGTTCGGAGAACACGAGTATATCCATACTCTGAACTCAACTGCACAACAAAGTCTAGATAATTTAATCTATAATACCTGTTTTTCATGTAGCGAATTCGTCCCCGGGTATTCCTACGCATAAAATAATATCTACGTACATCTCCCGGTTCATAAGAATTGAACAACGTTTCACTCGGATAAAAAACAGTTTGAGCATTATCACCACTTAAAATCCTGTAAACCTCATTGATTCCATTCACAAACAGAACGTTTGAGTTTTTCTCACTCAAATAGCCTATACCGGGAACATTATCTGCAGTCCAATACGCCAAGGGAGATTCCGTGTAAATCACAGGATTCTCTCCCGCCTCCCTCAAATCGAACAATGCCGGATTAGCTTTTATCACCTCTTGCGCTTGTGCTATTGCAAGATCCCATTCTTGCATATATAAATATACTTTTGCCAACAGCGCCTTAGCTGCAATGGCAGAAAAACGAGTTTTACCATTATTTATCGGATTTTCTTCCAATAAAGGAATCGCTTTTTCCAAGTCTCCAACAATCTGTTCGTACACAACTTTTAACGAAGAACGGCGATAAACCTTATCATCCGCCGTGATTTCCAAATTAATCGGAATACCGGGAGCCGTTTCACAAGTTGCCGGATCGTATGGAGATGCATACATATTTACCAAATAAAAATAACGGAAAGCCCGTAAAGCATAAGCTTCCCCTTTAATGTGGTTACGAGTCTGACGAACGACTGTTTCGTCCAACACATCCCCGACAGCATGATCAATATTCTCGATCACAACGTTCGTGTTAAAGATGCTATTATAAAAATTTTCGAAAGCCTCATCTCCATTAGGCATAGTCGTTTCAATACTATTATCCCACAAGTGAGCCCCCAAATAAGTATCAGAACTATTCGCAAATCCCGGATCACGATCCGCAGCAATATAATCCATATCATCCGTTAGAACATCTATATACGGAAGTACAACTTTAGTCAAATACGCATTATTCAATAATTGATCATAATCATCTGTTGTAGATAGTTTCTGCTTGTTTTGCGGTATTTCATCCAAATAACCATTACATGCCCCAAGGACAAGACACAGGCCCACGATCAGCAAATTATATAAATATTTCTTTTCCATAATCCTTCATTTAAAAATTGACATTCAAGCCCAAAGTAAACGTCCTAGCCAACGGCAAAGAACCATAAGATGTTGTCGTATAATTAATCGTCTCAGGATCATACCCTTTCAAACGTTTGTCCGCAATCACGAATAAATTCTGAGCTTGAAATTTCAAAGTAACACTTCCCAATTTACGATCTCCAATAGCTACTTTATTCACCCAATGAACAGGTAATTGATATTCAATCATCAGGTTTCTAAAACGGAGATAATCACCGGGAACTACCGTTTGGTCTGATAAATTATACCAATCTGTCGCAAAGAAATTACCATCAGCCGTCGTGATATATCCATCACCCAAAGATAAAGCCGGGATCGTTTTACCCGTATTATCTTGTCCCGGACACCAGCGATCTTTTATACTACTATTCACATTTTCATCAGCCGATGGAGCGGATACATACGCACGAGCCGGTAAACGCACCACGTTCTTCAACCCGAAAGCGAACAACATTGACAAGGAAACGTTTTTATATGACACTCTGGTATTCAACCCTCCGGAGAACATCGGGTCACGAGTTCCTTCATATTTCAAATTCGCCAAATCATAAGGGAAGTTCACAATTTCCTCACTATCCACGCCAAGTACCTTCCCATCCTTATCATAGAACATGGGCATACCTTTTTCATCCAGTTTGGCAAAACGGTACGAGAACATTCCATTCACAGGTTTCCCTTCATATACTTCACCCGGCGTATAAACACTTTGTACTAGATATTTAGTCTGTGCGGTACTCTTGGATTTCGTCACCTTATTCTTAACATATCCCATGTTGAAAGCGGCAGTCCATCTCCAATCCTTATTTTTCAAAAGAGTTCCACTTAAAGAGACATCAATCCCTTGGTTACGCACATCGGCATAATTGACATATTTTCCCGTAAAACCAGAAACGGACGAAACACTCTTGTAAGCAATCAAGTCTTTACTTTCATCCAAATAATAATCAACATCCAAAGTCAAGCAATCGTCAAATAACCCCAATTCCAAACCCACGTTAAATGAAGCCGTCGTTTCCCATTTCAAATCAGGATTAGGAGCCTGTTGAATTTCCATCTCGAACAAACCAGTCACCGCATTAGGTGGTAAAGCCGCAGCAATGATCGATGGGTTACTATCCTCCACGATATTACCTCTTAAACCGTAAGAAGCTCGAAGTGCCAAATTACTTAGGATCTCGTTATCCGATAGGAATGATTCATTGCTGATAATCCATCTTCCGGAAACAGACCATAAAGGCAAGTAACGATATTTAGGATTAGAGCCGAAAAGATTCGATCCGTCAAAACGAATATTGGCATTCAACACGTAGCGATCACCATACATGGCTGAAATCACACCATAATAAGATATATTAGAACGATCAACCAGACTACGAGTCACTTTGTTTCGTTGTAAATTCCCCGTACTCTCTCCCAAAGCGGGTTCATAAAATGTATTTCCCCGGTCATGGAAATACCCGTAATTATTTGATTTTAAACCCTTATAATTTGTATTTCTGAATTCTTGCCCTAACAACACATCAATAGACAAATCTTCTGTCAGGCTTCCCTTGTATGTTAATCCGTTACGAATTAATGAAGAGCGCTGTTCGTAAGTTGTCTCATTATACACACCACCATAAGGCATCGGAGATTTTTCTATATCCTCTTCCGATCCTTCTCCATAATTGTACCCTCTAATATCTGCTACATAAGCACTTTTTTCAGTAGCATAATCTCGGGCTGTTGAATGAGAAGAAGAATAACTAAACAACCCCTCGTATTTTAATCCCTTGTACAAATTCACATTCAAACTGACAATTCCTTTTAGGTCTGTCTGGGTACTCTCGTTTCCGGTATTTGCCAGCTCGTTCAATATATTAAATTTATAAGCCCGACCACTTACCGTACTCTGATAATAATGCAAATCACCACTTTCTTCCCATAAAGGGATAGCTCTTGAAGAACGAACGGCATAATTGAACAGGTCAATAGAAGAATGATACATTTCCCAGTCCCGACGATCAACCTGAAGTATAGCCCCCATATTCACACCTTGGAAAAGTTCCGTATTCACCTTTACCATTCCACCATAATTTTTGTACTCGCTAGCCTTGTCGACGCCCTCTTCTCCATTATAATTCAAAGAAATATAATAATTCGTTCTCTCAGTTCCCCCGGAAATACTTAGATTATGAGTTTGCGTGTAAGCATTACGGAATAATATTTTAAACCAATCCGTATTCATACCTTCCAGTTTATTAGCCATCAAATTTACTTGCTCTTTAGTCATCTGTCCTAAACTGTAGCTATTTAGCAATCCCTCTAAGCCGGAAGTCCCTTCTGAATAAGTACCACCCCAAAGATCCAAACCATCCACATAATTCTCCCAAGCCAAAGCGACACGTTCTTTCGAATTCAACAAATCAAAATTATCGTAGTAAGGACGAATACTTAGGGTTGAGGTGTGTTGATACGCGATATTAAAACTATTGGCCTTCCCCTTCTTCGTGGTGACCACGATCACGCCATTGGCAGCACGTGTTCCATAAATAGCAGTTGCAGAAGCATCTTTCAGCACGGTAATACTCTCGATGTCATTCGGGTTAATACCACCAATCACCGAATTGAACATATTCATCACGTCCGGACTGTTCAAATCAGCAGCCGTCACCGGGACGGAATTTTCCAGAATCACGCCATCCAATACCCATAACGGGTCTGCATTACCGGAGATGGTCGCTGTACCGCGAATACGAATCTTAGGAGCCGCACCCGGAGCCGCGGATGTATTCACCACGGAAAGCCCCGGAACCACACCTTGCAACATCTGTTCGATACTCGAAGCTCCAATTGTCTTTAGTTCACTTGTTTTCACCGTCACCACAGAACTCGTCAAATTACGTTTCTCGATTTGCTGGTATCCCGTTACCACGATCTCCCCGATACTCTCCGCTTCTTCCTCTAACACGACAACCAAAGCGGGTTGATTTTTCTTATAAGGAACATCCTTCGTTTTCATCCCTACAAATGAAAAACGCAGTCTCACGCTGTCCTGTTCCGGAACCCGTAACAAGAAATCACCATCCATTCCCGTGGCCGTTCCTAATTGGGTCCCCACGATAAGCACGGTTACGCCCGGTAATGGTTCCCCGCTTTTATCTTTCACTACACCACGAATTTCCATCTCCTTATTTGCTTGCTGCACGGAACTTTTCCCTTCGAAACGGACCATGATAATATTATCCCGGAACGTGTAAGTAAAACCTGTTCCCTCAAAAACTCTATCCAACACGGATTTCACGGACTCCTCTTTTGCTTTTACAGTCAGTTTATTCAACTGTTCCGTTTGTTCCGTGTTAAAAATAAAATGCAGATTCGTCTGACGCTGGATCTCGCTAAATAACGTTTTTATCGATACTCCTTGTAGATCCAAGTTGACTTTCTCCTGTTGGGCAAAACTATTTGCCGAAAGAGAAAATGTGAAACAACACATCAAAAAAATAAAAAGCTTCATCGTTTTCCAAAATTTTTGTCCATGGGGTCGGTAAACCCTAAGGCATAATAGAATTTTTTCCATACCTTTGTAGTTAGAATGTTAGTATTTACAATCAGGCATTGCTCGTAACATTAGCCTGTTGTCCTATTATCATTAATGGCGGAAGATGCTCGTAACATTTTCCGCTATTCTTTTATTCCATCACGATAATTGTCCTTCCTTTCACAGAGAATTTCACCTGAGTCACTCCTGATATAGCATCGAGAATATGGGAAACTTCCTCGTAACGTCCCAAATGCCCGGTAAAATGCAGTTGTTTCAAACTTGCCGTCTGGAAGAACACATCCACGTCATACCATAAAGACAACGTGTTCATAATCTCTTCCAAACTCTCGTTATCAAACATAAACTCATGTTCTTTCCACGCCACGTAAGGCCGCACATCCACATCCCGAATTTCCATAGTGCCTTTCTCTCTGTTATAAAGAGCCAACTGTCCCGGCATCACCGAATATTCAATGTCCGAATTCGTTTCTTGAATACCAATCTTTCCCTCGACCAAAACAGTCTCAACATTTGCAAGATTGCACGTGTTTACGTTAAAAGAAGTTCCATAAACCCGGATTTTTAATTTATCCGCATTCACGAAAAAAGGCCGTTTTGCATCTTTTGCCACTTCAAAATATCCTTCCCCGGAAAGAAACACGTCTCGCCGTTCAGCCCCGAAAGCCACGGGGTAACGCAATTCACTGCCCGAATTCAGGTAAACAACCGTCCCGTCGGACAAGGTAACCGTGTATTCTCCTCCACGAGGAACTTCCAACACGTTATATTCCGTCTTTCCCGTTGCCACCTGCTCCGGGTAAACCATTCCTAACGAGTTATTGGTAGCCGCGATACCTTCTGCCACATCAAAACGAGTTTCTTGTTCTCTCGTGATTTCAATCACCCGATTATCAGCCAACCGAAGAATAGCCTTGCTCTTTCCGGGCTCTATACTGGCCAATTCCGAACCTTTTTGTTTGGCACCCGGTTTCGTTTCTCTTATAAAATATCCCGCTGCCACCACTAGCAAGGGAATCATCACGGCAGCCACGAATTTATACCACCCTAAACGACGGGTATTATGCTTCTGTTTGATGTTTCCCTTCAAAATGACCTTCTCCCATGCAGAATCTTTATTCACATTCTCGTAAATACCAAAATCATGGGCAACATTCTTTTCATCACAAATCTCTTTAAAAAGTTTTTCATGCGAAGGATCTTGACTAACCCACTCCTCCAACTTCACTTTTTCTTCCCCGGATAAATCCCCCACGAGATAAAGTTGGATTAATTGTATGATATATTCATCGTAATGTTTCATCATCCTTGTTATTTTACACCAAAGACGACAAGAGCAAAAAAAAGGAGTATAAAAAATCGACTTTTTTTAGAAAATATTTTCCAATCACATGAAACCCACTTTAAACAAGGCATATAGCACATATACCCCACCCAATCTTTTTCGCAAATAAACAATAGCATTCCGTTTTTGAGTCTTCACGGTTAATTCGGATATTTGAAGAATTTCCGCAATTTCGCTATTCTTTTTTCCTTCCAAATAATGTTTAAATACTTCCTGGCACCGTTTGGGTAACTCGTCCAACACTTGGTATAAACGGCGGTACACCTCATCTTTCATAACCTCCAATTCAGGCATTTCGCCCGCCTCTGATGTCCGAAGTGTGTAACGCACATACTTTCCCTCCACTTCCTTGTGTTTCAAATAATCCAACGAGGCATTCTTCACCGAGTTATACAAGAAATTCTTAAAACCATAGTAAGAACTGTAAATCGTATCCCGTTCCCACACCTGCACGAATAAGTCCTGCACGACATCCTCCGCAATCTCTTGTCTCTCTACCCATTTCATGGCATATAGCACGAGATAACGATAAAATCGGTCAAACAATATTTTAAAAGCTCCCACCTGCTTTTGATTCAACTGCTCTATTAATAACTCATCTTGAACCATTTTCCCTAAGGATTATTATACAGATTTATTCGTGTATAAAAATAGTAAAAAACTATCTTTGCACAAAGATAAACACATAATAAAACAAATTTATGAAACGAATCATAGCACTCTTGCCCTGCATGATATTATTGCTACAAGCAAATCTATCCTGGGCACAATTCGACAAATACTTTCACAACAAGACTTTACGTATGGATTACGCCCATTGCGGGAATAGCCAGCACGACGAAATTTATTTCGAGGAGTTATTGGAGGAACCTTACTGGGGCGGTTCGAAAACTAACCTCATTGATACAATGTTCTACGGGAATTATTATCTCAACGTGTACGACGTGGCCTCCAACCAACTCATCTATTCCCGGGGATATTGCACTCTTTTCTGGGAATGGCAAACCACCGATGAAGCGAAAACAACTCAACGTTGCTGTTCAGAGACTGTAGTCATGCCTTTCCCGAAAAATGACGTACGCATTGAAATATCCGCCCGGAACAAGAAAGGTAAATTCGTAAAGAAATTTGAATACACGGTGGATGTTGATAGCTATTTTATCAAAAAGGATCGCCGGATGCAGTACCCGACTTATGACGTGCATTACACTGGAAACCCGTCACGCCGGGTGGACATCGTCCTGCTCCCCGAAGGTTACACGGCAGATGAAATGGACAAATTTAAAGCCGATTGCAAACTTTTCGCGGAAGGTCTGTTCAGCCTTTCTCCTTACAAAGAAAATCAAGGTTTATTTAATATCCGGGCCGTTCTTGCCCCTTCACAAGAATCCGGTGTCGATATTCCCGGTGAATACATTTGGAAGAATACCATCCTGAATTCTTCCTTTTACACTTTCGATTCCGAACGTTACATCATGACCTACGATAATAAAAGTTTACGGGATTTATCCGCTAACGTCCCCTACGACTTCATCTACATTATTGCCAACACGCAAAAATATGGTGGTGGAGCCATCTATAACCATTACGGTATCAGCATTTCCGGTAACCTCCATGCAGCCAAGGTTTATGTTCACGAGTTCGGCCACTTGTTTCTCGGTCTTGGAGACGAATACGTGGAAGTCGGTAGCAGTTATAATGATATGTACCCGACCAACGTGGAACCTTGGGAGGCTAATCTTACCACACTGACAAACTTTAACAAGAAATGGAAAGATATGCTTGATAAAGATACTCCCGTTCCCACTACCTACGATCCCCAAAATCCCAAGAAACTCGGGGCCTATGAAGGAGGTGGTTACGTGTCCAAGGGCGTTTACCGTCCTCGTTATGACTGTTTGATGAACACCCTATCCGGTAATGACTTCTGCCCCGTTTGCATCCGGGCTATCAAGAAACAAATCGATTTCTATACCCGATAAATAAGAAAAACGTACTGTTGAAGGTACGTTTTTCAGTATAAATTGTACCACAGAAGGTACGATTTCGACTTACAAGACCCAGAATCGAGTCTTTAAACACTACACACAAACATCAATTTCCTCCCGTAAAAGCCCAATCAGATTTATAGGCCCAGCGAGAAGGACATTGTTGCAAAACCATTCTTAAGCGTTTCACTTGATCGATAGAAAGTGAATTTTTGTAACTATACATATCCATCACATTGAATGAAGTGAAATACTCCAAAGGACGAGTTGGATCATTTTCCGGTTGTCCATCCAAGTTATTACCCTTAAACACAGAAGGATAAAAACCATAATCAAAACTATAAGTATCCGGACAATAATCACTATCACCATCTTCATTCAAATACTCATACATATCACACCTCGTTTGAAGAATACCAAAATATTCTGCCATAGGGGTAGCCAAACTGAATTCATTTGATCCTTGTACTGCTGTTGGCGTGTAAAGAGCTGCCAGATTCACCATGAAACCAACTTCCCGACAGTCCTCAACATCATCTAAAGTAAAAGACTCCTTATGTTCCAAATCCAAACCCGGAATAGAAGCCAAATCATAATCCGGATGCATCACCTTAGGAGACCACATCTGATACGACGTAGAAGTTCCCGTTGCTGAAGTAGACGTGGTAAACTTAGCTAACCAGATATTCAAGTATTTATTAGGGTCCCAAATAAGGCGTTTCCATTTTGTCAATATATATGACAAATAAGGTTTAGTCTTATTGGAAGAAGTTCCCATATTTGTAAAATCTGATGCTGAAATATTCTCTATATTCTTTCCCGGCTCCTGCATTTTTAATCCATTTTGATCATAAGTTGCCAACTTAAACACGACTTTAGCGTTTCCTGCATTAGGATCAGTTGTTATCTTACGATTAAAGGCATCAGAAACTCGCTGAAGTTGTTCTTCCAAAAATTCCACGCTTAAATCATAGGCAGGAGCCGCTGTTGCCGGAGGAACGAGTACATGAAAGACAACAGGAATCACAATCTCCTCATAATCCTCTTCAGGTAACTCCCTTATTGTAATCTCTAGACGATTACTTTCCATATTTCCCCCTTTTGCATAAAATTGCAGAATCGTTCCGGGAGCATCACTCGTCGTTGCATAATAACCATCTTCCAACACATTACCATTCTGGTCATACACTTTTACATAGCCAGCAGGAATTTGATCGTCTGGAACTAAAAACTCCTCTTCAATCTCTTTACCATAAAACTCTCCTGTCTCTTCATCCCGGCCATAAGACATCACGTTTCTTTTGGCATATACAAACGTATGGAATCCCATTTTACTAACTCCATTAGGGACTAACGTCTTATGATCTGCACGCAATTCAATTTTTGAAATCTCATCTGGAGAAATATTCAAATCATGAATTATACTCTCCTCTTTTTCACACGAACTTAGCATAAGCAGTGTGACAAAAATAACTATTATATATCTCATAATATATATATTTACATTACTTCCAACCAGGATTCTGGGGAACATTATTATACATCAATTCATAATCAGCAGGAAGAGGGAATGTATAGCGATAGTCATTACCTTCCAGCGTATAGGTCTTGATTTCATCAGTTTCTTCATCTTTTGCCGTACGGGAAACACTAGCCCCAGTCCGTTTCATATCCAACCAATTCATCTGTTCTTCATAGACAAATTCTTTACGACGTTCTTTTAATATTTCACCGATAATATCACTACCAGTATAACCAGAATATCCCGGAATTTTACTACTCTTGAATTCATTTAACAAATCTAACGCACCGTCTTTCCCCTGTCTAGCCAAGGCCTCTGCTTCAATCAATAATAAATCAGAAAAACGGAAAAGAATGTGTACATCATTAATATCATGTTCATCTGTACATTGCCATTTTGTAACATATACTTTACCATCTATCTCTTTAAAATAAACTTCTCGACGAATATCATTCTCATCATAAAGGTCATACAATTCTTTGGAAGGACGCTGAACCAACATTTGTTCCGGTCTTCCCCAAGGAGCATAATCATTCCCACCGTAAGCATATAAAGAGAAACGTAACAAAGCAAATCTATGAGGCTTTGTCGTGGATTTCGTCAATGGCACCGTTGTCAATTCAGCTTGCTCGTCAATAGTACTTTCCACACGAGCTCCTTTCCTCGCTTCCTTTGCATAAAATTCTGCCTTACTCCAATCTTCCTCCTCAGCAGCACAAGACCCGGCTTTAAATTGATAAGTCTGGGCTAAAATCGCATACATAATTCTCTTGTTAAAAAAGATATTCCAAGACTCCTCTGGAACAGTTTCATATTCTAGAACATCCGTGATCTCCCCGATCAACTTCTTATACAAATCTGTTTGTTTCCATCTTTTTCCTCCTTGCACAACATCAGCATCAAAATTAAACGGGATACCATAGTCATTTTTATCATAAGGAGCAAATAATTGATTCAATCTCAACAAATAATAAGCTCGCATCACTCTACCCTCTCCTGCTATCCGTTCATAATCTGTTTTGTTATAATCTGGTACATTTTCAAGATCTTTCAAGACCATATTGATGTAACCTATCGAAACAAACACTTCCTTCCACAGATCGCTTGGGAATAAATATCCTTCCCAATTTTTTATCTCTCCATACTCTTTAATAAAGTTCTGTCCCCCTCGAGACGGATTCGCAAAATCATCAAACAAGAAATTTTCCAAATCCAAATCATTTGTATACAAAATAGAAGAAACATTGTTACGTCTCGTAAAGGGATATTGTACGTACTCACCGTTAAACATAACCGGACTACTTACGTATCCTTTACAATAACTTGATGAAGTAGTTGCAAACAACAAGGTAGACATTGCCCCTCGTACATCTTCCATCGTATAAACAACTTTCGTATTTTTAGGAGGCATATTCAAAAAATCCGAACATGCCCCACATAAAAATACAACAAGCACTAATAATATATTCTTTTTCATAATCCCAGAATTAAATACCTATTGATAAAGAGAATGTATATGAGCGCGCACTCGGATAAGTAAAGGCTCCTTTTGTTTCAGGATCTATCCCCCGGAATTTAGTCAATGTGAATACATTTGTCATATTGAAATTCAATCGAGCCCGAGTAATATGTAATTTATCACAAATACTTTGTTCTAAATTATATCCTAATGAAATATTATTACATTTCAAATAATCCCCTTTTTCAAAACGGAAATCAAACAATTGATACAAATATTCAGTTCGTGACGAACCATACTTGGGTATTTCAGTTATATCGCCAGGTTTTCTCCAACGATTTGCTTCGATCTTAAGTACATTTTTGGCCGATGCATAAGCTGTTCCTCCGGAATAATATTGGAAAGAACGAGCCAAATGCCCTGTCATATAAGTAAACTGGGCAAAAAGACTGAAACGCTTATAATTAAATTGTGTTGTAAAACCTCCGGTAATAGGTGGATCACTCCGCCCTAGATAACCACGAGAAGCATTTGCCAACTGAGTTGTCAAATCATTATCCATATTATAAACATATTTTCCCTCAGTATTTAACGTTCCCAATCGATTTCCATCATCATCAAAACCATCTACATAAGCCAACGTGTTCCCTGTATACGGATCAACTCCCGCAAATTTATATCCATAAAAGGCTCTTACCGGCTGCCCTTGAATATACAGACTGTACAACGATTCAAACGTAGAATTGGTACTTGCAGAGATTTCACTCAAATCTTGATAATACGTTTCCGTAACCTTATCTTTATTCTTAGTAAAATTAACCGAAGTCACCCAGCTAAAATCATCAGTACGAATATTCAATGTCCTCAAACTGATTTCCCAACCTTTATTATTAACGGAAGCGACATTCGCTGCAACGGAAAGACGTCCTGTTGATGCCGCAATTTTCTTATCATCTAACAAATTACGAGTATCATTATTATAATAATTGACGACTAAATTAATTCGATTGTTAAATAACGAAGCATCAAAACCAATATTCCGATTTTCCTGACGCTGCCACTTGATCGAAGGATTCGAAGGAGCATAACGATCCATGATTTTCTCGCCATCATATGTTAAATTACCAACTTTCCTCAAAACAGAGAAAGGAAGGGCATTACGGTCAATACTTCCAACAAAACCATAAGAAGCTCTAATTGCCAATTGGCTTATAAAACCGAATCGAGTCATGAAAGGTTCATTATGCAGGTTCCACTTTCCACTCACATTCCAAAGAGGAGAAAAACGATTCTTTGTTCCAATAATATCAACACCATCCAAACGAGCACTTCCCTGTACCACGTAACGATCCTTATAACTATAAGATCCTGTCACAAACAAGGAAACACTTCTATCTTGTGATTCTGAATGCCCTCCTAGACTGGACAATGAACTTTTAAACGCTGATTTTATCGTCATTCCAGTTAAATCAGGATAACTTGCCACACCATAAATATCGCTCCATTCAGGAATCATACTTGAAAAACCATATCCTTTTGTTGAAGAAACTTCCTGCCCCAAATAAGCATTAATATAATGATCTCCGTCTGAGAATCCACGGGCAAATTCCAACTGGTTACGAATCGTCCATTGTTGAGAGCGAGACGTTGATTCTTTCATCATTCCATTATTCATCGCATCCGGAACTTCTTCCTCCGAATAAATTCCTCCTAACCATGAATTATATTTAGAAGCAAATGACCCCGGTACCAATTCTTGCATAGAATGATTATTTGAATTCGCAAACGTACCCATGGAAGAAAGCATCAAACCTTCTATGATTTTGAATTCCAACTTCAAACTTACCTGGTTACTCAAATACCTTGATTTCGTCGTGTTATTATTTAAATCCTCTAAAATATTAAAATCATACATGTAACCATCTTTGATCGAACTTTTGGTTGAATAAGAACTACGGTCATAAGCATAATTTCCATTTTCATCATACAAACGTTCATATGGATTTGCATAAGTAGCATAATCCAGCGGATTTACCGGAGAAGCAGAACTACGATCATTCCTTAATGTACTACGCACATCAAAATGAACTCGCAAGAATTTATTAAAATCATGGGTTAATTTTATCGAAGCTCCCATACTTTCATATTTATTATTCGGCATAACTCCTTCTTGAGAAAGGTAAGAAAGACTACCATAATATTGTGTTCTTTCATCTCCTCCGGAAAGAGAGATACTATAATTTTGAGTCTGAGCCACTCTGAAAATTTCATCAAACCAATTCGTATTAATCTTGCTTAAACGATCTATCTCGGCATCAGCTTCTACTTTAGATATTTTTCCATTATCAACATCTTTCAATAATTGGAATACCCGTCCCCCGATATTCAGCCCTGGGAAATCCTCATAAATACCACGTTCAAAAGCAATTTTTTCCTTCGTATTCATCATTGTTAAACGATTACTAGGAGCTTCACTCAAACCATAGGATGCTTGAATATTTATATACGAACGCCCGACAATCCTCTCTTTGTGGTAACAACAATAACTCCATTAGCAGCCCGTGATCCATAGATCGCTGTTGCAGCGGCATCTTTTAGCACAGTAATACTTTCAATATCATCAGGAGGAATATTACCAATACCACTCGTCAATACAGTCTCTTGAAATTCAGTACCACCCATACTTATTTCCGGAACATCACCAGAAAGAGGCATTCCATCAATAATCCAAATAGGATCGGTATCTCCGGTCAACGAATTTATACCCCGAATCCGGATCGTTGCCTGAGCCCCCGGCCTACCAGACAAATTCATAACGGCAACTCCCGCCATCTGCCCTTTCAACACATCTTCTATACTCGTATATCCCTTATTGGCTATATCTTTAGAAGTCACGACCTCAACGGAACCCGTCATTCTTGTTTTCTTAATTTCTTGGTAACCAGTTACCACAACTTCATCCATCTCGGTAACATCATCTTCAAGTATTACAACGATTGGTTTCTCTTGCTTTTTATACTCTATTGTTTTTGTTTTCATTCCAATAAAAGTAAACATCAGCACGATCTTCTCCTGTTCCGGGATGACTAACGTAAACTCACCTTTCACATCAGTAGCAACACCTATTACAGTCCCTTTCAGTAAAACGGAAACACCCGGCAACAATTCTCCCTTTTTATCCTTCACCACGCCTTTAATCGTAACTTTTTTCACCTCATCCGGCGCGTTCACCTTTCTTTCTGAAATAAGAACATAGTTATCTTTGACCTGATACTCGTACTTTTTGCCCAACACCTGTGCCAGAATCTCATCCAATGTCCCGCTAGTGGAAGTCAGCATCACGTTCTGTTTCACATCCAAAATTGCCGTGTTGTAAAAAAACTCATAGTTACTCTGTTTCTTAATTTGCTTGAAGATCGACTCGATAGTCCCACTCTTCACGCTGAACATCTCCTGCGCCCCTTGGGAATAAACATCTTTCGCCCAAACGCTGGAGGCTGAAATCAATAATAGAAAAAATAGATTTCGCATGTACCTTAAAAATTTTACCGATCCATTTTTTTTCATACATTTGTAATTAAAGTTAATGACTCACTCACGAACATCGTCTGGTAAACTTTTTCGTGAATGTTGTTATCCATAGATACAGGGAAGGTGAGATTTCCCTGTATTTTATTTTCGGGTAATTAATATATGCTTTCCATCTACTTGAAATTTCACTTCCGTAATCATCTCGATAAGTTCTAGTAGATAACTGGCAGGACGATCCTTCTCTGCAGCCCCGGTAAAACGTAAATCCCGCAAAGCGTCATCAGAATAAGACACCGTACAATCATACCAACGATTCAACGTGACCATAATGTCTTCCAAACGCATATCCTCGAACCGGAACTTTCCCTTCATCCAGGAGATATAAAGTTCCGGGTCTACCTCAGCCATCTTCACTTGATGATTCTCTCGATTATACTCGAATCGCATCCCCGGGGTAATATCGAAATCCTGTTGTAACTGGTGATTACGCACGGCGACTTTCCCGCTAACCAACGTCACCGAAACATCTTGATCCGTCGTGTAACCGGAAAGATTAAAAGAAGTTCCCAATACACGCACGTCAATATCTGCCATTTTCACGATGAAAGGTTTATCCGATTTCGTCACGTCAAAATAAGCCTCGCCCGTTAACTTCACCTCTCGCACGTCCCCGGTAAAAGGCACCGGGTAAGTCAAAGCAGAACAGGAATTCAAGCGCACACTTGACCCGTCAGATAAGAGTACTTGAAATTCACCCCCTGCCGGAACTGTAATCGTGTTATATAAAGGTTCCGATTTAGTGGTAGCCAACGTGTAGTCCAGTACTCGGGAAGAATCATTTTTTATTACCACGCCTTCTTGTTCCTGAATAATGGCCGTACTATTTAAAGGCACTTCCCGGCCATCACTCAATTGCAAAACTGCAACACCTTGTGCTGGTAGAATTTCCTGTCGGGTCAGCTCCTGCCGTTCCGATTCACCCGATCCTCGGAAATAAATCACACTACTTCCCACCATCGCTAAAATAATAATAGCCACGGCATAACGATAGAACACAACCACTCGCCGATTCCAAGACACATGTATCTTGCGTTTGATTGAAAACCATAATTGTTCTAGTTTACCTTCAGGAACTTCCGGTAAATTCTCGACGTCATCATCAAATTGCTCGTACCATCGGGCAATTCGCTCTTCCTCGTCCGGAGTACATCGATGTTCCCGGTACTTTTTTAAAAGATCGTATATTTCATTTATCCCCATATTCGCCGTATTTACCTTAAAGACAATTCCGGGGAACAAAAGGTACTATATGAAAAATAAAAAATTTTTACGACCCACCTCGCATCGGAGCCTACGTGTAATATCACCTAATTGATTCTTAACGGTTTGTTCAGACACGGCCAACTTTTCGGCAATTTCTTTTATCGATAAATTTTGCTCCTGCCGGAGCATATACACGCATTGCAAACGAGGTGGAAACCCATCCACGATTCGCCGGATATTTTCATCCAAATCCTTAGCCACGATCTTCACCCATGTGTAATTATCCTCTTCATTCGGGGCGCATATATCCTGATATTTATCACGAATCTGTTCTTGCTTGATTGAATTCAATATATGATTTCTCAACCAAATCAAGAGATACCCTTTCACGGAAGACGAAACCTGAAAAGAATCTCTTTTTTCCCACACTTGGATAAAAAAGTCTTGGAAAATATCATCCGCATCAAAGGAACTGTTCACACGTGCAAGGATATTCCGATACACAATATCAGCATACCGGGAATACAACTCTTGAAAGGCAGAGACACTCCCGTTCTTTATATCACGTACAATTTCAATGTCCGATTTTTCCGACACGATCCAAGCTTTAAAGATAAATATTCGAACGTTTAATGATATTTCGGCAAAACAAGTTTAATTTTGTAACATATTCAAAGGTATAGATATTTTTTTATAGAAAACAATATCAATATTTCACCTTTGAAATGTTAAAAATTAAATTGTTTTGCCGAAATATCATTAAACGTTCGTTTAATGATTTCTTCAAAAAGGAGCATTCATACCGTAATCCATACAAGAATAACCTGTCGCAAATTATATGTAGTATTTCCAACTTATTATTGAATATCAATTTGATAACTTCACTGTAAATTTCCATTTCCCCATTCTCGACATATCAAATTTCACATCCGCCAAGATGTTTTCACAAAAAAGAGATGAACGGATTCTTCTACCTCAAAAATCGTATATTTCATCTACTCCCATATCGTTTCATTTTACATTAATACCCATTCACTTTCACATTTCATAACATAATTGTTATCAAACATTAACCCCTTTCGGATAAGTATCGTGCTTTTCATCGGTTATCCGACTGTATTCCATGACGCTTACACCCATGTCTCACTTGTAACTCTTCGATAAGTTACCGATAAGTCTTCGATAAGTTACCGAAATGCGGCGTTCATTTTACCCTGACTTTACCCAGACATACAATCAAGATACCGACGAATCACCGACGGGAGTCATCACAAACACCACATGAAAAGAGCCTCCGCCACAATCTCGACCAGATTATAATCATCAGCCTCGCTCTTACCTTCTCCAGACATCTCGTGATAACAATTCCAAATCTGTTCTTTTTCGATCGAATTTAATATTAGAAAAGTACTATTATAAAGCGAATTATTCTTCAGAAAGCGGGTCCAAATGCAACGGGTGGCGAACCACAAAACGGGCCCCCTCTTTATAATCCCCATCCACCCAAATGTCTCCGCCCATCATCGTGATCGTCAACTTACATATGGCCAATCCCAAACCGGTACCCTGCACGTATTCATCCAGTTTCTCGAAACGTTCGAACACCTTCTTCTGTTTATCCTCCGGAATTCCCCGTCCCGTATCGGTCACGCTAAAATAAACACAATCCTGCTCTTCATTAATCTCGATTCCCAGCGTGATACTCCCCTGTTCCGTGAACTTATTGGCATTCGACAACAAATTAATCAATATCTGTTGCAAACGTTGCACGTCCGTCTCCAGTATAAATTCTTCACAGGGTGTTTGGAACACGTACTCCACCACATCCCGTTTCCCGTAACTAGTTGTCGCCAACACGCTCTGGCACAAAGAAACGATCTCAACCTCCTCGTAAGACAACTTCAATCGTCCCGTCTCCAAGCGGGATATATCCAAAATATCATTGATTAAGCGAAGTAATAAATCTGAATTTTTTTGGATGATAGCCACGTACTCATGACGGCTTTCCGCGTCACAATCATCCGAAGTCAGAACCCCGGAAAATCCCACGATAGCATTCAACGGGGTACGAATCTCGTGACTCATGTTAGCCAAAAATGCAGACTTCAACCGATCAGACTCCTCTGCCTTTTCCTTTGCCTTCCGTAACTCTAGCTCCGCCTGCTTTTGCTTGGTCATATCCTCCATACGCACCACGACACCCAACAAATTATTATCATCATCAAAAACAGGATTCGCCAACATATACACGTAATAATTCCCATGTTTCACAACAACATCAGCCACTTTTCCCGTTTTCATGGCCATTACCGCCGGACAGAAAGAACAAGGTTCATCCAGTCCTCTCAAAACTTTATAACAAACTTGGCCCTTGGAACTTTTAATTTTTTCCGGATCGACATCATAATCAATCCCGTTATGCCATTTTATCGTGAAATCCGGATTAATAAACTTGATCCCGGAATTAACATTATTCAGTATTAAGATATTATCTTTTTGGGCCTGCCACAAGGCATCTCTAAAACGTTTGGTTCTAAAATAGAAATATAAGGCTAGGAAAAAACCGAACAATAAAACTAAAAAAGCCAAAAACACCCCTATAATCTGGTATTTATATTCCTCGAAATAGGACAACTTCTTGTTGTAAAGAACAGCATTCTTGACCTCCGCTTTATTCAAGAATCCCTCTGAACATAACTTGGCATAATCAAAACAATACTCGTTCGGAATGATCTGCATACCCGCCAGCACGGTCGAATCATGTTGCCTCTCTAACGCCAAAGCTTGTTTGGCCATATCTTTTCCGACAGTCCGGTACTTCGGTACACATCCCCCGACAGCCCAATGCCCCATCCCGATAGAAGTAATCGTGAAAGCCGGAATTTTAGGATTCGCCATCATCATCGAATACGTGGCATTCCGCATAAAATAACCATCATTTTTATCTACTCGCCACGTCCCCAACAAGATAACCGTTTTCTCCGGTAACCGGGCAATAGCATCACTGATCGAATAAATCGTATGTTTCCGGCCATCCAAAAGAATCAAATCCAGCTCCGGGAATTTCTCCTTCATCTTCTTCTTCACCAAAGCCTGCAGAGAGACTCCCCCGTAACTATTATCCGTGATAAAAGCGATATGCTTAGTTCCCGAATAAAAATCCAAAATTAACCGAAGATTCGCTATCACGTCATACTCGTAAGCAAACCCGAAAACCTCCAATTCCCGAATGTTGTCACTCATCACGTCCACGCTCTCCGCCTCCCAGTTCTCCAAATCGGTACCCTCCTCCGGTAACAAGACAGCATTCCGACTCACCATCCCTCCCATGATCGGGACATCCCGAGTAACCAGTGAATCCTGAGACCAATAAGCCGTCCATGCCTCCTGCCCTAATAGAATAATGAGTTTCGGTAAACCCTTTTCGATATTTTTATCCAATATTTCTTTCATCCGCCCCTCCCACATACAAGCCTCGGAAAAACTTTTACAATTCATATTCTCTATGTCAATCGAAAATTTTCCGCCAAGTAGGCCATACTCTTCTATAAAATCCGATATATTCCTAGCAGTTTGGGAAGTTTCCGGGTTGTAGGAACTGATAATTAATATCCGAGAATCGGGCTCACCGGTTCCTCCTTTTGTTGTCCAAGAGACGAACAACAAAACAAATAACACCCCCGTGTACCTAAGATTCCTATATAGCTTTATAAAAAACTCCAACATCTTCTATTTGTAACTTCGCAAAGATATTTATTTTCACTTAAAATACGCCAAAATTCATACACTTTCTACAAAAAGATATATCTTTGGCTTAAACCTTAAATTTGTAATTTATGTCTATTATTTTTTGTATCATTTCCCGGCTAAAAAGGGACGAACAAACAGACACCTACGTGCATTTTGAACAAACGGCCACGTTACGGGAAATCGTTACCACGATAGATTCACCTTATGTCTTTTTCTACACGAAATACCCGACTCCACGATTAGGAGAACACGCACAAAAACGTTTTCTTCAGGTAGCACAAGCCACAGGAGCCGTCATGCTTTATTCGGATTATTACACGGAACAAGATGATTCGCAAACGGCACACCCGACTATTGACTATCAATTGGGGAGCGTCAGGGATGATTTTGATTTCGGATCAATACTTTTATTCAGAACAGACGTTTTAAAAAAAGTGATCAGCGAAATGGACACGGAGTACAATTTTGCCGCACTCTACGATCTGCGCCTGCGTCTTTCCCGGGAAGGATTGATTTTCCGGATTCCCGAATTCCTGTACTCGGAAAAGGAACACGATTCCCGACGTTCCGGTGAAAAGCAATTTGATTACGTGAACCCTCGTAACCGGGAAGTACAAATTGAAATGGAACAGGCTTTCACGGCTCACTTGAAGGCCATAGGCGCCTACTTGCCTCCTGCATTCAAAACCGTCCCGTTCCAAGACGAGCATTTTGAAACTGAAGTCTCGGTTATTATTCCCGTCCGCAACCGGGAAAAGACCATCGCAGAAGCGATACGATCCGTCTTTTCACAACAGACCAATTTCAAGTATAATATTCTCGTTATCGACAATCATTCCACCGACGACACGACCGCTATTGTTAAAAAAATGGCCCAAAAGCACTCGCAAATAATCCATATCATTCCCCCTCGCACCGACCTTGGCATCGGGGGATGCTGGACACATGCCATCATGAGCGAACATTGCGGACGATTCGCCATCCAGTTGGATAGTGATGATTTGTACATCAATCGACACGTACTCCAACGCATTGTCGACACGTTCCACAAACATCAATGTGCCATGATTATCGGTAGTTACAAGATGGTTAATTTCAAGCTGGAAGAAATACCTCCCGGCATCATTGACCACAAGGAATGGACAACGGACAACGGGCATAACAACGCCTTACGTATTAACGGGCTAGGGGCGCCCCGAGCATTTTACACGCCATTACTCCGGCAAATCAGAGTCCCGAACGTCAGTTACGGGGAGGATTATGCCACGGCACTCGCAATCTCCCGTGAATACCAGATCGAACGTATTTATGAACCGCTATATTTATGTCGTCGCTGGGAAGGTAATTCCGACGCGGACTTGAACATCCAACGTGTAAATGCGAATAATTACTATAAAGATAAAATACGTATGATTGAAATATTGGCAAGGCAACAGAGAATTGAAAATGGAGAATTGAAAATTGGAAATGAAGAAAAATCTTAAATCAAAAATTAATTCCTTATCATGTTTTTCGACGAATTTACGAAATCACAACTAGCCTCTTGGCCCTTGGCACGGAACAATTACGAACGCTTGCGGAATGTCATTTATCGTACGATTGATTTCGATGGGTTCCAGATTCGCATCCAGTACAACCCGGACCGGATTCAATCGGCCGTGGCTAAAATAGACGAGCAATCAATCAAGGCAAGAGCCTGTTTCTTGTGTAAAGAAAACATTCCGCCGGAACAAGCTAGTTTCGATTATAACCCCACACTGGATATACGGGTAAACCCTTATCCCATATTCGACCGCCATTACACGGTTCCGGCAAAGCAACACATTCCCCAGCTCATCAAGGGACATTTCCAAGATATGCTGGCCATTGCACAAACTTATCCGGAGTACACGATCTTTTATAATGGTCCCCGTAGCGGAGCCTCCGCCCCGGATCATTTTCATTTCCAACTGGCACCCCGTCACATCATGCCCCTAGAAACCGATGTAAACTCCTGCCCGAAAGAAATCTTGTGGACTTCCGAATCACGGGAAACCACAATCGAAAGTATTCATCACTACCTCCGCAAGAATATCATACTTCATTCAAACAACCGAGAGCAATTAATGAATATTTTCGAGCAATTAGTGTCACTCGTGGGCCAAATCACCCCGAACGACCCGGAACCCATGATGAACCTCTTTGCCTGGTACGAAAACAACGAATGGTGGGTAGTCATGTTTCCCCGTCGTCAACACCGCCCGTGGCAATTCTTCGCGGAAGGAGATGAAAACATACTGTTCAGTCCCGGCTGTGTAGACTTTGCCGGTCTGATCATCTCACCTCGGGAAAAAGATTTCAACCGTCTGGACGCCCCCTTGCTGGAAGAACTCTTTTCCCAGTTAACCCTTACCGACAAACAGTTTGAGAATTTACGATTTATGATTTACGATTTATGAAGATGAAAGAACCTGTAACTTGTAATCGATCAACTTGTAATTCGCCGCAGGCGATCACTCTTTCCATTGGCATCCTTTTCGCTCCTGCCATCACCTTCCGTTTGAACGGAACCTACTGGAACAAGGATCAAAAATATTCCGGAGAATATACCATTTCCAAAGAAGGGAAGAACTTGATTCTACATTCATCTTCAGGAACACAGATCGTACCGGATCACTTCACCCTTACACCGGAGAACGATGAAACGACAAACTTCGATCTGTTAAATGTCATGATCGGGATCAATTTCCACTGGCAACGCACGGAAGACCAGAAGTTCAAAGGTACATTGAAAATCATGGACGAGGGGAAACATCTGACAGCAATCAACATATTACCCCTAGAAGATTATTTACTAAGCGTGATCTCTTCCGAAATGAGTGCCACCTCATCTTTGGAACTCCTGAAAGCCCACGCGGTCATTTCCCGCAGTTGGCTGATCGCACAAAAAATAAAGAGCGAGAAACTAACCGACACTTACCAGTCCTGCATACAGGATGAACAACAATATATCCGGTGGTATGACCGGGAAGACCACGAGCATTTCGACGTGTGCGCGGACGATCATTGTCAACGCTACCAAGGTATTAGCAAAGCCTACACGCCATTTGTCCAACAAGCCATCGAGGCCACCCGAGGGGAGGTCCTTGTGTATGGCGGAGATATTTGCGATGCCCGGTTCTCCAAGTGCTGCGGGGGAGTAACCGAGTATTTTGAAAACACCTGGGAACCCGTGAATCATCCCTATCTTACAAAAGTGATTGATAGCGATACCCAGTCTTCAACTCCCGACTTATCCCAAGAAGAGAATGCCCGAAAATGGATTCTCTCCACCCCGAATGTATTCTGCAATACCCGGGACAAGGCCATCCTGTCCAACGTTCTCAATGACTATGATCAGGAAACTCAGGACTTTTTCCGCTGGCAAGTATCCTACACTCCCCCGGAACTATCTGCATTAATAACCTCCCGTATCGGGATTGACTTCGGGGACATTCAATCCATAGAATCTGTGGAAAGAGGTGTCTCCGGGCGCATCACCCGTCTCCGCATCCAAGGTTCAAAACGAGACATGATCATCGGGAAAGAACTTGTCATTCGCAAAGCTTTCTCCCAATCCCACCTGTATAGCTCGGCCTTCATCGTGGAAACAGAGAAAGATACCTCCGGAGCTATTACCCGTTTCACTTTGAAAGGTGCGGGATGGGGACACGGAGTCGGTCTCTGCCAAATCGGAGCTGCCGTCATGAGTGCCAAAGGCTATGATTACAAGCAAATCCTCTCGCACTATTTCCCGAACACGAAACTACAAACAATTGAAAATGGAGAATTGAAAATTGAAAATGAAATCATAAATCATGAAATCTAAAATCACTAAATCCCCTTGGTCCTGGATCCCCACTCTATATTTCGCACAAGGTCTACCCTATGTCGTTGTCATGACACTTGCCGTTATCATGTTCAAACGGTTGGGAATAAACAACACGGATATAGCTCTCTACACGAGCTGGCTTTATTTACCATGGGTGATTAAACCCCTATGGAGTCCGCTGGTAGACATCGTGAAGACCAAACGCTGGTGGGTGATCACCATGCAATTAGTGATCGGTGGAGGATTAGCCGGAATAGCACTGACTCTTCCCGGGCCTCATGCCTTCCGCTACTCGTTAGCATTCATGTGGTTATTAGCTTTCAGTTCTGCCACCCACGACATCGCGGCAGACGGGTTCTATATGCTGGGACTCGACACCAAGAAACAAGCCTTCTTCGTCGGCATCCGTAACACGGCTTACCGCCTCGCCATGCTCACCGGACAAGGATTGATTGTCATGTTTGCCGGTTGGCTTGAAAAGACCTATTCCTCCACGTTCCCGGAAGAGATTGCCGTTCCTAGAGCATGGTCAGTCACCTTCTATCTATTGGCAATCTTATTCGTACTTCTCTTCCTCTACCACCAGTTCATCCTCCCCAAACCGGAAAATGATATTCCCGTGAAAAACGGTAACCCACTGAATGCCTTTTTCCAAACCTTTATTACCTTCTTCCAAAAGAAAGGAATCATTGCAGCCTTGGCCTTTATTCTGCTCTTCCGTTTTGCAGAATCACAACTTGTAAAAATCGCCTCCCCTTTCTTACTGGACAATCCCGAAGTCGGTGGCTTGGGACTAAACACCATGCAAGTCGGTACCATCTATGGCGTCGTTGGCCTTATCGCCCTCACGATAGGCGGTATCCTAGGCGGTATCTTCATGGCTAAGAATGGCCTAAAACACTGGATCTGGTGGATGACCGCTGCCATGAACCTGCCCAATATCGTGTACGTTTATCTGGCATTCGTCCACCCTTCCAACATCTGGCTAATCTCTTCCGCCGTCGCCATCGAACAATTCGGTTACGGGTTCGGTTTCACGGCCCTCACCTATTTCATGATGCTCTTCAGCAAAGGTCCGCAGCAAACCGCCCATTACGCCATCTGTACCGGATTCATGGCCCTCGGCATGATGCTCCCCGGCATGATCTCCGGCTATATCCAAGAACTGATCGGTTACCAACACTTCTTTCTCTGGATCATGCTTTGTACCATCCCCAGTTTTATTGCCGTGAAATACATCAAAATATGAATAAAGAGACTGAAATTAGTCGACAACCGGAAATTCGATCGTCTCGCTTTCCTCGTTCCAACTCTCAATCGTAAAATTTCCGGGATCACCACCGGGTAATATTTTACCGACAACAATATTCAACGTGAGCCGCGTATTGGGAGATAACGTGGAAGTCAACGCTTTAGAAAGAGTATGCACGGAACCATCCGCCAAGGTGATAAACAACTCCAACAAAGGATTCGGGGCGGAAGGAAACAACATCACGGTAGGATTACTCATGATGGTGGCATCCTCAGAACGGGACAATTCGAATTTCACGGTTTTCGTCATGTTCTCCGCCTCGGCCGTGTAAAAATTCATCTTCTCGGCAATATTTCCAATATGAACGTTCACGCTTGTTATGCTGGAACTGAACGCACTATTATCCTCTTGTTTCAGTATTACCTTCAAACCGGCGGTAACCCGTGTAAGAGAAGCTGTCAAATCCTCCGTTCCAATACGTGCCGGTTTTATCGCATGGACCAAATCATACACGGGCATATAAGTCCCGTCAGTATTGGGTCGCAAGCTAAAATAGAGTTTTGCCAGATCAGCTCCATTCGTTAACCCCGGGTGAGTAATTGCCGGAGAATTATAAATCGGCTCATCGTATTTGGGTGTCCCCCAATACACCATGTTATACTCGCCGATAGGCAGGTGAAGTTCTCGGTTATTGTCCCCATACACGTCCCCCTCTGATATGACGTAATAACCATTAAATACCGTGAGCTTTCCATTTATGTAGTTTCCATAGTAAATAGAGGTTTCATCCTTACACGGATATACCTCAAGAATCCCCGTGAAAGGATTCTGATTAAGCGGATCGGTTACCCGAGCTCTTATTTTAGGAGTAATTAATCCAGACGTTACCCCATAAGATCCCTCATCATCATTGTCTGAACATGCCGAAACTAAAGTCAGAAGACCAAGCATTACAATCATTAATTTCTTCATAGTACCTTATTTTAATTTGATTATCAACCAAAATACGGTCTATATACGAAATAAAACAGGTAAAAGTTTATGAAATCAACAAATCTCACTTGGTCTATCAAATTTTACAGCAACTTACTCTTTTATCAACTTCAAATTCTTCACCCCGATCCGGGCCGCCAACCAAGCCGAAAACTTCTCTTCCTCCACATCAGATAATTTCTGCCCGAACGCCACGATAGCAATATGTAACGTATCGGCATGCAGAGAATCCACTTGATTACGAATCACTCTGGATATAGCAAGACTTTTCACGGAAGGATAAAGAATCTTCACCTCGGGAGTAACCTGATGCCCGATCGTATCATATAACAAGTAAGAGTTCAACCTTTCGCGCAACACGGAAATTTCTTCATCTTGCGAGGCAATCCGCTGTTTATTCTGCATGTAATAATCCTGCAACAACATATTACTAACGTCATTTTGCATCTCAGTATCCTCTTTCCCGAATCCCTGATGAATCACCAAAGGAACATCATGCAACCCGTAATGCAACATCTTTTCTTTCAACGACACGATCACTTCCTCTGATATTTCCTTACCGATCAGTGATACTTCAATCCGACGCTCCGGGTTCTCTGTTTTCACGTAACGATCCACCACCAACGTATTCGGAAAATTAAATTCATTTTTGATAAATCGACTGGCATTCGTCTCGAAGATATTCGTTTTCACCATATTGTAGGTGATATACACGCTCGGAACCATCGTCAGGAAAATGATTGAATACACGATACGGTGTACCTTCTTTTCCCGTTCCTTATCCATGAACTTCTTTTTCGAGAAGTGCATCAGTCGCACTCCTAAAGTCGTGGCAACTGCAATAAATACCGAATTGATCGTGAACAAATAGAATGCCCCGAAGAAATAACTCAGGTTGCCGCTTGCCAACCCGAACCCGGCCGTACATAACGGCGGCATCAAGGCAGTAGCAATAGCCACTCCCGGAATCACGTTTCCTTTCAACTTCGTCGAGGACGCCACGATTCCCGCCATTCCACCAAAGAAAGCGATCAACACGTCATAGATCGTGGGGGTTGTCCGTGCCAGCAATTCCGAACGAGCTTCGTTCAAAGGCGATAACAAAAAATATAAAGTAGACGTTAACACGCTGAATATCGTTGCGATCAGCAAATTACGGAAAGCCTTCTTGATCAGTTCAAAATCATTGATTCCAACTCCCAGACCGATTCCCATAATCGGCCCCATCAGAGGAGAAATTAACATGGCTCCAATAATCACGGCCGTCGAATTCGTGTTCAATCCCAAAGACGCGATAAACGTGGCAAAAATCAATACCCACAAATTTGTCCCCCGGAACACGATTCCCTTACGGATAGCCTCCACAGTATCTTCTTCCCGCTCCTGTTCATCTGACGGGTCCAGAATTTGACGCAAATACACCCGAAAACGCTGTAATAATATCATCATACTCTAAATCTATACATCTACAAAAAGCTCAAAATAGCTCATATTCTTTAAATCTTCGCAAAAGTATAAAATCTATTACATATTCTTCCATTTTTCCCATATATAAAAGGACTGACAATAAATGAAACGCCCCCAAAAACTTATTATCAAGTTTCTTAGGGGCGACTCCATGCAAGAACAAACTCGTTCTTATATCATAATGAACTGTTATTTTATAATCTCAACAAGAACGCAACGATTCCAATCATCCTTGTCATAACGAGAACTGACTCCTTTATGATCTTTCACAATACGGTCTTTATTTATTCCATATTTACTAATAAACATATCTGCAACCGCATTTACTCGCTTTTCAGAAATAATCATATTGGCCTTCTCAGTTCCTCGTTTATCGGCAAAACCTGTCAAACGAACACGCACATCGGGGTTTTCTTTCATAAATTGAACCAAGTTATAAACACCAACCTCCTGAGTAGGATCAATTTTGTAACTGTTGAAAGCGAAGTTTATCGTTGTCGGTAAAGCCTTAAACACCACTTTAGTTTCAGTTGTTGGCATCTCTTGTTTTACCACTTTGACAACGGTATCCGGGGTACGGCTAATCAATTCTTTGATTCGTGCGTCTTGTGCTGTTGCCAAATTCTGAAGGTCTGCATACTGTTTCTGGCTAACAGCCTTTTTAAACGAACGATTTTTAAATCTGAAAGTAACTCCAACACTCAGATTACTAATCCCGTCATTAGGGAATCCGCCTCTGGTCACGAGATCATCATCCAAAATTATCCCACCATATTCCAAATTCAAATCAAAACGTTGAGATAACCGAAAACGAGCTTGAATACCAGCATTAATAGTAAAAGATTGATCACTACCGATAAAAGCACCACCTATTCCTGCAAAAGGTATCAAATCAAAGCAACGATTCTCGTTGTAACGACCGAAGAAGTTTAACAAACCAAACATAAAGTCTCCATGAACAGCTCCATAATGTTTGTGCAACATCATTTTCCCATCATTTTGAAAACCATGTAAAGCACCTCCCAAACCTTGAACTCTCAATCCCCACCAAGGCGTAAACCATTTACCAACAGACAAGGCAGGCATAAAGGTTAATCGATCACCGAACTTTGCATCAGTAGACCCCTCTGCATAAAGGGTTTGAGCCCCTAAATTCAATGAAATAAACCAATTATCCCAAAATTTATTGGTTTCAAATGATGTTTTATAACCCGGCAGTTTCCTTTCTTGATTATTCTGCGCAAACGTAGAAATGTGTAATACTACCAATAGTACTAAAAATACGATTTTTTTCATTTTAAAATAGTTAAAGTTTATATTGCAACCTTTCTCAAATAAAATTGGAGAAAAACGCCACAAATGTATAAAAAATATAATTACTGTATTTTATTATACACAAAATAACTACATCTTTACTCTCAATAATCTTAGAACGTGATCTTCAAGTTCACGGAAAAAGTACGTCCGAAACCATAGAAAACCTTGGCTGTATCTTTATCATGCCCGGCACCATCCTCCGCATCAGCGATATACTCTTTATCCAAAAGATTATTCACGTTCGCAGAAACCATCACGCCAAACACCTTACTCAACGGGAAACGATAGTTGATATTAGCATCCAACACACCATATGCCGGCATCCTCCAAGGAGATTCAATCACATTCTCGGCATCCAGATTTACCGTGGGGAACGAAAATTTCGCATAATTTCGTGCGAAATGAGAATAATCAACTCCCACGTGCAACCCTCTCAAGAACTGGTAACGTCCTCCAATAGCAAAAGTTGTTTGTGCAGAATTTCCCACTCGAACATCTTTCACTTTTATGAAACTTTGAGCATGTTCTTCCCCTCCCACATCGCCTAACGGTTTACCATTCTTACCCACAGGTCGGCCTGCCGAATTATAAGCATATCCTTTACCATCACCATTCCAATGCCAGTCACCAATCGAAAACACTCCTGTAATATCAAGATTCACGATCGGGTGTAACACGAAATCCACCTCTATTCCCTGATGCAAAGCATCAATTCCCGTCAGGTAAGCAAAAGCATCCCGATCTTCTTTCACGTTCACCCTTGTGGCCTTGTCCATCCACGCCGTCCGGTAGAAATTCACGTTCGCATTTAACCACGAAGAACGGAATCCATACCCCAGCTCTATCGAGAACACTTTCTCGTTCATCGCATCCGAGTTAACAATATTACTCACATCATTTTGCAGAAAAACGCCACCCTGCATGTGAGGGGGACGAGAAAAATACCCGATATTAGCAAATACGTTATGCTTCTCCGTCACGTTATAATTAGCCCCACCCTTTATCGTGAATCCCGTGAAATGCTCTTTATCGGACTTTGCCTCATCTTTGGAATAATAAAAACGGTCCTTTCGCCAATAAGTAGAGTTTGAAACCGATCCGGCAACAAAAGCACTCCAAGCTTCACGGTTATATTCTCCCTGTGCAAAGAACCCTTCCTGCATCACGAACCCATCATAATCCCGGAAAATAATATCTCCTTTTTGCAAATGTTCCTCTTGCCAATCCTTATCATCAGCCTTGTACTTCACATTCTTTCGACTAGGATCAATAAAATACTCCCCCCCGTACAAATCCACCAATTCGTTATAATGTTTACCTTTATAATAACGCAAATCTACTCCCCCGTACACGTCAAAATACTGTCCCAACTTGGTTGTATAGGTAGAAATCAACCCGAACCAGTTATGTTCATTTTTACTCATGGACATCGCCATCACGGATCCCGTCTGGCTACTTTCATTCCATTTATAAACACTATCGTAAGCAAAGGTCTTATCTTCCGCACGATTAACCCCTAAAGTTCCAGCCGTGGTCGTCCCGTACCATGAATTTTTCCATTTTCCCTGGCCGCTATACCCGCCACCACGTCCCAACGACATGTAAAGCACGCTAGATAAACTTGATTTATTATTAATCTCCCAAAGATGATTCAACGAAACCTGAGGCTTGTGATATTTGTTATAAGCAGATACTTTACGCACATTCTTTCCATCCCGGTTAGCGAACCCGTAAGAAGGATTAAACTGGGTATCCCCCAACTCATCCCATGATTTGATTGTCATCTTGTCATTCCGGTTTCTCTGGTTGTGCCATTGCGGTGCACCAAAAGCAGTTAAAGACAATTGATGATTTTCACCCAACCGCTTGGAAATATTCACAAAATAAGAATACCCTACGAAATCCGTTCCTTGTATATAACCATCTCCCCAAGTTCTCGCCCCCAAAATAGACATCGCCCAGCCATTCTTCAGCAATCCGGTGGAAAGATTAAATGCGACCTTATTGTAACCGTCATTTCCCACACCGTATGAAACAGAACCTCCGGCTACCGCATTTGTCGAATTCGTCACGATATTGATCGATCCCCCGACAGAAGGCACGGACACTTTCGACGCTCCCAATCCTCGCTGCACTTGTATAAAGCGAGTAACATCAGCCAAACCCGACCAATTCGACCAATAGATACCTCCCCATTCCATCTCGTTCATAGGTACTCCGTTCACCATCACCGCTATATTCTCCGTCTCGAATCCCCGCAAATTAATCCGTCCGTCTCCAAACGCTCCCCCCTCTTTCGTGGCGTAAACACTCGGCAAAGATTTCAATATCTCCGGGAATTCCTGTGTTGAAAGTTTCTCCTCGATCTCTTTCGCCGTCACTACCGACAAGGCTACCGGGGTCTTCCGGTCCACGGCTAAAGAACCACGCACCACCACATCCGACAAATTAATATACATCGGCAACATCCCCACGGTCCCCAGATCCACCTTTTTATCATCCACAACAACACTTTTTTTCACTTCCGAATAGCCTACACTTCGGAACACCAATACAACCGTTCCCGACTCTTCTACCTCTAATTCAAAATATCCCTCCGCATCCGTAGCACACCCGACACTCGTTCCCTCCACGCTCACGGTAGCCCCGATCAACACCTCTTTTGACTGAGAATCAACGACTCTCCCCTTAATCACCTCTTTTGCCATGACATTCCACGACATACCTAACAGGAACATAATCCCACAAATCACTTTTAACAACATACTACCCATAATATATTACTTTATGAAACACAACAAGACACGACAGGCATCTTTAAGTCTATTTAGTGTCGATCCCGCTGCGAAAGTAGCTATTTGTTTACAACATACCTAATCATTCATTAGAATTTTTTATATATCCCATCATTTTTCATTTATCATCCAGCAATCCCAAGAAGGGTTATCTAAGAAGTCCTATTTGATATTTACCAACTGCCCCTCCAACTTCACCTTACACAAGAGAAAAGCTGATTACCAAGCGTTTTCCAATTCTGCGTAAGGAGGAATTAGGAGAAGCCGTCGTTAAAAGATAGACTTGTTAGACAGCCCCTCTCTTCATATTCTGTCTACGTCTCTCGTAAAAGAGACGCTTCCAGCAAGCCTAGGATTTACTGGTTTGCATCCTGTATTTCTTTCCATTTAGCCTTTTGCACATCACTAACTTTTCCAAAATATCCGGACAAATAATAAACAACATCATCCTTACATGTTCCCAGATTCGGAATTTCTTTTTCACAAACAATCAAAAGTCGATCTACATCATTCATTTTTATAGCCTTAGCTATTAGTTGTGCAGATAGTATCGTCTTTTCATCAGACAATTTCAGCGTCTTTATTTCCTGTCCGATTACATTCAGACGTTTCATATCGATGTCTTTTTCTCTCCCGCTAATGACCTTCATAATATCATCCATATATCCATCACGCAAACGACTGTCAACTTTTTCTTTCCCAATAGTCTGGTAAAACTTGGAAAGGTTTGCTGTCAAGAATTTCGCAATCTCAGAATTATACGGACACAATTCAACATAGCCAAAAACAAACCAATAATCATCAGAAAATCTCTCTTCATCATTGAGTATTTTAAATAGTTCATTCGCGACTTCTTTTGCGATAGGCTCATCAAGCTCAACCAACGTGCGGATATAAGTCGCTAAAAACTTCTTATCCCGTTCCCCGTTGTCATATTTTTTCATCAAACTCCCCAACGCCGTGTTGTCATCCAGTCCTTCTTTCACGAGTGCAACAAAGGACTCCGAATCTGTGCCACCCACGATCTTGTGACGAAGACTTCCATCTGGCTCCACAAGTAAAAAAGTTGGAAATGACCGTATTCCAAATCTTTTCGCCAACATGGGACCTTCCCCTTTCTCCAAATCATACTTCACGCAGACAAAATTAGCATTCATAAAATTCCTCACGTTCTCTTGCTTAAACACGACATTCTCCATATAACGACATGGTTCACACCAACTTGTATTGCAATCGACAAAAAGGAACCGACCTTGCTGATTGGCAATTTCTAAAGCCTCCTCGAAACTTAAATCCTGAAAATTAACGCCATCGATCATAGCTATTTTAAAATCTGCAAAATAATCTTTCACAAACTCTTTATTATCATCCTCGACCAAATTCATGTATTGTTCTTCCAAACGAAGGATTCGTTTCAAATCATCCTTTGAAGCCTTGTTTTTAATAAAACCAAGTGCTTCCATGGCAGACCAGAGTTCCCCGTTTTCGTTAGTATTGATTTTTTCCGCGATAGAAATAATCTTATTTATATCCGACATCAAACAAGCTTGGTTCAATTCTATAGTAGACAATAAAACATCCTTACCATCTATATCGAGATTTTCCAATTCACTTTTTATCTGTTTTAAAGTCTCTCCGTGGGGCTTTGCGTCGGCATTTAAAGACTCACCGATAGTGGAAAAATAATTCTCGAATAAATAATTGTCTATCTTTTCCTTACCTACATTTTTCCGAAAAGTAGAGAGGTTGTTCAAAACCAGTTTAAATCCATCAGAACCGAAACTTTCCTTTTCAAGAATAGGCCAATACTCTTTTTGCATTTTATCCTTTTCCTTCAATATCGACTTTAACTCTTGGGCAACCTTATTGCTTTTTTCTTCCTCATACGCGTCATTCAACGCAATTTGGTACGAGATGAGTTGTTTTTTATTCATTTTCCCTTTCTCGTGCAATCTATCGAGATAGTCAAAAGATGTTTTCACGTTCAAGCCTCTTTCCGCTATTTCAATAAATTTATCAAGATTCACGCCCCCCACAATTCGATGTTGCACACTCCCGTCGGGACGAATGATAAGGAAGGTCGGATAAGCACGAACTCCAAATTTTTGAGCCAACTCTTTGCCTTCCCCATTTTCCATATCAAATTTTACCGAAACAAATTTCGGGTTAAAAAACTCGCCAGCCTCCTCTCGAGGAAAGACATTATCAGCCATATATTTGCAGGGAGCACACCAAGTCGTGTAACAATCCATGAACACAAGCTTGTTTTCAGCCTTAGCTTTAGATAAAGCTTCATCAAAAGTCAGTTGCTCAAAATTGACCCCTCCCTGACATAAAGCAGTAAAACTGAAGGACAAAAAAATAAGAATAAAAATAAGATTTTTCATTGATTCCGTAAATTTATAGTTAAATACTACCGGAATGGTAAAATACCATTCCGGTTATAAAAAGCACACGAATAAAAAAACATTCAATCAGCACGAAGCACTCGCGTTATTTATCTTTATAAATCATCTGCACGATTTCCCCGGCTACACCTCTTTCCTCCCACAGCAATTCTTTCGTCACGCTGTTATAGCAATAAACACATCCCCGGTAATCACCCTCTTTGGCATTGACCGCCACATACAATTTTCCCTCATCCTGATCCAGAAGCATACCCTGAATCACATCCCCGTCATTACCGACCGTGTAATCTGATGGCTCGAAATTCCCTTTCGAAATAAGATTATACCGGAATATATTATTCCCCCCGTCCGTGTAGTACAATATACCTTTCTTTTCGTCCAGCATAAAAACACTCTTATCATTCATTCCGGAAGATGTAGCAGAAACCTCAGGAGCTGTATCATCGTAATTAATATTATATTCAAAAATCTTAAACTCGTCACCATCCTTCATGACAAGCACGACATCGTAAGTATTTCTCAAGAACATCGCAACAAGTGACATTCCTTGGCATTCTAAACAAACATAATCATCAACATAACTATCTTCATCCCATAGCAAAAAGGATTTGCTATTCGTGTCAAAGGCGAACGTAAACATCGGCTCTCCGGCGTAAAGGGGACTTACTATGTTATTAGCCAAATAAGCGTCCGGAAACATGCCCATTATTTCCCCGGTCAAATATTGTTGAAAACCGTTTTCAAAAGTATCCGATCCGCAATCCAATTTTACAATTCGTCCACCTCCGGTAAAATACAACGTGTACATACTACGAAGCGTGAAAAGAGCCTCAACCCGTTCCTCCGGATAGGGTAACACATCCAACAGATCCATCGTATTATGTTCTACTTTCACCACTCTCAACGGATTCTCGGTGGCTATATAAACACACTCCATACGTTCATTATACGCTATTCCTTTCGGCTCTTTCCCCAACTCCACCGACGGGTTATGCAAGCGATATATATCTTTGATAAAGGAGGCATCGTTTGCACCGCGAAAAGACATCATAGAACGCCCGTCATAACGGCTCAACAACATGACTCCTTTCTCGTACGGATAAGGAATTTTCAACGTAAACTCATGGAAAATAGCTCCATCTTCGTTGGATATTTTCAAGCGACACGGGAACTCCCCATACCCCTCGCACGTGTAATTCAAATCTTTCGCAGTTGACACCACCTTATAATTCACTTGCCATTCGTATGACAAAGTTTTGTCCCTATTTTCCTGTTTTGTCTCCGGAGCAGTCAACACGAATTGATTATTATGCTCGCATGTATATGATTCGTTCAGAGATGTCACAAACGATAATGTTGACAATGCATTTGTACCCAATTTCGATTCGTCGTCAATGCAAGAAACACACGTGCATATACTCAGTAACAAATAAATTAATTTTCTCATAATTCACTCATTTATTATAAAGATTACTACTCGTAAGGCCACATGGGATGAAGAGGCAATACCACCCCATCTTCCGGATTCTTCATAAAAAAGTCATACATTTCCTTGCATACCAGAATAAGTTTTGCCTCTTTTGCTGCGACATCAAGTAAAGTCACCTCTCCTCCCCAAATCTCCATCAACTTCAGATACTTTTTCTGGTGGAATCTCCCGATATATTGCTCGAACACGCCCCACCAAGAAGGTCTTCCGAGATAATTAGTGAATTTTATTTCAACTCCCAGATTCTCTTTGATCCCTAAAGCAAAATACTCATTCGCAACCAGAGTAAGGCAGATCTGAAAGGTCGTATCCTTCTCGGAAGTAATATTATCCCGCAGTAACTCCACGGGTATGTAGGTAACAATTGAATCTTTTTTAAACTCTATTTCTTCCGGGATAGTGGCATACAAATCGGAACCTGCCGTTGTCTTTTGCGGATCGACTTTCACTTTTACTTTCATTCCCTCTTTGGCACCCAACCCCAGTATGCTAACCGGAACGTTCACCGTGTATCGGGTTACCGTCGCGGGCTCTGTCCCCAACTTACAGAGCATCGATGTTTTTGGAAAATAAACACGATACGCGTTATCGTAATACCCGTCATCCCCATTTTCATCACATCCCGCTATTAAAATTCCCAGTAAGATAAAAATCTGATATAATATACTCTTTTTCATATCGATCAGTCTTTATTAGTTCCACCAAATTCCAATTCTTTTTTCGGCCAAGGCAATACAAACATTTCAGACGAAGGGGTATATACCTCTCCATAATGATCCCAAGAATCCGGGTGTTTAAACCCTTTATTTTCCCGTTTGTAAGAAAAGAAAGTTTGCCCCTCTCCCCAAAATTCTTTATAACGCTCCGCGAGAACTAACTCCATAAACTCCTCCCGGGAAGTTACCTCTGCCGAAGCATAATCATTCAATCCCCGACTATTCCGGACATCATTAAAATAACGCATAGCCTTCTCTTTATCCTGATAATACGTTGCCTCCGCCAATATGTAATACATCTCCGGCAAGCGGATCAGGCAAACTCCCTGCAGGGTGTGCGTGTCCTCCTCTGTCCCCAATAAACGAACAAAGAAGTAATCTGAAGATATCTCTCCCACTTTTGCAAAGAATGCTTTATAGCGAGCATCCTCACTCGTGGCAGAAGACCTCGATATATCGTAAACATCATCTATATCATCCCGAAGCACAACTACACTCCCCCCTATATTCTCGAAATTCATATTTTTATAAGAATCTGCTATCATTCTTGTGTACAGCCCCCAAATCATCTCACTACTAGCTCGTTCCTTAGGTTCATCCCCGCGGGGGAAACGCTTCATCTCTTTATTTCCATACGCTCCTCTCGGGACCAAATACAAATCCGGAGCATCGATTACTTTCCCTGCATAGAATGCGGCACTATCCAAATCCCCCTTATAATGAAACACCCGCGCTTTTAGTGCCCAAACAGCATATTTATTACAATGCGTTCCGCGAGCCACTCGATAATCAGAACCGGCATTCGATGGGTTCATCTCGTTATCATTTACCAGACACGCCTCAGCCTTTGTCAGGTCTCCCAAAATGTTGTCATAACTCTCTTTTAACGAAAAAACCTCCTTGTTCTTCAAATCAAAATGATAAGCATATGGAATACCCCCGGCATCCGGATGCAGAAGAATATTCTCGGCAAACAAACGCAATAGATCAAAATGCAACATGGCACGCACCCCATATGCCTCTCCTTTAATCAACGCGTAATCCGGATCTTCCGCCAAATTAACCGTCTCAATATTCTCCAACACGTTGTTAGCGTATGAAATACATTGATATGCCTCTCCCCAAATACTACCGATTAGCCCCTCCAAATTCGGATCATCATATTTATACTGATTAGCAGCTTTCACGTTCACAAGTTTTTCACTCTGCATATATTTATCATAGGACAATTGTGCCAACCAATCCACGAACCCCCAACTCAGAGCTTCCCCGTATAAACTCGTTTTAGCCATGGTCGCATAAATCCCGTACATCGCGTCACGATATCCCTGCACGTCTTCAAACTGCTTTTCTTGCTCCAAAGTACCTTTAGGATTTACATCCAGATAACTGTCACACCCGGCAAGAGTCCAGAAACATAAAGCCCAAACCAGCATACTATATTTATTTCTTATTCTTTTCATATCTTCTTCATTTGTTATTAAAATGCCGCACTAAGAGAGAACTCGAAAGTTCTGGCAAACGGATAGGTCAACCCTCTTTCCTGCTTAACCGTGGATATCCGGAATAAATCATTTGTCATAAATTGAACCCGTAAACGACTTAAGTATATTTTCTTACAAAAATCAGATGTAAAATCATAAGACAGGCTCAAACTTCTCATGTTCAAATAATACTCGTCACGAATAAAACGGCTAGTAACTTCCGGCATCGAGGAATCGGCAATATCTTTATATTTCGCCTGATCTCCTGCCTCTTTCCATCGGCTAGAAAACACTCGTTTATCCGCATTCTTCAGAGGGTCAGATCCTTCCACCCGTGAAACCAACGTCTGGTTGTAAATCGTACCGCCAAAGGAGTAATCAAACATCATGTTTAACGAGAAACCCTTAAAAGTCAGATACGAACCAAAAACACCGGACATATCCGGGTTGGCATCTCCATACACCCGCTTATCCCAATAATTATACGTGAAAGTAGGATTCCCGTCTATATCGATATAAATCTCTTGTCCCGTGGCCGGGTCAATTCCCCCTGATTTTACCGCTTTCACCGCGCTGATAGATTGCCCCTCTTCATACACCGGGGGCGGTAATAACGTCTTCTCGGCATTCAATTTCTCGTTCATGGCCTTCAGAGCATTACTAATCTTCTTGATCTTATTTTCATTGTGTTGTATCGTTAATGACATTGCCCAATTCCAGTTCTGATTGTTGATAGCCGTCACCCGGGTTTGAAATTCAATCCCGTTATTCTGCAATTTACCGATGTTCTCTTTAGCCGAAGACGTTCCTACAGACGGGGCTTTTGTCACGTCCAACAACAAATCATCCGTCACCTTCCGGTACCAATCGAGTGTCATATCCCATCGGTTGGAAAATAACACGACATCCAATCCCGCATTATAGGTCAACGTACGCTCCCACTTCAAATCCGGATTACCGATAGCCATAGGAACCGCACCGATCCCTTTGCCGTAATTCAAATCGGCATCGTATTTATAAGTTGTCATCGCCTGATAAGGAGAAAAAGAGGCATTCCCGGTATATCCCACGCTAGCGCGTAATTTCAATACATCCGTGGCGGAAGTAGGCATAAACTTTTCCTTGTGAATATTCCATCCGCCACCGACACTCCAAAAAGGTGCATAACGTTGGTCTGAACCGAATTTAGAGCTTCCCTCGTAACGAATAGCGACATCCAAGAAATAACGATTGTCATAAATCATGTTCCCGTTCACGAAAAATCCCATCGAGCGTTCTATATCCTGACTTCCCGTAGGTCTTCCGTTTTCCGGGTATCTCGACGTGAAAGCCGGGTGAGCCAATTTATCAGAAAAGATTCCTACTCCCGAATAACTGTTTGAATTTCCGTCGCTGGATGAAATCGTTCCACCGCCAAGTACATTCAACAAAGTACTTTCACCAAACATTTTGTTGTAAGTTAACATCAAACGACCTTCATATGTCATCCTTTTCGTGTTGCTGACGGTGATACTTCCTTTTTCCTCAGTTACTACATCGTTGAATGTGTTGGATTGAGGAGAAACAAACACTTCTGTATCATCTTTCGACTTGTTCAGAGAAAACTGTCCCTCCATGCGCAATCCCTTCAACACTTCCACGCGCAAATTCAAAATCGTGTTCAGATAAAACTGCTCGCCCTTGTCATAACTTCCCAACGATGCCTCGTACAGGGGATTGTATATATAATGTGTCAACAATTTATTCCATGACCCATCCTCATTATATACTGGATCATAAGGATTCAAATCTACATACTTGGAGAAAGAACCATATGGAGAATTCTCGTTATTCACGACATTAATGGTTGTTGTACTATTGATAAAAAAACGATCTTGCTTATTGTATGACAACTTAAAACTCATCGAATAACGATCGCGCTTCGATTCCTTCATCACCCCCTCTTCTCTACCATAGCGCACAGACAAACTATACCGAATAAAATCATCTCCCCCGGAAATATTCACGTTATGATTTTGCGTGAAAGAATTGCGCAACGGTTTCGACATCCAGTCCGTGTCAACTCCAGCCCTCACCCGCTTGTAGATTTCATTATACTCCACGTCTTTCTCGTACCCGTCATCACCCATCCCATCATACAAATGCGCCCTTCTCTCGTATTCCAACTTTTCCTCGGCATTTAATAAGTCGTAATCACTAAGATCCGGGAACGAAGCCCCGAAAGTTCCGTCATACGAGACTCTCATTTTACCACCTTTCAACGGCTTCGTCGTGATAACAATAACCCCTTTGGAAGCCTTAGCTCCATATAGAGCCGAAGCGGATGCATCTTTCAACACAGTCACGTTCTCCACATCATTCACATCCATATCAAAAACATAATCCAAACTAACCTCTGCCCCGTCGACAATAAACGTCGGCACGTTAGACGCCCCCTCGAAACTACTCCGTCCCCGGATCAAAATCTCCGGTTTCGTGTTCGGGTCTGAACCCATATCGTTATTCGTCACGATCTGCATACCTGGGACAAAAGCGGCCAAACTTTTCAACAAACTTCTCGTCCCGGCAGTCAGCAACTGTTTTCTATCAACCGAAGTCGCCGCTCCCGTGTAACTATTTTTCGCCTTACTACCGAATCCGGTTATCACCACCTCATCCAGCTCCCCCACGTCTTCTTTCATCACGACAACAAGATTTTTGGTTTCTTTTGTTTTTATAATTTTCTCTTGCGTCACCATTCCCACGAAAGAAAATACCAACACAACACTATCCCTTTTCTGAAATTCAAAAATAAACTTCCCATCCTTATCTGTTGCCACTCCGACGGTTGTCCCCTTTAAGGATACCGTAACCCCAATCAAAGGTATACCCCTCCCATCCTTAACCACACCGGACACCCGCCATGCAACCGGACGTTCATCATTCACCTTCGGAGAGATCACAATCACGTTATCCACGATATGATAAACCAATGACGTTCCCTTCAGAACGCTCTCTAATATTTCCCGTACTGTCGCATTCTTCACGGAAACCGACACGTTCACCCCACTCACCTCATCATCATTGTAAAAGAATTCATAACCGGATTTCTCTCCCAGTTCATTTAAAACTTTCACCAAACTTTCCGATTTTTTCTCCATGGATAACTTGACATTCTGTGCCATGCTTTTAGCGGACACCGAATAAACTAAAAACGACAACAGGAAAAGACAGAGTTTCATAACCATACTAATTTTTTCTAAGGCATGCTGTCCTCCTGCCCTTACATTTGGGTTTTTTTTCATAATTTTGTAAGGTTAAATTGTTTGTACTAAAATCAATTTTTCAATGTCACAGGAAGTGGTACGAACACTTCCTGTTTTTTATCGTATTATTATTGTATTCTCTTTTATTTCAAATTTAACATCCGTGGTCATCTCGATCATCTTCAACACCTGACATATATCCGCATATTTCGGTAATGACCCCGTGAATCGTTTTTGTTTCATCGAAGGATTCGAGAAGAAGAATTCCACGTTGTACCAACGGGATAACTTCCGAATCACCCCTTCCATATCCTCGCTGGCAAAAGTAAATCGATCCAGTCGCCACAAGGTATATAACTTGGTATTTACTTCCCGGACGGTCATCTCTTTCCCCTGCAATAGCGCTTGTTTCCCGGGTGTTAACACAACCTTTTCTCCATTCACCTTATCGTTCACTTCAACCCGCCCCTCGACTAACGTCGCATGACAACTTCCCTCATCCTCATATATCGACACGTTAAAAGAAGTCCCTAACACCTTCACGTCCATATCCCGAGTCTCCACGATAAACGGGGCCGCCTCGTTCCGTGCCACTTGAAAATACGCCTCCCCGGTCAACTGCACCCGCCGCTCGTTACCGACAAAGTGAGCGGGATATTTCAACTCGGACGCACTATTTAACCAGATTTCAGTGCCATCATCCAGCACGATTTTGTACTCCCCTCCCTTCGGAATTCGTAACGTGTGCCATTCCGGCATACTCGAAAGTGCAGATAAAGAATACTTCAAACTACCGTCCTCGCCAATATTCAAGGTCTCCATCCCCGTTATATTTAAACAGGTATCTTTCAATCCCTGTAACACCACGTGTTTCCCCGTCCCTGTTATCAGCACGGCCCGTGTTCCACCCTGTTCTATCCGGGCAACAGCGACTTGTTTCGTTTCCGGTTGAGACGAACCGGCCATTTGCCAATAAATCAGTCCTCCCACGAAAGCCACCACCACGGCAGCCACCGCTCCCCACACTTTCAACAAAGAACGTCCCTTCCGAACCGGTTTTTCCATCACCTCCTTCAACTGTTCCCACCGCCGGGACGTGTCAAACGATGCGTACTCCACGATCTCCCGTTGCAAAACATCCTTATCCCACAACTCTTCCAATAACCTCTGATGCCGCTCGTTTTCATCCAACCACACCCGAAGACGGCTCATTTCCTCTTCCGAAATATCCTCCCGTAAATAAGCCAGGATCAACTCATGTATGTCTTTTGTAACTTTCATATACCTGAATTTTACACCTTAAACACACTCGATCGACAAATAGGTGACAAGAGTATGAAAAAAATATCATCACGTACACGTAATACCACATAACCTCTAATGATTCCCTGTAACAATAAATGCATGAAGACACCTTCTTACTTGCGAGAAAATTCGTTATCGTATGCCAAAACAGAAGTTCTGTTCGAGTTATTTTTATTTATTGTTTGTTAAAATGGCGGCTATCATCGGGCTATAATGGGGCGAGTATGCGGCGACAGCGCCTAACTGTCGCCCAACAGTCTAGTAACAGCCTAGTAATTCCCATAATTAAGATAAGATCATCCCCGGCAAAAGAGGAATCATTACGAAAAGACCTTCATTACAAACCAGGAAAAAACATCCCTGCATAAACGAACAAATCACCTAATCTACCCCGTAAATAAGACTTTGCCCGTTGTTTCTGTGTTTTGATAGTATTCAACGATATATCCAATTCTTCGGCAATCTTCTTATCCTCCTGTCCATCCACGTAAGAACGTTTAAAAATTTCCTTGCACTTATCAGGTAGCTCGTCAATTGCCCCAAAAAGTTCCGCCACCACTTCTGCCCGGATCTGTTGACAAAGAAAATAGTCTTCGTCCAACTCTTCCCGTTTCAGATTTCGATAATTCCGGTCCCGAATCTCCAAATCCCGGAGATAATTCAGACACCGATGCTGCACACTATTATACAGAAAAGTTTTTACTGTTTTCAAATTAGGGAAGCCACCCCGATCCATTCTCCAGAAAGCGAGAAAAACATCCTGCACGATGTCTTCCGCCTCCAAACTATCCCGCACTATACGAGTCGCGAAAAAGCATAGCGCCTTATGATACATCTCGAACAATCGCTGAAAAGCCTCCCGCTCCCCCCGTTCCAGACATTTCACAAATTCCGGTGACTGAATATCAATATTATACATCAAATCCCTATGCTTAATTTGCTTATCGCACGTTCCTATCAAAACTTCCGATAAATAGAAGCGTTTACAAAAATAAGTATTATTTTATCAAATCAAAATAAATACTTCAAATATCAAAAAGAGCCGTCTTCCATTCGGCAGACAGCTCTCTTCTCTTTACTTATTCTCAATAGATAACCTTATCTTAAATAACTTGGCTTACTTTTCTTTTTACATTTACCTTCACTTCGGGAAGACTAACCGGTCCGAAGATCGTGTCTTGACTTGCTACTTTCTGCACCGGAGCAACCGCGGTAGTGTTTTCTACATTCTCTTGATCGGCATAAGCACATACGATTTTTTCAGCTTTAGCTTGGTTTAAACTACGTCCACCGATAAACACTGTAATTACAGCCACGAATACTATTATAATATACTTCATCATTTTATTTTATATTTAAAAATTAGACAACTATTTTTAATCACTCTCTTTATTTCGTTGTTGTTATCTTTCAACAATACAAAAGTACGACACTTCCCCCTACCGGGAAAGTTATCCAAGTTATACTTTAGTTGTCATAAGGTTAAATATATGTTAGGCTTAAAAAAGATAATCCTCTCTTTTATAATAATTAACCAAAGCGGCTTTCCCCGTCTATCCAAGGAGTTAAAGGGTATTTCATGCTCACAACAGAGCGTTAACGAAATCATAATTCACCCCCTAAAACCTCAATTTTTTAAGGGAAACGATTTATCGGGGAATCTTGATTTTATGCTGATATTTATAAAAACAGGCATAAAAAAGAATGTAACGAAGGTCATTTCAGTCCCATTCGCTACATTCCGTAATGATTCTATCGGGTTATCCCGCGTAAATAGTCTTTATCGAACTTCCGATCCCGGTTTCACCTCTTTATCCGGTGAAACAAAGGAAAGCGTTCCGTCGGCATTCTCGGCCATCAGGATCATTCCTTGTGACACGATACCCTTTAACGGTTTCGGTTCCAAGTTAACCAACACGCTGACTTGACGCCCGATCACCTCCTCCGGCGTGTAATGCTCGGCAATACCCGAAACAATCGTACGTTCGTCAATTCCCGTGTCCACGGTTAATTTCATCAACTTCTTAGTCTTAGCCACTTTCTCGGCAGCGATGATCTTACCTACCCGAATATCTATCTTCATGAAATCCTCGTACTGGATATTCTCCTTGGCAGGGGCGGCCTTCACGGATGCCATCTCGTTTGCCTTCTTGGTAGCCAACAATTTATCAATTTGAGCCTGTATCGTCGCATCCTCGATCTTCTCGAACAACAATCCGGCCTCTCCCAATTCATGCCCGGCAGGAATCACGCCATCACCCATTTTAGCCCAATCAATCACGTCAATATTCATGAACTCACGTAATTTCTGAGAAGAGAATGGCATGAACGGTTCCATCAACGTGGAAAGGTTGGCAGAAATCTGTAAACAGATATTCAGAATCGTCTTCACCCGTCCCTCGTCCGTCTTGATCACTTTCCAAGGTTCGGTATCTGCCAAGTATTTATTACCCAAACGAGCCAGATTCATCGCCTCTTTCAACGCGTCGCGAAAATGGAAGGTCTCCAGACTCTTCTCAACACGTTCCACGATTTGCGGAATTTCAGCCAAGACTTCTTTATCGTAATCCGTCAACTCGCCCCGTTCCGGTACCCGGTTGGCAAAATACTTTTGTGTCAACACCAACGTACGGTTAATGAAGTTCCCGTAGATAGCCACCAATTCGCTGTTATTCCGAGTTTGGAAATCTTTCCAAGTAAAGTCATTATCTTTCGTCTCGGGAGCGTTTGCCGTCAACACGTAGCGTAACACGTCCTGTTTACCGGGGAACTCCACGAGATACTCGTGCAACCATACCGCCCAGTTCCGGGATGTGGAAATTTTATCTCCTTCCAAATTCAAGAACTCGTTGGCCGGCACATTATCCGGTAATATATAAGAACCATCGGCTTTCAACATTGCCGGGAAAATAATACAATGGAAAACAATGTTATCCTTCCCGATAAAATGAATCATCCGGGTTTCCGGGTCTTTCCAGTATTTTTCCCATTCCGGAGTCAGGTCTTTCGTGGCAGAGATATACCCGATCGGGGCATCAAACCACACGTAAAGCACTTTTCCCTCGGCTCCCTCGATTGGAACGGGTACTCCCCAATCCAAGTCACGGGTCACCGCACGAGGTTGCAAACCGTTGTCCAACCAAGATTTACATTGCCCGTAAACATTCGGTTTCCACTCTTTATGCTCTTCCAGAATCCACTCTTTCAACCAACCTTCATACTGATCCAAAGGCAGATACCAGTGTTTTGTTTCTTTCAGTTCCGGTTTGTTTCCCGTGATCGCAGACACCGGGTCAATCAAATCGGTAGCGTTCAAGCTAGTTCCACAAGCCTCACACTGATCCCCGTATGCCCGTTCGTTACCGCAATGAGGACATTTCCCCACGATATAACGGTCTGCCAAAAATTGCCCTGCCTTCTCGTCGTAGAACTGCATCGAGGTCTTTTCGATAAATTTTCCCTCGTCATACAGCTTCTTGAAAAAAGCGGAAGATAACTCGTGATGCGTCTTCGAACTTGTCCGGGAATATATATCAAACGAAATACCCAATTCCTCGAAAGAATCCTTGATGATCTTGTGATAACGATCGACAATATCCTGCGGGGTCACACCCTCTTTTTGAGCCTTGATCGTGATCGGCACCCCGTGTTCGTCCGATCCACCGATAAATGCCACATCCTCACCTTTCTTCCTCAGATACCTCACGTAAATATCGGCAGGCACGTATACCCCCGCCAAGTGTCCGATATGCACGGGTCCATTCGCGTAGGGCAAAGCCGTGGTAATCAAATTTCTCTTGAACTTACTCATATATCCAGTTTATAAACTTTTGAACTCTAGTGGCGCAAAGTTAGAAAAATATTAGTTACCTTCGTACTATAATAACAAAACTTCAACTTTTATGTTACGACCTATATACCTGCAGCCGGGAGATAAGGTGGCTTTAATTTCACCCTCTGGCGTTGCAACAAAAGAACAGCTGGATGCGGCCTGTTCACTCCTGACCTCTTGGGAGTTGGAGCCAGTACCCGGACAACACGTTCTTTCCCGACACGGGAGATTGGCAGGCACGGATGAAGAACGATTACATGATTTACAAACAGCCCTTGACGCCGAGGACATCCGGGCCATCTGGTGCATGGCGGGAGATTACGGGATGTTACGTATCGTACAAGAGGCGGATTATTCCATATTTCAAGGAAACCCCAAATGGGTGATCGGGATGAACGACATCACGGTGTTACACGCCAAACTCCATTCCCTCGGAATCGAGAGTTTACACGCCTTCATGCCTTCCGATTACAATACAACTTCCCCGGAAGTGGTCACGCAATTACGGAATTTCCTTTTCGGGATCATTTCCTCGTACGCCATCCCTGCACACCCGTTCAACCGACCGGGAATCGTGGAAACCGAAATGATCGGTGGAATGTTGCAATGGGTGCATAACCTGCATGACACTTGCATCGAACGGAACACGAGAGGGACGATCCTTTTCATCGAGGACCCGTCTGACGATCTGTACGAAATTGACCGGAACGTGAAATGTATGAAATACGCCGGGAAATTCCAACATCTGGCCGGATTGGTAGTCGGGGAATTCGGAAAAGAATCGACCCCGGAATTTAAAGCAGAAGTGTATAAACTGATTCATGACGCCGTGGAAGATTACACGTATCCCGTGTGTTTCGGTCTTCCGGCCGGACACGTGCGCGACAATTTTCCCCTGATCTTGGGAGCAAACGTGGAATTAGTCGTTCACCCGAAAGGAGCGGAACTACATTTCCCCTGATCACGTACAAGCCATGCACAAAATTTTATTGGTAACTCTATTTTTAATTTACATTGCAATGAATAATATTGTTTATCCGGCAAAGCTGGACACCCTATACCGGGCGATTGACCATCGCCAGTCACAACACGATTTGCCCTTGATCGGCATTTCTGCCAATTTCGAAAACGGGAACTCGTGTATCGAACACTCATACGTGATTTCAATCCTTCAGGCGGGCGCAATACCCGTGCTACTTCCCGTGCATAACGACATCGAAACGCTCCGGAAGACCATCGAAACACTCGACGGATTGATGCTTACCGGAGGTGGGGATATTAATCCGCTGTACGGGAACGAGGAGCCTCTCCCCCCGCTTGGAAGTATTGATGCCGCCAGAGATCAATTCGATTTCACGTTGGTAAAACTGGCCGCCGACCGACAAATCCCCATCTTCGGAATCTGCCGCGGGCACCAGATCATCAACATGGCTTTCGGGGGGACAAACTATCAGGACATCTATTCCCAGCATGAACAGCAATTATTGAAACACAGCCAGTCCATCAGCCGGGAATTCGGTTCCCACACGGTAAACGTTGTCAACAACACCGTACTCCACTCCGTTCTCGGAACTGACTCCTTGATCGTGAATTCATACCACCATCAAGCAGTCAAAGACGTGGCTCCCGGATTCCGGGTAAGTGCCACCTCTCCCGACGGGATCGTGGAGGCCATGGAAGGGATGCCCGGGCACCGCGTATTCAGCGTGCAATGGCACCCGGAGAAAATGGCCGTTCGCCCGGATGAGCAAATGATGAAGTTATTTCATTATTTTGTGGACGAGGCAACCTTGTTTAAGAAAGCCAAAGAGATTCATCGAAACAGTCTTATCGTGGATTCCCATTGTGACACCCCGATGAAATTCACCGAAGGATTCAATTTCGGGGAACGTCACGAGGATGTCAAAGTCGATCTCCCCAAAATGCAGGAAGGACGAGAAGATGCCGTTTTCATGGTAGCCTATCTTCATCAAGATGCCCGGGATGATGAATCCCTGCAAGCTGCCACGCAAAAAGCCGTGGATATCTTTTACCAGATTTCCGAACAGGTAAAACTCAACGAAAGCCAAGTAGGTATTGCCTATAACGTGGATGATTTGATCTACTTGAAAAATGCCGGGAAGAAAGCCATCTTCCTTGCCATCGAGAACGGGTATGCCATCGGCAAAGACCTCAACAATCTTTCCATGTTCAAAGACATGGGAATCACGTACATTACCTTATGCCACAACGGCAGCAATGATATATGCGATTCCGCCAAGGGTGAGCCGGAACATGACGGATTGAGCCCGTTCGGTCGGGAAGTAGTGAAAGAGATGAACCGTCTCGGTATCATCATCGACATCTCGCATACCAGCGCGAAAACGGTGCAGGATGTTCTGGAACTCAGCACGGCACCCATCATCGCATCCCACTCTTCCGCACGAGCTTTATGCGATCACCCAAGAAACCTCACGGATGATCAGATCAGGGCGATCGCGGCCAAAGGTGGAGTGGTGCAGGTATGCCTCTATAACTGGTTCCTAAGCAAACAACCCAACCCGACGATTCTGGACGCCGTGGCACATATCAATCATATCGTGCGACTTGTCGGCATTGACCACGTGGGTATCGGCACAGACTTTGACGGTGACGACACGGAAAAACTAACCGGTTGCCGGGCTGCCAATGAAGTGATTAACCTCACGGTTGAACTTCTCCGACAAGGGTACACCGCCGAAGAACTGCATAAATTATGGGGAGATAATTTATTGAGAGTATTGAATACCGTTCAAAATTAAAATACAAGCTTGCAATTTTCAGCTCATGCTAAATTTCACATTTTAAACCATGACGATCGAAACGTTACACCAGAAATTTATACACAAACTACCCGGTGAAACAGCACAAGAACGGATGTCTCCCCAGCCGAAATACGTGGAAGGGAAAGAGGGAATCCATCAAGGTCATCCCATTAGCAGTGCCGTTATGATGCTCCTTGTTCCCTACCAAGGAGACTTGGCGATACCTTTCATCAAAAGAACAAATGCAGGGAAATATCATGGGGGACAAATGGCCTTACCCGGTGGTAAAAGTGAACCGGGAGACGGGAATAGCCTGAACACGGCATTACGGGAATGTGAAGAAGAGATTGGGGTACCCCCCAAGGAGGTCACGGTTATCGGAAAATTAAGTGACGTGTATATTCCATTAAGTAACTTTAATATAACGCCCTTTGTTGGAACTATCCCGGAAATGCCTAATTTTGTACTCTCGAAAAATGAAGTAGAAAAAGTGATCATCATTCCGTTAAAAGACTTACTGGACGACAAGAATAAAACAAGTCAGGTATTGTACCGGCAGGAACAAAAAATCATAGCCCCGGGTTACAAGATCGGAGAAAATTTCATCTGGGGAGCCACGGCCATGATGATCGCAGAACTGGAAGCCATGGTAAAAAACGAACAATAACGACTGAACGCAAGATGAAGAACAAATTTTGTATATACATTCTCTTCCTGTTACTCGGCTGCATGGCTTGTAATTTTTCCACCACACAGGAAAAATACAAAACACTTGGCAGCGAAACATGGGAACGAGACAGCAATTACAAATTCGAATTCAACATCACGCAACCCGGCAGTTATCATGTCAGCACCTGCATCCGTCACTCTACTGACTACAAACAAAGAAATATCAGTTGCTACTTGATCATCCGACATCAAGGAGTAGAAGTGGATAAAGAGAATTCAGACATTATCATTGTCGACAATAACGGCAGGTGGGTCGGCCAAGGACTCACGGGACTAAAAACAGTCGTACAACCGATTGACCGGATTTTCCATTTTGACTCCACGGGTATTTATACCATGGAAATCAAACACCGGATGAAAGATAAACAACTGAAAGGGATTAAAAACATAGGAATTAAAATAAAATCCACAACTTATTATGGCGAAGAATAAATTGGCGAAATTTGCCGAAATGGAAACCTTGGAAAACGTGTTCCAACCCACCCATGAAGAAGTATTCCGCACGGATTACAAGTTAAAAGGAAAATGGGGAAAACAGGTTTTCGGCAATGATCACCCGATCGTTTTAGAAGTGGGATGCGGTAAAGGGGAGTACTCCGTGGGATTAGGCGAACTCTATCCCGAAAAGAACTTTATCGGGCTTGACATCAAAGGAGCCCGAATGTGGACAGGGGCGAAAGCCGCGAAAGAAAAAGGAATGAAAAACGTTGTTTTCCTGCGTACTCACGCAGAAGAACTGGAATCTATTTTCGCACCCGGAGAAGTTTCCGAAATTTGGATTACCTTTCCCGACCCTCAAATGGCAAAAGCCCGCAAACGCCTCACGGGAACCCGTTTTCTCTCCCTGTACCGAAAGTTTTTGAAGGAAGACGGCCTCATCCATTTGAAAACAGATAGCCCTTTCCTCTATCAATACACGGCAGAACTGGTCAAGGTGAACCACCTCCCCGTGAACGTCAACACGGATGATCTTTACGGGGTTGGACTGGATGATAAGATTTTAGGTATCAAGACTTTTTATGAACGACAGTGGCTGTCACGAGGTAAAACCATTAAATATATCCAATTTTCATTGGCCGGATCGTCCCAACTCATGGAACCTGAAATCGACATTGAAAAGGATGATTATCACAGTGAAACACAATTCATGACGAGACAATTGAAAGTTGAAAATTGAAAATGAAAAAATGAAAGAACCTGTAACCTGTAACCTGCCAATTTGTAACTCGCCGAAGGCGAATTCTCCCCGGGTATTAATGGCGATGAGCGGTGGAATTGATAGCACGGTGGCAGCCATGTTGTTACAAGACCAAGGGTACGAGCTGGTAGGAGTTACTTATCGGGTATACGATCAAATCTCCCAAGCCTGCATGGAGAAAGAAAAGGGGTGTTGCAGCGTGAACGCCATTTTCGAGGCTAAACACATGGCCCAGCAAATGGGATTTGAACATCATATTCTCGATATTCGGAAAGATTTTAATGATCTGGTGATTCGGAATTTCATCGATGAATACTTGCAAGGGCACACGCCCAATCCTTGCGTACTCTGTAATTCCACGATCAAGTGGGGAAAATTGATTGCCATGGCCGACGAGCTAGACTGTGATTATATTGCCACGGGACACTATGCCCGCATCGGTCAACAGGACGGACGTTATTTTCTGCGCAAAGGTGTGGACGAGACCAAAGACCAAACTTATTTTCTCTGGACGTTAACCCAAGAAAATCTTGCTCGCACGATCTTTCCACTGGGGGAATTAACAAAACCTGAAGTACGACAAATTGCCTTGGAGAAAGGATACGAGAAACTCTCCAAGAAAAGCGAGAGTCAGGAAATCTGTTTCATCCCGGATAATGATTACCGTACCTTCCTCGCAGAGAACGTGGAAAACTTTACAGAGAAATACGGTCCCGGATTGTTTGTTGACACTTCCGGCAAACGCTTGGGAGAACACCGGGGATTCCCCAACTACACGATCGGACAACGCAAGGGACTCGGCATCGCCCTAGGACATCCCATGTTCGTGGTCGACATCCGACCGGAAAGCAATGAAGTCGTGCTGGGAACCCGGGAAGAACTACAAGGAAAAACGTTCCGGGCAAAGGATATTAACCTAATGAAGTACGCCTCCCTACCCGATGGCTTCGAAGTAAACGCCAAAATTCGTTATCGCAACCGGGGAGCGCAAGCCTCCGTCTATCACGAAAACGACTTCCTTCGAGTAGAATTTCACGAAGGAATGGATTCGATCACCCCGGGGCAAAGTGCGGTTCTATATGAAGAGATCGACGTCGTGGGGGGAGGAATCATTATCTGAATACAAAAATTTAAGCTGGAAAAAGAAAATCGAACTCTCTTCTTCCAGCCTAATGTATTATAATCCCTCAACCTAATCGCGGGTACAAAATCCCTTACCCATACTCGCGAAGTGAAAGTGGGATTATTTTATTCCGGTACCCAAGAACTTCATAGAAAAAGAATCAAACACGTCCATGATTTCCGGCTGACGAGCTAAAGACTCCGTCACCCCTTCCAAAGCGTATAAACGGGAATATTTCAATATTTTCTCGGACATCGATTTTATCTCTGTTGTCCCTAGAAACTTCTCGGCAGCCCAGACAATATTATCATACGCTTCCGGTTGGCGGGCAATAGCGGAAAAGCAAGCTGACAGACATTTTCCCCGAGCCGTTCCCCGTTCCACTTCCGCCTCTTTATCCAATGGAGTGATAGCAGTAATCGTGTCATACTGAGCCAATTTTGCCGTAGCTTGTATCAACTCTTTTGCCATTTCCGGCTGACGGGCAATACTTTCATATAATGAAAGGGTGGAATACATTTGATTCGCCTTGTAATCAGACGTGAATGTATCACCATTATATATAGTAACATCATCCCCCTCATCCGAACAAGCGACAAAAAATAGTAGGCAGGCAGCCATTAACGTGGTAACAATTCGTCTCATTTGTAATTTAAATTTATCAGTTTAACTTGTTATCTATAATCTTCGTCAATACCTCCCGCAACGTTCCTCCCATGGCACGCACCATCTTCGGCACGAAACTATTGGAAGTCATTCCCGGCGTAGTGTTCACCTCCAACATAAAAATCTCGTCCTCCCGCACGATATAATCCACCCGAATGATCCCTTCACATCTTAATATATCGTAAATCATCGAAGACAATGTCTTGATCCGGTTAGTCAGTTCGGGCGAGATGCGAGCCGGGATAATTTCATCCGACTTCGTAGGATCATATTTTGCCTCGAAATCAAAAAACTCGTTCTTCGGAACCACCTCGGCAATCGGCATGGTAATATCCATATCCCCGGCCTTCACGACCCCGCAAGTCAGTTCCGTCCCGTCGATAAATGTCTCGATCAACACTTCCCGGCAGAGAGCAAAAGCCTTTTTCAAGGCATCTTCCAACTGGGCAGCCTCCTTTACTTTCGTCACCCCGAAACTGGAACCTTCGGCATTCGGTTTCACGAAGCAAGGTAACCCCACCTCGTTGATAATCTCGTTCACGTCGTATGCCATTCCCCGAATCAACATCACGGAATCAGCCACGTTTACCCCGTAACTCTTCAAATAAGTATTACACGTGTGTTTATCGAAAGTCAAGGCAGAGGCCAACACGTTACAGCACCCGTAAGGTACACCCATCATATCCAAATACCCCTGCAACAACCCGTTCTCCCCCGGGACTCCATGTATCGTGATATAGGCAAAATCAAACAAGATCTTCTCCCCGTTCCGGGTAAACGAGAAATCATTCTTATCCACGGGGTATTTTTCCTCCCCGATCTCCACGTGCCAATCCCGTTCTTTCAGAACAACAAGATATTTATTGTACCTAGTTTCATCAACCTCATCATATATATTCTTCCCAGATTTCATGGAAACCTCATATTCTGAGGAATTTCCACCAGCGATAATGGCAATATTTTTCATTTTGAATTCATCTTTTATAACACAACAAAAATACAAAAAAGAGAATAGGAGATGACAAAAAGTTTATATTTTTGCAAGCCTCAATAACACAAGGATATGACAAAGATAAACGACCTGACACAAGGCAGCATCAGCAAGGGAATTTGGAGTATGGCAATTCCCCTTATCACGGCCTCTTTCGTTCAAATGGCATACAGCATGACCGACATGATCTGGCTGGGACATCTAGGTAGCGAAAGCGTGGCCGCAGTCGGTGTCGCCGGATTCTTCACGTGGTTAGGTAACGCTTTATCATTCATTAGTAAAGTCGGGGCAGAGGTCACGATCTCCCAATCCTTGGGGGCTCGGGCAAGCAAAAGGACCCGGGCATACGCCAACCAATCGGCCATGTTGTCATCCATCATTGCCTTGGGTTACGCTTGTTTTATTTATATCGCGGCTCCCATGCTGGTCGGGTTGTTTCACTTGGAAGAGAATATCTCGGAACTGTCCATCATGTACATGCGCCTGATCACACCCGGACTGTTCTTCACGTTCAATAACAACACGTATAGCGGGCTATATAATGGGCAAGGAAACAGTAAAACCCCGTTGAAGATTGTCGCCACCGGATTAATATTCAACATCATTCTTGATCCGCTATTAATATACGGGTACAGTTTTGTTCCCGCAATGGGAACGGCAGGGGCAGCCATTGCCACGACCTTCTCCCAGTTAGTCGTGTTTTCCATCTTCATTTATAACCTTTATTTCCGTAATTCATCCATCGGAAAACTCTACTTTGTCACCCGGCTAAGAGCCCGGTTCGTGAAACGCGTCGTCTCGCTCGGTTTACCCGTAAGCATGCAAAGTGCTTTATTCGCCATGTTCTCCTTGACTCTGGCCACCGTGGCGGCCCAATGGGGACATATCGGGGTTGCCGTGCAAAGCGTGGGCGCCCAGATAGAGGCGATCACGTGGATGACCGCCGCCGGTTTTTCCACCGCGTTGGCAGCTTTTACTGGACAAAACTTCGGAGCCCGCAACTTGGACCGCATACGCTTGGGATACCATTACACGTTGAAACTCGCCGGGGGAATCGCCTTGATCGCTTGTCTCGCCTTTCTGTTTTTCAGCAAAGAAATATTCAGCGTGTTTATCAACGAACCGCAGACACTTGTTGCAGGAAGTGCATACCTGAAAATTCTCGCTATTTCCCAAATATTCTCAGCCATCGAACAGGTCACCGCCGGGGCTTTCAACGGTTGCGGACGTACCACCCCGCCCGCCATCGTGGGAATCATCCTCACGGGAGCCAGAATCCCGTTGGCCTATTACTTGGTTTCCTTCCCCACGCTCGGCCTAAACGGCATCTGGTGGAGCATCTCGATCTCCAGCGTGATGAAGGGCATCGTGCTGGCTATCTGGTATCAATCATTTCAAAAACGCCTACTAAGTGGACGCTACAAACCCACTGGAATCCTAGGAAAAATGCACGCCGTGGCAAGTCGTCTTTGGCAGCAATTTAATTGAAAATTGAAAGTATAAACCGGAATTCAATAAGAATCTCGTTCTTTTCGTGTCAAAACGACATGAAATTATTACAGAAAAAATTCTGTAATTTTTCGGCATAAAGATTGTTGATGTAAAAAATAAGGCTTACATTTGACGGCGTTAAAAAGCAACAAATAGCCATTTAAGAAACGTATAACAATAAAAAAATTACAGAAATGAAAGTAACAGTTGTAGGAGCAGGAAACGTTGGTGCAACTTGCGCGAACTGCATCGCTGAAAAGGACATCGTGAATGAAGTTGTTCTTCTGGACATTAAAGAAGGCGTTGCAGAAGGTAAATCATTGGATATGTGGCAAACCGCCCCGATCAATCTTTATGACACCCGTATCAAAGGTGTAACTAACGATTACGAGGCTACCAATAATTCAGAAGTTGTGGTAATCACTTCAGGTCTTCCCCGTAAACCGGGTATGAGCCGTGATGACTTAATCGCAACAAACGCCGGTATTGTAAAATCAGTTACTGAAAATATTATCAAACATTCTCCGAATGCCAAGATTATTATCGTGTCTAACCCGCTTGACGTAATGTGCTACTGCGCTTACTTGACTGCCAAAGTCGATTCAAGTCGTGTATTCGGTATGGCCGGTATTTTGGATACCGCCCGTTACAGAGCATTCCTAGCTGAAGCATTGAATGTTTCCCCGAAAGATATTCAAGCCTTGTTATTAGGTGGACACGGGGACACGATGGTTCCGCTCCCAAGATACACCACGGTTTCAGGTATTCCTGTAACTGACTTGATTGACCATGACACGTTGAACGCTATCATCGAAAGAACGAAAGTTGGCGGTGGCGAACTAGTTAAATTGATGGGTACTTCAGCATGGTACGCTCCCGGTGCAGCAGCCGCTCAAATGGTTGAGGCAATCGTGTGCAACCACAGAAGAGTATTCCCGGTTTGCGCTTTGTTGAATGGCGAATACGGAATGAACAACATCTATTTAGGAGTTCCGGTAATCTTGGGTAAGAATGGTATCGAGAAAATTATCGAGGTAAAACTTGACAAGGACGAACAAGAATTATTGGCTCAATCAGCTAAAGCTGTTAGATCAGTAATGGATGTACTTGACAACATGAAATTATTTTAACTAACAATAGTACTTCACGATCATTCTTTAAAAAACCGTTCCGGGGCGCCGGGACGGTTTTTATTTTAATCTTCCTTGTTGTGAAAAAATCCTTTCATGACATATCATCTATTCCAAGCAATCTAACCGTAAATAAATGGTAATACTACCGTTTAGATCTCCTACCTTCCTTTCATCGCCCTTTCATCACCCTTTCATCGCCCTTCCCCATTATCCGAGTAACGGTTGATCTCCGGGGATGTAACGCAAGAGAGAGATTATTACCCTAGTATATCGGTAGTATTACCGTGGATTCCGATACACAATCCCCCTCAACCCTCGTTCTTCAAGCTTTACCTTTTAGTTTCCTCGCACCATTTTATAAAATAATTCACACGACTGTTGATTTAATGAAAAATCTATTTTAACTTTGCAATACAAAGAACTTTTAGAATATGGAAAATAAAGAAGCGCTCGATACATTACACGACATCAAAGAACTCATGGAAAAATCCACGAAATTCATGTCGATAAGCGGAATTTCCGCTATTCTCGTTGGCATTTATGCCTGCATCGGAACCGGCTTGGCCTACTTTATTCTAAACAAACAAGACTCTTTTGACACCTTGTTTAATATACCATTATTAAATATCAACACCACTTACCAGCTCGCATCAATTTGCTTGATCGCGCTGGGAGTACTCGCACTCTCACTCCTCACCGCATTCACGATGAGCTACCAAAAAGCCAAAAAAGGATGTAGAAACATCTTTAAAGATAAATCCGTCCACCGTTTACTCTGGAACTTCTTTCTTCCCTTGCTGACCGGGGGAATCCTTTGTTTCTCTTTAATCTGGCAGCAATACTACGGATTAACCTCTTCCATAATGCTCATTTTCTACGGGTTATCTCTCGTGAATTGTTCCAAATACACCTATTCGGACATACGCTACTTAGGCTACGCAGAGATACTGTTAGGCCTCGTTGACAGTTTCGTGATCACCCATGCCCTTCTATTCTGGGTTATAGGTTTCGGATTACTTCATATAGCGGCAGGAATATACTTTTATTATAAAGTTGAACACAAACAGCATCCGGCAAGGCCGTAACCAAATGTAAATTGCGATCCATGAAAGAATACCTTGAAAATATAAACAAGGCTTTTGAAAGCAAGGCACGCCTAGGAATCATGTCCATCTTGGTTGTCAACGAATCGGTAGATTTCGTAACACTCAAGAATTTACTCGATCTCACGGACGGGAATCTAGCCAGCCACACAAGGAGTCTTGAGGAATTGGGATATATCCAATGCCAGAAACAATTCATCGGACGACGCCCCAACACGACGTTCTCCGTCACGCAGAAAGGCCGGGAAGCTTTTGCGAAACATTTAAACGCCTTGGAAGAGTTTTTAAAGAATCAGAATATATAATTTTTTTTACTCATTATGCTTTGAAATTCAAAGTTCTTTTCAAATAACATTAAATACAATACACCATGGACGAACAAACAGCAAAAAATCAAAAAGAGAACGGCACACGAAAAAGTCTCAACAAACAAGACTCTTTAGTTCTAAAGATCGTACTCATAGCCTTCCTTATCCTCTTGTCTTTCATCCCCATGAGCATGATTCGAGGGCTAATCAATGAAAGGGAAATGACAGCAGATGCTGCCGCACAAGAGGTTCAACAAAAATGGAGCAAGTCTCAAACCCTCATTGGTCCGATATTAACCATCCCTTATTTTTACCAGAACGAAAAAGGAGAGAACAAAAAGGGATATATCAATTATCTTCCCGAACAACTGAATATCACTGGAGACGTCAACACGCAGGAACTCAAACGAGGATTATATGAAATTATCGTTTACAATTCCACGCTGGAGATTACCGGGACATTCTCGGCCAGAGACTTAAAAGAAAGCAACCTATTCCCCAACGACAAATTGATTGAAGGTGCCACAATCAACCTTGGAATCAGTGATTTGCGAGGAATCAACGAACAAATCTCGCTGGAATGGGACAACCGGAAACTGAATTTCACACCGGGGGTTGATCCCCACAGCCTCGTCGTTTCCGGCATATCATCGAAAATCACGCCACAACAACTGTTTGCAAACGATTCGATCGTTCATTTCACGATAAAACTCAAACTGAAAGGCTCCGAGTCCATTCAATTTACCCCTCTTGGCAGAACAACAAAAGTCGCCATTCGTTCAAATTGTCAAACCCCAAGCTTTAATGGAGCCTTTTTACCCACGGAACGAGAGGTCTCGCCAGAAGGTTTCACGAGCAAATGGGAAGTACTGGAATTCAACCGGAACTATTCACAGATTCTCAAAGAGAGTCCCTATCGTGCCACCACGAACGCATACAGGGACATAACGGATGACAATTTGGGATTCCAATACACGAACTACGCCATTACGGAATCCACATTCGGGGTAGATCTCCTGTTCCCGGTAGACCAATACCAGAAATCCACACGCTCCGCTAAATACGCCTTTTTAATCATCATATTGACTTTCGTTGTCAGTTTCTTCGTGGAAATATTCCAGAAAAAGAACATTCACCCGGTTCAATATTTACTTGTCGGGCTGGCCCTATGCTTGTTCTACACGCTATTAGTCTCCACGTCCGAACATATCGGATTCACCCCTGCCTATATCATCTCTGCTCTCATGACTACTTTACTAATCACATTCTACATGATCGGTATTTTAAAAATAAAGAAAACGGCATTAACGATCGGGGGACTTCTGGCTTGCCTTTACGCCTACATTTTCTTCCTGATCCAACTGGAAACCTACGCCTTGCTGGTGGGGAGCATCGGATTATTCGTTATCTTAGCGATTATCATGTATTTCTCTCAAAAAATAAACTGGTATAATAACCAATAACCACTTTTTCCTCTTTCCGGGATCAACCGGAAAGGGGAAAAACAAAAATCGACAACATCATGAAAAAATTCTGGATACACAATTTATCCATCACGCTATCCCTACTCGTTGTTTTCCTAGTTACCTTGTACTCGATAGGAATATACGACAATCGTCTCGGCCATTATCTTGCCCTAGCGATTTCCGGGATTTCCGGATTGCAATCCATAGCCAGTGTGATCATAGGCCTTTACAATATTAAGTCCCAAACTGCCAACATAATTTTACTGGGAATTTTATCCGTAGCATTTTCTTCTCTAATAACCATTTACACGTTCAACTGTTTATTCATATCGTGCTAAGAACAGCATACTTCAGGATTAACGAATTGTAATTATTAGCTTTATTCCTCGATTTCTTTCTGAAATTAACATTCCTCTTTTTTGGATTTCACCGAAAATGCGTAAGTTTGTGCAAACTTTAAAATATGGAGATAAAGATTCCGATAGAGATCGTTGAACTGGAAGATAACAGCTTTCACATCATCGTCTCTCTGCAAATCGGTAGCATTGAGGGAGATTTCATTATAGACACGGGAGCATCCGTGACGGTCATAGACAAACTTACACCGTTTAGCTATGAACCGCTGGATGATGTTTCCGAGATTAACTCCGGGGGGGTGTGCGGAGAAATTAATGAGGTCCAGCTTGTGAATATCACGGCTCTACAGATCGATAACCACACAATCGAGAATATCCACGCGGCAGTCATCGACTTGCAGTACGTGAATTCTCTATACGACAAACACCTGCAGCGCAGGGTTGCCGGATTGTTGGGGAGTGATTTTCTCGTTAGGCATGAGGCGGTCATTGATTATGGAAATAAGGAGTTAACATTAAAAGTATCTGCCTAATTGTATAGCAATTTTGAAAAAATTGTTATACTTTTGCGCACTAAATATGTGTTAAAAGAAGAATTGAAGCTTAAGTAATTATAAATTCATTAAACAGATGCAGAATAAAGGAGCGATTACACTACTCGCTGTTGCTTTGGCATTGGTGAGTCTTTATCAGTTGTTTTTTACTTATAAAACCAACCAGGTAGAGAACGCGGCGAAGGAGTTCGCCAACGGTAACCCTATTAAAGAGAAAGAGTATTTAGATTCGGTCGCAAACCAACCCGTCTACAATTTCCTCGGTTTGGCCAAATTCACTTACAAGGAATGTAAGGAGTTGGAACTGAACCTCGGTTTGGACTTGAAGGGTGGTATGAACGTGACCATGGAAGTTGACGTGGTAGACGTGGTAAAAAGTCTAGCAAACCACAGCACGGATCCCGCTTTCAATCAAGCAATCGAGGAAGCCGTGAAGATGAGAGTTTCCAGCCCGAAAGACTTCGTAACCCTTTTCGGTGAGGCTTTCGAAAAAATTGCCCCGGGAGCGCAACTGGCATCCCCGGCTATTTTCGGTACTCACGAAATGAAAGAAAAGATCAAAGTCGGAGCTAGCAACAAGGAAGTTCTTGACGTGATCCGCAAAGAGGCTGACGGAGCTATCGACAACACGTTTAACATTCTTCGTACTCGTATCGACCGTTTTGGTGTTGCTCAACCCAATATCCGTAAAGCTGACATCTCCGGAAGAATCGTTATCGAGTTGCCGGGTATCAAGGAACCGCAACGTGTGAGAGAGTTGTTACAAGGAACTGCCGCTTTGGAATTCTATGAAACATTCGACAACGCAAAGGGACAAGATGCCGGAGAAGATGCATTCATCAACTACTTGGCAGCCGCTGATCAAAAACTAAAAGAGGTTCTTGACGCCCAAGCATCCAAAGTTGCGAATGAAGAAACAACTGCTCAGGTAACTGACACGACTAAAGTGCAAGATAAAGAATCAGCCATCCTAGACGCGATCAAAGGTGAATCCGATTCATTGAAAACGGTAACCAGCATGGCTGAATACGAGAAAGAACATCCACTTCTTGCCATATTATCACCCAACATGACTCAACAAGGTCAACCCGTGGGTGGTTCTACAATTGGATATGCCAACATTAAAGATACGGCTAAAATTAACGCCTATTTAAGATTACCGCAAGTAAAAGCAGCTTTCCCCAGAAACGCACGTTTGTTGTGGGAAATGAAAGCTGTAAATGGCATGGTTCCTTTACACGCGATCAAGATTACCACTCGTAACGGTAAAGCCCCACTTGAAGGAGACGCTGTAATTGATGCAAGACAAGACTATGATCAACAAGGTCGTCCGGTTGTTTCCATGCAGATGAACGGAGAGGGAACCAAAACATGGGCTCGTTTGACAAAAGATAATATCGGACGTTGCATCGCTATCGTACTTGACGGTATGGTTGCATCCTCTCCCAACGTAAACGACGAGATTAAGGGCGGTAGCTCTCAGATTTCCGGACGTTTTGACGTGAAAGAGGCAGGAGACCTTGCAAACATCTTGAAATCCGGTAAATTACCCGCCCCCGCACGTATCATCGCTGACGAGGTGGTTGGAGCATCACTGGGACAAGAGGCTATTCAATCCGGTATGTGGTCATTCATCATTGCGTTCGTGTTGGTATTGGCCTATATGTTATTCTTTTATAGTAAGAATGCCGGTTTGGCTGCCGATATCGCATTGCTCGCCAACTTGTTCTTCTTGTTCGGTATTCTGGCATCCATTGGAGCCGTATTGACCTTACCCGGTATTGCCGGTATCGTGTTGACCATGGGTATGGCCGTCGATGCCAACGTGTTGATCTACGAACGTATCCAAGAGGAAATCAGAGCCGGTAAGGGATTGAAACTTGCAATCAAGGAAGGTTACAGTAATGCCTACTCGGCTATTATCGACGGTCAGTTGACCACGTTATTAACTGGATTTATCCTGTACTACTTCGGAGAAGGCCCGATCAAAGGTTTCGCAACCACGTTGATCATCGGTATCCTTTCTTCTCTATTCACAGCAATCTTCATCACTCGTTTGATCCTTGAAAGAGCTGCATCCAAGAGTGACAATGTTACCTTCACAACCCCGTTAACTGCAAACTGGTTGAGAAATACCAAGTTTCCGTTTTTGAAAAAACGGAAAATCAGTTACACGATTTCCGGTATCGTGATTGTACTTTGTTTCGTATCCCTGTTTACTAGAGGTTTGGATAAAGGTATCGACTTCGTGGGAGGTAGAACTTATACCGTGACTTTTGCACAAGACGTACAAGTGGGTGATGTTGCAGAGAAACTGGCAGAAGTTTACGGAAGCGCTCCGGAAGTGAAGACCGTAGGAACTGCAAATAACGTGAAGATCACCACGAAATACCGGATTGCTGAAACCGGAGCTGAGGTTGATGCGAATGTGGACTCATTATTATATATCGGGTTACAAGAAATTCTTCCCGCCGGAACAGACTACGAAACTTTCCGCAGCGTGAACTTGCAACAGACACAAAAGATCGGACCCGCCGTGGCTGAGGACATGACAAGAGCTGCTGTATGGTCCGTATTATTCGCCTTGATCGGTATCTTTATCTACATTATGGTACGATTCTCCAGATGGCAATATGGTGCCGGAGCTGTTGTCGGCTTGGCTCATAACACGATCATCGTAATCGGGGCATTCTCCTTGTTTGCAGGTCTGTTACCGTTCTCTTTGGAAGTTGATCAATCCTTTATCGCTGCCGTGTTGACGGTTGTTGGTTACACAATCAACGATACCGTGGTTGTATTCGACCGTATCCGTGAGTACCGTAAACTATACCCCAAACGTGATGATGAACAAGTAGTAAATGATGCGTTGAACTCTACGTTACGTCGTACATTCAGTACTTCATTGTCAACCATCGTCGTGTTGTTAGCGATATTCGTTTTCGGTGGTGCTTCAATCAAGGGATTCATTTTCGCCTTGTTAGTAGGTATCATTGTCGGTACATACTCATCACTGTTCATCGCAACTCCTATTTCTTTCGACTTAACCAGAAGATTCAAAAAGAAAGTAGAAGAGAAGAAATAAAAAAATATTTCAAGTTTATACAAAATAGCTCCTGTAAAAAGGAGCTATTTTTTTGCACACGAGATAAAAGGCTCACTCCCCGGTATTGCAGTATACACATGCCGGTGTCCCACAATCCCCCTTCCATAACATCAAAAAAGTTACAAATTGAAAGTAAAAATGATATATCAATATTAAAGTTGCAATATAATTGGGTTTATAACAATAAATATCCTACTTTTGTAACGTAGAAAGCAGCAACAGGATAATCGAACAATTACAAGTATGTCAAAGCGTCAGATCAGAATCTGTTTAGGAAGTTCTTGTTTTTCCCGGGGAAACAATACCAACCTCGGAGCAATTAAGAAATATCTGAGTGAAAATAACTTGGAAGCAGAGATCGATTTCTGCGGGCATTTGTGCGAGGAATTGTGTAGTAAGGGTCCTATTATCCGGATCGATGACAAAGTGTATGAAGAAGTAAATCTATCGCGTTTGTACAAAATCTTACAAGAAGAATTCCCATGCAACTGAGACCCATCTATACAGAACCGGACAATTGTCAGGATTGTTATAAATGTATCCGGGAATGTCCCGTGAAGGCAATCCGGATGGAAAACAACCAAGCATCTATCATTGAAGATCGTTGCATCTACTGCGGGCATTGCACGCAAGTGTGTCCAACCGGGGCTAAAAAGATACGTGACGGGTTAACCCGTGCGAAATTAACCCTTACGCAGAATCCCAAAGTCATTCTATCACTGGCCCCCTCGTACGTGAGTGAATTCGAAGGAATTCATTCCAGTGTGCTGATTGCCGCCATCAAACGTTTAGGTTTCACAAGTGTATCGGAAACTGCCCTTGGAGCTGAAATCGTCACGGATAGAACCGAGAAATTCCTAGAAGAAGCCGAAAATGGCGTGTACATCTCTTCGGCTTGTCCGGTTGTTGTTGAATATATCCGAAAATATTCCCCGGATCACGCACGTTTTATCACACCGATTATTTCTCCCATGCTGGCTCACGCCAAGATTCTGAAACAATTGTACGGGGAAGATGTGAAAATCGTGTTTGCAGGTCCCTGTATCTGCAAGAAGTTGGAAGCTGACTACTTTAACAATCTAGTTGACGTGGTGATCACGTTCAAGGACCTGAAAAAATGGTTCGAACAATCCGACATCAACTTGAAAAATATCGCACCAAATCAACCGGAGGCCCGCTTCGTGCCTTACCGTTCCGGCTTGGGCGCTTACTACCCTATCGAAGGTGGGATGCTAAAAGGGATGCAAGAGGGCAAAAAACAAATACATCACATGGCTTTCTCGGAACTTTCAACCGTGAAAGACGTGTTGAAAGAACTGGATTCACACCGGGAGAACGATTCCATTTTCTTGGAATTATTGGCTTGCAAGGGCGGATGCATCAACGGTCCTGCCAAATTGAGCCACATATCCCCGGCCTTAAAAAGATACGAGATTATTCATCAATCAGAATTGGGAAACCCCAAGGATGATTTCAAAAATATCGATTTGCAGATTCTATTCTGCAAAGACCCTCACGTGCAAGATCACACCTACACGGAAGAGGAAATCAAACAGGCTATGGCCGTCGTGGGCAAAACCGGACCTGAAGACGAATTAAATTGTAGTGGTTGCGGTTACGACACTTGTCGTGATTTCGCCATTGCCATGCTGGAAGGGCGGGCCGAAGAAAATATGTGTGTATCTTACATGAGAAGAATCGCACATGATAAGGCCACCGTACTCCTCCAAAAGATTCCGGCCGGAGTATTACTCGTCAACTCGGAATTGAAAGTCGTAGACATGAATCAATCCTGCGCCACACTCATGGGAGAGGACATTGCCTCTATTTACGAGGTCGATCCCGGTTTGAACGGTATGGAGCTGAAAAACATCTGTTCCTACGAGGACTTGTTCCGTGCCGTGTTGACAACCGGTAAGGAAATTATCGAACGACAGGTACGGGAAGAAGACCGCACATGGATTATATCCATCTATAACATACAACCTCACCGGTTGGTTTTCGGGTTATTACAGGATTTACGCGAACCTTATGTCCGTAAAGAATGGATGCTCGAAAAGACCCAAGAAGTAATCAAGAAACACATGGAAACCGTCCAGCAAGTAGCTTGTTTGCTTGGAGAAAATGCCGCTTTCACGGATGCAACGTTACGCTCCGTAATGGAGGCTTACAAGAAAAATGATCAAAAGAAACCACTCTAATTTCATTTGTCTTGAGAAACAACGGTAATTTCATCGAGGTTGACTTCTTCCAGAAGAATAAAGCGGGCAATGTTGTCTGCGGGGATTGTTTCATGTCTCAAAAACTAAAAGGTGAGGGACGTGTTATCAGCGTGTTATCAGATGGTCTGGGAAGCGGGATCAAAGCCTGTGTCCTATCCACGATGACAGCAACCATGGCCATGAACTTTACCGCCATGAACGAGAGCATCCTACGCACCTCCACCTCGATCATGAATACCCTGCCGAAAGACATGGTGCGAAAGATCAGTTATTCGACCTTTTGTATCTGTGACATCGACTGTTTCGGTAACGTGAAAATTATCGAGTACGAAACCCCCTCCTACTACTTGTACCGGAACGGGCGTTTCGTCAGTATTTCCAAGGAGAAAATTCCGGTGGAACGGGAAGACCTTGAAAATACGTTTCTGTGGATCTCCGAGTTCACGCTGGAAAAAGAAGATCGAATTATCTTCTTCAGTGACGGGGTTAGCCAATCCGGCATGGGAACGGCTAAAATGCCCTTTGGCTGGGAAGACGGGGCAAAAGAATATATTGCAAACCTAGTAAATCAATATAATGATATATCCGCCAAGGAATTGGCACATAAGATAGTGAATCAAGCGGAAAAGAACGACGGTTACTCGCTGAAAGATGACACGAGTTGTTGTGTCATTTATATGCGAAAACCCCGTAACTTGCTTGTATGCACCGGACCTCCCTACGACGAGAAGAACGATAAATACCTGGCTAACCGGGTACGGGAATTTCAAGGGAAAAAGATCCTGTGCGGGGGAACCACGGCCACCATTATCTCCCGTGAACTGGGAGCAAAAATGGAAGTTGACATGAATATCGTGGACAAAGAACTCCCTCCCATCTCCAAGATGGAAGGTGTCGATCTTGTCACCGAAGGAATTCTGACGTTAGGTAAGGTTGAGCGTATCCTGACGGAAGGAGATATTGACCGCCGTCGGGAAGCCGGACCGGCAGAGCTGATGGTGAGAATGTTGTTGAATAGTGATAAAATCACGTTACTCGTGGGAACCCGTATCAACACGGCGCACCAGGATCCCAATCTTCCCGTGGAGTTAGAGATCCGGAGAAACGTGGTCAAAAAAATAAAATTTTTATTGGAGACAAAGTATTTGAAAGATGTAGAGATTATGTATATTTAGGGGATAAAATCAAAAACAAAACCAACTCACAACACGATGGAAAAAGTAAATGTAAAAATATGCATAGGAACCATGTGCTATGTCATGGGTGGCGCAGAGTTGAGAGACACGATTGAATCTCTTCCCCAAAATATCCTCGAACATCTGAATGTAAGCTATTCTCCATGTTTAGGGTGTGGCAAAGGTGAGCAAGCCCCACCGTTTATTGAAGTAAATGGAAAACGTATTGCTGGCGTTAGTAAAAATAGTTTAATACAAATCGTTAAAGAGGAAGTAAGAAATGTTATATGACAATTTTGCGATGCTCACGAAACGTGAGTTACTGATTAGAATTGTAAAACTTTTAAAGGAAGAAAATCTAGTAAATGGGGTGAAGTACATTCCAGTGGAAATGCGCCCAAAAAATAAAAGACCGATCAAGTGTTGCGTGCATAAAGATCGCTACATCTTGAAGCATAAGATTATCTCTATCTTGGGCTTCGAGATCACGGACGAGGAAATCGACCTGATCCCCTTGTCTGAATTCGCACAGAAAGCACTTGATAACAAGAACACGAAAGAGAATATTCTTTCCGTGGTTCATGAGGCTTGTAGTGCTTGTATGCAATCCCAGTACTTCGTGACCAACATGTGTCGCGGTTGCGAGGGACGTCCTTGTTTGATGAACTGCCCGAAAGCGGCTATCTCTTTCAAGGGTGGTAAAGCTTGCATCACGCAGGAAGACTGCGTGGGTTGCGGACTGTGTTCTAAAGTCTGCCCTTACCACGCAATCGTGTACACGCCCGTACCTTGCGAGGATGTTTGTCCGGTGAAAGCGATCACCAAAAGCGAAGACGGAACCGAGCATATTGACAAAGATAAATGTATCTATTGCGGAAAATGTATGCAAACTTGTCCTTACGGGGCGATCATGGAACGTTCCAAGGTGATCGACGTGTACAAAAGCATTACCGCCCCGGACAAGAAAATCATAGCTATTCCGGCTCCGGCTATCTACGGACAGTTCAATGCAACTCCGGGACAGATTCTTTCCGCCATCAAAGCCATCGGTTTCGATGACGTGGTAGAAGTAGCTTTGGGTGCAGAAGATACTTCCCGCAACGAGGCAGCCGAGTTCTTGGAACGCATGGAAGAAGGGAAACCTTTCATGACCACTTCCTGCTGCCCGGCTTACGTGGGTTGGGTCGACAAACACGCCCCTATGGTAAAACCATTTGTTTCCGACACCCGTAGCCCGATGGTTTATGCCGCCCGCCGGGTAAAAGAACAATATCCGGATGCCGAAGTCGTATTTATCGGCCCGTGTCTGGCTAAACGTTACGAAGCAGAAATGTACGTTCCGGAAGTAGACTACGTGATGAGTTTCGAAGAATTGGGAGCATTCATGGTAGCTTATGACATTAATCCGGAAACTTGTGAAGAATTACCATTGGATCCGGAAGTTACGAAATTCGCCCGCGGATACGCTCAAGCCGGTGGGGTTCGCAATGCTATTGTAGAGGCTGTTGGAAATGGTTACACGACTCTTTCCATCGAAGGACTTGACAAGAAAAATCAGACTTTACTGAAAACTATGGTGAAAAAACCGGAAGCCCAGTTTGTCGAAGTAATGGCGTGTGATGGTGGTTGCGTGAACGGACCTTGTTCACTAGCTCCGCTTACATTAGCCAAACGGCAGATCAAAAAAGCGTTAGAAAAATAAAATAAGATAACTTAAAATAAAGGCGCCCCCATTGGAGAGCGCCTTTATTTTTATATTCAAATCATTAATTTACTTCACCATCGCGTGACGATACCCTTTCGTCTTGTTCCAACCTCCGCGAGTGAAATCGGGAATCGCCACCGGGGCACTGTTATTCTCTAAAGAAAGAGCAGTCAGCTCACCCAAACAACACCATTCTGCCAAATCATACACGTCCATATCTAATGGTAATCCATTCCGCAAGCAATATACCAAACGGTAATCCATGATAAAATCCATTCCACCATGTCCCCCCACTTTTTTGGCTTGCTCTTCCAACTCGATCTGAATCGGGTGTTTATATTTTTCCATCAGGGCCTTCTTCACATCCTCCGGAACAAAACCGTGAGAATTCAAATCCTCGTGATCGGGAGCCACATCTGATGAAATTTGTGTTGGTTTCAAAGCATATCCCGCAACCGGATATTTATTGGCAAACCCTTTCGTTCCCGTCAATTGGTACATCCGGCTATACGGACGAGGCGACACCACGTCATGCTGAATTTGGATGGTTTTCCCGTTCTCCGTGCGAATCAACGTGATCGTGTGATCCCCGTTCTTGAAGTCTTTCACGTCCTCCCCGGTCTTATTCTTCAAATATTCGGGAGCAGAAACAGCCTTCGTATCCATACATACCAAGTAATTCATTTTGTCCCCCCGGTGAATATCCAGCAACTGACAAGCCGGTCCCATACCGTGAGTAGCATAAACATCTCCCCTGTGTTTCCGGTTATAATCCATACGCCAGTTATTCCAGTAATAAGGCCAAAATTCCTCCAAATTATGAATATAAGCCCCTTCCACGTGCAAGATTTCACCAAACACACCTTGTTGTGCCATATTCAACGTCGTCAATTCGAAGAAATCATACACGCAATTCTCCAACATCATGCAATGCAACTGTTTCTTCTCTGCCATATTAATCAACGCCCAAATTTCCTCCATGTTCATGGCGGCAGGCACCTCGATCGCCACGTGCTTCCCATGTTCCATGGCATACAACGCCATCGGGGCATGATGTAGCCAATCCGTAGCAATATACACTAAATTAATATCCTCCCGTTCACAAAGCTGTTTCCACGCATCCTCGCTCCCGGAGTAACCGGCAGCCTCCGGAATCCCTGCTTTCTTCAGAATTCCCTGACATTTCTCCACTTGCTCCGGGCGAATATCACACAAGGCAACCACCTTCGTTCCGGGTATATGCAGGAACCGCTCCACCGCACCGGGTCCCCTCATTCCCAAACCGATAAACCCTACCCGCACGGTATCCAGTTTCGGCGTTACCAAATTTACTACATCCTTCTGCCCAGCGGGACGCTCGGGAACAGGCACCTCAATCATTAAACTTTTCTTCGTCTCTTTTTCTGATACACCATTAGTACAGGAACAGATCATCCCGCACAAAATGGCTGCCACGACACATACAAACGTTATTTTCCTCATAAATTGTCAAATTAAAAACACAACAAACATATCACGTGTAAAGATATAAATTTTAAATAACATTAATACCTCTCCCAGCCATTAGTTCATTTGTTTTTACCAATAAACACGTTTCATCTAATTCGCATAACAAACCATCCCTCGCTATCCTTTCGATATTCTTGGATATATAATGGCTATACCTAGCCAATGAACCAAGTATATCTCTCCAAATAGCTAATATACTACACGAAATACCCGATATGCAAACATAATCGTATCAAGAACTAATTTTATCGAGGATAAATGCAAGATGAATGCAGGTTGAATGCTCGATGGTCTAAATGAACTATAAAATAACTTTCAGGTGAATGCTTAGTAAACATAGCCTAATCCCAAAGTAATACCAGTGTAGTTTCCTAAAATCGGTTTACTCAATTTTAGGAAACTACAATAGTATTTCAGTGGTATTACCCCGGATAAACGAGAAACTGAACATACCTGTTCTCGTCGACAAAAAACACTCATTCATCGGGAAAAAATCTCTCAATATCTAAATTAATTGTATTCGCTTTCAACACCTTATATCTTTGTAAAAAGCAAAAAAAGAAAACAAGATGAATATACAAACGAACATTGCAACCATCCTTTTTATAATCATTCCGTCCTTAGTGGGCTTTTCTCAAGAAAAGCCCACTTCTTCCTGGAATTTGAAGGATTGCATCGATTACGCCCGGAAAAACAACATTCAGGTGCAATCGGCAAAAGTAACACAACAAAGCGCTAACGTGGATTTGTTACAGGCGAAAGCCCAGCTTTTTCCCTCGTTGACATTTAGTAGTTCTCAAGGCTGGGGACACCAGAAAACAGAACAAACAGATGGTAAATTCAAATCGCAGAACGCCTACACGGGCAGCTACACCTTGAACGGCGGACTGACAATCTATAATGGGGGTAAATTAACCCGTTCCATCCGTCAACAGCAAATCACGAACACGGCACAGGAGTATCAGGTAAACATGGCCGAAAATGACATCGAAATTGCCGTCACCGAGGCCTACCTGCAAATACTTTACGCGAACGAATCGCTAAAAACCAACCGACAAACGTTGGAAACTTCTGCCGCCCAGCTGGCACGTTCCAAAGAATTACTAGCAGCCGGTTCGATTGCCGCCAGCGATTATGCCCAGATTGAGGCACAGTACAGCAACGATCAGTACAACGTGACGATGGCAGAAAACACGCTCACCTTGAATAAATTGCAATTGAAACAATTGTTAGAACTGGAACCGACAGATAGTTTCGACGTCTATTTCCCGGAACTGGAGGACACGCAAGTACTCACCCCCGCACCTTCCCTCTTGGAAGTTTACCAGATCGCCCTAGAAACCATGCCAGAAATGAAAAACAGCCAATTGAACGTGGAATCGGCACAGCTGGAAGAAAAGATCGCGGCAGGAGATCGCTTACCCAGCATCTCGCTCAGCGCATCCGTGGGCACGAACCATGACTCGGAATCAGACCACTCTTTTTCAAAACAACTAAATAATCGATTAAACGAGAACGTGGGGATCAACATCAGTATCCCCATTTCTAAAAATCGCCAGATCAAATCAGCCGTTGAAAAAGCAAAATTACAAACGGAAACAGCCCGTCTGGAAGAACTGAATACACGCAAGGAACTGTGGAAAACGGTAGAGACACTCCACCAGAACGTGATCTCCGCACAAAGCAGGTATGTCGCTGCCACGAACAGCGTGAAATCGGCCACGATGAGTTATAATCTTGTTCAAGCACAATTCGATGCCGGCATGAAAAACACGGTGGAACTACTCACGGAAAAGAACAATTATCTTTCTGCCTTGCAGGAACAGATTCAAGCAAAGTTCGAGGCAATTCTTTCACTCAAACTACTCAACTTCTACCGTAATCAACCTATCGAAATCTAATGTAAAATATTAATTATAGAACAACATGAAAAAGATTGTTACCATAATCATCGTCATAGCCGTTATTGTCGGGGCCTTTTTCTTCTTCCGTTCGGGAGATAAAAAAGTGACGACATACGAGACTGTCGAACTAAAAAAAGGATCCATCAATAACACGGTGACCGCCACGGGAACGATAGAACCGATTACCAAGGTGGACGTGGGTACGCAGGTATCCGGAACGATTTCACACATCTACGTGGACTACAATTCCGTCGTGACAAAAGGACAATTACTTGCCGAACTCGACAGGAAACTACTGGAAGCCGAGTTAAAATCGGAAATGGCAAACCTGAAATCAAGCAAAAGCGAATTCGAGTACCAAGATAAAAACTTCAAGCGCCTGCGCCAGTTACACGAAAAAAATTTGATTAGTGAAACAGAATACGAGGAAGCATTATATCAATACGAGAAAGCACAACAAGCTTACGAGAAAGCACAAGCCACGATGGTAAAGGCTCAATCAAACCTCGATTACGCAACGATCACCTCACCGATTGACGGGGTTGTTCTATCCAGAGAAGTGGAAGAGGGACAAACAGTTGCCGCTAGTTTCGAAACCCCGACCATGTTCACCATCGCTAACGATTTGCGCAAGATGCAAGTGATCGCTGACGTGGACGAGGCTGACATCGGTCAGGTACTCGAAGGACAACGCGTGACGTTCACGGTTGACGCTTTTCCGGATGACACGTTCGAGGGCGACGTGACTCAAGTTCGTCTAAACCCGACAACAGAATCCAACGTGGTCACTTACGAGGTGGTTATTGATGCCCCGAATCCGGAACTGAAACTGAAACCGGGACTAACCGCCAACATCACGGTCTACACGATGGAGAAGGACAACATTCTACTGGCCCCGTTGAAAGCTTTCCGCTTTACCCCGGAGACCAACCCGGAAGACCCGCAAACCGCACAAACCCCGCAAGCGGGAAGAGGTGAAAAAGTCGTTTGGTTACAAACGGCAGAAGGTATCGTTCCTAAAGTAATCAAAGTTGGAGTCAGCGACGGAATATACTCGGAAGTGAAAGACGGTCTACCGGAAGGCGCTCGTTTGATCGTGGGAATCCAACGCAGTAAGAACGTGGCACCCCAAGGAGGCAGCGAGGAATCCAACCCGTTCATGCCGCCACGTCCGGGACAAAAGAAAAAATAGTTACCGTATAAGATTGAACTCATGACAAATGATATTATAAAAATAGAAAACCTGAGGAGGGATTTTAAGGTGGGATCGGAAACCGTTCATGCTTTGCGCGGTATATCATTCTCGATCCGTGCCGGAGAGTTCGTGACGATAATGGGTACGAGTGGTTCCGGGAAATCCACCCTGCTCAATATCCTCGGATGTCTTGACACTCCCACCTCAGGGGACTATTACCTCGATGGTATCGCGGTCAGAGACATGGGAAAAAATGACCGGGCCACATTGAGAAATCGCAAGATTGGTTTCGTGTTCCAGTCCTACAACCTGTTACCCAAAACGACCGCCTTGGAGAACGTGGAATTACCGTTACTTTACAACCCGGCCTTTTCTTCTCGCGAACGTCGGGAGAAAGCCATGAATGCCTTGAATGCAGTGGGACTGAGTGATCGGATCAACCATCGTTCCAACCAAATGTCCGGCGGACAGCAACAACGCGTAGCTATCGCGCGAGCTATCGTGAACGACCCGGTGATCCTGCTGGCCGACGAGGCAACGGGAAACCTGGATACCCGAACCTCATTCGAGATCCTCACGCTTTTTCAACGCCTTCACGCGGAAGGAAGAACCATTATATTCGTGACTCATAATCCCGAAATCGCCCAGTTCAGCAGTCGCAACATAGTCCTACGGGATGGCCACATCACGGAAGACACGATTAACCAGAATGTAGCATCGGCCAAAGAAGTATTGGACGCACTACCAAAGGAGAACGATTAAAAATTCAGAGTTTAGAATGAAAAAGATTTCGTGATTGCCGATTCGATGATTGGGTGATTAAAATCACTTCATCGAAAATCATTAAATCACTTAATCGATAGGATCTAAAATCATAAATCAAGAAATTAATAGGATCATAAATCTAAAATTAACACATGAACTACGCAAATTTAATACGAATTGCTTTACGAGCCTTGGCAAACAACAAATTCCGGGGATTCTTAACCATGTTAGGAATCATTATCGGGGTGGGGTCCGTGATTTCCATGCTGGCTATCGGGCAAGGTTCAAAACGTAGCATTCGTGACCAAATATCAGAGATGGGTTCCAACATGATCATGATCCATCCCGGAAACGGGAAGTTCGGGGGAGTCCGTCAAAGTGCCAGCAGCATGCAAACGCTGAAACTGGAAGATTACGAGGCGATCGTTCGTGACGTGGACTTGATCGACAAATGTACCCCTTCCGTGAATTCAAGCGGTCAGGTTATATACGGAGCCAATAATGCCCCGACAACCATCTACGGAGTAAACCAGGATTATCTTGACATCCGGAAATTCAGCGTGGGGGAAGGTGAGATGTTCACGGATCACGACATCAAAACTTCCGCAAAAGTATGTATCGTGGGACAAACCGTCGTCGATAACCTATTCACGAAGGGAGAAGAACCACTGGGAAAGACCATCCGGTTCAACAAAACCCCCTTCCGCATCATCGGGGTATTGACTCCCAAAGGATATAACTCCATGGGACAGGACCAGGATGATATGATTATCGCCCCCTATACCACTATACAGAAACGTCTGTTGGCCATCACCTACATTCAAGGAATATTCGCCTCGGCCGTCACGGAAGACGATTCGGAAGAGGCTATCGAGGAAATATCCGCCATTTTGCGCCAAAACCATAAAATAGCTACTGGAGATGAAGACGATTTCCACGTGCGCTCGCAAGAAGAACTCAGCTCCATGATGAGTACGACAACCGACTTGATGACCGTCCTGTTGGCCTGTATCGCCGGAATATCCTTACTTGTCGGCGGAATCGGAATCATGAACATCATGTATGTATCCGTCACCGAACGAACCCGGGAAATCGGCCTTCGCATGTCCATCGGGGCAAAAGGACGACACATCCTATTCCAATTCCTTATCGAGGCGGTCATTATCAGCGTCACGGGAGGTATTATCGGGGTAGTTCTTGGAATCGGTTCATCACTTATTATTAAATACGCTATCGGCTGGCCCATATACATCCAGATGTATTCTGTCGTGCTTTCCTTCCTGGTCTGCACGGTTACCGGAATATTCTTTGGCTGGTATCCGGCACAAAAGGCATCCCAGTTAAACCCAATCGATGCTATACGATACGAATAGATTGCCGGGGAACCCGGCAGTTACAGGTTGCAAGTTTTTAAGTTACCGGTTCGACAGAACTTCTTCCATAAACTTGTAACTTGCAACCCTGTAACTTGTAACTTTTTTTATACCTTTGCAAGTGGAGAAAGACGATATAATGCAAAAGACACGGAACAAGAAGATATTAACGGGAGCCATCCACGTGCTTGGATGGGGAATATTCTTTGCCCTTCCCTTTTTCTTCTATCGCGGAGAAGGTGTTTCAATTACCCTGAACAGATATTTGGGATATTGTTTCGTCCCGTTAAGTTGCCTGATCATATTCTACACGAATTTTCTCTGGCTGATCGAACGGCAGCTTTTCCGCAGAAAAGTATCAACATTTATTCTAAGTAACATCGTTCTCGTGATGCTCCTGGGAGCTAGCCTTCATTTCTGGCAGGACTTTCACCGGAAACATTTATCTGAACCCGTTCCGAAAGCATTAAAAGAGTTACAAGAGTCCTTACCTAAACCGCCTCGGTACGTGTTTATCGCCCGGGACATGATGCTCATGGCATTGACCGTCGCCCTCAGCGTGGCAATCAAAATGACCGGGGGATGGTATGAAACCGAGAACGAGAAACAAGAACTAAAAAAAGCTCAGGCCGAGGCGGAACTTCAAAACTTGAAAAGCCAGTTGAACCCGCACTTCTTATTCAATACCTTGAACAATATCTACTCGCTCATCGCTATCAACCAGGACAAGGCCCAGTATGCCGTCCATGATCTCAGTCGTATGCTCCGTCACGTGCTATACGAGAACAACCAACATTTCGTGTCGGTAGATAAAGAATTCGAGTTCATGAAAAGCTATATCGAACTAATGAGTCTCCGCTTACCTAAAAGCACACGGCTGGAAGTTTCCATCCCGGAAAGAGGCAACGGAATCATGATCGCCCCGCTCTTGTTTATCCCGCTGATCGAAAACGCGTTCAAACACGGGGTCAGTAGCACGCAGGAATCATTTATAAACATTAAGTTCGAATTGCAGGGGAATAACCGGATCAACTGTCTCGTGGAAAACAGTAACTATCCTAAAAAAGACAACGACCGGAGTGGCTCCGGTATCGGGTTAACCAACTTAAAACGCCGTCTGGAGTTACTCTATCCCGGAAAATATATCTTTAAGGCTGAAAACCTTAACAACCGATTTATCACGGAATTGCTTATTCAACTTTAAAATTAAAGGACATGACTCTGAACTGCCTCATCGTGGATGATGAACCGTTAGCCTTGGATTTGCTAGAGAGCTACGTGAGCCGGACACCGTTCCTACACCTGATCGCACAATGTGATAGTGCAGTGAAAGCGCTTTCCGTTATAGAGGAAGAACCGATAGATTTGGTTTTTCTGGATATTCAGATGCCCGAACTCAACGGGTTGGAACTATCCCGTCTCGTGGGCAACAAAGTGAAAATCATCTTTACCACCGCTTTCGAACAATATGCGCTGGAAGGCTTTCGGGTTGACGCGCTAGACTACCTGCTGAAACCGTTCAACTACACGGAATTTCTCCGGGCTGCCACAAAAGCCTTACGTTGGATCGAAATGAGCCGGGCGGAAAACGTTTCCGCCAACGTGCCGGATTCCATTTTCGTGAAAAGCGATTACAAATTGATCCAAATCCTGTTGAAGGATATTCTTTACATCGAAGGACTAAAAGATTACATTCGTATCCAAACCGAGGACAAGGAGGGCGGTATTCTCACGCTGATGAGCATGAAAAGTATCGAAGACCATCTTCCCGGTGATATATTCATCCGGGTACACCGTTCCTATATTGTCAATATCAACAAAATTAAAACCATCGAACGGAACCGAATCGTGTTCGGGAAACTCTACATCCCTATTTCCGATTCTTACAAGGAACGTTTCATGGAATTGCTGGATAAACGAGCAATTAATTGAAAATTGAAAATTGAAAATTGAAAATTATATCTACCTTTGCGAACAGATAAATAGAATTAGTATTAGGAAAATTTGAATTCTTGAAAATGAGAAATTCATGAAAACATTTCATTTTCAACTTTCAATTTTCAATTTTCAATTGCCATGAGAAAAGACGAAAGATATAACCAGCGAGGAGTGTCCGCATCCAAAGAAGATGTGCATAACGCCATAAAAAATATCGACAAAGGTATTTTCCCGAAAGCTTTCTGCAAAATCATCCCCGATTACCTCGGAGGACAGAAAAGCTACTGCAACATCATGCACGCCGACGGGGCCGGAACCAAATCTTCACTCGCCTACATGTACTGGAAAGAAACCGGGGACTTATCCGTGTGGAAAGGTATCGCGCAGGACGCCTTGATCATGAACATCGATGACTTGCTCTGCGTGGGTGCCGTGGATAATATCCTGCTCTCTTCCACGATCGGGAGAAACAAGAAACTGATACCGGGAGAAGTTATCGCAGCCATCATCAACGGAACGGAAGAGCTGATCGAGGAATACCGGAAACTGGGAGTAAACATTTATTCTACCGGAGGCGAAACCGCAGACGTGGGGGATCTTGTGAGGACCATTATCGTGGACTCCACGGTGACTTGCCGGATGAAACGTTCGGACGTGATCTCTAACGACCGTATCAAGGCGGGAGATGTAATTGTAGGACTTTCGTCATACGGGCAAGCCTCTTACGAAACAGAATACAACGGTGGGATGGGGTCCAACGGACTAACTTCTGCCCGTCACGACGTATTTGCCAAGTATTTGGCGAAGAAATACCCGGAAAGCTATGACAACTCCGTTCCGGAAGAACTCGTTTACTCCGGAAAATGTAAACTGACAGACGAAATTGCCGGATTGGGCATTGATGCCGGGAAACTGGTATTGTCTCCGACCCGTACGTATATCCCGGTAATCAAGCAGGTGCTTGACAAGTACCGGAAACAAGTTCACGGTATGGTACACTGCTCCGGTGGAGCCCAAACCAAAGTGATGAATTTCGTGGAGAATATGCACATCGTGAAGGACAATATGTTCCCAGTTCCTCCCTTGTTCAAATTAATTCAGGAACAATCGGGAACCCCGTGGGACGAAATGTACAAGGTATTCAACATGGGTCACCGTATGGAAATCTACGTGGATGAAGAGATTGCAGATGACATCATCACCATTTCCAAAAGCTTTAACATCGATGCCCAAATCGTCGGTCGTTGCTACGATAACGATGAGGGAAAAGGTAATAAGCTCACGATAATCAGCGGACTCGGGAAGTTCATATACTGAACCGTGGGTTTGATTCTTAAAACCTATATATAATGTAGAAACGGGTTTCATCCCGTTTCTATTTTTTTATAGAAATCCTACCTCCTCAAACCAACTATTCTTATCGACCACCGGCTTTCAAGCCTATAAATGATAAAATATTTTAAGGAGGGTATCCAACCAGGATTCCCTCCTTATTATTATCAAATTTCTTTTCGTATCTGTTTCAATATTTCCAGCAATACTGGTATATTTTCTTTTACTGTATTAAAAATAACGTCGGCATCAACTTCAAAATAATGATGTACAATAATATCACGCATCCCCATCACTTCCCGCCACGAAATTTGAGGGTAATGAACTAGTAATCCTCCAGTTGTCAACTTATCTAAATTTTTAATACTTTCCCCAACGGCAATCAATTTCATACAAACCCCGTCCAACAAGAGCGTCCCCGTAGAAGAATCTAAAAAAGCATTAACACTATCAACAGTCTCCGTTCGTTCTAGAATAACCTCAACAGATTCAATGATTTTATCAAGTAAATGTAAAACCTTTTTATCATACATAAACGGCCTCCTTCTGAATATTTTGTTTCAAAACTTCATCCATTCGATCCCGCACACGAACCAAGTCCACAGGTCGCCCCAACAACTCTTCTAATTCATATTTGATCCGTGCCAAAGTAAATAAAGTCGGGGCTTCCCCCTCAAAGCAAATATCTATATCGCTAACCTCCGTTTCCTCCCCACGAGCAACACTCCCAAATATTCCCATCCGCGTGATGTGATAATTGGCAGCATTAGCTTTCATATATCCTGCAAGCAATTGTAAATATTCACTTATCGATTTCATAAAACATTATAAACTTGTTATTCACAAATATAATTATTATCTCAATCTAAAGCAAGTAACCTAATCGCTAATTATAATATTCCGGGCATCGTGCCTCCTTCATCATTCCCTCGCTGACTGCAATATCCGTCGAATTTGATTACGTACATTAATCTGGGCGCTATCCACCTTCGCCCGTTTGGAAGGGATAAATAGGTTCTTGTATTTAGCCTTCGTAATCTTGAATTTCATCTTCTCCATCGACCCGTAAATATCTACTCCCAATTTGAAGGGTACGGGTGATTTTAACACGGAAATATGGTAATTAAAAGTCATGTCAATCTTATGTTCTCCACCCACGGCCACCTTGTAACGATCCACCTCAACCAAGAAGGGGAACACTTCAATCATACCATCCTTGATGCGGAAGTCCACGGCCACGCTATCAATCAGATTACGCTCCTTGTTTTTAAACATCAACATTTTGGAAATCTCCGAGAACGTCTCCCCGTCCATCAACACCAAATCCTTACCATCAATGTAAGCCACAGCCCTCAAGGTCGGTAAATCAACCATCATTGTAGAATCCAGATCTGTCTCCGCCGCCATATGGAAATCTACCAGCCCATCGAAAGAGCGTAGCATCGGAACGATCGAATCCAAAGATGGCATAAAATTAATCAACGCCCCCACGTCAATATCATCCATTCGTAAATCGAAACCGGTATACGCTTTCTCTTTCCCGGAAGCCTTGTACAACATCGTGGTCTTCACATCTGCCGCCATGGAACGCATACTCAAATCCGACAACTCGATACATTGATTTTGCATCACCACTTTCCCGTGAATACTATCCAATTCCAACTTTCCATACAACACCTTCTTAATATTCGTCTCAAACGTGAAATCAACACCGGGAGGAACAACAAAAACAGACATGGTAGAGTCAGCCACGTACGTGGAATCTGCCGCCAAATCCACATCAGACAATTCATCCTCACTCAATTCCTCTTCTGTCCCCCACTTCATGTTCATTCGATTGGCAGCCCCAACTTCCATAGCTTTCATCAATTGATTGCAATTAATCATATTCGATCTCACCTTCAAATTAGCTTTCAAATCCTCCTGCCGCAAAAATGCACCCGCCAGATTGTACACTTCCCCGGTTAACAAAAGATCAGAACGTCCCATCTTCAACTTTGCACCATTCAATTTAATATGTCCGGGACTTAAAGTAATCTTCGTCCCCGGCATACGCATCCGCAGAGGAAACAAGGGGGTGTATACCCGCATATCCTTAAAGCCGACCACCCCACTGGCGAGCCATTGACGTTTATTTTTCCGGTCCGGAACTCCCGAAAGATCAAATCCGGCATTCGCCAGTCGTAAACGATTCCCTCTAGCTCTTACCCGTAAACTATCCATATTGACCTTCGCTTTTACTAACGGGAGCTTTTTATCTTCCGGAGAGGGAGCCAAGGCAAAATTAGCCGTGCTATTTCCCATCCGGAACCGCAGGGAGTCACCCATCACCAAGTCAATCCACCCGAAACGAATGTCTGCCGACATTGAGGCGACTGCCGTGGTATCCCGCAAGGGAGAAGTTTTTACCTTCACGTAAGAAGTATCCATGTGAAAGGTTAAAGCATTCTTCCACTGTATATCGACACTATCAAAACCAAAGATTCCATTCAATAGGTTCTTTTCCTGCAAGATAGTCTTATCTTCCATGTTGGTTCCGAATCCCAATATCACAGATTTTGAACGTAATCTCAAACTATCCTTTTCGCTGGCTAACAAAACATTCTTTAATTGACACCCCCCTCGAATATCCAGTTTTCCATAGTTTTTATTCTTTATGTCAGCCAATAAAACATTTCCTTTTAGCCCAGCATTCAAACTTCCCGTCAATGTCACCTCCTCTTGTATCGGGAATATTTTGGGTAATATAGAGAAATCGACATCCGCCTTCACGCTCGCGGTAATCAAAGGATTGGAAAGTAATTGATCCACCCGGCCATTTAAATCCACATCCACATCTGTTCCCTTCACGCAAAACCGGTTTAATTTCAAAAACGAAGGTTGTTCTTTCTGTAAATCAACGACACCTTCCAAGTCAACATCCAATTTATCCAACGAATAAGGCATCCCCGCGTATTTCACGGAGCCTTCATTTATTTTGAAACGAGCATCCAACACGGGAACTCGATCCTTTCCATATTTCCCCTTCAACGTTCCCCGGCATAACACCTCTCCCGATACCGTCACGTTTTCATCATGTTTTAGTACTGTTTCCGGAACAAGGTCAAGCAGGGTTTTCAAAGAAGGAACTTTTATCCCAAAGGTCAGGTCCACGTCCAACAAACGATTCAATGTATCTGCCTGTAAACGTCCTCCTACCCCGAATTTCATTCTATTCACCCTCATAACAGCTTTATCCAACACGTAAAGCATTGAATCTCGATCCAGACGCATTCCTGTTTGCAAAGCAAATCGCAAGCGTTTCACGAGTAAATTACCTTCTTGCCAGAAAAGAATATTCTTTGCTTTCACATCCAACAGCAAGTCCGCCTTCCGCTCCATAAAATTTCCATCGATTTTCAAACCGAACCCCTCCAATCGGGCATAAAGTTCATTCGCACGATCATCAAACACGAGTTTTCCTCCCTCAATACGAATGTTACGAATATCAATACTTTCAATCAATTTTTCTTGAATCGTATCCGTCTCCACCATGACCACTGAATCCTGTTCAGCAGACTCCCGCATTACATTCCAACCGGGAACCCCGTTCGTGTCAATATAAGCGTAAATCTGCGGTTCTTCCAAACGCAATTCTTTCACGATAACTTCCTTTCGAGACAGATAAGCCATCGGGTTCACGATCAGCCGACAACGCTTGAAACTCATCAATGAATCAGTAGCGGCATAAACATTCTCCTGTTTCAACGAATCCTGAAAGACTTTCGTCACCACGCTACCATTTCGCATCTCAAGCCCGAATTCCGGGAAAGTCGAGAAAAAGGTTAACTCGATCGCATCAAAATGTACTTCCGCATTCAAAAACTCGTTGGCACTTTTCTCCACGATAGGAGTCAACTTTTCAGGAGTAAAAATAAAATTCAACACGATGCCTATCGAAGCACACACTAATATCACCAATACTAATAGTGAAATAAAGAAATACTTTAATAAACGCCACATCACGATGTTAGATTTAATTATCTGATTAATTTCTTAATTTATGATTTTAGATTAAGTGATTCCCTCCCGCTAACCAACATTTTTTTTATCATAAATCAAATACTTTTCTCTCACCTTCATAAACCCCGCAACCTCATCCTGCCAGCCGGCACGAATCTCTTCTTCCGTTACTCCATCCTTCAGTTGTTGCTGCACTCTATCATTTCCCACCAACTTGTTGAACAAAGCATTAAAGAAGGGTTCCGTGCCTTTATACTCTTGATAAGCCAGCAATAACCAAGCCAGATTCAGACGTTTCATCTTTAAAATAGTGTGGTATTCTCCCTGCAAATCCATGCCGTAACAAGTTTGCCCCTTGCATTTGGGCTGCATACTCATTCCCTTAATCGGGCGAGGCACGTAAGAATAGGGCATACCTTTCAAGCTCGGATGCCCGAACACCTGAAACGGACGTAGCGTCCCTCGTCCCTCGTTGATCGCTGTTCCCTCAAAAAAACAAGTTGACGGGTAAAGCATGATGGAAACAGAATCCGGCAAATTCGGAGACGGGGCATAAGGTAACGCCACGGGTTGTTCCCGACTCCATCCCTCGCAAGGGATCACGGTCAGATCACAGGTCACGCTATCTTTCAACCAACCTTCCCCGTTAATCATTCCGGCATATTCACCTATCGTCATCCCGTACACGACCGGAACCGGGTGCATCCCGACAAAAGACTTAAACTCTTTCTGCAGGACCGGGCCATCCACGTAAAAAGCATTCGGGTTAGGACGGTCCATCACGATCAAGGGAATGTTCTGTTCCGCACAGGCCTCCATCACGTAATGTAACGTGGACAGATAAGTATAGAAACGTACTCCCACGTCCTGTATATCAAAAATCATCACGTCTATTCCCGACAGATCCTCCGGCTGGGGTTTCTTTTTCTTCCCGTACAGGGACACCACCTTCAAATCACTCCCGGCATCAATATAATCCCCAACGGTCTCCCCGGCATCAGCCGTACCCCGAAATCCATGTTCGGGACAAAAAATTCGTACCACGTGAATACCTTTTTCCAACAGGAAGTCCACACTATGCACCGTGTCTACCCGGGAAGTGTGGTTTGCCACGATTCCAACTCGTTTTCCAGTCAACAGATTCCGGTAAACCTCAAACCGTTCAATCCCGTCTTGTACATTCACGGAAATAGCATCCGTACACGCGGATGCTATCACCAAAAATAATATTAAATATCTCATCGATTACTTCGTCTTCTCTTCCTTATCTTTATAATCAATCACCATGGTGTTCAGGATAGCATCTACTTGTTTCATCATATCCCGTTTCTCCTCGTTCGGATAGTACACGTACCCCATCATATAGATCACTCGCTGATGTTCCTCATCCAACACCACGTTCAACTCATACGGTCCCGCCATGAAATCATTCACCACCATCCACAAGCCGCGGAATAACACGGCATAATGCCCGTTATACTTGTATTGCACGGCTGTATAAGGTACCTCCAGATCCAATGCCATATACGATCCTTCATGCGGACCGGGAATATGTTTCTTCAACTCCTCGTTCACCCGATCAAAAATAATGGCATAATTAAACTGGCTCTCATGCTCGTACTTTTCAGTAAAAAATATAATACCTTTACTATTCTTAGTCGTTTCACTCGACATCCACACGAAATCAGTCGTATCCTTATTCACGTAATATCCTGTAGGACAATACAACAATATATTATACTTCTTCTTGAACAAATTAAAGATCCGGGTATCCGCAGTCCGCTTATAAACCGATATTAGCCGATCACGCTCAGCCTTAGCATAAATACCAAGAATTCTTAACTTATTCTCATCAAACAACTTGAAAAACGTTTTCCTATCCGGGGCTGCAATCTTTATATACTTCTGTGTTTTGGCCCACGGGCTATCTGCATACTGCACGTAAGCAGAGTCAATAGAAGGAGAAATCACGACTTGCAACACGTTACGGTGTCCCTTCATATTCTTATCAAAATACTTCTCCGGCAGGTTAAGCACATCAAAAATCGGTTCTGCCTGTGGCAAACCATCCTGTTCCTGTCCAAAGAATTCCCGGATCGTATCACCCACGGGACCATCCCACGTGTTCTTCTCGGCAATAATCAATACCTGATTGATTTTTCCTGTCACGGCAGGCATCAGGTTCTTCGTGGCATCCTTACAAGAACCTAACATTAAAACCATCACGAAAACAAATACAATATTCTTCATAATAATAGAATTGAAAGTTGAAAATTGAAAATTGAAAATGAATCTCACTCTCAATACAATATTAATTAAACCCCTTCCTAACGATATATATAATCAAAAACACAGCATATTTTCAATTCTGCATTTTCAATTGCTAAAACTTACTATTGGCCTCATCCAAGATACCTTTCACCGACCCCACGATAATCTTGGCCTCAACCATCACGGGAATACGATACTCGTCATCACTTACCCATACCTTCATGTTCTCTCCCCCTTTAAACACGTCACCAGCCACGAGCAAGGGAGAAAACACGTGACACATCCGCCGCCCGCTATCCGTTTTCACTTTCTCTTTCCCCAAGTAACGAACATATAAATCATATATTTTATCGTCCAGTAGAATACGTATCGGGATCTGGTCTCCTTTCTTGTAGTTATCAAAATCCAATTCCCTTGCATACCATGCCACGGACAACATATCGTACGTGTCCGGCAACAATTTAATCGTATCCTTACGTTGGTATTTTCCGATCCGGTGTATATCAGCATGGATCACCCCGCTATCGTAATCCCACACGTAATCGAACGTTTTATGGTAATTCCCCTCGTGCGCTTTTCTCGAAAACTCGTAAGGTTTATAGGTCATGCTATCATGATGCGATATCAACGTATCTCTCAGCTTGAACACCCAGTCCCACGAAGGATTCGAATACCCCACGGCAAATATACACTGGGCATTCGGATACTTGTCGGAAGGCTGTACGGTCATTTCCACCGAACCCGCGTTAATCCAGATAAAGCTCCAGTTGTAATAGCCCCTGTAAGTCAGTTTCTCTATCACGTTAGGCAACTTCTTCTGCGATATGGCAGGAAGGCTCACAAACAATGTAACTATCAATATAATCGTTCTCATCGATTAGTTCTATTTCTTTTTTTATCTCCTTCTGTATTCTTCTTTTTACTCGGATCTTCTCTCTTATACGTTTTACTCATGTCAAAGTCTTGCTCGACATCGAAATTCTTTTTCAATTTTATCTCCGTGGGCAAATATTTTATCTCTTCCGGCTGCAAATGTTTCAAGTAATTACCCGTGTCCCATTTCCCGTTTCCGTTCCGGTCGAGAATAGCCCGGATCATATAAGTTCCCTCTCCCAAGTAATCAAAGATGACCTTCCCATCTCCCTTGATCGTCCGTTCTTCCAGCACCTTGATCTCCTTATCGCCCTGATAAAGTTGCAAGATAATCGGGGTTGTAGCCTCCTTCACGTTCACGATAATATTCCCGTAATCCTCGATCGCTTTCGTTTTAAAATCCTTCACGAGCTTGTTGTTATACAACCCGTAAATACTATATATTCCCATCGAATCGATCAACAGCTGATATTCCGTTTCCGGCTTCCATTCTTTCTCCACGTAATACCTACGAATTTTCAGACTATCATGTTTCAAGTTAAAGTCAACCGGGGTCAAAACGGAATCCACCATTTCCAACAATTGGATATTCTTCAACCCCTCCTCCACGATCGGACGATCAAATTCCAGTGTGATATTCTTATTCAAATCCACCGTACTACCAACCCCCGCGCTAATCTCCATAAACTTAATTGCCGGAATGGAATCCTGTTCCTTCTTACGCTTACCCTTGGGCTCCGGTTTGTCCTTGTAATAGAATTTAATCGTATCCGCAAGCAACACTCGTTTACCAAGCGAATCCGTCCGCAAATAACTGGCCTCTGCCACGAGCGAATCGATCTTGTACACCAAAGAGTCCTTTATCCACAACTGAATCGTATCCCTCCCGGCAGAACGTTCCTCGATATACCAATCATCCTGATCAATCTTATCTAACAGATGTACCCCTAACAATCGTACGTTCAACTGGTTATCAGCAGGTATACTGAAAGTAAAATCCAATCGTTCCCGCTCCTTACGAGCCTCATCAACCAGATACAATTGAGTCTTTTCCTCGTCAAACATCGGGATAAACAAGTTTGTAGGTCCGAACATGGTGAAATCACGCCGGACAATCGTGTCTTTTGACACCACTTTGAACTCCATTCCCTTCTTCGTTCTCCGTCCCTCGACAACCGTCGTGTCCGGGTGAATCGTATCATAAACTGTCGTGGGGAACGATATAGTCTGAATCAAAGAATCAATGAAACCCACTTTTGTCTCTGAAGGCACAAACAAATAATTTCCTCTCGCATCATCGATTGCCATTACCCGATAGGTATCATCCTTAATATTAGTCACCCGAAACATTCCGGCACTATCCGTTTTAGCCACGTAACTCGGCAAATCGGTCAACGCCACGGAATCCGCGGTATTCTGGTAGAACATCACGGTAGCACCCAGCACGGGCAACTGCGTTTGCATATCAATAACCTGTCCCCCGAGTTCCATCGAATCCAGTTGCGGCCCCGTGGAAAACACGTACCGATAGAAACCGAGCGGGTTTCCCTCGTTATTATCCACGATTGCGTCGGCAAAGTCCAGCGTGTAAGTCGTATTCGGTTTCAAAGAATCCTGAAACGTCACCCGCACGTATTTTCCCCGCAAGCTCACCCGGGCTTTCTTCTTCATCGGGGGAGACATCACGAATTTCTTGTTAATATCCTTTAATTGAACATATTCGTTGAAATAAATATCAATCTGTTTTCCCTTGAAATTCGTTGAAAAAGATTCCGGAACCTCCTTGATAACCTGAGGGGGAGTCACGTCCTTCTCTCCTCCCTGCGGGTAACCCCTGTTTGCACAGGCATATATAATCAACGCCACGATAATAGCGACAAAACAGAATCCGTTCCAAAAAAATTTATTCATAGTCCTCAAAAATATTAACTTTACAAAACTAGGGAAAAAAAGCTAAAATCCTTTCAATTTTAGATTTAAGATTCAAGTTTTTTTAGATGCTGCCGGACTTCCCCAAACAAGCAACACTTACCCGTACTCCCTTGATTTTACTCAATTCCATCATACACGCCCGGATCGTGGCTCCACTTGTCACGACATCATCTACCAGCAACACGTGGCATCCCTCCACCCGAGTAGTATTTCCCAGCTCGAAAGCCTTGGCCACGTTATCAGCCCGTTGTCCCCGTTCCAAACCTGTTTGTGAAGGGGTGTTTACCACTCGCCTCAACACTTCCGGCTCGATCCGTCCTCCTAAAACACTTGCAATCCCCGTGCCAATCAGAAAAGCCTGATTAAAACCCCGTTTCTTCTCCCTTTCGGGATGTAGCGGCACGGGAATAATACAATCAATCCCACGAACATCTTTCATCCGCTCTCCCAACATTTTCCCGGTCCACACGCCCAATTCCCGGTTGGAACGATACTTGATGGCGTACACTAATTTATGAAAATCACTTGCCCGGTCATAACGGAACAACCAGTATAAATGCTCGATTCCCAAATCATCCGTAAGCACCCTGTCCGCCTCCTCATCAACTCCCTCGTTCAAAGGCAAACCGCTTAAACAAGCTGAACACAAAAAAAGCTCACCATCAACCAGAACATCGCCACACACCACACACGTGCGGGGATATAACAATCTGAAAAAGCGGGAAAAAATAGAAGAAACAAACCGTGTCATTGTTTGACAAAATTATACGTGATCGTTCCCGTCTGTCGTTCCGGGGCCTTCTCGTCAACGTTAAATTCCGACTTCAAGGCTGCATCTACTGCCACCTCCCGCAAAGAATCATCTTTATTCGACTCCGCATCCACCACCTCAGCCTTAATGACCCGTCCTTGCCGGTTCACGACTACCGCTACCACGATTTTTCCACCGAATTCGCATTTATAAACAGGAATCGGCAGATAAGTCTTGTAACGCCCTTTTATATTATATGACACGCTGCTCTTCCCCACGTAAACCGTGGATTGGAGTGAATCCAACATCCGTTCCTTCTTATCCCGCTGGACACGAATACTATCCTCCTTGTAATGCTTGTTTTTATTCGCCCGGTAACGTCCCCCATAATCACTATCAATCTCCTCCTGAATCTGTTCAATATACTCTTCTACTCGTTCGTGAGGCTGGGTTTCAGCATTTTTCTTCACGGCATCCTCGTTCACCGCCAACGAACGCAACATCTCGTTCACCTCCTCGTCAGCGCTTTGTTGGAGAATTTGCTCCTTCTTTTTTTGCTCCTCTTGCTTTTGCTGAACGATTTCCGGTTCCGGCATATCAATCTCGATTTCCATCCTCTGTTGCGAATCCAAACGTGAAATTCCGACACAAACCAAAAAGATAGCAAGCACGAGATGAAAAATTACCGTACCCATCACACCATGTCGGTGTTCCTTCAACCAATCCAATAGAGAATCTCTAATAGCATATATATCATTTTTCACGCTCATAACTTTACTCGAATTTAATCGCCTTCACCGGACTAATCTTGGAAATCAGCATCGTCGGGACAATCAACATTAAAACGGTTATCACGATCACTCCTACATTCAATAATATCACGTATCCGAGACTAAAATTAATTGGAACCGTGTCCATATAATACGTCACAGGATCTAGATGAATCACACGGAATATCGCCTGAATTCCTGCCAAAACAAAAGCCAGCACATTTCCCCATAACATTCCTTTAATAATCAATCCCGCCGATATGTACAGGAACAATTTTCTCAAAGAAACATTTTTGTAGCCTAACGCTTTCAATATCCCGATCAAAGTAGTCTTATCCAGAATCAAAATCAATAACCCCGACACCATATTAAAACCGGCCACCGTGACAATCAAAATCAGGATCACCCACACGTTCATGTTCAACAACGCCAACCAGTCAAAAATTTGCGGAGCCACGTCGGCAAGCGTCTGTACCTCGTAATTTCCACTCGCATCATACACGACATTTTCCACCTCCTCTACCACCTCGTTTAATCGCTCCACATCCTCCAGTTCGATAGCAATCCCGGAAACCTCCCCCGGCCCCCAGTCATTCAATTTCGCCAGATGTCGTTCATCAACCAACACCATCACGTCATCATACTCCTTGAAACCCGTGTCGTAAATTCCGGCAACGGTAAACACTCTCGCTCTCGGCGGGTCCTGCACGAAATGGGCCGTGACTTTTCCCCCGACACCGATTTCCAGCATATCCGCCACGGATGCAGAAATTAATATTTCATTTGACGCCCGTTCCGTTTCAAAATCAGGCATTTTCCCCTCCTTCAGATTCTCCCTGAAAAAAACAACATCATACCCCACATCTACTCCTTTTAACACCACCCCGTGAATCTCCTCTTTACTCTTAAATATCGCGGGCTTTTCGATATACCCGTACACGTTCTTCACTCCTTCCACCTCTTTCAAGCTTTTCACCAGACTCTCCGATTCACGGACCACTCCCCCCTCATTCGTCGAACCGGGGACAAAAGGCACCACGCTCAAATGAGCCGTGAAACCCGACAATTTTTCGGTGATCTCGTACTTAAACCCCGTGATAATAAACAACGACAATAACATCACGCACAACCCCAAGGCGATCCCAACAATCGCAATCTTCACGATCGGCACCGACACGGATTTCGTGCCGTCCCCTTTCAACAACCTACGCGCAATGTACCATTCCAGATTCATAACAATTGAAAATTGAAAATTGAAAATTGAAAATGACGATCACTTCAATACTCCAATTTCCCGGTTTTATCATGCAAAACTACGAAAACAAAAAGAGATTAGAAAGGGACAGTCTAAGAAAGTACATTTAGACACTCCTTTCGGGCAAATCGGATCTAACTAAATCAGCCAAGCAATTCTAAACAAGTTATGAACAATGGTATCCTTTCTATCCAATGCCTGTTCAATCAAAAGATTAACCGTCTCAAGAATAAATTTAGCGAAAAATTTTATCCCAAAACATCTTGGATGTCTTTACCGATTTTTTCTATCTCCGGATAAGAATAAATTAAATTAGAAAGTAATTCCTTTTCAAATGAATGATGTTTCGCAAGAACAACCCTATATTGTTCTTCCCCCGCTTTTTGCTTTTCGTAACGAATATGTGATTTTACAACCTCACGCCCTTGTGACACCAAAATACGAAACATATCATGCCCCCGCAAATACAGATAAGTAGTTTTCTTATTTAAACCAAGCACTTCGTGCAAATACGCCTCTGTTTCCGACGAAAAAGTTTTCTCTTTTGATTTGATTTGTTCTAATTGAATCTCCACTCTTTCACGAAGAACATCCAATATCTTTTTCCCATTTTCCGCAATAGACCCATCTACTTTTATCATACCGCTCAACACGTCACGAAATTCCTCGCGAGTAAAATTCTTGTTATTTACACGAATACAATGCAACAAATACACGAATAAAGGATAAATGATCTCCGAAAATTCTTCGACAAAACGAGGAAATGAAAATATTAAATCCACAGAATCATCCTCACAAGAACGACGTAAAGCACCTTGCAGATTATCTTTATAACAATAATGATTTTCAAAAGAATACGTGTACGTTTGCAACACGTAATGCATGGCAGAAATCTCTTTTTCTTGCATCAAATAGCGAAAATCGCTATCCACGGCTATAAGGAATTTCTCGTCCAAAAAATCTTTATATTTAAAACACTGTTGGCACCCGCTTCCCGATGTTCTAGAACCGTACACGAAGTAGAATGTGGCTTCTGGCTTGTAATGCTTTAACACGGAACTCCAAAACTCTTTATCATTCTTATCTTCCATGTAAATAACTGCCCTACGGCCAGACAAAGATAAAGAAGCTTTATATCGCTTAGCTTCCAATTGCCGAAATTGGTACTCCTCCGGGGTCATCTCTCTGTCAATATATTACCCATAAACACCAGCTTATCCCCCCAACCGTCTGCGAAAATATTCGGGGAATGAGTAGTTAAAAACACCTGACAATTCGGATTAATTTCAAACAACGTTTCAATCAACTTATCCTGCCAGTCCATGTGCAAAGAAATCTCCGGTTCATCAAGCAATAACACGGCTGTTTGTTGCTTCATCAAGAAAACGGTAAATAAAAGAATCAATACCTGTTTCTCTCCTGAAGAAAGCTGCTCAATAGTTAATATCACTCCTGTTTTATCAAAAACAATCTCGTTTCGTTCATTAATATGAATTGTTTTACCAGTGGAGGCAAAAAAACGATTTATAATATTCAAGAAATCATGTATATGCTCTTGACTCACGTTTTCTCTTGGCCGGGTCGTTGTCTCCAAACGATAATCCGTAAAAGAATAAACATCTTTCTGACGTTGGTACAACAGCATGTCCAGTTGTTGTGTCAATTGAGATTGGGCACTTTTTTTTGCCGATGGAATATCAAAAGTATTCACGTAATATACGTCGAAACTATTTTTCGTTTCCCACAACACACTCTTTTCAGAAACCTCGTAACGGATCATACCTTCACCCACGCAAACAGTCACGTTTTTAACAAGTTCTTTCAATTCTTTTGTGTTTCCCAACAACAAAAATCGCAGAATATTCAATAAAGTACTCTTCCCTGATCCATTACTCCCGACAAGAATATTTACATCCGGATGTATATTATCCCAATGTATATCACCCTTTCCACCCCAAATTCCCTCTATATTTATCTGCTTTATTGCCATTCTCCTATTCTTTTGTAAATACCTTTACAAAGGTAGGAAAATTTCTTTTCAAAATAACAGCTCGACTTTATGAACTTTCAGAACCAATGGTTCAACTTTATAAACGAAAGGCGTGGTAAAGTTTTTACCACGCCCCTCTCCCTATTAAGCATCTTTCTTATCCCGTTCCTGTTCAATCAAAAAGATCAACCGCTTCAGGAATATCACCAGCTCGTGCGTCCGTTTGAAAATATCCCGTTTCAACTCCCGGTGATTCGAAATCTTCACCCCGAACGCACGTTCGACCAACCGGATCACCTCTCGATACTCCATCACCATCCCATCCGGTGTCCGCAACACCTTCGCCAAGTAAATCCCCAGCATCAGTTCCGCAATCTCCATCTTGCTATTGTTCGATGTCCAGAGTGACAACGGCTCGTTATCCGAATTCCCGGCAAACCATTCCGGTTTCTCCTGTCGTTCTCGCACCAACCGAATCTCGTGCTCCACCCGTCCTTTTAGGGCATGCAGGCATAGACTCACTATAGCCTTTTTTTCCAGTCCCGTCACCAGTTCTATACACCTCTTCCCAAACCTGCAACCGAATACGAAGACTCTCCAAACCTCGAGTTACCTCTCTATAATCTCCCACACTCTCGTCCCATTTCACCAAATCATTCACAAAATCTTGAACCATCTCTTCTATTTGCTCGTCCGACATTTCACGAGCACCCTCTTTCAACCAAAAAAATAACTGTCCTTTCAATAAATGTTCCATAATCACATCATTTTAATTTATAAAAAAACCACGGGAACTCTTCTCCCGCGGCCTAACATTAACATATTAATCAAATATTTAAATCTTAACTTAACCGGATCACGAATTCTTCCTTCTAGCTTCCCCCCTCTCCCAATCCACCCACAAATCCTTATCATACCTCCAACTATCCGCCAACGCCTCCTCGTACCTTTTCCCCGAAAACACCAACAATACCGCCCCCGGCTCCTCCGCCTTAATACAATTCCCGTATCCCTCCGGCACGCAGATAATCTCACTTTTCGCCTCTGACAAACGAAATATTTCTGCTTTCAAATTCTCACTCGGGTGTTCCCAATTATCAATTTTCACCAACCCGATCGTGAATGCCCCCTTCACGCAATAAAACCATTTTTTCTCGAATTGATGAGCATGCCATCCTCTCACCACATCTGCATCCGGGTGATGAATAAAATAAAACCTCTCCACCCCCTCGAAATCAAAATCATTCAAAGAAGATATCAATCCACGATAATCGGTGAAAATCTCCCCTTCAATAACTTGTACCTTACTCATATTCTACCCAATTTTACAAGTAATAAGAATTTTACCAGATACACTTGTCGTTTAATTCTTGAAGGCTGTTTTACAAGCCTATAAGCCCATTCTAAACCATGATCCACCCACCACTTCGGAGCTCTTTTTACATTCCCAGTATAAACATCAAAACTTCCACCCAATCCTTGATAAATCGCAACATGCCGCTCCAACATTTCTTCCATCAATAGCTCCTGCTTCGGAGATCCCATTGCTACAAATACAACATCAGGTTTTTTCTTTACCACATCTTCAATCAAAGCTTCCCTCTCCTCTTCTGTCTGAATATAGCCATTTCGATAATTAACAATCTGTATTCCCTCAAACTCATTCTTCAATTTATTCACGGTTCCCTCAATCACTTCTTGTTTCCCTCCTACTAAATAAAATGACTTATTACTTTGATATAAAGAAGCTATAATTTTCAACCATAACTCACATCCTGGAATTTTCACAACATCCTTGTAGCCCTTTTTCTTCATTGCCATGACTGCCCCCATCCCATCACAATACCCGATATTCCGATTTATAATCTCCCTAGTCTGTTCTGTCGCATGAAGAATTTTTTCTGCATTTATAGCAATAAGAATTCCTTTTTCCTTTTCCGCATAAGCCAACAATTCTTCTCCCGAAATAAAAGGATGAACTTTTACCCCATTTAATAAAATCCTCCTATCTAACATATATTCAACTTATTAATTGACCGAATCTTTTAGTTCGGATATTTTCTTTTATAACTCTAGCTGGATTACCCACAACCATACAATTTGAAGGAACGTCTTTTGTTACAACAGCACCGCTACCTACAATAACCTGATCTCCAATTATAATTCCTGGCATAATAATACTGTTAGCACCAATAAAACACTTTTCACCTATATAGGTATGGCTATGAATATTCCGTGTAAAATCATGTGTAAAAATAATAGCACCACTTGCAACATAACTTTCCGCTCCAATATGAAGCCCTATAGGATATGTCTTATCTAACTTCGCTCCAAAAGATAATCTAGCACTTTTATTTATATCCATTTTAAACAATGTGCGATAAATAAAATGCCTAACAATAATGACAATCCAACGAATAAAATTTCTAATTTTAACAATCATAATTTACTGTACACTATTGGCTAATTTTGTAAAATAATGGTACCTTAGCATTAGGCAACTTATATATATGTTGATTTACCATAAAATCAACCGGACGTTTGAGTTTCGATAAAATGAATGGCATATACAAATCTATTAATTGTTCTTTCGTATATTTGTCTGTAATGAAATTCACTCTCAACTCACCATTCTCTTCAACAACCTGATACTGCAAAATGTTATAATCTGAATCAAATGGATAAGTAAATAACATAACAGATACTTCTCGTCCATCGATATCTTTTACAAAATAAGTGTTACGCCCAGATATTCCTTTCAATCGAAACAAAGTCCTTCCACATTTACATTTTTCTGTAATCAATTTTTCTCCCAATGATACATCACCGACCTGATAACGAATAAATGGAAAAGCTTTATTTTTCACCGCAGTCAAGATAATTTCATTATTTATTACTTCTACTGTAGACCAATCATGCAAAATATGAAGTCCAGCGTGTTCCTCACATTCAAAAGCAAAAACATCCCCATCATGAGCTCCATATTGATCAAACACGTCACAATGACAATAGTCCCTAGCTAAAGAATAGCTAGAATTTATTTTATTTTCACTTGTCGTAAATATTCCTTTTAGAGGAAGAATTATATTTTTAATTTTCAAAAAACGTAAGAATTGATTGATTGCAGAGGAATAACCATAAATAAATTTTATTTCTTTATTTTGAATCAATTCACACATATTCTCCATTTGCTTCTCTGTCATTGTAAACGAATTAAACGTATAAAAATTTGATAAAGCGTGATAAATTCGTTTTGTTATCGTCTTTTTTACATTTCCATAAGCCATCAACATCAATATTTTATCATAAGGTCTTCCTCCACATATTTGTTGCATGGTCCAATGAGCCGGCCAAATAAATAATGCACTTTCTTTACTAGCCGGATATTGCAAAGGAATACTTGTTGAACCTCCTGAAGATGTATAATTATAGGTTTCAGACTTAATTTCAGGATAGTATTTTCTCAAATCATCCTTAGTTATAATAGGAATATTTTCCCATATAATATTTTTCAAGTTGTGATAATCAAATCCTTTAGAATCTAAAAATTCTCGATATTTGGGATTATTTTGCACATGAAATTGAAAAATTTTCATGGCATTTTCTTGCATTTCACATTTAATTGTTACCTCTGTACCTTCATATTGACGTTCTAAATTTTGTTTATAAATAGATTTCAAATTTCCTCGCCGTACAAAAGACATCAATAATACTCGCCAATTCATCATTTCAATAATATATTATATAATCGGATTATATTCTTTTCCATAGATTCTATGGTAAATTCTTTAGATTTTTTTAAAGAGTTTCTGCCAAAGTTTTCTCGCAAATTTTTGTTTTCAATCAACAAACGAAGTACATAAAACAATTGTTCTATATCACCAGGTGCTATTAAATATCCATGTTCAGATGATTTCACTAATTCTGGAATTCCCCCTGTATTCGACGCAATAATCGGGATACCATAACTCATAGCTTCAATTATCGCAATCCCCAAAGATTCAAAATATGAAGGCTGTAAATAAATATCAGTTTGAGCTAATAATTCATTTTTTTGTATATCATCCAACCATCCATCATAATGCACAAAATCTATAATATTTCCTTCTTTCATTTTAGCCAATAAATGTTTTTCATCACCAATTCCGCCAATGTGTAATTCTATTTTATCTCTAAAATACTCTCTATTAACTACCATACAATCAATAATATCGAATACGCCCTTATTATTATCAATTGTTCCTAAAAAAGAAATTCGTATTTTGCCATCATTATTTATTTTCTTTTCATATAAAGGAGGTTGTATTGCATTATACAATACAAAAATATTTTCATTTAGATTTAACTCTCGAAACAATTCCCCAAAATATTTTGAAACCCCCACAACAAAATCAGCTTGCTTGCAAATAAATCTGACATAACGAGAAGAATTATTATAAAAAAGCTCAAATTCACCGCCATGCAAATGTAAGATAACTTTACGTCGAAAGATTTTAGCTAATAAAATATAAACAGACTCCCTATAGAAAAATCGGTACGAGGCTGTATGAACATGTACAATTTTCACTGAAGAAAAAATACAATAATATAATAATTTAAAAAACGCAACAATTGCTAATCCTAATTGCACCCATTTCGTTGTGAAACGATGCGAACATATAAACAAAAATGGGGAAAAGATTTTAGAATAAAGATGCAACAAGAATGCTATTCCTCCCTTCCCATTAAAATCAGTTCCTATTATCAGTACCTTTCGGCATAATTCTCCCGAAATCATATCCATGTATTAATTTATCACTTGTAATAAATAAAACACTCAATAAAGGAGCTAGCATTGTATTATTAAAACCATGTCCAGCCATACAAGAAGCACCTATCCACAAGCATCCTGCTATAGATAAAGTAAAAGATAATGACGACGGCTTCCTCCCAAAAGCCTTCAATATTCTCTGTAATATTAATAATTGTATTAAAATCATCAAACTACCAAAAAACCAGCCAAAAGAAAGTATCATATCATACCAATCCGACTCTATAGACTTTGTTTCCAAAGATGAGGGATATAATTCTCCAAGAGCACTCATTCCCCCCGTAAAACCTTTACCAATTAATATCTCGCCCCAATTAAAATTCTTTATCACTTGTTTTCCAAGAATTATCAAATTTTCTCGTGGCAATATAGCAGATTCAATAGAAAAACGCTCCATCGTATAAGTATCAAAACCAGATATAAAAATATATATTGAAACTATACCATAAATAATTATCCCACCACCCAACAAACAAACAAACAATTTATTTACTTTAGAAAATTTGATCATGTTATCTCGTACAAATAAAAAATATAGCAACATCGCAGGCCAAGCAACAGCTGTTCCTAAAAGTGCTGCACGAGAGCCAATCAACATTGTACCCAAACTTATAACAATCGCAATTAACCACATTTTTCCTTTAGCATAGAAAGCATACCAAATTGATATACAATTGGCTAATATCATGTAAAGTCCTAATGAATTACCATCGGCATAAAATGCTTTTGTACCAAATCCAAAATCATCTCCATAAGATTTTATACCCAATCCGCTAAAAAAACAGAAAATATTTATTACGCTAATAATAAAAGCAGAAATAACAATCAAGTTAAGTAATTCCTTTATAGAGAAACAACACCTATATGAATAAAAATAAAACAAAATACAAAAAAAATAGATAAAGCGAAATAGATATTGAACCTCTCGAAAAAATATCAATTCTGATCCATTTATATACCATAAAGGAATTGCAAATAAATAAACCCAAACAAGTAATTTAAACAACTTGTATATAAAAAGATTAATTTTTACGAATACACAAGAAGAAATAAGTAATAACATTATTCCTCTTGACAATACACCTATTGGAGTATGCAAGTTATAAAACTCCTGCAAATATCCATTCAAGGAATCTATTACAATAAAACAAATAAATAGTACTCGTGGCAAAAATACAACATAAAAATTTAAAAGATTAATTCTTAAAGAAACCATATTTTCTTAATTCAATTTTTATGCAATAAAGTACAAACAATAGCATTACGATAAAAAGAACAACTCTATAATAGATATTTTCTAATACAAAATAAGAACACCCTGCAATAATAGCACAAAGCAAAATCTGCCATAAAAAAACACTTTTAAAAATTCCAATTAAAAGCATCTTCTTGTGAATATATATCGGTGTGAAAACAAGGGTTGAAAATATATAAGAAAAAAGAAAGGTAAAAACAAGTCCTTTAATCCCCAAGTAAAACAAATAATAAAATCCAAAAACAAAAGAGATCGCAAGTAAAATAGAATCTAACAAATAAATCCATTGCATTTCATAAACAGCGACAGATCTAGCCAAAGCTTGCTTATAGATAATTAATACTGTATATGATATTACGATTACTGTAATAACATACATATCATCATTTGCATAACTAACTCCATAAAATAGTGATATAACTTCAGGGAATAACATCAAAGGAATAGCAATAAACAAACTCATATATAAAGGCAAAAGCATATTCAATTTCTCTACTCCGCTTATATTTTCTCCATTTTGACGATATTTAGCCATTATCGGAACAAAAGGAGAACAGACCATAATCGCAACACTAACAATCATTGTCTGAATAACGTTTACCGCAGAATAATATCCTAATTGTACAAAACCCGCATTTCCTAAAGATACAACCCTTGATTCATTATACCATTGGCTACATACTGTCAATAGCATTGATAAAAAGTAAGGAAAAACATAACTTACAATTATATGCAGCTCCTTATAAAATCCTTTATAAGTAGGAATAATATAATTTATTTTACAATATTTTCGTATTTCATAGTGAGATAAAAAACATATTACTACATTATAAAAAACATATGCCCAAACAGCTCCTCTTATTCCCCAAAAGTATGTCCCCAATATATATATAGGAAAAGATAATAGCACTTGAATTGTATTGATTTTAGCTATCTCTTTATAACAATTGAAACCTCGGAGTATCCCTAGTTGACTATTATTTAATATACTCACAAGCATTACAATTGATGAACACTGCAAATATCCGAATAAATATTCTGCCTTAAAAAAATTCGAACAAATCCAATTGGCAGAGAGGTAAACCATAATAAATGCTACAAATCCTATAACGATACTACTTATAAGAAATAAACCGATTAATTTTTCAACTCGCCTTTTATCGCATAAAGAATATTGTGCAATATATTTAGTTGCCGCTATAGAAAAACTAAAGCCAACAAAATCAGCAAACATTAAAGTTGTGCTCTTGATAATACTAAATTCTCCATATTGTCCAGGCGAAAGTAAACGTGCAACAATAATCCAAATAACAAACAAGAGCACCTTTGAAATTATGGTGCCAACTATTGACCATAAGCTACTTGAAACGAGTTCTTTTATAGGACCATTCTCTTTATAGAACTTAAATAGCATTTTTTATATTTCTTTTTTTTACCACTTTAGCAGGGCTTCCCACGGCAATGGTCATCGCTGGAATATCTTTGGTTACAATAGATCCTGCACCTATAATAGCACCGTCCCCTATTGTAACCCCTTTGGTTATAACACAATTTGCACCAATCCAACAATTATCCCCTACTATAATATCTCCACCAACATGACCAGACTCTCGCAAACTCAATTTATCTCCTACGTCATGATCAGCAGAAACAATTGTACAATTTCCTCCAAACATCGTATTTTCTCCAATAACAATTTTAGTTCCACGAGAAGCAATTATAATTGTATAATATGAAATCCAAGCTTTATTTTTCAATTCTAAACTTGATCCCCTTGACATTACAATTCTAACCCCCCTGTGCAATACAACGTTTCTCCCTACCCGCATATTGCATAGCCAATCACACATTGTCACTGTAGAATGTATTCTTAATCCTCTTCCTCCTTTCATTCCTCTTAATTTTAATATAAACAATAGAAAAAAACTATGTATATTAGAAAAAAATCGAGAAATAACTATTGAAAATACTGATAATATTTCACTTACATCCATTGCAAATTTCCATTTGTTGATATACTTTCTCACGAATAGATTTCATACAATCAATCGTTATTGGTAAACCGTTATTTAAAGCATTTTGAAAATTCTCAGATACATCATATAAAATACCACATTGTTTACACTTTTCTATATATGCATCAACAGTACAAATTAATTTAGCAGGATTTCCAGCAACAACACTATTTGCAGGAATATCCTTCGTGACAATAGAACCTGCTCCAACTATTACATTATCATTTATTGTAACACCCGGCATAACAACACTACATTCTCCTAAAAATACAGAATTACCAATTGTCGTTTTTTGTGCTCTAATTTTTAAATTATCTGTAAATAACAAGAGACTTGCATCATGAGTTAATATTTTTGACCCTGGAGCAGCTATAAAATTATCTCCTATTTCAATAAGTTCTGGAAACACGGCGTCTATTCCTGCTTGACATCTAAAATTTTTCCCATGTTTAATATTACGATAAAACTTAGGATAAAATATCTTATAATAATAAAATTTAAATATTAAAAATATTTTTCTCATCATAAACTGTAACTTTTATATTTACATACTTTATCTTTTTCGAATTAATTTCGCAGGATTACCCCCAATCACGCTGTACTCTTCAAAATTCTTTGTAACAACTGCACCAGCCCCAATAATTGATCCTTTACGAATAATCTTACCCGGCAATATTATAACCCGTAAACCAATCCAACAATCATCTTCAATAATGATTCTTTTTCGATGTACTTCTCTCTGCATATTCATTGAAACATCTTTTCTATCAAATGTATGATTAGCAGCAAAAATATGTGTTTGACGCCCTAACATAACATGTGAACCAATTACAATATCATGAGGCATATCTACATTTGCACCTATTCCACTAAAATCTCCTATTTGAATATCTTGCCCTAACCCAAACTTCACTTTTCGATTAAAAGTATAAATCTTTCCACACTTCAAAAAAATATGTCGAACGCATACTATCCTTAGCCAATTACACCATTTCCCAATAATTGGAGTATAAGAATCAGGTAAGTGAGTTGCAAAAATGTAATACAAAAAAAGAAAAAAATAATAACATAATCCTATTTTTCTATTATTAAGCATTTCGTCCATCGTTATAACTATAAAAAACATTAATCATATAATTATTTTCAAACATCTTATTGAGATAGAAAATCTAACAAAGAAACCTTGTATGTGAAGAATTCTCATTCACATTATTTCTCAGCTTCACTAAATATTTCTTCATACCTAGTCGTTTATCCAAAAATACTACAATTTCCTCACATGCCTTCCCATCCCCGTAAGGATTCACCGCCTTACTCATCTTCTCGTAATAAACCTTATCCTCCAACAACATCGAAACCTCTCCCACGATCCGCTCGAAATCTGTTCCCACGAGTTTTACCGTCCCTGCTTCCAATGCCTCCGGGCGTTCTGTAGTATCACGCATCACGAGGACAGGTTTTCCCAAGCCGGGAGCCTCTTCTTGAATACCTCCACTATCCGTCAGCACGATAGTTGACTTTTCCATCAAATACACGAAAGACAAATACTCCAATGGCTCAATAAAAAACATATTAGAAGCGACCTTTTCCCCGAATACTTCCCGAATAGGTTTCCGCACGTTGGGGTTCAGATGCATCGGGTACACGAAATCCACGTCAGTATACTTCTCCGCCAATGTTTTTATCGCTAAACACATATGAACAAATCCCTGCCCGAAATTCTCCCTCCGGTGTCCGGTGATAAGTACTAATCTTCTTACACCATCTTTCAAACGCTCCATATCATATCCGGCACGCTGCAATTCTTCACTCAAAGAAATATTCAAACTCTCGTTGCTCTTAATTTTATCCACCACCATATACAAGGCATCTATCACCGTGTTCCCTGTCACGGTAATTGTTTCCGGGTTAATTCCCTCTACCATTAAATTTTGTCGACTTAAAGCTGTCGGGGCAAAATGATGGGTTGCGATTCGTCCTGTGATTTGCCTATTCATCTCTTCCGGCCAAGGACTGTAAATATTATGAGTTCGCAATCCCGCTTCCACGTGCCCCACGGGAATTTGCTGGTAGAAACTCGCTAAAGCTGCGGCTGTCGAAGTCGTCGTATCTCCGTGAACAAGTACCACATCCGGTTGCACTTCTTTCAACACATCCCTAATTCCGGTCAATACCCGTGCTGTAACGTCATACAAATCCTGCCCCTGTTTCATGATGTTCAAATCATAATCAGGTACGATTTCAAATAAATGTAATACTTGATCCAACATCTCCCGATGCTGTCCCGTCACGCACACGATTGTCTGAAATTCCTTCGGGTGTTTCTGAAATTCTTTCACCAAAGGAGCCATTTTTATAGCTTCAGGACGTGTCCCGAAAACCAACATTATTTTTTTCATCATTATTTCTTGTATATCCCGCAAAAATCAAGAATCACTTTCCCGTCCGTCCAAGGCAATTCTTTAAACACGTCGTGAGCGACAAGCATCACCACGATGTCCGCACGATCATAGGCTTCCCGGTAATTTGTCAATTTGAATACTTTATGCTCGCAAACATTGGGCTCCACGACTAAAATATCCGCATTACTACATCCCTGCATCACTTTCGTCGTGATATATTTTGCCGGGGATTCTCGTAAATCATCGATATTCGGCTTAAATGCCAATCCCATCATGGCGATAACAGGCGTACGCTGGTATTTCAATTGGAATTTCAACATTTCGTTTTGTACTTTCTCAGCGCACCAGAACGCCTTATAATTATTAATTTCCCGGGCATCGGCAATAATCTTCGATTCCATGGGAAATTCCGCTGTGATAAAATAAGGATCCACGGCTATGCAATGTCCCCCGACGCCGCATCCCGGTTGCAAAATATTCACCCTCGGGTGCTTATTAGCTAAATTTATCAATTCCCACACGTTAATTCCGGCTTTGTCACATATCAGGGAAAGCTCGTTTGCAAAAGCGATTTGTACATCCCGGGATGAATTTTCCGTTAATTTACACATCTCGGCAGTCCGAGCATTCGTGCGATGTAATGTTCCTTGAACGAATTGCACGTAAAACTCGACTGCTTTTTCTGTTGAAGCCTCGTTTATACCACCAATCACCCGGTCATTGTGTACCAACTCATAAATAACATTCCCGGGCAACACCCGTTCCGGACAATAAGCAATATAGATTTTATCCCGTAATTCCGGGCGTTCCGTGTAAATCAAACTCATCATCTTCTCGGTCGTACCAACAGGAGAAGTCGATTCAATCACGTACAAATCCCCCTCTTTCAGCAAAGGCAATACAGCACGGGTAGCTGCCTCCACGTAAGAAATATCCGGTTCATGATTCCCTTTAAACGGCGTAGGTACAACCATAAAATAAGCATCGCTTTTCTCGGGAACAACTGACGCTCGCAACGCCCCGCTTGTAATTACTTCCCCGAGCATCTCCTCCATCCCCGGTTCTATGATATGGAGTTTCCCTTGGTTTGTCAACTCGACAACTCTCGGATTTATATCGACTCCCGTTATCTGTACACCATGTTTTGCGGCAATTATCGCCGTGGGCAGACCGATATAGCCTAACCCCATAAAGCACGCCTTCATTTCCAAAATATATTTATTAGTTTTTCATTAATCTCGTCAAATAATATTCTACCGCAACCGGCAATCGGGAATCAAACCAACGAATTGTTGTCTTATCGGCATAAATTCCGTACTCTACTTCATTTTCTTTTTCTAAGGTGATAAGTCCCTCCTGTACAAAATCGAAAAGGATAGAATCCACACGCAATCTCTCTGCACCCGATTTTTCTTTTATATCAGCAATCGTGATAATCTTTCCTGCTTTCTTTTCCAAAAAGAACTTCACTTTCACGACATCCCGCTCTTTACAATTACGACATCCCGCTTCAACAAGCTGTTGCTCCAAACGAGCTAACTCTTCCCGCTTTTTCTTTATTTTAGAAGTCAACCAGACATGCAAAGCCGTCCACAACACGACATCCAACATGATTAGCACGTTAATATTGATATACAAGCATAACGCCATATTCAGAATAATAAACAACGATGCTAAGGCAAGGATCGTGAACATGGCTTTACGATGAGAACATCCCAGTGCCAAAAATTTATGGTGGATATGATTCTTGTCCGGCAAGAAAAGCGGTTGTCCCATACGATAGCGATGCAGAACCACCCGAATGACATCAAAGCCGGGCACCAGCAAAACGGAAAAAGACACCACGATAAACGGATAGGCCATCTCTACTCCCTCTTTCCTCACGAGACATGCAAACTTCACGGTCAATATACTTAATATCAAACCGATCACTAACGCTCCCGTGTCACCCATGAATATTTTATATCTCTTTTTTGCAATCCCGAACACGTTATAATAAAAGAAGGGTATCAAGGCGCCCAGCGTGGTAAAAGCCAACAAGGAACTTGTCTCTTTGCCCTCGTAAAGGAATAAAATTCCCAAGAACAACAACGCCACACAACTCAACCCGGAAGCCAAACCGTCGATCCCGTCGATCAAGTTCACGGCATTGATTACAAACACGATCAAGAAGATCGTCAAAGGGACTCCCACCCAAGCAGATATTTCCCATATACCACAAATACCATACAAGTTATTCACCCATGTGCCGGACAACGTGACCAATCCGGCAGCCATAATCTGGAACACGAACTTGATTCGCCAACTCACGCCCACCACATCATCCGCTATCCCGATCAAGTATAACAGGACACACGCACACATCACCATAATAAAGCTCGCGGTCATAAAATTTTCCATCACATTCGTGTCAAACCGAGAAAACACGGAAACTGTAACTCCTATTGCGAAAAAAATCGCCGGGAAAAATGCCACTCCCCCCAAACGCGAAGACACACAAGTATGCACCTTCCTAGCATTGGGTTGATCGATCAAGTGTTTTCTGATAGATATAAGCAATATTTTAGGAATAAGGTATGCCGTGGCCAGTAAACTGATAAAAAAAGAAGAAAGAAACATACAACCAAATTTATTCTTTCACTCTATAGTCTCATTACAAGTATCGAATTCCCGCCTAGCCAAAATACGGAACACTCCTGCAAACAATTCAATATTCTCCCCGGTTGACCGGGTAAAACGTGTAATCATTTCCTCCTCCTGCCGTTTCACGGTAACTGCCAAACGAATCCGTTCTTCTGCCAATCGTTTCCGTTCTACTTCCGGTAACTCCATTGCCCCAACAACATTTTCATAAAAACAAAAAGCATCCCACCATGCCATCAATCCCTGACGCCCCGGATCACGAATAGAACCCAGCGCCTCGGAGATCAAACTTCCGGCCAACAGCCCGTTTTCCTCCTCCCCCGTCAGATAATAACAATTACATAACAATCGACAGATATTCGGAGTCCGACACGGCAGAACGATCTTGTCACTTCCCCACGGGGTGAGTATATCGTAAGCCGCGTCCAACGCCGTGTTCAAGAAATTCAAGTCAGAATACAGTTGATAGGCATCCATCAGATCTACCGCATACCCGGCACGGGCATCAACAGGCAAATTCTTGTTCCCCGCCATCGGTTCTATGACCCGGGCAATCTCGCGGACTCGCTCGTGAATAGCATACGCCTCCCCGAAATCCTCCTCCAGCCAAGGGTACACGCGAACCATCGAGTACACGGACAAGTAACCATGCAAGAATCCTGACAACGCCGGGGAGGGACAACGCCCCATTTCCAACTCGCGCGACCGTTTATACAACTCGTGAAATAAAACTTTTTCCATTATTTTGTACTACTCTATCTTCTCCAAAAATGAACTCGGGATGTAAGACGTGGCAATAGAGGCCACCCCGTCCAAACGAATAATTACACGCTTGTGATTTTTCAAACGTACCAGCTCCCCTTCCAAGCCCAGCAAGGGTCCCTTGATAACCCTCACCCGATCGCCTCGTTTGATACCCTTGTTCAAAACCTCCACGCTACCCGTCGAGAAGTCCAACAGGAACATGAAATCCTGCATCTGCTTGTCGGGGACCACGAGCGAGTGTCGTCCTTCTATATCTTTTAAATAAACGATATTCAGCGAGTGATCATTTATTAGGGAAAAACTCGTGGCCTTGTCCGTGCGAATAAATATCAAACCATGAATCAAAAGTACACGGATCTTTTTACGACCCAGGGGTGTTTCACGAACTTGTTCCTCCTGCGGCAAAAAATTCTCGATTCCCAGCTCGTCCAGTTTCCTCTTGATCAATAATTCCTGATTTACCCGGGTATAAGCAGCATACCAGTTTAACTTGTTACACGCAACCATTATTTTTATTCTTTCCCTATTTTCTAGCGAACGATGATTTTCTTTGTATCTGTAATCCCCGGACACACGAACCGCCCGGACGCGCTTCGCGCACTAACCCTGTCACGGGTCCTGATTTACGGCCATGTGTTCCACGCACTTCACTCTACACAGCAACAATGCATGGAAGCTGTCTGCACGAACGATTCATTTGAATTAAAAAAACGATCGTTTAATGATATTAACAAAGCAGACCTGTTAAATTGATAACCTAAAAGTGTAAATATCTAATTACAAGAATCCAAAAAAAAATTGACAAATAGATGGTGATATTTAAAATTGATGTATATTTGCAGCGCATTAAACGATCGTTTTTCGACGTTCATAGCCACTTAGATAACATGGCATTATACCCTCAATCTTCACACACATTTAACAATAATCGTCCATAAAAAAAATCCCTGATTAAAATCCGGTTTAACACCCTATACCCACCCTTAAAACATGGTAATACCACTCTAATAATCTCCTTGGTCCCTTTTACTACCCTTTCATCGCCCTTTCATCGCCCTTTGCCAATATAGCAACAAGGGCAAGCAAAGAGTTTTCAAAGGGGCATAATAGATTATAACGCCATATTTACCCGATTACAACTATTTCTTTTCAGATACTCAAAATGGGATTATATCCGGATACTTGCAAAACACAAGGAAAGAGGGAATAATCAATTTCAGAATCAAACTAAATTAGACACACCACTTCAAATTTAAAACGATTTCGGAATATATAATGACAATTTTTTATTAAACTCGCGTACATGCTGAGAAAAAATAGAATAAATCATATAAAGTAGTCATGCAAAATAATCTAATTGACAAAAAGATCGTTGACCAGAAACTGGCAGCCTGCGGGATCAGTGACATGGAAGATGCCACGATACGCGACATCGTGAAAGTGGTGAATATGGTGGAAGCCGAAAGCGGGGAAAAATTCATCCGTATGGAAATGGGCGTTCCCGGACTTGCCCCTTCTAAAATAGGTATCGACGCCGAGATCGAGGCGTTACGTGCCGGATGCGCTCAATTCTACCCGATGCTCGAAGGCCACAAGGAATTCAAGGAAGAAGGTTCCAAGTTCGTGAAGAACTTCGTGGACATCGACATCAAGCCGGAAGGCATCATCCCGACCGTAGGTTCCATGCAGGCCTGTTTCGCCGCCTTCATGGCAGTAACGGAATGCAAGAAAGGAAAAGACACCGTTCTTTTCATCGACCCGGGATTCCCCGTTCAAAAAACACAAATGCAAGTCATCGGAAAACCGTTCGAGTCATTTGACGTTTATAATTACAGGGGCGAAAAATTACGGGAGAAACTGGAAGAGCATCTTTCCAAGGGAAACATCGCTGCCATCCTGTACAGCAACCCGAATAACCCGGCTTGGATATGTTTCACGGACGAGGAGCTGAAAATCGTTGGGGAACTGGCCACCAAATATGACGTGATCGTGCTGGAAGACTTGGCCTACTTCGCCATGGATTTCCGTCGGGATCTTTCCGTACCGGGTAAAGCCCCGTTCCAACCCTCAGTTGGCAAATACACGGATAACTACATCGTCATGATCTCCGGTTCCAAACTATTTAGTTACGCCGGACAACGTTTGGGAATCATGTGTATTTCAGACGCTTTATACAACCGGAAATACGACAACCTGCACGATCGTTTCGGGGGAATGGGTACCTTGGGTTACACTATCGTGAACCGGATCATCTACACGCTATCATCCGGAACCACACACTCCTGCCAGTACGCCATGGCTGCCATCTTGAAAGCCGCCAACGAGGGACGTATCAATATCCTCGACGGCGTACGGGAATACGCGGAGAGAGCCCACGCCATGAAAGAGCTGTTCACCAAATACGGTTTCGAGATCGTGTATGACCGGGATCTGGAAGAACCTATCGCTGACGGGTTCTATTTCACGATCATCTACCCGGGATTCACGGGTGGTGACCTCACGAAAGAAATTCTGTATTACGGCATATCAGCGATCCCGTTGCGTGACACGGGTTCCAAGAAACAAGGTCTCCGCGCTTGCGTTTCTCAAACCGGACTCCACCGGATGCCGGAACTGGAAGAACGCTTGAAACGATTCGCGGCAGATCACACGAAATAATTGAAAATGGAAAATTGAAAATGTCTTGCAAAAATCTCATTTTCAATTTTCAACTTCAAGTTTTCAATTTACTGAAATTGAATCGGGAAAAGCTCCAGTGGAATGGTCTTAACATGAAAGTAAAACAATGTTAAAATACAGGGAAACTATTTCATGATTCAATTTAAGTTTGTAATTTTATCCCGTAAATGTGTTACAAAATATAAGGCAAAAAGAGAATTTATTTATAAATCATAATCAATTCAATTATGGCAAAATTTAGAGGCGCTATCGTCGTTGACAAAGAAAAATGCAAAGGATGTAACCTTTGCGTGGTTGCGTGTCCTACCAAAACTCTTGACTTGGCGAAAGAAGTGAATGGTAAAGGATACCACTACTCCGAGATGGTAAACCCGGAAGCATGTATTGGATGTGCCAGCTGTGCGTTGGTATGCCCAGACTCGGTGATCACCGTTTACAAAATGAATGTACAATAAGAATAAAAACTACCGAAAATGGCAGAAGTAAAATTAATGAAAGGGAACGAGGTATTAGCCGAAGCTGCTATCCGTTGTGGATGTGATGCTTATTATGGTTACCCTATTACCCCGCAATCCGAAGTCATGGAGACTCTCATGTTACGCAAACCGTGGGAGGAAACAGGAATGGTCGTATTGCAGGCCGAAAGTGAATTGGCCTCTATCAACATGGTATACGGTGCCGCTGCTTGCGGTAAAAAGGCAATGACATCATCATCTAGCCCCGGTATCTCGTTGATGCAAGAAGGTTTAACCTACTTGGCAGGAGCAGAACTTCCCTGCTTGGTGATCGATGTAGTACGTGGAGGTCCAGGATTGGGAACCATCCAACCGGCACAAAGTGACTATTTCCAAGCAACCAAAGGTGGTGGCCATGGAGACTACCACTTGATCGTACTTGCTCCCGCTTCCGTTCAAGAAATGAACGATTTCGTAGGACTTGGTTTTGACTTGGCATTCAAATATCGTAACCCGGCCATGATCCTTGCCGATGGTGTTATCGGACAGATGATGGAAAAAGTTCAATTGAGCGAATATAAACCCCGCTGGACACAAGAAGAAATCGACAAAATGTCTGATAGCTGGGCTTTAACCGGTAAGAAAGCACACCGTTCTCACAATACGGTAACTTCATTGGAACTAGACTCTTACAAACAAGAGGTTTTCAACCACAAACTTCAAGAGAAATACAAAGCGATGGAAGAAAACGATGTTCTTTTCGAAGAAATTCAATGTGAAGACGCGGAATACATATTTGTGGCTTATGGATCAGCATCTCGTATTTGCCAAAAAGCAGTACAACTATGCCGTGAAAAAGGAATCAAAGTAGGTATCCTTCGCCCGATTACCCTTTATCCTTTCCCGAAGAAAGAAATTGCACGCTTGTCTAAACAAGTTAAGGGTATCTTGACAGTAGAAATGAGTGCCGGTCAAATGGTAGAAGACGTTCGTTTGAACGTGGCCAATAACATCCCGGTAGAACACTTCGGACGTTTCGGAGGAGTAATCCCGACACCGGAAGAGATCGTTGAAGCACTTGAAAAACAAATTATAGGAGCATAAGCTATGTCAGTAGAATTAAAAGATATAATAAAAGAGGAGAATATTGTTTACAAGAAAACTCCCGTGCTTACCGATAACGTGATGCACTACTGTCCGGGATGTTCCCATGGCGTGGTTCACAAAATTATCGCGGAAGTGATTGAAGAAATGGGTATCCAAGACAAAACCATCGGTGTTTCTCCGGTAGGATGTTCCGTACTCGCTTACAACTATTTGGATATTGATTGGGCAGAGGCAGCACACGGACGTGCACCGGCCGTTGCAACCGGTATCAGCCGTATTCATCCCGATCGTTACGTGTTCACCTATCAAGGTGATGGAGACTTGGCATCTATCGGATGCGGGGAAATCATGCACGCTTGTAACCGTGGTGAAAACATCGTGGTAATCTTTATCAACAACGCAATCTACGGTATGACCGGAGGACAGATGGCACCTACCACCCTTTTGGGACAGGTAACCGCTACCACTCCTTACGGACGTGACGCTAAATTGAACGGATTCCCGATGAAATTAACCGAATTACTTGCACAATTGGATGGAACTTGCTACGTAACCCGTCAGTCAGTTCACACCCCGGCTAACGTACGTAAAGCAAAAGCCGCTATCCGCAAGGCATTCGAGAACACCCGGAAAGACAAAGGAACTTCTTTCGTGGAAATCGTTAGTACATGTAACTCCGGTTGGAAAGTAACCCCGGTAGAAGCCAACAAATGGATGGTAGACAACATGTTCCCGAAATACCCGTTAGGAGACATCAAAGACATTTGAAAATGCAGAATTGAAAATTGAAAATGAATATTATCTTTTCAGCTTTCAATTCTTATTGCCAAATTTAGAAAAATTTAAACAATAACATGAACATTGAAGATTGGTTATCAACATTTTCAATTTTCAATTTTCAATTTTCAATTAGAAAATTATGACAGAAGAAATCATTATAGCAGGATTCGGTGGACAAGGAGTTCTTTCTATGGGAAAGATTCTTGCTTACTCCGGAATTATGCAAGATCAGGAAGTTGCTTGGATGCCTTCTTACGGTCCTGAAATGCGTGGTGGTACTGCCAACGTGACCGTTATCCTGAGCGACGAGCGTATCAGCTCCCCGATCTTAACGAAATACGATACCGCTATCGTCTTGAACCAACAATCTATGGACAAGTTCGAAAGCATGGTAAAACCGGGTGGTACCTTAATCTATGACCCGAACGGTATCACTCACGAACCGACGAGAAAAGACATCAATATCTACAAGATCGAGGGAACCGCCATTGCCGCAGAGCAAGGAAACCCGAAAGTGTTCAACATGATCGTTCTTGGTGGATTCTTGAAGGTAAAACCGATCGTGAAACTTGACAACGTGGAAAAAGGTTTGCAAAAATCTTTACCCCCTCGTCATCACAAGATGATCCCGATGAACATCGAGGCCATCCAGACCGGAATGAAAAGCGTTGAAGTTGTTAACCAACTATAAAAGTAAATAACCCCGCCTTCCGGCGGGGTTATTTGTTTATTTACCCAGCACTTTCTTTAGAATCTCCCCCGCATCAACCATTCCCCCGACCATTCGTGATACCACGACACCATTGGGATCAATCAATACCTTCGTTGGAAACGAGGAAATATTAAATAAACGTACCACGTCATACTCGTCCCGTCCCTCGTTATTCAATATTTGAGTCCACGTCATTCCATCCTCTTTAACTGCCGTCTTCCAAAGCTTCCGGGCCTCGTTTAAATCTTTCACGTTCTCTTGCGCCACGTTAATAAAAACGACCTGTTTCTTGTACTTTTCATACAACTCTTTCAAATGAGGATGCGATGCCCGGCAAGGTCCGCACCAGCTTCCCCAGAAATCCAGCAACACGTACTTTCCCCGTAACTTTTCAAGAGACACCGTTTTCCCATTCATATCTTTCTTCACGAAATTCTTTGCCGATTGCCCCGTTCTCGAATCCTTACTCCGCTCCAGACGCTGCGCAATCACCCGCCCGTAGGGACTTACTTTCAAGTTTGCGGGGAAACGGTTATAAATATCTTCGGCCTCGTTCTCGTCAAACCAGATGTAATGTTCCCACAACTCCATCACCGAGATAAAACTATTCGGATTCTCCCGGATAAATGCCATGACCCGACGTTTCCCCGCATCCCATGACGCTTGGAACTCGTCCGGGTAATCCCGAATATCACCACCACGAATAATATTATCCATCACCAGTTGGTTATAATCCCGCTCGTCTGCCTCCAACAGATCATAATTCAGACGAACAAAATCATGAGAAATCGATCCGCCTCTTTGCCATTCCAACTCGGCAACCTTCCCTTTCTCCGCGTTAACCTTCACCACGGCAGCCTCTCCCGGAACAACGATAAAGTTAAAATGAGGATAATAATCATTCCCTCTTGCCGTGGGACAAGCTAGTTCTTCACACAACAAACGTACACTCGCGGCCACCGTGTCCCGTCCCGCAAGGCTAATATCTATCATGTGATTATCGAACTCGTAATCTTCCCGTTCAAACTTTCCACGCAAGAAGTAAGAAACCGTCACTTTCCCTTTTTTCACCCCATCTATAGAGGCCCGCAGGCGGTATTCCTTCTTTCCCTCAAGATTCAACAGCGTCATGTAAAGCACTCGCCGATTCGTATTTTCAAACTCATCCAAATGATCCCGGAGTAACCCGGCCGCCAAAGTCTTTATAGTGTCATTCTCTTCTTGCAAGGCCCCCAAACTAAGCAATATGGAAAAACGATCCTTGGATTCCAGCGAGGCAAATTTTTCCCGGCAAATATCCAAATAAGCCTTCAAATCGCCTCCCCAACGAACCCTCGCGATCTCATCCAGTTCAGACATACAACCGGGATTCGCCAAAGCGGCCTTCTGAATCTTTGTTTCCAAATCCTGCAAAGCCTTTAAGTTTTCTCCCGTATCCGGGACTCCCTTCGCCATCACGAAAGGGATCATCTCTTGCCGTAGCCAATTATACAACAAAGGCTCGACAACCTCTTTTCCGTTTACCTTGATAAAACGATCTTTGTTGGCAAACATATAATCCGCTTTCGGGTCTTTATAATTCAACGTGTAGCGATCATAAAGAAAGAAGTTTTCCGGTTTCACTCTCTTCTTATCCGATAGTTTATCAAAATACTCTTGCACGACCTTTCCCCCGATCTCCCCGTTTCCCGATTCCATTTGCAACAGGGCATACTCGTTCACCAATTCCGGGGTGCGTTCCCCCTTCTCGTAACGACGAGTCAAACCTTCGGGCGACCACTTGGGATCAATTCCTTTCCTAATCTTGTCGACAAACTCATCCGCCGGACGGGCTCCTGCCGTCCGATAAACCTCTGTCCCATCCGCCCGTAACACCACGAATGTCGGGTAAGCCTTCACTTGATACTTCTTAGCTAACTCCACCCCTTCTCCCTTCTCTGCATCCACTTTCAGATTCACAAACGTCCGGTTAAAATACTCGCCGACCTGATCTTGGGTAAATACCTCCGAAGACATCATCTTACACGGTCCGCACCACGTCGTGTAGAAGTCAATGAATATCATCTTCTTCTCTTTCTCCGCAACAGCCTGCGCCTCCTTCATCGTCAACGACTTAAAATCAACTCCTTGAGCAAAAGATGACAGCGGTAAAATTACCGCTATCATCCAGAATAATATTAAATTTATCTTCATATTTATTGTGCACTATTTTTCCACTCCATGTCCTTCACTTTCACTAACCCTGTCCAGTAACATCTTTCATCCGGTTTCAACTCAAACTTATTTTGATCGGTTCCCAGCACATATTTTTGTAACGTTCCTCCCGTCGTACTGTTATAAGTTGCAATATAAAGATCATTATAATCTCCATATCCCGATTTCACATCAAACTTCATCATCGAAACTTCATCCGGTAAATCCATGGAATACAACTTCTCGTAGCCTACTTTATAATCATAAGCATACAGGGTCTTTCCCACTACATATAAAAGGAGCGAACGATTGGATGCAAAAGCATAAAATTCAGCTTTATCAATATCCGTGGCAAGCGAACTCTTTACCTCGTAACCCGCACGTTTTTGTGCAGAACTACCGTAAGCATAGAACTTATAGATGAAGTACTTGCCCGTTCCCGCATCCTTCATCAACGTGAACGAATTTCCCCGGCTACCACCTTCCGTGTCCATCGTGTTCTCCCCGTAAACCAAAGTCCGTCCTTCCGGCTGAATCCACGGGAACGCCTCACCACTATTATCAAGCAATGCCGTTGAGGTCGAACCGGAAGACGTGAATCTCAAGAAACGGCCATTGTCCGTATCATAAAGTACTCCCCCGGAAACATACCCTAAAGAGGCAAAGATGTACGGATAAGCCTTAAACAACTTTTCTGGAGCATCAGCCGTACGGTTCAAAGGATTAGCATAGTCACCACCACTCAAAAGGGATGATATATTAAACACGAAACCTTCAGCACAAGCCACCGATCTACTTGTGTTCATCGAACCTCCCGTTCTTTGGGAGAGCAAATGTACCGGATTCAATTGCTCCGGAATATCAAGATACGAGTAAACCATCATTTCGAAAACATTCGTCAGCTCTCCCTCAAAGGTTGATGTATTCACGTAATAAGAACGGTCTTCCGTGGCAATCCACAACTTCTCGTAAGGAGCCAAGTAACTCGCATATGGACTTCCCGTGTACATGATACTTTTCGGACCTTTCAGCCTAGGCAATCCGTTATTTGACAGCAAATTATTTATCACGATCGTATCATTCGGCATGGCAATCATATCGACATTTACATATCCTTCGGCATCTTCACCAATCAATAACCACCCCAATCCGACTTCTGTCCGAACTGTGAGCGAGGTGTAGTTCATCCATAACAATCCGGTCTGCTTATCCCTCACTTTCAAATACAGGGTATAAGTTCCTGGCTCCAACTCCACGAAGTATTTCAAGTTGCGTTCCGTACCGATCACCTCACGGGTCTCTTCGGAACCCGAAATTCCCGATACCACGATCCACTCGTAACCATAACGATCCAAATTCAAACTATCCTGCGTGAACTTTAGTTCCGGTGTAATTTTCAACGTGTCCTTTTTGAATATCAGGTTATACGATGTCCCTAGGCCATCCACCTCAACCTCGTTCACGTCCTTGTAGTCGTAAGACCCCTTGTCATCATAACAGGCCACCGACAAACAGATGAACACGCTTGTTAAAAAGAATACTATATTTCGTTTCATAATTATCAGATTTACATTGTTCAACCATTATTGTTCCGGAATCCAAGGTTGTCCCACGACCGTTTTCCACGATACCCCCATGAACCACATGGCACGTCCGTCATCCTCCAGCACGGGAGTTCCCTTGTCGTAAAGATCCTGCAAATAATTCACGAAATAATCCTTTATCATCGTCCGCTTCGCATTAGGCATCGTAGCCTCCGATTCGAAATCTTCATAAGTCAAATTAAATTTCTCACACATCAACTCATACTTCTTTCTCGTGAAAGCTCCCCATAAACCTCCTTCTGCCTCTCCTACAGCGTAATCTTTTGCCGGAATCCAACGAGCCGGACGTACAAGAAAATCATTCATGGTAACCTTATGCATGGACGCATCAAAATCATTGCCCCCGTCGCTGGACCACAAACCATCAAGTTTCCCCCATTGGTTAATTCCAATTCCAAAATCATCAGTAGGTTCCAACTTCAACCCCAACACACGTTCTTCCGTTTGGATACTCACATCCCGTTTCAAACGAACCATCACATCGGCATAATGAACTCCTGCCTTCACCACTTGGAACTCGTCAAAAGGCTCGTAATTTACACCTTCCACGGCGGTAGTTGAATCTTTGTCCACAACTACCCGGAAAGTCCTATCGTAATCCTTTATCCTCCCGGTGGTCATCACCCGCAATTTAACATCGTAATAATCACCCGAAACATTCGCAAATGCCACCGGGGTAGAAGAATGGCTGGCCCAAATCGTAGTATCACCGTGTGCCGCACCGTATTGCACGTAAAAATAAACGCCTTCCTGCCCGTCATAGTCTTTAACCTCTTTTTCACAACTCGCCACGCAAAAAGCCATCCAGACGAGAGCGATCATATATAATATCTTTTTCATAGCCATAACTTATTCTTGTGAAACATTATCCTGTGACTCTGCCCGTTGGCTCGTTTCGCTGTCCGGCAACGGGAACACGTAATCTGTTAATTGCACGTTCATCGTGCCACTCGCTGTTGCCCCGTCAGGGATCGTCTGCAACCCGTTCCGTTTGTAATAGAAGAATAGCTGACCTTCTCCTACAAATTCTCTCACGTATTCAGCCCGAATCAAACTCTTCATCTCTTCTGCAGTGGATGCGCTCTGATTCACGCAATTTCGGGAAAAACGTAACGGATTAAAATACTTCTCAAGAGCCGTCGGAACATCCGTCTCACACTCCGCCGCGATCAGGTATAACTCGCTGACACGCACTAACGGGATCATATAGCGATAATGATACGCCGAATCTGCCTCCGTTTCGTCGATATATTTATTCAAATAAGTTACCTCCTTACTATTGGATATAGTAGATGCCCACATCCGGTAGCGATAATCATCCTTATCGTCGTATGTCGTATTTACCCGCCCCGACGTGAGATTCCCGGTCATGGTCAATATTTTAACCACGGACAAAGTGGGATCAAAGAACTCCTTATATACCTTACTCTCGCGAGAAGTATTATAGAGCGAGAACAGCACCTCCGGGGAGAACACCCCGTCCGGCAAATTCTTCGCCATGTAGTCGGCATCAACCAACGGGAATAAAGGTTTATCCTCGTTACTCACCTTCTCGATCACGGTCCGGGCGCATTCTCCAGCCCTCTGCGTGTTTCCCATCCATAAATAAGCCCTCGCCATCAGAGCGTTCACGGCAAAGTAGTTCATCCGGTATTGTCTATAATACAAATCACTGGAATTCATCCCCGGATCATAATTTCTCGGTCCGTCCGTGATCACCGGATCCACCGTTGAAAGTAAAGAAGATGCCGATTCCAGATCCTTGATAATGTAATACATCACGCTATCAGCCGATAACAAAGGCTGCACCACCCGGTCCGCCCGGGTCATGTAAGGAATACATTTCACTCCTTTATTCTCCTCCGTGTAAATAGGTCCGAACATACGTAACAAATCAAGGTGCATCATGGCCCGCAGTCCAAGAGCTTCCCCCTTGATCAGACGATAATATTGATCCGGCAAAACAGCGTTCCCTTCCCCGCAATGTTCAAGAATCGCGTTGCAATTCGCGATCATCGAGTACAACCCGGACCAAACCTTATCCAAGGTACTCTTGAAATCCTTCTGCGCGTACGAATAGTTGGCATAAACCGAGTAGTTATGCTCTTGGAATTTACAGTTATAATATTGTGCCATCACGTCAATCATTCCCATTGACAAATTGGCCCCGTACAAACTCGGGGTATTCATTTCCGAATACACGCCATTCAAAGCTGCAAGAAAACCTTCCCTGTCTTTGAACAAAGAATTATCCATTATTCTATCGTCAGGGTCAACTTCCAACCATGAATTACAGGACACGAATAACAGCATCACGCTTGCAATCAGTCCTAATTTTATATTTCTAATCATATTCATAAACTAATGCCTTTAAGTCATTAAAACGTTAATCCCAGAGAAAATGCCACCGTGCGAGCAAACGGGTAATCCAATCCACGTTCATTCTTCACCGTGGATATACGGAAAATATCATTCATATAGCCCCGGATCGTCATCGATGAGGCCCCGATATGATGTAACCATCTAGCCTGAGTTTCATATCCCAAAGAGATGGATTCCCCGCTCAGCGTATTTTCGTCGGCAACGAAACGAGAAGACATCGGGGTCTTTTCCGTCAACGAAATAGCCTTATACTTGCTCACGTCTCCCGGTTTCTGCCAACGATCGTATAGCGCCCGTTTGTCCTGATTGTATTGCAAGGCATTCTGCGAAATATTCTCCACCTTATTATACAACGTGGACAAGAATATCTGGCCTCCCAAGCGATAGCGCAAATTGACAGATGCCGTAAATCCCTTGTAATAGAAAGAAGTACCGATAACTCCCTCGACCTTCGGGTCCGAGTTCCCGACAACTACCTCATCGGCATAGTCATGCACGAACGTTTGCGTGCCATCCTTCTTGATGAAGATCTCCCGTCCTGAGGCCGGATCAATTCCCGCGGAACGTACTGCCCACAAATCGGAAGGACTTCCCCCGTCATAATATCTTACTAAATTAGAACTTCTGTTATCCGAATTAAACTTATCCAGTGCATTCCCGATATTCCGGTATTCATACGTGATATGACGAGCGTTGAAATTAAAGTTCCAACTTATGCCCTCTCTTTGCAGGATCATATAATTCAACGTGGCCGTCACCCCTTGAGAAACCTGTTTACCCAGATTCATGGGTACGGTAGAGGTTCCCGTGGAAGTCGGGGTCTGGACGTAAACCAGTAACGGGTCGGTGTTCTTAAAGAAATAATCGACGGTGATCTTCAAATGATTATTCAGAAAAGCCAAGTCGATACCATAGTTCTGATCAATCGTTTTCTGCCAGTCCAAGTTGTTATTTCCCCAAGTCGAAACAATCGCACTAACCCCAAAAGGATTCGGGAAATCGGTCGCATACTTGTACACATTCATGGAAATATAGGCATCAAAATTCTGGTTACCGGGATTACCGACAGAGAAGCGCAGTTTCAAATAATTCAACCAGTTCTGATTCTGAAAAAACCTTTCCTTGTGAACATTCCATCCGATTCCGACCGCCCATGTCGTTGTGAATTGCTGGGACAAACCGAACACGGAAGAACCGTCCGAACGAAGATTTACATCCAACAGGTACCGATCGTCATAAGCATAACCCGCATTCAGGTAATAACTAACGGAACGTTTCTCGCTCGTGGAGTAAGAAGGTTTTGCCCCACTAGGATAACCCGTTGAAAACGACGGATTCGAATAACGGTCATCGATAAAACCGATCGTCTCGTAACCACTGGTTTGCAATTTACTAGAGGCCAAACGAATTCCACCCACGGCATTCACCATGTGTACTTCATTAAACAACTTGGCATACGTCACGTTAAAATCCCCGTCATAACTTAAATTCTCTTCCCTCGTTTCCCGATAAGAGCCTCGTTCGGTTGATGCAGCTTCCGCAAAATCCGATGACTTGGGTGATTTAAAAATTTCGCCTTGAGCCGATGACTTTGAAATACTGAAACGTCCCTTTGCCCGCAAACCGTCCATCACCTGCCAGTCAATCTCGAAATTATTCCTGAAACCAAAAGAAGTGGTCTCGTCAAAACTTCCTTGATTCATATCAAACAACGGGTTATATGTATTTAAATCCTTCAAGTAAGTCGGAGAATCAGAATCCGAATCCCAATACTGTTCCAGCACCTGTTCCACCACACCGAACTCGTTCTTTTTCCGGTGGTAAGGATTGGATTGGGAGAATTTCGAGAAAGCCACCTTCTCCCGGGAAGACATCGTGTAATCCAAGTTCAAGTAATTCTTGAAAGACAACGTTTTATACCGATATAGCAACTGCACGTTACCATTTATCACATCCCGGTCGGAACCTTTCATCACACCTTGCGTCTTATTATAACTGAATCCCAAACCGTAACGCATCCGGTCGTCTCCACCTTCGGCAAAAAGATTATGACTGTGGGAAACAGCAAAACGCAAAGGCTCGCTCATCCAGTAAGTGTCTACCCCTCTGGTAACCTCCGCCAAACGCTGGTAGTACAACCGTTGTTTACTCTCCGATTCAACTTCTCCATTCTCATCCAAATCGCCATAATAACCGGCCAATCGCTCAAACTCCAACTTTTCGGACGAATTCATCAAGTTATAATCCGACAAATCGGCAAAAGAAAGATTCATATTCCCGCTATATGACAACCTCAACGTTCCCGGAGCCGGAGCCTTCGTCTCGACCACAACCACCCCGTTAGCCGCCTTCGAACCATAAATAGCCGTGGCCGCCGCATCTTTCAAGACCGTGATGTTCTGCACCCGATCCATGCTCAGATCACTAATCGTCTGTAACGTTGTTTCGAACCCGTCCAAAATGAACAAGGGTTGATTCGGGTCTATCTCGTACTCCTGTGTCAAGCCGATCACGCTGGTCTTACCTCGCACATTAATATCCGGCAAGCGGTTCGGGTCCGATCCGAACTGATTGTTCTCCATGATGGCAAAAGAAGGGTCCATCGTCTTCAGACTCTGCAACACGTTCGTGTTACCGATGGTTTTCAATTCCTTAGCCGTATAGGTTGTCGATGATCCTGTAAAACTCTCTTTTTTACGAGAATAGATACCCGTAACCACCACCTCATCCATCTCCTGCACGTCATCTTTCAAAACAATGGTCCACTCTCCTTTCGGGATGCTCTTATAAGGAATTGTTTGAGATACCATCCCGATAAACGAGAACACCAGTTCGGCATTCGTCGTGTCGGTGACCACGATCGAAAAATCACCCTCAACCCCGGTTGTTACCCCCAAGGTCGTACCCTTTATCAAAACAGTAACCCCCGGCAGGGCTTGTCTTTTCTCGTCCACCACTTTTCCTTTCACGGTCACGGGCTTTTTCTCCGTCTCGCGAACCGATTGTTCCGTCTTCGCCTTGATCACAACTATATTATCCTCGATATAAAAATCAAGAGATGTCCCTTCCAAGCATTTCGCCAGAATCTGCCTTATATCAGAAGACGTAACATTCACGGAAATCTTCCCCACGTTCTTCACCACTTGATCATTGTACACGAAGGTGTACCCCATTTTCTGTTTAATTTCGTTAAAAGCAACTTGTAATTCCACGTTGTCCAGTTTGATCGTCGTTCGTTGACCCAGCGCCGTGGCCGTAAACGAGACAAACGTCATCAACAGGCACAACATTGTCAGCCTCATCATCAACAAAAAATTCCCATGGGCTCGCCTAAAAAACCCACTCGTTCTGATTTTTTTCATAACTTTGTAACATTAAAATTTTACATTGTGCCTCAGGCACCTTACTTAAAACGGGGGATGGTCCAGATCTCCCGTTTTTCTATTTTACAGTCACCGTATGGCCATCCACGGAGATAGTCACCATACCTGTTCGTTCAATTAATCTCAATACTTTATTAAAATCATCAAATCGTTGCATCTCGATCGTGAAACACTCGTCCATCACTGCCGGATTCTCGAAAATAACCTGCACATCATACCAGCGAGATAGTTCCTCCATGATATTTTTCAAGGAAACATGAACAAAATGGAATTTTCCCTCATGCCATGCCACGTAAGGAGCCACATCCACGTCAAGCACTTCAAGATCATTTGTACCCGGAGCCTCAAAGGCTTGTTGACCCGGTTTCAACAGCACCGTGTTATCCGCCCCTTTCACCTGTACACGTCCTTTCACCAGCGTTGTCGCTCGGGAAGACTTGCCATACGCCCGGAGATTAAACTCGGTTCCGAGTACCCGAACCACGTAGTCTTTCTCCACCTCCACGATAAAAGGTTTCGCCTCATCATGTTTCACGTCAAAATAAAGCTCCCCCTTCGCATACACTTTCCGTTCCTTCCCTGTAAACACGGTCGGGAAACGAAGAGACGATTCCGCGTTTAACCATACCACCGTTCCGTCGGGCAGCACGACTTTATACTCTCCCCCTCTCGGTATCCGGATCTCGCTGTATTGGGCCGCACTTATTTCTGCACTATCACTTTTGTAGGTCAACGTCCCTCGTTCATTCACAAACCGGCCACCTTCAAACAACTGTAAGTCACAAATACTGTCTTTACCCAAATCGACCACTTTGCCATCAGGTAAATAAAGCTGTGCCGTTGATACTCCCGGAACAATTCGCTCCTGCCGTAGCTCTGGCACTCCCGGTTCTACCTGCCGCATATTCAAGTACATTATTCCAATCAAAAGAGGAACCATCAACGAAGCTGCCACCGCCCAGCGACGCACCACAAGACGACGACGCAACCCGGTAGCCCGTTCCAAACGGAGCCATGTTTTCTCCCTCCCTTTATCCAGTCGATCAAAATAGAACGACTTTTCCAGCATATTCTCCTTATCACAGATTTTCTCGAACAATTCCCTATGCTTTCCTTCACGTAACCAGGATTCGAGCATCTCCCGTTCAGACGCGGAGATTTCCCCACGTAAAAAACGATAAATAACAAGCTCTATCCTAGGATCAATTTTCTCCATTTTTCAAAAATTTCCCCTAAAACGTGAACACCTCCCCACAGGGTGACACCCTTTGTAAAAAAAAATTCTTTAAACGCCCAAAAGAAGTAATAACAACCACTGAATACCCTTCAACCGTTCCCGCAACACCCTGTAAGCACGCAATTTAATCGTCTTCACCGTGTTCACGGAAACCCCTAACTCTTTCGCAATCTCAGGATTGGAAAGACCCTCCATCGTCAGAATCACGACCCGACGGGATCGCTCCGACAAATCCTTTATCGCATCGTACACCATCGCATGAACTTCCTCTTCAAGAATAAATTCTTCCTCTCCCTCTTCCGTGAGCCACAGGATTAATTCCGGCTCATTGCGACGTTGCACTTTTTGGTGACGCAGGTAATCCAAACAAGCATTTCTGACACTCATATACAGGAAACTTTTAATTGCCGCAACAAAATAAAAGTCCGCCCGTTTCTCCCACACCTTCAGGAAAGCATCTTGCACGAAATCTTCAACAATCTCATCGTCCTCGATATACTGGAAACCGTACGACTTCACGGGGAGATAGTATCGATCAAAAATCTCCTTGAAAATCACACCATTTCCAGCCCGGAACTTTTTTATTAAAACATCCTCTGATTTCGTCAAAACAATAAGTACTAATTATAAGAAACACTTACTTTAGATGATTTCAAAGTTAATCTTTTCTTTCTTTAGATACAACCCCCTTAACAATTTTAATGACACTATCTTGCTCTGGAAGGGCAAAATGTGCTGAAGAACATAATCCGCACAGACATAACCCGGTTTCCGAAAACCAGCTATTAAACTTGACTATTTATAATTAACCATGTCCCTAGTAACATAGGAAATATAAGGTAAAAAACAGGGATCAAGTTCAAAACAATTCGTTTTATTTTTTCAATGGTTTGTATGTTACTGGTCTCCCTTCACGTATTATTTCGCCATATCGTGGTATGTATTGAATCTCTAAAGAATCACTATTCAAATTTAAAATCTCATATATCAGTGTTGGATTTTTTGGTTCTCTACTTTTTTCCCCATCTTCTACGACAATATACTTGTATTCACCTCTTCTCAATGCTCGAACTTCCCTAGGATTGAATATCTTGACTAGCGTATCTGATAAATAATAAGATGTTATAGAGACCGTCGTGTCGTATCCTTGAATAAATTTAGTTGTTAATTCTCCCTCGTTAAATCTCTCAATCATGGAATATCCATTATTTGAAACGTCCTGTAATTTCCAATCAATATTGATTAACATTCTACTCGTATTGATTGTTGATGTCGGAATGAATGCCATGAGTACGGAACTAATACCAACAACAATGAATAAAAATTTGATGTATGTTTTCATAGCTATAATTATTTACATGGAACAAAAATTGAACAACAATATATTTCGGCAAAATTTATTTATGATGAAAATTTGTGATATAAACTTGTAGTAAATCACATCCCAAACGAAATAGGATGAAGTAAGGTAGAAGACAGGGATCGACTTCGGTACACTCTCGGTACTCCTTCGCTACTCCCTCGCTCACGAGCGACCGTGTACCGACCGTGTAAAGAGAAAAAATCGGGGGTAAAGGCTCATCACCCCCTTTAACCCCCGAAACATCACCTCATTCTCTATCCACGCTCTACCAACAAGCCGTATAAATCACGGCTAACAAAATACAAATCACGTAAGCACAAATATTAAATACCTTATCGGTTTTGAACATTTCAGAAGTCAACACCAAGCCTTTCGGATCATCATCCGTCTTGCAGGTAGCCAAACTAACCATACCGATCGTTACCATCGTCAACAAGAACGTATACATCATCTGATCGAGGAACGGCATTTCGATGGGCAGGAACTTCAGCAACAACGCCACGGGAATAGAGATCAGCACTCCGATTATAGCCCCCCGGTTTGTTGTCTTCTTCCAGAATAAACCCATCAGGAATACGGCCAGAATACCGGGGCTCACTAACCCCGTGTACTCTTGAATATACACGAACATCTGGTCGAAATTAGCCATCATGGGTGCAATCAAACCCGCAATCACCAACGCCACGGCTGCCGTGATCCGTCCCACACTCACTAATTTTTTGTGCGAGGCCTCCCGGTTGATGTAAGGTTTATAAATATCCATCGTAAATATGGTAGAAGTCGAATTCAGCATGGAGGCCAACGAAGAAACAATAGCCGCAGCCAATGCCGCCAGCACCAAACCCTTCAAACCCGTGGGAACAAACGTCCCGATCAGCCACGGATAGGCTTTATCATTTCCTCCCGTCATCTCGAACATAGCCGTCACGGACGGGTCTTTAGACTCGGTGTACATCACGAAAGCCACGATTCCCGGAATAACCACGATCAAAGGCACGATCAATTTCAGAAACGCCGCGAAAGCAATACCTCGTTGAGCCTCTTTCAATGACTTGGCCGCCAACGTCCGCTGGATGATGTATTGATTGAACCCCCAATAATAGAGGTTTGCCACCCATAAACCACCGATAAGCACGGCAATACCCGGCAGGTTTTTAAACTCCGGGTTATCCTTCGAGATAATCATATGGAACTTATCGCCCGCCGTGTCCACGACGTGTTTAAATCCCTCCACGACACCGCCACCGGGCAACACGTTATCCAAAGCGATAAGCGTGGTTATAACGCCCCCGATGATCAACAAGGCCACCTGAATCACATCCGTCCAAGCCACTGCCGATAGTCCCCCGTAAATGGAATATGCCGCAGCAACAAAGGCCAGCCCGACGATAGCGGGAATGAATAACTCCCCGTTACCCGTACCAATAATCGTATCAATAGCTTTTGCCCCCAAGAAAAGCACGGAAGTCAAGTTCACGAAAATAAACAAGGCGATCCAGAAAACGGCAAGAATGGTCTTCAAGTTCGTCGAGAAACGTTTTTCCACGAATTCGGGGATCGTGTAAAGCCCCTGTTTGATAAATATAGGTAAAAAGAATTTACCCACGATGATCAAGGTCAAGGCTGCCATAAACTCATACGAGGCAATGGCCAGTCCCACGGCGAACCCCGATCCGGACATCCCGATAAATTGCTCGGCAGAGATATTCGCCGCAATCAACGAGGCTCCGATAGCCCACCATGGTAACGATTTGCTCGCAAGGAAATAATCCTCCGTTGTCTTCTGCACACCTTTCTTACCTCTTGACACCCATAATCCCACGGCGATAATCATCAAGGCATACGCCCCGAAGATGAAATAATCCCAGAACTCAAAACTCGTGTTCAACATTTTTCCAATTGTTATGGTTTATACTTAGTAAATTTTCCTCACGCCATCACCAATATCCGCCACGTAAAACTCGGCATTAAACCCGACTTTAGCGTGATACACGGAAGCCAACTTCTCGATAAATTCCTGCACGTTATCCTCATTCACAAGACTCACGGTGCAACCACCGAAACCGCCCCCCGTGATCCGGGACCCCAGCACGCCCGGTAACTTCTGCCCTTCCTCCGCCAGCGTATCCATCTCGACACCGGTAACCTCGTAATCTTTCTTCAATGACCGATGCGACGCGTTCATCAATTCCCCGAAACGAACCAAATCCCCCTTTTGCAACACGTCAATGGCTTCATTCACCCTCTCGTTCTCCGTAACGGCATGACGAACCCGGCGATAAACGGTTTCATCGGAAATCAAATGACGTACCCTCTCCAATTCTTCCTCGCTCAAATCACACAGATGTTTCACGTCCAGTTCTTGATTTATATCGGCCAAAGCCTGTTCACACTGGCTCCGCCGCACGTTATACTCGGAAGTAACCAAATCATGGTTCTTATTTGAATTGGTGATTACCAATTTATATCCATTAAGGTTTAGCGGGATCAAATCATAATCCAAAGTACTGCAATCCAGCGCAATAGCGTGTCCTTTCTTTCCCATACCCACGGCAAACTGGTCCATAATCCCGCAATTCATACCCACGAAAACATTCTCTGCCCGTTGTGACATTTTCACCAACTCCACCACGTCCAGCCCGGCATTCAACTGATCGTTTAGCATAAACGCCGTCACAACCTCTATCGAGGCTGACGAGGATAACCCGGCCCCGTTCGGAATATTCCCGAAATACAGGATGTTAAAACCCCACGGGGCAAGTCCTCGATCCGAGAACTCCTTCACCACCCCCAAAGGATACTTCACCCATTCATCAGGTTTATTCTCAAAAATACTTTGATCACATTCCACTTGAAAAGTTTGGTTCATACTGGCGAAAGCAATCTTCCGATCATCCCGACGAGCCACGGCCAGATAAGTCCCGAAACTCAACGCACACGGGAACACCCGTCCCCCGTTATAATCAATATGTTCCCCGATTAGATTTACCCGTCCGGGAGCAAAGTACAGATGTTCAACCTTTGTCCCGTAAATCTCTTCAAATCTTTGTTCCAACACGCCTGTATCCATGTTAACCATTTAGAGTTTAAAATTCAAAATAGGCTTTTTAGCCACCCGTATGTCTACAAAGTTAAAGTATTTTCTTTAAAATTTCATGTTCAACACGAATGAAAATTACATTCTATTGCTTATTTTTATGAGTCGATTAAAATCATGGATCATGGAACTGAAAGAATATATTCTCAAGAATGAATGCCTTGAAATTCACGTATGTAATCTCGGCGGGATTATAAAAAACATATTTGTACGCGATTGCAGGTGGAAACTTGTAGACGTGGTTTTAGGATTTGATACCCTTGAACAATATATTGACCCGGAGTACCGGAAGAATTACCCTTATTTCGGGGCGCTCATCGGACGCTATGGTAACCGCATCAAAGGCGGGGAGATCACAATTGACAACAAGACTTACGTGTTGAACAAGAATGAAAAAGAAAATACCCTCCACGGGGGAACGCCCGGATTCGATCAACGTCTTTGGGACGCGGAACAACCGGACAACGAACATCTCATTCTGCGTTACACTAGTCCGGATGGGGAGAACGGTTTCCCCGGTACATTGGACGTCACGGTTCGTTATTCCATTGAAAACAACGTGTTCCGAGTGATTTACGAGGCTAGTTGCGATCAACCGACACACGTAAATCTCACGCAACACCCCTATTTCAATCTAAGGCCGACCGACGAGCATATCGGGAATCACGAACTACGGCTTTATACCTCCCACTATCTGGAAACAACTCCTGATTTAATCCCAACGGGAACCGTCCTCTCGACAGACAAAAAACACGCTTTCGATTTCAACAAACCGCTTTTCCTCGCCTTGCAGGAAGACGGGTTGGATGATTGCTACACGTTCGGAGATCCGATAGAACCCCAACTCATGGCCGAATTGTCCCACCCGAAAAACGGGATCACGGTTACCATCCTGTCGGATTACCCCGGCTTGCAGGTTTACACGGGTAAATACATCGACGTGGGCAACGGGAAAGGCGGAAAGCATTACGGTCCCTATTCGGGAATTGCCCTAGAGACACAAATGCTCCCGGACAGTCCCCACCATCCTTGTTTTCCTTCCACCCGTTTGAACCCGGGCGAACGGTATCTTCACAAAACGATCTACTCGTTCAACTGTATCAGCGTGGAAGAAGACTACGAGGACGAAACCGAGGGATAAACCGATAGATTTATTTTCGTTTGGTTTTCAAAAAGAGCATCGGGATCACGGCTAGCAACGTGGTAACGAATGCCACGAAAAACACATCGTTAATCCCACTAATATAGGCCTCCATGTCCACGTGTTCAAGTATATATTGTTTCGCATAGGACACGGATTCCGTATGTCCCAACCCGCCACTCGAACTAAAAAAGCGGCTTAACCCATCCACCACGTTCGAGTAAGTCTCTCCCGTGTAAGCAATGGCCTCGTGATAACGTTCCGTGTGATACGTCTGTCGCTGGCTCAACAAATGGCTGAACATGGCCACCCCGAAACTTCCCCCGATTTGCCGCACGATGTTCGTCACGCTCGACGCTTGAGCCATCTGTTGGTTACTGATTTGCCGCAAAGAGACGTTGAGTAAGGGCGGGTAAAGAATCCCTAACCCGACTCCCCGCAAATAGAGGCTGATCATGATGTACCACTTATCGGTCAGAAAGGAGAAAGAATAATTCATGTAAAAACTGGTACATAACAAGAACAATCCCAACACGATCACGACCTTTGGGTTTACCCACCGGGAAGCATTTCCGGCCAACGGGGATGCCACCGCTTGTAGAAATCCCACGGGCAGGAAGAACAAACCCGTCTGGTAGGCCGAATACCCCAGCGAATCCTGCATATACAAGGGAATCAGAAAAGTACTCCCGAACATCCCGATCCCGAATATAAACACGATCAGGTTCGCCAGCGAGAAATTGTGGTCCTTGAATATCTTGAGATTAATCATAGGATGTTTTACCGTCAATTCTGTGTACAGGAATAACACGAAACTAACCACTGCCACCCACATACATCCCAACACCAACGGGCTGGACCACCCTTTCGTGTTCGTACTTGAGGTCACCTCGGACAGACCATACAGGAAAACGGGCAAAAACACGGCAGACGTGATAAAACCCGGTATGTCAAACTTCTGCCTCATACCCGTCTTGTACTCCTGTTGCACGATCATCGTGTATATGATACTGAATATCCCGATAGGAATATTCACGAAAAAGATATAATTCCAATTCAGATTATCCACGAGATAGCCACCGATAAGCGGACCAAAGGAAACAGAGGCAGCCGAGGCGATCGCCCAGAACCCGAGCGCCATACCCCGTTGCTCCACCGGGAAAACAGTCGTTACCACAGCCATCCCCACGGGCATCAGCAAACCACCCCCGATTCCCTGAAATATACGCCAGAATACCAGTTCCCCGATAGCCGTGGAATTGCCGCACATGAACGAACCCACGGTAAATACTGTTAACGAGAAAATAAAGATTCGCTTGTAACCGAAACGATCAGACAACCACCCGGCAGCCGGAAGAATGGTTGCCATGGAAAGCATGTAGCCCGTCAGTATCCATTCGGCACTATTCATGGACGCCCCAAGCGTTCCCATAATCACGGGTAAACCAGTGTTGACTACCGTGGAATCAAGCACGGCCATAAACGTGGTCAACATGACGTTAAACAGCACGAGCCACTTGTAACTTCTTCCTCCGATCGGTGTTGCGGTAACGACATTCATGGTCACTCCTTCTCGATTTTAACCGTTGCAGACATACCCGAAACCAACTTCACCCGAGCCTTTTGCCCGTCATCACCTTCAACCCTATCAATAGAGATCTTCAACGGTATGCGTTGGGTTACTTTCGTGAAATTACCGGATGCATTATTCGGAGAAACAAGAGCGAATTCCGAGGCCGTGTTGTCCCCGATGTAATACACCCGTCCCTCGAAAGTTAGCTTATCGTAAGCATCCAAAGTGAATTGAGCCTTCTGCCCGAGATAAATCTCCTTAAACTTCGTTTCCTCCAAGTAAACCGCTACCCAAATATCTGTTCCCCGATTCAGGGTAAACGCAGTCTGTCCCGCCTCAATCCGATCTCCCGGTAGAACCCAACGTTTTCCGACAACGCCATCAACGGGAGCCATCACCATACAAGCGCTATCGTCAAGAATAAACAATGTGTCACCCTGTTTCACTGTATCCCCCTCCATCGCGTACAAACGGGTCACTTGTCCCGCCACCGGAGCCGAAACACTCACCCGGAACGAATCGAGATTCGCATCGTCCGTGCGGATATACTTCCTGTAATCCAGCCACCACAAAACGGCAACCACGATTGCCACGATGATAAAGATAATCAGGAATATAATCTTCCTCTTCTCCCCTTTACCGGAGACTGTTGTTGTAGTATCTGCCATAAATCGAGTTCAGTTTAGTTAGAATTAAAATATTCACCTTATAAACGTCAAGACAAGCCGTTAGGTTATAATCACAATACAGGAATCGACAACAAGAGCTGCAAACAAATGAAAAAGAGAACACAAATTACTTTTCCCGATATTTCACATAAGAAACAGATGATAATATACACGTTCGACATTTACTTTGTAAAGCCTATATTAAAAGGTTTATTTATTATTCTTTTGAATCATTGCTTAATTTTATTAGTTTTGCAAAAAGCGATCGGTAATGGACATAGAAAAATTACATGGTACGGACCCTCGGTTATACCAACTCGTGGCACCGTTGGTAATGAGTATTCCCGTACTCCGGTACAATAATAACTATCCGTTCAAGACCTCCGTTCACCACAAATGGCTTGTGGCTACAGAGAAGGGAGTGGTGAAAGGTTTCATGCCTATTGACATAAAGAGTACGGGCGCCTGTATTGATAATTATTACGTATCAGGAGGCAATTCCTTGTTACTATCCGCCTTGATTGACTTCGCAAAAAAAGAATTTGCAGGGGAACAACCTCTTTTTGCCGTTTCCCACACCCGAGATGCAGAAACCTTCAAGACAAACGGTTTTATAGTTTCAAAAGAGTGGAAATTGTATATAAAAATGGTATATCCTCCAGCTTATGAGAATAAAAAAAAGTGTGTATGATGTCGTGCAAAACCGACTGGAACGAATTTTTTCTGATTTTGATAACGTGTACGTGTCTTTCTCCGGTGGCAAAGACAGCGGGGTTTTACTAAACCTGTGCATCGACTATATCCGTCAGCACAAGCTCAAACGGAAACTGGGCGTTTTTCACATGGACTACGAGGTGCAGTATAACGAGACGATCCGGTACGTGGACCGCACGCTCGCCGATAACGCCGACTTACTGGAAGTCTACCGAGTATGCATCCCGTTCAAAGTCTCCACGTGTACTTCCATGTACCAGCGTTTCTGGCGCCCGTGGGAAGATAATTTACGAGATCTGTGGGTCAGGGATATGCCCGAAATATGCTACCGCAAAGAAGATTTTGATTTCTACTCGGAAGAGATGTGGGACTACGATTTTCAAGTCAAATTTGCAGAATGGTATCACCGGAAGAAAAACGCTCAACGTACTTGTTGCCTCATCGGGATTCGCACGCAAGAAAGCTACCATCGCTGGCAAGCCATCCACCGGGACAGGAATTACCACAGTTACAAGCACTTGAAATGGACTCACAAAGTAACAGCAAATATCTTTAACGCCTACCCCATATACGACTGGCTTACCACGGACATCTGGACCGCCAACGGAAAATTTCAATGGGACTACAACCACCTGTATGATCTCTATTATCAGGCAGGAGTTCCTCTTGAAAGGCAACGCGTAGCCAGCCCGTTTATCTCACAGGCGCTCTCCAGCTTGAAACTCTACCGGGCCATAGATCCGGACACATGGGGCAAAATGATTAACCGGGTCAACGGAGTCAACTTTACCGGGTTATACGGGGGAACTTCCGCCATGGGCTGGCAGTCCATCACCCTCCCGGAGAACATGACTTGGTCGGATTACTTTAAATTTCTCCTTTGCACCCTACCGGACGAGGCTAGGGAAAACTACTTGCACAAACTCTCCGTGAGCATGGAATTTTGGCGAAACAAAGGCGGCTGTCTGGCAGAAGAGACCATCGCCAAACTCCGACGAATGGGAATCCCGATCACGGTTAGCGAAACGACAAATTACAAGACAGATAAAAAGCCCGTGCGCATGGATTATCAGGATGATGTACGTATTCCGGAGTTCAAAGAACTCCCCACGTTCAAACGTATCTGCATTTGTATCCTGAAAAACGATCATGCCTGTAAATACATGGGGTTCGCCCCCTCGAAAGCCGAACGGGAACGCCGGGCCAAGGTGATGCAAAAATATAAATCTATCATGGAATCTTATGGAAGAATATAAAAGTCCCGTATACAACGTTATTTCCGTCCCGATTGATAAGGTGGTTGCCAACACCTACAACCCGAACGTGGTGGCACCCCCGGAAATGAAACTATTGGAACTATCCATCTGGGAAGACGGCTACACGATGCCCTGCGTTTGTTACTACATCCCGGAAAAGGATATTTATGAACTCGTGGACGGTTTTCACCGCTACAAAGTCATGAAAACATCCCAACGGATATTCGAACGGGAAAAAGGATTGCTCCCCGTAGTCGTCATCAACAAAGATATTTCCAACCGTATGGCCTCTACCATCCGGCACAACCGGGCAAGAGGTACGCATAGCATCGAATTAATGACCGAAATCGTGGCCGAACTGACCAAAGCCGGAATGTCCGACAGTTGGATCATGCGCAATATCGGAATGGATAAAGACGAATTACTACGCCTGAAACAAATCTCCGGGCTGGCAGAATTATTTGCCGACAAGGAATTTAGCCTGACAAGAGATGATTGAAGTGACGAATTGATTTTAGATTTATGATTTACGATTTTAGATTCTCCCACAAGATCAATGCATTTCGTAAATCATAAATTGCAAATGTCCCATGAGATTGAAGACGAGGTAAAAGATGGTCTGGAAAGACGTTCCATACCGTCGTTCAGCTCGTAAGAGATTCCGGCAAAAAACGTAGGCAGGAGAGGAAGGGATAATATTTGATTCACAAACGTTCTCTTTACTCTTATTTAGGCAAAGTTATAAAAAACTTATTTATAAAGTTTATAAGCCCCATCCGGAGTATCAAGTCCATTTGTTCGCCCGTGATTATCCCCTAGTCTATCGATAGACTAGGGCAAAAACATAGCATCTTCATAGCATGAACATAGCAAGAACAATCTTCCATGTACTTGCCGTGTTCCTGTGATGTAATTGTTTGGTATTTGTCCTAGCCCATCCCTAGCCATACCCTAGGGAATGACAAGGCAGCAATGATCAAATCGTTTCAAAGTATTTCACCAACTTATCGTGAGGCACGGAAACACAGATACGGGAATAATTCTTCGCGTACTCCTGCCGGGTTTTCGTGAAGAAAGAAAGTGATACGGCACCGATATAGTGTTCCAGCAACTCCTCCTCACCACGATTCACGATCACGAAAATGCCTCGTGGCGTGGTTCCATGATAAAATTCTTCCGCCAGCAAGCCTCTGGCTCGTAAATACTCGATATTCAAAGCTATATCCCGGGTAGTACGCTCTTTAAATGCCGTCACGGCCTTTTTCCCTTCCGGCGTTGTCAGCAAGCGTAACACGAGTTCCTGTGCAAAACCGTTAATCCCGTTCGTGTTATACATCACCCTCACCTCCAACTCATCATGCAACTCCTTGTTACACGTGTGGATAAACCCAAGTCGCTGGCCACTCAACCCGACCGACTTGCTAAAGCTCTCCGTGATAATCACGTTATCCAGATTCATCAGACGCGTGTAGTAATCATCCGAAGCATCCATAAACAACCGACGATAGGGACAATCATAAAAAATCACCACCCCGGCATCATTCAACGCCCGAATAATATTCAACTGTTCCTCGTCATCATGTTTGTCTCCCAGCGGGTTACTCGGATCACTAATTAACACGGCATTTCCCCGCAAACGATCGATCATCGGGAGTAAATCTGATTGACTGTCATATCCTTCGCTCTCCACGGAACGAATCTTGAGCATTTTGAAATAACATCCCCAATAATACGAGGGCAGGAATAACTTTCCGATATTCACGGTCTGTGCCACGAGATCAAGGGCATGCATTCCCCCTGCCGTAATTAATATATTATCCGGCGAAGACTTTCCGGCAAAAAACTCCTCGTTAATTGCCGCTCGTAAGTCCGGACGCCCAGCTCCATGCGGGTACACCTGTATCTCCGGAGAATTAAAGTTTATTGATTTCACGACTTCTGTCAAGTCGATATTTACCACTTGATTCACACCCCGGTTCAAGGGCAAATACTCCTTCCCGCTCTTCTGGGAAAGTTCTTTCAGCGTCTCCCCGATTTGCACGATACGGGAAAGAGCGGCCCCACTCTTGTTTATTTTCATCGCAATCCAGCGTTTTTAATTATCGTTCTGTTTCAATCGTTCGTTAATCAAATCCCTGTATTCGTAATAAAGGTCTTCCAGCAAAGGCATCTTCTCGGCAAAGAAAGCGTAAATCCGCTCGTGATCCTCCTCCCGGTAAAGGTTCACCCCCCGCAACTCGAAATAAATCGCGCTGATCTCCTGCCCCTCGATCCCGGTATATTCTTCCTCCCACTTCAACTCGTCACCGCACTCCGCCCGAAATAACGTCTGGTAAGATAACATACACTCGTACACCTCGAACCGACGTAACTCATTTTTATGGTCTATTTGGAATAACACGAGAGCCTTCTCCCGGTCCGCGTAAAATTTTAACTGCGTGGATCGTATCTTCACCCCCGTGAGTACCCATTTCCGGTAAATATGTTTCCGCTTGCAATAGCGCTTGAAACCTTCCCAGAATTTCACCCGAATCTCTTTTGCCTCTTCTTTCGTGAACACCTCTGATAAATTAAAATTAGTATGCAGGGACAACCCCGCAAATATAGCAAAAATTACAAAGTATTTCATATATTTGCGGGAGTGATAAAGTTTAAGGTTCATAAAGTCCATAAGGTCTATAAAGTTTATAAAGTCAATGGACTCTTGCGGGGCGCTTGGTCCACGGTAGCCCAAGTTGCCGTTAAACACCGTCCGAAAGACACCCGTCACTTTAGACCTTATGAACTTTATGAACTTTATAAACCCATTATTTATGTTGACATTAAAATACTATCAAGATAAAATCGAGGCCGGATGTGACGAGGCCGGGAGGGGATGTCTGGCAGGACCGGTTTTCGCGGCAGCGGTAATCCTTCCTGAAGACTTTTCCAACGAAATGCTTAACGACTCGAAACAACTCTCTGAAAAGAAACGGGATGAATTGCGCTCGATCATTGAACGGGAAGCCCTCGCATGGGCGGTGGCCAGCGTGGACAATAACGAAATCGACAAAATCAACATCCTCAACGCCTCCATCGAAGGGATGCACCGGGCGCTGGCACAACTAAGTGTCACCCCGGAACATATTCTGATTGACGGCAACCGGTTCAAACCCTACCGGAACATCGAACACCATTGCATCGTAAAAGGAGACGGGAAATACATGGCTATCGCGGCAGCCTCCATTCTGGCCAAAACACACCGGGACGAATACATGAAAAAATTGCATGAAGAGTACCCCGTTTACGACTGGATCAGCAACAAAGGCTACCCGACCAAAAAGCACCGGGAAGGCATTTTGCTCCATGGAGTTACCCCTTATCATCGACAAAGTTTCACGTTGCTCGACCCGCAACTAAAACTAGATTTCGATCACTAAAAATAACAAATGGTACGATAGTTGTTACCCCTCAATAGAGGTTAACTTTTAGTTTTTAACTTTTAATTTTTAACTTAATCCTATGCCCGTAATCAATTCCATCATATCCATGTTCTCGACCAAAAGGTTGGCACAAATCGATTTCTTCAAAGAAAACCCGATTCAGGTGCAACGAGACACGTTGGTTGAATTACTTCGCAGAGCCGCTGACACGGAGTACGGACTGAAATATGATTTCGACTCTATTTTGACGGCAGAACAATACCGGGAGCGCCTGCCCATCATTCACTACGAAGAGCTGGCCCCCTATTCAGAGCGATTAATGAACGGCGAGCAAAACCTGTTATGGCCGGAACCCATCACGTGGTTTGCCAAATCGTCAGGCACAACAGCGGCAAAAAGCAAGTTTATCCCGGTCAGCAAAGAATCTTTGGAAAGCTGTCATTTCCGAGGCGGTAAGGATGTTATCTCTATTTTCAATAAACTATACCCGGATGCACAAGTATTCAACGGGAAGACCTTGGCTCTGGGGGGAAGTAGCGAAATATCCAAGACAAACAACAATTGCCGCTACGGAGACTTGTCCGCCATATTAATCTCCAACACCCCGTTCTGGGCCAACATGATGAAGACCCCCGACCAATCGATCATGCTCATGAGCGAATGGGAAGAAAAGATTGAAAAGATATGCGACACCACAATCAAAGAAGATGTACGTAGTCTCGCGGGGGTACCCTCGTGGTTCCTCACGCTCATCAACCGGATTCTGGAACGCACGGGAAAAAGCAACCTTCACGAAGTATGGCCCAACCTTGAACTATTTATTCACGGTGGCATAAACTTCACCCCCTACCGGGAACAATACAAACGCCTGTTGCCCGACCCGAAAATGAAATACATGGAAACCTACAACGCATCGGAAGGTTTCTTCGGATTACAGGATGATCCCGGCGACTCGTCCATGCTATTAATGCTGGACTATGGCGTTTACTATGAATTTGTTCCGATCAGCGAACTGACTAAACCGCACCCCCGGGTTCTTCTATTGGAAGAAGTGGAAACCGGGGTGAACTACGCTCTTGTTATTTCCACGAATGGTGGATTATGGCGCTACATGATCGGAGATACGATTATGTTCACCTCTACCCGTCCTTACAAATTCAAAATCACGGGACGCACAAAGTTGTTTATCAACGCTTTCGGGGAAGAATTAATTATCGACAATGCCATCGAGGCCCTAAAACAGACCTGTGAAAAGACCGGAGCCACAGTGATGGCATTCACGGCTGCCCCGGTATTCATGGAGGATGGTAAAAAAGGAGCCCACGAATGGATTATCGAATACGGAACTCCCCCCGTGGACTTGGAAAATTTTGCCAATATCCTTGATACGGAACTGAAAAAAGTAAATTCCGACTACGAGGCGAAACGCTATAAAGATATGTCACTTCAGCGTCTGATCCTCCATGCAGCTCGTCCGAACCTTTTCAACGACTGGCTGAAAGAAAAAGGGAAACTCGGTGGACAGAATAAAGTGCCACAGTTATGGAACGACCGCACGCACATCGATGAATTACTAAAAATGAATCAAGGATAAGATTCAGATAATGAATCCCTCGCCGACAAAGCAAGAAAAAGTTTATAACAATTATAAACTTTTTCCTGTTTTAGGTCGTATCTTTGTAAAAAATTCACACACATATGAGAAAAACAACTATTTTAATGATGATCGCCGTGACGCTTGGCTTCTCTGGCTGTAAAAGTAACAGCGGAGACAAAGCGCAACTGACTGCCAACGAATGGCAACTGAAAGAGATGACAACCACAAAGGGGAAAACCACTCTTCCGCAACGAGTACCCACCCTCATGCTGACCGACACCAACACGATGTACGGATTCTCCGGGTGTAACCGATTTTTCGGAAGATACTCCACGGAAGGTAACACCATCAAGTTAGAACCGGGTGGAAGCACCATGATGGCTTGTCCGGATCTACAATTCGAGAGCAAATACATCCAGACTTTGGCTGCCATGACCTCGTACAGCATTGAAAACAAAGAATTGAAATTAACGGATAAAGACCGGAAACAAACTCTTGTTTTCGTGCCTAAAACAGAAGAAAAAGTTGGTGTCGCAAACGACGCCCACGGATGTAACGGCGCGGCAGGCTACACTTGGTCTGAAGCTAGAAAAGACTGTATCCGCCTGTTCGAATCCGGTGTTCGCATGAACCCGGTTAACGATCCGCAAGCCACACTTTCCACCTTCATCGTGTTCTCCACCGATTCCACGTTGGCCGAAGTATTTATTCCCAACATGGAAAACAACCCGCTACTAAACAGACGTGAACTACCGAAAGGCGGTTACGCTTGGAACGTGGAAGATGACGACACCTATAACGTAAGACAGGTAAACGGACAATGGATCATCGAACAACGCGGTGAAACATTGTACACCGAAACTCCCGAAAGCGTGATTAACGTGGTATTCCAAGGCGGTGACGGTAAAACCAAAATGCTATACCAAGTAGAAGTTACCTTCTATCCCGCGGAAGAACTGGCAGTCGTGACACTTGACGACCAGACCTACGAGCTACCGCAGCAACGCATGGCTTCCGGCTACATGTACAAAAACGATCAAGTAAGCCTGATGGGAAAAGGGAAAGAAGCCGAATTAACCCTCCCCGACGGAAAAGTATTGAAACTACATGAAAAGAAATAGTTATAGAAAGGGGTAATCCCAAAAGTCATTTTATTTCAAAAAACTCCTCCGTCACTTCGTGCCACCTCCTCTATAAACAGAGGAGGAGCTGGTAGCTCTTCCCGAAGACAGGGAGTATTTCAACTCTCCCTCTGTTTATAGAGGGAGTACGGCGAAGCCGGGAGGGAGTTTGAAAAATGACTTTCGGGACTCCCCTTTTATAACTTAATAATCAGCACCGTCACGTAAGCCGAAACCCCCTCTTCTCTCCCCTCAAAGCCCAGTTTCTCCGTCGTGGTAGCCTTGATGGTTATTTCATCTACATCAATCCCCATAATTTCAGACAAACACTCCCGCATCTCCAAGGTCCGCATTTTAATTTTCGGCCTTTGCAGGCATATCACGCAATCAATATTACCAATAGCAAATCCCTTGTTCTCAATCATATCGATCACCTTCTTCAACAGAATTTTACTATCAATACCCTTGTAAGCGGGGTCCGTATCCGGGAAATATACCCCAATATCATCCAGCCCGGCAGCTCCCAAAAGTGCATCACATATTGCGTGAATCAACACATCCCCATCCGAATGGGCCACGCACCCTTTTTCATGTTCCAGTTTAATCCCTCCTAACCAAAAGTCCAGTCCCGGCTCCAGCCGATGGACATCGATCCCTATACCTGTTTTTATTTTCATTGTAATAATATTATTATCCTGCAATATTAATGAAAAAACCGTTCATGGTTCATTTATTTTTATAAATTTGTCACTCTGATCGGATATTATGAAAAGATGAAAGAGCTTGAATCAATATATAATTCTTTTCTGGCAGGTAGCCGGATTACAACAGACTCCCGAGAGGTAAAAACAGGAGATATATTCATTGCCTTAAAGGGTGAAAATCACAACGGTAACACCTTTGCAGAGAAAGCCGTGGCCCAAGGAGCGAAACACGTCGTTATTGATGAGGCCGCCTACAACACGGCTCCCCAATGCGTACTCGTTCCCGACACCCTGCAATTCCTGCAACAACTGGCCAACCACCACCGCCGGAAATTGAACATCCCCATCTTGGGAATCACCGGGACAAACGGCAAAACTACCACTAAAGAATTATGTCACGCCGTTCTTTCCAAAAAATATAATACCGTTGCCACGAAAGGCAATTTAAACAACCATATCGGTGTACCCCTCACCCTGTTAAGCATGGACGCCTCCACGGAATTCGGTATCGTGGAAATGGGAGCCAACCATCCGGGGGAAATAAAAGAACTATGTAAGATTGTTGAACCGGACTACGGTATCATCACGAACATCGGGTACGCCCACTTGGAAGGGTTCGGGAGCTACGAAAATATCATCCAAACCAAAAGAGCCCTTTACGAATCCGTGAAGGAGAAATCGGGAATTTTATTCGTGAACGGGGAAGATAAATTATTGTGCCAACTATCTGAAGGCCAAAAAAGATACACCTATGGCATCGACGGACATTTCACGAACGGGGAAATCGTTCAGACCACCCCTTACCTCGTGTATGCCTTGAAAACCCATCACGGACAACTATACATCCGGACGAAACTCATCGGGGGATATAACTTCGACAACGCCATGGCAGCCACCACGGTTGGAACGTATTTCAATATCGATCCTTTACAAATACAGGCCGCCATCGAGGCTTACACTCCCTCTAACCTTCGCTCGCAACTACTGAAAACGGAACGCAACACGATCATCCTGGATGCCTACAACGCTAACCCGAGCAGTATGCAAGTCGCCATTTCCAATTTCGGGGAAATGAAAGCAGACAACAAATTACTGATTATCGGGGAAATGCGTGAACTGGGAGCCATTTCTGAAGAGTCCCACAAAAACATCGTGGAACTCATGAAGAAAAACAATTTTCCCCGGGTATTCCTCGTGGGGTCGAGTTTTGAATCCATCGCAAATAACTATACCTTTACGCGTTACTTCCCCGACACGGACACGCTGATCGAGTATCTCAAAGCGAACGAGATCCGCCACGCTTTTATCCTGATAAAAGGTTCACGGGGAAATAAACTGGAAAGGATTACAGAATACTTATAAAACAACAGACCATGAACGACAGAGTTGTCATCATACCGACCTATAACGAAAAAGAGAATATCGAAAACATTCTCCGTTATGTTTTTAAACTGGAACCAAAGTTTGATGTGCTCGTGATAGAGGACAACTCTCCCGACGGCACGGCCCAGATTGTAAAACGTCTGCAATCCGAGTTCCCACAACTTCACATGATCGAACGTAAAGGAAAGCTAGGACTCGGCACGGCCTATATCACCGGATTCAAATGGTCTCTGGAACACGGGTATAACTACATCTTCGAGATGGACGCGGATTTCTCCCATAACCCCGATGATCTGGTCAAATTGTATCACGCCTGCGAAAGCGGGGAAGGCGATATGGCGATCGGTTCCCGCTACGTCACAGGTGTTAACGTCGTGAACTGGCCCATGGGACGGGTTCTCATGTCCTATTTTGCCTCCAAATACGTAAGATTCATCACGGGTATGAAAATACACGATGCCACAGCCGGATTCGTTTGTTACACCCGGAAAGTCTTGGAATCCATTGACCTTGACAACATCCGTTTCAAAGGCTACGCCTTCCAGATCGAAATGAAATTCACGGCGTGGACCTTGGGATTCAAGCTGAAAGAAGTCCCCATCATTTTCACAGACCGTACCCTCGGCACGTCCAAAATGAGCGGTGGCATCTTCAACGAGGCCTTTTGGGGTGTCATCACGATGAAACTCCGGAGCTTGGGAAAACGTAAGAAAATTGAAAATTGAAAATGGAGAATGGAAAATTAAGCTACCCCCTCTAACTCCCCTGTGCAAGGGGGAGCCAGAGGGGGTAGTTAAAACGTCAGCCTCGTGCGGCCGGAATCTAAAATCTAAAATTTAAAATCTAAAATTACTATGCGTATATTACTTCAAGGCGGAACCATCATAAACGAGGGGAGAACCTTCAAAGGGGATCTCCTGATTCACAACGATCGTATCGAGAAAATCATAGAAGGCGAATTGGATTCAGTTCCCGGGGACATCAAAGTTATCGATGCCACGGGGAAATACGTCATACCGGGAGTGATTGACGATCAAGTACACTTCCGCGAACCCGGACTCACCCACAAAGGAGACATCCGGGAAGGTAGCCGGGCGGCAGCAGCCGGGGGCGTGACCTCTTTCATGGATATGCCTAACGTGAAACCTCCCACCGTAACCAACGAATTACTTCGGGAAAAACAACAGATTGCCAAGGAGAACGCGGCTGTCAACTACTCGTTTTACCTCGGTGCCACCGTTGACAATATCGACGAGATTAAAAAGGTCGATCCTCACACGACTTGCGGCATTAAAATTTTCATGGGTTCCTCCACGGGTAATATGCTGGTGGATAGCCGGGAGGCCTTGGAAAAGATATTTGCCGAATCCCCCATTCTTATCGCAACCCATTGCGAGGATTCGCCCACGATAGACCGTAACTTGGAACTATACAAGCAACAGTACGGGGAAGGCATTCCTCCTTTCTGCCATCCTTTGATCCGCAACCGGGAGTGTTGTTACACCAGCTCTTCGCTAGCAGCCGAGCTGGCACGTAAACACAACAGCCGCCTGCACATACTTCATCTAAGCACGAAAGAAGAATTGGAATTACTGGATCAAGGTCCCCGCACCCAAAAACACATCACCGGGGAAGTATGCGTTCACCATCTTTGGTTCAATGATCAGGCCTACCACACCAAAGGCAACCTCGTCAAGTGGAATCCTGCCATCAAAACTGAAGAGGATCGGCAAGCCCTGTTACAAGCCTTGAATGACAACCGTTTGGACATCATCGCCACGGATCACGCTCCCCATCTCCCGGAAGAAAAAGCCGGAGTGTACACCAAATCAGCCAGCGGTGGCCCGATGGTACAACACTCGCTGACCGTCATGCTAGAACTCATGGAGAAAGGCCAGATCACGCTTGAAAACATCGTGGACAAAATGTGTCATGCCCCTGCCGACATTTTCCATGTCGAAGAAAGAGGCTACCTGCGGGAAGGTTACAAGGCTGACATCGCCATCTTCGAGAAACACCCGTGGACCGTGAAGAAAGAAAATTTACTTTACAAATGCGGCTGGTCACCGCTCGAAGATATGTCTTTTACCTACCGGGTTAGCATGACGCTCGTGAACGGGCAAATCGTGTACGATCATGGCAAGATCAATGACGACGTACGCGGGGAAATGCTGACGTTCTATTAATCTACAAAACAAGAAGCACGCAGGCCGCTATGAACAACAGGAACAACACGTTCCCCAGCCAGCGAGTCCGATGTGAAATAAAGTATTGAGTAAACATATAAGATAACGGGATCGCTGTAATCAAAGTGATCCCGTGACAATTAAACGGGATAAAAAACAACGAACTCCCCACGAAAAGCAACATCGACAACATCGACAACATACCCCGCCGTTGCGCCACGATCGCCATCGGGTAGTTCACCACGACATTATACAAGGACACGACGATCAGCACACCGATCACGACAAAAGCCGCCACTTTCTCCGGCATGATCGTCCAAAACACTTGCCCGCTCGTCAACGCCTGCACGAACACATCCGGTAGAGTCGCCAACCGATCCGTTAGGAAATAATAACACCCCGTGAAGAATAACGCGGAAAAGATACCTATAAACAGCGCCACCAAATCCTTCAATGCCGCCCTTCCCGAAAAAGGCAAAACGATGATCGCCCAGACGATCAGCATGATCAATTTCGGGCAAAGCAAAACCGCCAACGTGGAAAAAAGCCCGAAACCAAATACCGGCGAATTGGATTGCGTGTTCACGATGGCCGACTGCAAACGAGCCACGGCCAACACGACACATAGGGCTGCCACCAAATAATCACTCATCCCGTAACGACAGATCACTCCGATACACAAGAAGGCATAAACCACCGCCGGGAGAACCGTGATATGAGACAAAAACTTATACCGATCGGCAACAAAGAACACCAGAAACGACAAGCACAACAAAGCCAGTACCCCAATTTCCTTCCACCACAAACCACCCTGTTCCTGAAAAGCTGGAATAGAAATAACGCCCAAATCCGGACAAACGGAAAAATCATCCGGTCCGAAAGTAAAACGTAGAAATGCAATTGCTGCCAAAATAAATGGCAGCAAATACAGCATATAAACTCTCTTGGTTTTTAAAATGGCGTTAAATCTCATCATCCATCCTTTTACAAATCAAAACCAATATCTCTTCTGAAATTCATCCCGTCGAAATGAATCTTGGCCACGTTCTCGTAAGACTGGGCCAAAGCCTCCCGCATAGTCTTCCCGAACGAACTCACAGCAATCACGCGTCCCCCGTTCGTCACGACCTTCCCGTCTGCCAACTTCGTCCCCGCGTGGAACACGATACTCCCCTTCACGTCCGGTACACCCGTGATCTCCTTTCCTTTCTCGTAATCCCCGGGATACCCCTGAGAAACAAGCATCACGGTCGTACAGAAACGATCATCCAGTTCGAACGCCGCCTGTTCCAGCTCCCCCTTGGCCATCGCCTCGAAAAGAGACAAAATATCTGTTTTCAATCTCGGCATCACCACCTCTGTCTCCGGGTCTCCCATACGCACGTTATACTCGATCACGTAAGGATCACCACCAACATTCATTAGGCCGAAAAAGACAAATCCCTTGTAGTCAATCCCGTCTTTTTGTAATCCCTCGATCGTGGGGCGCACCACCCGCTCTTCCACCTTCCGGTTGAACTCTTCATTGGCAAACGGTACCGGAGAAACGGCCCCCATACCACCCGTGTTCAACCCTATATCACCCTCACCAATACGCTTGTAGTCTTTGGCAGAACCCAATATTTTATAACTTCTCCCATCCGTCAGCGCGAACACGGAAAGCTCTATACCTTTCAAATACTCCTCGATCACCACCTGATTCCCGGCCTTCCCGAACTTTCCTCCCAACATCAGTTCCAACTCCCTCTTCGCCTCTTCCAAATTATCCAGAATCAACACGCCTTTCCCGGCTGCCAACCCGTCCGCTTTCAACACGTAAGGCGGTTTCAACGTCTCCAAAAAAGCAAACCCTTTTTCAAGATTATCCTTCGTCACCGTCAAATAACCGGCTGTCGGGATATGGTGGCGGAACATAAATTCCTTCGCAAAATCCTTACTTCCTTCCAGAATAGCACCCGCTTTTCCCGGTCCCACGATCATCAGTCGGGCAAAACGAGCGTCTGCCTCAAAATAATCCCGAATACCCTCCACCAGAGGATCTTCCGGTCCGACAACCAGCATATCGATAGCGTTATTCTCCACGAAATTTGCCAACGCCTCGAAATCCGTTACCTTGATATTTACATTTTCAGCTATCTCTGCCGTCCCGGCATTTCCCGGAGCAACATATAACTTTGTTAATCTTTCACTCTGATTTATTTTCCACGCCAACGCATGTTCGCGTCCACCGCTACCCAATAATAATACTTTCATCCTTTTTTAGTTACAAGTTTACAAGTTACAGGTTACAAGTTGAATCCCGACACATTCATCGGCAGGTGCGTTATCATTCCCAAGAACCTGTAACTTGCAACCTGTCAACTTGTAACTCGGCCTTGCCGAATGTACAAAGATAAGGCTTTAGCATAAATCATAAATCATAAATCACAAATAAATTTGGAGTAATTGACGGATTTCTATAACTTTGTTAAAAATCAAGGCCATGAACAGATACACCACCAATGGCGAAGAGGGAGAAATTCTCCCGAATTTACTCGGAATCACGGACGATGAGACACTTCACAACGCGGAATTCGAGGGATTCCTGATGGCAGAAATCCTGTTCACGGAAAAGCTAACGCCCAAGACAAAATTTTCAGTCAAATACATCTGTGACATCCACCGCACGGCGCTAAAAGAACTCTACTCCTTTGCCGGGCGTTTCCGTTCCGTCAACATTTCCAAAGGCGGATTCGTGTTCCCGGCCGGAAGATTTATCCCAGATAGTATGCGCATTTTCGAAGAAGAAATTCTTTCCCAACTCCCTGATCACTACACCAGCCAACAAGCTCTGATAAAAGACATCGCCAAAGTACACGGTGAATTACTCTTCATCCACCCGTTCCGGGAAGGCAACGGCAGGACATCCCGTATTCTCGCCAACCTCATGGCACGAAAACAAGGTTACCCCGGCTTAAACTTCAAAAGGATTGATTTTAATGAATATATTATCGCTGTTCAGCAAGTAGCACGAAAAGACTACTCCAGAATGGAGCAGATTATCGCTTACACGTTTTAAGTTTCAAATCCACCCGTTCCAAAATAGTATAAGCAGTTTCTTGGGAAATTTTTATCCCTTCCAGTTGGAATGAAGTAATCATTCCTTGCAAAATCTCTTCCCGAACCGTGGCGTTTTTTACAAGCTGCGGCATCTTTTCTTTTATTTTTTCCATATTACAAATATACGACTTTTCCCCTTATTATCAAAGCAATTCAGCCACAAATTCCCCTCTTTTTAACCTGAAACTTGCAACCAAACAACCTGCAACCGCCTCTGGCGATCACCTCCACGTTTCCTCCACCGTGTAATTTAAAAAACGATTAAAAGGCTGCATCAGTAAAAGTCGCTCCACACACCGTTCAACCACGTCCTCCCCCTCGAAAAACGAATCGGGAACATAATTCGATACCGTGTAAGACTTGTATTTCAACAAATCCCCTTCCGGAAAATCGGCAGGAAAAGGTGCAGGCACCTTTTTCAACTTCTCCCCCTCCAACACGTAATGTTTTTGGAATTCCGCATCCCGGATAATTCCCGTAAACTCATCTACATTATCATACACGTCTTTCCGCAAAGCCTTCAGCAACGATGGTTCCGGACACCAAATTCCACCCCCGATCATACAATTCCCCGGTTCTATATGCACGTAATATCCCGCCCGGGGACTTTGCTTACCACCCTTCACCATGTACGCCCCAATATGCGTCTTATAAGGCTCCTTGTTCGGCGAAAACCGGACATCCCGGTAAATTCTGAAAATACAATCTTTCGCCGTCAACCCGTCCACCTCCGGTTCCGTTACAGCCAACGCCGGAATCACCCGGTTAATGAAATCCTCATGCCCGGCCTTTACAGCCAAATACCACTCCTTATGCGCATTAAACCACTCCCGGTTATTATTCTCCCTCAACTCTTCCAAAAACCGGAACACTTCCGCCATTGAAAAGTTACAAGTTACAGGTTCTTTCATTTTCAATTCTCCATTTTCAATTTTCAATTTCTCGGCACCCATTTCACCTCTTCCAGCCCGCAATCCTTTGCCAGCTTACGCCCCAGCACAAACAAATAATCGGAAAGGCGATTCACATACCGCACGATAATATCCTCCACCTCTATTTCCTCGCTCATATCAATAATCCGGCGTTCCACCCGACGGCAAACCGTACGGGCAATATGACAAGCCGATACCTCCGGCCGTCCTCCCGGCAAAACGAAATACTGCAGTGGCGGCAACTCCTCATCCATCTTGTCTATCGCCCTCTCCAAAAAAGCCACGTCCTCATCCGTGCAAGGCAATTTCTTCTGCATATTACTCACCGCCGTGTCCGTTGCCAAGTTTGCCCCGACCACGAACAACACGTTTTGAATCTCGATCAACTGTTTCACGCTCTCCTCATCAATCGGGTACGACCGAATCATCCCCAAATGACTGTTCAACTCGTCAACACCCCCGTAAGCCTCTAACCTCACGTTATTCTTTGCCACCCGGGTTCCCCCGATCAAAGCCGTCGTCCCCTTATCTCCTGTTTTCGTGTAAACCTTCATACTAAATTAGATTTAATGATTTCCAATTAAGTGATTTAATGATTTCCGATTAAGTGATTTTCCCCCCACAACCTAACACGCTCTTTTTTTAATCACCTAATCATTCAATCGGCAATCACAAAATCTTTTAAATTATTACATTATACTTTCCCTTCTGCAATCTCGTGTCAAAGAACACGATCCCATACCACATCATGTCGATCGAAACCGTTCCCTCCTGCCTCAATTGTCTCCATGCCAAAGAATTGAAGCGTCCCTTGTAAATATCTTTAATCACGATGCATAGCGGGCCTCGCCTGCGCACTCGCAAAACCTCTTCCCAAGTTTCATCCCAATCCTCCTCGAACGCTCTCCCCAAGAAAACCATATCGATCTCGCGACCTTTCAAATCTCCCGGTTTCACCTGTTCCGTATATTCGGCTCCCGGACATGCACGTCCCCCGTTCAACAACACCATCTGTTTCGAAACAGCCGCCAGGTACATGGAAGCCCACGGCGACCGCACCCCGACACACAGCACGTTCCGGTAAGAAAAATATTCTGCCAACCGAAAAAGTAAACGATACAACTTCCGCTCTTTCTCCCGAATATTTCCCTTCGATTCAATCCGCTCGAAATCGTAATAGATCGCTTTTTCCTTTATTACATTCGTGATCAAATCAAAAACGAACGGGGAATGTACCCCGTATCCCCTTTTATGTCGAAAACGAATGGCATGTTTAAATCGTTGTTTTAAATAATTATACATCTCCCGGTAAACTGTCTGTCCAAATTATTTATTCCACGAAATTAAAATTTATTCCCGATATGCTCAACTAAAGTCATCTATTTTTTTTACTTTCGTTCGAGAAATGAACCATCGAAAACTTGTATTTTGGAACTGGCAGGACTGAACATAAAATTCGTACCGGGTGTTGGAGAGAAAAGAGCCTCGTTGCTGGAGCAGGAAATGGGCATCCAAAGCTACGAGGATATGCTCTATTACATCCCCTACAAATACATTGACCGGACCCGTGTCTACACGATCCGGGAACTTACATCAGACCTCCCCTACATTCAGGTAAAAGCTAAAATCACGAACCTCACGTCCGTCGGCGCGGGCAAACAGATGCGCATGGTCGCCACGGCCTACGACGGAACCGGGGAATTGGAACTCGTGTGGTTCACGGGCCACAAATACCTCTCCAGCCAGATCACCCCTGACAAGGAGTACCTAATTTTCGGCAAGCCCACCATCTTCAACCACAAGATGAACATCGTCCACCCGGAAATGGACCTGTACGAAACGAGTGCCAAGCAACTCGTGGGTTTCCAAGCCATCTACCCGACCACGGAGAAGATGAAAAAAAGTTACCTGACCTCCCGGCTGATCAACAAGATACAAGCAAATATTTTCAAAGCTATCAACGGCAGGATTCAAGAAACCCTCCCGGCATGGTTCATCAAAAAACACAACTTGATCTACCTGCACGAGGCTTTGTACAACATCCACTTCCCGGAAAACCCGGATATGCTCCGCAAGGCACAATACCGGCTTAAATTTGAAGAGCTGTTCTACATTCAGCTCAACATACTGAAACTGAAATTCAACCGCAAGGCAGCCTTCCAAGGCCATCTCTTTACCACGGTCGGGGATTATTTCAACGATTTCTACCACAATCACCTACCCTTTCCCTTGACCGACGCGCAGAAACGGGTTATTAAAGAAATCCGTTCCGATTGCGGTTCCGGCAAGCAAATGAACCGCCTGTTGCAGGGAGACGTGGGAAGCGGCAAAACCCTTGTCGCCGTGATGTGTATGCTGATCGCCCTCGACAACGGTTACCAAGCCGCCATCATGGCCCCGACGGAGATTCTCGCCACCCAACATTACGAAACCATATCCGGGCTTCTGAAGGATACCCCGATTAGCGTCGGCCTACTCACAGGTTCCACCAAGAAAAAAGAAAGGGAAATCATTCACGAGGCCCTGTCCGACGGACGTCTGCAAATCCTGATCGGGACACACGCCCTACTGGAAGACGTGGTGAATTTTAAAAACGTGGGACTTGTCGTTATCGACGAGCAGCATCGTTTCGGAGTTGCCCAGCGAGCTAAACTGTGGCAAAAGAACACGATTCCCCCACACATGCTGGTCATGACGGCCACTCCCATTCCCCGGACTCTCGCCATGACCCTCTACGGTGATCTAGATGTATCGGTGATCGACCAACTTCCTCCCGGCCGGAAACCTATCACCACACATCATGCATTCGAGGCAAGACGCCTGCAAGTCTATAAATTCATCCAGAAAGAACTGGAACTCGGCAGGCAGGCCTACATCGTGTACCCCATGATCTCCGAATCGGAAAAGATGGATTACCGGAACTTGGAAGAGGGCTATGAACACGTGATGAGTTATTTCGCCCCCTTGGGATACACGGCGGACATCGTTCACGGGAAACTCAAACCGACAGAGAAAGAGGAACACATGAGGCGTTTCGTATCGGGAGAAACCCGTATTCTTGTGGCAACCACCGTGATCGAAGTCGGGGTAAATGTTCCCAACGCCTCTATCATGGTCATTGAAAGTGCCGAACGTTTCGGACTATCCCAATTGCACCAGCTGCGCGGGCGTGTCGGACGGGGAGCCGAACAATCGTATTGTATCCTGATGACCTCCTACAAACTGTCTAACGAGTCCCGTAAAAGGATCGAGACCATGACCTCCACGAATGATGGCTTTGAGATTGCCGAAGTCGATTTAAAACTACGCGGTCCGGGAGACATCGAAGGAACACAACAAAGCGGGCTAACTTGCAACCTGCGGGTAGCCAACCTAGGGAAAGACGGCCGCATCCTGAACGAGGCTGCCCAAGCTGCCACGCTCATTCTGGAAGACGATCCTCTCCTACAAAAAGAAGAGAATCAAACCTTTGCCACCCAAGTAAAACGTCTTTTCAAAACTAAAATCAACTGGCGATATATCAGTTAACCTCCCAAAAACAGCTACGCCTCTATTTTCACAATCGTCCAAGTTCCCCGCCCGTTCAACCCGACAATCCAAGCAGAACAAGCCTAAGACGATGGGAGTCAGCGACCAAGCAATGGCATATTTCATAATAATGAATAGATCTGTTCCGGACGAATACCGTCATGAACCTTATAGATACCTTATAGAAACCTTATATGAACCTTATATATAATAAGGTTCATAAAGTATGTTTACAATTTAATTAAAATACTATATTCGGTATTCATCCGAATTTTATCAGTTAGTATAAATGTATTCTTTATTCACGTCCCCATTTACAGGCGACGAATTCCCCCTTTACCTTCAACGTGCCGATACAAAAACAGCGAGCAGATTCCTGTTATCACGCGACAAAAGGACACAAAAAAAAGGACGCCCGAAGACGTCCTTTCATTATCTGAACCGAAAAAAATTAGTTGATCGCTACAACAGCTTTCATCATCTTTTTCGTGTTTTTCATCAACTTAGCCTTGTTCTGACCATCCATTAAATACCAAGATTCTTCTTCCGGGAAATATTGGAATTCAGCAACAGCATCAGTCTCTTCACTTGCAACTACCATCTTATTCAAAGATTTAGTTACATGGTAAGGATGTCCGGCGTACATTACCTGACCTTCTTCCACATCTCCAGCTTTCATGGCAACCGGATTTTGGCCACCCCAGAACTCGATAGAGTTGAAGATCAAAACATCACCCAAGCAGCACAACTCGTATGCCGGAAGGATACACAATCCCAAGAATACTAACTCGTTCACGAATTTAGCGTTAGACACTTGTCCGTTCCAGTTATGTAACTTGGAAGTCAAAGAGAAAGAACCGTAACACCCTGTGAAAGCCACTGATGACACCGCGATCATCACAACAGCAATCATTTGATTAAAACTTTTTTTCATAACCTATGCTTTAAATTTAATTAGTTTTACGAAGGTAACGCTTTTTGTTACGAAACTAAAGCACTTTTTGTTATTTTTTCTTGTAGAATTTTTTCGGAGCAATCATTAATTCCGGGCGAAGCACGTTATCCAGCTCCTCTTTCGTCAATAATTTTTCTTCCAAAACCAAGTCATAAACACTTCTGTTTTCCGTTAAAGCTCTCTTGGCGATACGAGATGAATTTTCGTAACCTAAAGTCGGGTTCAAAGCAGTAACGATACCGATACTGTTCATCACCATATCTTTACAACGGTCAGCGTTAGCAGTAATTCCGTCAACACACAAAATTCTCAAACGATCCATAACCTTGGTCAACATCTGCATGGAGTTGAACAAAGCGTAAACGATTACCGGCTCCATCACGTTCAATTCCAACTGACCAGCCTCGGCAGCCATCATCACGGTCGTGTCATTACCGATCACGCGGAAACATACTTGGTTAACCACTTCCGGGATAACCGGATTCACTTTACCCGGCATGATAGAAGATCCCGGTTGCATCGGAGGCAAATTGATCTCGTTCAAACCGCATCTCGGGCCACTGGACAATAAACGCAAGTCGTTACATACTTTAGACAACTGAACGCAGAAACGTTTCAATTCTGAAGAGTAAGTGACACAAGCTCCGGTATCCGGGGTTGCAGCAATCAAGTTCGGAGCTAAAACAAACTCTTCACCACTGATGATGCGAAGTTCACGAGCGCAGATTTCAGCGTATTCCGGTTCTGAGTTGATACCCGTACCGATAGCCGTAGCACCCATGTTTTCTACCAAGAATAATTTAGCGGCCTCGTTCAAACGCTCGATATTCTCTTCCAACGTGTAAGCATATGCCTCGAACTCTTGGCCCAAAGTCATCGGAACGGCATCCTGAAGTTGGGTACGTCCCATTTTCAACACGTGTTCGAATTCTTTTGCTTTTCTTCTAAAAGAATCAACCAACAATTTAATTTCAGCAACCACTTCTTTATTGGTCAGGATAATTGCCAAGTGGAATGATGTAGGATAAGCGTCATTCGTTGATTGAGAAAGATTCACATGATTATTCGGGTGGCAATATTGGTATTCACCTTTCTGGTGTCCCAACAGTTCCAATGCACGATTGGCAACAACCTCATTGATGTTCATGTTCGTGGAAGTTCCGGCTCCACCTTGAACCATATCTACCGGGAACTGGTCAGCCAACTTACCATCGATGATTTCCTCGCAAGCAGCGGTGATGGCATTTGTAATATCAGCAGGAATCAATCCCAATTCAAAGTTTGCTTTCGCGGCAGCCCATTTTACCATGGCCAAAGCCTTCACGTAATTCGGAAACATTCCGATCGTGTAATTACTGATACCAGCAAAGTTCTCGATAGCTCTCAAAGTTTGAACGCCATAATACGCATCCATTGGCACCTCTTTGTTGCCTAGTAAATCATGTTCTATTCTTGTTTTCATAACTTTATAGATTAATTATTTCCAAATACGTTTGAATTTCTTTCAAGTTTCACCCGATCGTTAAAAACAATAACTAAATGTCTCTCGTCCATAACAAACGACCCGAAGAAAATTAATCCGGCAAAGGTATAAAGTTAATAGTATAAAGCCAAATTTTAACCCATAATTTACGTTCCATGCACGAAAACATATACTACTACAAATCAATTATATATATAAACATTTAACAAAATAAAGCTCGTTGCAATTCTTTTTTACAAACGTTTCCGGGAGAAGGGGTGAACTTAACCCTCATCATCCGTAAAATTTATCACGATTTTCGCCAGAGACGAGCGGTATTTCTCCGCAACGTACGGGCTGTGTATACTCTTAATGTCATACCAAATAACGGCTTCCCCGCCCACGTCTTTTGCCGGAAAAAATGTCATTTCACCCGATTCCGGGTTATATTTCCATTTCCCGACACCCTTTTCTTCATGCTCGAATTGGCCGTCTCCCAGACAATGTTTCTCGTCCGTCCATATCCTGAAACTCGTTAAATCAAGGTTGTCTTTGCTGGCACCCGGTTGGTTGCCGACAAGCCGATAGGCGACATCGTTATCCAGCGGACGCACGATGACGGGACCGCGACGATGGTTGTAAATATCATCCTCCGCATTGGCACCGTACAAGGGAGTTATCCGCAGGTTCCGGATGATGTTCGTGTAGGAAGTAAGTTGCCCTGTCGATGCCATAAAACCTATAGCCAGTTTTTCCGGAGTCTTGAGGGCCAGTTCGGTTTGTGGCGGATTCGAGTAATAGGTAATCGTGGGGTATTCCCCGGGAATAAATTGGGCAGGAATACCATTCTCCGTATATAACAAGGAAGAAGGATAGGTATAGTTCTCGATCACGACCGTCTTTTCCGTTCCGTGTTGGATGGTCACCGTGATCCGGAATCCACCCCCGATAGTGTTCGGTTCCAAAGCGATGATCGCTTTCCGATAAGCACTTTCATCTGAATGATAAAACAGCTTTCCCCCTGCAATACAGAAGGGGTTATCGATTCTTGGGACAACATATTGTTCATACATTCCAGTCTGGGTGTTCAACATAAATCCGGCCTTGTTTCTCAACCCGTCGGAATTGGGATCTTCCAGTCCGGTCTTCTCATCCCATCCCGTGTGACGAGTAATGAGAACAGGATAACCCCAGCGACCTTCCGCTATCCGGTGAGTTTTGAGCGAAGTGGTTATCACCTTTTCGCCTCTTCCCGCGGCCCCCCGAATTGTCACGTTACTCCGGGTATTATATGTTGCCGATTGTACGTTCGCAATTCCAGCATCCCCGTAAGGAATCCCGTTCCGCATCTCATAATTTTCGAAACGCCAATTTTTAAAATGCCCCTGATCCAAAGCCACGGCAAGATAACCTCCCTTCATCCCGGTGATCGAGGTCACGCCATATCTAATATCCGTGTGTCCGGAGCGGCGGTGCGTGTAACCAAACCCCGCACCCTCTGCTCCATATTTCAAGTTCGAACCGATATACTCGTTCGTGGTTGCATCGACAAGGAACATACAAATTCCATCAGTTATGCCAATTTCTTCCGCATTCGTGTACATCATGATATACTCGAATTCAATCAACAACCCGTCTTGCGTGGAAAAAATATATTCCGGCAAGTAAAACGCCCCGATCTCTTCCTTCCCTCTTGTCAACTGCAACCCCCACTGGTTCAAAACCGCCCGGTTTATTCGCTTATAATTCCCATCAGCCGCTCGCCCGGAAGCCCCGGGTTCATTCGGACCGGGGAAGGTTATTTTATTCAAATTTCCATCCAGAAATGACCGGAAGAAAGGGAGCGGCCCCTCCTGAGCCCGCACTGATAGACCGGAACACATTACCCATGCAAACAAACAAAAGAATAGTCTCTTTATCATATCTCGTCGTGTTAGTGATTATTAATAATCTTTGATACAGCGAACGGGAAAAGCGTACGAGCGATCGGCTGCATTAAAATCAACCCCACTTTTATATATGAAAAGATAATCGGTGATGTATCCGCCATTCACCGGATAGGGCGTAGAAGCCCAGTAATAACCGTACGCACCGACATGTACCACATCCCCGTTACCATCCGGGTAACGTTGCCCGGATGCAGGCAGGAAGACCGTCCCCGACGGGGGTACCGCTCTATGGTCAGACGTTGCCGTTGTTCCCGCCACGTTTGCCCCTAGGAACCAACCGCTTTCAGAATCAAAGTTCCCGTGCAGGTAGTTTCCGGCATCCCGGTTCAGTTCGGCAGTCAGGTTGACGAAACCACCCATCGACACCGTTTTTATCCCAGTTTCTTCATACAAGAGTTCCAACTCGGCATTTGTTGGTAAACGCCATTTGCCCTCGACCCATCCTTTCCCACCCGGCCCACTGGAAATATAGCGACAAATATCCCCCACGCCCGCGCTTTCACTGAACCCGGTATTACCGGAATATTCCTCGAAAGCATCCACGTCCTCCCCAGTAGCGGAAGGCATGGAGAAGTTGAAATTCGAATGAGCATACGGGATTTTATCCCACCCGGCCAGACCTCCTTTCCAATCCGAGGGGTTCAGGTGGGACGGGTAATAAACGGCTTGCACCTCCGGGTCATAAGGATTCCCGGCTGGAGCTAACGCCACCAACGATCCCCATTTGAAAAACACCCCTTGCGACCAAGCGGGAATCTCCCGGTTATTCTCCGCGGTCACGGCAAAAGTCAGTACCCCGGAATTTAGCACGACATTGCTCCGGGCAAACATCTCCGCGATCGGGACCCTTCTCACGGTTAGGGTATCCCGCAGACGACCCGCCGTGAACTCGATCTGCCCCGTCACGTAATCACGCCCGCCACCCGGGGAGAACACGGACGAAATCACCAGTTCCAAACCGCTCCCGTTTATATCCGTCCCGTTCGTGACCGGTTGTCCCCCGGCCAGCCGGAGCCAAGTGTTTGCATCCGAATCAATCACTCGCGCCTCCCATGCCCCGTGGTAATCGGAACTCACCCGGTAAGTAAGTTGCCGACTTATACCGTAAGGCAGGTCCAGCGTACGACGTTCCACGCCCATGAAGAATTGGCCGTCATAAACGATGTGATTTATTCCCTCCAAGTTCACGATCAAAATGGATGTCTTCAAGTTCGACAATACCCCGGATGCGTGAAGAGCCTCCTTAAAGGTTTTGTAACCGATACCCTCGGCATCGGTTATGGTAACAACATACTTGTGATTACGATACAACGGCATACACACCACATCAGCCGCCTCTCCCGCAGTCCGCGTGAAGTCCACCCGGTAATAATAGTCCTCGCCCCTGTATTTGCCCTTGACAACCAAACAAACCCCGTTTTTCGGGTCAGCCGCCACGTTCTTAACAGCTTCGTAGGTGTAAATTTTCCCCGCCATCAAGGCTCCCGGGGCATTGGCGGCCTGTTTGTACCCGTACTTCATCGCCACCTCTTCCGTACCCGGCTGTTTTCCCGAAGGGACGGGAATCATCGGGTTCTTGTTTGCTGTATAAGGGTCCGGGACAAGCACACCGGTCGTCTCGTCCCATTTCGGGGCGATGTACCCGGACGTGTTGTAATTCACCAGAAATATCTCCTCCAGTTGGAAGACTTCCCCGCTAACCTTGTTTTCCACGTCCACACGAGCCAGCATCCGGGTCAAGGAGACGGAGACAAGATAGCCCGGCACGACTCCTTCCATGGCCATCTCGCCGTACATGGGAACCGGCGTATATCCCGGCGGGTTCACGTTCCATTTATACGTGTCATCCTTATCCTTGGAAGTACTGAAGGTCAAGGCCTTTAATAGCTCTTGTTTTTCGGCATCCGCCGGACTTCCCGCCAAGGCCCGTTCCACCGCATCCGAGGCATTCACGACAACCGCAATCAGGCTGACCTGATCGTCCTTGGCAAGATTCAAGCTAAATTTCACTTTATAGTCCGAACCCGCGGGTTCTTGCTTAAAATCGATCACGCTCAGATGTTGGAGTAGTTTAGCGGACGGGGTTGACCGATCGAAAAATAAAAGGTCTATCGCCCGTACCGCGGCTTCCCCTTTGTCCCCTTCTATCGAGCGGGTCAAGGGAATCTCGAATCCCGGAATAACCAGTTCTATATCCATGACTTTCCCCGACGGGTCCGGCCCGTCCAGCTTATCATGTACACATCCCGCCAGTCCCGACAAGAGCAAGGCCATTATCAGGCTAAACCGTTTCGAACACCCTCTGAATCGTTTCATCATATCTTACTCGTTATTTATCATGAGCGAGTAACCCGAATGATCTTAATCAGGTTTCCCGCTTTAATTTCAACCAAAGCGTAATATCCCGCGGGAACACTGCCCAAGCTCGCTTTTGCGATGAACTCCGCATTCCGGGATAAATCCCCGTCCGTTCCGGACATATTAACCACCAACCAATCCCGTCCCCCGGCAGTCGTTTCCAAGGGCCGATCATCTTTATCATAGTAGCTAATCTCACCCAACCGCACGCCCTTGGGGAACCCCCGGTCGCTCCTGTTATAGTTTGTCTCCACCGAAATCGAAACAACATCACCCACACGCCCCACATGAAGAACGTCCCGACTTACCCGCAAGTAGTACTGGGGATCGATAATTGTCCCTTGTTCCACCTCGGTCCACGGGAGTACGGCCTGTTCAAATTGTACCGTCTTTTCTTTCACCGTCCCGATGATCCGGTAAATATTATTCCGCCGAATTTCTGTAATCACCCGCGGGCTACTTCCCCCTTCCGGGATAAACTCCGTGAGTGCGGTGCGGATGCCTCTCTCCCCTTCCGGAGAACTTAGTCCTCGTATATCCAAAAACAATTTATTCCGGTCATCGGCAACCTCGTAAGTTCGTTCCGGCGTGTAGAACATACATATCCGTTGCGGGGCATCCGATAGTTCCAACACGTTTGCATCCCGGTAATTCCAAATGACGTGTTCGAAACCGGAAGTAGGAGTTTGTATATAACCGAAATTATTCTCGATCTCTAACCCGGTCTGGAAACGGGTTTTATCGGCTTCTGTCCCCGTCACCAGATAGCCCTTCCCGTAAGTATTCTCCAAGAGTACCCTAGAATTCATGGACGTGGAAAGCCGGGCGAAAGCGATTTCGTCGGCTTTCTTCAACCAGAGTTCGACACGGGCCACGGCCCGTTCAATCGTGATCTTCTCGTTGGTCGTGACGTTTTCCTCCACCACGATTTTCCGTTTCACCCCGGACATCGGAATCCCGGACATCAAGGGTTGCACGTGATCAAAACTAAAGGTATCATCCATCCGGAAAAGCATCTCTTCCAGTTGTTCCGGGGCAATGACCGCATTCAGTACACTCGTCATGACCTGAGGTTCGTTCACTACCACGACAAGCATTTTATCCGGATTCGTCTTCACTTCCAGAGTGGTTTTAAATCGGGTTGCATCACGTTCCTCGTCACCCAAGGCTACTAACTCGTTTATGTCCAACGTCGGGGATACAGAGGCATCATCGAACACGACAAAACGAACCGTTCGAACAAAATCATGTTCATCGGCCCCCCGCACGAGTATTTCCACGTCGATCTTTCCCCGCGAACCGAGAGATTCTCCCCCTCCATCCTCCGAACGCTCCCCGATGCAGGCCACCAAGAAGAACAGAATCCAAACGATATGTAACATTTTGCTTTTCATACATCAAACCTCTATGTCATTACGCCAAACGATCCACCCGTTGACCTCAATACTCAAAGCCACGAAACCGGACGGGTTTTCCCCCTCTTTGTACAGGATCACCAAACGCCACTCGCTTTGCCGGTCGAGAAATTCCTGCACGGGGAGCGTACTCCCGTCCGGACGCAGCATCGGTTTTCTCGACTCCAAGAGTTTCATCAAATCATAATCCCATGCCCGCAATCCGGTCCGTGTATCATAGACGATCAGTTTATAATCGTAATCCTCATCGTAAAGTAGCCTAACCGTATTCACGTGGCCTCCTGACAAGACTTCCGGCCCCTCGCCCGCCATCAGGGAATAGGGCATGTAAGTCACGGGTTCCTGCACCCGGGGAACGTTATCATGTCCGTAGACCGCTCCCTCGGGTGTCAGGATTTCAAAAATAAAAGCGGGACGGTCCGCACGTCCCGCACTACTACCACCCACTTCAGCTAGTAACACGTGAAAATGATTCGTATTTTTAACCAAAGACACCGGGTACACGCCCCGATCCGCTTTATAATCAATCTCTATCGTTTTCCCGATCCACAAAGGGGAAAATTCATGAGACACGGTCTGAGAGATCCGTTCTAAAGCGATCCGCACGTCCTCTAACATCGTTTCGCCCGGGGAAAGCGCATTCCCCCGCACATCCGATACCCGGAAATGATTGGTCAAACCTCCCACGGTCAAGATCTTGTAGTGTCCCACGGGTAGATTATCAGCCAGCAACATTTGCTTTCCCCCGACGAGTTCTTCCCGCCGGGCATGTTTCGTAAAAAGAAAACGCTCATCAGTATCAAACACGAATATGTCAACCGTGTTGACCCACGGATCGAACGAGTCGACATATTCCATATTATAATTATAGATAAATTCCAAGTACACGCCACAGTTGTCCGTATCTTCCTTCATCACGTCGCATGACCACAGAAACAAGCACGCCAGCACGCTTCCTATCCTTTGGCTCCAATCCCGATATAACCTTCCCGTGTTCATACGTTGAAATTTTATAATCCAGTTTCTCAATCACTAAATATCGATCTCGTTTTCCCAGATAATCCACGGTGCGACCTCCACGGTGATTCCCAAATACCCGGTAGAAGTATCGATAGGATCATCCGGATCGGGATCGCCGGGACCGGGATTATCAATATCCGGGAACCAAGGTGTACCGGGACCTTTCACTAAACCCAAGGTCAACTTATACCAGTTATTTCGCACGACACCATATTTCCCGAAAGCCATGTGTTCATCAGTATCATTATCATGACGAATCTCGTAATAATAGTAACAGAGGCCTTCTTGATACCACTGGATAACCGGGGTTTTCCCATTTTTAAGGACTTCCCCTCCATTCTTAACCTGCGCCAAATCGGATGTTTCCAAGGTTTTAAACGATGTCCCGCTAAGATTCACATCACTATGCTTATCCGCATAAGATCGTATGCTAGAGTACATGGCCTCGCAGGCGGCCTTCAGGTTAGGCCCCGCGTCACTGGCATTGTACGCCGCTTTCAGGTCATCAAAATTAGCATACGTTTTACCAGCAAAACTAAACCAATCTCCTGTCCCGACATGATTTTCAGGATAATATATCCCTTTGATCACGACACGGGTGGCATTCTCGAATATCTGGGCATTGTCATTCATCGTGTTCTCGATGCAATAAATTCCGTTTGCAGCCGCCATCCAAGAGTAAGGGGCAACCAGTTCCGGTTCATACGTCGTCTGGTTGACCGAGGCATTCACGATCCCCGTGGCATCCGTGAAATTCGGGTCCTTGGTATAAAAATTACTGACGTAACTTCCCCCGGACGAATGAATCACGGTAAGTAGGGTTTTCTCGGCAAAAGGATAGAACGTACTGTTCACCACGTCAAGTGTCCAGTTTTTAAACGTGAAGGTCGCCCCGGTAGGTTCAACAACGACGTTATCATTATTATCCCCTTTAAGTTTCAACTCCACTTTAGAGGCCAGACGTTCAATTTTCACGTCGACCCGGTTACCCTCTTTCTCGGCCTCTTCAATAGCATTCTCTTCTTTCAGGTCCTTCGACACCACTTGAATTTTACCGACAAGACTAATCAACGGATCGGTAATTTTATCCCCAGCTTGTTTCCCACTCTCATTCCCGCTGTTGATCATCGTGAACCCCTTGGCGATAGCGTCCACCTTATCTGTAATCTCCGCCATGGTAACCTCTTTCACTGCCGCATTTATCGTGGAGAAGGTGGTTCGATCATTGATATTTTCAATCACATCCAACAGTTTATCTCCCGGATTGGCTATCACCAGTAGCTTTTCAGAGGCCGCCGAGATTTTGATGGCATCCGGTTTCGAAGCGGCATTCTCGATCTTGGTATAATACTCTGTCGTCTTGGGTATACCGACCACTTTTTCCGTTTCGTCGAAAGTTATCAAGTAGAGAGTCTTCAAATCACTTTCATTCATACCCGCGTTTTCACCCGAGGAGCGAGCCTCGTTTTTTTCTGTTTTAACTTGAAGAGAAATGTAAGCCACGTCAGCCACTCCGCCATCTACCGGCGACTTATCTTCCTTCTCATTCACACAACCGACAAAAACGATCGCCGCCAGTGTTAACATTAGAACCATTCTATTTTTCATTCGCTTACTTTTATAATATTATATTCTAAATACAAAAGTAGGCCATCGAGATCGCCCGAAAAAGACAACTTTAGTCCATTGCCCCGCGGTAAATCATACATTTTTGCGGAATTTCTGCCATTTTTGATTTTATCCATACCATAAATAGACGTTGGCATTGCATATCCTCCATCTCAGAGGATTTACCATTTTGCCATTCTCCGAAACGGAGAATCATTCAAGAGGAAGAATCTATTCTTAAAACAACCCGCGTTTTAACGTAATATTAAAAAAATTCCTCTGGATTTATGTTTATATTTGATTATTGTTTCACAATTATCTGAATCGAGTATATGACTAAATAGAACCACCATGAGAAAAAAAGATCTTCATGATAAATTCATCGAGGAACTACACAAAAGAAATTCCAAGAGAGCTGAACTTATTAATCAGGTGTCGGACATACTGAAACTGGAAAAAGAGTCGGTCTACCGGAGGATGGCGGGTAAAGTAAATTTTTCCATCCGGGAAATGGGAATACTGGCCAAAATTCTGAATATCTCGCTCGATAGTCTTTTATACCAAGAAGAAGACATCCAATGGCTCCCATTCATACTGGAAACCCCGTTAAAATTTCACTCTATCGATACCCTATGTGACATGATAGACCTTAATTTTAAACATATCGAAGAGATCAACCGGGACGAACCCGGCACGAGCGGGAATGTCTACCACTCGTTGCCTCTGGAATGTTTCATACATTCCCCGCTTATGATGAAATTCATGTTCTTTAAATGGGGGTACTATTTCGTGCAATCCGACGAGTATAACAATTTTTCCCAGTGGAAACTTCCCCCTAGGTTGTCGGCTATCGGTGAAAAATATCATCACGTGTATAACTTTCAACACGTTTTTTATATTTGGGATAGCTCGCTAATTTGGGCATTATCCAAAGAGATAAGTAATTTTTACAAAACACATATTATTTCCGAACAGGAAAAAGAAGACATCAAAAATGAACTCAAACTTATACTTTCACAATTAGAAAAGACACTAAACGGAACCCGTACTCCCCGCATTCCCTTACCATCCGAAACAGATTTTCTCGTGTCGTCAATCAACGTGGGCTTTTCCAGTAGTTATTTCTTTTCCGGCAACAAACATCTCGCCTTGCTCCAAACGAATTTCAGCTTTTCGATGATACAGGATTCGGAAGACAATTTCAATAAGATAAAAGAATGGATTAACTCGCTATGCCATATTTCCACCCTTCTTTCTAGGAGCGGACGCATCGAGAGACGGTTGTTTTTCAACACGCAATACCGGATTATCGACGAAATATTGAAATAATAATGGGACTGTACAAAAAGTCAATTTTAAACAACTACCCCCACGAACTCCCCTTACATAGGGGGGGGGGGAACCGCTTGGTAATCAGCTCTCCCCCTATGCAAGGGGAAGTTGGAGGGGGTAGCTTGTAGATACTGGATAAGACTTTTTTGTACAGCCCCATTATTTCAATATATTTTACACTAAGCGTCTATCTCTGCCTCTTGTTCAAAATCGCCCAGCGGCTTTAAATTGGACGGGATTTCTTGCTCTGCGTCATCCGAGAAATAAGGGAACACATCCATGATATTCGTATCGGTCAGAGAACTGATCTCGAAAGGCACCACGTAGGTTGACAAACTCTTCTGCAAATTAGCCAACGCCTTCTCAATATCCGCTGCCGCCACCAAATAATACTGGTGAGATTTTTTCTCCTTACCACTGATCTGGTCCGCATCAATAATCGCCACTTTTGCCTTGAACCATTTATCGTCATTCCCGTCATTCGACTCCACCAACTCCGTGATGTTCGATTTCTTCAACCCCACGATATAAAAATCCCCTTGGATCATCTCCCGCAGATTTTCCGTGATCCGGCTCTCCGCCTCCGTGTAGGACATTGCATCTAACAAATACAACTCAGACATCTTTTTCTCTTTTCCATCCTCGCCCATTTTCACGTATTTTACCTTCGCTTCAAACCAATTTGCTGTCATTTCTTCTCTATTTTTATGTGTTTAATTCTACAGCAAAAGTAAAATAATCTCCCCAAAATTATTCCACGAGTTACAAAAATATTCCGCATACAACACGTACGAATCATTACCTTGTTGACGAATACGATAAACCCATGTTGCAAGCGATCAATAATGACGAGTTGCAACGGCTGAAACCATTTTACGGGGCTTTGAAAACCATGGACGGGGACATAAAATTTGCCTTAGGAATTCGGTAGCTACTAGTTCGAAACAGGCACTTTCTCCTACTTAGTCGAATTATTGAAACAAAATCATTATAACCTCGAACAGATGTCTCATGAAGAGACAAATTCCGAGGTACTCAACAGTATTTATGCCGACGAAAGCCCTATCCCCGTGATTTATCAAAGCGGGTATCTCACGATTAAGGATTACGATCCCCGATTCGAGAATTATATTTTAGGATTTCCGAACCGAGAAGTAGAGGAGTGATTTATCAAATTCCTAATGCCCTTCTACACGAACGTGAACAAAGTGGAATCCCCGTTCGAGATACAACAATTCACACGAGAGATTGAATCCGGCCAACCGGATGCCTTCCTGCGTCGCCTGCAAAGCTTCTTTGCCGATACACCTTACGAGTTGATCCGGGATTTGGAAGTACACTATCAAAACGTACTTTTTATTGTTTTTCGTCTTGTAGGTTTCTATGTGAAAGCGGAATATCACACATCCGAGGGCCGGGTGGATCTCGTACTGCAAACCGACCGTTACATCTACGTGATGGAATTCAAACTGGAAGGTTCTGCCGAAGAAGCCTTACAACAAATCGAAGCGAAACATTACGCCCGACCATTTGAAGCGGATTCCCGACAGTTGTTCAAAATCGGGATTAACTTTGATAATAATACTCGGAATATCGAGAGGTGGATTGTGGAATAACTTATCTATATTGGCTAAAAGAATTACATCCCATTCGATCAATCTCGAATGGGATGTGTTGAACAAATAGATTTATTTATTGTACAATTAAACTTAGCTCTGCAGGCGGCATACACATTTGATCATTACAACTTTGGTATTCAATGACACAAGTCACGTTCCCCGTTCCTAGAACTTCTTGAGTAAATATCGCCTCTTCTTCCACGACAACAGTTCTGGTACCATTATACGCCCGTCCTAAAGGTCGCTTTAACTCTCCCACCTTTTCAACTCCTTTCGGTAAAACAAAAGTTATTGTCGTGGGAAGATAAGGATCACTTTTATCCACTTGGGTATAAATTCGATATCCCGGATGGATTTTCATCCGAATTGTAATCAACCGATTCCCATTCGACATTTTCTTTGTGAAAGCCTGTACTTTTACAGGTTCCTTTTCATCCGTATCCTCTTCTTTCAACGTTTTTTCCTCGATGGGTTCTTTAATTGATTCCGTACACAAAACACGATAATCGTTTCCCGGCACATTTTTATCCCGAGTGTTTACTAAAAAGAACCATCCTCCGGATTCCGTAAAAAATAAGCGAGATTTATTTGTTTCAAACCAAGTACGCCATTCTGCCGGAGTCTCGAAACGACAAAGCGTGTATCTTTTTAACAAACGGTGTCCTTTCGCCACGTCTGTTCCCTCTTCCAACAAACGGATCGCCTCATCTAAAAGACGAATGTCATGATTAGAGATTCCCAGACTTCTTGCATCCTCATCCAAAAGAAAAGAGACCCGGCCCGGTCGAGGCATAAAATAACCAGCATTATTCATATAATAATCCTTGTACGCTTTTTCATCCGTACCAAATGAAAAATACAATTCCGGGAACATACTTTTTAAATACTCTCCATAAGTCGATTCTTCTTTCCCGATCCTTTTTAATGTAGAAACCCGCTCTTCGTACGCAGCACGAGTTGCCCGTAAAATCGTTGATTTTAAGTGTTTCTCGGTCACGATAAACGGATTGAACTTCCTAGCTATCGGGGCCTGTCCTGCAAATTGGGAAATATAGACAATCGCGTTGGCAAATACTGATTTTGCCTCCTCCGTCATCTCTTCCGGTGAGGCTGAAAATCCCCAATGCAAGAAATTCCCATGTCGTCCGATGGCCACTTCCTCCAAGCCTTTTGCAGACACGCCACCTGAAATAAATTCTACATCAGGAGAATCCAGAAAACCGGCAGACTTGGAGATCATCCCCGGGCGTATGGCTTTCGTTGTATATCCTTCTTTTTGCACTCGCCACATCAAAATGGAATCAGGCACGACCTCTCCTTCGGATTTCGCAATAGATTTAGCACTTTCCGGTGTAGGTTTCATTACCATACTCATTTTAACGGGGAATGGTCCTTTAAACATAGGATGTTCTGTACGTATGTGATGAGCATCAGCATCCAAGCACAGACAGCACCAGTCCGTTTTCAACCCAAGACGAGCACCAATTAAACTACTCAATTCTGCAATCAACAACATGGGTCGATCAAAATCCTGTGGTAAATATCCTTCTCTTTTCTCCCCGTAAAACCGTCCAAAGGGATCTTCTTGCATAGTCGGAGGAACTATCGGTTGAGGCAATCCGTCCATCACGGTAACATCGTAATCCTCAGACAACACTGGCTGGTAGTCTTTCGCATCAATAGCCGTTACATATTTAAAATATTGTTTCAGCAGTTTTTCGAAGGCCACAGTCCGTTTTTTAGCCCCTTCCAACAATAATACAGAATCCACCTTGCCTCTGTTTATATTAGCGTACACGTCCGAAGATCCTCCAACATAAAGCACTTTCAGTTTACTTTTCCTTATCCCTGCCTGCAAATCAAAACATAACAGAAATAACAAGCCTAATAGAATTATTTTCATATCCGAATTTTATTTATTCCGAATCAACTCTTCAATTTTATTTTTTAAAGCCTGATCACGAAGATTATCTTCAACGACAATACCATTTTCATCCACCAAAATAAACATCGGGATCGCCCTACCGTCAAACTTTTCTGCAAAAACATTTTCCGTATCAATTAAACAAGGCCAAGGTAATTGTTCTTCGTCAAGAGCTTTCAACCAATCAGCATTACTCTTATCGATTGAAATACTGATTATCTCCAATCCTTGATCAACAAGGTCCTGATACATTTTCTTCAAGAATGGAATCGACTTGCGACAAGGTCCACACCACGAAGCCCAAAAATCAATCAATACGCATTTCTTTCCCTTACTCAATTCTTTCATTGAATATACCTTTTCATTCCGATCAGGTAAAGAAAATTCCGGAACTGACTTTCCTTTCAAAGTCTTGGGAAATATTTGTTTCTTCAAAGCCTGACCGTAAAAACTATTCTTCGCCTCTTCCGAAAAACCATTGAATAGTTCCTTAGCTTCTGTATCATTTGACGAGAAATAAGCCCTGTTATTCAGCAACAAAAGAGGTCCCCAAAATGAATCTCCGTTTGCCGCCACGCTATCATGAATGACTTTTTCAATCGTTTGGAAAGCCTCTCTTTCAGCTTTCACCAGATTCTTATAATCATCTGTCTGCATAAAATCAGTTATCACTTTTCGATCTCCATTTTTCCTTAATTCCGATATTTTCTTTATCGTCCCTGCATGTGCCTCCCGATAATCGACAAACATTTGATCTAACTTTTCACGAAAAGCCATCTTCTCTCTGAAGATTTGATCCGTCACAGAGCCTTTCAATTGAACATCTTTCAGTTCCACGTATGGCCTTCCTTCTTGTTGTTCCCCTCTCACCGCAGAAAAAGTAATATCACTATTTTCCAGCATAAACCCGTAAGTACCCCGTACTCCTGTCGGTTCTTCGATTGTCAACATATAATAACGAGGTTCCACCAATTTTCCTACAAATGTGAATTTCCCATCCTGTACAGTTGTTTCCATCTCCTTTTTCTCATCTTGATGCGTGGCTGCCAATGTCAGGCTAACTTTCGTATTGTCGGCAAAACCATAGAGCATTCCGGTGATTTTATAGTTGTCAGATTTCTCACATCCTCCTCCAATAAATAACAGGATAAGAACAACAGATATATTAACATACTTAAAACACAAATATCTCATAACTAATATTTTAAAACACTATTTCTTTTAATTCTTTTTTTCACGTGCCATCTCTATCATTTGAGATAATTCGGCCACGATCTCATCATCACTCCCTGCAGCCCCAGTCACGTGAAACCGGATTTGTCCTTGTGGATCGATCACAAATTTTGAAGGAATCCCGGTTACGCCATAACTCTTCACGACTTCATTCGCTTTCGTTTTCGGGTCTTTTAAATCCATCAACAAACGAAACGAATAATCGTTATCTTTCAAATATTTCACGGCCTCTTCAGTCGCATTGTTCTCTTTTTCCCACGTGTGGATGAACAAAAATACCACATTCGGATCATCTCGATATTTCTCTACGGTCTTTTGCATCGCTGGGAACGAACGCTTACACGGGCCGCACCAAGTAGCCCAAAAATCCAACACGACAACTTTTCCACGCAAGTCTGCAAGTTTTACAACCTTTCCCTCCGCATCAGGCAATGTGAAATCCGGGGCAGACCGGGAAATCATACTCTTAATGATTTCCTCGTTTCGTTGATCAGCACGAGCTTTCCGCAATCTTCCGATATAAGTATCACACCCTTTCTCACTACCGTTTAGTTGTATATAAAGTTCCTCTATTTTATGGTTCACTTCTTCGTCTGCCTGTCCCGCTTTGATCATATCCGCTAAACACAAAAATGATTCCAACGGTCGTCCGGCTTCTGCCATTAACAAAGCGTAAGATTTATCACGTCTATGGGGAGGCATTTTTTCCATAGTCGCTAACGCCTCTGAATGCAAACCCGCCTCGTAACAAGCTGTTGCATAATTAGACAAATACGAGGGATAACCTCTCATCGCGATGGCAAAACTTGCCTTATCACCCTCTTTTTGCAATTGTTCGCAGTTATCCACGGCAAGCTTGTAAAACATAAGAGCATGTTCCATATCCCCGCATTTACTTAAAGCACCCGCAACCACAGAACACGGTTCTCCCAACCATCCCTTCGTAACGATCCTATCAATATACTCCTTTGCCTTTTGCCAATTACCATTTCTCGCGTATGTTCCCGCCACGCTACTCCGGGCATAATCATACACGATACTTTCTCCCAATTTTTCCGGAGGAAAACGTTTCATCCATTTTTTGAATAATACCTCTTGTTTCTCCGGATTCATTTCCGAGTAGATATAGGTGTTTAAATAGCGATTTCTGGCTAAAACCCCATGAGGGAATTTTTTTACAATCACATTTTGTATTGAATCAAATGTAGCCTCCATTCCCAAATAATAGAAACACTGTGCCACGTCCGAATAGACACTTTCCTCTTTTCCTTTAAGCTTATAAAGAAGTTCCGATTTAAAACGAGCCAACGTCTCGCCTCCGGCTTTTTGAGCCTCTAACGCTTTTTTCTGATTTTCATTCATCGGCCGCTGAGCCATAGCACACAAAGCCAAAACGATATATAATATCGTCAATACAATACTTTTCATAACAATACGAATTAAATTTATGAATGAAGGCGCCTAAGAAATTCTTAGGCAACCTTCAATAGCTGATTATTGAGCTATAAAATCAAAATCGGCAATACGACCGTCAAATTCATACACGGCAACCGGCTCCGCACCGAGTACCCCACTGGAAATATCCGACTCGATCACATAAATTTTACCTTTACCCGACGAGTTGTAAGTTGCCACAAGCAAATACTTATCCTTTGTACTATTTTCCAGATTCAAACCTGCATTCTTGAAAAATTCGATGCGTGTAATCACTTCCCCGGCAGCAGGAGTCCAAACTGCAGTTGCACTTGAAGTTGCGTCATCCACATTGTAATTCATTCGATATACGTTAGCGTCAGTAGCATAAAAAACAACCGGACCACGTTCCCCCGTCGCAAAACTATTGGCCAAAGCGATGTCCGGACAAGCACTTATATCCATCGCACACTTAGAAGTATAGGCACTGGCTGTCGATTTATCCGCAACAAATACATACATATAACGTTTGCCGTCGTCAACGGGATTTTTGAAGAAACAATAATTTATCTGATTGTCACTTTGCCAATAACCGTTTGACCAATGAATCAAATCCTTTCCCACGTTACCAAAATCAAAATGTGCAGCCGAATTAATAACCGGGTCAATTTCAGCACTCCACATTTTGGAGAAAATAAACCGACGATGCAGACCATCGTAAAACAACGAATTCACTTGCCAAGTTGTATTTCCGGCCACTGCATAATAATCATCATTTTTCATGGCCATCGGCGTTAACTGTAAACCTCCCGAATTCGCTTTATAAGCCACACCGTTATTGATAAAGAAAGTATTATAGTTACGAACAAAAATTCCGTTCAGATCTTTAACAGCAGGAATCTTCCCGGCAAAAAGTCCATCAAACTCATCTGCAATACTCATATCTATTGACGAAAGACGAACCACGTCCTCCCCGGATGTCATATATAAATAATAAAGATCATAAGAAGCATATATTGCACTCACCAATTCTTTTGGTTCTCCGGTAAGCGGGCGGGTGGGATTTACCGTAGAATAAGTATTACGATTATAAGAGGTCTCTGTTAACGAACCATTAAATAGCGGAGAGTACACAATATCAATATCACTTCTCCCTGCATTTTTATATAATACAGCTAACCCGGAACCAATCACACCCTCTACCGTCAATCGCCAATCCATTGTGGTTTTCAATCCACTCGTCGTATCAGTAGCTGTAAATACCAAATAATACGCACCCGGTATTGCCTCGATCTTCACGTCCAATTCTCTCTCGGTCGAAATCGTGTAATCCGGATAGTCATCACGTGTATAATCATGTGAATAACCGGTTCCGTATGACGAAGGCCCTATATATGGCTCATCCGATTTGTAGAGTTCCCATTTATACTTGAGTACACTTTTATCCCCATCATAAATAAACTTGGGTGTCAACGCGAAAGAACTAAATTGCTTGATCGTATACGTATGTTGTATCCCCACCGTATCCACGTAAAAATTTCCGAGGTCGGCATAATTATAATTTCCCTCGTCATCCAAACATGCCGTTAGTCCGAAGACAAACAACAGAATAATAACTTTTATCGATGTATATTTTTTCATAATAACTCCTCCTATCATGATTAATTCGTTAAACCCGTTCCGATTTCTAGCGGATCCCCGTTATCATTCATATAAGGTTCATCGTGAGTAGCATTGTACTCGTTCAATAAATCGATCAATTCTGCAATAAAAGCATATAACTTATTATCATCATCCGAACGACCGGAATTCGGATCAATCATGCCCAACTCGAACAAATCCACATCACCGTAATAATCCAAGATAAATTTATAACGTGCTTGAGTGAAAGGACCTGCAACGTTCGTAAAACCAGACTGCCACCAAGCCGGTTGAATCAAATAATCACACCAAACAAATTTATAAACAGCATTTTCTTCCGGTCCTTCCTCAAAATTCTCATTTGCCTTTACCCGAACAGTCAACGAAGCTACTTGTTCAGAAAGGTCCATACCCTCCACCTTACGTTTTACCGTGACAGGCAACGTCGCATAATAAGCTCCAGCAGGGATCTCCATATCTCCCAACGTGTAATCGTTGGAAGAAACATTCGTTCCGTCCTCCAACACTTCTAAAACAAAAGTACGCGCTCTATCAGAAACCACCCCGGTTACATAAACCATCAGATTCAAATCATAAGATTGTACCGCATCATCATATTTTTTGAACGAGAAGATAACGGAGTCTGCCGTTGCATTCTGTTCTTTATCACCTCCAATGTAAATTGACGGATTATCGCTGAAAGTATTTTTCTCATTCTCGCAGGCGAACAGGGTCATCAATATCGCACCAAGAATTACATATTTAAATATTTTCATAACTCATTTTCTTTATTTCTGTTTCCAAATTCGATCTCTTCTTCCGGCATTGGCCATACATATTTGGTCTGATCCATAGCCATCGAATATGAATATCCATAACTTAAATAAGGAATACTTTTCTTATTCAGCCTTTTATAATAATACCACATGAGTCCTTCGCCATAAAACTCCCGACGATACTCGTTTAAAATCTCATCCAACACCTGTGTTTCAGTTGAGGTTGCTAAAAATTCTTCCGTAATTCCCCGGTGAGAACGTATTTCATTAATAATCTCAGCACCTTCAGTGGTAGGATTACATTCAGCCACAATCAGTTTCATTTCTGGGAACCGGATGATCGGCATCAAATTTTTGAACTCGGCAGGCATATCCTCATATTGCCAAAACTTATTCGGCAAACGATAAATAGAGGAAGAATTAAGTCCCAAATTCTCACTCCATCCGTAACGAGTATTCCAACCGCGCCAGTCTGTCGTATGCGGATAAATTATTGCCGCATCCCGATCCATCACTGAAAATGAATACCCGGTAGCCCATGCCATTATTGTTGAGAACGTATATTCAATATTCTTTTCCATCTCCTCAACCCTTAATCTGAAAATATGCTCCGGAGTAAATGTATGATCCCGCTTTTCCTCGGCTATTGCAATGTCATCAATCGAAGTCCACTTACAACCACTATCCGAAATAACCTCTTTTGCTTTTAATGCCGCATTAACCTTATCCCCCTTCCACATATACACCCTTGCCATCGTCGCCACCACGGCATAATAATTAAATCTAAACGTACGATCAAGCAAATAACCATTATCATCGGAAGTCGTGATCGTTCGTCCGGTACAAAGCGGATCCGCCACTTTCAAAAGAGTTGCAGCATCTTCCAAATCTTTCAATATAAGATCTATCGTCTTGCTGACAGTCTGTACCTCCGTGATATTGTAATCAAAATGATCCACGTAAGGAATCCCTTGGGCTTCAGGATCATCTGCATACGCAGGAGCAAAAAGCCTCAGCAAATCAAAATGAAGAAATGCCCTCAAACCCAAAGCCTCTCCATAAATAACATTATAATTGTCTTTTGAAAACATTGCCGGATCTGCCTCTTGAATATTACCAATGATATTATTCACGTTAGCTATTGTCGTGTAAGTCTTTTGCCAAACATCGTTAATCAATGATTTAGCCTTCGTACTCGTATAACTATACGTACTGAGAGGATATTGAGTAGCCGACGTCCCGACACGGGAATAAATTTTTGCCATGGCATCCAATGACACCGTCATGTTTAACCCGTACATTGATTTCTGTACCATCAACGTGTAAACACCCCAAAGAGCATCTTTATAACCGGCTTCATCTTTCAGTAACTCCGATGACTCAACCTGAGTTTTAGGTTTCACATCAAGCCAATCATCGCATGAAATAGAGAAAAGCGAGATGATGATAAAAGAAAGAATAATTTTTATTGTTTTCATTGTCATGCGGTTTTAATTAAAACATTACCTGAAGCGAAAACGAGAACGTACGTGCAAACGGATAGGAAGTTCCTCGTTCTATTTTCACGGACTGCATTCGTCCGAAATCAGCCATATCAAACGAAAGTCGAAGACGTTCCATCCCGATACGTTTAATCGCTTCAATTCTCGTCAACTCGTAAGAAAGATTAAGAGATGAAATCACAAACTGATCATCATCCTCGACAAAGCGGGAAGTTGCTTGAGTCGTCTCTTCATTCTTTATATTTTTATACAAACTCACGTCTCCCTTCTTTACCCAACGATCAGAAAAGATTCGACGATCAACATTGTTTTCCAAGTTCGCATTTTCTACCTTATCAACCAATGTCTGGTTATACACTTGTCCTCCGAACTGATAACGGGCAGTCACATTCAAACTAATTCCCTTGTAATCAAAATTAAATCCAAGATTCCCTTGAAGTGTCGGTTCTGTATCCCCACAAATCTGAAGATTATCGGAATCCCATTCATACGTGCGTGTTCCCTCCGATGTTATAAAAAGTTCATCTCCACACGCGGGATCGATTCCCATCGATTTCACCGCCCAAATCGCTGACATAGACTGCCCTTCCTCATAACGAGTAATCGGTTTATTGGAAACAGAGGACGTTTGGGTATCGTTATACGTCTGCAAAAAGTTAGAAATCTGTTTGATCGTATTTTTATTATGTGATGCGGCCACAAATATATTCAGGAAAGCATCCTTCGACTGCTCCTGCCAAACCCGGTATTTAAGACTGATTTCATAACCAATATTCTCCACTTTTCCCAAATTCTCTTTATATGAAGTAAATCCAGTAGAAGAAGGAATCGTTACATCGGTTAATAAATCGTCTGTAACTGTCGAATAGTAATCAAAACGCCCCTGTAACCTCCCGTTAAACACACCAAAATCAACCCCGAGATTCCGATCATATTTTCTTTGCCACTTCAAACGAGAATTAGGCATCCCAGCCAAGACAGCTCCGATATTACCGTTGTAAGCACTGGACGTGTAGTAGGAATAAGTTGCAATCGACTGGTACGAATTGAAATTTTGTGAACCCGTGTATCCCAAAGAACCACGAAGTTTCAACTGTGAAAGGATACCTGAATCCGTCAATGAATGAAAGAATTTTTCTTGATGCAGATTCCATCCTAAACCTAACGACCAGAATGTACCCCAACGATTATCACTACCGAATTGAGATGAACCGGACAAACGAAACGACGCATCAAAAAGATATCGATTATCGTAAGAGTAGTTCGCAGCACCGACAAAACCAATATCACGAGTAGTAGATTCGGAGGCTGAGGGACGTCCATCTTTATAATACTGTCGTGCAAAAGCTAAATTATCAAGTTTATCATTAGAAAATCCTTCTGCTTTAAAGGTCACCGACTCCGATGTAGAATTATTCAAACTCCATCCCACGTTAGCAAAAATCATGTGTCTTTCACCTAGCTGCACGGAATAGTTTGCCAGCACGTCTGCTGACACCGCAAAAGATTTTCCGTCACCATAGATATAGCTACCGCGTCGATAAATCTTTTCTTCATCCTCTTCCCAACCGATAAAATCCGTGTGTGATGCAGGATGAAATATTTCACTACCCGTATCGCTCTTGTTCAAACTCACCCGTCCGGTAAATTTAAATCCTCGTGCAGGCGTCCATTCCACGTAGAAATTATTTACAAACTGCGTGTATTCGGAAAAATCCTTCGTGTTGATCGTGGCGTTCCATACAGGATTATAAACATTCGTATTTTGATATGTACCAAGACGTTCTCCAAGTATTTTTATAACGTTACCATCATCATCCCAACAACGATAATAAGGATTCATCGAGGTATATTCACTAAATGAACCATACGGAGAATTCTCTCCCTTATTATAGGTTACTGAAAAACTATTCTTTAGCATGATATTATTATACCGGTATGAAAGTGTCACACCTCCAGAAAACGTGTTCCGATTAGAACCTTTCATCACACCAACCACATTATTATATGAAACATCCAGACCATACCGGAAAAAATCATCCCCTCCTTCAAGGTAGATAGCATGTTTCTGCCCGATACCATTTCGTAACGGTATCGACTTCCAATCGGTATTAACCCCGGCAATTACCTCTTTCATCAGTCCGTTATAGACCTGATCCCATGAATATTGTTCAACCGGATTTCCCCATATAGACGAACCGTTATCCCTGAAATAGGTATATTTCCCTGCATTGAATTCTACTTCCAACTTTTCTGCTGCATTACAAAGATCATAACTGGTCAAATCTGGAAGTTGAACGTTCATTGTGCCCGTGTAACTCACTCTCAATTTTCCCTTTTCCGGCTGTAACGTTTCAATAACTACCACCCCATTGGCAGCTTTCGATCCGTATATGGCCTTGGCCGCAGCATCTTTCAAAAGTGTCACGCTAGCCACACGATTCATATCCATATCCATCACATAAGTTAGCGATTGCTCAAAACCGTCAACAATAAATAACGGATTATTAGGATTCGATGAATATTCTCCTTTCAAATCTGGGAAACCGGACTGCCCACGCATCGTGATCTCGTATTGCTGATTCGGATTCGAACCGTTCGCAAGACTTTCTGCGATACGAAAGGAGGGATCAAGATTCTTGATACTCTGCAATACATTCGTATTTCCTACCCGACGAATTTCCTCCCGAGAAAACGATTGGGCTGCACCGGTAAAACTATTCGCTTTGCGCGTAAACATACCGGTAACCACGACCTCATCAACTTCTGTAACATCTTCTTCCATCACAATCCGTAAAGTATCTCTCGTGTTGGCTGTAAAATTTACTTTTTGCGATTTATAACCAACAAAAGAAAACTCTAAAGTTCCCGCATTCGCAGGAATATCCGGCAATTGAAACCATCCGTCCATGTTAGTTGCAGTCCCGATAGAAGTTCCAACTAACTTAACCGTCACGCCCGGCATAGGTTGTTTTTTCGTGTCTGATACAAAACCTCTAAGTTGAAGTCCCTTTTGATTCTGCGGGATTTCAGTTTTTGGGGCTATCACGATAGTCTTACCGACAAATTGATAGGTAAAATGTTCTCCAAGAACCAAACGCAAAACGTCTTCCACATTCACTGTTAAATTTGGGAGCCGAACCACCTTAGCCACGTCAATCTCATCATCGCTGTAGAAAATGTCGTATTTCAACTGCGTGGTTATCGTACTAAACACTTGATCAATCGTCAGACTCTTCTTCTCGAAAGCCACACTCTCGGCCTGACCATAAGCGGTTGCATGCACTTGCATCAACCCGACTAGAATCCAAAAACAAATCAGCTTCATAAGCAATAACATTTTTTTTATTCTACTTTTCCAGTAAAATAAACCTACATCCTCATTTTTTTCCATAAATTTGTAGTTACATTAAATATTTATTAATCCATACGGGTTAAGATAAGAACGGGAGCCGCAATCTCTCGTTCTTTTGATCTCGTATATGTTTATCTATTTTTCAAACTTGCCGTTACCACATTTCCTTTCACGTTAAATTGTACATCTGAAGTCATCTGAAGAAATTTAAACATTTCTTCTAAAGGTTGGTACTTGTTAACCACTCCCGAAAAACGTCGAGTTTTAATCTCCTCGTTCATGTAAAACATTTTAAAATCATACCACCGCTCTAATTTCTCGACCAATTCTTCAAACGTGTATGCTTTAAAATAGAATTTCCCATCTCGCCAAGACGTGTACAATTCCGGCAAAACTTCTCTCAGTCCAGCTTTTCCGGTTCTTACATCAATCTGGTATTGCTCGTTCGGTTTCAGTAAAACTTCTTTTTCCTCTTGATTAATCATCACGGAACCTTCAACCAAAGTAGTCTGCCAAAAACGATCATTCGAATACGCACACACGTTGAAAGCTGTCCCTAATACCCGAACTTTTCCCACCTCCGTGTGTACATAGAAAGGTCTGTTCGCATCTTTTTTCACCTCGAAATAAGCCTCTCCTTCCAAAAATACCTCTCGTCGATTGGAAGTAAATTTCTCCGGAAAACGTAAAGAAGATTCAGAATTAACCCAAACCACCGTTCCATCTGGTAATTCTAAAGAATACTCCCCACCTTTCGGAACAATCAAGGTATTAAAAACCAAAGAATCTTCCATTCCTGTCTTATTTACATGATAGGAAACTTTCCCCGTCACTGTGTCATTCACGATCTCCACTCCCGCATTTCCCGAGGAATAAACTCCTTGATGCTCGTTTAATGCTAACCGTACTCCCGTTCCCAAACGCAATTCTGCCTGTAACCTACCGGGTTTTATCACTTCAGCACGTACAATTTTTTCTTCCGGCTCCGGACGAGTAACGACATAAACCAAAGAAACACCCAATACAACCATGGCCACATATTTACAAACCGACAACATCCATTTTCTACCCCTTTTCGGTTGTATTTTCCGCCACGCGTTATCCACGTCATAACGATGGGGGTCCAAGCCGTGCATGGCCTGCCGGATTTCGAATTGTTGTTGCAATATCTTTTTTTCCTCCTGAGATAGCTCTCCTTCCTCCGGCCTTCGCCACAAAGAAGTCAAGCGCTCCCAATTATTTTCCAGAAAATCGTTCATTTCGTATCTATTTTCCTATACGACAATCATCCTTCAAAAGAAGGTGAGTTAAAAATGAACTTTTTTCAAGAAAAATATCACACATTTAAAAACGATCTGATTATCAAGACCTATATATTCAATTCATGTCATCTATCTTTGGCCTTGTAAAGCAATAAAAAGCAATACGGAAGTGTGTTCTCCACCTACCCTAGCTCGAATATTCCGATACGCTTTCATCACGTGAGACTTCACGGTATTCACCGATATCCCCAATTCATCCGCAATCTCCTTGTATTTTTTCCCGTCTAAACAACTCATCGTGAACACCGTCCGGCATTGCGCAGGTAAAGTTTGCAGAATCTCTTTTATTTGCTCCACACGTTGCATCTCCTCTTCCGAGTAATCAGAATTTTGTAGATCTTCAATAAACGCCATCAATGACGCTCCATGTTTTCGCTCTATCATTTTATGTTTCAATACATTTAAAGCCCGGAAACGTACCGAAGTAAAAAGATAAGATTTCACGGACTCCTGCACCCGAATCTCCTGCCGACTTTTCCAGAGATACGTGAAAAGATCCTGCACGACGTCCTCTGCCTCCGCCTGATCACCAAGAATCATGACTGCATAATCGCACAATGGCATATAGAACATCCGAAACACTTGTTCAAATGCCCCTTGGTCTCCATTCTTTATTTTAGAGAAAACTTCTTCCATGATACAATTCTCACCACTCATGGAGACAAACTTACACAAAAATCCGGATTCTCGAACGATCAGATGGAAAAAATAATATCACGAAAAATGATCGGGCAGAGCCATTCGCTCCCACCCGATCATACAATTCACGTATCGTTATTATCTCACGATAATCGTAAAACAGTTATTCACATCTTTTGACCTGCCCTCATTCCAAAAGTTTAAAGAAATACTATACCTTCCCCGAGGAACATCATTCTCCACCGGAACAGAAAGGACACCATTCCCCCGGACAGAAATACAAGCGGCTAATTTATCAGCATCCCCGCCCTCCGAAGTAATTGATTTCACCTGACACCAGATCGGGTTACTTCCCTCTATTCCTTCAATTGGGGTACTTGTCCAAGGCATACCATAAGTCACCCGCAGCCAATCTTCTCCACCCCCAACTAACATTGTCGGGTAAATTTGAAAAAACATCGCAATTTCTTCCGGGCTAAATCCCATATCCAAATACATTTGATATTCAGGATTCGATACCTCTTCTGGGGGTGTTGCATCCAGTTCATAATTTATTACTAATGAATCTAAACTATACCCGGCATACTCCGTAATCAAATATCCGATTTCAATATCCTGACATCCTATATTAACCATCGAGAATGGGATAGTCAGCATAAAAAGTATTATTAGCGTTCTCATCTTCTAAATTTTTATATTTTTCCAAAATTATAACTGTAATTTAATGCATGTACAACACCATTTTTGGGCTGTATATCCGGTGAAGCCACAGGGATTTCCCCGTGCTCCATAGAATAAAGATTAAGTGTCACGGCCCCAGCCTCTGCAACTCCGGCCCATGAAGACCCTCGTAAATAAGCTCGAATCTTGTTGCCTCCGATACAAGTCATATCCGTTCCCCCATCTTGTTTCTCTTCGTTGATAAAATAATCTTTATTAATGTAAGCAATATCCGACTTCAAATATTTCTTGCTCACCACATGTTTCAACAGGAACGTCCTGCACAATTCTTTAGGCATATCCGAAATTTTCGTATAAATCTCACCGGGAACCGCAGCTTTCTGCGACTCCAGCATAAACCGCAAAATAGAATAGGCAGGCGGAGCCCAGAACGTAATTTCCGGACAAGTATCCACCTGTCCCTCGAATAAATCCGTCAAATCGGCATGCTCAATCATCTCCACCGTCAGATCCCAGTTTTTATCATTCGAACGTAAATAATCCATAATTGTCCCGTCAAAATAAGGATTAGAAACACCCGTATCAATCACCTTTTGTTCCGTGTCACAAGCCCAAACAAGAGCAATAATTCCCCATAATAGCCATATCTTTTTCATAAACTTATTTTTCATGATTCAACAAATTAATTTACAAACGTCGATGCCAATACGTATTTTGTCGCAGCAAGGGATTCTGGCTGAAAGCCCCGTCACCAATCATCAAAAACAAAGCTCCATCTTTCAAATCCTGATTGGTTACCGTTTGGTAATTCCCTTTCAATTCCATTCGGACATAATCATTCCGAATAATATCATAATAGCGTTGTCCCTCCAACAACAGCTCTTTTTCCCGTTCCTTAAAAATTGCGTATCTCAAATCTCCCCCATACTCCGAGGCATCGTAGAGTTTAGCATTGGCACGCTCTCGAATTTTATTCAAATCATCAATCGCCCCCTCCATGTAATTACCTCCTAAACGGGCTCGACATTCCGCACGCAACAAATAAATATCCGCCAAACGCCACCAGATTTTATTCTGATCCAAACCGCGTACCATGATATACCCGTCGTCCGTCCTTTCCGTGTAAAATTTGCGAAACTTGTACAAATAAGCATACCCTCCGGTCACAGGTAATAACGTATCATGGCTCATGGAATCCAATTTATAAAAATAAGCTTCCCGACGTAAATCATTTTGAAGATACATCTCCTTCATGGAAGAGGCCTTTATACGACAAACATTATACGCAACAGACGAAGGCTGTATTGTCGGAATTATTGGCCATCCTGCATAGTCCTCTACAATATGTTTAGGCCCCATAGGAAGTCTCTCCTCGTTCCAAAAATTACGTGTAATCGTTTCATAAATACTCTCCCGACTATCCCCTAACAACACGCTTGCGCATACTTCTTCCGGATTTGCCGCCAAACCATACTGGCCGGAAGTAATAACCCGTGTACACGCCTCTTCAGCCTTTTTCCATAACTCCATTTCATCATAAGCATCATCGTGAGCAAAATATTTCCCTCCCGCTTTCCAAGCGCAGAGATGTGCCAATAAAGCATTTGCACTTCCTTTGCAAGGGGTGGATTTATACGTTGCCACATTCCCGTTTGCCATTCTGATTTTATCAAACTCGGGTAATACCTCAGCAGCTTTCGTTGCTAGATCAATCGCGTAATCAGCCACCTCATCCCAATTCGTCTTCGCCGTCGGCAATAGCTCGACCTGATCTCGAATCAACATACAATCTCCCCATTGACGGATAATTTCCAAATATAATAAAGCCTTATAAAACCAAGCCTGTCCTTTGTACAAATTACGCTCCTCTGAAGATAAATCTGCCACGTCCGCATAAGCGAGCACGACATTTGCATTAGCTATCGGTTGATAATATATCTGCCAACTCCGGGTATTCCAATATGAAAGTTCAGAAGAAGGAAAACTTAATGTCTGGGACCATTCCATTTCAGAATCATCGTAATAGTCATCGACATACACACCTTTCTTTATTTGAAGATTCGGTTCATTCGTGTAAGTCAACACTTTTAGAGCTTTATCCACCCCATTGATAAAGGATTCGAAATCTTTCGGAGTACTCAAACCGTTTTCATAGGTGAGTGAATTTTCTGGCTTCACGGTCAACGCATCCTCACATCCACACAATAAACATAAACCGAAAAGCATTATTACAAAATATTGTATTTTACACATAACTAGAATTTTACAGTTAGACCTAAAGTAAACTTCCGGGCTAATGGATAACTCATTCCGTCATCTACCCCGTTTACAATACTCACAACTTCAGGATCCATCCCTGAATAATTGGAAAAAGTCAAAAGATTTTCTCCACTCACAAATACCCGTAATTGCTCCATTCCCCATTTAGAGATCAACGATTTGGGCAGATTATAACCAACAGTCAATGTTTTCAATTTCAAATAATTCACCTTTTCTACTTGTCTGTCTAAGACATACCCCTCACTCCCAAGACGTAATTGGGCATAATCCGAATCATCCCCTTCTTGCTGCCAGAAAGTCGTTTTATTTATATCCACGAATACGGGATGCTTGTAATATTTCTGGGACGGATCAGTTGAGAATGCCAAAGATATGGAAGGTAACTGATTCACCATGTGCCGCCCGATGGAATAATGCATGGAAAAATTCAAATCAAAGTTTTTCCACCGGAATTCATTTACAATTCCCCCACTTATAATAGGCAAAGCACTTCCTAAAAATACACCATCATTAAAAATCACACCATCACCATCCACATCCACGTAATAATAATCTCCCGGACGATAAAAAGAAGAATAGGAACCTCCCATTAAAGAATATGGATAACAACTTTCACCTTGTGCCGTGAAATATAGAGGAAGATCCTCCTGTTTTTGCACGTACCCATTCGTTTTATATCCTGAGATTCGATTCAATGGCTTACCTGTAATTCCAAATCCCAAATCTTTGCCATTATATGATTTTTCAATCCTGTTCCAATTTCTAGCTCCATTTACAGAAATTTTCCAATACAAATCAGAACGACGGAATATTTCATATTTAATCAACAATTCAAGTCCTTCATTCGACAAAGCGGCCGCATTCGCCCATTGGGACATAAAACCATTATAATCCCCGGGAAGTCCGACCTGATACAACAACTTATCCGTATATCGATAATAATAATCAAGAACAATACCTAATCGGTACTCAAAGAGATCAACATCTAAACCGAAATCATACTGATCGGTTTCTTCCCAAGAAAGATCTTCATTATAAAGTCCTCCATTATACACTGGTTCCAAAGTCGGATTCCCTTGATGTGAAAACTCTCCGGGACCCACCAAACCGTAAGCCAAATAAGGGTATTCGAACATTTTACCGGAACGTCCCCAACTAGCCCGCAACTTCCCGAACGAAAGCCAACCCAAATTATCTTTAATGAAAGGCTCCTCTGAAAAGCTCCATCCGGCAGCCACAGAGGGAAAAGTTCCCCATTTATTATTCCGCCCGAACACGGAACTCCCATCTCGACGGAAACTCAGAGACAACAAGTATTTCAAGCGATAATTATATTCCAAACGTCCAAAATAGGAGTATAGTTTCTGTTCCTCCATATTTGACTGGTAATGCTGAAAAGCCACCGGGACCGTTTCTCCCGACCATTCATTTACTTCCTGTCCCAAATCCGGCAATCCACTCGGTGCATAATAAATCTTATCACTTGGAGAATTCTCAGCCGTTCCCCCGTTATATTCCATCTGATCATATTGATAAGAGAATCCAGCGAGAAAATCAAAAGTATGATCTTCGCCTATCGTTTTTCGATAGGATAACAAATTTTCGTTCAACACCATCAGGTTTATCCCCGTTTCACCCAAGCTCATCGAATACCCTTTACCACTCAAGTAAGAAGGTTGAAAATAATTTCTACGATGGATAGAATAATCTGTTGCCAAGGAAGTTGAAACACTTAATCCTTCAATAATCTCGTACCCTATTTTAAAATTAGTTCGTAAACGAACAGAACGGTTCTTTTCTTTTGTTCCTTTCAATTTATCAATCGTAGCCTCCCAAGCCTCAGTTCCTTTACCCGGCAATAACGTACTCTGCCAGAAAGGATCACCCGGTACTCCTTCGACCATTGGGGCCGTACCAAAACCCTCCACCTTTTCCCCGCGGTCCCGATTCGTCAATGTTGCATTAAAACGTAAATCCACGTTTACCCGATTGACCGGCATTACATTCAAAGAAGAATTCAAATCCATACGATTATATCCGGTTCCGACAAATACCCCTTTTTCATTATAATACCCCAAACCAATCCCGTAAGTCATCCTTTCCCCTCCACCATAAGTTTGAATATTAGCATTTGTCACTTTCCCTGTTCGGAAATAAGCCGGGAAAAAATTCGTTGCATTATTATAAAAAGCATTCAGACTATCTTGATAAATCAATGTTACGGGATTGCCCGGCTGGGCAGAAAAGAAATAATCATAAGATGCATGTTGATCATTCCAAAAAACTTCCTCATTGGACAAGGGATATTTATATCGCTTGGTCGTCTTATCTAAATAAGCTAATTGCGTTCCTTCAAGCGTTTTAAAACGCAGATCACGTTCCCCTTTTCCAATAACCATCGTGGGAAATTCAGCAACGATACCCCAAGATTGAGATGCGTTGATCGAAAAGGTTGCTTTTTGATTCTTCTTTCCTTTTTTAGTTGTCACGATAATCACCCCGTTGGCAGCACGAGAACCATAGATAGAAGCCGAAGAAGCATCCTTCAATATCTGAACCGATTCAATCATATCCGGATTAATGTCTGCCAGTAAATTAGTACCGGTAATCGGAGAAGCAAAAGAATTTAACGGAACCCCATCAACCACCCACAAAGGATTAGAAAACCGCCGTCCTTGCTCCACATCCAAAGAATTGTATCCCCGAATCGTGATAGCTGTTCCACCACCTCCCGGTGCCCCGGACATATTCGTAATATCCAAACCGGCAACCCGTCCTTGTAAAAGAGAGGCTATATCCGAAGCCGGTATTCCTTGTAACTCTTCGGCCTTGACAACTGACACGGCCCCGGTCATTTCTCTTTTATTCGTCGTTCCGTAAGCCACCACAACTGCCTCATCCAATGCCTGAATATCTTCCACCATCACGATACGAAGCGTATCTTTCGTTCTTCCGGTAAAATTTACTTTCTGAGATTTATACCCGACAAAAGAAAACTCCAATGCTCCTTGCGCCATGGGTAAAGTTAAAGAAAATTGCCCTTTAGCATTCGTCGCCGTTCCAATGTTTGTACCAAAAATTTTCACGGTAACTCCCGGCATCGGTACTTTTTTCTGGTCTGTAACAATACCGACAAGCGTTTTTTTCTCCTGTTTTTGTTCTTCCATTCGTCGCACGACAATCACGCCATCTAGCACCTCGTAAGAGTACCCATGATCCTTCAGTACCTTATCCAACACTTCATTCAAGGTGGCATTCTTTAAGACCACCGTAATTTTCTCCGTCTCAGATACGATTCCCTTTTGGAAAAAGAATTGATACCCTGTTTGCATTTTCAAGTAATCAAGCACCGACACGATCAATTCATTCTCGAACTTCACATCCAGCTTCTGATCCTGAGAATAAGTCGTGGCACTTAACGTGTGAATGCAACATAACAAAATAAAAAGCTTCAACTTCATAATCAATAAAATTTTTCGCCATTTTCCTTCCGGAAAATGTTCACATCCGATCTTTTTTTTCATAACTTTGTTTATGATTTTATTTAACATTACATCTGCTGTCAACAGATGTTTTCAAATCTTGGGGGAAGCTGTCAAATTCCCCCGATTTTTTTATATACTCACGACAACTGTTTGCCCTTGAACATCAAATTTTACATTACTACTCTTTTCTATCACCTGTAATATCGATTTAAAATTACTGTATTTGGGTAAATTCCCTTTAAACTCGATCGCTTTAGCACCTTCATTTTGAAAAAACACCATCACATTATACCAACGAGCCAATTTCAACATGATTTGCTCCAAATTCTGATTTTCAAATACAAACACCCCCTTTTTCCAAGCTGCCACCTGTTGTACATCAACCTTTTTAACCGTAAAATTTCCTCTATCCACATGACAAACAGCTTGTTCCCCCGGCACAAGGATCTGTTCATTTCCTTGTTTCTCAACAGATACAGCCACACTTCCGTGTACCAATGTTGTGTAAATATCTGCCTCATCCGGATAAGCATACACGTTAAATGCCGTTCCTAACACCCTCAATGATTGTACGCCTGTTTCCACCCAAAAAGGACGATTCGTGTCTTTTGCCACTTCAAAATATGCCTCACCTTCCAAAATTACCCGACGTTCATTACCGGGAAAAACAACCGGGTATTTCAACCGGGAGTCTGCATTCAACCACACCCGCGTACCGTCTTCCAGCACTACATCATACTCCCCACCTCTAGGCACTTCTAGCGTGTTGTAAACAACTTCCACAGAATGAACGTCCTCTTTACCCGAATGTTCATAAGTTAAAACCCCATTGGCCTTTTGAATCGTAACCCCTGCCTCCTGAATAACAGTTCTTCTTAAGGACAAAGTATCTAAAAGGACATTTTCTCCCGTCGCTAAAATAAGCTTGGCTTTCATCTCTCCCGGAGTAATCTCTTGAACCTGAATCACCGGAACAGCGTGGTCAACTCTCCCCCGCACTCCCCAAATTATACCCACCACCACGATCACGACAATAACTGCAGCGTATCGACTCAATAAAATAAATTGCCGGCGACGGGCTCTGCGATTCACGGGTTCCACGATTTTACGGTAACCTTTCGCTTTATCCACAGCCCGCATTTGCATGAAAATATCTAATGTTTCCTCCAATCGGGCTTCATCATATTCCGTGTCATTCTTCTCGATTTGATCTTTCTCTCTCATATTTTTCTTCTCTTTATATAACCAAGACAGATCAAGTAAAAAATACACGTAGTCACATTCTCGAAAAAATTACATTTTTATTTTATCAATATCAAAATATTAATTCTAAATTTGTTTTGATGTAGGAAACCTGATGTATGATAAACATAGAGAAAAAGACGTTCGAATCCTTATTTAACCTGTACTATTCAGGATTAATCGTGTATGCTAATCGTTTCACGAACCAGATCGAGATCTCGGAAGACATCGTGCATGACGTTTTTATCACTCTTTGGGAAAAAAAAGATTCACTCCTCATGGAATCTGCGAAAGCCTACCTCTTCTCATCCGTCCGCAACCGTTGCCTGAATCACTTGGAACAATTAAAGGTACGCAACGAGTACCAAGAGCAACTTTTACAAAAAGGGGACATTACCGGATTACTCACTTGGGAATATTACGTGGAATCAGAACTTCGGGAACATATTGAAAAGGCAATCCGTCAACTTCCCCCTCAATGCCAAAAGATTTTCATTATGAATCGTTTCGATGGTAAAAGTATCGCCCAAATTGCCGAAGAATTGGAAATCTCTCCCCGCACGGCAGAGAAACACATCGAAGTTGCCTTGAAAAAACTCCGCCAAGAACTGGCAGATTACCTTCCGACTGGTTTATTATTCTGGCTATTAAATATTTAACACAAAAAAAAAGAGACTCGTTTCCAAGCCTCTTCCCTTCAGAATATATAATATCTTAATATCTTCTGTTTGAATTATAACCTCCGCGACTTCCGCCACCTCTGTTATATCCTCCGCGACCTCCACCGTTTGATCTTTCTTCTCTCGGTTTAGCCACGTTAACGTTAATTACCTTACCGTCATATTCAGCACCGTTCAATTCATCGATTGCTTTTTGTCCCATTGCCTCGTCAGCAATCTCAACAAAACCGAATCCTCTTGATCTACCAGTTTCCCGGTCCATAATAACTTTAGCTGAAGTAACTTCACCGTATTCAGCAAACAATGTGTTTAAATCTGCGTCATCAACGCCATAGCTTAAATTTGAAATGTAAATGTTCATCAAGTACAATTTTTGATTAATTAATAAAAACGATTGAGATTGGACAATGATAGAAAGTCTACTTAACGATACAAATACATGCTAGGAAAGAGATTTAAATACAAATGATTCAATTCAATCTGAGACAAAGGTACGCTTTATTTCGGATATACAAGCGTTTTTGAAAATTTATTTCAAATTATTTTCTTTCATATGCGATTTTACATACGTATTGTAAAGCAAACAGCCTTATATACAAGAAGAAGGACTGCCTAACTCCAAACTTGGTTAGGCAGTCCACACCACATCGAAATACGGTGAGTTAATCTATTATAAACGTAAATACATTATCCAAACGATGGGAATATCCCTCGTTTTCTATAATAATTGCAATACGATAGGTTCCTTTGGGAGCTTTACAGGCAAACGGAAGTTGCATTCGCCCACCTCCTTGCATCACAAGTTCTTCTTTAAAAAGGTCTGCATTACCATCTGTCGAAGTTACATCTGCAATCGAATACATAATAGGTTGTGTTCCCAGAACACCCTCGATCGTAGAAGTTGACCAAGGAATAGCATCTTCAATCTTAGTTATTAACCCAATATATTCATCACATATCGGATCAATGTCATCGTATCCTTCATCCCAAAACACGTCCATGCCATTACCGTAAATACCATCCAACTCATCATAATGATAGAACCATTCATCAATCTCACCCAACCGGGTATATATCTCTTCCATCCGCCCCGCATCAGTCTCTTCGTCCAAAGATGCCAGTTCCTCCTCCAAAGCATCACTCTCCGCATATATACCATCCATTTCCTCCTCCAAGACGTTCAATTCACGATACGCCAAAGCCATCTCTTTCAACTCCGGCGGGTACTGTAATTCCATTGCCTCAATCTGTTCAAGAATACTTCTTTCGCCAACATATAACGTATCAATAGAATACTTGGCATGTTCCGTTTTCAAATAACCAATTGTAACCTCTTGACAACTAGTCATGCACAAACCAGCAAAAGCTATCAATAAATATATTGTTCTCATCGTATACACTTTATAATCCTTTTAGACTAAAACCATAACTCAAGGCGTGTACCACCCCGTTATTCATTTGAATATCGGTTGACACACTTCGGTTGGCATCACTATTACCGGAGCCATGTAGATAGATATACAAACCAATCTCTCCCTTTTCCGGGATATAATTATAATCCTCCCGGTAAGTATAGACGAACATCTCTCCCTCAAGCGTCTTACAAACTCTTCCTTCTACTTCAGTATAACCACCCCGAATCGCCTCCAAACGTCCTCTCGGAATATCCTCAACCACCAAGCGTTGAGGGATAATAAGTCGTTTCAGTATGTGACGACAGGTCTCTACCGGAATATCCCGTACCATCTTCCACGGTTTTGTCGGATGTGCCTCCTTATAATCAAGCATATATGCCAATATACTTAAATTTGTAATCCCGAAAAAAGTAATTTGTTCATTCTGCCTTGAGCCATCAAAATACTCTTTCATCCCGGCGTGTTCGATCATAATAATCGTGGAATCCCAATCATCTGGCTGACTATGCAAATATTCCCACACGGTACAATCATGCTTACCGTTTGCCAAACCGGTATCAACATATTGGTAATCCGTACAGGCACCCAGAACAACAAGAGTGGCCACGACCAAACACCTGAAAAATACATTTACCTTCTCCATAACCAATATTTATTTTGTGTCATCAATTCATTATTATTAAAAGACCGTTGAGCAACAGGCCTATACAAAGCGCCATTTTCAATATCCTTAGCTGTGAGTTGCTGATAAGCTTCCGAAAGCCGGTCTAAATACCCGTTACGAATAATATCAAAATACCGTTGCCCTTCACCGAACAGCTCCCGGTCACGCTCGTTAAATATCTCCCGACGCAAATCCTCGCTATCTGTCGATCCGGCATATGGCCCCAATCCGGATCGTTCTCGCACATCATTCAAATCTTCCACGGCTGTCGACAGCCCCAAGCGGGCCCGGCTCTCCGCTCTCAATAATTTCAAGTCTGCCAGTCTCCAAATCACCTTATTCCCTTCCACATTTTGAACAGCTCCTTGATCACCTTCTATTTTAGAGCGAATCACATCATGCCATTTATAAAAGTAAGCGTAATCGGAGATGACTTTAACAGAATCAATCGGATTACCATCATCGTCACGTTTCGTAATTTTCCACCAAAATACATTTCCCAAATCATACCAATATAACTCTTTACGTGCATCATCCTCTTCCGGGAACATATTTTCCACGGTTTCAACCGAGATTCGTGCCGCCAAATAACGGGGAAAACCTGTTTCCGCAAGCTCCGGGCTAGAATCAAATTCCGGGTAAGTACACAATAAAATCCCCGGATAAAGATATTGTAGCCATCCTATTTGCATATAATCCATATCTTTATCAGAAACCTCTATTGAAAAAATGGTTTCGTCACTCTCTCGTACCCTTCCAAGCGTACGCTCTAACAACAAGGCGATCGTTGGTTCTAGTTTATAAAAGCCGCATTTACCATCAATCACATCCGAAGCATACCTTTCTGCCTTCTCCCAATAACTTTCCTCACCGTAAAGTCCTCCCATCCAAGCATATATATTAGCTAGTAATGTTTTCACCGTTCCCAAGCTGGCATATTGCTTTGAGGTTAACTTGTTACCATACGAATCGACCAACTTTTCATGCGTTGGCAAAACCAACGCTTTCTCGGCACATTCAATCGCTTTTCCCAACACCTCTTTCACGGGACTCTTCGCTAAAGGTTCGGTAGCCGTGGAATTAGGCGGAATCGGGGCATCTCCCCAGTTACGGGCAATATTAAAATAACAAAGTGCTTTTATAAAATTAGCCTGAGCCAACCAGAATTCTTTCCGCTCTTCTGTCATTCCTCCAAAGCGGAAACTATTATCAATTAACAAATCAGCATGTCCAATGATCGAATAATAACCTCCCCAAGACACGCCTTCCATGATCGAGAATGCTGTCAAGGCCAAATTCCTTTGGTCTTCATTCCAATATTCATCACATGGTAACGCTGCAATATCAAATACATCGACGTTCATAACAGATCCCCACATATCAATTTCCATCGCCATCATAGTCGTAATAACAGCTTCCACATCCTGTTCCGTCTTGAAATAACTATAATAAGTCACGTCATTCTCCGACTCTACTGTCAAAAAATCATCGCAAGCGAACAATGGTAGAAAAAATAAATACATCCATATCTTCTTCATAACTCTTTGTATTAGAAATTAACACTCAACCCGATCGTAAACTTACGTGGTAGCGGATAAGATCCCAATGCATCAATTCCGTCAAAAATACTCACGATCTCCGGATCCAATCCTGAATAATTGGATAGTAAAAATAGATTCTCAGCCGTCACGTAAATTCGAGCACTCGACAACCCGAATTTTTTCGATACATTCTCATTCAAATTATATCCTAAAGTCAACTGTTTCAATCGCAACAAATGTATATTTTCGATATCACTATCATAAAGCCCGACAAATTGGTCTCCATTATTCTTATAAGATTGCAAACGGGGATATTTCGGATTCTTTGTATTCTTATTCTCCCACGCATGAACCTTACGTAAGTCCACCCGGATAGAGTTTTCAGGAGTTTCCCACGGCTGCAAACTATAATCATCGTATACCCGCAATATATGTCTGCCTAACGAATAATTAAATGCCATGCTTAAATCAAAATCCTTCCATCGTAAATCACAAAAGATTCCCCCGTGCATTTGTGGCAGCGGGCTGGATGCAAAGTACTGGTCATCCTCCGTAATCTGCCCGTCACCGTTTAGATCCAGAATTCGACGAGTCCCCGGATAAAAGATTCCTTCATTTATTCCCATGTCATACAAAGGTTGTTTCACCCCACTCGCCAAGTAAATATAAGGAACTTCATCCATAGTATTATAAAAACCGTCAGTCTTGTAGGCCCGCATTTGATATAACGGCTTCCCGATAACCTGTTCTTTATAATCCATACCCGTGTAACTCTTCTCGAAACGACTCCAGTTACGGGATGCTGTCAACTTCATCCGCCATTTCACGGCAGTCTCGCGCAAAATATTAGCCTGCAACTCCAGCTCGATCCCCTCGTTAGAAGTTTCCAGTACATTCTGCCATTGCATATCGAACAAATAAGTATCACCCGGCAAATCAACCTGATTCAACTGATCCTTCGTGTAACGATAGTAGTAATCGAGAACCATTTTAAAACGATAGTCCATCAAGTCCAAATCCAACCCTAAATTATACTGGTCGGTTGATTCCCAAGACAACTTCCGGTTAATCAGCCCGCCTTTCTTATTTGCGGTCATACCGTATTGCCCGAGAAAAGTATACGCGTAAGCCGAAAACAGCCCTTGCGCCAAATAAGGTTGGGAAAATTTTTGCCCGGAGGTTCCCCAACTACCGCGAAGTTTACCGAAACTCAACCAATAAAAACGTTTCATAAAAGGTTCTTCTGAAAATGCCCACCCCGCAGACACGGACGGGAATGTTGCCCAACGCACCTTTTCTCCAAAGACAGAGGATCCGTCCCGCCGAATCGTACCTTCCAAAATATATTTCTCCTTATAATTATAAGACAACCGACCGAAATAACTACACATGGTCTCCTCAGTCAAAGAAGAGCCATAAGTATACGCCCCCTTAGCATACCCTCCGGAATACACGATATTAGAAGCACCTCCCCAACCTTTTCCCACGTAATGCACATAATCATTCGGCCCTTTCAACCCGGATCCGCTATTATTGAACTTTTGGTCTTTTTCGAAAGAAAGCCCAAGCAAGACACCGAATTGGTGATCATGTTTTATCTTGAATTTATAATTCAACAAATTCTCATTCAGCATCATAATGCTTCGTGAAATATCACCTTCCGATTTTGAAAAGTGATTCTGCCGATCTAACGTACTGGGAGTAAATTTATTCAAATTCTGTTGATTAAAATCAAGAGAACCGGAAACAGACAAATGCAAATCACGAATAAATTCATAATCCAGTTTTAGATTCAAACGTGCCGTGTAACTGTTATTCTTCTCAATCTTGGAATTCAAATCTTCCATCATGTACTCCTTCACGTAACTATCCCCCGGCAATAGCGAAGAAGTCCGGTTCGGATCAACCGATATTCCTTGTATCTTGGAACTCAGTCCTCTTTCTGCCTCCCCTCTACTACGGTCGCTATACGTGAAAGTACTCATAAAATCCATCTTCAAATGTCTCATCGGCTTAGATGAAATATTAGCGGATAACGTGGCCCGTTGAAAATCAGAGCTGATGATAATCCCTTCCTCTTTAAAATAACCAACTCCCACGATATATTGCATAGCCTCGTTTCCCCCGGACATCTGTAAATTTGCATTTATCACCTTAGCCGTACGGTACATATACCGCCACCAATCCGTGGAATTATTAAAGAATGGATTCAAACTATCTTGCAAATAAGGAACCTCCGGAGCAATCTTATCTCTACCACCCCAAAAATAATTATAGACCGGTCCCATATCTTTCCCCACCAGATTGTACACCTCCTCGTAAGAAGTCGGTACTTTCCATTCTTTGGTTTTCACATCATAATAAGGCTCAACCGTACGTTTCAAAGCGTTAAGCGCATACATACGTTCCCCGTGTCCCCCGGTAACTTCAGGAGTCTTGGGCAGCCACGAAGCTGAATAAGAAAATTTTGCCGAAAGTTGGCTTTTACCGACACGTCCTTTTTTGGTCGTGATCAGTATGACCCCGTTCCCTGCACGAGAACCATAAAGTGCCGCCGCTGCCGCATCTTTCAACACTTCTATCGACTCGATCATTGCCGGGTCAAGATCGGCAATCGTGTTAGCCCCGGTAACCGATGACGTAAAGGATTGAATAGGCACTCCGTCAACCACGTACAAAGGAGTTCCGTATTCCCGATCCTCACCCTCTCCCTTTGCCCCGATACTCGTGTATCCCCGAATAGCCACGATAGACCCGCCACCACCGGGAGCGCCGGAGAGATTATTCACCTCCACTCCTGCCATCCGTCCCTGCAACAAACTCTCCAGACTATGCGTCGGCAATTCCTGAATCTCGCTCCCCTTGATCGAGGAAACGGCACTTGTCATCAATCTCCGTTTCTGGGAACCGTAGGCAACCACCGTCACCTCGTCCAGATCCGACACATCTTCCTCCAGAACCACCCGAATCGTATCCCTCGTCGCGGCACTGAAATTCACTTTCTTGGTCTTGTAGCCCACAAAAGAGAACACAAGCGTTCCCTTTTCCATCGGCAACGACAAGCGGAACATCCCGTTCACGTCCGAGGCCGTCCCTACCGTCGCACTATCCAGTCGCACGGTCACCCCCGGCATCGGTATTTTCTTACCATCCGTGACTTTTCCCAAGATAATTTTCCCTTTCTGCGGTTCGGCCGGGAGTGCAGAAAGGATGATAAATTCATCCATCAACTCGTAAGTCAACCCGGTTCCCTCCAATATTTCACGCAACACCACGTCCAAACGAGTATTCTTGAAATTCACATTCAAGCGGTAATCACTATTCAAACGGTGATTATTATACACCACCGTATAACCGGTCTGTTTATGAATCTCGGAAAAAATTTCCTTGAAACTCAACTGGCTCCCCGTGACGGTCATCGTCTTCTGGGCTAACGTGCCGGCCGTTACATTCGTGATAAACACGACCATCAAAAAAACGCCTAACTTCATAACCTGACAAATTTTTGACAACTTGTTGTGTCCAACAAGCCTGTTTCTTCGTTTTTTATTCATACTTTTGTTTCGAGTTAGTTAATATTTACGGTATTACTAAACCTCCCGGAGCGTGGTCGCAACACGTTTCGGGATTTTATTTTTCATATATTTTAATCTGATCTCCGAAATCGACAAACGAAATATCCCTCGTCTTCTCGATCATTTTCAACACGTATTCCAGATCCCGGTATCTCGTCACGGCCCCGGTAAAACGCATCTGTTTCACCTTCTCGCTGGCAAAAGTGAATTTCACTTGATACCAGCGTTCCAACTTCACGACCAACTCTTCCATCGACATATTCTCGAAATAAAAATACCCGGTACGCCAAGCGCTCACCCGACTGACATCCTCTTTCGTGAGAACGATCGAAGTACTCGCCTTGTCCATACGGACCACCTCACCCGGCACCAACGCACGAGTCTGTCGATTCCGTGTATCCTCGAATTTCACTTTCCCCTTTAACAATGCCACTTCAACCTTCGCCTCATCCGTGTAATTCATCACGTTAAACGACGTCCCCAACACCTTGACATTTACCTCCGCCGTTTTCACCACAAAAGGCTTTAACGAATCGGAAGTCACTTCAAAAAAAGCCTCCCCTTCCAAATAAACGGCTCGTTGATTCCCGACAAAATGAAGAGGGAACTTCAACTTCGAATCGGAATTCAACCACACGTTCGTTCCGTCTGCCAGCGTCAGATTATACTCCCCTCCCCGGGGAACAATCACCGTGTGATATTCCTCTGTCATCACGTCCTTCCCGCTCTCCGGTTGAGGGAACAGATTTTTCACTGAATCACTCTTCAAGACAATCCCTTCCGCCAATGGCACGGTTCGATCATTCTCTCTACCCAGCATGACCTCGTTCCCTGATGGAAATTGCAAAATAGCCTCTCTCTCCCCGTGCTTACTCTCCAACAAACTGATTTTAGGCAATGTCTCCGGCACCGGTTCTTTCCGGTTCGTGTAGTACACGTGGAAAATACCCACCAACAGTAAGACCGCCGCCGCGGACGAGATCACGCCCCACACGAATCGTCTCCGCCGTTTCAACCTTTCTTCCCGCCATTTTTCCTGTATCCGGGTCTTCATCCCCCCTGCCCGTTCCTCACGTGAACTTAACCGCAACCGTTGACACATCTTCAGGGTTTGTTTAAAGCATTGCTCTTGCCCCGGAGTCTCCTTCACCCATCTCTCCAAATCCATCTTCTCTCGCTCGGAAATATCTCCCAAGTAAAAATCAATAATCCGTTCTATTACATCATCCGAAATTCGGTTCATATCATTTCATTTTGCCTCTAAGACGGGAAAAGCAAAAAACGGGTGAATCAACAAACACATTATTTTTCAAAAATCAACAATTATCCACTTTACAAGCTACATACGATTGTTTTATTCAATAAAATATTTTAGATTTGCACGATAAATAAATTCATGAAAAATCAAAACGATCTCGACCACGATTTGCAGCACATCTTCGATAAATACGCGAAGAACTTGTGTCTTTACGCCCTCAATTACTTGGAGACAGAGGCCGATGCGGAAGACATCGTGCAGGATGTCTTCATTCGTTGTTGGGAAAAAAGAGATATTCTGTTATCAGACGAAAAGGTGATAAAAACCTATCTTTTCAATTCTGTCAGAAACGCTTGCTTGGACAAAATAGAGAAAAAAGATGTCATGCGTTACCACATCGACATTATAAAGCAAGAAATTATTGACGAGGAAACCATCACGTTTGACGAAAAACTCCTTCTGGAAATCAGAGAAGAACTGGCACAAATGCCCGATCAAACCCAAAAAGTCATTACCCGTGTATTCATGCAGGATATGAAATACCAAGAAGTCGCCGACGATCTCCACATCTCGATCAACACCGTCAAAACCTTGTTACGCAACGGGATCAAACACCTGCGTTCCCACTTCTCTCAACACCTAGAACTCTTAATTTTCTATCTCCAAAAAGCGACACGATAAACAGGCTTTCAGTCCTTTACCGTTTTATTTATTAAACATTTGATCATTTTCTTCACATTTATTACCTTCGTAAAAATTTAATCTAATCCTTAGCATGAAAAATACATTCATTACTACGCTCTTATTATTAACCGTCGTATTTTGCTCTGCCCAAGAGAAATACGTTCCTTCACAAGAAAACCTTATCAACCGGGAATGGTTCCGGGATGCCAAGTTCGGTATGTTCATCCACTGGGGAATATACAGCATGCTGGCTGACGGCGAATGGGTGTTAACTAATAAAAGCCTGAACGAGGCGGAGTACCAAAAACTGGCTGACGGGTTCTACCCTTCCAAATTCAATGCCGACGAGTGGGTTCGTATCGCCAAGGACGCCGGCATGAAATACATCTGTTTCACCTCCCGCCATCACGATGGATTCTCGATGTTCGACACGAAACAATCAGATTACAATATTGTCAAGGCTACCCCTTTCAAACGGGATGTTATCAAGGAATTGGCCGAGGCCTGCCAGAAACACGGGCTTAAATTATTCTTCTACTATTCCCATATTGACTGGCACCGTCCGGATTATTACCCGTGGGGACGCACGGGACGGAACACGGGTCGTACCCCTTCCGGCACGTGGGAAGATTACTTGAAATTCATGGATGCCCAGTTAACCGAATTACTTACCAATTACGGCCCGATCGGTGGTATCTGGTTCGACGGTTGGTGGGATAAACCCGACGCGGACTGGCAACTGGAAAGACAATACACCTTGATCCACCGCCTTCAACCGGGATGCCTGATCGGGAATAACCATCACAAAGCCCCTTTCGACGGGGAAGATTTCCAAATGTTCGAACGGGATCTACCGGGACAAAACAAAGCCGGGTACTCTGCCGATGCAGAAATCAGCGCCCTACCGTTGGAAAGCTGCGAGACCATGAACAACACGTGGGGCTACAACATCAACGACCGGAATTTTAAATCCACGAAACAACTCATCCACACGTTGGTGGGTGCCGCCGGGAACAATGCAAACTTATTATTAAACGTGGGTCCCCGTCCGGGTGGAGATTTCCCCGAAGGATCAGTTACGCACTTGAAAGAAATCGGAGAATGGATGCGCACCTACGGTGAAACTATCCAAGGAACCCGTGCCGGAACCATCCCTCACCAAGACTGGGGAGTCACAACCCAAAAAGGAAATAAACTCTACGTTCACATTCTAAATTTGAATAAAGACCAGCTTTTACTCCCGATCACCAATAAAAAAGTGAAGACCATCGTGCATTTCAAGGACAAAACTCCGGTGAAATACACCAAAACAAAAGAAGGAATCTTGCTACAACTGGGAAGAGTCCCCACGGACATAGATCATGTTGTTGAAATCACTTACCGATAATAGCGGTCAAAAAACCTGTTCATCGGAAAGAATATAACATGGGATTACCCCAAAACTCCCCTTGATTCATGATTGGGCTATCCTTTCGCTATATCATAAACATAGCATCAACATAACAATAACACAGCATAAACACATTCTTATATTTATGCCGTGTTATTGTTATGCCAAAAGAGTACCTTTGATGGAACGCAAAGATAGCCCAAGGAATAAGAACGATGAAACCAAGAGGCGATCAATCTATTCTAAATCTAGTCCTTTGCCGAATATCTTGTGATGAAGCCCCGATCATCACCGTGAACCATCCCGGCTCAACCCGCCAGTTCAGCGAGGCATCAAGCACTCGTAAATGTTCTCCTGTAAGGACAAATTCAACCCTTCGGGATTCTCCCGAAGTCAAATGAACCCGTTGAAAAGCCTTGAGCTGCATGAAAGGAGTAACCACCGATGCCTGTTCGTCCCGCAAATACAATTGAACCACCTCATCTCCAGCACGTCCTCCCACATTCTTCACATCTACCGAAACCCGAACCGAATCCCCCTCGACACGCACATCAATCCCCTCGTAAACAAAAGTCGTGTAACTCAACCCGTACCCGAAAGGATATAATGGGGCAGCAGTTCCCTCCACATAATCATGTCGTCCGGCAGATTTATGATTATAATACACGGGTAATTGCCCCACGTGACGAGGATAAGACAAGGGGAGCCGTCCGGCAGGGTTATAATCCCCGAACAACACGTCCGCAATGGCCCGACCACCCTCACCGCCCGGATACCAAGCCGTTAAAATCGCCGGGATATGTTCCGCGGCCCAGTTCAACTCCAAGGGACGCCCCTGAATCATGACCAGCACGACGGGCTTACCCGTGGCATATAACGTTTTCAATAATTCCACTTGTTTGCCCATCAGCGACAAACCAATCCGGTCAAACCCCTCTCCTGACTCCATGTCACTCTCCTTGCGTTCATTCGCAACGGCAGCCCCTGTCTCCAAGAAATCCGTTTCAAAATCCCGTGCGCTAGACCCCCCCAAAACCACCACAACAACATCGGAATTTTTTGCAGTCTCACAAGCCTCCCCGATCGACGTGTCCAACGTGTCCCGCACGGCACACCCTTTCACGTAACAGACTTCCGCACCGGGCAACTTTTGCCGGATACCTTCGAGTACAGTAATTACCGAACCGGGTGCCTGTGGTGCCGTATAGTCTCCCAACTGATTATAAACATTATCTGCATTCGGCCCGATAACCGCTACCCGTTTCACCTCCTTCGACAAGGGTAACAATTGATTTTCATTTTTCAGCAACACAACAGACTGGCGAGCCACTTCCCTCGCCACCTCCCGATGCCCGGGCGTGCCGATCAGCTTTTCTGCCTTCTTCACCTTCACGTATGGATTATCAAACAATCCCATTTTAAACTTTAACCGTAAAATACGACTCACGGCCCGGTCAATGTCAGCCTCGGCCAATCGCCCCTCCCGGCAAGCTTTCACCAAATCGGTACTAAAACAATTTCCACCCAAATCGGAATCCACTCCCGAACGTAAAGCTAATATCCCGGCCTCTTCCCGGCTGGCTGCCACTCGCTGCGATATCAACCCGTCTATCGAGTAGAGATCCGAAACCACGAATCCCGCAAATCCCCACTGATCCCGTAAAAGCTGATTCGTCAGGAATGGATTCGCCGTACAAGGAATCCCATCCACCTCGTTATAGGCCGTCATCAATGATAACGCCCCCGCTTTCACTGCCATCTCGAAAGGATAGGACAACTCTGTCAACAATTCCCGCACTCCCACATGAGCCATCCCGGCATTATGCCCGCCTTCAGGCACCCCGTAAGCCGTGAAGTGTTTCAACGTGGCTATAACATTTTCGCCACTCCCCACGTTTCCTCCCTGTAACCCCCGGACATAAGCACTTCCCATACTCCCACTCAAGAAAGGATCTTCCCCGTATCCCTCTTCCACCCGAGACCAACGCAATTCCCGGGCAACATCCAGCACAGGCCCGTAACCGATATGTCCCCCTTGTAAACGGGCCTCCAATGCCACGATTTCGGCCACTCGCTCCTCCAGTTCCGTGTTCCACGTACTTGCCCTCCCGATAGCCGTGGGAAACACCGTCGTCCCGATAGCCATATGCCCGTGCGGACACTCTTCCGCCAAAAACAAGGGAATTCCCAAACGAGTGCTATCCCGTGCGTAACGCTGCATGGCATTCGTCATCTCTGCCGCCTCCCGCGGGGACAAGCCCGTCCTTAAAGTCTTTCGGGTCCACGGGTCAGCCCTCAGCGTTGCCCAAAAACACCCGATATAACGATTTTTCAGATCCGACCGAAACAAGTCCGTCAACCGAACCTGACCATTTTCATCCTTCTCGTAATAATTCCAGCCTAAGGTATGAACCAACTGTCCCACTTTTTCTTCCAGCGTCATTTGCCGGAGTAAGTCCTGCAAACGCACCTCCACGCTCTCTGCCGGATTCTCGTAAGGATCCAGCTTGCCATTCTTGTTCAGGTCCCGAAATCCCTTCCCACTCTTCTTGTAAACCCCATCCCCACAAACGGAAATCACCGGGAGAAAAAACACGAGAAATAACCAAATCTTTTGTTTCCGCATAGCAACACATTATTCGATTAAACACAACAACACAAATTTTAAACCCAAATATAGACAAAAGTATCTTTTCCCCTTCTTTTTTTTCGTAACTTAGCACCCGTATAACTAAAATACATAGATTATGTTTTCACAAGATGAATTTAAAAAATATGCCACCAAGCATAAAGGGATTAGCAGCTTGAACCTTCACCGGTTCGAATCTGCCGTCTCCAGCTATATAAACCCGACCATTATCGAGGAACGCCAGCTAAACGTGGCAAGCATGGACGTGTTTTCCCGGTTAATGATGGACCGGATCATTTTCCTCGGAGTACCTATCGATGACGATGTAGCCAACATTATCATGGCGCAATTACTCTTCTTGGAATCGGCAGACCCGACCAAGGACATCCAGATTTATTTCAACACGCCGGGCGGTTCCGTTTATGCCGGATTAGGTATTTACGACACGATGCAATATATACAATGCGACGTGGCAACCATCTGTACCGGAATGGCCGCATCCATGGGTGCCGTGCTGATGACAGCCGGGACAAAAGGTAAACGTTCCGCGTTGCAGCACTCACGCATCATGATTCATCAACCGATGGGCGGGGCTCAAGGGCAAGCCTCCGATATTGAAATCACGGCTCGCGAGATTATGAAATTAAAAAAAGAACTTTACCAGATCATCGCTGATCATTCCGGGAACCCGATCAAGAAAGTAGAGAAAGACTCTGATCGCGACTACTGGATGACCGCGGCCGAAGCCAAAGAATACGGGATGATTGACACAGTATTAATTCGGGAACACAAGTAATGCAAGACAAATGTTCATTTTGCGGAAGATCACGCAGTGAGGTTGATCTTCTGATTTCCGGGGTAGACGGTTTTATCTGTGATATGTGCGCACAACAGGCGTATGACATTGTACAGGAAGAACAAAGAGGCCATTCTACCCCCCTTGATATGGATCATATCGAAGTCAAAAAACCGATAGAGATCAAACAATTCATGGATCAATATGTAATCGGACAAGACGAGGCGAAAAAGCACCTCGCCGTGGCCGTTTACAACCATTATAAACGATTGACACAGAAACATTCTAATGACGACGTGGAGATCGAGAAGTCAAATATCATCATGGTAGGACGTACGGGAACCGGGAAAACCCTGTTGGCCCGCACTATCGCCAAGATGCTCCACGTCCCTTTCACCATCGTCGATGCCACCGTGTTGACGGAAGCCGGCTACGTGGGCGAGGACATCGAATCCATCTTGACCCGCTTGCTACAAGCTGCCGACTACGACGTGGATGCCGCTGAAAAAGGGATCGTCTTCATCGACGAGATCGACAAGATTGCCCGTAAAGGAGACAACCCGTCCATCACGCGTGACGTGAGCGGTGAAGGAGTGCAACAAGGATTATTGAAACTACTGGAAGGTTCTATCGTGAACGTTCCTCCACAGGGCGGACGTAAACATCCCGACCAGAAGATGATCCCCGTGAACACGAAAAACATCCTGTTCATTTGCGGAGGAGCCTTCGATGGAATTGAAAAGAAAATCGCCCAACGCATGAACACGCAGGTAGTCGGGTTCACGGCAAGCAAAGAAACGGCCGTTCTTGACCGGGACAATATGTTACAATATATCGCACCGCAAGACTTGAAATCTTTCGGGTTGATTCCCGAAATCATCGGTCGTCTCCCGGTACTAACCTATCTGGAGCCGCTGGACCGTCAAGCCCTGCGGAACATCCTGACGGAACCCAAGAATGCTATTATCCGCCAGTACGTGAAACTATTCGAGTTGGATAATATCACGCTGAACTTTAATGAAGAGGTTTTCGAATATATCGTGGACAAGGCTGTTGAATTCAAACTGGGAGCCCGCGGACTACGTTCCATTTGCGAGGCCATCATGACAGACCTGATGTTCGAGATTCCTTCACAAAATTGCGAATCGATCACGATCACCAAAGAATACGCCGAATCCAAGATGGACCGGCTGACTGCACAAAAGCTAAGAGCTTAAAAAAGGGGGAGGGTGTCAAAAGTCATTTTATCACCCCCCTCATTTTCTTTATTTACTAAAGAGAACCCCAAGAGAACCTACCAAAATTTAATAGAAATACTTTCACTTATTCGAAACTCTCTCGAAGATTCCTCAGAGATCCGACATTACATAATATTTAAGCCACGACTAATCTTCGAGTAATCTCTGAAAAAGCGAGATTATCTGGGTTAATTTACTTCTTTATTTGGGTTGGATTTGTGTAAATATAATGTCGTCAAATCGGATTCGTAATATCCCGGATCACCACCGAGGCACAGAAACACCCAAACAAAGGTGGCATATAAGAAATTGTCCCAACATTCGACTTTTTATTCTCACTCTCGCTTAAAACAACAGCTTCCGGGTCAACTTCTTCGGGGGAAAACACGACTTTTACTCCTTTATAGACACCCAGTTTATGCAGCCTTTTCCGTAACATCCGGGCTAGATTACAATTATAGGATTTGGAAATATCGGCTATCCGGATTTGTTCGGGGTCCATCTTGCCCCCGGCTCCCATGGAACTCACGACCCGATACCCCTTTTGCAAACTATGGTATATTAAAAATATCTTGGGCGCCAATGTATCAATAGCATCCACCACGTAATCATACTTCGCCATTTCCAGAATATCAATCATGCGGTCATCCTTGATAAAATCATTGATCACGTGCAATTGAATATCCGGATTTATATCCCGAAACCGGATCGCCATGATCTCGGCTTTCGCCTTACCGATATTACTATCCAACGCCGGAAGTTGACGATTTTTATTCGTCACGTCCACACAATCCCCGTCAATAATCGTCATCTCTCCGATTCCGGCCCGACATAATTGTTCGGCAGCATACGCCCCGACACCTCCCAATCCTGCCACCAACACGTGAGCTTTCTTCAACAAACCCAACCGTTCTTCACCCAGAAGCAACTCCGTTCTACTCAGCCAATCCATACTATTTTCTAAAAACTTGATTACAATTATTCCTCGTTATTTCTTTCAACGCCTCTACATCTACCCCTAGAATGGCAGATGCCGCCTCGTAAATAACCGAAATCTCTACCTCTTTATCATCATTCTCTAAAAACAACCTTCCCACCGGGATCATCCGCAATAACTGAAAAGCATTCGAACGTGAATTCAGCAAAGCCGCTCCCACGGAAATATAAAATCCGTGATCCAACAACTGCCGCAATATCTGTTCATTATTGTTATACCCGTGAATAATCCAAGATACGGAAGAACCTGTTCGTTTCTTCACGGCAATCAATTCCGAATACGCCTTCACACAATGGATAATCAACGGCTTACGCAACTCTTCCGCCAAACCGACTTGAACGTCCAGTATCTCTTCCTGCGTCTTCATACAAATAGGAGAGCGACGGTCCAAACCGCACTCTCCTATCGCTATTACTTTTTCCATCCGTACCGTATCCTCTATCCCCGTAAAAACATTCTCTCCCAGCCCGGCTAATTTCATGGGATGAACCCCCACGGAATAAAACACCTCCTGCCCCTCCACCGATTTCCGTTTTTCTTCTCCTTCTACCCACGCCTTTCCTTCACCAACATCCAGAATGTTAATTCCTTCACCAACATGATGCGTGTGTATATTTACGTACGAATTCAATTCTTTCTATTATTTCTTATTGCACATGATATTCAAGATCGTCTTATCCGTCTCCTCCATACCCTTCGTTCCGATCAAACCCACGTTCCGAATGGTACGTTCAATATCTTCCTCCACGATTCCATCATTATTCGTCTTGATTCCTCTCATGGACAACAAAGCGGCCTGTACGGCAGCCGATACCCCGGAATATACCTTCAAAGCACATCCCTGTTTTGCCCCGTCACACATCATACCCGTCAAATTAGAACACATCGTCTTGATCGTGTTCACCATGTTATCGTAAGTTCCTCCCATCAAATAGGTGATTGCGGATGCCGCACCAGTTCCGGCAATCAGAATACCACAAAGAGCTGAAAGGTGTCCCATGTAATGGTGAATATGCACGGCAATCAAGTTACTCAATGCCAAAGCACGAGCCAATTGTTCACGGGATGCCCCAAATTTCTCGGCAGCCACCACCACCGGCAGATATACCGTGATTCCTTGATTACCACTACCGGAGTTCGTCATCACCGGTTTCGGGCATCCATCCATACGGGCATCCGATGCTGCCGTAGCACGAATCAACGTGCGGTTTAGCAAGTCATCTTCCAACAACCCCTTATCTATATTTTCTTTTAATGTCTTACCAATCTGTAACCCATACTCCGAGTTCAATCCCTCGGCTGAGATTGCCTTGTTCATCTCGGCACCCTGCAACACGAACTCGATGTCCTTCACGTCCACTTCATGCACGAAATCCCAGATACGCTTCACGCTCAATTCCGGTCCTTTATCTTCCGGTTTTGACGTATCCAGACGGAATTCTCTTTTGAAAATCTCTTCCCCGTTCTTCTCCACCAAAACGATATTAGTATGCGTGTGAGCAATAATCACCTTCACCGTATCATTTCCTTTCGTGGCCAAAGCCTCGGCATACAATTTATCCGGCGCATCCTCTTTCAAAGAAACCGTCACCTGACCTAACATATCTTTCGCACGCTGCAAGTTATCCCCCACGTTCACCTCTTTCAACACTTCCAACCCGTACTCCGATTTTCCACAAACAGCGCCCAAAGCGGCAGCAATAGGCAACCCGACCATTCCTGTTCCCGGAATGCCAACACCCATACCATTCTTGTAAATATTACCACTAACCAGTACGTCCAAACGCTCGGGCACACCCCCCAATACTTCTTTACACTTTGCACACGCCAAAGCACAGGCTACCGGTTCGGTACACCCCAAGGCCGGAACGGCCTCTTTTCTCAATATTTCAATGATTTGTTGATCTGTTACTTGATTCATCTTATTATTCCTTTTTCATGTAGAACGCTAAATTTTTGCGACTACAAAAATAGTGTTATTTATCTATTTTTCTACCACAAAAAGACAAATTATACTATCTTTGTCGATTGAAGTCGAATTAGTTGAACGCACGATAGAGATTTACCCATGAAATTAACACTCGTCATATTATCACTTTTCATCACGTCCCTCGCTTGGGCGCAAACAGATTCTATTCCCCCGGTCAAAAAAGAGATTGACTTCGTGAAACAACTCTCGGAAACAGATTCTATTACCGGAGGTAAAGTGATCATTCATGCCGATCCGAAAATCGAACAACTATTAAAACTGAATATTTCCGTGAACCGGAAAGAACAGCTTTTTCAAGGGTATCGCATCCAAATCCTATCCCGTAGTTCATACGGTACGAACGTGGACACGCTGAAAAGCTATACCAAACGATTCGAAGAAGAGTTCCCGGACATTCCGGCATACCTGCAATACACTGATCCTGATTTTAAAATCCGGGTAGGTAATTTCCGCACCCGCATCGAGGCAATCCCTGCCTTGAAACGAATCCGTAAAAAGTACTCAGGTGCTTATCCGGTAAAAACGACTATTTACCTACAAGAATTGAATCCCGTAGTGGAGCAAGACACGGTTACGGCACCACCCGTGGGATTTTAGATTTTAGATTCCCACCGCACAAACCCTATGCAATTTCAGATGCTAGCCCGGATTCGCCTTCGGCGGGTTACAGGTTTCTTCAACTTTCATCTTTTAGTTTTTATCCTTTAGTTTTCCAACTACCCCCTCTAACTCCCCCTTACACAGGGGGAGGATACACTACATTGAAACATCGTGAAGCCTTCTTGCGTTCGTCTCTCCCCCTGTGCAAGGGGGGAGCCGGTGGGGGTAGTTCTTTCATTCTAAATTCTAAATTCTAAATTTTAAATTCTAAACTTTTTAATTTTTCCTCTTCCGCCGAGAAATTAATCATCGGGTAGGAATGGGAAATCATGGCAATTTCAGCCAACATTTTCTTTACCAAACGCTGATAATCCTCGGACTGCGGGTCGAAAGGACGATGCGCCACCCCTTTATTAATCCGTCCGATCTGGTTCATCAACCCCAACACATCGGGAGTAATGAAACTATACAGAAAACGTTCCCAAATGTAATCCACCGTAAGACCGGACATATGTAACATATCATCTGCATAAAAACGATAGTCCCGTAATTCATCCAACACGATCTCGTAAGCCGGAAAATAATACACGTGATCCAATTTCTCCCGCAACTGATCAATCGCCAACAACAACGTGGCCTTGCTCAACTGGTTCCCGTGAGCGCCATCCTTCCAATGGCGGATCGGGCTTACCGTGAACAATACTCGAAGTCCCGGATTAATCTCCCGTAAACGCTCAATCAACTCCACGTATTCCTTCACAATATCCTCCACGCTTAACCGACTACGCTCAAACTCCTGCGAAGGGATCTTGTGACAATTCGACACGATCATATTTTCCCCCATATGCTTGTACACCCACGCTGTCCCCCAAGTGATTACCAATAAATCTAAAGAACGAAGTTCTCTCGTGGCCCTCTCCAAACGCTCGTTTATCCGACGCAAACACTCTTCCGGATCAGTGGACGAGAATGCCCCGTGATGATACAAACTCACCCATTTCTCACCGACTTTCCTTAAATCATCCTTCCCGAACGGCTTTCCTTCCATAATCAGACGCAACACGTTTGCCACGGACAACGGGTTATAAATAATCCCGCAAGGATTCACATCCACGTCAAACTTGTAATACGAGAACTTACCACCCATATTTTCCGCAAAACACGATCCCAACATCATCAGCTTGGAATTATAATCTATCGAAAAATCCGGTGCCGCAATTGTAATCTTCGTCTGTAAATTCATATCTATACTTATTATAAATAATCTCTCTATCTTTACAAAGTTACATTTTTTACGCTCATTTCCTCCATCATTTTTATACTTTTGTCAAAAATTTCATGCATGGGAATCATCTCCATTTTATTGATCGCCGTAGGCCTCGCCATGGATAGCCTTGCCGTAAGTATCAGCGGTGGAATTGTCATGCGCCCTTTCTGCATGCGGCAGTCTTTACGTCTGGCCCTTACCATGGGAATTTTTCAAGGAGGGATGACCTTGCTCGGTTGGCTCATGGGAGTCAGCTTCAGCTCGTACATTACCGCCTTCGACCACTGGATTGCCTTTATCCTTCTTGGTTTTCTAGGTGGTAAGATGATCTACGAATCTTTTGGGGAAGAAGAAACCACCATCTCGTCCTTTTCCACCAAAACCTTGCTCACACTGGGAGTTGCCACCAGTATAGATGCCCTTGCCGTCGGAGTCAGTATGGCCTTCCTTAAAACAAGCATCTATTTCCCTGCCTTCATCATCGGTTTCGTGACATTCGCCCTCTCCCTGATCGGAGTTATCAGTGGTTACCGTTTCGGAAAAATCAAAGGCATCAACGTCGAATTATTCGGGGGAATCATCCTCATCGCTATCGGAGTCAAAATCCTCATCGAGCATCTGATGGAATAATTTTCAATTTTCAATTCTCCATTTTCAATTATATTCGTATCTTTGCATCCACATATCTATGGGGTAGACGTGGATTTGACAGCATGAAGAATAGGTATGTAAGCATGTCGGGCGTAGTGAAGCCGGCCCGTAAATCCCGGACGCAAAATTTTAATTGGCGAAAGAAATTACGCTCTTGCTGCCTAATCGAATCATAGTAGATTGAGGCTTAATCTCCGCTCAAGGTAGTGGAGACGAGACATCCCGCTGGCGGTCCCACCTTGTGCCAACCAGCATCCGGGGTGCAGGCAATACGAGGTTAGTCAACATCTTGTTTCGTGGTGCTGATGAAATAACAGAAACTAAGGTATAGTTTGGGTGCTTTTTTCCGGGCTATATTCGAAAACCAACAAAAAGCTAAGCATGTAGAAAGCATATGGATTCCGTGTTTGGACTGGGGTTCGATCCCCCACTACTCCACCATCAAACAGAAAGAGGCTAAAAAGCCTCTTTTCTGTTTATCTTCAAACGGGAATGTATTACATCAAAAATTCAACCACAACTTAAATGCTGTAATCTTTTCCTCGCTAATAATAATCTGTGATTTATAGGGTGGTTTCACGAAAACCACAATTCGACCGTTAAAATAAGGTTCCACATGACTAATAGCTTTCACGCAAAGCAATACTTGTCGATTAGCTCGGAAGAACAGATCTGGGTCCAATTGTTCCACCAACTTATTCAAAGAAAGGTCAACAATATGTTCCTGCCCGGTATAGGTCACCGCAAATGTGATTTTATTCTCGGAATAGAAATAAGCCACGTCACTCACTTCCAACGGACGGAAACGTTCCCCTCCCGCAATGAGAAAGCGAGTACGATAGGCTTTCTCCCGATGCCGGAGACTATCAAGGATAACATCCAAGTAACCGTTTTCCGGAGATGTATTTGCAGCAACCAGTGTTTCATATTTCACGATCGCCTCAAGCAAACGTTTCTCATCCACGGGTTTCAGGATATAGTCTACACTATTTACCGTGAAAGCCCGAATTGCGTACTGATCATAAGCCGTGGTAAAAATAATCACGGAAGAAGGGCGAGCAGATGTCAGAAAACTGAACGAATCTCCATCCGATAACTGAATATCCAGAAACAATAAATCCGGATGCGGGTTCTCGGCAAACCATTGCACCGCCTCTTCCACGCTCCCCGGCAAAACCATAACCTCCCAAGCGGGACGCAATCGCCGGAGCATAGAGTGTAGCAAACGGGCTGCCGGCACCTCATCTTCAATAATGGCTACTTTCAAATTATTCATCAGCAAAAGGTATTTTTACTGTAAATGCACCTAATTTATCAACTATTTCTATCTCTTTACCTGTAATCAACTTACAGCGGTTTGCCAGATTCTGAAGCCCGATTCCGGAAGACTGGACATCCTTCCTAGGGTGAACCAAATTACTCACTACCAGAAAATTATCATCAACCCAAATGGCAATCCTCATCGGATGAGTGGCAGAAATCGAATTATGCTTGATCACGTTCTCCGCCAGCAATTGCAACGTCAGCGGTGGCACCATCCGTTCCCGGCAATCATCCGGCACTTCAATATCGCAGGTAATACAATCTCCCAATCTCACTTTATGCAAAAACAGGAAAGCATCCAGAAAATCTAGTTCATCTCCCAACGTCACAAGAGTCTTATCCTGACATTGCAACACGTAACGATAAACATTCGAAAGATTCCGGGTAAACTCCACGGCATTACGAGGATTATACTCGATCTCGGCAATCAGCGTGTTGAGACTATTAAACAGGAAATGCGGATTCACTTGATTCTGCAAAGCCACGTACCGCGCCGTATTATTCTCTTCCTGCAAAGCCGCAGTATGTTGCTGTAACCGCAACATCTCTCGTATAGCCCTGAAAGCCAGCAACAACCCCAAGATAACTAATTCCACCAACCAAACGAGAACCAGTACGAACTTTCCCCCGGCATAGAAAGTAAAAGGACGCGATGCCCCCGCCAGTAACTTAGCCGAAACTAGTAAACCATAGTTCAGCAAAAAGAACATCAACATCACCAACAAGTAAATCACAACGATCCTCCACCTTCTCCGGATATTCAAAGCGTAGCTCACGTTCAGCCACGAGCTGATACGCATTGTGAAATACCCTAAAATATTAAATGCAAGAATACAGAACAGACAAGCCCCGAAAGAATACAACTCTTCCTGTACCAATGGTGAAAAACCGGAATAACTCACTAACAGGAGATATGAAAATACCCCCAACCCGGAAAATAATCCGGCATACAGCAAAATATCCAGTTTCTTAGTCATATTATACTCCAATCTATTCAGCAAAGTTAGTCTAATTTACAAAGATTCGTACGCGTTCAAGGCTTTTATTAACCCGGAATAATAGCTCTGCGCCTCCGTTTTAGCCTGCACGTAATTAAGTTGCGAATTCTCCCGATAGGTCTGAGCATCGATCACTTCCAATATAGACGTTTTTCCCTCCCCATACCGCTCCAACGCTTTCGTCTCATTTTCTTTGGCCTTCTCCAACGAATTTCCCGTCAATTTCACCTGTTCCAGTGCCTGTAACAAATTCAGCCGTGCCGTCTGTACTTCCAGTGCCACGTTGTCTTTCACCCGGTTCAACTGATCGGAAGCCATACCGACTTGCCCCCGGGAAGCTCTCTTCTCACTTCGCCGCTTTCCCCACTCAAACACCGGGATGGATACTTTCGCATACGCCACGTAATTCGGGTCCATATCCGTGCGGAAATTATACCCCGGAGAAGAATAACTCCCGTCAACCCCGACATAGACCTGTGGCTTATACTGCGCATCATTCAATCGCAACGCACTTTCCGCCATCCTCACCTGTTCCTCGGCCATCCTGATCTCCGGCCGATTACTCCCGTTTCCCCGAAGAACCGAATCCTCAACCAGCAATAAAGGAACATTCTCTTCTATCATGGTCGGGTTAGACAACTCCAACCCGATAATCGAATTTAAAGCCATACGCCCCGTCTCGAAATTACTCTTTGCTTGCAACAGACGGTACTCCGCCTCGTTCAGTTGCACCTCCGCCATCAATAAATCCTGCGGGTCCACCAACCCGGCATCCACTCTCTCCCGGATCGTTTTTACCAACGAGGACATCGAATTTCGAAAATCCGTGGCCACGCCCACGATCTCCTGCCGGGCCACCGTGTTCCAATACTGAATATCCGTCTGGTAACACACGGCATTCTTCACCACCTCCGCCTGTTGTGCCGCCACGGCTTGCCGTGACTGGGCCATCCGAATCGATTCAAGCACCCATCCCCCGGTATAAAGCGGTTGCATGAGCGACATCGACACCCCGTATTTCATATTTTTTCCCTTAAACCCCACGGAACGTCCCAACGAAGGCACATCTACCGATAGTTCCATGGGATTTCCCGTGTACTGAAAATTTCCTCCCGCCTCCACTTTCGGCTTCAAATCGGCACGGGCGGATTTCTCCAGTTCCATACTCACCGAAATATTCTTTTCCGCAGCCTTGAGATCATGGTTATATTCCAAAGCCATGTTCCGGTATTTCTCAAGAAGAGAGCTTTGTTGGGCGGACACGGTAAACGCACCCGCCAGCATACAACCTAATACAAATATCTTTTTCATCGTTGATTTTCTTTTACATTATAAAATATAGCATAAAGAGCCGGGGTAACAAACAGCGTCAATAGCGTGGCAAATGTCAACCCGAAAATAATCGTGGCTGCCATCCCCCCGAAAGCAATATCAAACAACAAAGGAACCATCCCGAAGATCGTGGTTGTTGCAGCCATCAAAACCGGACGGGTACGTACAACCGTGGCCTCCACGATACAAGTGTACAAGTCCACCCCGTTCCCGTGCTGCACGTTGATCTCATCAATCAACACAATCACGTTTTTAATAATCATACCCAATAATCCCAGCCATCCCGCGATAGGGAAGAACCCGAAATCAAATCCCGTGAGCAACATCCCGACAGCCACGCCAATCAGTGACAAAGGTAACACGCAAAGAATAATGATTGGTTGCCGGAAGTTTCCGAACAAGGCCACCAGAATGACAACAAGCAACAGGAATGCCAACGGGAAATACATCACGATGGCCTGTATGGCCTCCTTTTGATCCTTGAATTGAGCATCCCAAAAGAATGTATATCCCTCAGGGAGTTGTATTTTCTCAACTTCTGCCCGAATCTCCCCGTGTACTTCCGCCATAGTAGTACCCGGTTTCACCCCGCACATGGCGGCCATGGACAACTGCCGATTGTACGTCCGTACCTGTGGGAACTCCCACGTGGTTTCAATCCGTTCCGTCACTTGCGACAGAGGGGCAGAATTCACCCCATTCCACACGGAGAAATTACCCAAAGCCTCGGCATTCGTAATATTCACCCCGGCAGATTTCAACAACACGGGTACCTTCTTCTCGTCATCCCGATACACGCCAACCGTCAACCCGTCTTGAATGGATTTCACCGACTGCATCATATCCGCCTTCGTGATCCCCAAGGCCCCGGCCTTCACGGGATCATACACCGGACGAATCATCATCGCCATACTTCCCCACTCGTTACGGGCATCCGCCACTTTCGGATTGCGACGCATAATATCCACGGCAACACCCACCAAAGAATCCAACACCGCCGGGTCCGGTCCCAGAAAACGAGCTTCAATCAACGCCTCGTTCAACGGACTCAATTCGAAACTATTCACCTTGATAAACGCCTCTGGGTATTTCGCCGGGAGAGAATCTTGTAACACGGCATGTAGCTGACGGGATTCCGACGATGTTCTACATTTTATCAATAATTGAGCATAATTGGACTGGGGCCCGAATGACACGTTCGATAAATAATATCGTGGTGGAGTTCGCCCCACAAAAGCCGACACCATCTCCATCTCGTGATAAGTGCTGACATAATCAGCCATATCGTCCGCCACCCGGTCAGTTTCTTCAATACGGGTCCCTTCCGGCAACCACATATCGACCGTGAAATATTGTTTATCCAACGAAGGCACGAAAACTTTCGGGATAAACCGGAAACTCCACGCCGACACGCAAAGCATAACCACAAGACAACCCACCACCACATATTTATGACGGATCACCACCCGTAACGAGCGTCGGAAACGATCATACCATTTACCAGTAAACAACTCTGCCGTCAACTCGTCCGGACGTGGACGACGCACGAATTCCTGTATGAAGAACGGCGTTTGCGTGAGGGCAAATACCCAACTAAATATCAATGACACCCCGATCACAACAACCATCGAAGACAGCAATTCCCCCGTAATATGCGGTGAATAATAAATTGGCATAAAAGTCAGGATAGCAATAACCGTTGCGGCTAATAATGGCAAAGCCGTCGCAGAACAAGCCCTCATAATGGCCATCCGCTTGCGCATCCCCCGTTGCATATTCACCAATGCGGAGTCCGATACCACGATCGCATTATCCACCAGCATACCCATGGCAATGATAATCGCGGCCAAAGACATACGCTGCAAGGCAATCCCGTCAGCAAACATCACGATCAACGTGGCGAAAATGGAAAACACCAACCCACTGCCAATTAACAACCCGTTTTTAAAACCGATAAAGAAGAGCAATATCGCCACGACAGTCAGCACGGAAACGATTAGGTTGACAATGAACCCCCGATTTGCCACGGCAGACTCGTACCCTTGATCATAAATGCAGGAAAGAGCATATCCTTCAGGCATCTCGGATGTAAACCAATCTATCTTTTCTTTTACCGCATCGGCCATATCCACCACGTTCCCCTTCGGAACCGTAGAAATAGCAATACCAATAGCGGGTTCCCCGTTCACACGCATCATATTGGAAGCCGGAGTCTGATAGGCTTCCTCGATTTCGGCAATATCCGCCAGCCGGAAATGCTCCCCGCCTTTAGAAACAATGGTCAGATTCCGAATGTCATCCAACGAATAGAAATTCCCGGTTGACTCGATACGCACCCGATTCTCCCCGACATCTATCCCCCCGGCATCCACCACTTTATTCTGTCCCTCGAAAGCACGGGCAATATCCGCGGTCGTGATACCGCTAAGTGCCATCACCGAAGGACTGATTTTCACATCAATCGTCGGGGTCTGTACCCCGTATATCTCGACCTTGGCAACATCCTTCACCTTAAGAATCTCATTCTTGATCAACTTCGCCTGATCCTCCAGTTCCCGGTAGGTATGTCCCATTCCTGTCAGCCCATAGAAAACACCCAGCACATCCCCGAAATCATCATTCACGACAGAAGGCCCCGCTCCTGCCGGTAGTTTTCCCTGTACATCACTCACTTTTCTCCGGAGTTTATCCCAAAGTTGCTGCATCTCATCCGCCCGGATCTCTTTCTTCACGTAAACCGTGATTTTTGACAGCCCGGCCCGATTCTCCGTCTTCAAATAATAGAGCTCCCCCAACGACTGTATGGATTCCTCCAACACGTCGGTCACCTGCGTCTGCACTTCCGATGGAGAGGCTCCCGGATAAGGGGTAAGCACCAAAGCCTGTTTGATCGTGAACGGGGCATCTTCCAGTTTCCCCATTTTCACGTAAGCGAACAATCCCCCTAACAGCACAAGCAAAAGCAACAGGATGGTCAGAGACTTTTTCTGTAAAAAATATTTAACCAGTTTCATGATAACATTCTTTTTAGCGAGTAATATCTTCCCTTAAAAAGGGCTATAACGAACCGAATCCATTAAATACGTTTCTCGTCAGCCACTTGCACCGCCATATTCTCCGACAAAAAACGAAGTCCGCTCACGACAATTGTCTCTCCCGCTTCCAACCCGTCCACAACGGCGATCTCTCCTCCCGGCAACAATGTCCCTAAAGTCACGTTTTTTCGGCTTACCCGGTTCCCATCGGCATTCAGCGTCCAGACATAATCGCCAACCACCGGGCGATGACAGACGGCCTTCTGCGGGACAATCACACCCGCCTGTTGCAAAGCGCCATCCGAGCGCAGGAATAGTTTCCCGGACATACCTGCCGGAAGATGCTCTTCCCGATTCGGCAATAAAGCTGTCAACAGATAAGACAAATTGTTCGAGGTCGTACTTTTAGAAATCTCTTCTACCTTCGCCTTATAAGTCTTACCGGGCATGGCATCAAATTCCAGTTCAACCTCCCGGACATTCCCTCGTCCGAAAGCGATCTCCTGTGTCACGTAGGCCTCCAGTTTCAACTGGCCGAGATCAACAAAGGAAATGACAGGTTGAGAGGCTTTCACATCTTGAAACTCCTCGATATACACCTCTCCCACATACCCATCGAAAGGAGCGACCAATCGGGTATCGTTCAACTCATTCATAGCTGTCTCGTAAGCGGTCTTCGCCGAAATATACTCCGCCTTGGCTTTCTCGAACGTACTTGCTGAAACGTTATTTTTCCGGTAAAGGACTTCGATACGCTCGTATTCGGCCTTCGCCTGATTGTATTGCGCCTCCATACGTTCCTTTCGGATTCGGAAATCACGAGGATCGATCTCCGCGATCACCTCTCCCCGTTTATAATACGTTCCGGCATACACCTCAAACCGCTTGATCGGTCCTCCTACCCGGAAGGACAATTCCGAAGTACGGAAAGGCTTCGATATAAAAGAAAATTCTTTCTGATCTCCCTCGGAAGGCTTCACAGCTTGTGTCACTCGGACCACCATTCCCTGTTGACGGTCCTTTTGTTCAGCATCTTTACATGAAAGTAACATCATGCAAAAACATAGTAATATTCCAAAATTCCCTGTTGTTTTCATTTTCATATTTTTTTGTTCTGAAACAAAAATAACAGGGGGAGCCGTACCGAACCGACTTTATTTTCCCCAAGCCGGGAAATCCGTAACCGAAACAGGAATAGAAAAGATGAAGTCTCCACCGGAATAAACAAAAATTCCTATCTTTGTGGAAATAACATCAATTTTATGGACATCGTAGAACTCCGGGAGCTATGCCTCTCTTTTCCTCACACGACCGAAGAATTTCCTTTTGACGAAACCACGTTAGTCTTTAAGGTTTTCAACAAAATGTTTTGCTGCACGGACATCATGCCATTCGAATGGATTGCCGTGAAATGTGACCCGGACTGGGCCATCGAATTACGGGAAAAATACCCGGAGATCACTTCTGCCTACCACTTCAACAAGAAATACTGGAACGGGATAAATATGCACGGCACCCTGTCCGACAAGTTCATTGAAGAACTCATTGAACACTCGTACCGGGAAGTTATCCAAAAACTTCCGAAAAGCTTTGTAAAAGAGAATTTCCCGGAGTTTTCACTCACGGAATCCAATCGGGGGAAATAATTACAAGAATGGGACCCGGCAACTGGGTCCCATTCTTGTAATTATTTCTGAAGTTCACTCTCGATCATTTTCTGTAAAGAAGGATCGGAAGGACGTGGAGCTTGAGATTCCACGATACTGCCATCCTTGGCAAAAACCATAAAGCGGGGAATACCCGTAATCTTATAATCTTTCGTTATCTTACTCCATCCATCGGCAAACAATTGAACCCCGGGCAATTGCTCATCTACCAAGAATTTTTTCCATTTCTCGTAATTCTTCTTCTCGTCAACAGATACCCCGATAAAAACAACATCCTTACCTTCCATCGCTTTCTCCAGTTTCTTCAAGTGCGGTAATTCTCCCCGACAAGGCGAACACCAAGTTGCCCATACATCAACCACGACTACTTTCCCCTTATAGTCGGACAAAGAGTGCATATTACCTTCGGCATCCGGATAGGCAAAATCTATTGCTTTCTCCCCCTTCTTGGCCTCGTAGAGGGCAGAAGCCTTAGCTTCCAACTCTTTCAATTGCTCGGCATCCACATATTTTTTAGCTTCCTCCATAAACTCCAAATATTCGAAATAAGAACGCCCGAAACCTTTCGCCTGATTCACGACCAACTCACCCTGCAATTTCTTACTGGGGATGACAGATAGAGCCTCCTGTAACTCTCCCCCTCTTTTCCCATTCTCCAAACAATAAAACATCATGTACGATTTCAAGAGTTTCATTCCATCAGGCATTTCCAAAACCCTCTCATCCGTAAACTTATTTTTATCCGTAATGGTACTATAATAGGCGATACGCTGTTCTTTAGAAGGATGCTTGGAACGCGGGGTATAAATAAAATTCAATGCAAACCGATCCAACTCGCAGCCGACAAAATATTTCATCAATTCGTTGAAACGAGTATTTTTCGTTTTAATACTCTTGCAAAACGGTTCTGTCTTTGCAAGTAAGGCTTCAAAGTCCGGGAAAAAATCTTCATACGTACTATTACGTACCCGCATGAAATATGTCGATTTTTCACACACCCGTTTAGAAAGATTTACCCACTCATACAACACCTTATTCTCAGCCGTATTATGTTTACCCGTCAGATACACCGTATCTTTATCCATAAAAAGTGAAACGGCATCCCCCGCTTTCAGATAAAGCGGGTATTCATAAAGCCTACCATCCCCCACGACATAAAAACCTTCGTATTTCGGGATAAAACTAAAACCATAATAACCATTTTGGTTATAAGAAGCACTTGCCAGCACTTTTTTCTCTCCTTTATCCACTCCGAACAACTGAATAGTCGTTCCTACCCCTTCTCCGACACTACATTCCACAGTTACCGGTTTCTGGGCGTGTAGCACCCCAGAAACCAGCAAACAAACAATCAATCCTAATTTTATTTTCATATCAATAATATTACCAATAAGTTATACATTTTACAGCACCTTCCGTGTCAATCACTTCCTCTACGGTCAAATTACGGCTATCGGTACTCTCCGGAGTAAGCCGATACACTTTTCCGCCATTCGCCTCGCTATAAGTTGCAACAAAAATATTCGAACTATAATCACCACTCGTAACTACATTCAAAGAAACGATAGCATCAAAACTCACATCCGGTACATTAACTTCTACACATTCATCAATTCCTTTTCGGTAAGTATATAGCTTATTACCAACAGAGAAATACAAGAAACCGTTCATCCAATCAATAACCGTGTATTCAGCCCCCTCGATCATGGCTGCATTACCTTTCAACTCTTCCATTTGATCCAAATGTCCCTTGAACGTACCCGTCGGATTTTCTTCTATGCTAAACTGACAACGCTGATATTTCCCATCCTCATCTTTCACAATTGCTACTGTCCCCTCATTCGTCACCCGTTGCATGTACAACAAATCCGAATTCGGAAGTGCCGACTCGTCATTCATGTCATAACAGGATTCTGTAACAAATCCACCACTCTTCATTGCATAGGACACAAAACGTCCCCGATCCTGATCAAATAAAATTGCCGCATTACTACTAGCACCTCCATAATAAGGAGCAGCCTTGAATTTTTTATTATTCACATAAGTAACATCAGCCGAAAGAATACTCCTAGAAGTCAAAAGATGCACATTCCCCTCCCCGGTAAAGAAATACATAAATTGATTCGACAAATAATACATGGACTTCATAGTATAACTAACCGGCTGGGGTGTCAACATAATCATACGCAACATATTCTTCTCTTCCCATGAAAAATCAGGCATATTCAACCAACCGGTAGCCTCTCCGGTAGCCACCCATAGCCTTTTCCCGCCCCAATTCTTGACGTTTGTATAAACGATGGAATTTGCCCCTCCGGACAAATAAGGGAATCCCGAACCACTCAACAAACCGGTCCGATGAACCTTATTTCCTTCCGTATCATCTGCATAGATTTCAATATCAACTTTACGGTCTGCATCTTCCGTCATAAAGATAAATCCACCTTTCAGTTCCTCGACCACATTCAATTTAAAATCAGTGATCCAAGATACTCCTGTCTTTTTTTCTGTTACCGTATAATTTACCTGATAACTAACCCCGCTCGCCAAGTCTATCGTCTCATTCAAATCTTTCTCAGTACTTAACACCACATCTCCATCACCCGTGATAACCTTCCATTCGAAAGTATAATCCTCCGGATTAGCGACCTCAGTCTTACCCTCCGTTCCCAAAACTTGTTTTTTCAAGTCGACTTCAAGATACAACACATGACCACGCCCAACCGTCGTATCTTTCAATACCTCTGTCAAATCGATATCCTGCACCCAATTATAACTATAATTACCTTTGTCTTCATAGCAAGAATTCAGTACTCCTGCCAACAACAAACTTATTAACCCGATATAAATATATTTCAACATACACTTCTTCCTTTAATTGTTTGTATTCAATTCAGATGCAACAGGCCAATCTTCCGGTATCTCCACACCGGGGAACGTCATGTATCCCTTATCCGCTTCATTCGTATTTTCCGGATCTTGAGGCATCTGCGTCGGATCTCCGGCCTCTATAATCGCATTCAGGTAATTGGCGAAATAAACATTCGCTATTAATATTTTATTGCCAATACTACTTTTTATTTCATTATCCGAACTAAACCAATCGGTAGCCTCAAATCCCATTTCCTGATTAAAGAAATTAAATTTTGCCTCAGAGAAATATCCCAAAAAAGATTCCATCCACATGGACGGTTTAGTTAGTTTACTCGTAAACATCAACACGTGACGAGTAACATCGATAGTATCCTTGTCCACAATTTTCTGGGGTATATTTTGCAGGAAATATTCATTGGAAACCAAGCGCAACTCGATAGAAACCGTAGCATCTCCCAAGCCTTCCCGGTAAATATGAATAGGAATTTCCCCGTACACGCTGTCCTTAGGCAAGATATACTCAGATTGTAACTCGTCATAATTCGTTCCGGCCACAGCCGTCGCACTCTCAATTTTCACCTTAAATGCACGGTCACGGTCAACCATATCCCCTAAAGCCCTGACAGACAATCTAACAATCGTATCCGGCACATTATACATGGCAAAAGAAAAGACCGTTGTATCCATATACACGTTAGACACACCAGAAGTCACCTTCGGGTAACAGAAATAAATGCTATCCGAACCTTTATACAAATCCAATTTGTCTTCTTCACAACTCCAGCAAAGCAAAACAATTCCTAAAAATATCAATATTTGTTTCATAATCCATTCTTCTTAATCTCGTCTGTTATCAGTTTCACTCTCAGGTAATGGAATAATATAATTGGGTTTCTTGGAGCCATTAGGGCCGGAAACAGAAGTAATACCATTACGTTTTAAGTAGTAATAATATTGTCCTTCTCCATAAAATTCCTTCTCCCACTCCTGCCGTAACGTTGTTTGAACATCCGTCCCCACCATTCCTGACTGATACCCTCTAATCATACGCAATTTCTCCAACCAAGAAGAAGCCACCGCATCATCATTTGTTGTCGCCGCGGCAATCAAGTAAAGCTCGCTCAATCGTAACATTGACTGAATTTCATATAAATAAGGATCACTTCTATTTTCCGTTTGTTCTGCATACTTCACAAATACCATCAAACCGGAAGTCTGCCGCCCGGTAGCCACCTCCCAAGAATGCTTACGATAATCATTCGGTTCATCATAAAGTTTATTTATATAACTCTCGGTTGACAATAAAATATTATCATCTTCCAAATCGGAACTAAATAACTCTTTATACATAGTCGTACGTTTCATGTTATGTAAGGCAAATAACTCCTCACAGAAGAAAACCCGATCTTTTACCGCGACTGTTTGCGAAACCGGAGTAAAGGCCGTATTAAAATTATTCGCCTCGTTAGTCTTCGGATCTTTGCCTTCCAACAAGGTTGTTGCAATCCGGTATGCTTCATCTGCATATTCATCTCCTAAATACCAGCACATACGGGCTTTTAACGCCCACACGGCATAATAATTCAAACGCAGGTTACGATAATCCCAAAAATCTTCATCTTTGACAATACCCTCTGTCAAAATCACATCCTCAGACAAAAGCACGATAGCCGAATCAATATCCGCGAATAAATGTTCAACCAACTCGTCTGCCGGAAGAATAGGCTGCGTGACATCCGTCACCATATTGTAATAAGGGATGGAGGATTCTTTCTTATTCGCCTCAGAGTACACCGGCCCGAAAATTCGAAACATATCAAAATGCAACAAAGTACGAATAGCCAAAGCCTCTCCCATCGACATTCTGTAATTGGCTTGTGACATCAAATCTTGATGTTCGGGTACCTTTTCCAGAAACTCATTACAATCCGCTATCAATTTATAAGCCGCCTTCCAAATCGCTTCAAAGGTTCCCTTCGGTCCGTCATTCGTGTAATTATATTCATTTAAATCGTAATACGTATGCCCGCTGGACAACTTATACCGTTGCCCCAACACATCAATAGCACCACCTCCCAAATTCTCCGCATACAGGTCATTCGATGCAAGACTCAAATACAAGCCGTTCAACGCTCGCTGTATCCCGTTCTCCGTGGAATAAAGCTGATCTTCTGCCATCGAGTCGTAAGGTTTCACATCCAACCAGCTATTACAGCCCCCGAAGAATAAACCTCCCGCCAGAATTGTCAATATAATAATCGTTTTTCTCATAATTTCATTTTTTACTCGTGCTTAAAATGTCATGTTCACAGAAAAAGAAACAGTCCGTGCAAATGGATAAGAAGTACCCCGCTCTGCCTTAATGGTAGAGCAACGGAAAACATCATTCATATTGGCACGTATCGTCATATTCTTTAAAAACACTTTTTTCAACCATTTCTGTTCCCCGAATTCATAGGCTAAAGATATGGACTCACCGCTAAGCGTGTTCTCTTTCTGAACATAGCGGGAAGTCATCGGGGCAGTTTCATTATCACTAACCGTTGAAGTGATTTTCTTATATTGAGCATGATCCCCCGGTTTTTGCCAACGATCATACAAGGCACGCTTATCCTGATTATAAGTGGTCATTTCCGTTGTCTTCAGATTTTCAATGCGGTTATATAATTCCGTGTTAAAATAGTCGGCATCAATCCGGTAACGGAAATAAGCACTAATAGAAAAACCTTTATAATAGAGGTTGGTACCGAACACACCTTCCAGCAAAGGTTCCGTGTTTCCCACCACCATCTCGTCATTTATATCATAATCGAAAGTATAACTCCCGTCCTTTTTAATGTAAATCTCCGATCCTGTCATAGGGTCTATACCGGCAGAACGAACCGCCCATATATCAGTCGGGCTACCTCCATCCCGGTAACGTGTCAAGGAAGTAGATTTCAACTCGTCATTCAGCAATTCCAAACTCGCGCCGATGTTACGATACGTCTGTTTCTGGTGCCGCCCGTTCAAAGAGAATGACCAGTTAAGACGATCCTCCGCCTTTTCCATAACAGTTCCGACAACATTGAAACTAACTCCTTTCGTACGCTGCGCTCCCAGATTCGTGATATAAGAATCACGCCCCGTGGAAGAGGCAATTGAAGTAGTTACCAACATGGGGTCTGTATCTTTCCAATAGACATCCGTATTGATCTTCAAACGATTATTCAACACAGTCAAATCCAATCCCAAATTATAATCCATCGTTTTCTGCCATTTCAGATCGGGATTCCCGAAACCGGAAACATTAGCTCCCATCCCGAAAGCATTTTGCAGGTTCGTATTATACACGTAAGTCGTATAGGCCTTATAGGCAGAGAAGTTCTGATTTCCCGGATTACCAACTGAAAAACGCAATTTCAACCAGTTCACCCAATCCCCGATAAAAGCCTCATTATGAATATTCCAAGCCACCCCGACAGACCAACTATCCGTGAAGCGCTTATTCGTCCCGAATACCGAAGATCCGTCTTTACGATAATTCACGTCCAACAGATACCGATTGTTGTAAGCATAGTTTAAGTTCAGATAGATACTCGTGCTACGGGTAGTCGATTCACTATACGACGGTTTACTTTCCGTGGCATACTCGTTGGCAAAAGCGGGATTCGGAACGTTATCATCCGGGAAACCGATGGCCGTAAAAGCATCATTGATCAAACGTGTAGAAGAAAAGTTCCATCCTAACACGGCATTCACCTGATGTACATCCCCCAACAATTTTCCATACGTCACGGTCACGTCCCCGTCATATCCCCAGCGATCGGTTGTTGATTTCGTGTAAGAACCCCGTTCCGTCTTTTCCGTTTCGTCAAAATCAGTATGGAAAGGAGACTTAAACTTTTCGCTTTTATTATTACCTTTCGTCAGACTGATTCTTCCCCGTGCCATGATCCCATCCATGGGACGCCATTCCATCTGGAAATTATTACGAAAAGAGATCTCTTTCGCATCGTCCAAATAATTCAAGCTGGCATTGTACAAAGGATTTTCTACTTTAATCGACCAAAAACCTCCATCCACGGAAGACTCTTCTAGATACTTCGGTACGGAACCCTCGTAATCTTTCGGGTAATAGGGATTTGTCTGTACATACACCGAAAAACTTTGCGGTGCATTCTGACTTTCCGTGTAATCCAACGTGAATTTATTATCAAAACTGAATTTACCTTTCCGGTAACGCAAATCAATATTGAAACTCAAAACATCACGTCCGGATTGTTTCATCACCCCCTGCGTTCCGTTATAACTCAACCCGACTCCATACAACATAGCATCATCTCCCCCTTCGACATACATATTGTGCTTATGAGAAAACCCCGTCCTGACTGGTTCACTCAACCAATAAGTATCCACCCCGCTCTGCACGTTTTTCAACCGCTGGTTGTAAAGATTCATTCGATCGACCAGATATTCTTCATTCGAGGTCTTCGTGTAATAGCCCGTCAGCCACTCAAATTCCAACTTCTCCGCGGCATTCATCATATTGTAGTCGCTGAGATCCGGCATCTGAACCGTGAGATCTCCATTATAAGACAGACGCAAGGTTCCCGGGGCAGGACGCTTAGTTTCAACGACCACCACTCCATTAGCGGCACGAGAACCGTAAATTGCCGTGGAGGCAGCATCTTTCAAAATTGTAACAGAAGCCACCCGCTCCATGTTCAAATCGACAATCGTCTGTAAATCTACTTCAAAACCATCCAAGATAAACAAGGGTTGATTCGGGTCAACGGCATAATCCTCTTTCAGATTGACAATACTCGTTTTACCGCGAATATCAATATCGGGCAATTTGTTCGGGTCGGAACCGAACTCGTTGTTCGGGGTAATATGAAAAGAAGGGTCCAGCGTTTTCAAACTCTGCAAAATATTTTGCGATCCCATCATTTTCAAATCCTCTTTCTTATATGTCGTCGCGGAACCGGTAAAACTTTCGGATTTACGTTCGAAAATACCGGTCACCACCACCTCGTCCATTTGGGTAGTTTCCTCTTCCAACACAATTTTTAGCTCCGCCTGCCCGGAGAATGTCACTTCAGTCGTTTTCATTCCGATGAAAGAAAATTGCAGAACCGTACCGGCCGTATTAGGAAAAGAAAGAGTGAATTTTCCATCCATATCTGTCGAAGTTCCCAACGTCGTACCTTTCAGTAAAACGGTCACCCCCGGCAAAGGTAATCCTTGAACATCCACAACGACCCCTTTCGCAACCCGTTGCTGCACGGGGTCCGGTTTCGTTTCTTGCGGACGGATAACAACCGTGTTATCAACAATCCGGAACGTGAAATTCTTTCCCAAGACTTGCCGCAAAGCCTCATCCAAGGAAACATTCTGGCAACGAACCGAAACTTTCCCCACGGCATTAATTTCTTGATTGTTGTAGAAAAAGTCCAGTTTCGTCTGTTTCTTTATCGCGTCAAGCGCTTCTTTACAAGTTGCATTACTTAGATCGAGACTAATACTATCCGTTTGAGCATAAGTGTCGGCACTTAATCTCAAAACACCAAAGAGGATTAAAAAAACGGTTAATTTCATAAACCTCCATGTTTTCAATAAAAAATTCATACATTTGTAGTTATGGGTTTAACAATTACCGGACGCCTACTGCAATTTGTGTCCGGCCGATTAAAACACACTTACGGTAATCGCACTAACGGTTACCGTTTTCATATTATAAATTACGAAATACTTTCACCTGTTGTCCCTCCACCTTGAACCTGACATTAGTCGTCTCCTCGATTAATCCCAACACCTGTTCCAGCTCGTTATATCGTTTCATAACCCCGGTAAAGCGATAATATTTCGCCACCGTATCATCAAAACGAATCTCCACATCATACCAGCGCTCCAATTGATGGGCAATAGCCTCTAAAGACATATCGCTAAACACGAAACGCCCCTTCTTCCAAGCAATAATATCATCAACATTTACTTGTCCGGTCGTGATCACCCCTTCCTTCAAAACAGCCTGTTCCCCCGCTACAAGAATACATTCCTGACGAGTATCCGGATAGGACACCCGAACTTTCCCTTCAGCCAAAGTCGTACGCAAACAATCGTCATCCCGATAAGCATTGATATTAAATTCGGTTCCCAAAGCCTCCACCTGCATATCGTTCACCATCACCCGGAAAGGTTTCGTGGCATCTTTCGCCACTTGGAAATAAGCCTCTCCTTTAAGGAAAACCTTGCGTTCCGTACCGACAAAATCAACCGGGTAACGTAATTCCGATTCCGAATTCAACCATACCCGCGTCCCGTCGGACAATTGCACCTGATACTCCGTGGAACGGGGAACACTCAACGTGTTAAAGATCTCTTCCTCCAACTGCACGTTCTCCGCCTGATAAATCATCTGTTGCCCGGCACTCACCAAAATCCCGGTTCCGCTCTCTTGAATTACCGAATCGCCACTCCATTGTTGCACCTGAAGCACTCGCCCGTCATTCAAGGTAAGCGATACTTGATGACGTTTTCCCACGTTCTCCGACATCGGAACGACCTCGTTGGAATGATGACCATAAAACCAGATACCGACAGTCAGGGGCATCACGATGGCTGCCGCCACCACCCATCTTCGCACCAGCTCTCTTCTCCGAGAATGTTTCAACGTCCGGCAAACCTGTTCCCACATACGATCCTTATCCGGTGGAGTGGCCTTTTTCCGGCACTCATCCATACGGACCAGTAGAGAGAATAATTCCTTATCCACTTTTTCCTTGTTACTACCCGACAAGAAATCATCCAACTTCTTATGTAACTGTTCTTTCTCCATTTTCAAAACCCGTCTTTACATTCTTATTGCATTCTTTCAAACACACTAATGACAGGTAACAGAAAAAAAAGGGTGAAAAAAGAAGGATCTTTTTTCACATATATCCTAAGAAAATAAGTAATGCAATGATTTCCAAATCCTTTTCATTGAATTCGGTCCGCAATTTACTATAAGCACTTTTTAATTGCGTTTTGACCGTATTAACAGAAACATCCAATCTTTCCGCCACTTCCTTATACTTCAACCCCTCAATACAGGCCAGAATAAATATCTCCCGGCACTTCTCCGGCAACGAGTCAACAAACACGTTCAAGCGTTCCCGCATGATATTCAACTCTTCTTCATCTTCCGGAACTTCTTCCTCCATGATCTCCCACCGCTGACTTTCCTCGTAATGATGCTTCACTTTCAAATGCTCCAAATAATTTTGGCAACGATGATCCACGGCCTTACACAGATAGCCGGGAACAGAATCCGTTATCTTTAAATTTTTCCGCAATTGCCAGAAACGAATGAAAACCTCCTGCACGATGTCCTCCGCAACCAAATTATCCTTTACAAAACCAAACGCACGATAATACAACATATCCGTGTACTCTCGAAAAAAGTACTCCAAAGCGGAGGTATCTCCCCGTTGCATTTTTTCGAAAAGGATCAACTCATCTGGCATAAGACAATAGGCATTATTTCAATACAAACTCACTGTTATGCAAAAAAAGGTTTTTATTCCATATCGAAAAAGCGAAAAAATCATAAATAACAACAATAATAACACACGCAACACCCAAAAATCGTCACACTCTCGTTTCTACAGGACACAATCAAAGACGGACAGTTGGGGAAATTCAACCTTTAATTATTCCAGAACACACAACGTATCCCCCAGCCGTCCGTCAGTAAAAATTATTATTAATCTTCTTGTTGCTGGCGTTTCACCTCGGCAAGCACCTCTTTCATGTCCAAGCCTGCCGCCTCGGCAATCCCTTTACCACAACGTTCGTCCGCTTGGTAAAAGCGTGCCGCCACCCGCACTTTTATATTCACGGGTACCCCTTCCATCGCCGTGGCTACATTCGTGTGTATCCGCATTTTCTCGTCTTCCGGCACCAAACGATACAAGTCACCCGGTTGCGTGTAGTAATCCTTATCTTGTTGATAATGACTGCCCATCCCCCGGATATCAAAAGGCGGTTGATTATAAGCATGGTTATCTACCGGACCGCCGAAACTATTCGGCTCGTAGTTCACCGCTCCGCCACCGTTACCATCCACTCGCATGGCACCATCCCGGTGGTAATTGTGCATCGGGCAACGAGGCGCATTTACCGGGATGGAATCCGCGTTAATCCCCAGACGATAGCGATGAGCATCCCCGTAAGCAAACAGACGTCCCTGCAACATCTTGTCCGGCGAAAAACTGATTCCCGGTACCACGTTAGCCGGGTTGAAAGCGGATTGCTCCACGTCGGCAAAGTAATTTTCCGGATTCCGGTTCAACTCGATCACTCCCACCTCGATCAACGGGTAATCCTTATGGCTCCACACTTTTGTCAAATCGAACGGGTTAAAACGATACGTCTCCGCGTCCTTTTCCGGCATGATCTGCACGCACATTTTCCATTTCGGGAAATCTCCCTTCTCGATACTCTCGAACAAATCCCGCTGGGAATGTTCCCGGTCTTTCGCCACGATCTTTTCCGCCTCCTCGTTCGTGAAGTTCGCGATTCCCTGCATACAGCGTAAATGGAATTTCACCCAGCAACGTTCGTCATACTCGTTATAAAAACTAAACGTATGACTTCCGAAACCGTGCATATGACGGAAATCTTGGGGGATCCCCCGGTCACTCATCAGAATCATGACCTGATGCAACGTCTCCGGAGACAAGCTCCAGAAATCCCACATCGCCGTGTTACTCCTCAGGTTCGTCTTCGGATCCCGCTTTTGCGTGTGAATAAAATCGGGAAACTTCAAGGGGTCCCGGATAAAGAAAACAGGCGTGTTATTCCCGACCAGATCCCAGTTTCCCTCGTCAGTATAGAATTTCATGGCAAATCCCCGGACATCTCGTTCCGTGTCGGCAGCACCCCGCTCCCCGGCAACCGTGGAGAAACGCATGAACACGTCGGTCTTCTTGCCAACCTTGGCAAAAATACTTGCTTTCGTGTAACGGGTTATATCGTTCGTCACCGTGAACGTACCAAACGCCCCGCTTCCCTTAGCATGCACGATACGTTCCGGAATCCGCTCCCGGTTAAAATGAGCCAATTTCTCGATCAGCCAAACGTTTTGCAAGAGAGCCGGCCCATGAGGTCCCGCTGTCTGGATGTTTTGGTTATCACCGACCGGAGCGCCGGCCTCGGTGGTAAGTTTCTGTTTCTTTTCCATGGTTAATAAGGTATATTCGTTATCATCTATATCCCGATTATACCTTATTAACCATTAAAAAGTTTTACAAACGAATCAAAATTTCTATTCCATTTTCGGTTTACGGATGTAGTGCGGCATTTCAAAAGGAATCTCCAAAGAAAATTCCACCAACCCCATAAACTCGCCATTCTCGTACCACGGGGTCTGGTAAATCAATTTTTTCACGCCGTTTTTCTCGATCGTGTAAGCATTCGTGGCGTGTTCTTCCATCAACTGCACCAACTTCGTCCGGGCAGGCTCCGGGTGACAATCCAACACGTTCTGCCCAACAAGATCGCCGTGATTCGTTTTTTGGGATTTATCGTTCATTTGAAGAATCTTACCTTCTTTATCGCAAACCGTGATGGCCACGTTCAATTCTTTCATGTAATCCATAGCTGTCATTTTTTAATTGATCCACAAAACTACAATTTTTCATCGTGCCGCTCTCCCATTTTCACGAATTAATAGCCATGATCCACATTTTTCTTCAAATTTTCTTGCAAATATTTTGCAGTTCTCCTGAAAACCCCTATATTTGCATCGCTTTTGAGAAAATTCCTTAGTAGCTCAGTTGGTTAGAGCGGCGGACTGTTAATCCGTAGGTCGTAGGTTCAAGTCCTACCTGAGGAGCCAAGAAGCTGAAAGCCAGTAGAAATACTGGCTTTTTTCATGCTCGCAAGTTTCGAATTTCATGCAAAAGCTCAAGCTATCTATTACATAAACACTTGTTTAAAAACGACTTAACTACTTCATCCAAAATCATAGACATATTCAGACAGACAAGGTATTAAAATACCATATTTGCTATCATTTACACTTCATTTGCTATCAACTGGTCACCAAAGTGGTCACCTTCTCTAAAAAAAGTGGTCACCTTTTTTCGAAGGATAAACTATTGTTTTAAAGGCTATTAATCTACATTTATTAGCAACAAATAAAAGTAAATCATACCTGATTCCCCACCTCAAACCGGGTTGAAAGTGAAAAAAGGATCTCAATTGCTTATCTATTGCCTCATTATTGCATTCCACCCCCAGAACACGGTGTATGTTATTTTTCCTTATATCCTGTTAAAATGGCGGCGATAATCGGGCGATAAGGCGGCGACAATGGGGCGACAGCGCCTAACTGTCACCCAACAGTCGCCCAACAACCAGACAATTCCCATGATCAACCTTGGAAATACCCCTTTAAAACCAATATTATACCCAATTTTTCTATTCCAATAAAAACCAGCGTGCAGGATGATCCCCACACACTGGTTTTCCAATAATATTCGACGATTATTATACCCTTCCAATCATTTCTTCAACAATTGCTCCCGAATAATCTGTTCATACTTTTCGGGAGTAGCCCCGGTTTCAATGATCGGTTTACCGCCCACCGGGATAAAAAACAAGGTCGGTAGAGCCACCACGTTAAACATACTGCATAACTCTTTTTCCTTGTCAGCATTGATTTTCAGGAATAAAACCCGATCCTTGTACTTCTCCGCCATCTCCTCCATTTCCGGAATCAAGCACATACAAGGGTCGCACCATGTCGCCCAAAAATCAATAACCACACATTCAGAGAATTATGCCTAAATTAAATTTTCCTTGAAAAAAGTGATACCTCAACTACCCCTGTTTGCCCGAGAAATTGTTATAAATATGTAAAAGGCAAGAAAAAATGAACGATAAGTTTAATTTTAGGATAGCAGAATTATTAGCGGCACTTTTCACCGGTTCCCACTCAGAACAAGACGTTGGAGAGTTGCGAAATTGGATTCAAGAAAACGAACGGCGTAGTAAGTTTACGACCAAGATTCTCAATGAAGATAATTTCGAATATAACGAAAAAATGCTTGCAAAGTTTCCCAGCGAGGAGAGATGGCAGAGGGTTAAAGTCCTCTTGGATAAAACGGGAAAATCGAAAAAGTTGCGTCTGTGGATGGTCCGGTACACTGCCGCAGTCGTGCTTTTGCTCGTGGCCGTAGTCTCATCCTTGTGGTTGAACAAGGATGAGGTCGAAGAACAATGTCCATTGCCAAGAGTGCTTGCAAGCGGAACGACCGGTGCCCGCTTGACAACAGGGAACGGCAAGGCGATCGACATCACGCAGAATGCCCACTTGCAATTACACGAAGAAGATGGCACTTCGATCACGACGGATTCCCTAGGTATGGTTTACGAAGCCTCGGATTCGGTGGTTGAACAGGAAATATGGAACACAATGGAAACAATGACAGGCAGGGAATACATGCTAGTGCTGGCAGATGGTACTCGGATTTTCATGAATGCCGAGACACAAGTGACATTCCCGGCAAGTTTCAAGGGGTGTGAACGACGCATTCGTTTGTCGGGCGAGGCCTATTTCGAGGTGGCAAAAGATCCAATGCATCCTTTCATTGTCGAGACGGAGGGAGCGGAAGTACGGGTATTGGGAACTTCCTTTAACGTGCGGGCTTATGAAGGCGAGCAAGAGATGGTGACGACACTGGTCGAGGGGAAGGTTGCCGTGTCCGACAGCCTAACAAAACGGGAAATTCATCCTGGAGAGCAGGCCGTGTGTATGCTTGCCGAGGGACGTATAGACGTACGACAGGTGGAAGTGTCATTATACACGGCGTGGAAATCCGGTAAGTTCATATTCCACAATGAGCCTTTGGAGAAGATCATGACTTATCTGTCTCATTGGTACGGTTTTGAATGCCGCTTTTTGGACAACAAGGCAAGGGAGGTACGGATAGGAGCAAGCCTTAACCGTTACGAGGATGCTACACCCATCCTTTCGATGTTGCAAAAGACCAACCTCGTCCATGTCACGCAAGTTGATAACGTGTTATATATTTCGAGTGCAAAATAAAAAAGATGCGTTCGTGTTGGCCACACATAACGCATCGAGGTTAATATCAAAGTTCGTTATACTTTAATTATTCAAAGTTATGAAAAAAAATGACACGTCCATTTCTTCTAAGCGAAGAAAATGGCGAAAATCTTTATTAGTTATGAATTTGAAAGTGATGTTGCTACTGTACACTTGCTTGTACATACCAACGTCTGTCTATGCACAGGAAGTCCGTCTGACAGTAAAGATGGAGAACGCCACCTTAGAGCAGGTAATTTGGCACATTCAACAGGAGACTGATTTCGTGTTCATGTACGGATCAAATGACGTTGCCGAGGTGAAAGGACTGAATGTGAACATGAAGAATAAAACCATTAGCGAAATTTTAGATCATTGTTTGAAAAGTACGCATTTACGTTATGAAATTCAAAACAACGCAATTGTCATCCGCAAGCAGGACGAGAAAGACAAGGAACGAGTGGTAATCAAAGGTATGGTGAAAGACACGAGGGGAGAACCATTGCCCGGAGTGACAATTTTGGAAAAAGGAACTTCCGTGGGAGTTGCAACCGACAGGGAGGGACGTTTCACATTTACAACGGTCAAGAGCGACCAGATCGTGCTAGTGTTCTCTTTCGTGGGAATGAAGACAAAGGAGATAGCTTGGAAGGGACAAGAAGACTTAAACGTCGTACTAGAGGAAGAAGCACAATCCATGGATGAAGTGGTTGTCACAGGTTACCAGAGAATGAAAAAATCAAACATGGCCGGTTCCGTGAGTACGGTAAAGGCAGAGGATTTGGTCTTAACGGGTACTCAATCTTTAGAGGCGGCTTTACAGGGGAAATTAACAGGGGTTGACATTCAAAACCAGAGCGGATTGGTAGGTACCCGGCAAAAGGTGCGTGTACGAGGTACCTCCACGCTTTTGGGTAGCCAAGAGCCAGTGTGGGTAGTTGATGGTATAATTCAAACGGATCCGCTTCCCTTCAAGGCCACCGATTTGTCCATGGCGAGCACGGATCCGGATAATATCGACATGATTCGCAACTTCGTGGGTAGCTCGATCTCTTGGTTGAACCCAGCGGACATTAAGGATATTACGGTATTGAAGGACGCCTCGGCCACGGCCATTTATGGAGTGAAAGCAGCTAATGGCGTTATTGTCATTAACACGAAACGAGGAGAGAAGGGACGTATGTCCATCAATTATTCCGGTAGCTTTTCGATTGGCTCCAAAGTAACCTATGATAAATTAGATTTGATGAATTCCAAAGAACGTGTAGACGTGTCTCGAGAGATTTTCACGAGAGGACTGTGTGGCACGCAACCGTTATTGAAAGTGGGCTATCAAGACTTGCTTCGACAGTATCTGGAGGACAAGATTTCCCACGAAACATTCAATGCAGGCGTGAAGAAGTTGGAGGTGGTAAACACCGATTGGTTCGATTTATTGTACGAGAATCCGTTCAGCTATGCCAACACCCTTAGTATGTCTGGTGGTAACGAGAAGATCACGTACTACGCATCCTTCGGTGTATCCAACAATAACGGTACGGCTAAAGGTAATGATTCGAAAAGCTACCAAGGGAGCGTTAACGTGACGACTACTTTTTGGAACTGTCTGGATTTCTCCGCCCGAGTGAACGGGAACGTGCAGAAGACCCGCGCCTACCACTCCTGCGTGGAGCCATATACCTACGCATCCACGACTAGTAGAGTGATACAAGCTTTCGATGACGAAGGGGAATTATACTACTATCACCATAATAATGGTTACAAATACAACGTGTTGAACGAGTTGGCGGAATCCGGAAACGAGAACACGACCAGTTCTTTAAACACGAACGTGAGCTTGAATTGGAACATCATGAAAGGCCTCCGTTACGAGATGTTGCTTGGTTACAACTACTCCTCTTCCCACGGAGAATCCTGGGCAACGGAGCGAACCAATTACATCACTTACATGCGTAAATACGAGTTCGGTCAATACAATGCCCAAGACGAGGCATACAAAGCCAGCTACCTACCACATGGTGGTGTATTAAACTTACAGGAAACCCGCAACGAAAGCTACACGTGGCGTAACCAGTTATCCTACGTGAAGAACTTCGGCCGACATTTGCTGACTGCCACGTTGGGCCACGAGATCAGCAGTTCCACGTATGGAGGGTTTACCGGTACATTTTACGGATATTTGCCCGATCGCGGGAAAACGATTAAAAATCCACCGTTGAACATCGAATCGCATGAACAGCTTTATCCCAACACAAATTATGCCCAAGGTTCATATAGCATTATAGATAATAAGACCAATCAAGTGTCTGTGTATGGGGCACTCAGCTACACATTCGACGAGCGTTATGTATTCAACGCCAGTTTGCGTTCTGACGCGTCCAACCGTTTCGGACAAGACAAAAATTCCCGTTTCTTACCAGTGTGGTCGTTCGGGTTGCGCTGGAATATGGGTCGGGAACACTTCTTCGAGGGGCAAAATTTCTTGAACGAGTGCAGTTTCCGGTTGACCTATGGATACCAAGGTAATGCCAGTGAAGCCGCTTGTTCCGATTTGATTGCTAGGATACCATCGGACAACGAAGGTGGTATTGTTATGGGAGAATACGTGCTGAATATCAAAAGTCTACCGAATCCGCAACTTAGATGGGAGAAGACGGCCACGTTGAATGCCGGGATCGATTTCGCTTTTTGGAAAAATAAGATCAACGGTTCGTTTGAGTATTACCATAAAAAGACGACTGATGCCATTGTCGAAAAGACAGTGCCGTTAGAGAATGGTGTGGTGAGCATGCCAATGAACGGTGGTACGCTGGAAAACTCGGGATGGGAATTGAGTTTCAGTTTTGCCCCTATTCGCACGAAGAATTTCATGTGGTCGGTGAGCTTGAACACGTCACAAAACTTCAACAAGGTGACGGACGCCTTGGAATCCAATAAAAATTGGACACAGGCGACAACCGGTAGGGTAAACAAGGAAGGCTATGCCATGTCCAGTTTCTGGGCGTTCGAGATGGAAGGGGTAGATCCGAAAACGGGCGTACCCGTGTACAACCTGCCAGACGTGGATAGTCCGGAGGCTCAGGCTGACGCAACAGTGTATATGAAATATATGGGTAAATTGAACCCAGATTTCACTTCCGGGTTGAGCATGATTTTCCGTTACAAGAACTTGTCATTGTCTTCGTCTTTCTATCTTTCTCTAGGTGGAAAGAAATTCCTAGCACCGATGTTCTCCTCGGATATGTACAACGACACACCGAACGAATATAATAATTTGCCCAAAGAGTGGGTGGGACGTTGGCGGAAACCGGGCGACGTGACGAACATTCCTTCTTTGCCGTTTAGAAATTGCGGCTCTATCGACCTGCCGAACGGCAAAGCGTACCTGTATCAGATGTATAATTACACGACGGACCGAGTCGTGAACGCTTCCTATTTGAGGTGCAATAGTATTTCGCTGTCTTACAATTTGTCCAGCGGACTGATTCGAAAGTTTGCCCAAAATGTGGGATTCTCGTTTAACGTAACCAACCCGTTCACGATCGTGAGCAGTGATTTCAAGGGTAAAGATCCGGAGGTTGCCTCAGGTTCTCAACCGTTAGCTAGGAATTATTCCTTTAGCATGAGTTTAAGTTTCTAATGATTAAACAGATAAATCGTATGAGAAATATACTATTGTTTTTATTGTTGTTGGGGGTCGCCGGATGTAACGACTTCTTGGAAGAATCTAGTCAAGACGAGATCCGTCCGTCGACGGTGGAGGATTTGATGCAGGTAATGACTGGCGAGGGATATCCGATGAATTTCTTGGAGTACGGTTATACCGAGCTATTGACTGACAATGTAAAATGTAACGGATCAAGTAGCGATGGCTCAATGATCAGCACGATGGACAACATGCGCTCCCTGTTCCTTTGGGAAGACGATATGTTCGAGAAATTGACAGAAGACGGGTATAATTCTTGGAAAGCTTTGTATCGCAAGATCATGGGCTGTAACACAATTTTAGGCTATATAGATAAAGTGAGCGGTTCTCAAGAGGTAAAGAACAATCTGTGCGGTCAAGCCTATGTGCTACGAGCTTACTACTATTTCTTGTTGGTGAATTACTATGGAATGCCTTATAATGTTGGCGACCCCAAGACGAACTTGGGAGTACCCTTGAAATTGGTGATGGACGTAAACGACGGTTTTATGAAGAGGAATACGGTGGCCGAGGTATATGATCAGATCGTGAAGGATTTGGAGGTTGGAATCCAATTATTAGAGGAACATCCTAAAGATATGTCTTTGTATAAAATTAATGCATTGGCTGGTGAAGCGATATTGTGTCGAGTGTACCTTTACATGGAGGATTGGGACCACGCGTTGGAATATGCGAATAAGGTGTTAAAGAAAAAGCCGACGTTACTTTCCTTCGCGAGTATGCCGACAGGGATGATGGAACCAGGATTTATGGGTCCAACTTGGTCAGTTTACAATTTGTCCGTAAGTGATGAGATTATTTGGATGTATGGTGATTATAAAACATTCTCATCTTGTTTTCCATCCTTGCAAGGATCAATCCCGCCTTTCTCGATTTCCGAAGACTTGCAGAATTTGTATGAATATAATGATTGGGGGTATGATACCGAGTCGGGTCAATGGTATTACAATTATGGCGATTTGCGCTTGCCCGCATATTATCAATACGTGATGGACTTTACTACAATGTTTGTAGGTTATATTTTCGGGTATAAAGGCGGACCGAGCCAGAATTATGCCAGTTTTGGTATTCGAACGGCAGAGATGTATTTGAACCGGGCAGAGGCACACATACGAAAATTCATGGAGACGGGAAACGATGAGTTCCGGGTGTTGGCATTAGCGGATCTGAATAGATTGCGAGCCACCCGTTTTGATACGCAAAATGTAGCTTATAAAGATGTGGACTTCTCGGACAAGGATGATTTGTGGAACTTTTATGAAAAAGAACGACGCCGCGAGTTGGCCTTTGAAGGACATCGTTGGTTTGACTTACGCCGTTTCGGGATGCCGGAGTTGACTCACATTTACTTTGTGGAGAAAGGATTGGAGGAAACGGTCACTTTACAAGAGGGTGATCCCCGCTACGTGTTGCCAATTCCACCATCAGCCATGGATAATAATACTTATTTAACACAAAATAAACGTTAAGAGAAGATATGAAACGAAGAATATTTTTATTGTTATTGGTGATCTTCGCAGTTGCTTGTCACGAGGAAGAGACATTGACCCCGACGGAGACTCCGGAATTCGGATATTCTGTACCTCAAGGTAATCATGATTATGATGATAAGATCGTGGATTGGAAAGAGAGATTCAACACGTTCACTCTATATAAGTTTGAATTGAAAGAGTTGTATTGGGAAGTAGTCAAATGGATAGAGGAAACACCAATTGAGAATGGTGGTACGTATAAATCTACAGGTGGTTTTAAAGCTGCAGTTGCTGACGAGAAGTATGTGGGAAAACAACTGGAATTGATTCAAGAACAGTTCTTGCGCTTTTACTCGGACACAACATTGAAGCGTTGTTTGCCACTGAAGATTTTGCTGTGTAGCCAATTGGATCATTACAGCGTTTATGGATTATTCGATAAAACATATAATATGTACAGTGGTTATGATTGTTTGGCCTTCAACTGGGGGAATGAGAAGGTCTTGACGCTGACTGACGCACAAAAAAATGCGATTCGAGTGGAAACGAATGATGGATTCTTGAGACGTTTGATGTACAAAGCCAAGATAACAGTGGATCCCGCTTTCTTCGAAGTGTCGAATTATAACCAATTGACTTCCACAAACGCATACGAGCAAGGCTGTTTGTTTTATAACACCTCGAAAGATACCGATGCGCTATTCTTTATTACTGCCATTATTTCGACTCCGTATGCAAATTTGATGGCGGAGGATACGACGCCGAATTCGTACAATGGGATTCTAAATCCGAAAAAGGATAAGAACGGTTTGATTCGAAAAAAGTATGATTTGCTTGTAAATTGCCTTAAAGAAAATTATAATATTGATTTGCAGGCAATAGGTAATGCAACATTAGTAAATTAAAGAGGAAGAAAGAATATGTATTGCAAATTATTTATAGTATTGGCAATGTCGTTTACTTCAGTAGTGGGATTTGCGCAGTCGAAGAACACCGCCACTGAGGTGTTAGATTACCGTGAAATGGACGGGAAAATGATTGTGGATGTGATGGTAAACGGGCGATTCCTCCCGTTCGCACTCGATCTAGCTGGGCATACGACCATTTTGTCGAAATATGTGGACGAGGCAAACCCCGAAAAGCATATAGCACATCGACTATTGGATTCCACTTTCTTGTACAAAGATATGTCCTTGCCCCGATTGGAGACTTTCGGGTGGGTAACATTAGGAAATGTTGCCTACGCAAATAATCTCACCGCTTGCGTGTTGGAAGAAGCTCCTTATTTTCAAAAACTTGGCATAGCCGGAGTACTTGGCGGCGAAATGTTTTTAGGAAAAGTACTGACGATCGACACCCAACGCAAGAAATTGACCGTATCAACACCGACCGCCCCCCCTTACATGCAAGAGGATTATCAGATGAAGATGGAGCTAGTAGCCGGTACGACTGTCGCTTGTGAGATAATATTGGATGAAGAAGTTTTTCCTGTAGTTTTAGACACTTGGAACGAGGGATTCGTTTCCATGACCCCGGAAGATTTCGCCAAGGTAAACGGCAAAAAAGGTGGCAAGGCATCCATTACGAAGGGATATCTGCCGACGGAAAAGGCTACCGCCACCAAGGTCGTTGCTAAAGGTCGTTTCGTGAATGAGGAGTTGGGTGAAGTGGTCGTGGCCAAGAACGAAAATCTGCCCCGTTCCATACTGGGATCCGACATTCTCAGAAAAGGAATCGTCACCATTGATTACAAAAAGCAGAAACTTTATTTCCAACCATTTGATTTGGTGAAGGTGCAAAATGACGGGATGGACAATGTCGTGACTGAAATTGTGCCCGGCAAATTGAACTCGATTAACCGAAAGTATTTTTTGGAGCATCTTTACGATTATCGTAAAGATAAAGAGTTCATATTTAAAGGAAATAAACCGATAGTTATCGATTTCTGGGCAACGTGGTGCAAACCTTGTATGCAATTGATGCCCGAGTTGGAAAAAATGGCCGAGAGGTACAAAGACCAAGTGGTGTTCATGAAAATAGACGTGGACAAGGAAAAAGAACTTTGTGCGGTGTTCAATGTAAAACTGATTCCAATGTTACTTTTAGTACCAGTAAGTGGAAAACCAACGGTACTAGAAGGATACCAACCAGAGAAATGTGAGGAAATCATTCAAGAACAGTTGTTGAAATAACATGAAATTGATCGAGACGTCTATGGCGAAGTGAAAGATTGGTGCAGATTAAATATATGTAATACCATTTATTCTATAACTTTACTATCAATTCGTCATAGACTATCGTAAATTATCGTTCTTTGATGGACTTTTCTAAAACTAGTATTACTTTGGAAATTAGACAAAAAATAGGAGATAAAAATGCTCTTTTAACTGTTCCCGCAATTTACGATAAGCTGTTTTTTTCAAAGCATGAACTGTCCCCTCGGCAATCCCCATCTCACTGGCAATCTGTGGGTTTTTCAATCCTTCCATGGCATACTTGATGATGGTTCTCATCTGAGGAGGCAACCCCTCAATGGCTTTCCGGACCAACATATAAGTTTCTTGCTCGATAACCTCTTCTTGAAAATATTCTTCTGATTCCCGGTTCGCCTCGTCCACGTATGCCTGATTTACTTGCTCTCGTTTCAAGTAATTCAAACACCGGTTACGTGCCACCATATAAAGAAATCCCTTTACTTTATATATATCCTCGAAATCAGCCCGTTTCTCCCAATAACTCAATAGCGTCTCCTGCGCGATATCCTTGCATTGCTCCTCGTTCTTCACATACTTTGAGGCAAATACACATAGGATAGGATAATAATCTCCAAAGAACTCCTTAAACGAGTTCTTATCTCCCTCCCTTATATCTGCCACGATATTCCGCATATTACACTCAATCTGTTTTTTCCAATTCCATTGACCCATTATTGGCCATCTGATCTACATACAAAAATACATAATAAATCGTACAATCAAAATCTTCAGATTTTCCGGAGAAAGAATATACTATCGTACAATACGAATACTTTCTTATCACCATACATCTGTTTATCACCACGATACACTATCAACAAATAGCAAGCCTGCCTTTTTTAATAAACATTTTATGCTGAAATTGTAAAAACAAAATGTTCAAAAGTGACGTTTAGAGGTAAGAAGTCGAATAACTATTTCGACAAATGAATATATTTATTAAAATTCTCTAATCATCAATATTCCTTTATAAACAAAAGGAGTACGTCAAAATTATCTCAACGCACTCCTTGTAATTATCTTTAAAACCGGAAGCCATGCATAAACTGTGGATAAAAAGAAGCATTAAAATCTCATATAGCATCTCCCGGTTTTAATACTATCTCACCATCATCATAGATGATTTAGCTGCTTTGGGTTTACTCCCATTTACCAATTCTTCCAACTTATCCATTAATGCCTGACCTCTCAAATTCGTTCCAACAATGCGCCCCTCTTTATCCAGAACTAGAACATAAGGGATCCCTGAGAATTGGTACAATCTCATCACATCTTTCCCTGCCTGCGGGGCACACACCTGTTCCCAAGGCATATTTTCTTCACCTAAAGCTTTTTTCCAAGCGGCATCGCTCTTATCAATTGACACGCTAAAGAAGGCTACTCCTTTATCGCCATACTTCGCATAGGCCTCTTTCAAATGGGGAATCTCAGCACGACAAGGACCACACCAAGATGCCCAAAAGTCCATGACAAGAATCTTTCCACGAAAATCTTGTGGTCCCATATTCTTTTTCCCGTCAGGTGTCGGACAAGCAAATTCCGGTGCAACCTGACCTTGTCCTGATAATTCTTTCTGAGTTAACACCTCTTGAAACTCTTTCACAGCTGTACTTGTTGGATACAATTTTGACAAATTTGCTGCAATTTTTTTTACCATTTCCGCATATTCATTTTTCTCCAGAGCTTTTAAGATCGCTATAACAGCCTCCCTATCAGCATACAACTCAGCCCAATATTGTAAACGATTCGGTAAATCCCCACTCACAATATCAGCGACCTCAACGGCCAATTGCCTTTTTACACTATCAGCCAAACTGATATATTCACGAATAGGAACAGGAACCTTTGTCAACATTTCATACATTTGAAAAACTTCCCAGTTCAGAGCGTTCATCACCTCATTATCCTTTCCTCCACGGATCGGGTAATAAGAAGGACGAACAACTTTAAATTTCGCATTACCAAAACCGGGAAAATCAACACTCAAATCCTCCGTCCCAGCCCAAAATTCCACTCTTTGGCCTCCTTGACATTCCAATATATACACACCCGGAGTCGCTACACGCATTTTCAACTCGTAAGTTCCATCAGATTTTATTGCACACGAATCGACAACCTCCTTAAAAAACCCCTCCTTCTTGATCACACGGATCATATCCTCTCCTTCCCGTAAAGCTGCTACTTTCCCGGAAATATTGATCGTCGGACGATAATTTTTATCATTCTTCTCCGGGTGTCTTAATTTATCAGCTACACCCAAAAATGTATTCTTCAAAGCAGCCATATCTTTATCATTCGGCTTTTTATCGCAATTGGCTGCAATTACATCAAGCCATTTAGCCGCCTCTTCACGTAACACCATGTCCTTACACAAAACATTCACTTTCAACCCCCAATTATAAATCATGAAATCGTCATTCAATCCTTTCTTGATTCGTTCATTTCCCAACCGAATATATTCTTGCCAATTATTCGTTTTCATGGCATAATACATACGAGCCTCATCTATAATCTGTTCTCTCTGCTTCAGATCGGTCTTCATTAATTGACTCGTGTACCGATCAAACCCTTTCGTGTCAAACACATCATCCTTCCAGTAACGGTAAGCCCCCTCACTATACAATTGATACAATTTCCGATTTACTTCTTTCTCCCCGAAAAGCGTGATAAATTCTTCCCGATTTTTATACATGTACTTAGAGATGCCAGCATCTACATCTTTTACATATTTTTGAAAAAGTTTCCAATACTCCGGTTCTTTCAATCTAGACTTCTCCAACGTATTGAAATAATCCACACATACACGGGCAGCAACCTTATCTTCCCCGGCAACACTCAACACTTCCATATACTCTTGTATAAAATCCGGCTGACGATTACCCTCTCCATACTTCTTTTTCATCACGCTATATCCATTCCCGTCCAAGGCACGAGCGGCCTCTTTCAACAGTATCTCTGCAGGCGTAGTCCCGACAATCCGATGAAACATATTACCTCCCCCATCAATAAAAAGCAATGTAGGATAACCTAGGATCTCATATTGTTTATTCAACGTTTTACCCTCTTTGGATTCCATATCCATCTTCACGTTAATGAAATGGGAGTTAAAATAATCCCCGACCTCTTTCTTCGTGAACACGGTTGTCGCCAACATTTTACAAGGCACACACCAAGAGGTGTAACAATCCATAAATATCGGTTTACCAGTACTTTTTGCCTCAGCCAAAGCCTGTTCCCATGAACCTTCGAAAAAACGAATTCCGTTTTCTGCCTGTTTTTCAACAGGCTGTTGATCGATTTTGGCAACCGTCATTTGCGCATCAGACACCTTTACACTTGAGAATAAAATTCCCAGTATCCCAAGAAGCGTCAATAAATAATTACATTTCATACTTTTTTTGATAACAAAATTAATTTACTATTCTATTTTCCATCCCATATCTTTTATCTTTCCGAAACCGGAGAAAGATAGCAGGCTCCCTTTGTCCACGGCTCCGCTGGAAGGGTCAACCATGAATTGGTACACGGTTCCATTACCTTCCTTCTCGTTGTACGTGGCGACATACAGCACCTCGCAATCATTTACCGGAATGGGAGCCATCATCGTCGTCCCGTAACAATATTTCTGCAACCGGATACAAGTGATCTGTTCTCCTGTCGGCACATTCCAAACAGGTCCATCCCCCGTCGTATTCGTCCCCTTATAATCGTATAGATAAAGCCCGTTACCTGTAGCATAATAAAAAATCTCTCCCTTATACCCTGCCGCAACAGAAACTATTCCATCCGACAAACCTTCACATCTTCCCATATCATACTTCCCGACACCAACCATCGTTTGAGAACTAAAATCAGCAATCAACAGATAATAATGCCCGGTAGCATCTCTCATCACAATATCCTCGTAATGCCCCATAACAAAACCAGAAGACATAATGGCCCGACCATAATCACTCGCCACCAATTCCAACCCCACGTTCTTACAATCAAAAGCTACTGCTGCATCTTGAGCAGGGAAATCAGAAACCTCAGAACTATTTGCTTTCACACATTTAAAGCATTGCTGAACCTCATCATACAAGACAGCACTATAAGATGACGTTGTAGGACTCCAATTCGCCAATCGCCCGTATCCTCCGTAACAAGGCGCACCAAAATGAATGGACGATCTGTCCGAACCACTCGTCGTGTAATTAGCCGTATGTACTTTCCCGTCATTAATAACCATTTCTCGCTTGTTATAAAATGCAGTGTAATACCCCGGTGCTTTCACTTCGGGAGCCGTCCAAAACAAGGCATCAAAAGAATACAATTTAGTAAAAGACAATGGGTCTACCGCAACCATATCCTTTTTGGTAACAGCCATAACAACCTCCGGTTTCGTCACTTTCGAATACAACAATCGCACAGGTTCCCCCTCTAACGATGCACCAGTAAACGTTTCAAACACATCAACCCAAACCTGTTCGTTAACAACATTCGGTGCAATCCGTTTATTAGCCAAGATCCCCACGTCAGTCTTTCCATCTCTTTCATACAACACCATCCATCCCTCACTCAAACCGGCATTAACTTTCAACCCGAACTTCATAAATGCACGAACTCCCGTTTCCTTATTTAACACGGTGAACACCAACTCCCATTGGCGAGCATCCAGATTCAACGGAAGACTCAACTCGATTCCTTCCGCAATCGTATCTCTTCCCGCAATCGGAACATCTGTTCCCTGTTGATACACCACCCAGTTACATTCCAGTTCGGGATACAGATATTCTGAACCATTCACTAACTTTCCTTTGAAATACACCTTTATGGGTATATCCAAAACGTCTAACCGATTAACAGAATAATTCGCCAGAATCCCTGCGCCTGTTGAATCAATAACAATCTCATCCAAATCATGGTAATCGTAATTACCTTTATCATCATAACACCCCCATAAACTCAAACAAGTCACGACGGTCAATAATATATATTTTAACATATCCATAATATCAACTTAATTAAAAAGATATTGGTCCGTATTCATCCGAAAGAGGACGATCGGGATTATCCGGATTATTATTATATTCCACAAGCGCAACACGGCATTTTTCCTGCAGGTACAAAGCCTCTGCGTACGACACTTCTCCGGGAGCCGTAGGTTTACCTCTATAAATGACCCTAGTGACCGCCTTGCCGATTACTTTTATCATAAACTGGTATTTCGTAAGACTATACGTACCGAAAAATTGTTTCAACGGTATAAATTGTTCCGGATCATTATCCCAGTATATTGGTTTTTCTTCACGATCCTTCACGATCAACTTCAATCCGGAATACTCTTTCGTACCAATAGTCAACCAATCATTCGTCTTTAGCGCTAAAGAAATTGTAAATTCCCTATTTTTTAAATCACTCGTATTCTTGAAATAAATCGGGAAATAACCTCCTGATACTCCCGCTTTCAACACGTAAACCGGCAATTGATAATGCTTCCCCTCAATCAAAGAAGAAGAATCCCCTCCAACAACCTCCAATTCAAAAGGACAATCCTCCTCCAACGACTTCCCGATCAATTTCACATAAAACTGTATGGAATCCAATTCCGTTCCCAGCGGACGGTAAGCGTAATTATACACCATGCTATCCACACGTCCGGAATACAACTCGGAACCAAACCAAAGATTCAAACTTCTCTCTGTCTGGTCATACATTAACTTATCCTCTTCATTACAGGCACACAGCATCCATGCCATGATAATCCCTATCCATATAATTTGTTTTTTCATATCATTACCTGTTATTTACCCAACCCGGATTTTGCAATTCATCCTTCGGTAAGGGAAGTTTATATAATCCTAATCCTGTCATATCAGCATCTGTACGCTTGATTGTAGGCATATTCAAACGCTTATAACAAAAGAACAATTGTCCCTCTCCAATAATTTCTTTTCTAAACTCCGATACCAGCAAGGAATTAAAATTCTCCAAATCACCTGTTCCCAAATCCCCGATTCCCCGATGACGACGAACCTCGTTCAAAGCACCCAACACATCACCCGAAGTATGGTAACGACTCTCCGCCAAGATATAATACATCTCGGACAACCGCATCAATGGCATTTTATTCCGGTAAGCAACCGGCCAAACAGTTGATCCGTCACCAGACAATTGGTCATACTTTTTCAAATAATGCATTCCTGCACTCAACCCGGTACCACTCTTAAACTGGTATAGGTAACGATAATCCTGCGTTCCCTCGTAATAATCCAATAACGAAGATTCATCCAAAGCAAAAGCGGAATTGCTACCGGAAAAATAAGTCTCAGCCCGACTTTCTAATGTCACCACGTTCAAGGCAAACAAATGCTCGGATGAAAAAGACAGATCGGCCATTTTTTCATTAGTCAGATTCGATTGCTTTACCCATTCAAATTTTCCGGATTCAATCACTTCCATGGCACAACGGATTGCATTCTGATAGTCCTTCTTGTAAAGATAAGCCCTAGCCATCAACCCCTTCACCGCATAATAATTTAAATGCACTTGTCGGTTCATCAGATAACCATTATCTGTTGTCTCGGCAATTGCTTTTCCCGTATAAATCGGGTCACTTTTCAAATATTCAGCCGCATTTCCTAAATCTACTAGTACCATATCGACAATCTCCGCAACAGTCTTCTGCGGGAACACCTCTGGCGTGTATTCCGTCACGTACGGGATTGCTTTCTTGGCGGGATCTTCAGCATAACTAGCCCCAAACAATCGTAATAAATCGAAATGCAAGAAACCGCGTAATGCCAAAGCTTCCCCTTTAATTACCTCATAATTAGGATTTGTAAACAGCGATTTTTTCGCATCAATTTCCCCCAGCAATTTATTTGTATTCGCAATTGCATTATATAACCCACACCACAAAGAATCGATTCGTATTTCCGTCTGAATACTCTCGTATGTATAATCTTTATCATCCAGATAAACCATCGGTTGATAGTCCCACTCCTGCGCTAACACACCTAACATACCAAATGTCAACTCTTTCCCGTACAAATACTCTTGAGTCATAATACTATATACCCCGGACAGCGCCTCTTTAAAACCGGTTTCTGAAGAAAACAAATCCTTATCCTTCACTTGTGATTTCGGCTCCACGTCCAACCAATCGTTACAAGATACCGTCGCCAGCATAACAACGCATAAGTACAAGCATCTTTTGTAAAAATGTATTTTATTTCTCATCATTCAATTTTTTATTATTAAAACGTTGCCTGCAAACTAAAAGAAAAGGTTCTGGCAAACGGATATTCCAAGCCTCGCTCCGTTTTCACGGATGATACCCGAAACACGTCTGTCATGTAAAAAGCCAATTTCAAACGCTCCGCAAACTTAGATATATTCAGATGTTTAAAATCATACCCTAAATTCAACGATGCCAGAGATAACTCATTTTGTCTCTCAACGAAACGATCCGTTGGACGGGTAGTTGTCGGAGTTTCAGTTATTCGCTTAAAAAACGTAACATCGCCCGGATTTTTCCACGTTCCGGAGAATACCCGACGATCCAAATTATATTGAATATCAACATTCTCTACCCGATCAACTAACGTCTGATTATAGTAATCACCCCCAACCTTATAACTAAACGAACAATTCAAAGAAAATCCCATATACTCCGTATTAAATCCAAAATTACCTTGAAATTTCGGATTAGACTCCCCACATACAACCTGATCGTTAATATTCCATTCGTAAGTCTTCTCCCCCTTACGATTCAAAAATAATTCATCTCCTGTCTCCGGATCGATACCCAATGAACGAACCGCCCAAATAGCACTGGTAGATTGTCCCTCTTCAAAGCGAGTGAAAGGCTTCGACGGATTAACATCATCGTCATTTTGAGCCTCATTCGAATGCGTCAAAGCATCTGAAATTTTCACGATTTTATTCTTATTATGAGAAACCGAACCAAAAATCGTGAAATAGGCATCCTTTTCCGTATTATTATACACCCGCCAATTCAACGTAGCATCAAACCCTTTATTCTGAACTTCTCCCAAATTTTCCTTGAAAGTATTGAACCCCGTTGAACCAGACAAATCGAAATCAACCAACAAATTATCCGTATTGCTCACATAATAATCGAAACGAAAAGTCAAAGAACCGAAAAACTGGGCATCCACACCAATATTAATATCTTGAGTCCGTTGCCATTTCAGCTTATCGTTCGCCATTCCCATCAAATACGCCCCCACAATATTATCATATTCCGCATTCGTGAAATACTTATACGTTGCCATGGCTTGATAAGGATTAAAGTTCTGGCTACCCGTGTACCCGACAGAAGCCCGTAACTTCAATTGTTTCAACCATTCCTGCCCACTCATAAAACTCTCGTAATGCATATTCCATCCGATACCTGCCGACCAAAAACCACCCCAACGATTGTCCGATCCATACACGGATGACCCACTCAACCGATAAGACAAATCCGCCAAATAACGATTATCGTAAGAATAATTTATCGCTCCGACAAGACCGATTTCCCGTGTCGTAGTCTCATCTCCCGACGGGCTGCCATTTTCCGCATATTGTTTGGCAAAAGCCACGTGATCCACCTTATCATTCAGGAAACCCCAAGCCTCCATACCATGATAATCATAACTATCCTGTTGCAAATTCCAGTTCAAATTGGCAAACAACAAATGTTTATCCCATTGTTTCGAGTAATTCAACGTAGCATCCAATTTCAAGGTCTTACTCGTTCCATCCTTAATGTAATAAGAACCACGTTTGAAATAGTTATCTCCCGTCCAATCAGCAAACTTCGTATGATTACCCGGATAAAAATCCTCCCGACTATCCTGTTTCTGAGTATAACCGAAACGGCCGATAAACTTCAGATCTTTATGCATCTGCCATTCCATGTAGAAATTATTTGTAATCTCCGTATATTTTGAGAAATTTTTTGTCCCCAATGTCGCATTATACAAAGGATTATAATACACACTTGCTGTCTGCCAATACGATCTCTGGAATGTTCCCAACACTCGTTTCAAATTACCATTCTCATCTTTCGGACTCCAATAAGGATTCAACTTTGTATATTCTGAAAAACTACCATAAGGTGAATCATCTGCCCGATTAAACGCCACACTCAAAACATTTCTAAAAATCATCTTATTATATCGGTAAGACAAAGTAATTGCTCCAGCCACATTTTCACGACTTGATTCTTTCATCACACCCGCAACTTTATTATATGAAAGATCAACCCCATATCGCAGATAGTCATCTCCTCCTTCCAAATATAGCGAATGTTTATGTCCCACGCCTGTTCTCAATGGTTTTGCGAGCCAGTAGGTATTCACCCCACGGGCAATCTCCCGTTCAATCGCATTATACTGTTCCAAACTAAATTGCTCGTCTATCGGGTAATAAGCCTTATAACGCCCGCTCTCCCACTCTACCTGTAACTTTTCTTTTGCATTACACAAATCATAACTAGACAAATCCGGAGTTGTAATATTCAAGTCACCGGAATACGAAACCTTTAATTTTCCTTTCTCCGGTTGTATCGTCTCGATAACCACCACCCCGTTAGCCGCACGAGAACCGTAAATAGCCTTAGCTGCCGCATCTTTCAAAAGTGTCACCGAAGCCACCCGGTTCATGTCCAAATCGAACACTTTTTCTACCGTTGCCTCAAAACCATCCAAAATAAATAAAGGCTGATTCGGATTCGACTCGTATTCTCCCTTCACATTAGGCAGACTGGAAGCTCCACGCACTTGAATGTCTGGAGTCCTGTTCGGATCAGAACCGAAATCCACATTCTCCATTACCATAAACGAAGGATCCATATTCTTCAAACTTTGTAGAATATTTTGATTCCCCATCCGTTTTAAATCTGCTTGTTTAAACGTGGTCGCCGCACCAGTAAAACTTTCTGCCTTTCGGGTAAAAATTCCGGTAATAACCACCTCTTCCATTTCACTCACCTCATCCAATAACACTACATTTAACGTCTTCTCTCCTTTCCACACCACCTCTTTCGTGGTCATACCCACGAAAGAAAACACCAGAACCACCGAATCACGTTTAGGAATCGTGATCGAAAAATCTCCATCATTTGCAGTAGCCACCCCCGTTGTGGTACCTTTCAACACCACGGTTACCCCAGGAAGACCGTTTCCGTGAGAATCTTTCACGACACCATTTATCGTCACCGATTTTAAACTATCTGAAACAGGAGACGACAAATACCGTTTAATAACAACCACCTTTCCCTGTATCTCATAGGAAAGATTCGTTCCTCTCAACACCTCAGTCAGTATCTTTTCCAAAGGAGCATCTTTAAACACGGCATCCACCTTATTACTTCCCGCAACATCCGTTACATTGTAAAAAAACGTGATGTCACTCTTTTTCTCTAAAGCCCAGATCACCTCTTCCAACGTCACCCCCTTCAGCTCCAAGCTCATTCTTGCATGTTGCGCCCGTACATTTGCCGATATTGACATGACGGAACATAATAACAAACACGTACATAATTTCATCATCCTAAAAATTTTTACATACATTTCCCCGTGGGGAAAGTATTCTTTCCACTTTTTTTTCATAACTTTGTCATACAGCTTTAATTAAAAACACTTTATATCAAAGTGAAAGTTTGAACCGGTGATGTTCGCAGCATCACCTGTTTTTATTTCACCCCTAGAACTATTCGTTTTCCATTTACCTCCACCGTTAACTTATCCGTGGCCCGCAACACATTCAGAATCGGTGTTATATCTTCGCTACGATCCAGTTTCCCTGCAAAGGCCATATTTTTAATTGACTCATCCAAATAAACCACTTCCATATCATACCACCGGGCTAAAGTTTTCATAATATTCTCCAGCCGATCCTGCCGGAAAATAAAATGCCCATTCTTCCACGCCACGAACAAATCCGGATCAACCTCCCGTACCTGCAATTTTACATTTTCCCGACTCCACTCTGCCTGTTGATTAGGTTTGATCTCTATTTTTTCTTTTTTATCAATCCCCGCAAAAACAGCTACTTTTCCTCGCAATAAAGTTGTCTGGACATTCGATTCATCAGGATAAGCCTTCACGTTAAATTCCGTTCCAGTCACAAGTACATCCATATCCTTTGTCTTAACAACAAACGGACGTTCCTTAGAAGCGGTCACTTGAAAATACGCTTCTCCCTCCAAAGTAACTTCCCGTTTCTCTCCGACAAATTTTTGAGGATACGTGATAACACTCTCCGCATTTAGATATACCCAAGTCCCATCACTCAAAATCAAGTTATATTCCCCTCCCGTGGGAACAATAATTTTATTCATAACCTCTTTATCTCCTCCCCCTGCATTCCGATTATACTCTATTCGGGAGGAATCATTCACAACCACGATTCCACTTTCTTCCAAAACTTTATTCACATTCTGATTACTCAATTCAATCTCTCTTCCATCACCTAAAACCAACAATGCTTTTGCTTTTCCCGGCTCTATCGTTGTCTGAGCTATTTCAGTGACACCAGCCTCTTCTCGTTCGTTCATCCAGATTCCAATGCCAACAACACACAACACGAAAATGGCCGCAGCATATCCCCAGTGCCAGCGCCTCATCCTCCGCTTACTCCCTAGACCTAACTCCCGTTCACAAGTAGTCATGTATTTTCTGACATCAATAGACTCCCGTTTCTCTATATATTGCCTTACCCGTTCCCGTTTCACAATCTTATCATAAAGCGATTCGTTTCCCGGAGAGGAGTGAATCCACGACTGCAACTCTTCCCTTTCTTCATCACTCAATCCTTCCCAAAGTTGCTTGGCAATTAATTGACAAATTCTCTTATTTTGCGAAATTACATCCATGTTTTCATTTTAATTACATCTATATAACAACTGAAAAAATGAAAACGATGAATCCACATGAAAAAAAATTACAATTTTAACATTTCTTCCGTATAAAAATGGACAACAATTAATATAAGTCCGTATAATTCAGCAAGAAAAGAAGATAAAAATAATCTTGTAGCAATCCCTTCAACTTTTTGTAAGCATTTTGCTTTAACGTCCGCACGGAATTTATCGATATTCCCAATTGTTCGGCAATCTCCCCGTTCGAAAGTTCCTGAAGTGATAATAATATAACTTTCTTCGATTGCGGTGCAAGCTCGTCAATCGCTTTATAAATCATCGAATACACCTCTTCCTCGATCACGTTATCCCGCAAGTACTCTTCCGACTCCAACATTCCTCGTTCCACGTACTGGGACACGATGGAATCGTGTTTCAACTTATTCAAAGCCAAATTCCTCGCCATCGTGTACAAAAAGCCCCTCACCTTATCCTCCGTCTCGAAGGTCATATCTCCACGCCACAACCGGATAAAACACTCTTGGGCAACGTCAGCCGCCGCCTCCATATCATTCAGGTACTTATCGGCAAACATCACGATGGAAGAGAAATTTCCCTCGAAAAAAGCCTTGAATACCTGCCTGTCCTTATTATTTATCCCAGTTAGTACATCCATGAAGGAGTTTTTACCAATAACAACCTACTTAATTATTTTCCCAAAAGTAGGAAATATCTTGATAACAGCAAAAAACAATCATTCACTAAATACATTTACCCACGACTCGTCATTTTCTATTACGCAAGTATAATTATTATAAGATAATAATGCAAGTATGGTAAACAAAACATGGTACCCCACCGAGTACCATGTTTGACACCTAAAATGTCACATCCACAACAATTATCTAAACGAGACTTTCTACCGGGCAAAAAGCTCATCCATCTTTTTGGACAAAGCCTCTCCCCGTAAATCCTGCGCAATAATCTTTCCGTCCTTATCGATAATATACATCCGTGGAATTCCGGTTACCCGGAAACGCTGGGCTATCGGGCAATCGAACTTGTTCAACGTCGAAACGTGGTGCCAGTTCAACTCGTTTTTCTCGATGGCATTCACCCACGGTTCTTTCTTCGAATCCAGCGAGACACCGAGAATCTCCAATCCCTGATCGTGATATTTCTTGTAAATCTCCTTCACGTTAGGCATCTCCGCCATACACGGCCCGCACCACGAGGCCCAGAAATCCAGTAACACGACACGGCCCCGCAAATCATACAAGGACAACTCCCGGCCACTGGGAGTTGTCGCTTTAAAGTTGGGAGCAACACCCCCAACGCTCACCATACCCATCTCGTCTATTTTCTTTTTCAACTCGATACCCGGTACAGATTGTTTCACCCGGTCGGTCAACTTATTGTAGAAACCTTGAACTTCTTCAAACGTGTAGTTATCCATCAAATGACTCTCGAAGAAATAAGTCGAGGCATAAGAATTACGAGCCGAGTCCATGTAATTATTCACGGCGGCCATCAAAGAACTATCCAGAAGGGCAAACACTCGTTTCAACGAATCCACGGCCACCGGGTCGCTATAGTCAGCTTGACTGGCTGCCATCATCTTCCCCAACTGCATAAAGGAAATCGTTGTTTTCAAAGTACTCCCTTTTTCCAAGATCTCCTGTTCCTTATTTCCCGTGCAAGTCACCGTCACCGAAGTCGTGGGCTTTCCTTTCCACTCTTTCGTAGTCTCCTCAAACATGACATTCATCGGCTCTCCATCCACGATAATCTCCTTCCTCTTGTCTGTATTATAAACTAATACCATCTTTTGCACCCGATCCACGTTTCCTTTCAACAAGAACGTGAAACCCGGAGCCACCACGGCAGAATCTACCGCCCGAAACTCTTTATTCCCAACAATCTCACTCAAATAAATCTTCTTCCCTTCCCCGTTTTCCCAAGTCCCCGCGATCCGGTAAGAAACACCCTTCGAACACGACAACACCAACGTGCAACACGCCAGCATGAATATCCCTCTCATCAACATTTTCATCATATTTTGCTTTATTATATTATTCTTCAAACAACTCGTCTATCTTTTCCCTCAGCTCTTCTCCCCGCAGGTCTTTGGCAATAATCTTCCCGTCTTTACCGATAATATACAACTTCGGGATGGCCACCACTTGGTACAATTTAGCCACCGGACAACGATTCATCCCCTTCAAAGAAGAAACATGATGCCATACCAAACCGGCTCTTTCAATCGCTCTCTCCCAGTTGGCCTTATTATTATCCATTGATACCCCCACGATCTCCAAGCCCCGGTCATGATATTTCTCGTAGATAGCTTTCACGTTAGGCATCTCATCCATGCAAGGTCCACACCACGAAGCCCAAAAATCAATCAACACGATATGCCCCCGCAAATCCTTCAACGCGAGCTTTTTCCCATCAGGGGTAGTCAATTCGAACTCGGGAGCCGGGCTACCGGGAGCCAACCGTTTCAATTGGGCAATACGCTCTCCCATCTCTTTTCCTTTCTCCGTCTGTTTCACCCGATCCGTAAAACGATCATAAAATGCGGAGATTTGTTCCAAAGACATCATCCTCAACATATTCACCTCGATAAAAAACGGAGCTACATCACTATCACTGTACGATTTCAAAAAGGCCTCCATCTGATCCTGTTGCTCTTTCGTAACTCGTTCTATTTCCCGGGCAATAGAATCCCGTTTTTGCCGAGTATCGGCTCTCTTCAACGAAAGTCCCAACCCTCCCAAAGAAAAATTACGGATATAATCATCACTCCAAAACTGAATCATCGCTTGCGCTGCGGCCTGATCCCTTGTTTCATTCTCCAACACGTAAGGCCCGGACGGATTCTTGTATGAATACTCGGACTCCTTAATCGTCAGCCGCAAAGGTTTTCCGTCCAAAAAGATCATCCGGAATCCATTCTTCGCATTCATCAACATCGCACATTTCTTCTTGTTGACTTTCCCGCGTAAAGCAAACGTCCCGTCGGCAGTCACGACCACCGAATCCAAGAACTCGCCCTCGACATTACCATCTTCCAACGTCCGCACGCTAATCGTCCTGCCGGCACCGTTTTCCCAAACTCCCGTAATATCATACGTGATTTGAGAATAGGCTGTCCCCCAAAGGAGACAACACATCATCAAACTTAAAAATCCTCTCATCATCATCTATTTTATTCTTTATCAAAATAACCGGCAGGAAGCGGATCGTTCGGGCAGAACGAATTCTGTAAGGCAATCGGATCCATCTCCATCTTTTTAACTATAAAATCAGCGATCAAGAAAGCTCTCTGTTTCACAATATCGAAACGGGCAAAAATGCGATCCATCTCGCTCTTCGGAGTTGACATCAAGAAGGAAAGATAATCCCCCAAATCCTCCCCATACTTATGCGGCATAAAAAAACCATAATCAATGAAAGCATTCGCCCCCACGAATCCATTTGTGTACAGGACATAATGGTAAGCGTCAAACTCCCCTTCCGGGTCGGCATTCTCCTCTTCATCGAACATATAAATAACCAAATACGTCACCAAAGCAAAGAACTCATCCGGAACCTCCATCGTGTTATATATATTATTCATAATTGCCGTCACGATTCCCGAATTCATGGAATCCCAATCGCTATCCGTGAAAGATTCCATTTTCACACCGACATTCGAAACCGCCAAACCATGATTATTCGTCACTAACGTGTTTACCAAATTCGATTTATTATAAGAAGACGTTTTACATATAGAATCTACCAGATAAATTTTCTTCGGCAAAAACTTAGCAATAAACGCCTCCGGATAACCGGCAAACACTTTCTCCTGCATAAACGTAACTATTTGTCTCACGTAAGCCTCGCTCCCACTTTTCACGGGAGCGTACCAGTAAACCGTCCGCCCGTTCCAAGTAGTATAAAACTCCGTCTGATCAAAATCGTACAGCACGAACGAACCGTATTTCTCGTACACGGAATAAATCAACTCTTCCAATGAGCCCTCCTCCCCGCGAGGTAAATCAAAAGGAGGATTCCCCAATTCCGGCATCGGGTTTATTGAATCTTCCGATCCACATGAGGCCATTCCCGACAGGAATAGAGCCAACATGATATATATCGCCATTTTTATCGTTTTCATCTTTATTTATTGTTTTTAATTTCCAACAATTGTTTCTCTAGAATTATTCGTCATCCCGTCATTGTATTCCGTTTCAGAAAGCGGAATCGGTAATAAATAATTCGGACTTCCCTGTTTCAACACAAATGTCTTCGACGAAGTCATCGAAGAATAGAATTCATGCTTTACCTCGGGCATCCCCTGCCGACGCATATCCCAGAAACGCATGGCCTCCTCGAAACAAAGCTCCCGACGGCGTTCCTCCCAAATAAATTGAATCAAATCCTCCCGAGAAGCAAAATCCGAAACGTTCTTCGCCTGATAAATATCCCGGGAAATCTTCTTTACCCGCAACTGGTTCAACCAATTAATCGCCGTTTGGCTCACCCCGGTCTCCTTCCGGGCATACGCCTCGGCCAAATTCAGATACACCTCCGGACTCCGCCAACATTCACGAGCCTCTCCTTTACTCGTTGATAAATAGGGATCCGATTTCATCGGAAGAGCCTGTCCCGAAAAATACTCCGGTCTCAACCGAGTTCCTCCCAGTTTAAACAACCGGGCAAAATAAACCTCTTTACGTAAATCCCCCTCCTCGTACAAATTTAATAACGCATCGTCTCCCGTCCATGATGTATGGAATCCCAGCGTGTAATACGAGTAGAATTGAAAAGGTGCCAAATAATTAAACTTATTATCATTCTTACTAAAAAGAAACACCGTCTCGTCAATCGCAATCTGGTTAATCCAGAATGTTCCGCCAGAAGCTCCCGGTAATCCGCAAGTCTCCCGATCAACATCATTCAAATCATAGAGTTCATTGCCACCTAGATCGATAAACTCTTCCGAAGTACGAATCACCTCCTCCCAGTCCTCTTGGAACAAGGCCACCCGGGATGCCAAGAAATAAATAGCCGCAGGCGTGATCTCCCATTTCGTGTAATTCGTACTCGCGCTCTCCAGATATTTCTCCGCATTCTTCAAATCCTCATTCATCAGTGCGTAAATCTCTCCCACCGTAGCCCGTTCCGTCGGGCTGACATCCACGACCGGGGACGTACGTTTGATCACACCCAACTTATTCTTGTTCTCTTCCGACCAAGGTGCGCCATACGTGTTTACAAGACAAAAATAATGATAAGCCCGTAAAGCATACGTCTGTGCCGCCAGCTTGCAATAAGTCCCGTATTCATTCGCCTCGTACTTCATGTCCGGCAAAGCATCAACGATAATATTACACGCCAGAATATTCTTGTAACGGGCATCCCAAAAATTATCCGTGATATACTGGGAATAATCCGCCCACCACGTGTACACCATCTCCCCGTAATCCATGCCGGGATCGAAATCGTCAATAAACGTCACCTTACTATTGTTATACATCGACTCGTCATAATATAACGGGCCCATCTCCACGTCATCCGTCATCAGATGAATCCATTCGATCTGGGACGCAAACTCATCCGGATAACCCTCTCCCAATAATATCGGGACATAATCATTCACCAGTGAAGGAATTAACAAATCATCGGAATCTTCCTTCAAATAATCATCACAAGCCGACAAAAACCACGGCAAGAACAAGATTAGAATATATACACTTACTTTTTTCATAACGACCTATTTTTAGAAAGACACATTTATCCCAAAACTATACGTTGGAAGGGCCGGGATATTCGCACCATTCGTCTCCGGGTCCAGACCTTTCCATTTCTTATCGGCAATCGTGAACAAATTCATCACTTGGAACCGCACCAGCATACTGGAAACATGCAGAAAATCCAACACGTTCTGTGGTACGCTATAACTTAACGCCACCATTTTCAATTTCAGGAAATCGGCCTTCGCTACCCGAATGTCGCTGTCATTATACAACCTGTAAGGATTTGAATACCCGGAAATTCCCTCTGAAATATCATACACGCTGCCAGTCTCCGTACCCAAATAATTATTCATATCCGTTGAGTTATAAGGAACCGGATAAATCGTGTTATCCCCCGCCTGTTTCCAACACTTCAGCCACTCGTCCGAAAGATTCGTCAAAGGATCGACCGTGGAAGAATCGTAAAATTTCGGAAGACGGGACACGCTACCCATGCTGTAAGCGAAATTCAAAGATAACGACAGCACTTTCTTGAACGTCACCTGCGTGTCAAATCCCCCGGAAAGCTTCGGGAAAATAGAACCGCAATGCACTAACTCCAAATCCTGTCGTGACGCCCGATGCACCTTTTGCTCGTTCTTCGCGTAAAACAAAGGATAACCGTTATCCTGATTCAACCCGGCAAAACGATAAGCATACATGGAACCGATAGGTTGCCCTTCCACGGCCAACGTCCCGGCCAGCATCTGATCCACCACGGTAGCCATGCTCAAATCATCCCGGTTCGCCAACGTGATCTCGTTCACGTTACGCCCGAAATTAAACCCGAAGCGCCAATCCCAATCCCGGTTATTCACCAAGTCCAAGTTCACAAATCCCTCGAAACCCTTGTTCACCATTTTCCCCGCATTATAATACAACACGTTTTGCCCCGTGGAGGCCGCCACTTGTTTCGACATGATCAAATCGGAGGTATTCTTCCGGTAAATATCAAAGCCTCCCTTTACCCGCCCGTCAAACAAAGCGAAATCAACGGCCGCATTCCAAGATTTTGTCTTCTCCCAACGCAAATCGGGATTCGGCAACCTTGAAATCTTCGAAACCGGTAACCCAGTCACCCTGTCCCGATCCCCCACCGTAACAATCAGGTAAGGAGTGGCGCTCTCGTGAATATTCCCTTGGATACCGTAAGAACCCCGGAATGACAAATTATTAATCCATTTTGCATTTTCCAAAAATGATTCATTCGAGGCAATCCATTTCACGGCAAACGAATAAGTCGGCAACCACCTGTACTTCGGGTCACTACCAAATTTATTGGAACCGTCCGAACGAATATTGGCATTGAACACGTACCGGTTATCATAACAATAACTGGCAATCCCGAAGAATGAAGCGACTTGCGTGAACGAATTTGTATTCATCGGTTTATTTCCCCCGTACGTGCTGATATAACTCGGTGTCTCCACCGGGCTGAACATCTCCCCGAACTCCGGCACCCAACCGTATCCCGTCGTGGAAACACCTTTATACTCGTTCCGACGAGCCTCTGTCCCGGCAGCAACCGAAACGTCGTGAACGCCGAACAGATGCGAATAAGACAACATATTACGCAACGTGTAACCGCTTTTGCGAGTACTTCCCTGCGTCAACATTCCCCCATAAGGTAACTTTGAATCGGAAAACTCCGAGTCGTACTCCGTATAAGCGCCATACTCGTATCCCCGGATTTCAGTCACTTTATACGATTGTGCAGTCGCCCAATCCCTCGTATTCGTGTTCCCGGTATGCCACGAGAAGGTACCTTCGTACTTCAACCCTTTCCACAACTTTAACCTCAAAGCCAACAAAGCGTTAAAATCATCCATCTTGGAAGACTTACCCGTGTTCTTCAACTCTTTCAGAATATTATACCCGATATAATCCCGCCCCGTAATTCCGGCAGCCCGATAACTCATGTAATACGAACCGTCCTCGTTATAAGCCGGCATGGTCCGGGTTGTCGAGTAAGCGTAATCAAACGGATTCACCACGGAAGAATACCCCGTGTTAGAAGTCGTGGCATAATCTATCTTGGCCGTAAAACCCAAATATTCATTATACTCCACGTCAACCTTTGCCAATGCACTGAACTTCTCCGAATCAGACCCTCGGGCTGCCCCCTCGATATTTGAATACCCCTCTGACACGTAGTATTTCACGGCCTCCGTCCCCCCGCTGACATTCAACGCGTGAGTATGCGTGACATCCGATCGGAATAACAAGTCAAACCAATCCGTGTTCCTCCTCTGCAACGTCTCCACCTTTTGCTCGAACTCCGCCTGTGAGATTTGCTTGCTCATCAATTGCTCGTAAGCTGCCTCGTACGTTTCTCCCGTGGGTACACGTCCGAAATTCATATTCGATTCGACCAACTGGCGAGAGAAAAGCACCCGTTCCCGCGAATTCATCCGGTGATAATTCTTATAAGATGGCCGGGTATTCAGCGTCAAATTCCCGTTATACGAGATCACCGGACGACCCACCACGCCCTTTTTCGTCGTGATCACGATCACCCCGTTGGCCGCCTTCACCCCGTAGATTGCCGTCGCCGAGGCATCCTTCAACACCGTGATCGTCTCGATGTCCTGCGGGTTCAATCCCGCAATGGCATTACCGATCAAATATTCGGCATCCTCGCTATTTATATCCGAGGCCGTGAACGGCACGTCCTGTTCCAGAATCACCCCGTCAACCACCCAAACCGGGGACTTATTTCCATTGATCGTAGCATTTCCCCGGATTCTGATCTTCGGGGTCGCACTCGGTTCCCCGGAAGTGTTCAACACCATCATTCCGGGAATACGCCCCTGCAACATCTGGTCAATCGACCCGACTCCCTGTACCATAATATCCTTAGCCTTTACCGTAGAAATGGCACTTGCCGATTCCCTCCGGCTAATCGTCTGGTAACCCGTCACCACCACTTCCTCCATATCGTGGGAATCATCCTGCAACACCACGTGCAGCATCTTCTGCCCCGTCCACTTTACCTCCCGGCTTTTCATCCCGATGAACGAAAACAGAAGTGTCAGGGAATCCTGTTTCACGGTTGTCAGTGAAAACTCCCCCTTCGAATCCGTCGCCACCCCAATCGTCGTTCCCTTGATCAAAACGGTCACTCCCGGCAACGGTTGCTCCCTCTCGTCCTTCACGACACCCTTGATCACCACCTCTTCCGGTCCTTTTTGTTGTTGCACTTTTGTCAACACGATCACGCCATTATCATACAGACACTTAATTCCCTTCCCCGCAAAAACCTCGTCCAACAAATCCATCACCTGCCGATCTTTAACACGCACGTCAAAACGAGGAATAGCCTCCACGTACTCACTCTTGTACATAAAACGAATACCCGTTTGCTCCTTAATCTCCCGAAGAAACTCCTCCACGTTACAATTTTTCATGTCCACGCTGACCACCTGATTCTGGGCAACCACGTCCCCCCGAACCTGTACCAGCAACACGAACATTAGAAAACACATCATTTTCATCACTCTAAAGATTTTTTGAGCCGAGCGTAAATTTCCTTTACATTCTCCACTTTTTTTCATAACTTTGTCGATAATAGATTATTATTAGCCAGAGCCAACTGGCGTTCACTACAAGACGGAAAGACCTGCCAGTTTTTCCGTTTTTATTTTATGCTCACTACAATCGTTTTATTTTTCACGCTAAAATGCGCCCCCGTGCTTATCTTCAGGAAATGCAGGAACTCTTCCACCTCGCCATACCGCTTCATATCACCGGACAAGCGGATTTCCTTCAATTCTTCATCGGCATACACCACATCGCAATCATACCATAAAACCAATTTGTTCATCACGTCCTCCAGCCGATCATCGCTAAAAACAAAATCCCCGTTCGTCCAATCGATATACTTCCTGATGTCAACCTCTTTCACCACGATCCCGCTCGTCTCCACGTCGCAAACGGCCAGTTGATTCGGTTTCAACATCACTTGGCTGGTTCCATTTTCCACGCCCACTCGTCCCTTTACCAGCACAGACTCCACGACCTTCTCCTTCCGGGAATTCACGTTGAATTCCGTCCCGACTGCCGCCACTTCCACCCCGTTCGCCTCCACGACAAACGGGTGGTCCGCATCCGCTTGCACCTTGAAATAAGCCTCTCCCTTCAACCGCACCACTCTCTTCTTCCCCACAAAACGCACCGGATAGACCAGCTCGCTCTCGGAATTCACCCACACCTCGGACCCGTCTGCCAACACGATCCGGTACTCTCCCCCTCGATTCACCACCAGCTTGTTATACACCACGTCCCCTGTCTCTTCCGCAGTCACCGAATCCCGGTAAGCCACCATCCCTTCCTGTTCCACGTCAATAGCAACCGCCTGTTGCTCCCGCAACGACTTCCGTTCCTTTCCCAACTCCACCACGTCCCCCGTCGAAAGAAACAACCGTGCCTTGGAAGAACCGTGATGGATCACCCCGCTTTCTGCCAATGGCATATTCCTCACCTCTCCTGTCCACCAGTAATACCCGCCCCCGGCCAAGAGCAAAACACTCACGCAAGCGGCAACTGCCACGGCTCGCCGGAACATCGCCCTCTTCCTTGCCATCTGCCGGAAACGTCGTTCGCCTTTCCGGCTAACCAACCTTTCCCGCATCACCCAGCGCTGACGCAAAAACTCTCGTTGCAAATCCTCGAAATACCGGCGATTCTCCTCCTTCTCACCCAACCAACTTTCCACTTCCCGCACCTCCTCCGAAGAGAGTGATTCTCCCTGCCAGTATTCAAGTAATCGTATATCCCGTTCTTCTTGATTCATATTATTCTACTCAATATTCATATATAATAGACATCAACAAGCAAAACGGTTGACAAGAAAATGAAAATATTTTCAAAAATTATCGTGATGATTGATTTTTCTCCTCCTAGAGAGCATATTAAAGATACAACTAAAATCGCTACCTTTACGAACACCCTTATTAGCAAGTAGCCCAAGTAAGCTGGAATTTGTCCCTATAAAATAAAAATTTCAATAAAACACCTAACAGTTAGAACTATTATTCTGTGATCAAACTATTATAATAGACTTATCCAATCATTAACAATTACTATTATAACCTAATATTTTATCATTTCAATAGGACAGGAATAGGGCCGGAATGGGAGCGGAATGGGAGCGGCTCACAATATGATAACAACATCATAGCATTTTAGTAACACTATTTTACATTTATTCAAACAAACCTTTTGTCAAACATTCCTAGATCAGAACGCTTACCACCATCTTCTCGGAACCTAAAGTTTCGGGGATTTATGACAAGATTTTCCAAACAATCGAGACCTTCTATGATCTTCCCCGTAAACAAGCACGTACAACAAAAAAGCCGTATCAGAAACAATCCCCCTCAACGTCTTCAGACTACGCACCAATAACGTTTTTACCGTGGCCACCGAAATTCCCAGTAATTCCGCCACCTCGGCATATTTCATATTTTTCAAATGCACGCATTCCAACACCTCCCGGCTTCTAGGCGGTAACACGTCAAGCGCTTTCAGCACCTGATCTATCATGTCTTCGTGCGTCACCTCCTCATCCTCCCACACCCTTTCCACAACCGATATATCCGGAATCCGCCGCATCCGACTCTGATCCTTCACCTTTCGGATAGCCATATTCCGCACGGAAACATACAAATACGACCGAACCCGTTCCCCCTCCAGATTCTCATTCAACTTCTTCTCCCACAACCGCACGAAAAAGTCCTGCACTAAATCTTCCGCCTCCCCCATATCATTCAATATCGTATCAGCCCACAAAACCAATTCATCGTAAAAACGATCGTACAACTCATCCACAGAGAAAACCTTCCCTCCAGAAAAATGAATCGTATGTCCCTGTTTCCCTCGCACGTATTGAGTATTATTGCTTTTTTATCTAAACTCAAAAATAGACAAGATTTCTTCATTTTCCAAAAGGCCGATCACTTTTCCTGAAAAACAGAGCTAAATCATATTTCCATCCGGTCTCATTAATCCAAAAAGGCAACCCTCACATGGAAGATTGCCTTTATTAACGATTTCAAATCATTACTTTTTCAGTAACTGTTCCTTGATGATTTGCTCGTGTTTTTCTGGTTGCGCACCCACATCAATAATAGGCTTTCCACCAACAGGAATAAAAAATAAGGTAGGCAAAGCGACCACGTTAAACATCGTGCAAAGTTCTTTTTCCTTGTCTGCATTCACTTTCAAGAACAAAACCTGATCCTTGTACTTTTCTGCCATCTTTTCCAATTCCGGGATCAGACGCATACAAGGCCCACACCATGTCGCCCAAAAATCAATGACCACGGGTTTATCTCCCTTGAACACGAACTCTTTATCTTTACGATAATCGTAAATATGCTCCAGAAAATATTCACGGGTAATCGGGTTTAATTTTCCGGGGACAATTTGCGTTGCAATATCTTCAATCACGTCATCCTTCACTTCCGCCAAATCAAAAGACTGGAAATAAATCTTCTGTTTCTGGTAATCGATAGAGATAATTCCTCTCTTTAAAATTTCAGTTCCTAACACAGAACGTGCCAAATTCTTATTCTCCGTCACCACAACATCAGTTAAATGCTCCTTCACAAAATCACAAGTACCAACAATTTTAGTTTCAGAAGTTTTTTCCGTTTCCTTATATCCATTCGTGATGAAAGCCTCTCCACCCCTATTCCCAGAAAGTTTGGCATAATCATCCGCTTTCATGGCAATCATCCCGTCATACCAAGTATCAAACAATACCGGATAAGCAACTCCATCAAGTATCACTTGGCAAACTACCGGTAATCCCGGTAGGGGATTCGCCAAATCTGCACGATGGTCCAGTTTCATATACGAGGGCCGATAAGGTTTAGAAGTTGTTATTTTCTTACGTTGTGCATCAATCGTCAAGACCACGTTCTGGAACAACGTACTTCCTATAATTCCTGCCACCCCCAATTTCCGTAAATAAGGTTCGTCTTCTAGAACGAAAGCTGAAATACCATTACCGAACACGTTGTTTCCAAAAGCGATCGAATTAATGGACACGATGCCAGTTGTCGCCACCTGTTTGTACAAAAAATTGGTATAGGGTAAACGACCTGCCACATTCGTGTCAATATGGAATTTTTCCACGTATTCCGGTAATATTGCCGTATGTCCAGCCAAATCCAACACAAACGGAGCAACTTCCCCGTTCACGATCACATCCAGAATGATTTTCCCATCTACCTCCCGGTAATCTTTTACCTCTGTAGCCGAGTTCTTTGTTTGAGCAAACGTAATCATCGAAATGAACATCAACCCCAAGAATATAATTAATTTATGATTCATATCTTCTAAAATTTAGTAATTTTCACCTTTTTCTCTTTCCCGTCTTTCAAAACAACGATCTCCGTCGAATTTCCCTCTACAGCATTCAACAACGCATCCACCTCTAATTGACTTTGTCCCAATTCAGATAAATCTTTACCATTAATCCGAATCACTTGATCACCCAACGCGACCTCATCTTTCAAACTATCCCACACTAACGTAACCTCAAAATGTCCTTTCACGGGCAAAATACCCACATTCCACAATTCTTGCTTTCCCTGTCCATCTTCAACACGATCCTCGTAAGGGAAAAAATAAAAACGCCCGCGAATGTAATCAATCACCACCTTACCGTATTTCAGCATATCTACCCCCATAATAGAACTTCCGCTCCGAGTAGTAACACTTTCAAAATTCGTGAACTTTTTTCCCAAGAAATTAACCTCGTCAAAACGTACCTTGACGATCTCCTTCGCATTGTCCATATTCAGCCCTCCGATACCCAGTGCATTTATCCCAAATGCCTTCTCCAATGAATGAGTACTCTTCATTTCTTTCAATGCCTCGTAATCATTGTAAAACAAATGCAATAAACCGTCTGCCCCCGTGTCAAACATTACAGGCTTTTTTACTCCTCCAAAATCAACGTCCACAAACGGTTGAGGGACACCGCCAACCATAGGCACGCCCTCCGTAATTTTCAAACCTGAAGGACGATAAGGGTAATTTATAATCATAATTTGCTCACAGGCATCAAAAGTAAGTACTGCCTGCCCGAAAGCATCACTACCTAATAACCCAACTACTCCCAATTCTTTAAAAAAGCCATTCTGAGGAAATATCAGACTTTTTATTTCAGCTAATTTATAATTCGGACTCAGCTGTACATTGGACAAAATAGCTTCCTGATAAGAAACACGATTACCGTTCATGTCACTCACGCCAAGGTCCCCTCCTGCCGCAACAGCTTTCATTTCAACGGCCGCTTCCCGTATCGTCCCGGTCGTTCCTCCCGTATCCACGATATACTTCACCGTCACGCCATTTACCGTAACAGGAATAATAATTTTATCGTGGATAAACTCATAATGAATCGTGTCACATATTCGTCGAGAAACCGCCTGTTGAGCAACTCCCCGCACGAATAATGACATCATCATCACGCACACGAATAATATTTTTAACTTTACCATAAATTACTTCTTTTCGTACACGATAGTCTTCTCGCCATTTTTGGTCTGAACAGTCAATTTAACCTTTTTCTTCGCCTTCAATTCCGGGATTCCATTAATGATACTCTCGCAAAAATCATACGTACTAACCGGCTGACCATCGATTTTAGTCACCTTATCCCCAACTTCTACTTCTCCTTTCATGGCATCCCACACGGTTGCAACCACCAAGACTCCATCTTTCACACGTAAGGCCACGTTATAGTGCTTGCTCTTCAAATCATTCTCCGCCTTGTAAGCCTCGAAGTAGAAACGAGAACGGGCATAATCCAATGTCACTTTACCATAATCCAATAATTTCACTCCCAACAACGTCAACGGTGGCGTGGCTGTCTCCGAACTTACATTCAAAAAACGAGTACCGCCTATAGAAAGTTCCGGGAATTGTACCCGGTAAAAAGAAGCCGCAGATGACTCCCCGGCAACCCCGATTGACGCCCCCCCGAATCCTTCGGCCAATACCGTAAAAGCGCCTACAGATTTCAAAGTCTCAAAATCCGTACTTTTTAAAGAGAAGAAACCGGGAAATCCCGTATCAAACAAACAGTTGATACTATTTCCTCTTCCGGCTTGCAAAGCAACCACCGGCATCCCCTTTTTCACAAAACCAAGCATTTTTCTTAAAGAGATCGTCGGAGCCTGTTCTCCATTCGAAATGGTGATCGTCTTCGCTTTACCATCAAGCTCCACGATCATTCCTTTCAGTATATCGCTACCGATCAACCCGTCCGTTTGAAAACAAGCAAACGGAGAAGGAGTTGGTAATTTAATGGCCGGAACATGCATGAAATGATACATTTTATCCGGGAAAAGCAAACTTTCAATTTCTACACGAGGATAGGCAAGTTTTTTACTATTCACATCCGTCACCACCAAAGAATCTGTTAATGGCAATCCCAACTCCTCACAAATCTCCCCAGACAACGCAGTCTGCCCGCCCGTGTCAAAAATAAACGAACGGGGAGTTCCGTTCATGATCATCTCCACGATCATCTTTCCCCCCACCAAACGGTAAGGTAACACAGTTTTACGTGGCTGGGCAATCCCGGGGATTGCCAGCACACACAATAACAATGAAATCAATATTCTCTGTTTCATCTTGATTCCTCCATCAAAATTATTTCGTTAACTTATCTGCCGCCATGATAGCTTGATAAGCATTTAAAATTCCCCCGGATAAACACAGATCTTCAAAAAGGAATAGATCTTGTGTCTGTTTATTATTCACAATAATCCCTTTCTCCACTTCTACGCCCTTGCGAGAGGTTACTGTTTTCAATAAGATATTACGTATTTGGGAACCAGTCAAGTTCGGGTAATAAGCTTTAACTAAAGCTGCAACTCCGGCAACCGTAGCCGACGATAACCCCGCACCACTTCCTGTTTGATAAGTATCTCCCATATATGAAGAATAGATGTCCATACCCGGAGCGAACAAATCCAACTCTTTTGCCCCGTAATTTGAATTCAAAGAAGGATTTCCATTTTTATCCGATGAAGCCACAACCATTAAATTAGTCAATTCTTTCTCTCCATCCATCCAGCGATTCGGGAAAAAAGTTTGTTTTGACAAGTCTCGTGATAATTCCCAAACCGGAACAATTACCAATACACCTTTACTTTCGGCATAACGCAACGCCTCGGCCACCCATTGTCCTTGTCCTTCAGGATATAACGTATTTTGCTGAGGCAACACAATTACATCCGCCTTATGATCAACAGCATAACGAATGGCCAATGCCATATCCTTCATATAAGGCTCCCCGCGGGAAGCACTCACTCGTAAACACATGATTTCCGCCTGATCCATAATTCCATTCCCTCCTAAATCATTATCTCTTTTACCACCGATCACCCCGGCTTGCATGGTACCCATTCCGGCTTCAGATGTCAACAGGACATTATTTCCATATTTGTTATCATTTATATCCATATAATCATCCCCGACAATATCAGCACGTCCATCACTCCCATATCCTTTTAGTGTTCTTTCGTAATCCTTTTGGGATTCCGCCACTATTTTATTAACAAAATTCTTATACACGAAATCCAAACTAGGAGTTTTGTAAATATTAAAGCCCATGGCAATCATGGTAAAAGCCCGATCACGCAAAGGATCAGCTGGAGCTTTAGGATCATAACAAGTTGCAAATTCCGTTGCCGTAAGCTCTTTTCCCGGGTATTTTTTCTCCAGTTCCTCTTTAAATATCTGACCATATTCCTGATAAGTATAGGCGGCTTGCGACCCCAAGTAATATCTACCAATTTCCGATTCCGGAACCACGTGGCTCATAAAATAAGTATATTCCGCTAAATTTTCAGGAGGAGCAACTTTTGTTCTTTTTCCATCTATAATTTTAAAATACTCACCCTCTCTACCTTGAAGATAATCACCATATTTTTCTTTCAAACGTAAGAATTCACGATCCCCTTCCTGCATCAATTTTTCCATCACTTGCCCGTCCTTACCTCCTAAAAAGTTCCAACCATTAATGTCGTCCACCAACCCGTTTTTATCATCATCTTTCCCGTTCGCCTTCTCTTTCTTGTTAAACCAAATCGCTTGTTTCAAATCTTCGTGTTCCACATCCAATCCTGTTCCGATTAAAGCGACTACCGGCCTTTTCTTTACTTTTTTACCTTTCAAAAACTCATAAGCTTTATTCACTTCTGCCCCATATACTCCATCCTTATCAAAAGAACAGTTATACCAATCCAAATCCGACTGTTTCTTAGCCGTTTGATCATCCTGATTGACAAGTTGTGCATTTAATATACCCACATACAAGCACATTAAAAATAAAAGAGAATATCTTTTCATTACTACAGAATTTATTATATTATACGATACAAAACTTCAAACATCCAAAAAATCATCTAGTCGATTTTTTAATTCACCATTTTGCAGTAAATCAAAAAACGCTAACTCAAAAAATATAAAATCAAAATCAGTTTCCTCTTGCTCTCTCTATCGCCTCCCGGACTTTTTCTCCTCGCAAATCCCGATCAACAATCCGCCCTTCTTTATCGATTAAAACGATAAAAGGAATCGTGTAAAAGCCGTATGCTTTCTGTATCATGTTAGGTTCGTTTCCAGATGTAAATCCTTCCTTGTCCCACAACATGATCCAAGGTAATTTTTCTTCCTCAAGCATTTTCTTCCAGTCTTTTTCCCGTCTATCTAAAGATATACTGATAAATACAAGATCATCACCTTTCAATTCATCATAAATCGGCCTAAGATATTTCATCTCATACCTGCAAGACCCACACCAAGAAGCCCAAAAATCAACAAGTACAAATTTACCCCGAAAATCACTCAACTTAACCATTTTTCCCTCCGGATCCACAAATTCAAAATTATACGCCTGTGCCCCCACGGCAAAGTGGCTTAAACTATCCACCCGGTGTGCCAACCAACGGGCTGAAGTTGTATTCCGATCTGCCTCAGGAACAAGCTCTAATAACATTTTGTTAGACTCCCATTGCGTCATATCTGCAATATAAGCTAAAGCACTATACATATTTCCCCGCAATTTTCCCTTTACTTCAGCATTCACGACCCGTTTCTTTGCAGATAATTCCGTCGGAATCCATCGCGATAACTCCAAGAAATCGTCAATTCCTGTAAAAGCCAACGAACTACTCTCTGGAGCTTTTTCATTATAAAATCCTTTCACCGTTACATCCCCATTCGTCAAATAAATAGGCTGTTTCGTGCTACCAATAGTTAAGATATATACATCCGGTACTATTTTTTCCGGTCCTTTTCGAAATTCTTTTCCGTTCTCCACGGAAATGGAGAATATCTCGTTTCCATCAATAGAAGTCACTTTAACTTCAGTGGGAGACAATAGCCGTAATTTACCAGATAATGTTAAGCCTTTTTGAGCTTTCCCGGGGATAATCCCCCCGAGAAAGACTAAAAATATAAATAGAATTTTCAACATATCTTTTTTATTTCAACTCAGCATCTCCTATCGCCTGCAAATCGATCCCATAATTCTCCTTGAAACTATTTACAAGAATCTCATATTTTTTCCGAATTAAACCGTTCACATCCTTCACCGGATTTAAAATACCCACATACGTATTCGTACTCGTATTTTCTGCAATCAAATCCTCATACGGATTCGAAATGATAGCTTCAATAAAATATTTAGCATCGTCCGCTTGTTTCGTTCCAGCTTTAATAAAACCACGAGAGTACATGTCAGTAGCCGTAATTCTCTCATAATTCATTCCTTCGTAGAATGCCGGATCCACGATCACTTTGGCTTTATCCAACAAACGTGTAAGAAAAACATTATTTACCTCTTTTCTAAAACTATTCTTTTGCACATCAGTGAAGGTCAACACACTTTCGTTTCCCCAGTTAAACGCTAAATAATCATAACCGTTATACACATTGAATGTCTTACTCAAGTCTCCATAAGCAGAATATTCGTCTAACTTACTACACAATAATATTTTCAACGGCAAACAACGATTCAAGGTTGTATCTGGATAAAAGTTCAAAAACAACGATTCAATCAAATCCAACTGTTCCCCCACATACTGTTCATCAGCAACTTCACCTCTCAACCCCTTCGTGAAAGGGTAGTAACTACCTTCCGGTTCCGGTTTTGACTCATACCAACCATTCACTTGCCAATACAACTCTTTCATATTAAATTTATACAAAATGAATGTATTGCATCTCTCTTTCCAATCCACGATACGATCATCGTAATCATGTTCTCCTTGCGGCACGAAATACCCGAACTCAGGAGTTTCCGTCGGGGTCAACTGATCATCATCACTACAAGCGACCGCCAAAGCCATCAATAATAATAAATAAATTATATGCTGTTTCATAACTTTATACTTAACGTTTGTTCTGTTCTAAATAAGGATTACGATCCAAAGCTACCTGCGGAATCGGCAACACGTAACGAGGGTCACCCTCGCGCAAAGTCGTAATTGTTTCCGCCTCACCCGTTTTTACAAAATAAACATGTGATAATTCAGGCATACCGTAACGGCGTAGATCGAACCAACGATGTCCTTCAAAACTCAGCTCTCTCCGACGTTCCTCTTGATAGAACTGCCACAACTCATCCGCATCCTTAATATCAACTTCTTCGTAAGCCGTAGTCCGCGTATCATAACGATTTTCACGCAATTTATTCAAATCAGCCAAAGCCAAAGTTCGGAAATTTCCCTCTCCGGTTTCCATGAATTTACGTACATACACTTCCGCTCTGTTTAAATACAACTCCGCAGTCCGGATTCCGTGGGCTGCATACGATAAACTCCGTCCTCCTTTATACCCGTATTCGGGGAAAGCAACATATTCAAATGGGGACCAATTCAAATACATATTCCAATAATAATATGCATATACCCGTAAATCTCCATGATTATTCGCATCCGTAGCTGAAAAATCATACAAGTCCATTAATTCATCAGAAGGAGTAAAAGGATTCATTGCTGAATAGGCCGACGGGTACAAACTGGAGAACATCCCCGATCCCCCATACATCCAAATAATCTCGTCACTCGTTGACGAATTATAAATACTCCACACACTATTTCCTTGGTACTGCATAGCATCTGTCGGCATACTAGCTAAAGAAGTTAAAGTCGACTTTTCCTCCAATACCATATTAGCATATTTCAAAGTATTATCCAAATCCTCCATGTAAAGATACACTCTACATAAAATAGACTTTCCAGCTAAAGCATGGATTTTATATAGAGACATCTCCACCGGATTTTCTTCTAACAATTGAATTCCCTTTTCCAGATCTTTCACGATCTGCTCGTACACTTCTGCCACCGAATTCCGGGCCATAAAACCATCATGTACAGCCATTTCCAACTTCAACGGCACACCTAGATTTTCAGCAGGATTTCCAAAATTATAGGGCAACGCATAGTAGTTCACCAACAAGAAATAGTAATAAGCACGTAACACGTATGCCTGCCCCCGCAAGTTATCTTTTGCCGTTTGTTCCCCTGTTACTTTATCAATATAATCCAAAATCGTGTTACATCCCATAATCTTATTGTAACACTTTTTCCATGAGTTATAACCATCAGCCTTTAATATCTCGAACATATCATCTTCCCAGAGAAAGAGAGAGCGAATTTCTTCCACTCGACTTACCATAGTCTCATCAGTTCCCGCACCATTACATTGCACATCATCGGAAAGCAAATCTGTATAAGGATAGTCCAACATTCCCATGGGGTATCCCTCTCCAACCATCACCTGCATCAAATCATCCACTGTTGATGGACGTACTTCGTCCTTACTGGACTCTTCCAAGAAATCGCCGCATCCGGCAAATCCCAATAATAATAAAAATAATAGTATATTTCTCATACGATTTATTAGTCTAATCATTAGAAACTCAAGTTTACACTAAATGAATAGTTCCGTGTTATCGGTTGCGATCCGGTTGCCACCTCGGGGTCTCTGCCCTTAAACTCACTGCTCACGATTATGAAAGGATTGGACACATTGAACGAGAAGCTCATATTTTGGGCAAACTTCTTGATCCATCCCTTGGACAAGTTGTAGGACAATGAAATATTGTTACAACGCAAGTAAGAAGCATTTACCACCCGAATATCTGCGTAATTATATACTTTCGCAAAATATTCACTCGAATTCGGTAAAGTTATCCCCTTTTCCCCTTTCTGAGGTAAAGATGGTATATTCGTATAATTTTCATCCCCCGGTTTACGCCAACGTTTCACCAAATCTTTTGGCAAATTATTATATTCGTTCGGAGTATCATTATACATCTCTGCAGCATACATTGGTGCTAAAAATTTCTTCCCACCCACGGAAAGATAGAACGACGAGGAAAGTGACAGATCCTTGAAACGAAAACCCATACTCAAACCGGAAGTAAAGTCGGGATCCAATTTACCCATGTGTTTCATATATATCGTGGCATCTGTTTTAGCATCAGGAGTATCGACTCCCGGTAAGTTGAAACGAGGCGTACCATCCTCTGGATTCAACCCGTCAAATTCAAATGCCCAAAAACTGGACACAGCATATCCTTCTTTGTTCACGTTTCCAGTCGTGGCTTGGGTCCAGTTCTTGTTGGACTCTAATTTACTCGTCACCTTATTATAGTTCTTGGAAGTATTCAACCCTAATGTCCAAATGAAATTATTCGTACGCACTGGAGCGAAACTAAAACTCAATTCCCATCCATAATTCTCCAACGAACCACCATTCATTGGCATACTCGTCACTCCATTTTCCATTCCCACCTCCTTGTTAATAACTGCATCTGTAGTCTTTTTGTAATAATACTCAAATGATCCGTTAATCTTATTTTTCCAAAACACAAAATCAACCCCAGCATTCAATGTTGCCGTTTTTTCCCATTTTAATTTCGGATTAGGCAAGCTCTTAATATTCAATGCATATTCACCCATAACAATACCTCCCTCATTATCGCCTGCAATTCTAGCGATCAAATCGGGAGAGGCAGCCTCATTAGCATTCCCTTGGTATCCATAAGTCAATCGGAAACTACACTCGTTCAAGAAATCTTGTCCTTCTAAGAAATGTTCCCGTCCCATATTCCAACGCAACCCGAACGACCACACCGGTAAAAAGCGAGCGCTTTTATCTTGCCCGAAACGATTGGATGCATCTGATCGTATACTAGCGTTAAATACATAACGCTCATCGAAAGTGTACGTAAATGCACCATAAAAAGACAATTTATTCGCCTTGTTATTAATAATCGACTTCGAAGGCTGTGCGTAAGTTGTATTCGCTGAAAGATATCCATTATTTTCGGTATTCAATGGGGGATTTTTAATCGTATTTCCACGTTCCGGTAAATATCCCCAAAAAGTACCAGTAAAACCGTCATATTTAGAGCTACTGGCCTCCTGACCTACCGTGGCTGTCAACAAGTGTCTACCAAAATTTTTCACGTATGATAACTGGTTTCTCCAAGTATAATTCTCATTACGCGAATCCTGCATATTCAATTCACCTCCATGGGGCAACCCACTCTTTTTATATTCTGCATCATTCGCACCATATTGCCCGAATTCGTAGCCACGTTTAGCCGTAATATAATAAGTTCTTTCTGTTGCCCAAGACTGTCCGTGAGAGGAAGTGTAGCTATAACCAATTGACATCTCATATTTCAAACCACGTAAAATATCCAAATTCAAACTAATATTCGCATTCAATGAATTGGAAGTGTTCTCATTTCCGGTGCCTGCCAACTCATTTAATATATTGTATCTAAACTTATTAGCATTCTTGTAATAATATAAATCTCCATTATCATCAAAAGCCGAAATCACACGACTCGTAGTAGAAGCATAAGAATAGGGTTGCACGCTACCATGAAATCCCTTTGTCTTAGCAACACTCCCGGCCACTTTAGCAGAAAAACGCAAACGGTCCCAAAATATCGTTGTCACGTTCACACTTCCCTGATAATTCTTAGAATCATTTCCCTTAGCCGTACCATTATTATTTGACATACCAAAAGAGGCATAATACGTAGTCTTATCACTACCTCCGGACACGCTGATACTATTAGAATAAGAGAATGGATTTTCAAACAACAGATCGAACCAGTCCGTGTTAACTGTCTCTAATCTCTTTACACTAGCATTAAATTGGTCATAGGAAATCTTATCCTGCAAATATTGCTGTAACACTTCTTGATACCCTACATCCTGCAACACGTTACCGTTAACCAAACCTCTCTCGTATATTTCCCGGGAAACATCCACGCGCTCTTTAGAGTTCATCAAATTCATCTTGTCGTAAGTTACCTTAGACCCTATTGAAAAACTGCCAGAATAGTTAATAGACATACGTCCTTTTTCTCCTCTTTTTGTGTTGATCACGATAACCCCATTAGCCGCTTTCACGCCATAAATCGCTGTAGCAGAAGCATCTTTCAATACAGTAACATCTTTAATATCTGAAGGGTTTAACCAAGAGATTGCACTACCCACGAAATTACGGATCATATCAATATTGTCCGGATTCGTGTTAGACATAGACAAATCGGTTGCCTTAAAAGGAAGTGGGTCTTCTTGAATGATTCCATCGACTACCCATACAGGATCCTGACTACCTAACAAAGTTGAAGTTCCTCTCACCCGCACTTTTTGACGAGTACCAACCAAACCACTTTGATTCTGAATTGCCACTCCGGCTAACTTCCCTTGCAAAGCCTGTTCCAAAGATTGAGTACCTGTTAAAACCAAATCCTCGGCTTTCACCGTGCTGACAGAACCCGCCATATTTGATTTTTTCACGGTTTGGTAACCCGTTACGACAACTTCCTCAACCTCTTTCGTATCCTCTTCCAAGACAACATTCAACATCTTCTCTCCCTGCCACTTCACTTCCTTAGTCTTCATTCCAACAAAAGAAAATAATAGTACCACGCTATCTTGTTTCACGGTCGTAAAAGAAAACTCTCCATTTATTCCGGTAGCAACACCAACAGTCGTTCCTTTCCCTACAATTGTTACCCCCGGCAATGGTTCCCCCTTTTTATCTTTCACCACTCCTTTAATCACGACCATTTTATTTTCAGGATTCTCATCCTTCACCCGGATAATTACCAAACGGCCATTGATCTCGTAAGTCAATTTTGTATTCGCCAAGCAAATGTCCAAAACTTCCTTTAAATCCGCTTGTTTCACATTCACGTTTACAGAAGAAATCTGATCCACGTCTTCAATAGAATACAAGAAGGTATATTCACCTTTCTGTTCAATCAACTTGAACACATTTTCTAACCTCCCGCTTGTCATCGAAATATCATACTTCGTTGTCTGGGAATACGCTCCTGCCATACTTTGCAGGACACACACTAAAAGTAGTAATGCCGTCACTTTCATCTTTAACAAACTAATTTGCAACTTTCTCCCCTTGAGAAAGTCAAATTCTCGTTTTTTTTTCATAGTTTTGTTTAATTCTTTAAGGTTAAACTCTATTGCTAGTTTGTTGGAGCAAACTACCAATAATGAAACTTTAAGCAGGGAAGTGTTGGAGCACTTTCCTGTTTTTTTATTTGGCTCGCACTATAATTTTCTGTTCATCTACTATAAAATTCACTTTCCCTGTCTTTTCTAACATTTCCAACGTTTCGGATATATCTGCATATCGCTCCACGATTCCGGAGAAAAGTATATCCTTCACCCGACTTTGTTCATAAAATACCGTCACGTTATACCAACGAGACACATCATCCAGTATCGTCTCTAAACGTTCCCGACGAAACACAAACCTTCCTTTCGTCCAAGCACTGTAAGCAACTGCATCAACTTCACGCACAGCAAGTTTGTTTTCCCCTACCAATAAATCCGCTTGTTGATTCGGTAAAAGTTCAATACGTTGCGTGGGAGTTTTCACCTCAATTTTACCACTCACCAAAGTTGCCGTCGAACGATTGTCTGCAGCAAAAGACCTCAAATTAAAGGATGTCCCCAGCACCTTCACCTCCATTCCATTTATTTCCACGATGAAAGGCTTGCTCTCATCCCGCTCAACTTCAAAATAACCTTCACCATCCAAACGTACCCGCCGTTCTTTTCCCACGAAAGCAATCGGGTAAGTCAATCTAGTCCCCGCATTCAACCATACTCTCGACCCATCAGCTAATGTTACTTGAAATTCTCCCCCATTCGGAATTTCCAACACGTTAAGTCGTTCTTCCTTCACGGTGGATTCCGTTTGATACACTAACGTCTTATCCACTTGTTCTATTTTCCCTGAAAGGCTGTCTTCAACAATCACCGTGTTATTGTCTGCTAAAACGACTTGTTCCCCATTATCCAAATGCAATATCGCCTTTTGTGTCCCCGGTGTAATCCGGGCTACTTTTTTACCTTCCTGTACCGAATCCTTATTATCCGACATTTGGAAGGCAAACCATCCCGCCACCACCAATATCATCACGGATGCCGCATACCCGATCCATCGCAACGACAACCGAGACCTTTGCGGAGCTATCTGTTTTTCAATTTTATTCCACACCTGTTCCCGATGTACATTCCGGTATTCAGCATAACTCCGACTTAATGAACTTCCTTTTGCTAATTCATCGAATATCTGCCTATTAAAATCAGATTCCTCCAACCAAGCAAGCAGTTCTTGCTTCTCCTGCCCGGTAAGTTCCCCGATTTTATCCTTATAGATCAATTCCGCTATTCGAATATATTTTCTAGTCATATCTATTCGTTTATATTCCTAGAACAACTGAAATAAAAAAGCGGGTAGTGAAAAACTTAAAAAAATCGATCTTTTTAGTAAGGATGTTCTAAATAAGAAACAGAAGATAAAATTGATCTTTCAATTTATCCCGTAATAGCTTGTAAGCATTCTTTTTATGAAATTTCACCGTGTTCAGGGAAATCCGCAACTCATCTGCAATTTCCTGATTATCCATTCCTTCGAGATTCAACAGACACACCTTTCTGCAATGTTCCGGCAAAGAATCAATGGCCGTAAAAATTAACCGGCGTGTTTCTTCTTCAATCACCGACCTCATATAATAAAGCTCCGCATCCTCGTCCTGAAGAATTTCATTCATATAATGTTGCTCAATCTTACGATGTTTCAACACATTCAAAGCCTTATTCCGTACCGTAGAATATAAATAAGCCTTCACGGAAAGTTCATCCGGAAACTCTAACCTGTTTTCCCACAGAGCAAGGAAAGTATCCTGCACAAGAGATTCACTCTCTTCTCGCTCTCCCAAATAACGATCAGCAAAAAGAACCAAGGAATTAAAATATTGATCGAACACTTGCTTGAAATCAAGCCGTGTACCATTAGTTAATGTAAAACAATAATTCCTGTTCATACCTATCATCCATCTCTATGAATGGCAAATATGCAAATAAATTTTGAATTATTTCAATATCAAGGGAACACGTTTCCGACAAATCACTCCTCTTGAAGTTATTCCTTCCACGATAACAGAATATTTTCCGTACGTATCTGCCGTGTAGAAAGACAATTTAGCCGAGGCATCTTTACTGATCTTGACAACCGGTTGCCAGTAAATTGTCGAGCGTTCGTCATAACGATTATCCCGACGCACGGAATCAATCTCGTATTTAGGCACGTAAAATTCGTCCGGGATCTGGTACCCCATGATTTTAAAAGGTAACACATTGGGACGTCCCAAATCCTTCGGTGTCCACCCCGGTTCTGCGGAGATAATTAATACTCCGTTAGCCCCCCGATCTCCAAAAAAGATTTTTCCTTGCATCTGATCCAACAAAGATATATTCCGCAAAGCACCCGTCGGGATCAAACGAATCTGATCCATCGTTTCTTCAAAATCATTTACCAAAACGTACAATTTCCGTCCGAATTGCTTGAAACAATCTTCCCCATCATCATCTTTTTCAAAAGTCACACCCGGCAACTGTTGCACGATCCAAGTTATATCCAAAGCTGCATTTTCTGCAATCTGGGCTGAATCCAATTGATGATTAGCTATATTATCGTAAAAAGAATAGCTCTTTTTCTGTTTCCGACGAGACACGAGTACTTCGTCTAGCACGTACACCTTCTCCCCGTTCTCGTAATAATAATCCTGCCCGAACTTTTTATAAAAATCGTCCTCTTTTTTCTTTGTCTCCAACGTGTTAGGCAACGTATAATGTGGAGGTAAAAATTCATCTTGATCTATATTCACAGTTACCCCCCGACGTCCTTTAGCGCTTAATGCCTGCACCAAAAATGAAGTACTGTCATGGAAAGCCAGACCGTCAATCAAAAAATTCCCGGTCTCATCCGTTTCTGCCATCCGACACAATCCATAATTGGAAATCAATACGATATTAGCCCCCTTCGACTTCTTCCCCCAGAAATTATTCACTCTCCCGGAAATCACCTGCCCAATCTCCAACGGGTATTTTAAATCATCAAACTCCCCCCTAGCCAACTTGGATACGTCAAAACGAGTCCACCCGTGTGTCATCATCACCAAATCCAGATTATCCGCAATCTCTGGTGTCGTATCATTGAAATAATAAGCCGGGTTATCAATGTATCCCTTCAAATCCGAAGTCAACAATAAATTGGATAAAATATTGTCCTCCAAAGAATCCTGCACCACTTTTTGATCATCTGTCACAGATATTGAAAACGATCCGTCTAACAGGCCTTTATATGCCTCTTCGAAATCGATCTCCATTTCCACCAACTCTCGGGCAATATACGTCGGCTTATCTGTCGTAATTTTCAACTCCGGACGCTGGTTACGTTTCACGAAGAATAATCGTTGACTATACACCTTTCCCGCAGCATCAAGCAACACGATATGTGAAATCCCTTCCGGCAAAATATTCAAATTCACACTTCCCCTTTGCAAGCCATTTACCCGATTTATCCCGACAACGATACCCCGACAATGCACTACCGTGTACAATTCCTCCGGCAATATAGCATTCTCCCCTTTGATCACCCGATAACTCAGAATTGAATCCTTCCGGCTAACCGAAAGTCCCCATCCCGTCTCCGAAACTTCGGGCAAATCAAATCGTTTTTCTACCCCTTCCTCCGTCTTCATCACGGCATAAAACTTCTTTCCCGGATTCACGGGCAAACGAAATTTTCCCATTCCGTCATGCTGGGTATGAACCGTAGCAATCACGATCGAATCTTGATACACTTCTCCCGAGGCCTCCACGGCTCTCCCGTCAGCCCCGATAGCCTTAAACGCCACTTGCTGAAAATTCCCCGATAACAAATTTCCTCCTTCCGGGAAAAACTGCACGTCAAAATCCTTTAATTGTGAGGGGATATAAATATAGCGTTTAAACGGGAAAGGTTGTCCATCCCGAAATTCCACTTCGATTGTTTTCATCGTGGTATCAATCTTCACTTCAAACTTCCCGTCTTTATCCGTCCGGGCTGGTTTCACCGAATACTGATCCTTCTTCACCCCGGCAATATAAGTTACCGACGTCCGGCTATATGGTTCTCCCTGCCCGTCAGACAAACGAATCGTTGCCGTATAATTATTTTCCCGATTCTTCGTGTAAGTCACATCCGTCCATACCCTTGAATCTTTCGGGTTAATCACCCGGATCTTCTTTTTGAAAAAATAATCCTCCCCTCCATTCTGCATATAATAAGTAAAAGCCCGCAAAGCATAATCCCCTTGTTGTAAATCCTTGGGGATCTCGATCTGCCCGAAGAAACAAGAATCCCGTTCAGCAACTTTCACCCGCTGAATCACGGAATCCCGTCGATCGATCAAATCGACATAGATATAGTGACTATAAACCATGGGAAACACCGCAGCCGCATGTACTTGGTAAGCCCGGAACCACAGCTTATCCCCCACCGTGTACACGCTTTTATCCGTGTGCAGGTACACTTTTTCCTGTTGCAACTCCCGGATCTGTGCCGTAAAATTAGTGATCAACTTCTTTTCAAAAGGAGAAAACTCGTTAAAAGCATATCCCAATAAAATAATACCCAAAAGAACGATCACTTTTTTCATACGGCAAACGAATTAAATCATTTATTTCTCTTGAACAATCCTCTCAACACATCCGCCAGATCATCCAAGCTGTCATGAGAATCTGCATGAGGTATACTCTTTAACGCCCCTAATTCCTGTTCGCCAATACCTATCTGCATCGGATAAACCAAAATACAACTATTTTTACAGAAATACTTGTTCAAATAAGTCGGGATCATCGTCATATTTTTCAAATAAGAGGGATAATTCCTTCTACTCATCACGATCATCAAAGCATCATTCTCCTTTACATCACGGGATATGATCAAAAAATCATCCCAATTATTGAATTCATTAAATTCCACCTCTATATGATGCTTAGCCTGTATATCCTGCAATACATTCAACACGGCAGTATCGGCATAAAACACGATCTTACTGCTTGAATTTTTAGCCATATTCCATACACGAATTACCCAGTAAGGGAAACCGATTTCTCGCTCTGCCCGAAACGGCACCACCACAATGTAACGTTTTATCGTGGACAAGGGTTGTGCGGGACGGTAAACCAACGTGGTCGTCGCACATTTTGACAACACCCGGTCTGTCAGATTCCCCAAAAAAGTATCAGAAATGACCCCTTCCTTACGAAGTCCCAGTACAATATCAGTTATCTTATGCTCTTTCGTGGCATTTTTGATTCCATTTACAATATCCTCATCATAACGCAGAGAAGTCACCAACTCATTGTCTGTTGCCGCAGCAGCTTTCGTTGCCTTTTCCAGTAACAGATTCGCCTTCTTCTCCGCCATACTGTCCCCCTCGTCCGCTTGAATCACGTTCAAAGCCGTCATCACGGCTTTCGCCTTTTTGGATTTAATCGTTACAGCCAAACTGACCAACTCCTCCACATTCTCGATATTACTCAATGGAATCAAAATGCGATCTTCTACTTCTTCACTATCCACGCTCTCATCTTCTGCAAACTCGGCCAAAGCCACCTCCTGCGCTCCTTTCTGCGTGGCAAAAGAGGCGATAATACAGGTCACCAAGATCATCACGACCGTACCGTTCAGCACGCTTTCATTCAGTAAACGAATCGGTTCTCCTTCCGGAGTTGTTCCCAAAATAACGTTATACCCCACCAAAACTGCCGCCAAAGTAGCCGCCGCCTGAGCGTTACTCAATCCAAAAATCAATGTCCTTTCAGAAGTCGTAAACCGGAAATTCTTCTGTGCCAACCAAGCCGGGATAAACTTCGATACGGTTGCCACCACACACATGACAACAGCCACCCATATCGTGGTCAAATCATACAAAAACACGTGAAAATTTACCAACATTCCGACCCCGATCAGGAAAAACGGAATAAACAAAGCATTCCCCACGAACTCAATCCGGTTCATCAATGCCGACGTATTCGGAATCAAACGATTTAATGCCAATCCCGCCAAGAATGCCCCGATAATAGCCTCCAACCCTGCCGCCTCTGCCAAGAAAGAGGCAAAGAAAACAAGGCCCAGAACAAATATAAACTGACCCACGCGATCATCATATCGTTTGAAATACCAACGTCCGACAAAGGGAAATCCCCAAAGCACGATAAAAGCAAACACGAGCGTTGATACCCCCAACTGGATCCAAAATCCTTGGGTCAACTCTCCCGTGGACATTCCCACGATAACCGCCAACACGAGTAGTGCCAGCAAACAAGTCACCACGGTCCCGCCAATCGTCACGTTAACCGCCCGATTCTTCGTGATTCCATATTTACTCACGATCGGGTAAGTCACCAGCGTGTGGGAGGCAAACATACTCGCCAACAAAATGGAAGTAGGATAAGAAAAATCTAACAAATAAACCCCGGCAAACGTTCCCAGAATCATCGGGATAAAAAAAGTATAAAGACCAAATATCAAACTCCGTTTACTATTCTTTTTAAAATCCGCCATGTCGATTTCCAGCCCCGCCACGAACATGATATACAATAAACCCACCGTCCCGAACAACACGATACTACTATCCCGATCCATGATATGCAAGCCGTAAGGCCCGATCAAAGCACCGGCAATAATCAGACCGACAATATCCGGAATCTTAAAACGATGTAATACAAGTGGAGCAAACAGAATAATAAAAAGGATTACAGAAAAAATTAACACGGGATTCGTTAATGGCATCGTAACACTTAATATATTCAGATTCAACATAGAAGAAATATTTTAGCCGGATTTTTACTCTTTACATTACAAATTTATTCTTTTTTAATGAATAAAGAAGTAAAAAAAGATAAATTTGTCAGCAAAATCACCTTAACCTAAAAATAAGATGCAAACTACAACCCGTCTCTTTAGCCTATGTTTACTGATTCTAGGTTTTTATTCATGCCAACCCACCCCGGAAAAGAAACAACCGGTAGATTGGGTTAATCCGCAAATCGGCTCGGTACATTGTCGTTGGTTCTTCTATACCCCGGCCGCACTCCCCATGGGAATGGCCAAACTCGCCCCGACCACGAATGCTTACGGAAGCTATGGAAGCTGGCTTCCTTGTGGATATGATGATCGACATACTTCCATTGAAGGATTCGCCCATTTTCACGAGTTCCAGATAGGCGGTGTAGTAACGATTCCTACCACCGGGGAATTAAAAACCTTACCGGGTACATTAGAAGATCCGGATTCCGGATATCGTTCACGCATCGACAAGGCGACAGAAATATCCACTCCCGGTTATTACGCCGTAACTCTCACGGATTACAATATCAAAGCAGAAATCACGGCAACCACCCGGACGGGTTTGCACCGCTATACCTTTCCCCAATCCGCCACGTCAAGAATACTGTTTGATATCGGGCATAAACAAGGAGAAAGTGCCACCATCACGGATGCGGAAGTCACGTACCATCCGGAAACCAACGAAGTGACCGGATGGGTGGAAAACTACCCGATTTATACCACATTCTGCCAGCCGGACGGGAAAATAAAAATCTATTTTGCCGCCAAACTGGACAAGCAACCGCAAACAATCGGAACATTTATTGACGAGAAGGTACAAGAAAACTCCAACACGGTAAAAGGCCCCGGATGCGGGCTATATCTCACCTTCCCGACAAAAGCATATGAACAGGTACAAATGCAAGTCGGCCTATCCTATACCAGCATTGAAAACGCACGTAACAACCGGGATACAGAAGTTGCCGGAAAAAGTTTCAATGACGTGAAAAATGCCGCCCGTCAAACCTGGAATGAAATGCTCGGTCGCATCCAAGTAGAAGGCGGAACCCCGGAAGATAAAACCAAATTCTATACCGGGCTCTACCATACCCTACTCGGCAGGGGAATTGCCAACGATATAAACGGACAGTACATTCAACATGATAAAACAATTGGCCAGATCCCTTTGGACAAAAACGGAATTCCGCTCTATTCTCATCACAATACCGACGGGATGTGGGGCGGTTTCTGGAACCTCACCCAAATATGGACGTTAGCCTATCCTGAAATATTTTCCAGCTACATAAAATCAAATCTGGACTTCTTCAAAAATTCCGGTTGGCTACACGACGGGGAAGCTGCCGGAGTATACACGAACGGGGTACAAACCAATTTCCAGGGATTAATCATATGTGCCGCCTATCAAGCCGGAATTCGTGATTTCAACATAGAATCAGCCTGGAGTGCCATCTGTAAAAACGAACTGGAATACAAAGGACGGGATATGGGGAACGGGAAATACGACAATGAATACTTTATCAAACAAGGTTTTGTTCCTTTGAAAGATTATCTGTATCCCAATAACTGGGTCTGCAACTTCGGGGCATCCCACACGCTGGAATACGCCTTCAGTTGTTACGCAGCGGCACAAATGGCCAGAGCTCTCGGGAAAACAGCCGCCTACGATACCCTCATACAATACTCGTACGCCTACAAAAATCTATTCGACCCGGAAACAAAATATATGCGTCCCCGTGAAATGGATGGCAGTTTCATGAAAGACTTCGACCCTCTAAAAGGCTGGCAAGGATTCCAAGAAGGGAATGCCGCACAATACACCTGGTATGTTCCCCACGACATCCAAGGTTTGATAAACCTCATGGGAACCGATCTCTTCAACGAAAGACTGGAAAATACGTTTGTCGAATCCCGGAAAACACAGTTCGGTGGGGGAAAAGAGATTGATAGTTTTTCCGGTGTCGAGAAACTATACAATCAAGGAAATCAACCCTGCCTGCACGATGCTTGGCTATTCAACTATTCCGGCAAACCGTGGTTGACACAACTATACACCCGGTTAATCTGTGATGAGTTCTACGGTACCACACCGGAACACGGTTACGGTTACGGACAGGACGAAGATCAAGGACAATTGGGAGCCTGGTATGTCATGGCTGCCGTGGGTTTATTCGACGTACAGGGAGGAACCAACATCACCCCTTCTTACCAAATTGGCAGTCCTAAATTCCGCAAAATCACGATTAAACTTGATCCCCGGTACTATTCCGGTAAAACACTCGTGATTGAAACAGAAAATAACGCTCCCGATCATTATTACGTGCAGTCCGCGACACTCAACGGGCAACCGTTAGAAGATTGCTGGTTCTATCGTCGGGAAATTATAAACGGCGGACACTTGAAACTACAAATGGACTCTACCCCAAATACCCGTTGGGGGATTGCATCCATGCCCCATTCCAAATAACAAAACAAAAAAGTCCGAGCTTTAAACTCGGACTTTTCTACATATTAAAAACCATTATTTTACTTCCCAAACGTCTCCGCTGTTCAACAAATCTTCAACACAACGGATAGAAGACTTCGCCTTCACGTTCTCAATCTGGGCATCCAATGCATCATTATAAGTCGTACCTTCCACGTCACGGATCACACCTAAAGCCACGGGATATTCCGGAGCTTTCATGTGTACCAGCATCCAATGCATAGAAGGATTTTCGCTGTGAGCATCATGTACCATAATATCATCCAACGTGATACCATCCTTACCAATCTCAACAACTTTCAACTTACCGGCCTTCATATCAAACATGATACCCTTGTCCTTGTTCTTTCCGAAAACCATCGGTTCGCCATGTCTTAAGATTAATTGACGCTCTTCCTTCATCTCTTTATCCGTGATAGCAGAGTGAACCCCGTCAGCAAAGATCACGCAGTTCTGAAGAATCTCCACAACAGCAGTACCTTTATGACGCACACCGGCCTCGATAACTTCTGCACTCAAGTTGATATTCATATCCAACGTACGAGCGAAGAATCTTCCTTGCGCACCGATTACCAACTCTCCCGGATTAAACGGAGTTTCGATTGTTCCGTAGGGAGAAGTTTTAGTTTTCGTACCCAACTTCGTGGTCGGAGAATATTGTCCTTTCGTCAACCCGTAAATCTCGTTATTGAACACCAAAGTGGTAATATCGATATTACGACGAATAGCATGAATAAAGTGGTTACCACCAATAGCCAAAGCATCTCCGTCACCGGAAACTTGAAGGATATTCAATTTCGGATTAGCACTTTTAGCTCCGGATGCGATAGCAGCAGCCCGTCCATGAATCGTATGAAAACCATAAGTATTCATGTAATAGGGGAAACGGGAAGAACATCCGATTCCGGAAATAACTGCCCACGATTCTTTCGGGTACCCCAATTCAGCCATGGCTTTCTGTACGGAGTTAATGATACCATGGTCACCGCAACCCGGACACCAACGAATCTCTTGGTTGCTCTTAAAATCTTTCGGTGTATATTGTTCTGCCATGATTATTTTCCTAATAATTCGGTTATTTTTTCTTTCAGCTCAACTACCGTGAAAGGTAATCCGGCTACTTTGTTATATTGATAATACGTGTAATGCGGGAATTTAGCTCTCAAATACTGTGCAAACTGTCCCAAGTTCAACTCGCAAACGATAATCTTCTTGAATTTACCAAGAACCTCACCCGTGTTCTTCGGGAGCGGGTTGATAAAGTTGAAATGAGCCAAGCTCACGTCTTTACCTTCTTCTCTCAATTCACGAACGACCGAGTACAAGTGACCGTAAGTACCACCCCATCCAACAACAAGAACATCGCCACCGTCTTGGTTTCCGAAAATCTCCTGTTGAGGAATGCTGTCAGCAATTTTAGCCACCTTAGCATCACGCAAATCAGTCATAATCTGGTGGTTTTCCGGCACGTAACTAATCTCTCCCGTTACATTTACCTTCTCCAAACCACCGATACGGTGTTCCAAACCTTTCGTTCCCGGCAAAGCCCACATTCTGGCCAAAGTCTCCGGATCACGAGCGTACGGTTTATAATCATCACCTTCTTTAGCCACTCTCGGAGTAATAGAAGGATAATCTTTCAATGAAGGAATCTTCCACGGTTGAGCGCCATTCCCCAAGAACCCGTCTGTCAACAGGACAACCGGAGTCATATGTTCTACAGCTATTTTAGCAGCCCAGAAAGCATAGTCGAAACAGTTACCCGGGGTACTTGCAGCTACAACAGGCATAGGGCTTTCACCATTACGTCCGTAAAGAGCCTGCAACAAGTCGGATTGTTCCGTTTTCGTGGGAAGACCGGTTGAAGGACCACCACGTTGTACGTCAACAATTACCAATGGTAACTCCGCCATTACGGCTAAACCGGCAGCCTCGCTCTTCAATGCTAAACCGGGACCTGAAGTCGTCGTGATAGCCAGATTACCCACGTAACTTGCACCGATAGAAGTACAAATTCCGGCAATCTCGTCCTCTGCCTGATAAGTCTTCACACCCAAATCACGTCTCAACGCCAACTCTTGTAAAATATCTGTTGCCGGAGTGATAGGATAAGAACCGCAGAACAAAGGTAAATTCGCTTTTTCAGCAGCAGCCAAGAATCCCCATGCCGTAGCCTTATTACCGGTAATCGTCCGGTAACGTCCTTTCTCGATCTGAGCGGGAGCCACGTTGAAGTGTACAGCCAAAGCATGAACATTAGCTGCATAATTGAAACCACTTTCCAACACTTTCACGTTAGCACTTGCAATTTCCGGCTTCTTGGCAAATTTCTGGTTAATAAAATCTCTCGTGTGATCCACCGTACGGTCGAACATCCAGTAAATCATACCAAGAGCGAACATATTCTTACATTTAACGATAGACTTCTGATCCAGACCACTGTCTTTCAAAGCCTCTTCCGTTAAAGTCGTGATCTTCACGGGGACCACGTTATAATCTTGCAAGACTACATCTTCCAGCGGGTTTTCTTTATACCCGGCCTTTTCAATGTTCTTGTCGGTAAATGCATCCAAGTTCACGATAATCGTTGCACCTTTTTTTGCCCAACGCAAGTTAGCCTTCAAAGCGGCAGGATTCATCGCCACAAGCACATCTGCAAAATCTCCCGGAGTTTTAATGGGATCATTCCCAATATGTACTTGAAACCCGGAAACACCACCAACCGTACCTTGCGGGGCGCGTATTTCAGCAGGATAATCCGGAAACGTTGATACACCGTTTCCAAATAAAGCAGCAGCATCCGAGAATTGCTGGCCGGTCAATTGCATTCCATCTCCCGAATCTCCCGAGAAACGAATTACAATGTCTTTTTTGTCGATAACTTCTGTCTTTTCACTCATGACTTAGTTACTTGTTCTTAAATATTAAATTATAAATTATATTCTATAATATCACACGAATTTTATGTTGTAAAACATGCGTAAAGGTAGCCAATAGAAATATCTAAACAAGTTTGTATCAGTATTTTTTTCTTTTCAGATATTGCCTTGACAATCAAGCCAGAGCATACCAAAAAACATATTTTTCAGCACAAATAAAATAAAACAATTCTAAACAACGAATCTTTTCCCGTCGTTTTTCGGTTACTTTTTTGTTACGTTTGAAAATTCCGGTGATAAAATTCCTTTCAATATGGAACAAAATCAGTCTTTAAATTGTATAGATAATAAGTTTTGTATAATTTTATCAAGTAAACACCTGCACGGCTATAAAGTTATTTAAAATACACTTACCATGAAAAACTATTTAATTCTACTCTGTCTGATACTCACGATGATAAGTTGCGGGAAAAAATCATCCATCCCGGAGTTGATGGGCATCCCGGATGATTCACAAAATCCCTACACCATAAGTTCTACCCATGTTGGCTCCATTACCAGAGGTACAAATATTCATCAACTGTACTCCATATTCCCTGCGAAACAAATCAAGCTCATCAAAAACAAAGGTGGATTCTTCAATCAAGAATTTGATGATTACAATGTATATGACAATAACGGCAAACTCCTTTTTATAGCCACCCCGGAAGTTGCCGGAGACACTAGTTCTTTTATTAATCGCATCATCATTCGGGACACCTCATTCAAAACCCCGGAAGGAATTGGGCTGAATTCCAATTTAGGACAAATACGGGATGCCTATCACAACATAAACTATCTCCCTTCCTCGGGAGAGATCGTCGTTTCCGTTCCGAAAGTCAGCACCAGTTTCTTAATCAACAAAGCAACTCTGGATGATTCTTGGTGGGATAACAATACAAACCAGATCATCGAAAAAAACATTCCTGACAGCGCCCAAATAGATGGGATTGTCGTGTTCTGGAACACGAAAGAAGCCCAACATATTCCGGCCGTCTTTACAGCGGCATTCTGGAATGAAATGCTTACAAAACTAATTACATGGTGTGTCATCCAGCTCCCGTCAATCGCTATTCTCGTCATTTTATTCGTTTCATTACTCCGAGCCTTACGATTCACAACCCGAAAAATGAAAAAGCTCGCCATCAATAAAGCCCATAAGACTGAAAACATTGACAACAACGAGGCGGAAAAACGAATTAACACGCTCACGGGGATCATATACGGTATCGGAAGAATCTTTCTTTGGGTGATCTTCCTACTGATCTTACTCGGAAAATTCAATATCAACATCGCCCCCATCCTCGCCAGTGCCGGAATTGTCGGATTAGCAGTCGGTTTCGGGGCTCAAGAATTAGTACGGGATTTCATATCCGGTTTCTTTATTCTCTTGGAAGATCAGCTACGCACCGGAGACTGGGCGGTAATTAACGGAACAGAAGGACTAGTTGAAAAAATTGAATTAAGAACCGTTACTCTACGGGATAGTTCAGGCACCGTACACATTTTCCAAAACGGGAAAATAGACACGCTCTCCAACATGACCAAAGAATGGTCTGCCATTGTTCTGCAAATCGGGATCGGTTACAAGGAAGACACGGATAATGCCGTCATGCTCATGCAACAAGTCGGAGACGAAATGTTCAATGACCCTGTTTACAAAGAAATGATGCTCGAACCCGTGGCCATCAGCGGGGTAAACGACTTTGCCGATAGTGCCGTGGTCATTCGCCTTGTTATCAAGACAAAACCCATGCAACAATGGGCCGTTGGCCGGGAATATCGCCGTCGTCTGAAAAAAGTATTTGATGCCAAGAACGTGGAATTCCCCTTCCCGTATCGCACGCTAACTTGGGGAGATAGTTCTAACCCCATAAAACTGAAAATAGAACCGGCAGACTCAGACTCGAAATAACTTTTATCTTTTAGTTTTTAACTTTCAATTCGCACGCACATGGCCCGTTTTCTTAAAGACCGAACGAAATCAAAAGGAGCCGCACCCGGCTCCTTGATCTTCATCGGCAAACAAAAAATGACAAAAAACTCCATTCAGGTTATTCAATACACTTCAGAAGGCCTGAAAGAGTTCTTTCCCGAAACGATGGAAAACATTGTTGACATCGTGTCCAACGACCACATGACTTGGATCAACATATCCGGCCTGCAAAATACCAAACTGATTGCCGATATGGGCAAGACCTTCGATGTATCTTCTCTATTTTTGGAAGACATTCTAAACACGGACCAACGTCCGCGGTTCAGCGAAGAATCCGACCATTTATATATCATTGCCAAGTCCTTCTATTTCGGCAAGGACGACGGGATCGTACACATGGAACAAATCTCTTTTATTGTCGGATCTCACTACCTGATTACCATTCAAGAAACAGATGCCGATTATTTTAAAGACGTGAAGAAACGCCTATACGACGGCAAAACCCGCATCCGCTCTTTCGGGACGGATTACCTCTGTTACGCCCTACTGGACACCCTCGTTGACAACTATATCATTAACCTAGAAATATTAGGAGCCGCCATCGAAGAACGCGGTAAAACCATTTTAGAGGCAGATGCCAAAGTGATCGAGGACCTTTATCATTACAAGACAGAACTTTCATACATCCGAAAAAACGTACGCCCGTTCAAAGAGGTCACCACCCGCTTCACCAATTGCGACTCCCCCCTCATTAATCAAAACACCTACACGTATTTACACGACTTGGATGATCTGGTTGTACAGGCTCAAGAAGCCATCGAGATATATTATTCCATGATATCCGACCAAATCAATCTTTACCAAACCAACATCGGGAATCGACAAAACGATGTCATGAAAGTACTAACCATCTTCTCCACGATCTTCATCCCTCTCACCTTTATCGCCGGAATCTACGGAATGAACTTCGAATATATCCCCGAATTAAAACACCACTACGCCTACTTCATCCTCTGGGGCATCATGGTCATCATCACCATCACCATGCTCCTTTACTTCAAAAGAAAAAAGTGGCTCTAATAATTTCAGATTTCAAATTTTAGATTTTAGATTTTTATCACACAATCTAAAATCTAAAATCATCAAATCTAAAATTATCAAGCTTGTCCCTGCGGTTCCAAATCCATCGGGAACATGGGTGCAATAGGGCCGCCTTCCGGTAAATTAATCTTCCCGTAATCAATCTCAAATCTCCGAACATTATCCTGTAATGCCAGTAACAAGCGTTTTGCGTGTTCCGGGGTCAAAATAATACGGCTTTTCACTTCAGCCTTAGGCATCCCCGGCATAATACGGATAAAATCAATAATAAACTCGGAGGAAGAATGAGAAATAATTGACAGATTCGAATAAGTTCCCTGTGCAACATCCCGATCTAATTCAATATCACATTGTTGTTTTTTCTCTTCCATAATAGTCCTTGGTTAATAGTTTATACAAACAATAAAGGCGCCTTGCGGCGCCTCTATCTATTTTTATTTTTCCATCCTTTCGAGATCCGCCTTAGAACCTACAATCAGACTTCTAAATTCTTTCATACCTGTACCCACCGGTATCAAGTGACCGCAAATCACGTTTTCTTTCAATCCTTCCAATGGATCGACTTTACCGTAAATTGCAGCTTCATTCAATACTTTCGTGGTTTCTTGGAATGATGCGGCAGAAATAAAGCTTGCCGTCTGCAATGCAGCACGGGTAATACCCTGTAATACCTGAGCTGAAGTTGCGGGCACAGCATCTCTAGCCTCTACCACCTTCAAGTCTCTACGTTTCAATTGTGAGTTAATATCTCTCAACATACGTACAGAGATAATCTGTCCCGGTTTCACCCGATCCGAATCCCCGGCTTCCAGTACCACTTTCTTTCCGTAGATTGCATCGTTTTCTTCCATGAACTCACTCTTATCCACCACCTGATTCTCTAAGAATCTCGTATCTCCGGCATCTTGGATCAATACCTTACGCATCATCTGGTGTACAATGATCTCGAAATGCTTATCATTGATCTTCACACCCTGCATCCGGTATACATCCTGTACCTCGTTCACGATATACTCCTGAACCTTGATCGGTCCCTCGATATTCAAAATATCAGTCGGGGTAATTGCACCGTCAGATAACGGGGTACCTGCACGTACATAATCGTTCTCCTGCACCAAAATTTGTTTAGACAAAGAAACCAGATATTTCTTTACCTCTCCGGCTTTTGATGTCACGATAATTTCACGATTACCGCGTTTGATCTTACCGTAAGTTACCTCACCGTCAATTTCCGATACAACGGCCGGATTCGACGGGTTACGAGCCTCGAACAACTCGGTAACACGCGGAAGACCTCCCGTGATATCGCCTGCTTTACCAACAGCTCTCGGAATCTTGGCAATGGTACTACCGGCAACAACCTCAGCTCCTTCCTTCACGACAATGTGGGCGCCTACCGGCAAGTTGTAACTCTTCACCGTGTTTCCTTCTGCATCATTGATACACAAAGCAGGCGCTTTCATCTTGTCACGGAACTCAATAATGATCATCTCCCTAAATCCGGTGGTTTCATCGGATTCTTCCTTATAGGTTTCACCCTCGATCAAGTTTTCCAACCCAACCGTACCGGAGAATTCGGTAATGATCAAAGCATTGAACGGGTCCCATTCACAAAGCAATTCACCCTTGCTGATCTCCTGTCCATCCTTCACGAACAACTTAGCACCGTAAGGGATAGCGTGAGAAATCAATATAATATTCGTGTTCTTATCCAATATACGCAACTCCGTCAAACGTCCTACAACCACGTCACAGGTCGTTCCGTTATCTTGCGTGTACTCAACAGAACGTAATTCTTCATACTCAACGTAACCATCATACTTCGCCTTCAAAGAGTTTTCGCTGGAAATATTTCCCGCAGTACCTCCCACGTGGAAGGTTCTCAATGTCAACTGAGTACCCGGCTCACCGATAGACTGTGCAGCGATAACCCCGACAGCCTCACCTTTCTCAACCATACGGCTGGTAGCCAAGTTACGTCCGTAACATTTAGCACAAACGCCCTTCTTCGCCTCGCAAGTCAATACAGAACGAACTTCAACACGCTCGATCGGGGAGTTCTCGATAATATCGGCAACTACCTCCGTGATCTCATCTCCAGAGGCCACGATCAATTCACCCGTATTCGGATGATAAATATCATGCACGGAAACACGTCCTAAAATTCTCTCTGACAAAGAAGACACGATCTCTTCGTTATTCTTGATAGCCGAAATGGTAATACCTCTCAACGTACCGCAATCTTCCTCGGTAATCGTGATATCGTTAGCCACGTCAACCAAACGACGAGTCAAATATCCGGCATCTGCAGTCTTCAACGCGGTATCGGCCAAACCCTTACGGGCACCGTGGGTTGAAATAAAGTACTCCAACACCGAAAGTCCCTCTTTAAAGTTTGCCAAGATCGGGTTCTCGATAATCTGTCCCCCGGTAGCACCTGATTTCTGCGGTTTTGCCATCAATCCACGCATACCTCCCAACTGACGAATCTGCTCACGAGATCCACGGGCTCCGGAATCCAACATCATGTAGATAGAATTGAATCCTTGGTCATCCGCTGCCAATTGTTTCATCAACGTGGCGGTCAAGTTCGCGTTCACGTGTGTCCAAATATCAATAATCTGGTTATATCTTTCATTATTGGTAATGAATCCCATGTTATAGTTCGCCATTACCTCTTCAACCTGGTCATATCCTTCTTGTAACAAATCTTGTTTGTTCTCCGGAACGATAACGTCTCCCAAGTTGAAAGACAAACCTCCCTCAAATGCCTTACGATAACCCAAATCCTTAATATCATCCAAGAATTTAGCCGTCACGTCCACACCGCAACGTTTGAACACGTCACCGATAATGTCACGCAACGCTTTTTTCGTAATCAACGTATTGATATAAGGATAGTTTTTCGGGGTGAACTGGTTCAAAATCACACGACCAACCGTTGTTTTGATCATATGCCTAATCGGTTGACCGTCCTTGTCCACGTTATCAATCTTCACCTCGATTTCAGCATGCAAGTCTACGGCTCTCTCGTTGAAAGCGATAATCACTTCCTCCGGAGAATAGAACTTCAAGCCTTCACCCCTCACACCCTTCCTCGGTTTCGTGATATAGTACAAACCGAGCACCATATCCTGAGAAGGCACCGTGATAGGCGCACCGTTAGCCGGGTTCAAAATGTTATGAGAACACAACATTAAAATCTGAGCTTCCAATACAGCTTCGTTACCTAATGGCAAGTGTACAGCCATCTGGTCACCGTCGAAGTCAGCGTTGAATCCGGTACAAGCTAACGGGTGCAAACGGATTGCTTTACCCTCGATCAATTTCGGCTGGAATGCCTGAATACCCAAACGGTGCAGGGTCGGGGCTCGGTTTAACAATACCGGATGACCTTTCAACACGTTTTCAAGAATATCCCAAACGATCGGATCACGACGATCCACGATCTTCTTGGCACTCTTCACCGTCTTCACGATACCGCGCTCGATCAGTTTACGGATAATAAACGGCATATACAATTCAGCCGCCATGTCTTTCGGAAGACCACACTCGTGCATCTTCAAGTCCGGACCTACAACGATTACCGAACGTGCAGAGTAGTCAACACGCTTACCCAACAAGTTCTGACGGAAACGTCCTTGTTTACCTTTCAAACTGTCGGAAAGAGACTTTAATGGTCTGTTATTTTCAATCTTAACCGCATTGGATTTACGAGAGTTATCGAACAACGAATCTACGGCCTCCTGTAACATACGTTTTTCATTACGCAAGATTACATCCGGAGCCTTGATCTCGATCAATCTCTTCAAACGATTATTACGGATAATCACCCGTCTGTACAAATCATTCAAATCGGAAGTAGCAAAACGACCTCCGTCCAACGGAACCAACGGACGCAATTCAGGCGGTATCACAGACAACACCTTCACGATCATCCATTCCGGCTTATTAATTTCTTTACTTTCACGGAAAGCCTCTACGACCTGAAGACGTTTCAACGCCTCGTTCTTTCTCTGTTGAGAAGTCTCCGTATTTGCTTTATTTCTTAAATCGTATGAAAGATCATCCAAGTTCAGACGTTCCAACAACATGGAAATAGCTTCCGCACCCATCTTTGCAATGAACTTGTTTGGATCATCATCATCCAAATATTGATTATCTGTTGGAAGTTTATCCAGAATATCCAAATACTCTTCTTCCGTCAGGAAATCCATTGTTTTGATACCGGAATCCCCCATGATACCCGGGTTTACAACCACGTATCTCTCGTAGTAAATAACGGTATCCAGTTTCTTGGAAGGTAACCCTAACAAGTAACCGATTTTATTTGGCAACGACTTGAAATACCAGATATGAGCCACCGGAACCACCAACTGGATATGTCCCATACGCTCACGTCTAACCTTCTTCTCCGTAACCTCAACACCACAACGGTCACAAACGATACCCTTGTATCGAATACGTTTATATTTACCGCAATGACATTCGTAATCCTTCACCGGACCGAAGATACGTTCGCAGAACAAACCGTCGCGTTCGGGTTTGTAAGTACGATAGTTAATCGTCTCCGGTTTTAATACAGCACCACTGGACCGTTCCAGAATTTCTTCCGGGGAAGCCAATCCAATAGCGATCTTAGTAAAATTTTTTACTTTATTGTCTTTTCTGAAGGCCATATTTTATCTGTTAATTGAAAATTGAAAATTGAGAATTGAAAATTAATTCTTCCGGTTCTCCATTTTCAATTTTCCATTTTCAATTTTCCATTATATAAGATTAACGCTCAATCCCAACCCGCGAAGTTCATGCAACAATACGTTGAATGATTCCGGAATTCCGGGTGTCGGAAGAGGTTCACCTTTCACGATATGCTCGTAAGTTTTGGTTCTACCCATCACGTCGTCAGACTTCACGGTCAAGATTTCCTGCAAGATGTGTGATGCTCCGAAAGCCTCAAGAGCCCAAACCTCCATCTCTCCGAAACGCTGACCTCCGAACTGAGCCTTACCTCCAAGAGGTTGCTGCGTGATCAACGAGTAAGGTCCGATAGAACGAGCGTGCATCTTGTCATCAACCATGTGTCCCAGTTTCAGCATATAGATCACGCCCACGGTTGCCGGCTGGTCGAAACGTTCTCCCGTTCCCCCGTCATACAGATAGGTGGTTCCGAATCTAGGCACACCTGCCTCGTCCGTGTATTTGTTGATATCGTCCAAAGAGGCTCCATCGAAAATAGGAGTTGCAAACTTCAATCCCAAATTCTTTCCGGCCCAACCCAACACGGTTTCGAATACCTGTCCCAAGTTCATACGGGAAGGTACACCCAGCGGGTTCAAACAAATATCAACCGGAGTTCCGTCGGACAAGAACGGCATATCCTCTACCCTTACTACGCGGGATACAATACCCTTGTTACCGTGACGTCCTGCCATCTTATCACCGATTTGCAATTTACGTTTCTTAGCCACGTAAACCTTAGCCATCTTGATAATTCCAGAAGGAAGCTCGTCACCGACGGTAGCGTTATACTTCTTACGTTTAATCTGACCTTCGATCTCCTTGTACTTGATGATATAATTATGCAACAAGTCACGAATCATATCGTTTCTCTGCTTATCGGTCGTCCATTTGTTCGGGTTGATTTGCAAGAAGTCCATGTTCTGCAACATCTTGTAAGAGAACTTCACTCCCTTCGGAACAATATCCTCGTTCAAGTAATTCTTCACGCCTTGCGAAGTCTTACCATTTACCAACTCGAATAATTTGTCGATCAATAAAGTAGTCAAATCTCCGACTTTACGTTGGAATTGTTCATCCAGTTCGGCCAAAATGTTCTTACCGGCAGCTTTCGTTTTCCGATCACTTACCGTACGTTGGAACAACTTCTTATCAATAATAACACCTTTCAATGAAGGAGAAGCTTTCAATGAAGCATCTTTCACATCACCGGCTTTATCACCGAAGATTGCTCTCAACAATTTTTCCTCCGGACTAGGATCGGACTCTCCTTTCGGGGTAATCTTACCAATCAGGATATCTCCCGGTTGAACACGAGCCCCCACGCGAATGATTCCGTTTTCATCCAAATCCTTCGTGGCCTCCTCACTTACGTTCGGAATATCAGCCGTCAACTCTTCCAATCCACGTTTCGTTTCACGAACTTCCAGAGAATACTCGTCCACGTGAACAGATGTAAAGACATCATTCCGCACGATATTCTCGGAGATCACGATAGCATCCTCGTAGTTGTATCCTTTCCACGGCATGAATGCCACTTTCAAGTTCCGTCCGAGTGCCAATTCTCCCTTTTCTGAAGAGTATCCTTCCGTCAATATCTGACCTTCTTCCACACGTTGACCTTTTCTCACAATCGGTTTCAACGTGATCGTCGTACTCTGGTTTGTACGTTGGTATTTCGGCAGGTAATATTCTTTCGTATCAGGTTCAAAGCTTACAAAAGCCTCTTCCTCCGTACGGTCATATTTAACAACAATCTTGCGTCCGTCAACAAAAGAGATCACTCCCGGTCCCTCTGCGACAACCTGCGTTCTGGAATCCTTAATCAGATTAGCCTCCAAACCGGTTCCCACGATCGGGGATTGCGGGGAAATAATCGGAACTGCCTGACGCATCATGTTCGATCCCATCAACGCTCGGTTGGCATCATCATGCTCCAAGAACGGGATCAAAGACGCCGCGATAGATGCAATCTGATTCGGGGCAACATCGATCAAATCGACATCCTCTCCGGCTGCCAACGGGAAGTCCGCATCTTTTCTGGCTTTTACCCATTTATTCGTAAACTTGCCATCTTCATCGATAGCAGAACTTGCCTGAGCAATTACCAACTCCTCCTCTTCCTCTGCCGAATAGTAGCGTACCCCTTCCTCGGAAAGATCCACGATACCATTATTCACCTTACGGTAAGGAGTTTCGATAAATCCTAGATCGTTGATCTTAGCGTACACGCAAAGAGAAGAAATCAAACCGATATTCGGTCCCTCCGGCGTCTCGATCGGACACAAACGACCATAGTGAGTATAGTGTACGTCACGCACCTCGAATCCGGCACGATCTCTGGAAAGACCTCCGGGACCCAAGGCCGACATACGTCTCTTGTGAGTGATCTCGGCCAATGGATTCGTCTGATCCATGAACTGAGATAACGCATTCGTTCCGAAGAACGAGTTGATCACGGAAGACAAAATCTTCGAGTTGATCAAATCAACCGGGGTGAATACCTCGTTGTCACGCACGTTCATTCTTTCACGAATCGTACGGGCCATACGGGCCAATCCCACGCCGAATTGATTATATAATTGTTCGCCGACAGTACGTACACGACGATTACTCAAGTGGTCAATATCGTCCACGTCGGTCTTAGCGTTCAATAAACGAATCAAATATTTGATGATCTCGATAATATCCTCTTTCGTCAAAACACGGATATCCGGATCTGTTGCAAGTCCCAATTTCTTGTTTAACTTGTAACGTCCCACGTCACCCAAATCGTAACGTTTATCAGAGAAGAACAACTTGTCGATCACATCGCGGGCAGTAGCCTCGTCAGGCGGCTCCGAACTACGCAACTGCCTGTAAATATGTAATACGGCCTCTTTCTCCGAGTTACAGGGGTCTTTTTGTAACGTGTTATATATAATGGCATAATCTGCCAGATTTTGCATCTCCTTGTGAAGAAGGATCGTCTTCGCACCTGACTCGACAATCGCATCAATATGCTCAGGCTCCAGCACTGTTTCACGGTCAACGATAATCTCGTTACGCTCGATAGAAACAACTTCACCGGTATCTTCATCAACGAAATCTTCAATCCAAGATTTCAAAACACGAGCAGCCAACCGTCTGCCAACGACTTTCTTCAACCCCGTACGGGAAACATTCACTTCATCAGCCAGACCAAATATTTCAAGAATATCCTTATCCGTTTCAAAACCGATAGCTCGTAAAAGAGTGGTTACCGGCAATTTTTTCTTCCGGTCGATATACGCGTACATCACGTTATTGATGTCCGTGGCAAACTCGATCCAGGAACCCTTGAACGGAATAATTCTAGCGGAATAAAGCTTCGTACCATTCGCATGAATACTCTGCCCGAAGAAAACACCGGGAGACCTGTGTAACTGAGAAACGACCACTCGCTCTGCTCCATTGATCACGAAAGTACCTTTCGGGGTCATGTAAGGAACATTTCCTAAATATACATCCTCGATAACGGTATCAAAATCTTCATGTTCCGGATCTGTACAGTACAACTTCAATTTCGCCTTCAAGGGTGCGCCATAAGTCAATCCCTGACCCAGACACTCCTCGATCGTGTAGCGAGGCGGATCTATAAAATAGTCCAAAAATTCCAAAACAAAGTTGTTCCGAGTATCAGTAATAGGAAAATTCTCCTTGAAAACCGTGTAAAGGCCTTCATTCTTTCTGTTCTCAGGCGTGGTACCTAATTGAAAAAAGTCCTTGAAAGACTTTAATTGCACTTCAAGAAAATCAGGGTATTCCAACTGATTCTTTATCGATGCAAAGCTTATTCTATTGTTTGAATTATATGAAGACATCTATTATTTTTTTTGAACCTAAACAATCATAACAACAAAATGGTTTAGAGTCCACATGAGACTCTAAACCTGGAAAAACCAACCGGTTTTATTTTATTTAAGTTCAACTTCAGCTCCTGCCTCTTCTAATTGAGTCTTCAGCGTGTTAGCCTCTTCTTTAGAAACTTTTTCTTTCAATGGAGCCGGAGCCTTGTCAACTATTTCTTTAGCCTCTTTCAATCCAAGACCGGTCAATTCTTTCACTAACTTAACAACAGCTAATTTAGCAGCACCAGCTGACTTAAGAATTACATCGAATTCTGTTTGCTCTGCTTCAGCGGCAGCAGCACCACCAGCTGCAGGAGCAGCAACAGCTACAGCAGCTGCTGCAGGTTCGATTCCGTACTCTTCTTTTAAAATATCAGCTAATTCTTTTACGTCTTTTACGGTAAGGTTTACTAGCTCTTCTGCAAGTTTTTTCAAATCTGCCATTTCTATACTATTTAAAATTGTTTGTTTACTAAACTATAAAAATTATTCTTTTTCAGAAAGTGTTTTAACAACACCAGCGATAGTATTTTGTCCGGATTGCAATGCGGAAATAACATTCTGCATCGGAGCCTGCAACATTGCGATAATGTCTGCAAGCAACTCCTCTTTAGACTTGATACTGATCAACGATTCAAGCTGATCCTCGCCAACATAAGCACATTCTTCTACGAATGCGGCCTTGAATACCGGTTTGTCTTTAGTCTTACGGAATTCTTTAATCAGTTTTGCAGGACCGTTTCCGGTGTCGCACAACATGATTGCGCTATCGCCTTTCAACGCAGAAAAAATTTCCTCGTAGTTGTTGGTAGCGTTTTCCAAAGCCTTTTTCAACAATGTGTTCTTCACTTGCACCAGTTTGATGTTAGCATCAAAGCAAGCCCGACGCAAAGCCTGAGTGTCTACAGCGTCAAGACCGGAAATGTCACTAACATACAAGTGCTTGTAAGAATTCACTTGCTCCGTCAAGGTTTCTATTACGACTTTTTTATCTTCTTTTTTCATACTACTGAAGTCCTTTTTAGATTACTACATTAATCAAGTAAAGTCTTTTGGTCTACTTGAATACCGGGACTCATCGTACTTGACAGATACACGCTCTTGATATAAGTACCTTTAGCGGCAGCCGGTTTCAATTTATTGATCACGTTCAAGAATTCTCTAGCGTTCTCCATAATCTTGTTCGGCTCGAATGTAACTTTACCAATAGAAGCGTGAATAATACCGAATTTGTCAACTTTAAAGTCGATCTTACCAGCCTTCACCTCGGTTACTGCTTTCCCGATTTCCGGGGTTACAGTACCACTCTTCGGGTTTGGCATCAATCCACGAGGACCCAAAATTCTACCAAGAGCACCTACTTTACCCATTACAGAAGGCATCGTGATGATAATATCGATGTCGGTCCAGCCGCCTTTCAATTTTTCGATATATTCATCCAATCCAACGTAATCGGCTCCGGCAGCCTTAGCTTCTTCCACCTTATCAGGCGTACACAAAACCAAAACTCTTACTTGTTTACCGGTTCCATGAGGTAAAGTACATACACCGCGCACCATTTGATTGGCTTTACGCGGGTCTACACCCAGTCGAACGTCCATGTCAACTGACGCATCAAACTTCGTGAAAGTGATTTCCTTCACAAGCTGTGCGGCCTCGTCGATAGAATATACTTTTCCACCTTCGATCTTCGCTAAAGCTAACTTCTTATTTTTTGTCAGTTTACTCATTACGTTTGAAGTGTTACAAGTTCATTAAAAAGGTCTGTCACCGGTTACGGTTATACCCATACTTCTGGCGGTACCAGCTACCATACTCATTGCTTTCTCAATTTCAAAAGCGTTCAAATCTTTCATCTTGTCCGTAGCGATTGCTCTCACTTGATCCCAAGTGATAGAGGCCACTTTCTTACGATTAGGCTCTGCGGAACCGGATTTGATTTTAGCAACTTCCAAAAGTTGAATAGCAACAGGAGGTTGTTTTGTAATAAAATCAAACGATTTATCACCATACACCTGTATAATTACCGGGATGATCTTTCCTGCCTGCTCTTGAGTTCTAGCGTTAAATTGCTTACAGAAGTCCATGATATTGACTCCCTTAGAACCTAACGCCGGTCCTACTGGAGGCGAAGGATTAGCAGCTCCGGCTTTAATTTGCAGCTTGATAATAGCTTCAACTTGTTTTGCCATGATTGTTTTTAATCAAATAATTGTTATTCTTTTTCTACCTGCATGAAACTTAATTCAAGTGGTGTTTTCCGTCCGAAAATCTTGACAATTACCTTCAAGCGTTTCTTGTCCGTATTCACCTCCTCTATCACACCGGTAAAACCATTAAACGGTCCGTCAGTCACTTTAACTGACTCGCCAACGAAATAAGGGATACTTATTTCTTCTGGTTGTTCCGCAAGTTCATCTACAGTACCCAAGATCCGGTTTACCTCTGCTTGACGCATCGGTACAGGGTCTCCTCCTTTGGTTTCCCCCAGGAAGCCGATCACATTCGTGATGTCACGAAGTATGTGAGGGATTTCTCCAACGAGTGCGGCCTCGATCAACACGTAACCCGGATAAAGATTTCGCTCACTGCTATACTTTTTCCCGTTACGCACCTGATACACCTTCTCTGCAGGTACTAAAACCTGTGAAACGTAATCCTGAAGCCCTAAACTGGCGATTTCGTTCTCGATGTACTCCTTTACCTTCTTCTCTTTTCCTCCAATGGTCCGAAGTACATACCATCTTTTTTTCATTTCAGCCATGTTAGACCTCCAAGATTTTTAGTAAAACAAATTATATATACCGGTCACGATATGTCTGAACGAAAAATCCATTGCAAAAATGCACAACGCTATGATAACGGAAGCAATCATCACAATTGTTGCACTACTCTGGAGCTCAGACCACGTGGGCCAAGTTACTTTATTCACCAGCTCGTTATAAACATCTGATATATAACTTTTAATCTTCATTTGTTCTATATTTAATTTGCACGGGAGGAGAGGTTCGAACTCCCGACCCTCGGTTTTGGAGACCGATGCTCTACCAACTGAGCCACTCCCGTGTGTAAGCCGACCGAAGCCGGCTCATTATTTTAAATTTCAAATTTTAATTGCGAATCTACAATCTAAAATCATTAAATCTAAAATTGTATTAGTCTAAGATCTCAGTGATCTGACCAGCACCTACGGTTCTACCACCTTCACGGATAGCGAAACGCAAACCTACGTTACAAGCAACCGGAGTGATCAACTCAACAGTGATTGTCAAGTTATCACCAGGCATTACCATCTCGCGTCCTTCCGGAAGAGTGATCTCACCGGTAACGTCCAAGGTACGGATATAGAATTGAGGTCTGTATCTGTTGTGGAACGGAGTGTGACGACCACCTTCTTCTTTCTTCAAGATATAAACCTCAGCTTTGAATTTATCGTGCGGTTTAACAGAACCCGGTTTTGCCAATACCATACCACGTTTGATCTCGTCTTTGTCGATACCACGAAGTAACAAACCAACGTTATCACCAGCTTGACCTTCGTCAAGAATCTTACGGAACATCTCAACTCCGGTACATACGGTTTTCTTACCATCAGCACCCAAACCGATAATTTCCAACTCATCACCCGTGTGAACGATACCAGTTTCGATACGACCGGTAGCAACAGTTCCACGACCAGTGATAGAGAACACGTCCTCAACAGGCATCAAGAACGGTTTATCAACGGCACGTTGCGGCAACTCAATCCAGTTGTCAACTGCATCCATCAACTCCATTACTTTCTCTTCCCATTTTGCTTCTCCGTTCAATGCTCCAAGAGCAGAACCTAAGATAACCGGAGTATTATCTCCGTCATATTGATAGAATGATAACAACTCACGAACTTCCATCTCAACCAACTCCAACATTTCCGGGTCGTCCACCATATCCACCTTGTTCAAGAATACAACGATTCTCGGAACGTTTACCTGACGAGCCAAAAGGATGTGCTCACGAGTCTGAGGCATCGGACCATCAGTAGCGGCACAAACTAAGATAGCACCGTCCATCTGAGCAGCACCAGTTACCATGTTCTTTACATAGTCGGCGTGTCCCGGACAGTCAACGTGTGCATAGTGACGATTTGCAGTCTGGTATTCAACGTGAGAAGTGTTAATGGTGATACCTCTCTCTTTTTCTTCCGGTGCGTTATCGATAGAATCGAATGAACGTAATTCAGAAAGACCTTTTTTTGCCAATACCGTAGTGATAGCAGCCGTCAAAGTAGTTTTACCGTGGTCAACGTGACCGATAGTACCAATATTTACGTGTGGTTTGGACCTGTCAAAATGTTCTTTAGCCATAACTCTAAAACAATTTTTATTATTAAACAATTTATCTCAATAACTCAATTTCATGCAAGCAACTCGCTGTTTACCTGGAAATTACCCAGACAAGTGCGAGAAAACCCATTTAATTTGGCTTGCAAATGTACAAATTAAAAATCATATCTCACAATAAATGAGATCATTTTTCTTAATTTTCTCTTTTTTCTTTCGCTTTAACAAGTTGTCTCTTCAATACATCGTACAACTCGTCCACTGTTTCTTCAAAAGTTTTCGCGTTCTTTTTAGCGAACACGTCTTGCCCTTTGACATCAACATGCACCTCGGTTAACTTATTTTCCAGATGATCGTCTTTTTCCAATTTCAACGTAACATCTATACTCATAATTCCGTCGTGATACTTCTCCAATTTCGAGAACTTCTTGTTAATGAACTCCTCCAGCACTGGATTTACTGAAAAACCTACAGGATTAATTCTAATGTCCATATCGTTTCCTCCTATAATTTATGCTCGCGGGTGAGCTTGTTTAAAAATCTTCAACATTTTCTCCACAGAATTATGAGTGTACACCTGAGTAGCTGCCAAGTTGGAATGCCCCAGCAATTCTTTAATTCCTTGAATCGGCGCACCGTTATCCAACAGGTGCGTGGCAAAAGAATGTCGCAACACGTGCGGGCTGCGTTTTGCTAAAGAAGTATGTGATTCCAGTTCTTTCGTCACCAAACGATAAACGAAATTAGCGTAAAGCGGCTTTCCCTTATCGGTCACGAAAAACATGCCATGCTCCCCTTCCACCACGCGGCTCCGGGCATCCAAATAACATTCGATGTCCTGCACCAACTCGGTCATGATTGGGATTTCTCGCCATTTTCCACCTTTCCCGAAAACACGAATACAACGCCGTGAAAGATCAACATTCCCCACCTTTAATCCAATAATTTCAGAACGCCTCATTCCCGTATCATAAGCCATCAACAAGATCAAGAAATCTCTCAATCCGGAAAAACCTTTCTTTTTTTCCGCGTCATCCAGCGTACATTCCATCTCCTCTTCCCTCACGAAAACCGGTAATCGTTTCGGCAATTTCGGCCCGCTGATATTCTCGGCGGGATTCACCTCTATCACTTTCTCTTTTACTAGGAAACGAAAAAACGCCTTTACACTGCTCAACTTACGCTTACCGGAAGCGGCACTTAACTTTCCTCTGGCACCGTTACCCCTCAGGTCTCCCCTCATCTCTGCCACGACCCATTCTCTGACGAGCTTGGTCGTCACTCGAGAAAAATCCTCATTACTCCTTTCCAATCCACAAAATTCGTAGAACTGATACAAATCCGCCTTATACGCGATGATCGTATTTTCCGAATAACGTTTCACGCTACTCAAATACTTCAAGAACAATTCTATCTGCATCATTTCTACTATTTTAATAACGTAAGCAAGTTACGTTTTTTGTTTGGAAAAACAAAGAAAGTGATCGATTTATTCTTCCGCTTGTTGCAAAGATTGACGATAGGCGGCCTTCATCCGGGCCATTCTATTTCTAATAGACGGTTTGGTGAAAGCCTGACGATCTCTCAGCTCTTTAATCACGCCGGTTTTTTCGAATTTTCTTTTGAATTTCTTCAGTGCTCTCTCGATATTTTCGCCTTCTTTTAATGGTACAATTATCATGATTTATAATTTAAAAAAATGAATACTTATTTTATAATAAAAAAATCCGGCAACACCATAATGTGCTGCTTACTAATTAAATATATGTATATTTTTTACTATCTCAAAAATAATTGACCACCCCCTTTCAAGCGGATTGAAGTTCATATTTAACAATTCGAAAACTGGGCGCAAAGATAAATCAATTAATCGAGATATAAAAATAAAATTTCGTTTTTAGCGTTCTGAAGTACAAGCGGGAAGAAATGAAACCGCCTCAAGGAAAAGAGGCGGTTTCAGGGATGGACTTAAAACGAGAAGGAGTTAACAGATTCTCTCGCCGTTAAGTATCCAACCTATCAATTCTATTTTTAAAGGAAACAGCCGGGTGGGATTCAAACTACTAACGTGAGAAGATGAACGTGGCTCCCCTGTGCGTTTCCGGCTGCTTTCTTGTTAGCACCGGAATTAAAAAAATCCGGCGCTATATTTTAGCAATCCGGAAGATTTAAAAATCGGACCGGGCTGCTCTTCGTAACGGAGGTCTAGCAAACCTATAGAGACGAAAAGCAAGCCTCGACCCGACTATATATATTACTATACGTAATCGAGTACGAAGGCGTTGCAATCACCGTGCTCTATATAGAAGTTGCTAGTTTCCGTTCACAGTGCATAATTGCACGCTATCAATAAAAACCGAACGTGTTGCGTTCTGTTAGCGCAAAGATGATAAATAATTATCTCATAAACAAAAAAGCACTAAACTATTTTTCAAGTTTTCGACAAAATAGTACAATCTTCACTTATTACTTTATAATAACAGTGAAAGCTGGATCAATTATATAACCATAATCTTTATTCTCAACTTTCACTAATTCAAATTACAAGGCAAAAATAAAGCTATCAAGGATATTTTTCACCACAAATAAATTATCTTTGCATCCAATAAATACACAACATCATGGAAAAGGATAAAATCAACAGACTTATCAAGATTCTAAACGAGGCTAAAGAAATAATTGCAGAATTGGAAGGATACGCAACCAAAAAGGAGAAACAAGCCAAAACAATAGAACAAATACTGGCAACAAACATTCGGGAGTTTGGATTTAGCACAAGGGCTATGAGTGTTTTATTGATGGCAGAGATAAAAACAGTGAAAGACATAACAAAATACACCAAATACGAAATACAAAACTTACGCTCCTGCGGGCGTGTATCAGCAAACGAGATTGAAGCGAAGCTAAACGCAGTAGGAATAAAATTGGCACAAGAAGAAGAGGATTAATCCAATCTATACCATCACAAGATGGGAGAGGGAACTCGCTCGCCGCTGCCCCCCCTTCTCATAGACTTCGCTTTCCTTACCTGCCCAACAAGTCTATTTTTCCAGATAGCTAATATACTACACCACACACTCAAATTACAAATACAATCGTCTCAAAAATCAATTTTATCGAAGATGAATGCAAGAAGAATGCAGGATGAATGCTCCGTGGTCTAAATGAACTATCAGCAAACAATCAAGAGAAGCATAGATTGACATAGTTTAAAGACAGTGTAATACCAGACTTTTACCAAAGTAATAATCTCCTCACGCCCTTCCAACTCCCTTCCATCGCCCTTTCATAACCCATTCCCAATAAGCGAGCAACGAAGTGAAGAGCTGGATGAAAGAATCACGCAAGATTATTACTCCGGTACTTCAAGAGAATTACGGTGATAAATCAGGGATTCAGCAAATCCTTACAATAATAATTCAAAATTCCGTTAATCATATCCAAATAAGCCTTCGCCTTTGTATTTTCGGGATTTATACGCATCACCTCATTCAGATGGTTTATCGCTTGCGTTGTCTCCCCCATGGCATTATACACCACTCCCAGTTCCAGCAGCACGAGTTCCCGTTCTCCTTCATTCTGTTCCAACATTTGCCGGAGCATGGCAATTGCACCTTCCCGATCGCCTTGTTTTGCCAGTTGTTTTGCTTCTTCTATATTCATTGTTATTTCTACTTTTTATAAATATCCGTCTCAAAGGTAGCAATATTTTTCACGGCATCCTCCACCTTCAAGACAAGCCTGTTTTTTCCTTTCACGAAAACGGGTTCATTTATGTTACCTTCCAGCAGGCGATTTTTCGCGTCATACGTGAACAAACACCATTTTCCATTTACCTCAACCCGATAAGAAGAGATGCCCGACAAATCATCAACCATCTTGAACCGGATCTTCTGCCCGGCCCTCCCCGTGTAAAGAACAACCGGGGCAATCGTGTCCTGACGAACCGTGTATTCACCCAACACCCGGGGAAATGCCTCAAGCCCCTCTTTCGTCCATCGGGTCTTCAAGGCAGCAAAACGATTACTTTTCTCCAGCAAACAGATCACGGACTTTTCCGGGAACTTCCCGCCAACCACCAACCGGGCATTTTTCATCAACGGGTATATTTGTTTCCCGGTAGAAAACACCTCGATCGTCTCGACACTATCTCTCAAGCGGGAAGACACCTCCGGCTTGCACACGATCGGATAGGATAAAGCATCCGCCTCCAACCACAGGGTATATATTCCTTGTTTCAAGCTATCGTTTTGATGATTCATCAATAATTTTTCCTCGTCCGTCAATACCAATTCCCGCGAGGGAGATTTACCCCATAACTGGAACATGATACTGGAACGATTCCCATTAATGTCCGATAAATCAACTGTAACATCCACCACGCTATCTTTCTCAACCGGGATAAATCCCCCGTTCTGATTACGAACGGACAACAATTGCTCCTGATAGTTCCCGAAAGTCAAGTAAACCAAACGGTTTTCCCTGTAATGATGAAAATCCTTCAACTCGTTAACCAAAAACGTCTCGTCAAAAGAAAGCTCGTTCATGGTCATTTTAAAGACCTCCTGTCCGTTAGCACTCACGCTCAAGTCATACACGCCCAACTTGTTCCAAGAATCTTTCATATAGTCATCAGATTGTATCCCGATCCCGACCATCCCGGCGGGTACCCCGACCTTTCCTCCCCGGAACACCCGGTTACCCGTGTTTTTCACTTCCACCCGACGAGTTGCATTCCGCACCCCCTCGTTTGAAATCGGATACACGTAAACCCCTCGCACGCTCGGTCCCGTTTGATCCTTCACCGAAAGAAAACGTAAAGGATTTAAAGCACGCTCGCTTTTCGTGTCACGCACCTCGAAATGCAAATGAGGACCACCCGAAGAGCCGGTATTCCCACTATAAGCAATCGTGTCACCCGCACGAAAACGGAGTTCATAGCCCGACATATTCTCGTCCACCTCGAATGACTCCTTATTATATTGTATATTTCTCACGACTTTCGCAATTCGGGGTACAAAACGGCTTAAATGACCATACACCGTGGTTATTCCCCCCTCGTGTTCCAAGTACAGGGCATTCCCGTACCCCGTGGCAGACACCTTTACACGTGCCACGACACCGTCTTTCACGCAAATCACCGGTAGACCTTCCCGCCCTCCGGTTTTAAAATCCAGCCCGGAGTGCAGGTGTGTCGCTCTCAATTCTCCGAAATTTCCACTCAATAGCGGAACATTTTTCAACGGGTAAAGCAACGTGTCTGTTTGTGCGCAAACATTTGATGATAAAAGAAGTAACATCAACAACAATGCTCCAATCCCCCTCCACATTATCTTGTTTGTCATAAAAAAACCATTAAATCCATCGCAAAATTAATAACACTATTGATATTTAAAAGAAATTATTCTATCTTTGTGGTGTAAAGATTATGTTATGACAGCAAAACAAGATGCCGTTATTAACGAGCTAAACACAAAAGTTGAACGACTGATAAAACTATATATATCCTCACTGGACAAAAACAGAGAGATGGATTCAGAGATGAAAGAACTCAGGATTCAAATCGAGCGAATGAAAAGTGAGAACATGAAATTACATGAAGAAATCAAGACATTGAAGGTGGCTGCCGCTATCTCGACCGGAGAGGGAAGTTCCGAGGCCAAAAATAGAATAAGCCAACTTGTGCGGGAGATTGATAAATGTATTGCTCTTTTGAATAATTAAATATGAATGATAAACTTACTATTACGCTAAATATAGCCGGTAGGCCCTGCGTTCTGACCATAGAGAGAGAGGAAGAAGAGGAGATCAGAAAAGCTGCACAGCTGATTAATAGTAAGATTGCAAAATATAGGGAAAAGTACGCAACTGCTGATCCCGTTGATTTTCTAGCTGTTACTGCGTTACAATTCACGGTAAAGATGCTGGAGGCTGAAAGGCGAAACGACGTGGAGCCGGTATTGGACGAGGTGAAGAAGATTAATAGCAGGCTCGATGAAGTTGTGAAAGAGTAAAAAAGAAAGAGTTCTTTGAAAAGGAAATAGATATACCCGCATTATTTCGTATTTAACTGGAAAACTCAACACTTAACCAATTAGAGTGAAGCTTAGTTAGCCAAAGACAGGCCTCAACCCTTCGGGGTTCCTTCGGGACGGTGGAAGTTTGAATCTGACGGCAGCTCTACCCGTGTCTAACAGGGGTTTTTTAAAGAAGAAATGATGCGGGTTTTTTGTATAAACAAAAAACACCAAAATATATTATATAACTATAAATTCAAGTTACGAATATGATAACAATAATAATTACCGGTGTTATTGCTCTGATAGTGGGATTCGTTCTCGGATACCTGCTAATCAACATGACCTTGAAATACAGGAGCAAAAACATCATCAAGGAAGCGGAAGCAGAGGCGGAAGTAATTAAAAAAGACAAGATTTTGCAAGCAAAGGAGAAATTCCTGCAGATAAAGGCCGAACACGAAAAACAAGTGAATGCCCGTAATAGCAAAATCCTTCTCGCGGAAAACAAGCTAAAACAAAAAGATGCCGAATTGGCTCGTAAAATGGAAGAATGTCAACGCAAGATCAAAGACGCAGAGACACAACAGGAGACGCTAGAGGCCCAAAAAGAATTACTGGAAAAGAAACACGCCGAACTGGATAAATTCAAAAAACAACAGATCGAGCAACTGGAAGCCATTTCCGGAATGTCTGCCGATCAGGCAAAGGAAAAACTCATCAGTTCTTTGAAAGACGAGGCCGAAACCGAAGCGATGTCATACGTGAACGAGATTATGGAAGAGGCAAAAATGACGGCAAACATGGAGGCGAAAAAGATCGTGGTAAAAACCATCCAGCGGGTGGCCACGGAAACCGCTACCGAAAATGCCGTATCTATATTCCATATTGATTCGGATGAAATCAAGGGACGTATCATCGGACGGGAAGGACGTAACATCCGGGCGCTGGAAGCAGCCACCGGTGTTGAAATCATCGTGGACGACACCCCGGAGGCAATTGTACTTTCCGGATTTGACCCGGTAAGACGCGAAATCGCTCGCCTTTCACTCCACCAATTAGTTACCGACGGACGTATTCACCCGGCACGGATTGAGGAAGTAGTAAACAAGGTGAAAAAACAAATCGAGGAAGAGATCGTCGAGACAGGAAAACGCACCACCATCGACTTGGGTATTCACGGGTTGCACCCGGAATTAATTCGGTTAGTCGGCAAAATGAAATATCGTTCTTCTTACGGGCAGAACTTGTTACAACACGCTCGCGAAACAGCCAACCTCTGTGCCATCATGGCCGCAGAATTGGGCTTGAACGTGAAGAAAGCAAAACGTGCCGGATTATTGCATGATATTGGAAAAGTGCCCGATGACGAGCCGGAATTACCGCACGCAATTCTCGGTATGCGCCTAGCTGAAAAGTACAAGGAAAAACCGGATATTTGCAACGCTATCGGAGCCCACCACGAAGAGATTGAAATGACAACGATGATCGCCCCGATCGTTCAGGCTTGTGACGCCATCTCAGGCGCACGTCCGGGAGCAAGACGGGAAGTGGTTGAGTCATACATCAAGCGCCTGAAAGAGATGGAAGACCTGGCACTTTCTTATAATGGAGTGGTCAAGACCTACGCCATCCAAGCCGGCCGCGAATTGCGGGTAGTCGTTGGTAGTGAAAAGGTATCTGACACGGAAGCAGAGAAGATTTCATACGAGATCGCTAAAAAGATTCAGGATGAAATGACCTATCCCGGTCAGGTGAAAGTCACGGTGATTCGAGAAACACGCGCTATAAATTACGCGAAATAGATAAAAGTCCGGCCATTTTTGCCGGACTTTTAAGTTATAGGTTATAAGTTGCAGGTTACAGGTTTAAAGTCGAAGACTTAACTTGTAACCTGTAACTTTTTAATCCAGCCGGAGCGACAAGATTAAAAACCCCCAAACATTTGTCCGGTATTATTTGTTTTACTAAATTTGGTTGCTCAAAAAGTAAACAGTATATGGAGCCAATAAAATCATCAGAATTAATCACGAACGATGACGGGAGTGTCTTTCACCTCCACCTTCATCCCGAAGATCTGGCAGAACAAGTGATCCTCGTGGGTGACCCTTCCCGAGTAGAAATGATTGCCTCGTATTTCGAGAAAATAGACGTCAGGAAAAGCGATCGGGAGTTCTGTACCATCACCGGATATTACAAGGGACACCGCCTGTCAGTTATCTCTACCGGAATCGGTGCGGATAACATCGACATCGTGATGAATGAACTGGATGCTTTGGCCAATATCAACTTGCACACCAAAGAAATAAACGCGGAAAAGAAAACATTAAATATAGTACGAATCGGGACTTCCGGTTCCGTGCAGGCAGATGTACCCGTACATTCATTCGTGATCTCGGAAATGAGCCTCGGCATAGACGGGGTATTGCGTTTCTACCGGGATAACGAAATGGTATGTGATGCCGCTTTCGAGGAGGCCTTTATCAAGGAGTGTCACTGGACACCCTTAGCAGCCCGCCCGTACGCGGTAAAAGCATCTGACGAACTGGTGGACAAATTACACACGGAAGGCGTTACCGTGAAAGGCGTCACGTTGACAGCAAACGGATTCTACGGGCCACAGGGACGAGTGCTTCGCTTACCGATCGAGATGCCGACAGTGAATGACGAGATTGCCCGTTTCAGATTCGGGAATTACAAGATCGTCAATTACGAGATGGAAAGTGCCGCCATTGCCGGCCTAGCCGCTCTTATGGGCCACCGGGCCACCACGATTTGCCTGATCATTGCCAACCGGGCAACCGGGGATGCCTCGGCCGATTACAAACCGCACATGAAGAAACTTATTGAATATACATTAAATTCTCTCATACGTTAATCACTTATTAATTATGATTCAAAGGATTCAAACTATTTACTTGCTCGTGGTAGCAATCATCATGACGATTCCATTGTACGTGCCGATCGCCCAATTGCTTATCCCGAATGATGCGAGCTATAACTTTTTTACTTATGGAGTGGTTCTCATTGGAGAAAACAGCGTGCTACAAGCCCACTACTGGGCCTTGTTAATCATGAATATTTTCACGATCGGGGTTCCCTTAGTGAACGTGTTCCTGTTCAAAAAACGTTTCCTCCAGTTGCGCTTATGTATCGTGGAGATCATCCTATTGATCGGTGCCATTATCTTGATGTGGTATCACATCAATCAATTCGCGGACAAAATGAACGCCGAGATTCTTTATAAATTCAGCCTTATATTACCCGTGATCTGTATTATTTTCACATACATGGCCATAAGGGGAATACTTAAAGACATCAAATTGCTCAAATCTTTTGACAGAATTCGATAATTATCAAAATAATCATAAACCAATAACTAAAAATGAGAAAAGCACATTTACTGGTTACACTAGCGTTAGTTTGCTGCACCACGTACACGATGGCCTGCACGAACTTTTTATTCACGAAAGGAGCAACGAAAGACGGGTCGACAATGGTCACTTATTCTGCCGACTCCCACGTTTTATACGGAGAATTGTATCACTGGCCCGCACAAGACTGGCCTGCCGGAAGTATGCTCGATGTCTACGAGTGGGACACCGGTAAATTTATGGGTAAAATCCCGCAAGTAGCCCACACGTACAACGTGGTAGGAAACATGAACGAGCATCAGCTCGCTATTTCCGAAACCACTTTCGGGGGACGTAAAGAACTGGAATCCCAAACGGGAGCTATTATAGATTATGGTAGTGCTATATATATCACGTTACAACGTGCGAAAAATGCCCGTGAGGCCATTGTAATAATGACCGACTTGATTGAAAAATACGGTTGGGCAAGTAGTGGAGAGTCTATCTCCATCATTGACCCGAACGAAGTATGGATTATCGAAATCATCGGTAAGGGAGAAGGAGAAAAAGGAGCTGTTTGGGTTGCACGCATGGTACCGGACGGGTATGTTTCCGCCCACGCGAACCAAGCTCGTATCACAACTTTCCCGCTAGAAGGTAAAACTTCTATCTCTTCTGACAAAATGAATAAGATTTACGATCCGAATATCACCACCGTGTATTCCAAGGACGTGATCTCTTTCGCGAAAGAAAAAGGATTCTATCCTCAAGACGGGAAAAATAAAGATTTCAGTTTCTCTGATACTTACGCTCCAGTTGACTTCAGCGGGGCTCGTGCCTGTGAAATCCGTGTTTGGGCATTCTTTAATGCCGTGAACCCGGACATGGCTCAATACTGGGATTATGCCACGGGAAGAAATATTCAACGGGATAGCAAAGGTTACGCGACCAACCGTATGCCGTTATGGATTAAACCCAGCGAGAAAGTAGACGTGATGCAAGTGATGGATTTCATGCGCGATCACCTGGAAGGAACAGAACTGGATATGAGCAAGGATATGGGAGCCGGTCCGTACGAATGTCCGTACAGATGGCGTCCGATGAGCTTCAAAGTAGACGGGAAGGAATATGTTCACGAAAGAGCAACAGCAACCCAACAAACCGGATTCACATTTGTAGCACAATGTAGAAGTTGGTTACCCGATGAAATCGGAGGAATCCTTTGGTTTGGTGTTGATGATGCAGCCAGTTCCGTGTATTTCCCGATGTATTCAGCAGCCACGGAAGTACCTTTCGCTTTCGCAGTTGGTAACGGCAGCATGATGGAATTCACCAATAAAGCAGCCTTCTGGGTATTCAACCAAGTAACGAACTTCGCGTACACACGCTATAACTTGATTCACCCGGAAATTCGTGCAAAACAAGTTGCGCTGGAACAACAATACGTGAATTTCGTCCAAATGATCGATGCCGGAGCAAAAGAGATGTTAGCTCAAGACAAAGAATCAGCGATTAAATTTATCACGGACTTTTCCTGTCGCACGGGAAATCATCTGGTGGACACGTGGAGAGATTTCTACGGCTACCTGTTCTGTAAATTCATGGATGGTAACGTGAAAACCGCAATCCCAGGAGAGAAAAACCCGAAAGTGGAGCAGCCTGCTTTACCGGAATGGTATCTCCGAATGATTATCGAACAGACGGGTAAAAAACTTGAGGTGGTAGAATAAACACTACAAAATAAATATTCCGATGCTTGCATCGGAATATTTATTTTTCTACCTTTGCCACTCGATTTTGAAACGTACGTAGTCTCTTACATAAAAGACAAAAGTCGTAATACTGCGTTCGATAAATAAACTTTTTAAAATAAAGACAATGGACTTAATTAAAATTGCGGAACAGGCTTTTGCTCAAGAAAACGCTATCGAAATTCCTTCATTCAACACGGGTGATACCATTAGCGTACACTACAAAATTAAAGAAGGAAACAAAGAACGTATTCAGATTTTCAAAGGTGTTGTTATCCAAATTAAGGGAACAGGAACTACCAAGACTTTTACAGTTAGAAAAATGTCTGGTAACGTGGGCGTAGAACGTATCATTCCTTTCAATTCTCCTTACATTCATGCAATCGAGGTGAACAAGAGAGGTGTTGTTCGTAGATCCAGAATTTTCTACTTCCGTGAGCTTACCGGAAAGAAAGCAAAAATTAAAGAGAAGAAATTTTAATTTAAGCTTTAGCCATATAAAAAAGCCTCGTTTGAAACGAGGCTTTTTTATTTAAACATTTTCTCAAAATTTCTTCGTTGAAACGTAACAATTTAATTCCAAAATCCATACTATTCATTTAAGAAAATCCTAACTTTGCAAGAAGGTAAATAAAATGAGTACTTATGGAAAATAATGACATCATAAAAATAGCCCGAGCCAAAGCCGAAAAATGGTTGGACAAGGCATACGATGAAAAAACACGCGAAGAAGTAAAACGCATGTTGGAAAACACGGACACGACAGAATTGATTGAATCGTTTTACAACGATCTGGAATTCGGAACCGGCGGTTTACGGGGAATCATGGGAGTGGGAACCAACCGCATGAACATTTACACGGTAGGCGCTGCCACGCAAGGTTTTTCAAACTACATCAACAAGATGTTCCCGAATGAAAAAAAAGCCGTATGTATCGGTCATGACTGCCGTCATAACTCCCGGCTCTTTTCAGAAACAGCCGCCAATATTTTCTCGGCCAACGGAATACACGTTTACCTGTTCGAAGACTTGCGCCCCACGCCCGAAATGTCATTTGCTATCCGGGACTTAGGCTGTAAAGGTGGTGTTATTCTTACCGCCTCTCACAACCCGAAAGAATATAACGGTTATAAAGCATACTGGGATGACGGATCGCAACTCGTTCCCCCGCATGATAAAAACGTGATCGATGAAGTAAAAAAAGTACAAGTCTCGGATATTAAATTCGAAGGAGTACCGGAAATGATCACCATTTTAGGAAAAGATTTTGACAAAAAATACTTGGATAAAGTGAAAACATTAAGTCTTTCACCGGAAGCCATACAAAAAGAACACGATTTAAAAATCGTCTTTACCCCACTACATGGAACTACCTACGAACTTGTTCCTGCCTCTTTACATAACTGGGGATTCACGAACATTCATACCGTACCGGAGCAAAGTATTCCCGACGGGGATTTCCCGACCGTGGCATCTGCAAACCCGGAGGAACCGGCAGCTTTCAAAATGGCTCTAGACTTGGCTCGCAAAATTGATGCAGATTTGGCTATGGCTTGTGACCCGGATGGGGACCGTATTGGTATCGCCGTAAAAAATGACGCGGGAGAATGGACGCTATTGAACGGAAACCAGACCAATATTATTTTCACGGAATACATCATCCGCAGAAAAAAAGAACTGAACCAACTTAAAGGTGGTGAATACACGGTAAAAACCATAGTCACTACCGAGTTGATTAAAGACATTGCAGAAAAGAATCATATCATCTGTTATGACGTGTACACCGGATTCAAATGGATTGCCGACGTGATCCGCAAAGAAGGCGGGGAGAAATTCATCGGTGGCGGGGAAGAATCTTTTGGCTACATGCCGGGAGCATTTACCCGGGACAAAGACGGGGTTTCTGCCACGTCATTAATGGCCGAAATCGCCGCTTGGGTAAAGATGCAAAATAAAACACTGTACTCTTTCCTCAAGGAAATCTATGCCAAATACGGATTCTCGCAAGAGAGAATGATTTATATCGTGCGCAAAGGTTTAAGCGGGGCGCAAGAGATCAAAGCCATGATGGAAGAGTTCCGCCACAACACCCCGAAAGAGATTAATCATAGTCCGGTTGTGTTGAAAAAAGACTACCTCTCTTTGGAAGCAACAAACCTACAAACGGGAGAAAAAACGCACCTCAATTTCGAGACGAAAAGTGACGTTTTGCAATTCTTCTTGGCCGATGGTAGTAAGATTTCCGTTCGTCCTTCCGGTACTGAACCTAAGATTAAATTTTACTTTGAAGCCCGGGCCCAGATGAAAGATATGAATGACTATGAACGGGTGCAGCAGGATGCGAACGCCCGTATTGATGCTATTATCAAGGATTTGAAGCTTCAATAAAAAGCATAAAGGTGTCAAAAGTCATTTTTCAAACTCCCTCCCCCCTTCGGGGTACTCCCTCTATAAACAGAGGGAGAGCTGAAATACTCTCTATTTTCGGGAAAATACTCTCTATTTTCGGGAAAAATCACCAGCACCTCCTCTGTTTATAGAGGAGGTGGCACGAAGTGACGGAGGAGTTTAATAAATGACTTTTGACACCTCTCTTTTATCCCTCCATCTCGATCATCTCATCCTTGAAATTAATCAGGTATAATTTTTTGCGGGCCCGGGTAAATGCCGTGTATAGCCAACGCCAATACTCATCGTCATAAGAATCCTCTCCCAGCCATCCCGGATCAACAAATACCGCATCCCATTGTCCCCCTTGGGCTTTATGACACGTGACTGCATAGGCAAATTTAATTTGCAGGGCATTATAATATTCGTTCTCTTGAATTTTCTTAAACCGTTTTTGCTTGGAAGCAATATCTGTATAATCCTCTTCCACGGCCATATACAACCGCCGATAATCTTCATAACTCAATGCAGGTTGTTCCGTGGTCAAGGTATCCAACATGACCCATGCCGTGATCTCTTCCTCGTAACCGTAAATACTTAGACGAGTATTGACAAAATGGAATCCGTATAAATCCTTATATTTCCCGACCTTCTCCACAGTAGCAATATCCCCGTTCGCAATAAAATCCACCTTATCGTACTCCGCTCCCCAGAAATAATTATTCTTCACGATCATAACTTTATCCCCACTACTGAAAGCATCTTCCCGGTAAAGGATTCTGGCCCGTATCCCCTCGTTAAAACGATTGGCCCGTTTATTCGACCGACAAATCACCATCGTTTCGTCCATCCCAAAAGAGCTATAACATTGATCTAACTCTTCCAGTAGTTCACTCCCACTTACCCGTACAATATCCGGAAAACCCGCTACCCGAAGCAAGAGTTTGGCAAAAGGTCCCGCCCCGATCATTTCCCGTACCCGAGTAGCATTATACAGAATCCCGGATTGTTCCGACTGCCGCATAATATCGGTCAAGTTTGCCTCATATATCTCCATTCCGTAACTCACCTGCAAGAAATCAGCCTCCAAGGCCGGGCTGACATCCACGCCAATCGGGGGTAACTGGGCTGTATCCCCGATTAACACCAAGCGGTTATTCCTCCCGTTGTACACGAACTCAATCAGGTCATCCAGCAAAGACCCCGTCCCAAAATTCGAATCCTGAGAACCCATTGAGATCATGGATGCCTCATCCACGAAAAAAAGCGTGTTGGCATTCCCGTTAAATCCCAAGTTGAATATTCCGACTCCCTCCTGTGCATTTTTCTGCCGGTAAATCTTTTTATGTATCGTAAAAGCAGGCTGATGAGAATAACCGGAAAACACTTTCGCCGCTCTTCCCGTCGGAGCCAATAAAACAACCTGTTGTTCAAATTGCAGTAATGTATTCACGATGGCCGCCACCAAAGAAGTTTTCCCCGTTCCGGCATATCCTTTCAATAAAAACAAACTTTCAGGATGACGATCAAAGAGAAAAGCTAAAAAATTCTTCATTGCCGCCTGTTGCGTGGGCGAAAAATCGAATCCAAACTTCTCTTTTACAATACGTTCAAAATGTTCATTTATCATCACTAAATTTAATAGACAAAAGTGTGCTGTGATCTTTTTTTTTTTATATTTGCCGACACGACAATCCATTAAGGATTTGTTCTCGGTATCGTCAAAAAATACCGTGTAAAGATAGGAAAAAACAGCTTAAATAATAACGAGAACTAACTTGTTTAATACATAATAAATATACTGACGAAAAAGATGAAAAAAATTATTATTCAAATTCTTTTAGCAGCTGCCGCTCTCTATCTGGGATATATGTGCTACGAAAGCGTGCAGAATCCTATTCAATTTCAGAAATTGAAAAAACAGAGATATGATAGGGTTATCCAAAAATTGAAAGATATCAGAACAGCTCAAGATGCTTTCAAGAGTATCCATGGAACATACACTAGTAGTTTCGATTCATTAATCAATTTCGTGAAATACGATTCATTGAAAACCGTACGTTCTATCGGAGAACTTACCGATGATCAACTTGAAGAAGGTATGACGGAACAAGACGCTTTGAAAAAAGGGTTGATTATCCGTGACACGATCAGAGTTGCCGCTTTAGAACAATTATTCGGTAAAAACTATCCGATTGATGATCTTCGGTATGTTCCTTTTACCAAAAAGAAACATGAATTCTTGATGGGGACCAACATGATCTGGACGGATTCCGGTATTGAAGTACCTGTTTTCGAGGCTCGTATTTCAAACATGGTCATTTTTGAAGACTTGTTCGATGAATACGAAGATGCCATTTTGGAGGAAAACGGTGAAAGAATAAGATTAAACAAATACCCGGGATTAAAAGTGGGTAGCGTACAAGAGGCAAACAATAACGTGGGTAACTGGGAGTAATTTCCGGTTCGTAAACGAATAAATACATGCAGAGCATTTATTTTGTTGACTCCAATTTTACTTACGAATCATCTAAGAAATCGATATTATCCATCCGTTATGCAACGGATGGATTTTCATTTTGCGTGCATGATGAAACGGAAAAGCTAGTCGTGTTTGTACACGAACCCTATGCAGCGGATTCCAGAGAGGCCGTCGTGGCCAGGTTAAAAAATTACGTGGTGAATGATGCGATCTTGAACCTCCGTTTCAAGAAAGTATATATCATGCCGTGTTTCAAGGAAAAACTACTGGTTCCGGGAGCCTTTTTCGACAAGGCCAATATTGCCACCCTCTACACGGTCAACCAAGAAGTATCACCGGATGACACGATCCTCTATCACCACATAGAGGGGATAGAAGCCTATCTCGTGGAGACGGTTATTTCATCGTTTCATGATTTTGTACGGGAACATTTTCCCGTGGTTCAAATCGTAAATGGGGCATACCCTTTTATACTAGGTGCCATGAGCAAGGCGCTACGAGACACGGAGCAGATCTTCCTAGACATTCAGGACAACTATTTTGATCTGTTATTTATCCGAGACTCCGGTATTCAGCTATTTAACACGTTTAGCTACAAAGCGATGACTGACATCGTGTACTTTTTATTAAATTGTATCAAAGAGTGCGGAATCAACCAAGAGAAAGCGCATCTTTCGATATGCGGCCCGGCACTCAAAGATAATAAACTGAAAGAGTTACTCTCGCTCTATCTCCCGAATCCCTATTTTGCTAAAGAACCCCTGTTAAACGGTATTCTTCACGATAAAGAATTCAACAGTTCTCATTTTACTCACTTGTTAAATCTTCATCGATGCGGATTATAAGCGGTACACACAAAGGTAAAATCATCACACCCGACAAAAATTTCAAAGCACGTCCGACAACGGATTTTGCCAAAGAGAATTTATTTAATGTCCTCAACAATTATATAGATATTGAGGATGCCTCCGTACTGGATCTTTTTGCAGGAACGGGAAGTATCAGTTACGAATTCGCATCCCGGGGGGCAGGGAAAATAGTTTCTATCGAACTCAACTATAACCATTACGCCTTTATAAAAAAGACGGCCGCCCAATTGGGATTCAAGAATATGACCATTTTCAAAACAGACGTGTTTATCGCCTGCAAAAAACTGAACGGAACGACCTTTGACATCATTTTCGCAGACCCTCCTTACAACCTAGAAAAAATCAACGAGATTCCGGCTGCCATTTTCAATAACGATCTACTGGCCCCGGACGGAATCGCCATTATCGAACATCCCGGCACCGTGGACTTCTCCTCGGAACCCAACTTTTTCGAACATCGCCGGTACGGTAGTGTTAACTTCTCGATCTTCAAAAGACAATAAACAAACCTAATAAATGTAACATTGATGTAACGGAATCGTATTATTTAGGAAACCTTTTCAGTCTACTTTAGCTGCCGAAAACAAGAGGTATTTAATTTTAATATTAACTAAAAGTTTGACAAATGAAAAGGATTTTAATTAGTGTGGTTTTAGCTGCTATTTGTTTAAGTAGTTTCGGTCAGAAACAAGAAGAAAAGAAGAAATTCCAAATCAAGGGACAACCGATTGTTACTGTTTTCGCGAACTATCATGCCGGGATTGGAAACGCAAATAAAGAATCCGGATTCGCACTTGATCGTGCTTACCTTGGGTATCAATTCTCCTTGACAGAAAAATTAAGCGGAAAAGTTGTGTTTGACATGGGTTCCACCAAAGTTTCAGGTTCCGACCTCGAAAGAGTGGCGTATATAAAGAATGCCATGTTAAGCTGGAAGACGGGTAATTTCACGCTGGACTTCGGTTTGATCGGTTTGGAACAATTCAACGTACAGGAAAAATTCTGGGGATATCGTTATATCATGAAATCCTTCCAAGACGAGTATAAATTCGGTTCCAGCGCAGATATGGGAATCTTGGGTAAATACAAATTTACAAAATGGCTCTCTGCCGACATCACGATTAGTAACGGGGAAGGTTACAAAAAATTGAACGGTGACAACAAATACAGGTATGCCGTGGGAGCAACAATTCTTCCCGTTAAGAATTTGACTCTGCGCGCTTATTACGATCTTGCCAGTAAGAACATCGAAGAAGACGAGACTAAAGATCAACAGAATTTAGCCTTCTTCGCTGGTTACAAACACGAGTTATTCTCCATCGGAGCTGAATATAACCAAATGTATAACACCAAGTTCAAGGAAGACAACGATCAATCCGGATTCTCCGTTTATTCTACTATCAAGCTGGAAGATCAATTCAATCTCTTCGGAAGATATGATAACCTAGGTTCCAAAGATGATTGGAGCAGTGCTGACGGACAACGAATCTTAGTAGGTGTTCAATATGCCCCGATCAAACAACTAAAAATCGCCCCGAATTTCTCCACTTGGAACCCAAGAGACGGTAAATCAAGCTCTTTCGTCTATCTGAACATCGAATTCAAGTTGTAACATTAATGTAACAAATGCGCAACATTCGTGTAACAAGATTCATCTAAACTTGCAGTGTAATAAATGAATCAGAAGACGTTGAAATTAATACTATCAGAAATGAAAAATTTATTGATCCTTATTTTAGCTATCGCTATTGCATCTTGCGGGAACTCGAAGAAGAACAAAGAGTCCGAGAGCAAAAAAATGAACATCGCTGCAGCCGGAGCTACTTTCCCCTTACCATTCTACAACTTGGCATTCAAGACCTACCAAGAGAAAACGGGTAACGCCGTGACTTACGGGGGTATTGGTAGTGGCGGTGGTATCAGAAGCCTGAAAGACAAGATTGTTGATTTCGGGGGATCGGATGCCTACCTGTCTGACGCGGAGATGCAAGAGATGCCCTACGCAACGGTACACATCCCGACTTGTATGGGAGCCGTGGTTATGGCTTACAATTTACCGGAAGTGAAAGAATTAAAACTTTCCGGAGAGGTGGTTGCCGACATCTATCTGGGCAAAATCACCAAATGGAATGATGCTAAAATTCAGGAATTAAATCCCGGAGTAACTCTTCCGGACAAAGAATTAACCCCGGTATACCGTTCAGATGGTAGCGGTACCACCTTCGTTTTCAGTGATTACTTGACGAAAGTAAGCAATGATTGGAAAGAAAACGTGGGTACAGGTAAATCATTGAAATGGCCGGCAGGCTTGGCAGCTAAAGGTAATCCCGGTGTAGCCGGAACAATCAGCCAAACCCCCGGAGCGATCGGATACGTGGGATCAGAGTACGCTTTCTCCTTGAATATTCCGATGGCCCAAATGAAAAACGCTTCCGGCAACTTCATCATGCCGAATACAGAAAGTATTTCCGCAGCAGCAAAAGGCGAAATGCCGGCAGATACCCGTACCATGATCACGAACTCTTCCGCACCGGACGCTTACCCCATCAGTTGTTTCACATGGATTATCCTTTACAAGGAACAAGCCTATGCAAACAGAAGCCTAGCACAAGCACAGGCAACCGTGAAATTACTCGATTGGATGTTAAGCCCGGAAGCACAAGCATTGACTACAAAAGTTCATTACTCTCCCCTTCCCCAATCAGCCGTGGCTAACGCCAAAACACTATTAAACTCTATAAGTTTCGAGGGCAAAAAAGTCCTGAATTAATAAAGTTACAAGTTTACAGGTTGCAAGTTGAATCTTGCCAACCTGTAACTTGTAACCTGTAACTTGTAACTAACTATGCGTGATCTTATTTTTAAACGGCTACTCTCTATTTGTTGTATCCTGATTCTACTGATTAGTGCCGGCATGATTTATTCACTGGTCAGCGGCTCGATCCCGGCTCTCAGCCATTACGGATTCTTCCAGTTTATCGGGTCAACAGAATGGGATCCCCATCCGGACAGAGAAACTTATGGAGCCCTTTCCTTTATCGTGGGAACCCTCCTAACCTCTTTTCTGGCACTTATATTCTGTATCCCATTTTCTCTGCCCGTGGCACTTTTCACGGGTGAATTCTTTCGAGGTAAAAAGATTGCCACGTTCATCAGTTCCATTATAGATTTACTCGCGGGAATTCCCTCGATCGTGTACGGATTATGGGGATTTTATACCTTCCGCCCGATTATCATCGAGATGGGAGTCAATTCACAAGGATTCGGAGTATTGACCTCATCCATTATTCTGGCAATCATGATCATCCCCTATGCATCCTCCCTCAGTGGCGAGTTCATATCCATGGTTCCCAACGAACTGAAAGAGGCTGCATATAGTTTGGGAGCCACCCGCTACGAGGTGATCAGAACAGTCACTTTTCCCTCTGCCGGTTCCGGAGTATTTGCCAGCTATATCCTAGCTCTGGGACGGGCTCTTGGAGAAACCATGGCAGTAACCATGCTTATCGGCAACACGAATAACTTGCCCACCTCACTGGCAGACACGGGTAACACGATGGCCAGTATCATCGCAAACCAGTTCGGAGAGGCAGACGGGTTAAAATTAAGCTCCTTGATTGCCATCGGGTTACTATTATTCCTGATCACGGCAATCATCAATCTAGTGGCAAAACTCATCATCAAGAAACTTAATTGATTGCAACAATGAGTAGTTTAAGATATAGAACGATAAAAAACAAGGTCTTTTTCTACACGACCTGTTTTCTGGCCTCTCTGACGGTAATCCCGTTATTCGCCATCATCTGGGAATTAATCAAAAAAGGCTACAAACAGATTAATTGGAACTTTTTCACGGAGAGCGCTCCAAGTACCTTGGACGCCATGCTGGCCAGAGGTACGGGAGACATTATTCCGGGCGGAATTGCAAACGGGATTACCGGTACGTTACTCATGGTTGTCCTAGCCGCAATTATTGCTATCCCTATCGGAATCATGGTCGGCATTCATCTCTCGGAACACCCGAAGACCAAATTTTCGAACATCACTCGTTTCTTGACAGATCTGATTCAAGGTAGCCCTTCCATCGTAATCGGTATTATCGCTTATGCATGGGTCGTGAAACCCCTAGGTAGTTATTCCGCCCTCGCGGGAAGTGTCGCCCTTAGTATCATGATGCTCCCGTTAATCGTGCGTTCCACGGAAGAGACGTTAAAGATGCTCCCGGGAAGTTTGAAAGAGGCCGGACTTGCATTAGGAGCCTCCTACACCAGTGTCATTCTAAAAGTATTGTTACCCGCAGCCTTCGGGGGATTGTTCACGGGTATCTTGCTGGCTATCTCCCGGGTTATGGGCGAAACCGCACCCCTGATGTTAACAGCCTTGGGTAGCACCGCTATCAACTGGGACGTGTTGAAACCCACGAGCGCGGTTCCCTTGTTGATCTGGGAGTTTTACAATGACCCGAACCTGATCGACATGATCTGGAGTTCCTCCCTCTTCCTGTTAATGTTAATTCTGACCCTCAATATTATAGCAAAACAAATTGCAAAAAAATGGAGAGTTCAATAATTGTAAATTTTAAATTTTAAATTGCATTACAAACAGGCTTTCAATCTAAAATTTAAAATCTAAAATCTAAAATTAATCATGGTTATCACAAATCCTATATTACAACTTAAAAAAGTTTCCATTTCGTACACCCCGGGAAAAAACGCGGTAGAAGAAGTTAGCGCGGATATTGCAGAAAAGAAAATCACGGCTATCATGGGCCCCTCCGGATGTGGAAAGAGTACCTTGTTACGGGCGATCAACCGGATGCACGAATTGTACCCGGACATCAAGACCACGGGAGAGATTCTCCTGAACGGAAAAAATATATTAAAGACAAACCCCATGGAAGTACGACGCATGGCGGGAATGGTATTCCAACGCCCGAACCCGTTCCCCACGATGAGCATTTATGACAACGTGATCGCCGGGTATAAATTGAACGGGATTTCTCTTCCCAAGCAGGAAAAAGACCAGTTAGTAGAGGAAAGCCTTAAAAACGTGGGATTATGGGACGAAGTGAAAGACTCCCTATTCAAGAAAGGGACCTTCCTTTCCGGTGGTCAGCAGCAACGGTTATGCATTGCCCGGGCTCTTTCACTAAAACCGAAAGTTTTGCTAATGGATGAGCCGACCTCAGCCTTGGACCCGATTGCCACCAATCGAATCGAAGAGTTGTTGCTGGATCTGAAAAACGAATTCACAATCTTGATTGTCACACATAATATGTCACAGGCAGCTCGTATATCGGATTACTCGATGTTCATGTACCTCGGTCATTTAATCGAATATGACGAAACCCAGAAAATGTTCACAAACCCAAGTGACAAACGCACGGAAGAGTACTTGACGGGACAATTCGGATAAAACAATTTTTGATTTATGAGTTTAGATCGAACTCCCTCTATAAACACATTCCTTATTAACTTTTAGCTTATAACTTTTAGCTTACACCACATGACTACCATAAGAGAAAAATACCTAGAAAAGATTAAAGAAGACTTTGAAGTCTTATCCACCATCGTACTACAACAGATGGAACTCGTTATCACCGCAACCCACGACAACAAAGACGGTGAATTATACACGAAGATCGAACATAATGAAGTTATCATTGACGGTCTGGAAGTAAAAATCAGGGATGAAGTCATCAACTCCATCGTACTTTACTGCCCCAGAGCCAGTGATTGCCGAAAGATCATGTCCTATCATGATATGACGGCCTACTTGGAACGTATCGGTGACCTCTTGCTCAATATTGCCGACTTCCTCCGGGAAGTTGAATTACAGGGTTCTCTTTACGCATCTTTCCACCCGACCATTTTATTACAATTGGAAACGGTAAAAAAAATGACACAAAATGCTATCTTTGCCTTTACGTGTGAAGACGAGAATTTGGCAAAAGAGATTATCCGGACGGATGACCTCGTGGACAACAACCACAAAGAAATCATTCACGGGATACCTCTTCACTTTGTCGGCAAAACGATCAAAGATCAAGATATGCTGGATGCCCTTTCCCTTAGTGGAATGTCATACAACATTGAACGAATCGGGGACAACGCCACAAACATTGCTGAAGCGGCCATTTATCTGATGGAAGGGAAAAACGCGAAACATATTCATAACAACTAAATTTTAGAGCAATGGATAAACAACGGATATTAGTGGTTGACGATGAAGAGGACCTGAGAGAAATTTTAAAATTCAACTTGGAGAGCGAAGGTTACCTAGTTGACACCGCACCCTCCGCGGAAGAGGCTCTAAAGATGCTGACCGAGGAATATGATCTAATCCTGCTGGACGTGATGATGGGAGGAATGTCAGGGTTCAAGATGGCGGAGAAACTTCGGAAAGATCTTCACAACTCAACCCCGATCATCTTTCTGACGGCCAAAGACACGGAAAATGACATGCTCACCGGTTTCAATATCGGGGGCGACGACTATATATCCAAACCTTTCTCGATCAAGGAAGTTTCGGCAAGAGTGAAAGCCGTCTTGAAAAGAGCAGGTTCGTTGAATGCTGCCAATAAAAAACAGGTGATCGATATAGGTGAGATGCACATCGATTTAAGTACAAAATGTGTCTCCATCCACGATCGGCTCATCCCGATTACCAAAAAGGAATTTGAAATATTAAACATGCTGGCACAATCTCCCGGAAAAATATTCTCCCGCGAAGACATTCTCAATAAGGTATGGAGTGACGACAGCTACGTGCTTGAACGCACCGTCGACGTACACATCACCCGACTGAGAAAAAAACTGGGCGAACAGGGAAAACATATCGCAAATCGTTCCGGGTACGGCTATTGCGTGGAACTTTAAACGTTAATACAAAAACTATTTCCAATGAAATTATCCTATAAACAGAAGTTGTTCATTTACTTCTTCATTGTATTCGCCGTCTTCACGGTTGTCATTACCTTTTTCCAACAGAACCGGGAAAAAGCCTATAAAACGGAGACCTTGCGTACCACGCTGGACGATTATTCCGACATCATCGCCCGTTACGTTCAACAACATCATCTGATAAACAACGGGCAAATGGATTCTTTAAAGAATGTACTCGTACTTATGCCCTCCAACTTACGATTAACAATAGTGGATCATGATGGTAAAGTTCTTTATGACAATAGTCTCGACAAGGAACAAGAGATCGAAAACCACTTGCAGCGTCCGGAAATCCAAACGGCATTAATCCAAAAAACAGGAACCGCCATCCGGCTTTCTAAAAGTACCGGGGTCGAGTACTATTATTTTGCCAAAGACTACATGAATTATTTTATCCGGGTGGCTCTCCCTTACGACATCGAGATCCAGAACTTTTTAAAGACGGACAACATATTCCTGTATTTTATCACGCTACTATTCTTTATCACGCTGATCTCGCTGATTTATATCTCCGATCGTTTCGGGAAAGCAATTTCCGGACTGAAAGATTTTATCGTTTCGGCCGACAATCACAACATTAATTACAACAATATTCATTTCCCGAATACGGAACTGGGAGAGATCGGTGAAAAGATCATTCATAACTATCAACTTTTAGAAGAGAGCAACAAGCAGATCAACGTGGAACAGGAGAAACTTCTCCGTCACTTCCACTACTCCGACGAGGGAATTGCCATCTTCTCCGCTAACCGGGAAAAGATATATGCCAACACGCATTTTATCCAGTACTTGAACATTATCCTAGACGAACCGACATTCAAAGTCGAAAAACTTCTGGAACAACCGGATTTCAAAGAACTAAACGAATTCTTGCAAAAGAACACCCCGGTAAACCCAAATACCACCAATATCCCCGTGTACCAGAACAAGATCAGCAAGGCTGGCAAACATTTTGCCGTAAAACTATTGATTTTCACGGATAACAGTTTCGAAATCACCCTAAACAACATCTCTGATAACGAGAAAAACAGGCTCCTAAAACAGGAGATGACGAATAATATCGCCCACGAGCTAAGAACTCCGGTAAGCAGTATTCGCGGTTATATCGAGACCCTTTTGGAACAACCCCATATTACCCCGGACAAGCAACATTTCTTTTTGGAACGTACGCATTCACAAATCGTTCGCCTATCCGACTTAATCCGGGATATTGCCTTGATCACCAAGACGGAAGAGGCATCCGAACTTTTTGACAAGGAACAAGTGAATGTTCACAACACCTTGCAGGAGGTCATTAATGACCTGCATTCCCCGATCGTAGCACACGGGATCAACGTGAAGAACGAGATAAATCCCCAGACGGTTATCGAGGGAAATAAAACGCTGGTTTATGCTATATTCCGGAATCTCATTGAAAATTCCATCAATTATGCCGGAGATCATATTTCGATCGGGGTAAACAACTACATGGAAGACAAGGAATTTTATTATTTCTCCTACTATGACACGGGGCAAGGAATAGAAGAAAATCACTTGAACCGGATTTTCGAACGTTTCTATCGTGTATGCGAAGGACGCAGCAGGCAAAACGGTGGTTCCGGCCTAGGACTCTCCATCGTGAAGAACGCCGTTCTTTTCCATAAAGGAGACATTTCGGCAAAAAATAGAAAAGACGGGGGATTGGAATTCCTGTTCTCCCTGAAAAAAACTCTTTTCTAAATTCATAAATCCCGGCAAAAACAAGGGATCAAGGCTATCATACGATGTATGATAGCCTTTTTCCATTGATTTTAACATTATTAGACGCAACCATTCACGCAATTATCCATCTAAGTAATGAAAACTAAAAAACAACGAGTAATAAAAAGGGATTTAAAATGAAGTATCAAAAAGTAGTGACACTAATTATTCTTTTGCTCTCGGCAACATTCGCCTTCACATCTTGTAATGATGACGGGTATAGCTTGGACAAATTCTGGTTAGAAGTCGGTACGATTGAAAAAACAAGTGATCAGGATTACAGAATTATACTGGACAAAGGTCCTGTATTGTACCCATCCGTTTCAAATGTACCGGTACGTTACTTAGAAAATAATATGCGTGTGTACGCGGATTTTACCATCTTGCAAGATGCAAATCCGGGAAGTAGTGTAGATCATTACGTGCGAGTAAACGACCTGCAAAAGCTTCTTACCAAACCTATTGTACCCTATACCGAAGCCATTAGTGACAGCTTGGGTATGGATCCGATTGAATTACCGGAATACTGGATTGCCAACGACTTTATCACCTTCCGATTCTTTTATGCCGGAGGCGCTAAAGAACACATGGTCAACCTGACAAAGCATGAAGAATTAACAGCGGACGGGAAAACCCTGTTAGAATTCAGACATAATGCATACGGAGATCCGGAAAACAAAAGTCTTTACGGTTATGTCAGTTTCCCGCTAAAAGAATTATTTAACGAGGTAAGAGATTCCGTACAGTTACACATCAAGTACAAAGGTTTCGAGGAAGAAAGAACCATTGACATTACTTATCGTCCTCGTAAATAGGTCTCATAGTGACGATAAGATGTAACGAGGAGTTTTCGGTACCGAAAGCTCCTCGTATTCTTTTATCCACGAAATACATTTTTTTCAAGATTTTTCCACGTAATATTTGGTAATTCCGCAAAACTACCTATCTTTGTACCCGCTTAAAACAAGCAACTGTTCTTTGAACAAAGGGGAGATACCAAAGTGGCCAACTGGGGCTGACTGTAACTCAGCTGACATCGTCTTCGTAGGTTCGAATCCTGCTCTCCCCACTTATTCGCGGAAATAGCTCAGTCGATAGAGCACTAGCCTTCCAAGCTGGGGGTCGCGGGTTTGAGTCCCGTTTTCCGCTCTCATTTTAAAGCACTTACGATTGTAGGTGCTTTTTTCATTTCAGGCCATTTTCATGGTTTTTACCCCCTCATGTAAACCAAGATGTAAACCAGAAATGCAAACTAAATGCCTATGAATGCAATAGTTAGCATCATCTGTTATAAACAGAAAACATTAAAAGACAACAAACATCCATTAATGCTTAGAATTACCAAAGATGGTAAAAGGAAATATCATAGTTTAGGAATAGCAGTACATCCCCAACACTGGGACTTTCAAAAGAACAAACCAAAACCCAATTGTCCAGATAGAGATTTAATTAACAAGCTCATTTTAGCGAAAGAAACAGAATACCAGCAACAGATTTTAGAACTAGCTGCAACACAAAAACAATATACTGCGGCATCATTGGTAGAAAACAAGCAAAAGAAGTTTCAACTAAAAACTGTGAAGGAGTTTTATCAACAACTGATCAAGGAGTTTGAAGAAAACAATAAAGTTGGCAATCGACTTATTTACAAAACATCATTCAACTCTTTAAAAGCTTTCACTCAAAGTGAGCTTAATTTCTATTTCAGTGATATTGATAAAAATTGGTTACAGGCTTATGAAAAATGGCAAAGGAATAAAGGTAATAAAGAGACAACAATCAGCTTGCAATTCAGAACTCTCAGGAGTGCATATAATAAAGCTATTGAGGAGAAGGCTGCAAGTAAAAATGATTATCCTTTTGATGATTTCAAGATCGGAAAATTTAAAACAAAAACAAGGAAGAGAGCCATATCCAAGGATGATGTGAAACAAATTATCACAACAGAATCTAATAAGGATACCCCTTTGCGGAAACTTGCAAAAGATATATTCACATTCTCCTACTTATGCGGTGGGATTCCTTTTGTTGATATATCTAATCTAACGATGAAAAATATCCAGAGAGGAAGGCTTTTATATACCCGCCAGAAAACACATGGAGATATAAACCTCCAATTGTGTGATCAAGCTAGGGAGATTATAAAAAGATATTCCTCACACCAAAAGAATGCGATTTATCTCTTCCCCATCTTGAATGCTAATATTCATAAAACTGAACTACAAAAGCAGAACAGGAGGCATAAAGTGTTGGCACAAATTAATAAAGAACTGAAAGAACTAGCCTCTGAACTTGGAATTGAATCAAAAGTGACAACCTATGTTGCGAGACATTCATTTGCAAGTGTTTTAAAGAAATCTGGAGTTAATGTAGCCTTGATTAGCGAGGCGTTGGGGCATACAGATTTAAAAACAACTCAAATTTATTTGGATAGCTTTGAGAACACCCAGATTGATGCAGCAATGCAAAACCTTTTATAGTCACAAAGTCCTGTTTCCAGCTTGGATTCAGGACTTTTTTTTCTCTTTTCTTATATAATTAATCAAATTCTGTCCCTATCTTTGAAAACAAAAAGCATCATGGAAAGCGTGGATCAAAAAGATGAGCAATATCTAGGCTATCAATTTAACGGTGGGGATTTAAAAGAGATACTCCCAGTAATGCAAGAACATTTTTCATTCACTCTCTTTGAAATAAATGGTATGCTGGACTGGTGCAACAAGAAACTATATAACAATCAAGCCACAGAAACCACCGTTGATGAAAAAGGAATGCATCATTCACGTTTCAATCCAAAGAAATTTTTCATTGAAGAGAACCATCCAATCACTATTGTCTACCCAGAATCACTGGCTAAAAAGATACAGGAATTTTTTGATGATGAATCCAATTTAATCAAGGATGAGAAACAGAAGATCATCCTGTGGATAATGTTTTACGTTTACAGTGAATCTATCATTGAACCAGATTATTCAGAATGCTGGGACTACAATTACAGGATTTTCTATGAATTTGTGAGACCAGATATGCTGGCACTATATAAATTCCTGCATGATAATCATAAAAACTTCTCTTCCGATCAACAAGAGTACAAAGACTCTCCAAAATATAGAATGGAAGGGGCATGGTCTGATCCATATAAAAATATAACACTTTCTTATGGAAAACATTCCCTGACATTGAACAACATGAATAACTGGTTTCTCACCCATCTCACAGAATACCTTTGCCAGTATTTAAAAGAAGATGATATTAAAGAGGTGGAGTTTGAATTGAAGGAATATAAAAATAGAGTGGGAGCGAAACCAGATCATGACTTCCACAGGATTGTAACCCAGTTGTACCACTTCTTGCAGGATGAAACACCCTACCATGACCCAGAAATGAAAACAACTGATAAAATCTGCACCTTCATCACCAAATTTTTGGAGGTTCTGGGATTCCTTACCATAGTCCCGGATGATGATGAATTTAATATTAAAAAAGAAGAGAAGAAAAGGAGCAAGATTCTCTCCACTTGGGTCAACAACATTCGCACTAACATCAAGTACAATCTAGAGAGAGAGAAAGAAAGAGGGGCATATAAAAGCAAGAAACAAGAATTTTTTGAGAAAGCCTCTATTCAACCAGAATCTAATGAAGAAGAAGGGAAGACATTAATGGAGATATGGAATCCCAAGTACTGGTAAAAATTTATGCCATGAAACACCCTTAACTCTCTGGTTCTTATCACATAGAAAATTCACCCTTATCTTCTGGAATTACATTTTTTCCTGCCAAAATCCATTGCCATACCTTTGCATTGTAATCAACATCATAAAGTTGGTTACGGTGTTCTTTAGCTATTGAACAAAATGATGAATGTAAGGTTGAGAGGATTCCAGTCTCACAAGGTGGGACACTCCAAGGTAAAAGAAAAAATGGAGAGTTTGGAAACTTCACCCCCGAAACTCGTCACCCCCAGAAAGGATGAAATGGCCAATTATTCGGAATGGGGTTTTAAGTTAAATTTTTTTAATATAAAAATTATGAACGAAAAGATTCAAGAAGAGATTGGTGCAGAACAAATAGTAGAGCGTGCAGAACAAGTGGCTAAAGTTGAAACTAAAGAAGAGGTTATGGAAAATCCAGATAAAAAAGAGGAAGTAGCTCAAGAGCAGGTTGAAGAAACAACAGCAGAGCAGTCTCCTGCACCTGTAACTGGTATGGATAGAATCAAAGAGGCTATTGCTAGGATGACCAAAATTGAGATCAAACCTTTTTACAATATTAATTACTCCAAAAAATACGAGCAATTGAAAAGACATTGCGCATACAAACCAGTGCTGAGAATAACTACAGCCAAGGATGCCGGGGAGAATAGCCTATTTTGGATAGGGATTGGAGAAGCAGAAACAATAAAGTTGCCATTAAAGGCTAACAGTGAAAGCTTCTTGAGTTTATTGAGGTACATTCAAGAGGGGGTTCTTGATGATGAAGTTGACTTCAATAACAGCGACTTTGACGGGATGGAAGAAGACTGGGAAATAATGTACCTCAAGTCTTTGGGGAGCAAGAAATGTGATTTCACAATTTACTACGGGAACAAGCAGAATGTCTACTTATCCTATAAAAGCCAGTTCGGGGTGTTGACCTTCAATCTAAAAGAAGAAGGTGAAACTAAATACCTACTTTCCCAACTTTTGAGCAAGTAAATGTTTAACCTCTAGGAGGGGGGGAATCCCCTCTCCTGTCAAATATCTAATTCACATGAAAGCTAAATTACAATTTAACAAGGAAGGTTATATCACCGCCATACCAGTCAATTGCATCATTAACAAGGCAAGACCCAACTGCGGGGCTACCACCTGTGAAATTAATTCCCCCAGAAACTCCATCATCATTGAACCCAACCTGCCAGTTATCGAGGGGAAAGAAATATCCATGCAAGGGAAATTTTTCCCTGTCAAAAACGGGGTTAAGGTAAAAGAGATTAAAGACTACTTGAAGACAACGGTTGGATATAAAAAATTCATGACCACCCCGGAATCATTTCACAAGTTAAGAGAAGCCTTCAATGCCACTGGAGAAGATTTACATTCTTACTTCATGCTGTTTGATGAATCTCACAAGATAATCAATGATGCCCGTTTTAGGGTGGCTATCACCGCCATACTGGAAGACTTCTTCAAGTGCAAGGAGAGATCGCTAATATCTGCCTCCCCTTTCTCCAAGGAAGATGTTGAGCTGTTTAAACAGGAGGGGCTATACACCTGTGATATTAAACTGGAGAAGAGATACAAAAAAGATATAACAGTGATCAGCACCAACAACACCATCCAGACATTGAAGGATATATTATCCAGAAACACTTCAAGACAATACTTCATCTTTTTAAATTCAATTGATACCAGCTTGCAACTGGTGGAGAAGCTGGAGATTAAAGAGGAGAGTAATATCTATTGTAGTGGTGATGAGCATAACAAGAATAAACTCTACAGGAATGGTTACCATCAATTCCATCACCAGATAGGGAATTTCAATAAATATAATTTCCTTACAAGCAGGTTTTTCTCTGCCTTAGATATAGAACTGGATTACAAGCCAGAAGTGATCATATTCTCCGATTATAGCGTTGCCAGAAATTCTGTGATCTCCCCCCTTGATGATACTTGGCAAATTATAGGGAGGTTCAGAAATGGTGTGGCTTCCACCACTCACTTGGCCTTGACCACTCCAGAAGCTGTACCGGAATCTAAAGAATTAATCCTGCAAAAAATAATGGAAGAATATAATGCGTACAAGCTGGTGAAGGGATATAAAGAGTTACTCCCCCACTCTTTCCAAAGTCCATTGCAAGAATTTCTAGAGCATCTTCCCATCCATGAATATATAATGCCAAACGGGGAGTTGAACCGTTACAGGATTCATAACAGGTTAAATCATGAAGAGGTGGTGGGGATATACCAGACCCCGGAAACATTGAGGGAAGCGTACCTGCAATGCAATGATTACTTCAATCTCACTTTTGCAGAAGAATATCACGGGAATAAAGAGATGAGATTGGGTAAAAGGACATATAACAAATTCATGAAGAACATGAAATTCATGGAAGAATTCTATTACTTCAAATTGAATGAACCACTTGTAAACCAGCAGCAAAAGATGATTTTCAACTCTCTAAAAAAAGAAGATCCCCTGTTACTAGAGGCCTGCCAGCTCCTAACTAGGGAATTTATTGAAGAGGTGAGGTTTGATCGACAAACCTTATCCAGAGAGATCATCAAGGAGAGGTTCAATAGAGGGATAACCCGGCTTCCTGTCATTGATCTTGTTTTGAACACCTTTCATGAAAACAGGTTATACACTGAATCATATATAAAACAGGAATTGAATAATATATACAAGATTGCCCAACTGGAAAGGGAGGCTAAAGCCACTGATATTTCCCGCTTCTTTGAAACCTCTAAAAGGAGAACAGTGAACAAGCAAGGAGAGAAAGGATATTTACTATTGAATGCTAGATACTCCCTTTCCGGGAATAACCCCCGGCCAGAATTTAAAGAAACTAACACCGGGATATTGCTTGAGGTTGGTAGACAATTCATCGCTTCATGAAGAGATTCTATATAAAAGGACAAAACTGGATCTATCATATATAAATAAACAATTATTGTCCTTCATCCCCTGTCATCAATAGTTTTTAACCAGCATGTAAAAACAGCCCAAGGCTTGTTTTATGGCTATACTTTATCCATGCAAAAAATGAGAAACAGAATATAAACATATATATATCAATAGATTAATATTCAAACATGATGATATTTTCATAGTTTCCCGTGCCGGATTTTCTTATCTTTATATCATGAAATTGAATCAAGCTCGACTTCATTTCTCCCTGGAGATAAAAACAAGGAAAGGTGAAATAATCACTTTCTCACACCTTGAATATTCAATCCATGGCACTCTATTGGAAAAGCCATGTAAATTATCCATGTTTAAATAACACCCCCTGGAAATCAATATTTAAAATTGGAGGGGAGAAACACATCATATATAAATCCTCCCCCTGTTAAACGGGATATTATCAATCAAAACAATGATATAAACTGGATAAAAAGATAACATACATCAATCAATCTAGAAATCAGTCAATCTAAAAATAATATAACATGATAAATGAACAATCTAGCATCAATAAAGAAAACACCAATAAAATGGACATCAAGCAAAAAAGTGAAAAAGAAATATTCTATTTAAAAAGAATACCTGTTTATTATCTCTATATAAATAATCATTTCCACCTCGATTCCGGTTGAAATTTTTAAATATACCTTTATTATAACAAGCAATTTTATATCACTCTAAAAATCCGGGATGGTACAGGAATTAATTATTTATACCCCGTATATAAAGAGTTTTGAAAGGAAATGAAGAGAATGATGATCTAGAGAATATAATGAAGGTATGGTTATTAAATAGATTTCTATTCAATATTCACTGGATGGAGAAACAGTATATAATATCTTGATTAGATATATTTCATTTCAGGTGCTTGTCTTGATCCCATCCAAGTTTTAGATGGTTAAGGATGATGGAGGTTTAACGATCAAGAGGTGGTTGATTCACATGATATAGATTGTTTCCTTCTATCTCTTTATTAATTGATGTTTAGTTAATTTATTGGTTGATGGACAGATATTCATTTACATACTAGAGATAGATACTTTCTTGATTCATTTCCCCTTCCGGATTTTTTGAGCTTGTGGGAGATGATGATCAAGAGAAGAGGGAGGTTCATGAAACTTATCCTTGAGGTTGGCAACAGGATTATTCAACATTGCCACTCCATGATATAATCATTACTAGACAAGGACATTATTATTCCAAGTACAATTTATAAATAACAGGTAAAGAATACATTAACATTATCAATTAAATATAAATAATGATGAATATAAAATATTTAAAAACAATAACCATCCCGGAAGGGAAAGAATACTTGAACCAGTATCTAGAAGAATTTCCAGTTAATTGCTTGTTACATAAAGGAAAAACTGGATGCGGGGGTACTGAAATGGTTCTGAATGACAAGAGGAACACCATTATAGCGGTTCCTACCAAGGATTTGATAAAAAACAAGATAGAGCCTAATTTAAATAGAAAAGAGAGAAGGGATAACATACTGGGTGTGATGGAAGGGGTGGAAGAATACCAGATCAAGAATTACATTGACGAGCATGAAGTGAAGAAAATAATGGTTACATACGATTCATTACCCAAGGTTATAAAGATCATAGCTGCCAAAGGTGGGAATGCTTATGAAGATTACTTTTTACTGGTGGATGAATATCACAGGTTGTTTCTTGATAACCTGTTTAGAGATAAAGCGGTGAGGAATTTACTGGATGAAGCTACCAAGTTTAAATCTGTTACCTTCATGACTGCCACACCCGTGGATGAAATGTTTATCATGGATGAATTGAAATTCCTGCCAGTGCAAGAAATTAGCTGGAAGACACTGGAGCCGGTCAAGGTCACGGTGGTTAGAACCAACAGCTTGCTGGAACAGGTTCTTTTTTATATAGCTTACAGTAGAGGGTGTGCCATGCAAGGGGATATAAACCTTCATTTCTTTGTTAATAGCGTGGCGTTCATTTCCTCTATTATAAAAAAATCCCAGTTACCACCGGGGTTGTTTAGAGTGGTGTGTTCCAATAATAACATGAACAAGAAAAAACTGGGTGAAGGAGTAGAAATATCCACCACCAGCTCCCCTTCCAAAAAATTCAACTTCTACACCTCCACCGTTTTTGAAGGTAGTGATATTCTAGACATGAATGGTTACACCATAGTGGTGAGTGATGGTAACTCTGAAGGTAGGATTATAGATATATCCACCTCCATGAAACAGATATGTGGAAGGATCAGGGATAGCAAGTACAAGAACAGGGTGACTTACATTTGCCCTTTCCCCAAAAAACTAGAATTATCATGGGAAGAGTACAAGGCTTTTATTGATAAAGAGCTGGAAAATACTAGGGCTGGAATTGAAAGGATCAATAAACTGGAAGAGAAAGATAGATTGTGGGAGATAGATCTCGTGAAAAAAGGATTGAATGACACTTGCATCTTTATAAACAAAGAATCCAAGCTGGAAGTGGATACCAACAAGTACATGCTGGATTTATATAACTACAAAAAAAGGTGTGAGCTACTTGGAAAGGATTTAAACTTGAAACAAACCTTCAGCAGCCAGAATTATATCGTTTCCGAGATAGACCATGTTCCACACGAGAGAACTCCTTCATTGAAATTACTGGCAGGAACCTCCACCAGAAAATGTTTCAAGGATTACTTTGAAGAGTATGTCCAGTTAATGGAAAAAAGGGAAGGTGAAAACTCTCTAGCTTATCACTTCTCTAGACTGTTCAACTTGGAAGAAGAAAGACATCAAGTTCTGGCGAAAGAATACCCTCTAGTGAAAGAGGCTTATGAAAAACTGGGTGTGGATAAAGTGAAGAAGATGAAATATAAAACTTCTAACATAAAGAGGGAGCTGGGTAAACTGGCAAACATTCCAGATGCCAGAAGAGTGGTAGATTACATCAAGAAACGTTATGCCTTACCGGTTAAACTGGAAGTCAGCAGTTGGAGGGAGATCTTAAACCATATTTATCATGTAGAGTTAGGGCTGCAAGAATCAGCAAGGGCCAAGGCTACAGATTTAGATAAATGGTTTATCACCCGGTATGGATATTTTAATCAAGACGGGAAAACAGTGGATGCCATGACCGTTATAAGGGAGAAATCCATCATGGAGGAAGGGACAAAAGTTGATGAATGATATTAGAATAGACACTCTTTTGTCCTCAAGCTCCATTTCCCCGGCTTGGAAAATCACTATCATCCAAGTTGGGATCACTGTTATTTCCAGCGAAAAAATAGTCCTGTTTTTTAATATCTCCAGCTAGACCTCTATATTGAAAATAATAATATAATCATAACGGGTTAAATGGAGAGGGAGATTGAATTCATTCCCCCCTACCCTAGAATTTATCAAGGTTTATATTTTACTCCATCTAGCCAGAATCATGAAGAGCTTGTTTGAAAATATCATGATCTGGTTAGATACTGGAAGATTTTACAGGCAAGCACCGTTCTATCAAAATTATTACAAGTTCCAGTTGAATGACAAGAGCATTCCCCTCTTACATCCCCCAACATGGCTTTAAATAAAAACAAGATGGAAAGAGGATGATTCATGGTGATACTTCATTCATTTTTCATCCACTTCTCTATTTAAAACCAGTGTCTTATCAATTAAATTTATAATCATGAATGAAAAGAATCTATCATCACCACTCATCAATGAAACTAAAGCGGGAGAAGATTGTGATGATCTAACACTATTATCAGAGGTGGAGATTAAATACAAGCCAGAGGTTAAACCCAAGGATAGACCAAGGGTCACGATGGCGATGGAGGCATATAAACTCATCAAACCCTTTTTTGAAGGTTGTTTATATCACCATGAGGAAGCATGGGTGATGCTATTAAATACAAGCTGCAAGGTGTTAGGTGTCGCAAGGCTCAGTGTCGGGAATCAAGAGCATACTATCATAGACCCAAGAACCACCTTGCAATTGATGGTAAAGACCAATGCGGTCAATCTAATTATATTCCATAACCACCCAAGCCAGAGTTTGGCTTTCAGTCCAGAGGATATAAAAATAACCAAGAACATGATGAAGGCCTGCAAGCTGTTAAACATGAATTGTCTGGATCATATTATCGTGGGGGAAGATGGTTATTCCAGCTATTCAGAGGAAGGTTACTAGGAGGAATAATTATACTCAAGATAGATGAGAGATAAGAAATTTGAAAGGAATTTAAAACGGTACATGGTGATGATCTTGATCACTTTCATGGGTTACACCATTGCCTTGTTCACCATCTATCCAAAATCAGCAATAGTGGAATCTTGTGCTGTTTTTATCTTTTTTATAATCCTGTTACTATCCAAGAGAGGGTAAGGATTTTCACCTCTTTGGTTGTTTATATTGAATAGGCAGCCAGAGAGGTGAAAATCATTGATCGGAAGATTATCATGTTAAATTTTAATATTTTTGCAATCGACACCCCTTCGTGGACGTTTGTTAAATGCCATTTATTCTATATCTTTGTTGTGTCACTAGAGCGATCTGGTGATGGAATTTAAATATAGAAGGCGTTTAGTTTTATCCTGTAACTGAAATCTGGACAATTTCAACACACGAGGATAAGCGATACAAACGTTCATGCTTGCCATATATACGACTTGCATATAATGGTTTAGCGTGGGGTGTCGTTTTATCCGTGTGTAGGGAGTCCAGACCCTCAGTTGCGATAATTCTAACAGTTCCCACGCTTTTCTTTTTATATAATACCTTCTGGGAATTGAGGAAAAATACACTAGTAACCATGGAATTTAATAAAATTGAACGCATTGCTATTACATCTATTTTAATTGGAATGATGAATGTTGATAACGATGTCGACTTAAGAGAAGTTTTATATTTTAATCAAATACAAAACACAATCGGAATCACTCAAGAAGAATTTGAACAAGGGAAAGAACAGAACATCTTACTTTCTCTAGTTCTTATAAAAACCATGTCTGATAATAAAAAACTCGCTCTTGTTAAAATGCTTATAGAGATGATAAAGGCAGACGGTAAAGAAGCTCCCCAAGAAATGCAATTATTTAATATTATCATTGAATCTACGGGGATAAACAAATTACTTTAATAATGATCACTCAAAATATAATAAATATGCTAGTAAAATTTTCATCTAAAGACACAGCTACACTTTGTAAAGGATTAAACAAGTTAGTGAATTATAATACTTCTAAACCACTCAGTAGATTCTCTGATATACCTCAATATATGCGTCAAAAAGCAACACAAATAATGGCTGAGTTAAAACAAGATGGCATGACCAAGCTTGAGATAGATACATTGAAAATTCTACTGACCGCAACAAAAGAATTTGGTGGACTTTTTTATGATGTAGCTCTATTTCAGAAAATACAGAATTTAATGTACCAATGTGAATATAACCAATGTAAACCCAATTTTAAAACAAGAGAAGGTGAGGATATTATATTTATACCCTAACATTCTATCGTAATAGCAATTAAAAATTTATCATGGACAGGGAAGAATTTAAAACAGGAATGATTACCCATTATATCATTAAAGCTATAATCTGGGCTTTTATTATAGGCATTCTAGTTATGATATTCGATTAAATTTCAACCATTCACCAAGATACTATTATCTAATTACTAATAATAAATAAATCACCGTATGAAAAAATACAAAATAATACCAATCTTATTGATACTTGGATTACTATTTTCAGCTTGTAGTAAAGAAAAAAAACTGACAATAACAGATGTCTCATTTTCAAGTAGTAAAGCCTATTCTTTAGATCAACAATCTATAAAAAGAAAATTGCTAGGAACTAAAGTCGGCATAACTAAATTCGATGATCAAATCAAAATCAATTTTTATAACTCAAAAAATATTGTTGAAGAAAGTTTCATCCTAGATAAAGCTCAATTCAAATCATACGATTATTATTATGAAAGCGAGCAGCAATATAAAGGTACACTATTATCTCATAATTATTTACCCACAATTCCAATTCAATTTGCACAAGTAAATGGAAACCTGTTTTCACAATATATAAAATTTGAAATACAATTAACAATACAGAAAAATAAAACAGGTCGCATTTCTTCAGCCAAAATGGAAGTTGGTAACACGCAAGGAAAAATGTTCTTAACCCTTAAATAGAAATCTGATACTTCAATTACTACTAATATGAAACCTCTTTACATAGCTTGTTGCATCATATTAGGAATAGCTCTCCTACCAATCACAGGGGGATTTTATACCCTAGTGAGAATAGCCATAACCATTGGTGCTGTTATTGCAGCATTCCAAAATTCAAGTAACGGGATAAATATATGGAGCATCATGTTTGGGATTGTTGCTATACTATTTAATCCTATTATTCCTGTTTATTTACATGACAAAGGAGCATGGATGATGATTGATATTATTGCCATGATCCTATTTATTATCCAGATTGTGAGAAATAAGGAGTAGGACAATAATTGATGAATTATATATAGAATGAACTAGATTTGTCCCTCTAAATAGTGAGGCTATAGAAAGGAGCCAAATTCATCACTCATTACAGAAAATATCTAAAAGACAAAGAAAACGATGTAAACCTCCTACCAATCGGAGCATTACACGCCAGAAAACACAACATCAATGTTGAAGGAGTAGTCACTAACAAAGGAATCCCTGTCCTAATGGAAAAAGGAGGTTCCACTAAACAAGCGGCTGAGATTGAGAAGAATGAGATTATATTCAGACCAAAGGTAACTGAGAGGTTAGAAGAGTTATTTAAAGAAGGCACTGATGATGCTGCAATTGAGGCTGGGAAGTTATTAGTTAGAGAGATATTATATAATACTAAGGATGAAGGTGAATTTATTAGTACTGTAGAATGATGATAGATTTTGAGAAAGTAAATGCTTATTTGAATAAAGTAAGAAAATTTAGTAAAGGTGGAATAGTGAAAAAGGATGAACCTATTAAACAGACACAGGCAGAAAGAGCCTATAATTTTATAAATCCAGCAGATGGGTTTAATCTTTTCTCCACATTAAGATATTCAACTTTTCCAATTTATAGTTGGTTAGGCTCTACTATACCTCTAAGACCTGAAAATGATATGGCAACTCCAGTAGAAGAAGCATATTGGAAACACTATTTAAACTTAGGTAGAAATAAAACATTAGTTCCTGATACTAAATCTAAAATTAATTGGGATAAAGAAAATGGGTCTAATTCAGAATATGTTGGGGTTCCTCAACCAGTAGCTAGAAGAGTTCAAGCATTGGCTGACACTCTTAACATGGGAAGAATAGTAAGAAACTATCAAACATACAAAGAAAAATATCCAGAATTACCAGAAGAAGATACAATGAATGATATGTACAAATTTGGTAAGGAATTATTAGATTCAGGAAAAGCTCAACAGGCTAAGGAACATATGTCAATCAAAGAAGTTAAAAGAAATCCTAATTATATACAAGATAGGGCTTCTGGATTAGAGATATTAGGTAAGTTTGGCATGAAATGGGATAAGAATACTAATACCATTAAATTATATGATACTTATGATTTTCCTTCAAGATATACAGGTAAATATAGTATCCCAGAAAGAGAAAAAACTTTAAGAATACGTGAAGATATTAAATTTGATCCAAAACAAGGATCATTTCTATTAAGAGATAACATGAAGAATTATTATACAAATGAAGATAAATACTACCAATAAACTACCATTATTAATAGTTGCAGGATTAAATCTTAGTGTTATATCATCAATGTTAATAGCAATCGCATTAAGAGAATATTGGGGAATATGTAATCTAGTATATTGGAAACAATTATCTAACATATCAGATTATATATTGCTAATGGCTATCATATTACTAATTCCTTCAATTATATACTATGGCTATATAAGAAAATGGAAATATTTAATATGGTTATTAGTAATCGGATTTAATCCTATAACTATTATATGGTTAATAACAAATATTTAAAATGAACATGAATTATGTACACAAAAATAGAAACACCAAAAGAAATTCAAGTTACTTGGCGTTACCAAAGTACAGAATATCCCATAGCCGCATTTAAAAATGAAGAAGGGACTATATACGCTATTACTTATGAACACCCTAATTTTTCTGTATTTAGAAAAATAAATGATAAGGAATACATTACATCTAGATTAGGAGGACATTTAGAGGCAACAGAAGAAGAATTAGAGTTATTTAAATCTCTGTTAGATCAACTTCCAGAAGAAAAGAAAAAGGAGGTAAAAGCAGAATATAAACGCCCCTACCTCACAGATAAATACACAATGGAAGATGGTACTATTATTATTCTAAAGAGTTTTTAATATCTTGAAAAGCTTGAATGATGTCATCTATAATTTTAATTCGCTCATCATGTGAGGGTTCTTCTAATACACCTACATATAAAATATTATATGTCTTACCATCATACACATAAGTTTTTGAAATGGAATTTAAACCACTACTATCAACTTCACCACAAAAGACAACATCCATTCCAGTATCTGGTAAATGGAGATATGTAGTTTCAATAACTAGAATATAAACACAATCTTTAATTGGAAGTATGTCCTCAGGGTAATAACAAGAAAACTCATAATCTTTTTTAGATTTACCACGAAGAGTGAAGTAAGTTTGACGATCGCTCATAATGAATAAATTTAAAATTAATAACAGCAAATATAATAAATAAGGACAAGAATTGATGAATTATATATAGAATCAACAAAAGTTGTCTCAACAACTATTTATATTCATTCTAAATAATATATAACACATTGGAAATTATGAGAATATATATTAAATTTGTGATAGATAAATACTTAGAAATAGCAGAGTACAAAGCCCTCTGCAATGGCTTTAGATATTATTACCTTCTAGGTAATCTGCGGCAGTATGCTGACACATCCTCCCACTTACCGTATCTAAAGCGGCGATAACCATGTACAAAGACAGGTTTTGAAAAGGTGCAATTACAGATCATAATTAGTTCCTCCCATTAAATTAATTAATACTCAATTATTTTTAAAGTTGCAAGAACTATTTGAGCTGTAATTACACCACAAAATAACTAATAATTTAAACATAAATATGAAGAAATGGCTTTAGATTTTGATAAAGTAAATTCTTACTCAAGAGGATTAAAAGAGAAAACTCAGCCTAGAGATAATACTAGAATAAATAGTAAACTAGAACCTAGATTGAAGAAGAAAGAAGAAAAGGAGCTTCCAGATAATAGGACTTATTTATCTCAAGCTCCTTCTAAAGATATTAGAGAAGCAAATAATCTTAATCATACATTAAAACAGATTCAAGATTTTGGAGATAAATTGAAACAAGTTGGATTGGATTTAAGAGATTATGCAGCAGTTGGGACTTCTATGTTAAATCCAGCTGCAGGGATGGTGTTAGGTTTGGGTGATGCTGGGATTAGTGCAGCTAAGGGTGATTATGTTAGTGGTGGTGTACAAGCTGGGTTGGAGATGTTACCTTATGGTGCTGGAAAACTTTCTAAAGTTTCTAAACTTCCAGATGAATTATATAAACTAGCATCCAAAACAAAAGTAGGAGAAAAAATCATAACAAAACAACAAGATAAAGCTTTCCAAAAAGGAATTGACGAAGTAATTCAAATGTGGAATGGCAGTTCTGATCTATCTAAATATAAAATATATAAAGATTCTCCATATATGCCAGAATTAGTTAAATATGATCTTGATCCTAATATTGCAAAAAGAATTAAAAATTCTGGATTAAATGTTAGAGATAAATATAGTTATATGCTTGATTCGGATGGAGAAGAAATAAATAGGTTTATTTTATATGACAACAGTCCTAAAAGAAATCATTATCAATATAAAGGAGAATCCGACTTAGGCTCTGTAAAAGAAAATTTAAAAAATAAGTCTATAACAGGATATTTTGATGATTCTCAAGGATATAATGATATAGCTATAAAACGTAGAGATAACTCTGGAATTTTAAGAAAACCCAAGGAGATTAGAAGAACTTCTAACCATGAGGCAACACATTTATTACAAAATAATTATGGAGTGTCATTAGATGTTTTAAACTCTAGTGGAACTTATGGAAAGCTAAATGCTAATACTAATGTAGGAAATAAATTAAGTAAATTCTTAAATACTTCTAATGAATGGGCTGCAAGTGGAGATGAATTACATTCAGATTTATGGGCATTTAGAGTAAAACATAAAATTGGAACTAGAGATTTAACTGATGAAGAAGCTAAACAATTTATAATTGAAAATAAAAGACATTTTATAAAAGGAGTAGATTCAAATAATAAAACATTGATTGAAGGAATTAAATTGGCTCCAAGTGTGATTCCCGGATTTTTAGGTGTTAAATCATTAATGAATATGAGCAATGAGTCCAAATGATAATTTAAATGAACTTAAACTTGTTACATTTTATAATTCTGCCAAATCTAATTTTGATGTAGTCACTAATATATTTGATTTTTTCAATAAAGATGAATTATTATGTGAGGTAAATAAGGATAATCTAAATTTATTATACCTTATGTTTAAAGATCTTGGAAGATATAACACAAACTATTCTGAATATAAGAATAGAGAAGAAATAAGACTAGTCCAAAACAAATTGGATAAAGTTAATATTCAGAATCTATCAGAACTTAAGGAATATATAATTACAGCTTCCAAGTTTTATAAATTATTAGATAATGATAAATATAATGAAATTATTGAATTCCTAGATACAAAGAAATTTATTCCAAAAGAAACTAATTAATGAATAATGAATGTAATTTAAACACACTAACAGGGGCAGAAATTCTACAGTTAATAGATAGTGGTAAATTTATAAATGCAATTAGTAAATATGGATATGCTACAGTTCCCACAGCAATTGGAGGAGCTACAATGTTAAATAATAAAAATGAATAATTATGGAAGAGAATGATGATGAATATGAACATTTAGGAATATTATATTCTATAGAAAATAAAATTACTGGGGAATGCAAATGTTTTAAAACACGTAAAGAAAGCTTTGAATATTTAAAAGTAAATAATCTATCAGAAGGAGAATATGAAGATGGAATATTATTCATAACTGTTCCAGATCCATTATTTGAGAATATACCTCTTTTTCCAGAAGAAAAATAATAATTCAAATAATAAAAATGAATAAATATGTTTATACCTTGCCCTATTGTTTGGATTAAAGATGATGAAGGTAATGATGTCATTTTCCCAGTATTATCTGATCCAGAGATAAAAGAAGAAGAAAATATTATTCCTCTCCCAGAAGAAACTAATAATCTAAATAATAAAAATGAATGATTATGAATATTGGAAGTGGATATGCTTTAACCTTAATGCTCAAAGCAACAGAAGAATATATGGTATTTTATTCTCAAGAAGAATTTGATGAATATATAAGAGAACATAATCTATCAGAAGAGGATTATATAGATGGGTTTATACATTATGAACTTCCTCCTGAAAAACTAACAATTTAAAATGAACATGAGTATGAATAACGAAATAAAACAAACACCTCTCATGCAAGTAACATGGGATGGAACTTATGTACAACATAGAGATGGAATCTCTTTAGATCCGAATACTCAATATTTTCAAAATCAATACCCCAACTACTACAGTAGGATTTTTAATAGCAGAAAATGATAAAGTAATAGTTTTGGCATCCAGTATATATGGAATATGCATCCCAAACTCTATGGCAAAGAATTTTATAGAGATACCTAAAAGTTATGTAATAGAGAGAAAGGAATTAGATCCTAACCCTCTAGATCACTAATTCTACTTTCTAAATCCTCAATCTTACTTTCAAGTTCTTTGATCTTGTCAAGAAGAGGTTGGGGATCTGGAAATACTCCAATATGGGCATTACAGTTGCTACAAGTTATGACAATATAATCTTTCCCATTTATATATGTTTCATTAATATCGAAAATATCACTCTGGCATTCTTGATTAGGACAATTCATAATATAAGATTTAATTAATAACAGCAAATATAATAAAATAACAACAATTGAAATAATATGAATTATGAAAAATAAGCAGATACCTCTCTTAGATATATAAATCTATAAAAGCTATATCATAGAGATTAAGAAATTAGATAAAATAACACAACATCTTGTAAATTAAAATTTTACAAGGTTACTAGGAAACAAGGTTAAAAAGTTTTATTTTTGTAAATAATTCAAGATTAAGAGTTTGTAATTAAAATTTAAAATTAAAAATTAATATTATGAAAATAAGTGAGAATTTAATAAAGAAACTACAGGATGGTGGTCAGATGCCACTACAAGTTTGTACAGCTCAATTCAATTAGTTTACAAACTGAATCTTTATTACTAAATTTTCTAATCCCTATACTAACTTTATAATATCTATATTTCATATCTATATACAGGACAAAAACATATCAATCATATATAAAATCAAATAAAACTGTCCCACGATGAAAACACAATCTAATATCATAATTACATTCCTTTTCCTTATCATCTCCTTTAATGCTTGTAACACCAAAACAAGTTCGCAATTTAATAACTACAATATAGCTCTAGATACCATTATATCTGGATATAATAGTAAAGACTTGGACATATACACAGAAGCACAGCACAGAATCACATCTAATATCAATATATATGATAAAATGCAAGAAGATACTCTCCTATCCCCAATGGAAAGAAAGAATCTAATTGCTAAGCTTAGTAATGCATCACTCACATGGAATCAAGTAAATCACATCTTCACAAAGATAATATTTATCCCTGATGATAATAACAACATCATGGGATCAATTGAAGTTTCCTATATAAATCATGATCATGATAATGTTAATGATACAGATAGCATTACAATTCTACAAATCTACACCCCAGAAGAAATGAAAAACATTCAAGTAACATTAGCTGATTGGGAACAGGATTCTATATATAATGAATATTATTTAAATATTATATCACTAGAGCATGGGAGCTTCATTTCTCGATTGAAAAATAAAGATCAAAAAGAGTTCCTAGAAAGAGATGTTATGCTTATATATGAATATATACAAGAGATAGATTCATGTTATATAGCTGCATCTATACCCTTAAAAATACTCCAAAAACAATTGAAAGAAGATAATATGGAATGAGATTAATGGAAGAAACTAAATGTGAATCATAAGCATTTTATTTAAGTTCCTATTCAACCACACATCTATAAAAGGATAGTTGATAACTTTAAAAATAATGACCTATGAGCAACACTAGCTAAATACCAACCACCAACACTTCAATCTGTAATATATAAGATATAAATACTATTGAAGTGTAGAGGATGAGATAATCAGTAGAACATCATTTTTACTCATTATCTTATGAATTTTATGAGAAATTTTTATTACCAACTAGGTAAAATCATAAAAAAAATTCATGATTTTCATCAAAATTGGGAATGAAAACATCAACAATAATATATTGATATTTAAATATTTGCAAAACAAATTACTTCATTTCTGATTTTACATTGAGGTAAACCAACAGGTAAACCACAGAAATAAAAAGACATTTACCAAGTTGTAAGTGATTATAAATAAATAGATTGCGGAAATAGCTCAGTCGATAGAGCACTAGCCTTCCAAGCTGGGGGTCGCGGGTTTGAGTCCCGTTTTCCGCTCTCATTTTAAAGCACTTACGATTGTAGGTGCTTTTTTATTTTTAGCGGTTTTAGTGGGTTTTCAACAGTAATTGTCAACCGAGGCGTCAACCAAAAATTTGACATGGGAACCTCTATTTCAGTAGTTTACTACAAGTACAAGACACTTTCAAACGGGGAACACCCGTTAATGCTTCGTGTTTACAAAAATGGTAAACGTAAACTCGTGAGCATCGGTATCTCGATTCACCCGAACTTGTGGGACGTTTCAAAGAACTGCCCGAAGAAAACGTGTCCGAATAAAGAACTTATTAACAAGATCATTGCGGACAAGATAGCCGAGTACAACAAGCAAATCCTTGAATTAAAGGTCGAGCAAAAGGAATACACGGCAGCCTCTTTGGTGGAAAGCACGGAACAGGAACTTAAGCCTAAAACGGTGAAAGAATTCTACTCCGAGTTAATTGAAGAGTTCAAAAAGAATGGAAAGGCGGGTAACACTAGTATATACACGGATTCACTTAACTCCTTGAAAGCGTTTACCAAGAACAAGCTAGATTTCTATTTCAGTAACATTAACAAAAAATGGCTAGAAAAGTACGAGCAATGGCAGAAGGACAAAGGGAATAAAGAAACCTCCATAAGTTTACAATTCAGAACGTTACGAAGTGCGTATAACAAAGCCATTGATGCAGGTGTCGCTAACAAGAAGTTTTACCCTTTCGACGAGTACAAGGTCAGCAAGTTTAACACGAAGACCAAGAAAAGAGCCATTTCCAAAGAAGAGGTGATGAAAATTATCTACACGGAAACCATAAACGCAACGAAGTTAAGAACCTTAACCCGTGATGTTTTCACGTTCTCTTACTTGTGTGGTGGAATATCGTTTGTAGATATAGCGAACCTCTCGGTGGATAATATCTGTAACGGGAAGTTAAAGTACACACGACAGAAAACGCACGGGGAGATAAAATTGAAACTATGCGACCAAGCGAGAGAGATCATCAACAAGTATCACGAGAAAAAGGCTCGTTACTTGTTCCCGATTTTCGACGCCAAGGTACACAAAACACCCGTGCAGAAGAAGAACAGGGTGCACAAGGTACTCGCAAAGGTCAATCGTGAATTGAAAGTTCTCGCTTCTGAACTCGAAATCGAAGCCGACATGACAACATACGTCGCAAGGCATTCATTCGCCACGATATTAAAGAACTCGGGTGTCAACATTTCTCTAATTAGCGAGATGTTAGGACATACCGATTTAAAGACAACCCAAATCTACCTCGATAGTTTCGAGAACACGCAAATGGAGGCTGCAATGAGCAACCTACTATAAACAATAATACCGTTTCTCCAATTTCGGGGAAACGGTTATAATAAATGAGCCTTTCCAAAGAACCCCAGCAATGGAAAGGCTGTTTATTTGTATTGACTATTCCGCAGAAGAAACCTCTGCAAGTTCATCAATAGTTTCTTTTGAAAGAGGATCATTCTGATACCTTGTCAATTCATCTTCCGAGAAAATGGCGAAGTTCATCCGATACAATTTCTCATGAAACGTGTTCTCTAGTCCATTCTTGAACACTTCATTTACTAGCTTTTCGCCTGCTAGCACGACGTGTTGAGCTACGAATCTCGGTGTTAAAGAATAGCGGAATGTCTTGCATTCTTCATTAAAAGTTTTCAAAGCTAATAATCTCTTAACAGCTTTATCAAACTTCACGAAGAACTCGATTGTGGGCATCCCGTTCTTAACTAGAGCTTTCAATATTATTTTACGTGCAAGTTCTTCGTGCGTTCCCTCCTGCGCTCTTAACCGTCCCCTAGCACTAGACAGGACACTATTAAAAGCACTATCGGGGTTCGCCCTCCGTTTACTTTCACGCTTGGATTTCAAGGTTTCTAACTCCTTTTCAACCTGAGCTAACTTGTTTTGAGTCGCTATCAGCTCTTCCACGACTTTTCGGAACTCTGAATATGTTTCCATGTCAATTATATCTTTAAATTAATCAAATATAGCCGAGTCTAATGACTATCGACCTTTTACCAATTCTCCAATATAACTGCTGTATGTCATCTTAATAATGGTTATCACTAACCACCTAGCCAATGGGCTATAAAATCGTGGACAGATGACCAAAAGTGAGAAATAGACCCTCCACACGTTCTATTCCCCAACACACGCTTTACTTCATAGCTGGGACTACTTCGTCATAAACGTCCTTCCAAGTGCAAAGGTATTCAATCCTTTTTAAATTACAATCATAATTCACGATTATCCTCTCATTAGCCTGTTATTTGCACGATAAACGTGACAAAAACGTGTTTCACGCACGATTATCCTGTTTAAAACGTGTTTTCATGACGTTTAACCTGTTTGAAACGTGCTAACATAAAACATCTTAAAAGAGAGGTACACGTTAGGTTTAGATTATCTTTTGAAGTATCTTTGTACTAGAGAATTGGGAGAAACTGGTAAGAGTTTGAATGATGAATAATACCCCGTTTACTATCGCTTTCAAGCCAATTAATCATCAAGTAGATTTTTTTCCCGAGCAACCGCCCTCTAACAAGATTTTACAAAGAGATCGGCACTTATCACCACGAACTCGATCACCATTACAAACTGACTTCAAGATCAATTTCCAACTTCGGACAGGTTTTCTGATTCTGAAATGACTATTCCTTTATATAGTTTATAAAATCAATATTCCTGTCGAGATCAACCCGTTTTCAAGATCAACTTCGGACAGGAATCCCGCTTGCGAGTTCACCACTTGTTTATAAAGAATATAGAATTAAAAAAACTGTCTAGCGGGAAACAGAGATTATCTATATATAAACACCTATTTTAAAATGGGAATGCAAACAGAATGTATAACAGCACCAAAAGGGACAAATTATTTAAGCGATCTATGCGATCGGCTAGTATTCAGTGACAGGTTTAACGATAAAGATTTCAACAAGTGTATTCTTGACAAGGGAAGGACAGGGTGCGGGGGAACGCACGTTGCAATAAACAACGATTACCCGACCTTGATCGCCATGCCTTACAAGAACCTAGTTTATAACAAGACAGGACAGTTTAAACACTTGCTAGGCGTGACAGGAGATACAAGGGACGAGGAAATTACTAGATACATACATGAACATGGAGACAGGTTAAAAATAGCGACAACTTACAACAGCGTGGAGAGGGTGACAAGGTTACTTCAACAAAACGGGGTGAACCCGTACACTGGCATGGATTTACTCGTTGATGAATTGCACGTGCTGACAAATAGCTATAACTTTAGATTGGCAGCTATTAGAAAGCTGGTTGCGCAAAGCCTGCAATTCGACAGGGTTACTTACATGACTGCCACGCCTGTCGATAGAGAATTTTTACTTGATGAACTTGCAGGATTACCCGTTGTCAAGGTTGAATGGGAAGAACCCGAAATTACGGGGATCACCTCCATACACGCAACCGATTTAATTAACTCTACCGTTGGATTGATAGAAATTGAACCGAGAGACAACAACTTGCATTTATTCGTGAACAGTGTCGAGTTTATATCCTCTGTTATTAAAAAAGCGAGCTTGCAACCCGAAGAGGTTAGGATTGTTTGTTCAACGGAAAGTCGGGGCAAGAATCAAGCTAAACTAGGTGAAAGGTACGAGATTGAAGACACGACAACACCCGTTAAAAGGATTAACTTTTACACCTCTACCGCTTTCGAGGGATGCGATATTTACGACAAGAGAGGAAAGACATTTATTATCACGGATATTCACAGGGGGCATACCTTGCTTGACATGAGTACAACGTTTATACAGGTGGCGGGACGTGTGAGGGATAGTGTTTACAAGTCCGAGGTCACACACCTGTATAACACGAATCAATACAGGACGAACGTCAGTCTTGAAGAATTTAGAGCGGCAACGGGAAGACAAGCTGGAAAGAGCAAATCGTTTGTCGAGGCGATCAATCAAATGCAAGAGGAACACAGGAAAACCGTTATAGCGAGTTTAAAGAAGACAGGCTTTGACGGGAAGTACATAACGTGGAACGATGAAACTAACACGCTGGAATACGATCCCAACCTGTTAAAAATGGATACCCGAAATTTCAAGCTAACCAATCACGATTACACTTCTTTAGAATCCGTGCGTGAAGAATACCGCAAGAGAGGTTTAATATTAAAAAATCAATACGAGGCACACGTTAGCGAGGTGGAAAAGGAAAAGAGAATGCCTGCCAAACCTAGGGAGTCATTTCGGGACTTGTTTAACGAGTATGCCGATTTAAAAAGATCGGGTAGCATGATTCTCTCTTTCGAGGACGACAGGGCAACGATCATTGAAAGGCAAAAACCGCTAGTGAAACCCGCTTTTTACAAGATCGGGGAATGCAGGGTTAAAGAGTTGAATTACAACGTCACGAACATCAAAAGAGAGCTAACAAAACTATCTTTAACCTCCGAGGGCAACAAGATCGTGGAATTACTGTATCAAAAAGGGTACACGGACACGGGAACGGTGAAAACCGCAACGGAAATAAAGAATGACTTGAACGAGATATACGGTTTTCTTGAAATAGACAGGAAGTCTGTGGCGACAGACCTGTCGAACTGGTTCGAGATTGAAAGCGTGACTAGAAAGATCGACGGCAAAAGCACTAGCTGTTACAAGACCATTAGGCGAAAGATCATATACTCCGAGTAAACAGAAAAAGCCAACACCTTAAGGACATTTAGGGTGCTGGCTTCAAGCATTTAGTTGTGCTGTCTTTTCTTGACGAGCTTCGGTTTGGGATTTCCAAAAATATCAGGATATAACATTTTTAATCTCTCCATGTTTACATACCTGAATAAATCCATTTCATGGAAAATTCGATAATGTTCTACACCAAACCATTCTGAATTGGAGGTTTTTCCTTTCTTACGTAATTTCATAGGAATAAATTTTTCTAACAAACAAAAGAGTATCTAATTCAGGAAAGAACATCAAGCCAATCATTTACATGTACAAAGATACTTATTGAATAGGATAGCACCAAGTAAATATACCAGAATATCAAATATTTATATATGTAATAACGTGTTGATTTATTGTTATGTTGACAGCTTGGAAGATAACGAATATTGCATTTTAGATATTCCTCATAACAGAATTTTAGTTAGTGAGTAATTCTCTCCATTTTAACTATTATATACCAATTCTTAGGAAAAGTCACTAACTCAAATGTTTAGTCATTAGTTATTCTTCCATGACAATACCGTTTGCCCAGCGTTACTATTTCAAATGCTTGATGTAACTTTCCTCCGTTAGAAATGCTTGCAATAAATCGAATAATGATTTAAATTCACCAATTGTTTTCATAATAGCAAAGTTTATTTTTTTTGTTACATAAACTTTGGTGAATTTTATAAAACAGCCATAAAATAACTTAAAAATAAGAATTTTCGGTCAGTTGTAAGGCCAACTTGTTGTTATCAAATAAGTGTTGTTTAAAAGTTAAATCTTCTTAACTATATCCCGTGATAGTTGTATTAGGTAATTTTGTAATTTTGTTACCAATAAACATTGAAAGATTATGGCGCAAACTGAAAGTCAATTAGAAATATATAAGATTATTTTGGGGCGTAAAACCGTTCGTCAAATAATTAGAGAAAAAGCAGAAGCTGATGAAATTACAATTAATACTGATATAGAATATTCTAACTACCTGTTCAGGAAACTGCTTAATAAACTTACAGAAGATGCAGCTTGGACATCTGATAAAACGAAATTAGGTTTGTCTTTGTTTGTTAATGAAGGCGAAGATGTAAATACAATTTTATCAAATCATTCTGAACAGAATTGTATTGAAGGATTTGTTAATGGTGGTCCATATGATAAAATCAAAACTATTGCTCGAACTACAGATGTTTCCCAAAGAGAGCAATTAGGTCGAGATAAAATGGTAACTGAAAGATTTTATATGTATCTTCATTTACCGCTTGGTTCAAAAATAGGATTATTGTTAATTGAGAAGAAAGGAAGTTTGAAGATAAGTTCGGCTGTACAATTTTTGCTTATAGAATTATTGAAAACGCATCGTTCTGCTGTGAAGTTTGAAAGATTTGTACCTAGCAGTTTGATTGAAGAATATAAAAATGGTAGTGTTGTTGATACATTAACCTTTACTGATTATATGACAACAAGTGTCGTTGATGAAGAAGGAGAAGACCCTATCGAAAAACAGTATGGTATCTCTATAAAAATTACTCCTCCAAATGAAGATAAAACAGATTTTGATCTGGTTAATAATATGTTACATGCTCTGAGAGGGGCATCAATGAAATTAGGATTGGTAACAAAGCGGTTATCTGAATTTTCTAGAAAGAATGGGACTTTGAAAAAAGAGAATAAAAGTTATTCTTTTTCTTTGGGGAATGATTTGAAAATAAAGCCAATCATTGAAATTGAAGATCGTTTTCAAGATGCAGAGCTGGGCACCTTGAAGAGGGTAGATATTAAATCTATGTGCGATGAGCTTTTAGGGCAAATTCGTCATGAAATATACACAGTATAGAATAATATTGTTATGAACACTTCAAATTTGTTATTTTACATTCTCAATCTAATTTCAGAAGGGCAAAAATGGCAATATCAGAATGCTACATGTACCAACACAAAACCTAAATTATATTTTACGACTTTACAATGGATTGCTATTTTATTAGCTTCCATTTTTGTATTAACAAATCATTCTGGATTAAGTACTGATATTATTGACTTTTTATTAAGTTCATTAAGTATCATGACAGGTCTTTTTCTTGCTCTTATTGTAATTGTCTATGATAAGTTTAAAGAATTAGACTTTAATGTTGAAACGGATGAGGATAAAATTAACAAATTGAAATCATGGAATTATCTTCGGCAATTTAATGCTTTGACATCGTATTCAATTTTTATTGCTTTAATTGTTATATCAATTCTTATAGGGTCATTATTATATGGGTATCAGATAAATATTTCAAGTATTCATTTAGCAAAGTCATTTAATGAAATAGACGGATGTCTCACTATAAAAATAGCAATAGTCGTTATTGTACGTTTCTGTATGACCTATTTCTTATTGGACTTTTTTATTTTGACAATTTATGCAATTAGCAGTTTATTCCAGTTTATAAATATTGAGATGCTTTCAAAGAAGCCACCTTATAAACTCAATAAAGAAATGGTTCTATCAGATGCAAAAACACTCAAAAAAAAATATCCAACACTTTCTATTGTAGCAAAAGTAATCATCTGGCTTATAGTAATAGGAATTATTATATATGAATTTGAGCGAGTAAGACTAGTTATACAAGAGCTTATTCAATGACTAATATTATGATAAATTCATTAAGTAATGCCATACAAGATGCAATAATAGAAAAACTTCGCCAAATGGGTGAAATTCACTACAATTTAACAAGGTTTACGAAAAAGCCTATAGCAGACAGATTTTCAGTCCCAATATAATCAATATCTAAGTGAAAAATTTTTTGTTTCCATAAAATTTAGAATATTGCCGTATATAGTTATCCAATACTAAATATACAAACAATATCAAGGCAATGGATTCATTTCTATTGCCTTTTTTATTTGGTGGAAAATTATAGTAGATTTAGTTATATATACCTATTCAGAAGAAAACTCACCAACCAGAATATCACAAGTACAAGTACATCTACAATTAAAAAACTTGCTTGTTAGCTCCCCTTATCCCCTAAACTTTTCCAATAGCTATATCTCCACTCTATTTTTTAAGACTCCCCGTAATCTATTTGTCGTTATATTAGATACTTAATATCTTTGTGTCACGTTAAAAATTCCACTTTAAACAACCATATAAATAGTAGATGATTGACCACCATTCCAAATGAAGATCATCTTTACTCCTTGCAGTCCACCCGTGAGGAGTAATTTTTGGTTTTAAAGTGACACCAAGCTAGATACACCATTTAACGAATTAAACCTCTATAAATCATGTACACTTACGAGCAATTAAGACGATTAGCCGTGCAATCAGGTATCCCAGATAACAAGGTATCCATTGGTTTCTGGATAAGGTCTAAAGGACTGAAAAAGATCAAGAAACAGGTAGACAAGGTAAGAAAGATATACTATATACCAGATAAAGATACTAGAATCCAAGTGTTGCCACTTCATAAAGATTAATCTATAAATCTACATGATATAATTGTATTTCATGTAACCTGAGATCGTGACCAGAAATAGAGAGATTATCCATGCATAAAGATCAATATTTAAAAATTGGGGATTTCACTGGGTGTCACTGTTGCGGGTTTGACAGGGTATATACTATTAACTAGTAATACTAATAACTAGTAATGGTGACACGGGCTTGCCAGTCCATGCCACTAACCCAGATACTCTCTTTTAAATACCTATAGATTATCTATATATGGATGTTTAAGTGGTTTATTTATAATGACAAACGAGCAGAAAAAAAGCAGAAAATGTATCATAACAAGAGATATAGCGGGTAAACTAAACTTGGATGAAACTTATGTATTCATGTGGCTACTTTACAAGTCAAATTGCAGGACGGGTGAATCCCATGTATTGAGAAAAACACTTTGTAACGTTACTGGCTTAAAAAATGAAGACACTATTAGCAAATACACGAACAAGTTTAAAGAATTGGAATTCCTAGACAAGTATTCCATTAAAGGGTATAACGAGGAGGCGGGTAGGATCAGCACAAGTATAACTTACACGATAAGCATTCCCACGATGAACTGGGTACGGTTTGATGCCAGTTTATTAACGGAAGAGATTCCAAACAAGTTGAAGGCGTTCTTGGTGTTGCTTAAATGCCTGTGCCTTAACAATACTAATGTCACTTCTTACAGTAAAAACAAGATCGCTCAACTATTAAACATGGATAGAGGAACGGTAAGTAAATACATGGAAATGGCGATAAAAGAGGGCAAGGTCATAGAGATTAACAAGGTGTTTTTTATAACAGATACCAATATAATCATGGACTTACCTCATGTAAAGGATAGCTTCACGTTTTTAGACGGGATCGCAAGAGAGAAGTACAAGATTATTCACGATTATTGTGTAGAGAGGAACGTTGTACCACCACCGTACGATGACAAGCTAATGGAAATATTGTGCCAGTACAGGTATAATCGCCCAGAACCAGATTTAGAAGCTGCAATTTCAAATGAAACAGAAGCAAACTACTATTCTCTAAAGTATAACCTATCCAAGTTATGCCCCAACCTACCAGAACAGGTACATAGCTTGCAATACTTCCTAACTTCCTTGATAAATAGAAAGATATACAAGGAGAGGTTTGCACAAGAAGAGGTAAAAGAGAAGGTAGAGTTATATCTCTAATTCTTGTTTTCCTGTATTTTCCTAAGTTCTATTATGTCGTATAAATCTTTAGGACGTCCAGCCTTGATTTTGCTATTAATCAAATCATTAAAGGCTATCACCTCGTAAGAGAAAGTTTGACCGTTTACTGTATTAGTTGCCGTGTATCTTTGCTCGTAACATTCGGGGAAACTTCTGCCAGGATTAAAAGACGTGATCAATTCGATGTCGATGACAGGGCTGATCTTGATAGATATGTTCTGTTGTCCCCGTTTCACGTCCTCTGGAAAATCATCAAACTCGTAACCCAGTTCATTCAAGGCATCTCGTAAAGCCACTAGATTTGAAGGTGTCGTGTCTATCCAAAAATCGACATCGGCAGAATGGCGTTGATAACCGTAAAAGTTTACAGCTCCCCCACCAACCATTAACATCTTCACGTTATGCTTTTGCGCTAGGGATATGAACATCCACACGTCTTCATCGAAATCGAGACTCATACCTTTCGTTCTAAAATAAAGTTATTGCTATGTTTTTCCCGCTTGGTTTGAAACTTGTTAATCTCTACCATTAAACGCAAGAAGAACAAGAACCTCTCGTTAGGGGTTCTTTCACTGGCTTCCTTTTCTCGTCTAGCTTGGCTTTCTGCCTTTGTTTCAAACCGTATCTCCATGCTTCTCCTTTGATTGATATACAAAGTTAAGAATATATTTCTAAATACAAGGAGAATTAGACTGGTTAAAATAGAGTATCCTCTAAAAAACACCCCCTCCCCTCTAATTTTAGGTTGGTAATATATACAGGTGTGTTCTATACAAGAGTAGTGTAACCTCATGATACCCCTACCCCAAGCCAGATAAAAACCAATTTAATTAATTAAAAATCAATTCAATTATGGACTTAAAAACTTACATTCAAAACAGGGAGGAAACAAGACCTTCCAGTTCTATCGAGATCAATCCAGCCTTGCTAGAACATTTTAAAAATCAGGTGGCAGTAATACCACCCCCAATGAAAGTAGGCGATGAAATGACCGTCATTGACTTCAAGGGGGAGAACCCGCAGCAGTTACAAGTTGTATGCGCCTTGGGAGAGGAAGAGGTGAGGGAGATTAAATACACTCAACTCGTGCGAACTAGCCAAGCGGGAGATGTCACGCCTAACGATATTCCATGCGATCCTATCGTTGAAAAGAAGTACGGTAAAAAGTTACAATTCATCTATTCTTTTGCCAGAAACATGATGCTAGACGCCCTTATCACCACGCTTAAAGACAAGAAAATCGTGTTATGCGGTCAGGTTGAAACACCAGCCGTTTACCGTGGTCAAAGGGCAAAATTACTCGTTAAGAAGTTCGCTCTAGTGGAAGAGTAGTTAAAGATACAGGGACAGCGAGCGCACGGGGAGGGAAACGAGGTTTCGATATTGAAGCGGGGGAAGTCATTCAAGCTTTCCAAGCAGGTAATATAGAGGCACGAAGTTTCTCTTCCCTTGCCAAACCCAACAAGCTAACGTGAGCTTGAATTATTAAAATGACAACGTGATTAAAGTGTAAATAGATCATGAACGAGCAAGTGAAATTACCAGTGGTAGAACTGGTGTACAGGAGGAAACCTTCTAAAAAATACAAGGTTGAATCCGCTAGGGATGCTTACGAGTTACTGGTATCCCCGTTTAAAGATACAATAGAGCATCATATCTCTACAAGAATTATTCTATTAAATGGCAGTAACAAAGTACTAGGTGTATCTACCGTAAGTGAAGGTGCCTTATCTTACAACATTACGGATGTAAGGTTTATATTGCAACTGGCTATACTTTCTAATTGTAAAGGAGTGATCATTTGTATAAACCAACCTTCTGGTGATCTTGAACCCGCTAAACTGGATGATGAACTGGTTGAACAGGTAAAGATCGCACTTTCACATGTAGATATAGATTTACTGGATTACATCTTGTATTGCGAGGAAGACTATTACAGTTATTCAGATAACGGTAAACTTTAGAAATTGGAGTTGGTGAATAATTGACTGGATAGGTATATATGACCAAAGAGAAAGGAAATTCTCACCGCTATTATATACCGTATAGAAGCCTATTTCTCGTTGAATTTCTTAGTTTACTCCAAGTTAAAGAGGAAAAGGAATAACGATAAGTGATAATGAACTTTAAAAATCAAAGTTGGTGAATTTTTGGCTGTATTGGTATATATAGCTTGTAAGGAAGATAATTTCCACCACTATTATACATGGTGTAAAAGTATATTTCCAGTTTAATTTTTTAATTGGCTTGAAGCTAGAGAACAAATAAAACAAGTAAAAGTGATAATGAACTTTAGAAACCAAGGTTGGTGGGAAATTAATGGATTGCATATATAAACTGAAATTTCAAATATTTCCACCACCGTTAAATAGATTAGATTATGAACACGACAACATTAATTCCAAGTCAAAATGAAGGGTTATTGCCAGTTTTATTTGGTAATAATAATACAAGAAAGGAAGAACCTACATACACATCTTATGAAGTAGTGAATGAACCTGTTAGAAAGGACAAAAGGAAAAAACATTTCATTGAAGCTAACACTGAACCCATTGACATGATCCGTTTAAAAAGTGATTGCATCGTCCCAGTGTTCAGCAAGGATAACGAGATGACAATATCTCATCCCTCGTTTATTGAAACGGTACACAAGGTAGCGAGTGAACTGTTTAGAGGGGAAAGCATAGATGAACCAGATATAATGGTAAGTCACGTTATAAAGGGAAGGATACCAGAAGCCATACATAAACCAGTGGCACAATTGTTAGAAAGTGACAAGACAATCTATTACGAGAGAATGGCATTCGCTTTTGAGATTCCTACCATTTATGAAACGATAGACGGTAACAGGGTAAATTTATGTATCACTGGCGTGAGAGCGTATAACAGGGAGAACCTTTATTCAAAGAAAGTGGCAGAGAGGTTTAGTGTCGCTATTGGTTTCCAAAACAAAGTATGTTGTAACCTGTGTACATTTACAGACGGTTTTAAAACAGACCTTAGAGCCACGAGCCAACATGACCTGTTTAGAGAGGTTATGAAGTTATTCCAACAGTACGATGCCAACAAGCATTTACGGTTGATGAAGAGCTTCACTAGTTCTTACTTAACGGAACATCAATTCGCACAGTTCTTGGGGAAAAGCAGGTTGTATCAATGCTTGCCCGCAAAAGAGAAGAAGTTACTTCCCAACATGGAATTGACGGATTCACAGGTGAACATTATTGCCAAGGCGTATTACCATGATGATAACTTTAAAAAGGAACATGGAGAGAACGAGATCAATTTATGGAAATTCTATAACATGCTTACTGGTGCTAACAAGAGCAGTTATATAGATAACTTCCTAGATAGATCGTTAAATTCCACGCAATTAACGGAAGGAATAGATAGGGCGTTACATGGTGATAATACTTATAAATGGTTTATAGAGTAAAACCATTAGAAATTAATTCTTTTAATTCAATTGATTACTCTAAATTTGCCACACAGCAACCCTAAAAGCGTTTGTTAGATGCTGAAATTTGTTTACTTTTGTGTTGTCTTCCAGTTTAACTGGTGGGCAGACATATTGAATTAATGGAAGCGTTTAGCTTTATCCTTAGTAAGGAAAACGACCAATTTTTGAACTGAAAGGATAAGCAGATACAAACGCTCATGCTTGCCGTATATATATCTACTATATACATGGTTTAGCGTGGGGTTGCTGTTTATTTTCAGTTGGGTTACTTGGTCGTTACCTCTTACTAGATAAGCTGACAACTACCACGCTTTCTTGTTTATATTAATTACTTCTTTGGTAGTTGGAAGTAAAGATTAATTATTATCTAAAATGAAAAAGATTTATTTATTGATGATGTTACTTGCTACGGTGTTCGTGGCGTGTTCTGATGATGACGATGAAAAGGATGATGACAAACCAACAGACAAAGTAAAGTTGGTTAGTAAAATTGTTACATCAAGTTCGGAAGGAATAAAAGAGCTTGAAGAAACATTCGAGTATGATTCTCAGGGAAGAATTACTAAATACAAATATTACAATATCGATGAGGCTTATAGTTACACACTTGAATACGTACACGGGGATAAAACGATCACGATGAAAGACTATGAAGATGATGAATTGTACAATACAATCGTATACACTTTAGAGAATGATATGATCGTCGCAAGTTCTGATGATTATAATGGAAAGCCTGTTAAATTCTCGTATAGTGACAAGTATTTGGTGAAAACTGAGAAAGAAGGGGATTCCGAAATTCTTACGTGGAGTAACGAAAATCTTTTGAGAATAGGCAATGATATGTCATTCACTTATACTGAATACGAAAATAAGAGTAATATTGACATCACCTCTATCAACTTTACAGAGGATGCAGAATTTAATGACATTTTATTTAGAAGTGGATACTTCGGTAATAGAAGTAAGAAATTAATCTCAACAGCTAAATCTGAATGGCACGATCTTCTATATCAATATGAATATACCTTCGATAATGAAGGCTATGTTACCACAATAAAGGATATTGAAAATGGCTACACAAAAACGATCACATACAAAGAGTAATTAGTATGGTGTGCTAGCTAGGTGTGAGGGGTGATAGGTTTAGGCTTATCACCCTCTTTTATACATGGTGATAAATTTGAAAAAACTGACTTGTATATGGAAGTTGATAATTTTCCACCAAACACGCCCCTTGAGATATAACATTTGTAATTAAAGAGTTAGATAACATTATTAATCAATGCCTCACAATACTAATTGTCAACCCACACGTCAACCATAGAAAAAAAACAAAAGCATTTTAAGTAAGTGTAAAGCGGTGATGGCTCAGTCGAAGCAAGGGAAAGCGCAGCTTTTCATTGCCGAAGAGAGTCACAGCCTTCCAAGCTGGGGGTCGCGGGTTTGAGTCCCGTTTTCCGCTCTCATTTTAAAGCACTTACGATTGTAGGTGCTTTTTTCATTTCAGGCCATTTTCATGGTTTTTACCCCCTCATGTAAGCAATGATGTAAGCAAAATCCCCCCCCGTGTAAACCAAGATGTAAACCCAATCATTATCCGGCTCCTCGTGTGTGCGTTAAAATAAAAGAAGTAATAGTAATCCTACCGAGAATTAAGAGAGAAGGTACCTCTTTTTCGAAACTGATTCAGAGCTTACTCGTGGCTCATGCAGCCCAGATAAAATAAGTTCCGGTTAAGCTCTGAATAAGCAATGAACGAGAGGTAGTTTCTCCATTACTTCACGGTTAGATTACACTTGGTTCTCTACATAAACTGGAAGGCTAAACAAAATGAATTTGTTCAAAAGTGCCTTTGATGGATTTTCAACAGATCATTTTTTATAAGATGATAAAAAAACATTTATACTTCTATATACCTGCTCACCCCAATTTCATCCATAAAACTCCGATCATGCGAGACGGCAATCACTGTTCCCCGGTAATCCTTAATAGTCGAAGTTATAATTTCAATATTCAATATATCCAGATTATTCGTAGGTTCATCCAACACAAATACGTCAGGCGTGTTATTACCGATCATCAGACAACACAACACGAGACGCATCCGCTCTCCTCCACTCAATTTACAACAAGGTTTATCCCAGACCTCCCGGGGAAACAAGAAACGATTCAATCGTATCTTCAACTCATGCTCCGGGATATTCTGCTCGTTAAAACCTTCTGCCTGCTCATAGACCGTCAAATTGTCCCGCAACAAAGAACACTCTTGGTCCACATATACATATTTAAAATCCCCCCGGCTCAACACGCCTTCTGTCGGCTCCAATTGTCCGAGTAGTAATTTTAATAACGTCGTCTTTCCCGAACCGTTTTTTCCATCCAAACCGACACGTTCCCCGCTCTTGATCTCGAAACAAAGCGCATGTTCCCACAATAATTCCACGTCATAGCTGAAATTAACGCCACGAGCTGTAACCAAGGTTTTTCCCTCGTGTAATCGCGACGGGTTAAAATCTACTTTCATTTGTTCCACACCCGGCAAGGCCGCCCGGCTTTCCGAAAGAGTCATGGAAATCGCATCTATTTTTCCCTCATGCACATCTCTCAAATGGGAAGTACACTTTTCCGCCTTATTCTTCAACGTATTCATCATAATCCGGGGAATTCCTTTCTTCAAACTTTGCTTTTCTCCCCGAACTTCCCGTTTCTGCTGTCGTTCTGCCGCATCCTTGGCAATCTTTTTAGCCAGACGTAGCTCTTTCTGTTTCTCCTCGACCTGCTCACGCAGTGCATTCAAATGTATCTCTTTCTGCTCTTTATAAAAATCATAATTTCCACCATAAAGCACTATCCCTTTACGTTCCAACTCCAGCATCGTCGACAGCAAATTCAACAATACCCGGTCATGACTCACCACGAGCAGGGTTGCACTTCCCCGACAAATCAAATCATACAATTTCTCTCGACTCCCTCTATCCAAATGATTCGTCGGTTCGTCCAACAAAATTACCCCCGGTGAATGCACTTGAATCCCTGCCAGAAAAACCTTCGTTTTCTCTCCCCCACTCAGTGAAGACATCTTTTGACCAAGTTTCACGTTCAGTAATCCCCAATACTCCAACGCCGAACGACTCCGCTCCTCTATATCCCAGTCATCTCCTAGAATCGTGAAAGACTCTACATCAACACTCCCGCCAAGTATCGCGTGCAATGCTTCTATTTTCCGCTCCACCTGCAACGCCTCAGCCACGGTCCACGAATCGAATTGTCCCATGTGCTGCGGGATATAATAAGGCTTCTCCGAGACAATGATCTCTCCCGATACGGGTTGCAAATCACCCGCAAGCATCCGCAACAGCGTTGACTTCCCCGAACCATTATTCCCGATCAATGCAACCTTACTTCCGTCCGGAACCCGAAAACTGATATTCTGAAACAAAAGTTCCTTATCTGCATGGCTATACATAACCTGTTTCACTATAATCTCACTCATAAAACTTCAAATAAAAAAAATGAATACCGGATTGACTTATTTCGGGCGGAAACATGTACACGAATCTCTCACAAGTTCTTTTAAAAACTTGTTTTCACGTAACCTGTTCGGAATAACAAATGAATACTTTGGATGGTACACATGATTCCTAAATTAAAAGTCGGCTCACTACAACTTCAAGACAATTGTATGCTGCACATAAAACAATTAATAAAACCCGATGCTCCTATCACGTAGACTTTGGAGACTTTACCGGTTTTACAACCGACTTGTTTATTTAGACATCTTCATTCGTGTAAGTATTAAATTTATAGGGACAAAGATACGCATTTATTCAAATAAAAAAAACAGTCACTCTCGTGGCTGTCTATCTGTCGGGGTGACAGGATTCGAACCTGCGACCCTCTGCTCCCAAAGCAGATGCGCTACCGGACTGCGCTACGCCCCGAAAATGAGCTTCAAAATTGGTGGCGGAGAGAGGGGGATTCGAACCCCCGGTACAGTATCCCGTACGACAGTTTAGCAAACTGTTGGTTTCAGCCACTCACCCATCTCTCCAATTGCGCTGACAAAAGTAGTGCTTTTTATTGTTCTTGCAAGCTTTTGACGTGATTTTTTTCTTTTTTTTCACGTCCAGCCACGAATTTCCCCACTCGATCAACTATTTCTGCGCGGGTGCAGGATATTTCCCCATCTTCTTCCACAATTGATGATGGAATTTCTGCTCGGCCTGAATCATCATCCACACTTTCTTGGCGGACAGAGCCTTGGTCAACTTCTCGATATATTCTTTCTTAATATCTCGTACAGCCTGTTCGGCAGATAACATGATCTCCAAATTCTTCAAAGCTTGTTGTTCCGTCACTTCCGGGACCTCTTTTTTATCTTTCCGGCAGGTTAAATCTCGTATTTTATCATTCTCGACACGAATTTTCTGCTGCATCTCGTTATATAAAGGCCAGAACTTAGTGGCCTCTTCCGGGGTCAAATCCATCTCTTGAGTAAAAAAGGCTACTTTTTGAGCCTCGAACTCTTTCCGTTTGTCTTCACTCAATTTCCCGCTTTGGGCAAATAAAGAAAAACCAAACCCCACCATCAATATAATCAAACTTATCTTTTTCATATATTTTGCTTGTACATTCAATTCTACCTACGCTCCGCGTATAAAAACTCAATCGGATCAGTCTCTTGTGACAGATACTCGATGATCTCTTCACGAGATGGATTAAAATCCGCATCGAAAATATTCTCATCCTCTGCTTGTGCCGTCACGTTCGCCTGCTCTCCATTCTTTAACAGTATCCGATTTTCATCCACCAGATTAGGAACCAGCAACTGTACGACGATCATTGCGAAAGCGAATAATCCCGCTAAACCGAGATAAGGTTTTAACGTCTGAAACAAACTCGTTTCCCGTGTCTTCCCTTCCTCATCCTTTATCCGGTCCATCACCCGATCGCCCAACGTGTCAAAATAACGATCAGGCACCGAGAACGGGTTCTTTGATTTATATTTCTCATCCAAATTATCCATAACCTTCCATTTTCTATTATCCAATAACTATTCGAACGAGGGTAAAGTATCCGAAATCTTCAAACTTTCCTCTATTTTCTTTACCGCATTGTGATAAGTTGCCTTCAGCGTTCCCACGGCGACATCCAGTACCTCGGCAATATCCTCATATTTCATGTCATCAAAATACTTCATATTAAATACCAGACGTTGACGCTCCGGCAATTTCAACACGGCTTTCTGCAATTCCCGCTGGATCGAATCCCCACAAAAAAAACTATCACTTTCCAGCTGATTTTCCAGCATGGGAGTAATCTCCTGCGAGTTCCCATAAGTCTTCCGACGCTTTTCACTCAAAAAATTAATCGCCTCATTCGTCGCCACCCGGTACATCCATGTAAACAATTTCGCCTCGTAACGAAACTCCCTCAACCCCTTCCAAATCTTGATAAAGGTATTCTGCAACACATCATCGCTATCTTCATGCCCTATCACGATTTTACGGATATGCCAGTAAAGCCTCTCGCTATACTTTCCTACAAGTAACCGAAAAGCTTTTTCCTCTCCATTTCCGGAATGAAACATTCTTACAATATCTTCATCACTTATCTCGTTCATGCTTTCTAATCATATCATTAAAGCCTACACCCCTATGACAACATTTTATGTCAAAGGTTTATTTACCATCATTTAAAATTTAAATCCGAGAACTTCTTTTTACCCCGCAAGAAATATTCCAACACGATACTCCGGGGATATATTCCCGAAAGACTTATAGAACTTTCAGGAACCGGATAGGCTTTCCTCATCTCCCGGAAAGCCTTGTATGCCCGGATTACCGAACGGGTGTTGGACCATTGACCTTTCAACAGAAAAAGCCCTCCCGCCATCGTGTCCAGCAAAACTCGTGCAAAAAAGATTTTCTTACGCTGTTTAGCACACAGATTCTTATGCAACATCAATAAATTATTCCGGTAATTCAAAAACAACTTTCTCGGATGATTCATCGGCAACGAGCCTCCCCCCAAATGGTAGACGACAGAAGAAGGAACCACCTTTAAAGTATACCCTCCATTTTTCAATCGCCAGCAAAGATCAATCTCTTCCATGTGCGCGAAAAAAGCCTCGTCCAACCCTCCTGCCGCACGGTACACGTCCCGCCGAATACATAGAGAGGCCCCCGTTGCCCAAAAAACATCGACCTCATCATCATACTGCCCATCATCCTGTTCCGTGGTATCCATCACACGCCCGCGGCAAAACGGGAATCCTAAATAATCAATGTATCCCCCAGCTGCTCCGGCGTACTCGAACTTCTTTTTATCCCGGTATGCTAATATCTTCGGTTGCACGGCTGCCACCCTCTCGTCCCGGTCCAACACGGCGACCAACGGTTCCAACCAACCGGGGGCGACCTCCACGTCACTATTTAAAAGAACCACGTATTCCGCCTCGATCATCTCGATTGCCCGATTATATCCCCCGGCGAACCCGAAATTATCCTCGAACAACACCCGTTCCACGTCCGGAAACTCTTGTTCCAGACATATCCAAGAACCATCCGTCGAATGGTTATCCACCACGACAACACGCCCCAAATCAGTATTCGTGTTCTTCACGACCGAAGGTAAAAACTCCCGTAACAACTTCTCCCCGTTCCAATTCAATATAATAACAGCTACCCGTTTCGCCATTCTAATTTTAGATTTATGATTTTAGATACCAGCCACACAAGCCCAACGCTTTTTGATTTCATTCTAAATTTTAAATTCAAAACTTCTTCTTATGTTTCCATCTTTTATGCGACCACAACCAAAACTCCGGCTCTTCTTGTATAAAAGATTCCAACAATCGAGTATGCATTTCCGTCAATTTCCCTTGGGGTAACTCGGACGGGTTGGCACACACATCCACGAACTCGACCTCGTAATACCCACGTTTCACCTTACGCATATGCACCGAAACCACCGGAATATTATACTTCCGGGCAATCCGCTCCGTGCCGAGTAAAACCGGGGTATCTTGATTTAAAAAGCGCGTCCAGAAATTCAAATTACGCCCGTTAGGAGTCTGGTCACCGATAAAACCAGCCAAAAACAAACGATTTTCCGAACGATAACGAGCAATAACCCTTAACGTGTCATCCTTTGCCACGAGTACCGCCCCGAATCTTGAACGGATTTGTTTCATCATGCGATCCGTCACTTTATCACGAATCGGTTTATACAAGGCCAAAAAATCCGCCCCCGTTTCCCACAAACTGTATGAAGACATCCACTCCCAGTTACCATAATGCCCTAACACCCCGATCACGCTCTTTCCCTCGTCAAAATACGACTGGGGTAACTCCGTGTTTTTAAACACGCAACGTTTCCGGATCGAACCCTCGGACATATGCCACAGTTTATATAATTCGATAGATAAATCGGCCAAATGCTTGTAATATTTCCGTTCTATCGCCTTGATCTCCCGCAAGCTTTTCTCCGGGAAAGAATTACATAAATTCGTCCTCACAACCTTACGCCGATAATGAATCACGTAGTAAAGTAACAAATAGTTCAAATCCGCCACCAGATAAAGGACTCGGAACGGAAGGAAACTAATCAACCATACAAAACCATACAGAATATACGAAAACATAAGCATCAATTATAAATGTCAAAGATACGTGCTTTGCAATTGAAATCCAAAAAGAACTTTCTCTCGCTTTTTTTACTCATTATAAATTGGCATTATCAGAATTAATCATTAATTTCGTGAGTTGAATGCGTAAAAATACGAACAGTTATGGAGCAAGAAAACTTACAACAAGCCGAAGAGTTGAATAACAACGAGCCAATTTCTCCGGATACTTTAAATGATGAAACACAAGAAGAGGTTTCAGTTCAGGGTCAACCTACACCGATAGAGAAAGCCCCCGAAAAGGAAGTTCCGGTATGGGATTTCTCCAGTTTTAACACGGACGAGATTATTTCTCACATGAAGTCTTTAATCGACGATTTCCCCGTGCAACGCCTGAAGGTGCTGGATTCCCTACCCCAAGTTTTCGAGGCCCAGTATCAAAAAGAATACGATAAAGCATTAGCCGATTTTACCAAAGACGGGAGTCCGGCTGAGGCATTCGACTATCAGGACAATTCCAAAGAACGCTTTTATAGCGTGTACAGAACCTACCGGGAGAAAAAATCGGAATATTACAAAAAGCTGGAAGGCGAGAAAGAACAGAACTTGAAGGAAAAGCTCCAGATTATCGAGGAATTAAAGGATCTGATTCAACACGAGGAATCACTGAACAAAACATACCAAGATTTCAGAAATTTGCAAGACAGATGGAGAAACACGGGTATGGTTCCGCAAGCTCAAGCAAGTGATTTGCTGGAAACGTATCACCATCACGTGGAGAACTTCTTCAATTATATTAAAATTAACAAGGAGTTGCGGGATCTTGATCTGAAAAAAAATCTAGATGCCAAGAATGCCTTGATTGAACAAGCCAACGCTTTACTCGAAGACAATAACATCGGGAATGCCTTTCGACAACTGCAATCTCTCCATTCGCAATGGAAAGAGATCGGACCAGTTGCCAAAGAAGTTCAAGAAGAAACTTGGAACCGATTCAAAGAAGTGACGGACAAGATCAACAGCGCTTACCACCGTTTCTTTGACAACCTCCGGGAAGAACAGGACAACAACTTGAAAATCAAAGAAGAGATTTGCGTGAAACTGGAAAATTACGCATCTGTTTCCTTCGAAAAACTCTCCGAATGGAACGTGGCCACGGATACCGTTCTTGCCCTGCAAACCGAATGGAAACATGCCGGGACAATTCCGATCAAGGAGCGCAATCGCCTGTATAAACGTTACCGGGCTGCTTGCGATGCTTTCTTCGAGAGGAAACGTCAATACTTCCAAGAAATACAGACCTTGCAGAATAAAAACCTAGCCAAGAAAATAGAACTTTGCGAGAAAGTCGAGGCGTTAAAGGATAGCACGGATTGGGGTACGACCACGAAGAAAATCATCGAGTACCAAAAAGAATGGAAAACAATCGGCCCCGTATCCAAAAAAGTATCCAACAAGATATGGAACCGTTTCCGGTCTGCCTGTGATCATTTCTTCGATCGAAAATCAGCTCAATTCAAACATGTCTCTTCCGATCAGGAAAAGAATCTTGAACTGAAACGAGAACTGATCGAAGAAGTACGCAATTTCAAATTAACCGGTAATAACGATGATGACATCGAGGCATTGAAAGCCTTCCAAACCCGCTGGGCAGAAATCGGATTTGTTCCGATCAAAGAAAAAGAAACCGTTCAAAACGAATTCCGTAAACTAATCAACGATCATTTTGATCAGCTTGACATCGACGAATTCGAGAAAAACATCGAACGATTCAAGTCCAAAATCAACACGTTCGACAACAGTGATGACAAGGACAGCAAGATCATTCAAGAAAGAGAAAAATTAGTCAACAAGATCAAGCAACTGGAAACAGACCTTCACGCTTGGGAAAACAATATTGGATTCTTCTCCAAATCAAGCAATTCCGAGAGTCTGGTCAAAGAATTCTCCAACAAGATCGAGAGCGCTCGCCACAAACTAGCATTAATGCAAGAAAAGCTGAGACTCATCGATGGCATGATTTAAGTTGAGACCATCAAACATAAAAAGAGGCATTTCAAAAGTGCCTCTTTTTATGTTTGTATGATATTTTTTCTTACTTTTGTCGTTAAGTTTCAACATACTTGTTCCATTTGATTGTTATTCATTGAATAACAAAAAGTTCAAGTATTTTCAAACCGTTGGATGTATAATATAGAAATAACTATAAAATATTTATATCGTGTCAACAAAATATGTTTTCGTTACGGGTGGAGTTGCTTCTTCTTTAGGAAAAGGAATTATTGCTTCCTCATTAGCAAAACTGCTTCAATCAAGAGGTTATAAAGTTGCAAACCAGAAATTGGACCCGTATATCAATGTCGATCCCGGAACCTTGAATCCTTATGAACACGGCGAATGTTACGTGACCAATGACGGGGCAGAAACCGATCTGGACTTGGGACACTACGAAAGGTTCACGAATATCCCGACGTCCCAAGCGAACAACATCACGACTGGACGTATCTACCAAAACGTGATCACGAAAGAACGTCGCGGTGATTATCTCGGGAAAACGGTACAAATCATCCCGCATATCACGGATGAAATCAAACGAAATATAAAACTCCTCGGGGCAAAAGGGGATTACGACGTGGTAATCACGGAAATCGGGGGTACGGTAGGAGACATCGAATCCTTACCGTTCATCGAGGCCGTTCGCCAGTTACGCTGGGAGCTGGGCGAAAAATCCGTGTTCATCCATTTGACTTTGGTTCCCTACCTGAGTGCCTCAGGCGAGTTGAAAACCAAACCCACGCAGCACTCGGTTAAAGCCCTTCTCGAAAACGGGGTACAGCCGGACATCATCGTGTTGCGCACCGAACATGAACTGGGCTCTGATCTGAGAAGAAAAGTTGCTCTTTTCTGTAATGTTGACCCGAAAGCCGTTATCCAATCCATAGACGTTGACACTATTTACAAGGTACCGATCAAAATGCGGGAAGAAAAACTGGATGAAATCGTTCTTTCCCAGCTTGGATTGCCTTTAAAACACGAGCCGGATTTGGAATCATGGGAACGTTTCCTGTACAAATTCAAAAACTATAATCGCAAAGTCACCATCGCTCTCGTCGGAAAATACGTGGAGTTACACGATGCCTATAAATCTATCGTGGAATCATTCATCCACGCCGGGGCAGCTAACGATTGTAAAGTAAATATTAAATGGGTACACAGCGCTCACGACATCAACGTGGAAAACGTGTGTGACATATTCAAAGATGTTGACGGTATTCTCGTGGCTCCCGGATTCGGACAACGAGGAATTGAAGGAAAACTTCTTGCTATCGAATACGCCCGTACCAACAATATCCCTTTCCTAGGAATATGCTTGGGTATGCAAATGGCCGTTATCGAATACGCTCGTAACGTGCTTCACTTGGAGGGAGCCGATTCCACGGAAATGGCCCCGAAAACCAAATACCCGGTTATCGACTTGATGGAGTCTCAGAAAGAAGTTACAGACAAAGGGGGAACCATGCGTTTGGGAGCATACAAATGCGTGCTGAAAGAAGGATCTAAAGCTATCGAGGCCTACGGGACAAAAGATATTGAGGAAAGACACCGCCATCGTTATGAATTCAACGGCAAATACACCGAACAATTCGAACAGGCCGGAATGATCACGACAGGAGTTAATCCGGACACGGGATTAACTGAGATCGTGGAAATCCCGACCCATAAATGGTTCGTGGGTACACAGTTCCACCCCGAATACAAGAGTACGGTAACCAACCCGCATCCTCTATTCGTGGCGTTTGTGAAAGCCTGTCTATCATAAAAGTTAAAAGATAAAAACTAAAAGATAACAGTTAAAAATTAAAAACCTAAAATTAAAATATGGATAGAAATACAATAACCGGTTTAGTAGTCATCGCGCTCATACTAATCGGCTACTCTTATTTCATGAGTCCTTCCAAAGAGGAACTGAAAGCCATGCATGTCCGGGACTCCATTGCACGGGTTGAAGCCCAACGGGCCGCTGCATTGGAGAAAGAACGTCAGGCAGATTTTGCAGCACAACAACAAAATACAGAAGCACAGCAAGCCGGAACAGAGGCCATATTCAAACAAGATTCACTGCCGGTAGAACAATACACTCTAGAAAACAACAAAATCAAATTACACATCAACACCAAAGGGGGATGCATTGACTACGTGGACTTGAAAGGATATCGCACACACGACTCTCTCCCGTTGATTCTGTGGAAAGACCACAAGAGTTCCATGGGCCTGAACTTCTACGCCCGGAACAAGCAAATTAACACGGCAGATCTGATTTTCGTTCCCAACACGAGTCAAAAAGAACTGAATGCCGAGGCGGCCGAACAAGTGCTTACGATGCGGGCTTACGTGGACGAAAATAAATACCTCGAATTCGAGTACAAATTAGCCCCGGATTCTTACATGGTTGATTTCAACATCAACACGTACAATCTGAATGACGTTATTGCCTCGAACACGAACTTCCTCACGCTATACTGGGGAGTGGATATGCCTCAACTTGAAAAAAGTAGAGACTTTGAAAGCCGTTATACCGGGGTATACTATAACTTCTCAAACAATGATGTAGAGCATCTTTCCCTGACTGGAGACGAGAAAGTAGACTTGCCTACGAGCGTGAAATGGGTGGCTTACAAACAACAATTCTTTTCCTCCGTACTTATCGCAAAAGAGTCATTCCCGAACGTGTTGGTCTCCACGGCCAACAACACGAACCCGGGCTTTTTGAAAACGGCAGATGCTGAAATTTCATTACCTTACTCCGGGAAAGCCATTGAAAAATACGATATGCGTTTCTTTTTCGGTCCGAACTCCTATCCGGTCCTAAGAGAATACGGCAAAGATATTGAACTTCCCCAGTTGATTAACTTGGGTTGGAAATGGATCGCTTGGTTTAACCGTTACGTCGTAATTCCAATCTTCAACTTCTTGGAATCGCACGTGACCTTGAACTACGGTCTTATCATTTTACTGTTGACCCTGATCATTAAACTTGTTCTTTTCCCGCTGACTTACAAATCGTATATGTCACAGGCCAAGATGCGAGTTTTGAAACCGCAAATTGACGAGATCAACAAGAAAATCCCTGCAGACAAGGCCATGGAGCGCCAGCAAGCCGTCATGAAATTGTACAAAAAGGCAGGAGTGAACCCCATGGGAGGATGTTTACCGATGCTTTTGCAGATGCCGATCTTGATTGCCCTCTTCTACTTCTTCCCCGGAGCCATCGAACTGCGCCAGAAGAGTTTCCTGTGGGCCACCGACTTGGCATCATACGATTCCATCGCCACGCTGCCCTTCACCATTCCGTTCTACGGGAACCATGTCAGCCTGTTCTGTTTGTTAATGACGATCACGAACATCTTGTACATGTGGTACAATAGTAAGAACCAACCGCAGAATGACCAGATGAAAGGAATGCAGACGATGATGTACATCATGCCGATCATGTTCCTGTTCATCTTCAACAGCTATTCATCCGGTTTGAGTTACTACTACTTCATCGCCACGTTGATCACGATTGTTCAGACTTGGGCTATCCGGAAATTCGTAAACGACGAGAAATTGTTGAAACAAATAGAACTCGCCAAAACAAAACCCGTGAAGAAATCCAAATTCCAACAGAAATTGGAAGAAATGCAACGGATGCAGGAACAACGGATGAAACAAATGCCGAAAAAGAAATAAGGTACTACAAATAACATTAACGAGGCTGTCCAAAAAGTCATTTTATTTCAAAAAACTCCTCCGTCACTTCGTGCCACCTCCTCTATAAACAGAGGAGGAGCTGGTGACTCTTCCCGAAGAAAGGGAGCATTTCAACTCTCCCTCTGTTTATAGAGGGAGTACGGCGAAGCCGGGAGGGAGTTTGAAAAATGACTTTTTGGACAGCCTCGTTTTATAGACTCACTAATTCAAAAAACTCCCCAATTGTCGATAAAACGATATGAATTCCTCAAAAGACAAATTTACAGATTCCAATTCGTTCACATCAATATCGTAACTGATCTCTACTCCCCGATCTTCCACCTTATCAATACGCTTTCGAACATAAGGTGGTGTCATGAAATGTGAAGCTCGGGAATCTTCATTCACTCTAAAATAAATTTCCCGACCAGACACAACAGGAGAATAATCCGCAACATCCCAACAAACCTTCCGATCTCCATTTTCTCCATACATTTTCAAGAATTCATAAATAATATCCGCCACCCTTTTCAATTGATCTGCCGACATACAATTCAAACTGGATTCAAACGTGTCAAGACCATATTCAACAAAAAACACTTCCTTACGTGCATCAAAATTTATACTCTTATCAATACTAATCGGATATCTGTTATACCCTTTAATATTGCAATCAAAAGGAGCTTTTTCTCGCTTGATGAATAAACCGACCGTCTTGTAAAGTTCTTCGAGTTGCTCGTACGTCACACCGTAGATTTCACTATTCCCCACGGTCATACAATAAGTCGTGGCTTCCATGGCAGGTTTATCATTACTGACAACTTTTTGCTTCTGTTGCTTAAACACCCGCTTCAGTTCTTTTTCCTGATGACAAAGGAATTGTTGCATCTGACAGATAAAATCATACCATTCCGTGAAATAACAGATCGAAGATATAAAGCCATTTGACGCATCAATAACAGCCTCATTCTCTTGCTTTGACTGTTTAGCGTTAGCGACATAATAGGCACAAGCTTTTTGTATTTTTCCACACTCGATACTCCATGGACGACGAAGTACCCGGAAAAGATTATTGAGATGACAAATACAATTATAGATCGTTTCCAACGGATCTTCAGAAACCAAATCCACGTTACATTTTTTAAGATCCTCGACTATTTGTCGGTAAAAACGATTCTCGGTTAAGGAATCGGAAAGACATTCATCACCTGTAAATTTTTCCGACACATTCGATGCTGGGATAAAATCACTATTCCCCATAATCCTGATTATTAATTGATTGTCCGTCTATGTTCAACGACATATTCTCCGTTTTCAATAACTCATTCAATTCACACGCTTGACGCTGATGATATTGTAAAAATCGACCAAGCAACACCCGAAAGCGAGAATTATCTAACAAAAAAGTAGTCCAATCGCCCCATACTTCTACAATCCGTAACCGCTCCTTTTTAGAAAT